>NZ_CP034464.1:2455162-3682743 GCF_003955735.1 Undibacterium parvum | reverse complement strand
CCGCCTTTAAACCGGCGATACCCGAGAGCGTAACGCTATCGCCTGGCAGTAAGCCGCCATCTTGCCCATATTGAAAATCCCGCGGGGCGACGCTGGCCGTAAAATTAGGATTAATCGCAAATACTGTGGTCTGGCTATTTACAAGATTATTTTTCAGGACGTCCTTACTACCATTCGGTCCTGGCGTAAACTCATAGGCATACAGTTCACCGCCGCCAGACAAATCTAAGCTGGCTCCCTTTTGTAAATTAATATTGGGCGCGCTCGATTTAATCGATTTCTCTGGTAGCGCCTGCTCTATCAGGTGTCCAGTCGTACCGGGATTAAGTTTGTATGAAATTGCATTGCCGCTGCCGAAGTCATACACCCATTCGCGACCATTCTCTACGCGCCCGAACGGGATCAAGCCACTAGCGGCAACCGAGCTAACGCTGGTACTGGTATAAGTAAGATCCTGGCTGGCCTCCAGATTAATTTTACCTAAGGGTGCCATTAACTGACCAGCCTGTATCACAGTGACTGCCTTAGCACTCACTTCACCCGCTGCCGACAGCACTGCCGAAGCTAGATTACCATTGCTTTCAAACTGCACCAGACTACGCTCGCCCTCGGCGTTTAAACTAAATTTACTCAAGGTCGTCGGATAAACTTGCGCGGATTTTAAACGCAACTCGCCTGTTAATTTTAATTCGCCTTTGGCGCTGACTGCCGCCAAATCAGGTGTTAGCGAGCCTGGTCGGGTGTTGGAATCAGTTCCAGTCACACCGACCAAGCGTATATCTTCTTTGGCATTCAATTGCGCATTATTAAACCCCTGTAAGCTGCTTTTCCCTATCAAATCTAAGGTGCTGGAGTTGACCGTCAGACTCACATTTCCGGTTTTGCTCAGGCCATCACGCTGATAACGGTAGTCTGCATTCCCCAGTTGTACATAGGCAGAATTAAGTTCAACACTGGCAGGCTTGCTGCTGCTCTCTACAACCTTGTTGTTAGAGATTTTTGCGCTGAAAACCGGTGCATCGAGTATCAATGCGGCGCGGGCCTCGAGCTTAAGCGCACTATCCTGGAGATTGAAGGCCAACTCATCCTGGCTCTTCAGGCTGATACGATCAAATCCGGCCTGCTCAAATGCACTAAGCGCCAGGCGTCCTTGTGGCTCGCCCTCTGGCATGAATAGCGCTTGCCCTGGCTGCAGTCCAGGCGCTATAAAACCCAGGCTATCGCCATTGCTCAAGCTGAGCGTCAGCGCTCCGTTACGGGGCGTAGTTAAAGCTTCACTTTTGGTTCTATCCAAGACTATGTTCAGCGCCCCGCCTTGTGCACCGGTTCCACCAGCCTTGGCTCGCATAGCACCGGCAAACAACAGGCCTTCATCGGCAGCGATTGCAATACTGCCGCCGGCGCTGGCCAGCTCTTGCGCTGCACTGATAGTGTAGCCTTGTTTAAAACTGACAGCTGCTGATTTAGCGCCACTGACATCAAATTGCGCACCTGCTTCGGCCACCACGTAATTTGGCGAAGTCACAGAAATACGCCCGCCTGCCAACATCTCACCGCTGCTAATGCCCTTGATATCGGTGTACAGCAAAGCGCTACTGCCTTTCGCAGAAATATCGGCTTTACTACCGAACCAGATACTGCGGGTATTATTGTAGACTGGCGAGTTTTCAGGAGTAAGCGCAAAAATAATATTACCGGCAGGCGCGGAGATTTTTCCGTCTACCGTCAATTGGCTGGATGCGGAAAATTTAAGCTCTGCACCGGGGTCAGCGACTAAACTAGCATTCGTCCCTATGAGTAAATTACGCCCGGCAGCCAATGTGACATTCGTCGCCACCCGAGAACCTAAAGGGCCACTCAAATCCAGCAGTGCTGGCGTCGCGACCGCACTCATAGCGCCGTTGGCGATCGCTTTATACGAGTTGAGATCGGCAAAGCGCCAGTTCAGGGCTTGCGGAGTGATCTGCGTACCAGGGTTTAGCTGCAAGTCTTGCAGGGCACCGATGGTATAACTAGAAAAACCACCTTGCTGAAAAAAGTTCTCAGATAAATGCAGAGTATCTTGTTTGCCTAGCTCTGTCGCGATGCCAGGCGTTCCACCTATGCTGATCCCATCGCCGCGCAGACTGAGCGCCGCACCTTTAGCGAAACTAAAGCCGGTAAGCGACAAGTTATTTCCCAAGTGCAAAAAACTACTGTAGCCCGTGAACAGGCTAGTCAGGCCAATACTACCGCCATCGGCTTTTTTCAACTTACCCTGTGCATCCAACCAGGCACCAGCCGAGACATCCAACCGCACACCGTCAGCTATCTCGATTCTTGGACTAGAGAAACTGATTTTTCCACCCTGAATGACGACATCGGCAATCGGGTTGCCCATCGCATCGCGTACTGGCTTAGCGGTTTTACTGTCATTAATCCATTGACCAGCCAGATCAAAAGCCAGACCCGGAGCGAGGCTGAGCTTGCTGATAGATTTAGCGATGACGCTGCCGCCAGGCATGCTGATGCCGGATTTAAAATCCAAATTGCCGTAAGCGCCCAGGTCCACTTCACCGCCGGCTGCCAGCACAAGCGGCGCAGAGACTTCCAGATCACCAGCAGTAATTGCCGTCACACGACTAAATCCCGCTTGCTGCAAGCTGGCACTATTGAGCACAAGACGCTTGGCGAGCAGCGCATGCTGAGGATTATTGTCGCTATCGAAAGCCTCGTCTTTTAATCGCAAACCCGCATCGCCTGCCTCACTAAAAACGATCTGAGCCTGATAGCCTGCGATTTTCTTGACATCATCAGGTCCCGCCTTTTCGCTCAATTGGCTGCTGCTTGCACCTTCCACGCTAGCACGGGCATAGTCATACAAGCTGCCGCCCAGGCTAAACTTGCTTCCAAGCGCACGGTTCTTCGCACCCACTTCACGCTGGTACAGCCCCTGTATGGTCTCGCCTTTAAACTCGCCTTGCAATACCATTACTGGTGCCGAAAGTTGCACCGTACCGCCATCCTTACCGACCGTATAGCCTTTCTCAAAATTTCTGCGGCTATTCGGAAAATTGATCAGGCCACCATACAATTTATTCGCACTGGCCGTACTTAGCTCAAACAAGGTGCCATCGGCGGTCAACTTTGTGGTGTTGACATAACCATCCAGATACGACACAGCGCCGCCCGAGACGTTCATCAGGCTGCCGCTACGTTGAATGATCTCGCCATCCGAGATGACGGTAATGCGGCCGCCAGCGGCGGTACGCTCCCCCACCGTGCCCTCGATCTTGGCGATGGCTTTACTGATGTCGGCAATATTGGTGCTCTTACGTATATCGAAGCGAAATTTTTTACCGCGCAAAGTAGACTGGCGCATCAGCACATTATCAGCCAGCTCAGACAATAACTGCACTTCCAGCACATTGTTTTCCATCGCCAGTTTGGTGTCCTTACCGCCGGACACATCGATCAAACTCCCTGCCGCAAAATCGATATGGCTATGGTTTCTTTCGGCATAGGGTTTGCTAGCATCATACAAAGGCAGGTCATGCACACTAGGGTCTTGCTTAGCTCGGATCACGACCTCAGCAGCAGGTGCGACGATCTTGGCATTTTCTTGTAAGGAAATATTTTGACCAAATAAATCGATTCTGGACTTTTTGAAGGCTGGATCATCGGGCCCCGCCGGAGCGGTCAATTTATCATCGTAGATCGCGATCTGGGTCAGACTGTTTTTACCCAGAGTCAGAATCCCGCCCACAGTGCTAACTGCGGGGGTATCTTCACCTTGTTTAGAAGCCCCGGCGCGGGCACGTAAGTAGACCGAGCCATTCAAATTAATCGAGGTGGTGGCCGAGACGCTTCCCATTTGATTGACGGCAAAACCTAGCATACTGGCGTTGCCACGCTCTACAGAAATACTACCCTGGGTACCATTCGTGGCAGCACCATTGCTGGCGACTCCGCCAATCGCCGGCAAATTACTATTATTCACCTCAACGATCAACCCGCGCATACCAGGTTCAGTGGGCGCAGCCAAATACACCTTGCCACCCGCTGCCAACACCACTTGTCCGTCCGGCGCCAACAACATGCCGTTGTTCGTCACATTTGGGGCCAGCAGCATAATCTTGCCTCCGCTGGCGGCGCTTAATTTGGCGCGCTGAGCCGCATCGCCTTCGACTTCTACCGCACCGGGCATCGCACCAGCCAAGCCGGTCACGGGGTCCTTATAATTAGGATCGGCGGCAAAAATCGCTTCCAGGTTAGGCGCGAGCAAACCGCTCAAAAAACGTTTATCGTCTATCTTTAAACTGCTAGCCAACAGGCTAGCGACGTTCACAGTCGCGCTCTTGCCAAAGATAATCCCGTTAGGATTGTAGATGTACACATGGCCCTTAGCATTGAGCATGCCTTCAATCACCGTAGGGCTAATCCCGCCTTCTATTTTATTCAATAACACCGCAGTAGCCGACGGTTGCAACACCTCTAATTTGGCATCAGCGCTGATATCAAAGCTACTCCATGCCAAAATACCCGCCGGATCTTTTTGGGTGATGGTGGCGGTATTGCCGCTCACACGATATGGATCAAAGGCACCCGCCACCACCAAGGGTGAACGCACGCTAGCGCTACCGATGGCCAGCGGCTGCGACGCAGCACCAGTTGGCAAAGTGCCGGCCGGCAAAGCCACCCGCGGCAGGCGCGGCGGCACTTGAGCCCAACTATTCGAGCAAACCAGCACACCCGCCGTCATTAACACCGAGACGCTGGCAACCAGGGGCAAACGACGATAGCGGGTGCTAGACATGATTTTTTCCTTAAAGGCAGTCAAGGTAGTGCTGCTTTGCTTATTGGGAAGCTTATTGGGCAGCTTGGTGGACAGCGTGGTGAATAGTTTGCTAGGTGATTTCTTGATTAGCGTGCGCGGTCTAGGGCAAGACGCGTTGATTAAAGTAGTCATCAATACTCCCAGAGCAAACGTGCATGCAGGCGATTACTGCCCGCCTTGGTAACATCCGCATCGTTTAAGGCATGCGCCCAATCTAGCTCCAGCGCAAAGCCACGCGGCGCCAGCAAACGCAGGCCCATGCCCACGCCACGCAATTGTTTAATGCTGCTCTGCGGTGGCAAGACATCAAGGGTGCGCAAACGCACAGCATCAAAAAAACTCAGACCAGTCAAACTCCATACTGAGGTTTCGCCTGCTGGTTTATACGATGGGGTACGCAATTCAAACGACAGTCTGAGCGCCTCATCACCAGCTAACTCGCCCTCCAGATAGCCACGTACATTGTCGGCACCACCACCGGTGTATTGCTCATTACTCACCAAGGGGCCAGAGGCAAACTGCACTTCGGCCTTGCTGGACAGCGACCAGCCGCCAAATTTCTCCACATGCAATACGCCACTACGCAGGGCGATGTAATTGGCTGACGCACCGGCGCGCTTGGCAGAAAATTCTTGATCGGTGTTGCCGAACACCCCACGTAAGCCCACCGTGGCGGTGGCATCTAAAGTGGTGGGATGATTATCACTGAGCCAGCTACCAGTATAGGTGGCGACCAGGGGCATATAGGTAATCGGGGTAGTGACTGCTCCCGCGCCATGCACCGCCACCGACTGTTTGACGTTTTTATAATCGGTACCGGCCGCCAAGGTATAGGCGTAATCATTTAAGCTTTTAGAGGGCAAGGCGTAACGCAGCCCTAAGATATCTGAATTACCCAGCACACCCAGCCCAGGTGCGTTTGCCAGCGTGGTCAGGGTACTGCGCGAATGCACCCAATACGCAGTGAGCGCAGCACCATCGTCACTGACAGGCGCAACATAGGTGCTTGCCAGTACCCGCACTTCATCCGGTTTTTGCGGCGAAGTCTGCGCTGTCACACCCAGACTATGCGCACGTTGCCACAGATTATCGTAACGCAGCGAAGCAGCCAGACGCATCGCGCTGGTATTCGGTGATTGGCGATTACTTAAATCGAGATTGCCATGCAAAGGTAATTGATCCTCTACATCTAATTGCACCTCGACCGTGCCAGGTGCTTTACCGGCCCGCAGCACTGGTGTGGCTTTTAAATCGGCGCTACGATTCACCGCAGCTAACTCTAGCTGCATCTGCGTAAAATTCGGTACATTGCCTTCTGCCAATTCTGGCACGGCCGCCTTAATCCCTGTCAGCGTATGATATTCAGAGCCCTTAACACGCAGGCGTTCCACGGTAGCCTCGAGCACAAGTAGCTCAACCACACCGGTATCGACATTCTGCTCAGGGATAGACACTAGGACCGTCAAATAACCAGCATCGTGATAGGCGCGCTCCAAGGATGCGCGGGCAGACTCAACTTCCGCCAAGGTTTTTTGCTCGCCCATATACGGCAGCACCGCACGTTCTACTTGCTGATCCGTGAGGCGGCTATTGCCATCTATCTTGTATTCAAAAATATTGAAAATTGGCAGATTATCTGCACTTTTCACCAGCGCCGCAGCAGGCTTTTCTTGCGCCTGAACCGGCAGCATGGCAAGCGCCAGCAGCGTACAAAAAAAAGTAGATTTCACAGCACGCGAGGAGCCAACATATTGCTTGCAAAAGGGGATTTTTGAATTGATTTTCATGGCAAAAGAATTATCTGTTTTCATTATTACTAGCTGATGACGCACACTCCGAAACAACAACAGTTTCAGTCCCAACAGAGCGGAATGTTGTTGTGAGCGTAGATCGCCTGCTTAGCGAGGCCAGATAGGATTGATGATGTCATCGTAAAAGAAAAAAAGAGTTTCTACGCACATCGGAATGACGCAAAAAACGGGTTCAAAAGCTAGCTTAATTCAGCTCAAATCTCTGCTCAAATTCCAGCTTAAAATTCAACTTAAAATTCGGGCAAATCAAAAAGCGATCACTCTCAAAAGAGCGATCGCTTTTTTAATACCGGAAAGCCACTAGGGCTTTTCCAATATCGCTACATCCTAGATAAATATTAGTTCACCAATGGACCGCAGTTATTACCCAAACGACTCACGCGTGATGCTTGGCCGCCGACTGAGTAAGTAGTACCGTCGAGGTAAGCGATACCAGGCAGATCATGCTTGGTAGAATCTTTCAAACCATTGACAACCGCTTTTGCCAGCGCTTGTTGCTGTGCGGTTGCTGTAGTACGATACATCGCCGTCATTTCAACCTGGAACTGATAATTGCCGGAAGCCATGGCATTTCGTACTTTTGGATCGGCAACACCGGCAGCGCTAAAGTTAGGGCTGACGCCATCGATCTTGACAAATTTAAAGTCAGAAAGTATGGCAGTAGGAACGTTTTCCAACGACATCACGCCGAGGGCATAACCATTAGTAGTCGTACCGGTCAAGGCGGCTTTTACGTCGCCAGTAGCAGATTTTTCCAAAATATCAAAAACACCTGCATTCGAATCACCCGCCCCCAACAAAGTCAAAGCACCTTTATAGCCAAATGCGCCACAAACATTATTCGCGAAAAAAATATTAGAAGCAGCTTGGGTACCTGAGCTATCGACACGACGCACCAAGGTCAAAGGAGTGTTATCGCCCGTGTTTTGCAGTAAACCGGCAGCATCTTTAATCGCACCATCCAGCGTCACCAAACTAGCATAGTCAGCACGGCGTATCGATGGCTGGCAAGCAGCGGCAACGCCAGCGCACAGACCTTGGGATGTTTGCAAAGCGGCGTACAGTGCTGGATTAACGGCGATACCAAAACCTTCCATCGCGGTCGTCACCACGGTTAGGCCTGAGATCTCGATATTGCCTGGACCTGTAGGCAAGACACCGATCACCGCTTCACCAGGATAGACATCCGACAAAGCCATATCGGCTTCAGTAGGCGCAGCCACGGTACATGCATAAGCCAGGCCAGAACCTGTGCAACCCGCACCCAAAGTAACGATATTTGCTTCTGCTTCAGCTTTAGCATCAGACAAAACTTGTGCTACACCGGCGTTAGAACCATTCGTCTTATTGTAAGCAACGAATAGACGCTTAGCCGCACCACCGGTCAAGGCTGGCTTAGACATACCATACCAACCCTGAGTCTTTTGACCCGCAGCCTGGCTGATTTTTACCACTTCACCAGGAGTTTGAAAAAGATCCAGGACAACTACTTGCACGGCTTTTTCTTGCGCTGAGGCACCGGCGATGTAGAAAGTCACTTCAGGAGCTTGAGTGACAGGATTTAAGCTGGCAGCGATGGCAGTAACTGAACACAGGGCAGCACAAGCGGCAGCGATAAGTTTAAATTTCATGATCATTTCCATCTATTAAAATTAAAAAGAAGAGTAAATTAGGCGAACAATTCGGGCACAAGCTAAGACAAATACGACAAGGCAAACACCTCGCCACAGACGACACCATCAAGACTAAGAACTCGCCCTATACAGCAGATACAGCCGATACAGGCGAGTTCTTTTGCATCAAATTACTTGTTTAAGTGACGACGACGTGCAACACCGGCGACCAGCATCAAGCCAGCCAACATCATGGCGTAGCTGCTAGGCTCAGGGATAGCCGCTACTGCGACTGTGTATTTCAGGTTATTGCCATCAAAGCTGAATTTCGAAACGCCATTGACGTTCGCATAGCTAGTGTCTGTTACTGTAGTACCCAACGCTAAACGATGGAATACTGAATCAGTACCCACAAAATTATCAGTTTTAAACTTTAACTTCGCGCCGCCGTCATGAGCGACACCATTAACGATATTCTGCGAGTTTGTACCTTGGATATCAGTAAAGTAACCATCGGATAACGATGTGCCAGAGTTTGTATTTTGAGTATTCACGGCAGCTATCCAAGTTTTAAAAAATCCTGCAACAGAACTTTGAGCGGAAGAGGACGTTTGAGCAGCAGAACTATCGCCATCACGCATCGTCGTCAAAAAACCCTTACCGCCATTATTTGCAGCGACACTATTACCTGCGAAGACACCCCAAGTCGAATGACCTAGATTGCCAGAGACTGAAGCCAGGTAAGCATTCCATGATGCTGTGTGGCTACTGATACCAAAAGTTTGATCAGCAGTTGCGGAAGCAGGCAAGAATGATGCATAAGTTTTACCTAAATCTTGGACATAAGAAGATTTAGTAACGTCATCAAACACGTAGAACAACAATGCACTACCAGTCGCAGCATCAACATTAGGAACAGCAGCGAAAGCAGAGCCAGTAGCGCCGATCAGGGCAACTGCAGCAACCAGGGTTTTTAATTGAAATTTCATTTTAAGACTCCAAGAATGAGTAAGGATGTTTCGATAGATTTAAAAAACTTCTTAATTTGCGCTAGCACCAGGCTAGCAATTTCAAGTGAAACTCGGGTCCTGTATAACTGCTGTTTGAGATCAGACTCCCTACCGCAAGACTCTGATCTCAAACCACTGGCTACCGGGTCCTAACAACTCTTCACAAGTGCAGCCAGTGTAGAGCCCTAGTTTGGCAATCTTCACCATAGCAAGCAGCTAATACATGCGCCGTTCAGCTTAGTTCCATAAGCCGTATGGACTATCAAAACCGGGTTTAACTGTCTTAATTAAAAATTATGTTTCCTTGTGGAATTTAATAGAAAAAATAGCTAGATTTTTTTATTCAAATTGACTAAAAATTGCAGACATAAAAATCAGTGATGGCAGCTAGGCCTAGTTTTGACCTCCGAACTTTGCTCGTTTTATGGGTCCAGCACTGCCTACGCTTAAGGCGTCGCAGATAAATTGCTGCCCTAGCTTAGGCCGCATTCTCTTTGGCTTTGCTGCGCCCCCGTCCACCACATGTTTAGAAAAAAATAGGCACCGGCCGCTCGCGCAATGCCCATGCGCCTGTCCAAGGCATATGCCCGCTAGCCCGCATGGGATATACGTATGCGGCTATGCAGGCAAAAAATATTCAGTTATTTATGCAGATATTTATGCAGGTATCAAGGCATCGCGGCGCAGCTCGCTAACTAACTTCAACTGTCATCCCACTGTAATAAAGACAACATAGACTGTGTCGTTCTGCGCTGTCGCCAATGCGAGCGACCGCCAGGTAAAGCCCCCCCAACCACGCAGCCTGCTTAGATGAGAGCGACTTATGTTTGAACCTGCTTTTTTACAGCGAGCCCTGCCTTTCGCGGCATATCTGCTGTTTATTTTTATCGCCGATATCTTGCTGCGAGCTGGCTGGACAGCGGATCAATTACGCTGGCTATATCCAGTCAAAATTGGCGTGGTAGCGCTACTTTTATTCAGCTTTCGGCGTGCTTATCTGGAGCTACATCGCACTAGCGATTGGCGCTTAAAACGCCACACGCTAGTGAGCCAGATCAACCAAGCCTCGCATCAGCCGCACTATCTGCTGGCCATCATCACGGGTGCGGCGGTTTTTGTGGCTTGGATCAACTTGAGTGCAGATTGGATGAAGCTGGGGGATTCGGCTGGTTTTGATCCGCGCATCGCCGGCCAACTAGACTGGCGTCTGGTACTGCCGCGTTTAGTTGGCGCCGCTCTGATCGTGCCCATCATGGAAGAATTGTTTTGGCGCTCCTTGCTGCTGCGCTGGATCACACAACAAGATTTTTTAACGCTCAAACCGGCCTTTATTGGTCTCAACGCCTTCGTCATTACCGCCCTGCTGTTCGCCTTTGAACATCATTTGTGGCTGGCCGGTTTGGTCGCCGGTATCAGCTATAACTGGCTGTATATGCGTAGCGGTAGTTTATGGACGGTGGTCATTGCACATGCGGTAACCAATGGCTTACTTGGGGTCTGGGTGATTTACAGCGGCAATTGGCATTATTGGTAGGGCTGATTGCTGCCAGCACCGAGCGAGCGTAAGCCGCATTAGCAGAGAGGAAGTCATGATCAAGAACCACAGCGAACTACCGATGGTGTCATTTTTTGAACGCCTGTTAGACCCCTTTATCATCACCATTGCCCTATATCTGATCACGATCCTGATGCATGAGACATTTAGTGGTTTGTATCTGGTGTTGACGATTATCGCCTTTTTTATTTCGTCTTTTGTGTACGAACAAGTCGATCCGGCGCGCAGTTGGCGTAGCGGCGGACTGCTCGCTTACGGGCGTGATATTTTTACCGGCTGGCTCAGCATCGTGGCAATCCTGGCATTTATTGGCTATGCCTCGGGTTTATCACGGCAATTCTCTGCAATAGTTCTGTTGCTGTGGTTTGTACTGACACCGTTTGCACTCCTTGCCAGCCATCTGAGCTTACGCAAAATCACACAAAATTTACGCAAAGAGGGAGAAATACTATCGGTGGTGATTGTCGGTGCCAGCGAAGCCGGGCTCAAATTGAGCGCACGTCTGCGCGACAACGGCAATCTGAATATGCGATTGTCCGGCTATTTTGAAGATAGAACTGAGCCGCGCAGTCAGCTAGAAATACCAGCAGCTTTATTGGGCAAAATGAACGATGTAGCAGCCTATGTACGCGAACATCAGATCAAGGTTTTATTCATCAGCCTGCCTATGTCGGCGCAAACACGCATCCATAAATTACTCGATGATTTACAAGACACCACGGCATCCATCTATTTTTTACCCGATGTGTATACCTTCGATCTGATGCAGGCACGCTTTGACAGCATAGGCGGGGTACCGGTAGTGGCCATCTGTGAATCGCCCTTTATCGGTCTCAATAGTTTGATCAAACGCGCCAGCGACATCGTGCTCGCTAGTCTCATACAAATACTCTTGACGCCACTGATGCTGGTGATTGCGCTGGCAATTAAGCTGACTTCACCTGGCCCGGTGATTTTTAAGCAGCGCCGTTATGGACTGTATGGCGAGCAAATCATCGTGTATAAATTTCGCTCTATGACGGCTAACGATGATGGCCCGAATGTGGTGCAGGCTAAAAAAAATGATTTACGCGTGACCCGCATAGGCAAGTTTTTACGCAGCAGTTCGCTCGATGAACTACCTCAGTTTATCAATGTTTTGCAAGGTCGCATGAGCATAGTCGGGCCACGCCCACATGCGGTCGCCCACAATGAAATGTATCGCAAACTGATCAAGGGTTACATGCTGCGCCACAAGGTGCGCCCCGGGATTACCGGTTGGGCGCAAGTGAATGGCCTGCGCGGAGAAACCGACACCTTGGACAAGATGAAGGCCAGGATAGAGTTTGATCTCGACTACGTCCGTAAATGGTCTCTATCACTGGACTTGTGGATCATCGTGCGCACCATCAGTGTGGTGCTGAAACGACAAAATGCGCATTGAACTCGCCCTGCTAGTTACCAGGCACAGCGAAACCGCAATAGTTACTCCGGAATCTGTAAGCAGCTGTAAATCGTCATGAGCAGGTCATAAATTTTAAGCATCATCTTGGCAATTAGCTAAGCTAACATCAGAGCGCGCAGATTCAAACAAGCCATTGCAACACAACAAAAGCACCTGCTGGTGCACGTTTTTTAACAAAGGACAGGCTACATGCAAGTAAGTATTTTAGTGGTGGAAGATGAGCCTGCGATACAAGAATTGATAGCGGTCAATCTCAGCCTTTCTGGCTATCAGGTGATGCGCGCCGATGACGCCGAAATTGCTGTCAGTCTGCTACGCGATCACTTACCTGACATGCTGCTGGTGGACTGGATGCTACCGGGCCAATCGGGGATCAATCTGATACGCAGTTTGCGTGCACAGGCGCGCACCCGCGATCTGCCAATTATTATGCTGACCGCACGCGGCGAACAACAAGACAAAATACTCGGGCTAGAGAGTGGCGCTGACGACTATATGACCAAGCCCTTTAGCCCACGTGAGATGATCGCCCGTATCCAGGCCTTATTGCGTAGACGCGCACCGCACGCCAGCTCAGAAATTATAGAAATCGCCGGGATGCGGCTCGATCCTGTGACCCAAAGAGTGATCGTCGGGGCCCGTCAACTGCCCTTGGGCCCTACCGAATTTAGGCTCTTGCAATATCTGATGAATTTCCCGGAACGGGTACACAGCCGTTCGAATTTACTCGATCAAGTATGGGGAAATAGTGTTTTTGTGGAAGAGCGCACGGTTGACACCCATGTCGGTCGCTTACGCTCGATACTGGAGGCGACCGGTCATCATCTGATGATAGAAACGGTCAGAGGCAGTGGCTATCGTTTAGTACAGCCACAACTCAAGCAGCTATCGACCAGCATTTAGGCACTCGCGAGCAAAAAAACTTTAAAGAAATTACGTAAAAAAATCCGATTTTTAGCAACATTTATTCATCCCTCGTGGCGCTACGCGGATTGCTTAGCGCCACGCTCGCCCACGCGATGTAGAACGACACAATCAAAGGACTGAGGCAAAATTACGCCAGCCAGGCACACAAGAAAGCTGGCGCAATTTTGCTGCTATCCCGAACTAGAAAAAGACCTATGGACGATCTGGTGGTACTGAGTCTGAGAGAACAGGAATACTTGCTGCGCACCATAGAGTCGGCATTGCAGGTGCGCAGGCGACGCCAGTTTTTTCTATGGACGCAGGGACAGTTTCAAAGCTTATTGCCGCATGAGATCATGGTCTGCATACAATTTGGCGGCGATGGCGAGGTGGTGCACATAGAGTGCATGCATAGCGTCATTTTGGATGAACAATCCAAAGAGCAATTATGCAATCCGCACGATGGCTTTGCTTTGCGACTAGCGCGCCACTGTCGCAATGAAGAACGCCTGCCCCTATTGATAGAGCAAGGCGAGCGTAGCGACAGCCATCCACTGAGCCGCCTGCGTGCGGAAATGGAGATACGAAAACTCGGCATCAGTGTCGTCCACAGTACCGAAAACTTACCTGGCGGCGCCTCGTTTTTCGCCTTATTTGGGCTACCCGATGCGGCGGACAGCAGGCATAGCTTCTTCCTAGAATTATTGCTGCCCTACTTACATATATCCCTACTCCGTCTAGTCGCAAACGCCGCAGAACCACTTTCGAATCCGGGCTCAGGTTCCAGCCTGGCACGCCCGGTCACAGCAAGAGAAATCGACATTTTGCGTTGGGTAAAACAAGGCAAGAGCAATTTTGAGATTGGCATCATCCTGGGCATTAGCGCGCTCACGGTCAAAAATCATCTACAAAAAATCTACAAGAAACTGAATGTACAAAACCGCACACAAGCGGTGTCGCGTTGCATGGATTTGCGCTTGCTGGGCTAATTCAGCGTAAAACCTAGCGAACACAGCAGACCAACAGCAGACTAACAGCTAACCCAATTGTATTGACTCGCTGCAAGCTAGCGCGTATTTTTATAGAACGTTTAGGATTTACGAAAAAATTGTTCCAGCTAGGCGTACCGCCGCAGACTTACGCTAGTACGGCAAGGCGGATACAAGGACGCTGGGGCATTTTTTTCGTCAGTCCTAACTCATATTAATACGGAGACTTTCTATGTCCGCATCCTTGAGTGATGACGAGATTGAGGATAGATTTTTCTTGCTTGGAAGAATGGAAATTCTCAATGCTTTGAATGATTTAATCCATAGGCGAGAAGCGGTTGCCGTGTATTTTAATGGCGGCAAAGACTTTATTTTGACGCTCTTGCTGGAAGCTAGATCCGACGCTCTGATTTTTGATTTGGGGGGAGATCCGAGAACCAATAAAATGCTAGCGCAGGCGACCGCCTGTGTTTTCATCGCCGCGCCTGATGGGATACGCGTGCAATTTTCTGGCATACAGCCGCAGCGCATTAGCTGGGGTGATACCGATGCTTTTTGGGTGCCGCTACCGAACCAAGTTATTCGCCTGCAAAGGCGCGAGTGCTATAGAAATGTGCTGCCGGTGCTGACCGCACTCAAGGTCAAATTGAGCAATGAATATGGGGTCAGTTTATGCGATTGGGTCTTGCATGATTTAAGCGTCAGCGGCTTTGGCGCGACGGTGATAGGCGCACCGCATTTCGCCAATGATGAGACCGTGGCGCACGTGGTGATCGCGCTCTCAGACAAAACCAGATTAGACTGCTCGGGCATGATACGGCACATCTCGCAAATCGATCGCAATGGCAAGGGTCGCTATCGGGTAGGGGTGAAATTTATAGATTTACCGCACGTGGTGGAAGTGGCGATACAGCGTTACATCATTAAGATAGAGTACGAAAGACGCAAGCTGTTGATGAAATAAGTGTAGTAGTAAACGCTGCGCAATCAGCGTGGCAAGATGAATACAATTTCAAGCTTACTGCCGGCGCGATTTTTAATCGATTCCATAAGCAAACTTCTAAATATGCATACGCATACCCGGCGCGGCCTGCAGCCCTATATTGGCCTGCAAGGCGCATGCAATATGCGCGCACGGTTTTAGAAATACCTTATTTACTTCATCTTTGTCAGCACTCGTAACAATGTAGCTGCGCCCTGCTCTATCTCAGCTTCCGTCACCGAGGAAAAACCCAGTAGCAGGCCGGCAGAAAAATTGGCAGCCGCTGCTAGCTCGGGCGACATCGCGTAATGCGACAAGCCGCGCAATTCCATACCGGCAGCCAAACCTGCCTGCACCACCGCTTGTTCATCACGTTGACGTTTAAAATGCACCGCCAGATCCAGGCCGCCATCGCTGGCACCGCAGACTAATTCATCTTTCAAGCTAGTGTCTAAGGCGTGCAGCAAGGCCGCTTGCCTTTGCGCATACAACTTGCGGGTGCGTTTGATATGCCGGCCAAAATGCCCTTGCGCCATAAAATCTGCCAGCACCATTTGCGGCACGATCGCCGTGTGTTTATCGATGGTGGTTTTGGCCTGCAGCATAGGCGCAACTAAGGTCTCGGGCAGCACCATATAGCCTAGCCGCAAACCGGGAAACAGCACCTTGGAGAGGGTGCCTACATAAATCACATTGCCACTCTGATCCAGACTTTGCAGCGAAGCTAAGGGCGCCCCGCTATAGCGGTATTCGCTATCATAATCATCCTCGATCACCCAGGCGCGCCGCTGTTTGGCCCAAGCCAGCAAGGCCAGCCGCCTTTGCAGACTCATGGTCATCCCCAAAGGCAGTTGATGCGAAGGCGTGACATACGCCAATTTGGCATGCGGATAATGGCTGGCGGCGTAGCCGACATCGAGTCCTTCTGCATCGACTGGCACATGGCAGATTTCGGCCTGCGCCGCCAGCAAAGGCGCGATCGCGCCGCGATAGCCGGGCGACTCTATCCATGCAGCATCACCCGGATCGAGTAAGACGGTGGGCAGTAAATACAGGGCTTGCTGCGAACCTGAAGTGATGATGATTTGCCCGGCATGGCAATTGACCCCACGCGCCGCTTTCAGATACACCGCCAATAATTCGCGTAGCGGCAGATAACCAGCCGGATCGCTATAGCCTAGCTGGTCTTCGTGATGGCGCCAGCGGCGCGCTTCCAGTCTGGCCCAGGTGTCAAACGGGAAGGCATCCAAGCCTGGCATGCTGACCCGAAATACGCGGGTTTTATCCTGATGGATACGCGACTGACCTCGCGTATCGGCATAGCGCAAGCCACGCTGCGACAGGCCTGGAGCATCCGCGCCAGAGCTGGATACACCCAAAGTGCCTGGCAACTTAGGCACCGCGCCTGCTGGCAATTGATGATGGACGTAAGTGCCCTTACCTACTTCGCCAAGTAAATAACCTTCGGCCAGTAATAAGTCGTAGGCATTCAAGACGGTTTGGCGCGATACCCCCAGCGCCAGTGAAAAATCACGGGTAGGCGGCAACTGCATGCCGGGCTGCAGCGTGCCTGCCAGAATAGCCTGCTTGATCGCCCCATACAGTTGGCGAAATAAGGCGGTCTTGGCAGCGGGATCTAATTGCACAGACTGGATAAATAAAGACATCATGAGGCTAGCTCTATCTCTAAGAGTGGAATGGATCAACAATCGGAATCAACAATTGCCATCAACAAGCGGCGCGACAAAATATCACCATTGGTATTTTAAAATTATACTTTATTGGTACTTTTAAATAGCCATTATCAAGTTTAAGATAAGCGCAATCGAAAAGATCATATTTTCAATTTCTCAGTAAGGAATAGCTATGCATCAATATCAAGCGCAAATTCACTGGCAGCGTGGCGAGCAAAATTTTGCCGACAACTTATATAGTCGTGCCCACGACTGGCAGTTTGATGGCGGCTTGACGGTGCCAGCCTCGTCCTCGCCTTTATCGGTGCCCTTGCCTATGTCGGTGGCGGCCAATGTCGATCCGGAAGAAGCGCTGGTCGCTGCGGCCTCCAGTTGCCATATGCTGGTGTTTTTATGGCTGGCCTGCAAACAAGGTTTTACTGTTGATAGTTATACAGATAAGGCCGTCGGTACTATGGCCAAAAACGAGTTTGGCAAGCTCGCCATTACCCGCATCAGCCTGCGACCTGAAATCGCATTTTCCGGAGTCAGACTTCCTACTGCTGAGGAACTGGCTAACTTGCATCATCAAGCCCATGAGGAATGCTATATCGCCAATTCCTTGCGCGCTGAAATCGTAGTCGAGGCGGCCTGATGTATATCCCTGCCCATTATTCTGAAAAGCGCCTGGAGGTACTGCATCAATTGATGCAAGAGCACCCGCTGGGCACCCTGATAACAGTGGAGGCTAGCGGACTCAATGCCAATCACTTACCGTTTGAACTGTTAGCAGCAACGCCAGAAGCGCCGTTTGGCACGCTCAGGGCGCATATCTCGCGCGCCAATCCGCTTTGGAAAAATCTACAGGCGGAGAGTGAGGCCATGCTGATTTTTCAGGGCCCTAGTGCCTACATCACGCCCAACTGGTATGAAGAAAAACGCATCAGCGGCGAAGAAGTGCCTACCTATAATTATGCGGTGGTGCATGCGCATGGAAAGCTAGAGCTGATCCACGATGCGCAATGGCTGCTAAACCATTTGCATGCCTTAAGCGACATCCATGAGGCTAGCCAGCCCTTGCCATGGAAGGTCGACGATGCACCGCCAGCTTTCATAGACAAACTGGTCCGGGGCTTAGTTGGTATCGAGATCCCGATTAAGCGTCTGGAAGGAAAATGGAAAGTCAGCCAAAAGCAGTCGGCGCAGGATAAAGTAAATATGGCAGCCGGTCTGCGCGCCACCGGTGGCGACGACGCGGTGGCAATGGCCGCCTTAGTCGAGCAATCGGGGGCTGCTTAAGCTAGACCCTTGCCTGCTGAGAAGCCGCAGCCAGAAGCGCTACACCCTGGCCTGTATCAGCTTGGCGACCGCAGCACAGTGCTCGACCTGATCGGCGATATTCGGTGGTACCGCGATATCACCGGTCAGCACCGCCTTGATCCAGGCGGCAGTGCTGGCCGCATCGATTTCTTGCGGCGTGTCTGGCAGATCGCCCGAGACACTTTGATGGGTATGCACCAGCGTCGTGCATTCGCCTTCATGAAACCAGTCTATCTGTTGCGCTCTGGCGGTATTGGCGACCGTCTCGCCCTCGGTGCCGCGCATCAGGAAGGCATCGCCACGCTCACGCGGTGCCACCTGGCTAAAATAATGCTGCAGCATGACCAGGTACTCGGGATGGGTGTAAGAAGTTAAACGCAGCGCGGCATCGGTGAACGGCTGCAAAATTTTGACCAGGGTATGGGTAGAACTGCGCACCCCTAAAATTTTTCGCATGGCTAAAATGCGCGTCATTTTTGGCGACAAGACATCGATAGCCATGAAGGCCGGCAATTGTTGCGCCATCTGCGCCTCGGCCTCTTGCTTAGATTGTGCCAGAGGATGCTCTAGTGCCTGAAAAATCTCAGCCGTGCTAACCCGTCCGGCATCCTGCAATACCCCATGCACTAACACCGGCACGCCTTTGCGTGCCAGCAGCAGCGCCAGCAAAGGTGTCAGATTGGCTTTTTTACGTGCACCATTGTATGTAGGGATAATCACCGGGGCATACAGGCTAGCAGCTGGGGCCGTCAATAAGCTGGTCGAGGCTTCTGCTGCGGCTAAAAAACCAGCAATTTCAGCCACCGATTCACCCTTGATACGCATAGACAAGAGTATCGCCCCCATCTCCAGATCAGAGACCCTTTGATCGAGCATGGCGCCATATAATAATTGCGCATCCTCTTGCGACATACTGCGCGCGCCATCCTTGCCGCGCCCGATTTCCTTAATGAAGCGGGCGGCAGCGAATGGCTCTTTGATTTCTTCAGTGTGATGTGTTTTCATAACGCTAGCTTACACCGTGCGCCCAGATCTAGCCAAGCGCTTAAGGCTTGAGTCTGATCAAACTTGATTAATGCAAGGCAAAGCAAATTAAACTGACCACCCCGCCAAGACGCATAGTCCATGCGGGTATACAAGCAATATGCCTTGGAGAACCGCATGGAATATGCGCCTTGGCGATGGCACTCAAATAAAAACCTAGAGCGCTTGCGCTGTTTTTTTCAACGGCGCAGCAGCGCTAAAAATCAGAACTCTTCCCACTCCTGGTCCGTCGCGCGTTTTTTTTCAGAACTTGCGATTAGCTTAGGCTTAACCGGGCGCGCAGCGTTTGGTTTGGCCGCACTTTGTTGATACGCTTTTTGCGGGGCTTTTTGTGGAAGTTTTTTCGGCAAGGGTTTTGCTGAAGCGATAGCCGTAGGCGCAACTGAGCTATTAATTTTAAATTGCCCCACTACCTGCAATAGACTCTCGGCTTGTTCACTCATGCTCTGCGCTGCGGCGGCTGCTTGCTCCACCAGCGCTGCATTTTGCTGGGTCATCTCATCCATTTGTGTAATCGCCAAATTCACTTGTTCTATGCCCGAACTTTGCTCCTGACTCGCCGAGCTGATTTCGCTCATGATGTCGGCGACGTGCTGTACGCTAGTGACTATTTCCTGCATAGTCTTACCAGCAGAATCGACCAAGCTGCTACCGTAATCGACCTTACTTACAGAATCATCGATCAATGCCTTAATCTCTTTAGCTGCACCAGCACTACGCTGTGCCAGATTACGCACTTCAGTGGCAACCACCGCAAAGCCACGCCCTTGCTCACCCGCTCTGGCCGCTTCCACTGCGGCGTTTAGAGCCAGAATATTGGTTTGAAACGCGATGCCATCGATGACTCCGATAATGTCGACGATCTTACTAGAACTGGTCTTAATCTCAGACATGGTGCCGACCACCTGTCCAACAATCGCCCCGCCCTTAAGCGCAACACTACTGGCTGACACCACCAATTGATTGGCCTGACGTGCATTGTCGGCGTTCTGTCGCACGGTCGAGGTGAGCTCTTCCATAGAACTGGCCGTCTCCTCCAAAGAACTGGCTTGCGATTCGGTGCGACTGGAGAGATCGGCATTCCCACTAGCGATTTCCCGGGACGCCACGTTGATGGTTTCGGTACCGATTCTGACCTCACTAATCACACTGCTCAGTCCCTTACTTATGCCATTCATAGCATGTATCAGTTGACCGATTTCATCAACGCGATCCGATTCTAAATTTGCGGTCATGTCGCCAGTGGCCATGCGCTCGGCAACCCCCACCACCTGGGCCAAAGGCTGGCTGATACTACGCTTAATCACGCTAGCGAGTATCCCGATAAACGCCAGCAATAAGACTAAGGCGATGACGCCAAATTTAATCAGTATTTCTTTCGATGCTTGATTCATTTCATCGATATAGGTGCCGCCAGCAATCACCCAATCAAAGCCATTCACATATTTAAAAACAACGAGTTTGTCACGCGCAGTGGTTTCGTTAAGTTCCTTATTGAGCCAAGGATATTCGATGACGCCATTCTTTTTTTCCAAAATTTCTTTAATGAATTCACGCCCCGAAGCATCTTTCGCATCGATGATATTGCTAGCTTCTTTGGCTGGATGCACCATCAACATACCCTGGTCTTTGCCAGCCTTCGCATTGAGCGCAAAAAAGTATCCGGTCTCACCAATCTTGATTGATTTAATTTTGTCTTTTAATTCTTTAAGAGAATCAACTACATCAATCCCCGTAAATAGAACCGCGATCAGCTGTCCTTCTTTATTTTTGACCGGTTTATACATGGTCATGAAATTTTTACCGAACAAGCTCGCCATGCCAACATACTCTTCGCCCTTGATGAGTTGTGCATACGCGGCACCATTCTTATCCAAGGCAGTACCTATGGCGCGCTCACCATTTTCTTTTTTTACGGAAGTGGTGACCCGTATAAAGTCATCGCCTTGTTTGAGAAAAATAGTCGCAAGCGCATTACTGCTGACGCTAAATTTATCGACGATTGTGGTGTTGAGATTGAGCACGGTCTCGCCGTTTTTCAGGCTATCCAGCATCTTCCCGGCGACCTCGATTTGATTCGCGCTATCGACCGAGAACTCGGGCGCAAATTGCATCTCAAACAGATGGTTGGCACGCATCGCGTCTTGACGTACCGTCTTATCGAAAATTTCCAGCATATTGCCGACGGTATCAACTAAATGGGTAAATTCCACCAGTGATCGTTTTTTCATGACGCTATAGGTCGCATTGCCTATGCCCGCCACAAAACCAAAAAATGTGAGAAAAATCAAGACAAAGGCGATGCCAGACAATTTACCGCCCAGGCCCCAGCTGCGAAAATTAAGCTTAGTCTTCATCATAGAACGTTCTTTCATTGCAAAAATATTGTTTTAAATCACAGCAAATAATTTCAGATGCCCGTGAACAGCGCGCACTTTAAAAGATTAAATTCTCAATTGCAACTTATTTCATCGCTTGTTTTTAGTCTCTTTCCTTCTTACTCACATTACTCTTTGACCCTACTCTGTTAGCTTGTTTTTTTTGCTTACTCTTTTAATTTGCTTTTTTAATTTGCTTATTTAGCTTGCAAATTCTCTACGTCGGACTTAGCTTAGCCTGAGTAACTCTGTCCTGCCCCATGTCTTCAACTCTTATGAGTTGACTTCGCAATAGAAGCAGCGGCAATCCTTACGAGTTCAGAAATTCCTTAGCCGAATTCCAAAAATGCTACAATCATTCCCATACGGAAAATACTGGCATCGCCCCTCATTGTGACTCTCGCCTCGCCTCAGATCAGCCTGTTACGGCATACATCCCGATTCGCATTATCAGCACTGCTGTCGATTCTTGTTTGCACGCACACTTACGCCGTGAGCCTGACCTACCCACGGGCGGAATCGGATAGCGATAGTCGTTATCAATACGATTGGGAAGTGTTGCGCACGGCCTTAGAAAAAACCAGCGCGCGCTACGGTGCTTTCGAGATCAAACAGTCGCAACACCAAATGCCGCCGGCCCGCGTCAGCTTTGAAATGCTACGTCCGAATAGCGAAATCAATTTATTTGTGCGCGCCACCAATGCAGAACTAGAAACCAGCTTTCTACCGATACGCATACCGGTCGACCGCGGCTTACTCGGCTACCGAATTTTTTTGATACGCCCGGCCGACCAGGAGAAATTCGCATCGGTAAAAAGTCTGGATGATTTACGCAAATTCAGCGTAGGCCAAGGACGCGGCTGGGCTGATGTCGCGATACTCACGGCGGCGCAATTTAACGTGGTCGAAGGCAGTAGTTATGACGGTTTATTCCCTATGTTGAAACTGCGGCGTTTCGATTTTTTATCGCGCTCTTTAGATGAAGCCTGGCGTGAATACGATGAGCGCCACCTAGAACATAATTTCACGGTCGAACCGACGCTGCTCTTATATTACCCCTTGCCACGCTATTTCTTTGTGCGACGCGATGCCGATGGTGAGCGCATCGCCAAGCGTATCGAAGCCGGTATGGAAATCATGATTAAAGATGGCTCTCTGATTGCTCTGTTTAATCAATATAAGTCCGATCTCATCAAACGCGCTGGTCTGGCACAACGCCGCATCTTGCGCATTCCCAACCCTAAGCTCAGCGCGCAAACGCCCTTGAACCGATCCGAACTTTGGTATGATCCGGTCAAAGGGAAATAAGGCCTACCTGATTCCCGTAAAACGCAGGGAACCCAGTCTATATTTTAAGTTTGGCAGCCTTTAACTTTCTTCCTCAGTCAGCACACCTTGATCCTATCACCCTCTCAATTTCGCCGCGCCGGTGGGTTTTTACTACTCATCCTCAGCGCAGTAGCTATCGTTTATTTCATATTTTCAGATCAAGCAAAGCACCCCGATATTGCGCCTCTCCACGCGAACTCAGCTAATGCTACCGTCTTGGCTTGGCCAGCCACGCTAGTGCGTTTGGCTGGTGCCGCTAGCGCAGGAAACATAAACGGCAGCTCTGACTTGGCCCGCTTCAGCGATCCCTACGGCATCGTCTACGATCAAGCAGGAAATCTGTATGTGGCGGATGGCGGCGACAATAATCGCATCAGGAAAATTACGCCGGCTGGCATAGTCAGCACCCTAGCGGGATCTAGCGAAGCCTATGCTGACGGTCAGGGTGAGGCTGCAGCATTCCACACACCCTCGGGTTTGGCGATCGATGCTGCAGGTAATTTATATGTGGCAGACACTGGCAATCATCGTATCCGCAAGATCAGCGCGCTAGGTGTGGTCACTACCGTCGCAGGCAATGGCCAGGCCGGGTATCGCGATGGTGCCGCCAGCCAGGCCCAATTTAACGGGCCGGTCGGGGTGGCAGTCGACGCTAGCGGCAAGGTGTATGTAGCAGATACTTATAACGACAAAATCCGTGTCATCAATGTAGATGGTGAAGTCACTACTTTGGCTGGCGGTGATCGCCCCGGCTACCGGGACGGCATAGCACTAGAGGCGCTATTTGACACCCCCAGCGCGCTGGTAGTCAGCGCCAGCGCTGAAGTCTTTGTCAGCGATACCCGCAACAATGCGATCCGTAAAATCAGCGCGCTGGGTCAGGTTACGACGCTGGCACGCAGCTTGCCCGAGGACAGCGACGCCCTGATGAAACGTCCACTAGGTCTGGCGCTGACGCACGATGGTGTGCTGTATGTAGGAGAAGCCTCGAATGGCCGTCTGCTGCAGATAGACGCGAGCGGCAAACTACATGGCTTAAGCGGCATAGACATCGATATTCAGAGCGGCGACGCATTTAGTGCGCGCCTGCAGCGCCCGGTCGCGATCGCTATCAAGGCCGACGGCACGCTGGCGGTGAGTGATGCGGCGCAATTTCAAGTTCTCAGCGTCCAACACAAACTAGCGGAATCAGAACAAGTTGCCGCAGTCCAGCCTGCACCTGCCACGACCAAGCTCGCCACCTCCAAGCTCGCCAGCGCGTCGACGCTCAGCCAATCGCCCAGCTTCCCCTGGCCGCTCAAACCACAACATCAAGCCCATGAAATCGTCGGCACTATCGGTGAAGTGCGTGGCAATTACAAGGGTGAGAGCCGTGACCATTTTCATAGCGGTGTCGATATCCAGGCCGCCATGGGAGCGCCAGTGTTGGCCGTTGCCAGTGAAAAAGTCAGTACGGTGTTGCCAGCCTGGGGCTACGGCAGTATCAATGAAGGAATGCGCATCGCAAATATGTCCTACATCCACATGCGCGTCGGACGCCAACAAGACGATAGTCCTATCGACCCTAGCCGCTTTATCGTGACTAGGGGTGAACCGATACCGGACGACAAGGACAAGCTGGCAGCCAATGATCAAATCCGGATTAAGCGCGGCACCCGTTTTCAAACTGGTGAAGTGTTAGGCACAGTCAATCGCATGTATCACGTGCATCTCAGTTATAGTCAAGCAGGTGCGGCACTCAATCCACTGACTCTGGGTTTGAGCGGCTTTAAAGATGAAGTAGCTCCGCACATAGAGCAGATACAATTACTCAGTCAAACTGGCCAGATCCTGAAAAAAAATAAGGGCGACACGCGGCTGCGGGTAGCGCGCAGCTTAGATAAGCTCAGCATCATCGTCGATGCTTACGATCAGGCCGATGGTAATGCAGCGCGCCGCCGTCTGGGCCTTTACAAACTCGGTTATCAAATTTTGCACGCCGATGGCAGTCCACTGCCAGGCTTTGAGCAGCCCCAGATCAAGCTCGAATTTAACCGTCTGCCGCCAGATGAAGAGAGCGTCAAAATTGCCTACGCCAGCGACAGTGGCATCACCGTACATGGCAACGCCAGTACCCGTTTCTTGTACAAGGTCACCAACATCGTCAGAGATGGCCACGCCAGCACGGCTTACTGGTCTATCAAAGATCTGCCTTTAGGTGATTACATCTTACGTATTCTGGCCGCAGACTACGCCGGCAATCAGGCCATGGCCGGACGCGATTTGGCGATAAGGCTAGAGTGAATAGAGTGAGACTGCGCAAAGATGCATGGACACGCTGCCTAGTGCGATTTCGCATATACTCTGCATTGGTTTTTTACACTAGTTTAAGCGCCGAGATTTTGAAACCAGGACCAAATCAATCACCGTTTCAGTGATTTTTAAGCCGCCGCGCTTTTACCATACACATCAAGCCTCACCCATCCCCCCTTGGAGCTTCCATGTACACACTATTCATCGCAAATAAAAATTATTCCTCCTGGTCCTTGCGTCCTTGGGCGCTGATGCGCGAACTCGGGATTCCTTTCGAAGAAAAAATCGCACCGTTTGGTAGTGACTCTAACTGGGATGAATTCAGAAGCTTTAATCCGGCCGGTAAAGTACCCTGCCTACACGCCAGCAAAGCCGTCGATGTGGTTTGGGATTCACTGGCCATCATAGAATATCTGGCAGAAAGACATGCTGGCGTCTGGCCAACCGATGGCAAGGCACGCACCTGGGCGCGCTGTGCGGCGGCCGAGATGCATAGCGGTTTTACTGCAATCCGCCAAACTTGCCCTATGCATGTAGGTTTCCGGATACAGATGCCTGCCACTAGCGCCGCGTTTAATCACGACATCGCCAGACTCAATGAACTTTGGAACCAAGGTTTGGATCAATTCGGTGGCCCGTTTTTAGCCGGTGCCAAATTCACTGCGATCGATGCCTTCTTCGCTCCGGTGGTATTTCGGGCGCAAAGCTATGGGCTGGCATTAAACGAAAAATCCGCTGCTTACGCCCAGCATCTATTGCAAACCAACGCCATGCAACAATGGCAGAGCGAGGCATTAACAGAATCCTGGCGCGAACCCGGCCACGAGCAAGCCGCCCTAGCAGCCGGCAACTTGCTGGCAGATCTGCGCGCTTAGATTTGCTACTTAATTTTGGTATCTATTCAGCCTGCTACTAAAATTATTAAAAAAAAGCGAAAACCTCTCAAAGGAGACACAGAGACACAGAGAAAACGGAGAACTTCCTTGCTTTCCTCTGTGAATCTCTGTGTCTCTGTGTCTCTGTGTTGAGTGGTTATGACTTTCTTCATAGCGGGCTGAACAGTAACTAATTTTGAGTACTAGCCCAACACGCATAGCCCATGCGGCTTTGCGGCTAGGCAGGCTGGACAAGCGCATAGAATATGCGCCTTGGCGGGCATGCAAAAAAAATAATGGCACGCGTACCTCAGTCAGGCTTCAGTTTGAGTTTTGGCTGAACGAATCAAACACCCGCACTGAGCCCAGCAAAGCGGCGTTTTCCTGAATAAATTTTTGATGCAAAGCATGACTTTGATATGTTTTTTCGTCTTCTATGCTATCGAAAAACAATAGCAAAGACAGGTCGTAATTCCTATCGACCACAGGATCATGGCCTGGCGCTGCTGGTAAAGAAATATGCATGCCGCGTACCACCTCGATCTGCGCCAGTGCATGCAGCGCAGCCAGCAATTGGGCGCGATCTTCCGACGAATCGGGACGCTTCAAGCAGAACAAAACATGGTGGGAAAATGCGGCGATATGCCCAAGCATAAAAATCCTTAGTGTGAATGGTATGAGTAGTCTGAGTTAGCAATGATGCGCTAACCGGCCCAGCGCTCGGGTTCTAATCAGGCTAGGTTCACCACGCACTCACCACGCATAGTCCATGCGCTCTGCAGCCGAGCATGCCCGCTAAACCGCATGGAATATGCGCGCTGGCCTGCCCACTAAAAATATCGGGGCTCGACCATCGGTTTAAGGCTAGTCTTTAGGGCGCGCTAAAGTGTGCCAGCATTTGTGCCAGATAAGCAGCGCACCCTGGCTCACCTTCGGCGGGTGCCCAACTGGCTTTCTCGGCATCGGCCACCGCCACATACGGTCCGGCCTTAGATTCAAAAAACACCGAAGCGGGTTCCAGTGCGACCATACTATGAAATACCCCGGTCGGTATCGTCACACCAAGATTGCCCTGCCCAGCCGTCATCAGGATTTTCTCGCACACCTTGCCATCGATATCAAAAATGAGTATGCCAAAACTACCGCTCAGGGCAATCATGGTTTCATCTTTCTCGGCATCAAGGTGGCAATGCGGTTGAATATAGGTGCCAGGCTCTAGCGCATTGAGCAATCTATGGCTGCGCGATTCATTACTGGCGTGCAGATTGAGGTTTTTACGCAGGCGCGGACTGGCCGCTGCCACTTGCGAGAGCTCACTCAGGGTTTCCTGGTTAATGATGTTGATCATGCTGCGTTCACTTTAAAATTAGAGTCGCTGTTAGAGTCACTATTAGAGTCACTATTACTTGCTGTCGCCTTCAAATACGGGCTCAGGTCTACACTGTCGATTTGTTCCGGACGCATGAACTTCTGCGCATAGACGAGGTACACGCCAGAACTTAAAAACAGTTCAAATAATTCGCCGTCGATGTGCTGATCTTTCTTCATAAAACCCATAATCTTGATCGCCTCGGATAATAATTTACCCTTTTTATAAGGTCTATCTACCGCGGTAAGCGCTTCAAAAATATCCGCGATCGCCATCATACGCGCCAATGGGCTCATCTCATCTTTTTTAAGCCTCTTAGGGTAACCGCTGCCATCCATTTTTTCATGGTGACCGCCGGCGATTTCGGGCACCAGACGCAAATGCCTAGGGAAAGGCAGCTTCTCCAACATGATGATCGTCTGTACGATATGTTCGTTAATTTTGTAACGTTCTTCTTCGCTCAGAGTGCCACGCGCGACCGACAGGTTATAGAGTTCACCACGGTTATACAGCAGCTCAGGAACTTTCATTTGAAATCCCCACTCATTGTCCGCCGCCATTTGATCGCGCGCCGAGCGCTGATGCAAATGCTCAGACTTATCCGCCAACAGTTTTTCGAGCACTGGCAAATCAATTTCAGAGCGCCCCTCGGGGGTAGATTTCCGCGCTTTTTCTTCGTGCGAAATACCCAGATTATCATCCAGCGTGCGCAGCCATGTACGCTGCGCAATCTGCTGAAGTCGCGCTATTTTTTCCGGAGCCATAAATTCTCCGCCCTCGTTGCAATGTGCCACAAACGCGAAATCTTCATCAAGCTCGGCAAGCGCGGCAGCCAGCTGGGGTGCCAGCGTGGCGGCATCCGCACCGTCTAATTGCGCTTGCAGGCTGGCCAACTGCGCATCTCGCTTGAGCACTTCAAAGCGCATTCTCACTTCATGAATACGGTCATACAGGGTCTCCAGTTTGGTGGCTTTGTCGACCACAAATTCGGGCGTGGTGATTTTGCCGCAATCGTGCAGCCAGCACGCGATACGCAAGGCTTCGCGCTCATCCTCGTTGAGATTAAAGTCCGCATACGGACCATTTTCGATATCACAGGCAGCCTCAGCCAACATCGTTGTGAGAACCGGGACTCGTTGACAATGACCACCGGTGTAGGCACTCTTAGCATCAATCGCCCCGGCTAATAATTCTATGAAAGCATTCATCAAGGTCTTTTGCTCCTCCACCAGACGCTGGGTGTTGAGTGCAATGGCAGCCGTGGTCGATAGGGCGCGGGCAAACGCCAGCAACTCGACACTGAGCGTCTGCCCACTCGGCAGCAACAGCGCCAACACGCCCAATAACTCACCATTTTTATTTTTCAAAGGCAGGTTCACCAGTGTCGCAGCGGCGCAAGCATGGTACCCCACTGCGCTTAAAAATCCGAAATGCCGGCTCACCTGTTCCGCACTCAGTGTCTGCAACTCTTGCTGCTGGTCTAGCATCTGTACGATGGGATGTAAATGCTCTGCCGCTCTATCCAAAGCGGACAAGCTGACGATAGGGCCGGATTGCTGCTTATCCCATTGCATGTGCACCAAATCAAGTTGCCGCTCGCTAGGGTCGGCCAGAAAAATCATCCCTCCCTGCGCCTGAGTAAGCGTACGCATGTCCGACACGATGCGCAGCAGTAAGCGTTGAAAATTAGTTTCAGCAGCCAGTGCTTGTGATAAGTCTAAAAAATGCTCTATGGTTGTCTTCATTTTATCCATAGAGCTCGCCAGTTCGACAATTTCGGTGATGCGTGCGCTCACCTTAATCGCCTGGCTGAAATCAAAACGGGCGATCCGCAAGGCTTCCTGATTAAGCTGCACCAGCGGTCGTGATGCCATACGCGCCAGCAGCATCGCCAGCGCCACGCCCAAGACCAATAAGGTGGCATTGATCAGCAGGCTTTGATTGCGTACTGCAATCGCCGGCGCCAGTAATTCAGCATGCGGCGCAGCAGCCCAAAATTGTAATTCCTCACCTCCCGGCACAGAAATAGTTCTGATCATGCCCTCCCAGATATCACCAGCGGCTTCGAAGCTAAACACACTTCCTTTGCGTTGCGCATATTGGTCACGCAGCACGCCCATCACCCGACCATCAAATTGCGACAAATTCGGTAAAATTAATTTTCCGTCTACAACATGACTCAGGTCTGGCAAACCTTTATTACTCGCCATGACCTCTTGTTGCGCGCTCAAAAGCAGAAAACGAGAATCTGGTGTTCCCTTATGCTCCATTAAACGCGAGGCGATGGTCTCTAAACGCACATCGGCACCGACCACGGCTAGTCGATTCCCCGTTTCCTGAGAAATGGAGACACCCACTTTACCCGTTGAAAAAAATACGTAAGGTTGACCGCTCTTCACTCCAGCACTCGCTTTTGCGCTTTGATACCAGGACCTTTGACGCGGATCAAAAAAGTAATCGTCTTTGCTCACCCGCTCCAGCAACTGTAAATTTTGATCGAAAAACAGATAAGTCCCACGGCTTTCACGCTGAGCCATTTCAATACTCTGCGCCACCCAGGCAGTATCTGGCGGCGCCTGAAAATGTGTTTGCAGTGCGGCCTCATTGCGCCAAGGTCTAAGCTGAAAAAAATCGCCATTTTCGTAGCCGACATAAATCGATGCCAAGCTCGCTTGCGACCGCAAGGCAGTCACAAGATAAGGCAGACTATCGAGCCTTTCTTTCAGCGTAGTGGCGCGCATCAAGCGCTGTTCCGCCAATAATTCTATGCTTCTTGCGGCATTTGAATAAATCTCGTTGACTTGGCTGGAGGCACTTCTATTAATGCTCTCGAAGCTTTCGCGCGCCTGTATGAGTAGCAAGCGTTCGGTTGCCGATTGAAAATACCAGGTGCTAATAAGCGCAAAAAAGACCATCAACCCGACGAAAAAATAGGCCAGATGCCAATGAAAGGCAATATTTCTTGGAGCTTTTTTGATAGTCATAGTCACTTTCATTCAACGCATCTAGATGAGAAAATAACAAGCATTGTAGAATGAAAAATATGAAAATATTCATACTTCGCAAACTTATATTGCATCAGTGATCTATCTGAGACCTGGGCGCCGAATCCGTTTTCAGGAATAATCTGAATATTTTCTGGGGTCGCCACGTACCTGCTCAATCGGGTACTTGAGCGCATTCAGAGCAATTTTCTCTTGTGCTGCTGTCAGTAAATCGACCTCAAGACGATCAGCCAACATCACCAGGTAATTGAGGACATCGGCCATTTCGTGGCGGATGGCCGTGCGCGTTGTGGCATTCAACTCATCCGCACTACCGCTTTGCAGCCATTGAAAGGGCTCCAATAGTTCAGCCGCTTCTACGCTCAAGGCGCAGGCCAGATTCTTGGGAGTATGGAATTGTGCCCAGTTGCGCTCGGCAACAAAAACGCGCAACTGATCGCGAATATCGTTGAGCTTAAGTACGCCCTGCTGCTCAGCTGCAATTGTTTGCGCTGATGTTTGGCCTGATAAGGCCAACTGGTCTGTCATGCGATACTCCAGCTTCATGAGAAGCCTACATTTTACGGGATATGGGATTCGATTTTGTATTTAAACCCTTAGCCGCAGGCAGCTTTTTAACCCCAGTCGGCACTAATTCACTTCTGTAATTGACTATCGCGCCTAGCTCAGGGATACTTGCATTGAGAGCTACAAATTTTACCGCAGTCCACAGTTCCACTAAAGCTGTAAGCGCTAGGCTAAATTTCTAAGTCGCATCGCCTTTGTTTCATACTTGACGGAATCGATCGATGAAACTGCTCTCCCCGTATCTTTACTGCCTACTGCTAAGCTGCCTAGGGCAAAATTGCCTGGCGCAGAACGCTGCGCCTATCCTGCTGGCGACCCACGATCAAGCCCCGTACGGCAGCTATTTAGCCAATCAGCGCTTCGATGGTATCGCCGTAAAAGTCGTCTCCTGTGTATTAACCCGCATGAAGCAGGCGTTTGTGATCAAAGTTTACCCCTGGGAGCGGGCTCAGGTAATGGCTGAAAAAGCCCAGGTGGATGGTTTTTTCCCTGCCACTCTCAAACCTGAACGGCTGCTATGGGCCGAGGCAACCGCGGTCATTGCCGAACAAAAATGGGTCTGGTATTTGCCGGCGAATACTCAACTCGATCCCACCTCTGCCGACTTTAAGGCCAAGGCCAAGGTCGGCGCACATTTTGGCTCGAATCGTTTAAAATTTTTGCAGGAACAGGGCTATCAAGTGGTACTGACACCGCAGACCGATGAGTTACTACTGAAAGCCTTCCTGCTGGGGCGCGCAGATGCAATCCTGGCTGGCAATCTGGCAATAGCTGCCGCCATGCAACAATCCAAGATCCCAGTCGATACGCTAAAAACCTTCATCCACAAAGATCAGCCCCTGCATGCGTATTTTGGTCGGCGTTTTTTAGAAACACACCCGGATTTCATATCGCAGTTTAATGCGCAACTAAGCACTTGTCGCTAACCCTCACCTATGCGCTGGCCTTCTTTCAATCTCAGACAGACCTTAATCGTCGGCACCGTCATCGGGATGTTGCTGCCGGCCTTGCTCTTGATGTTTTTTCAGTTAAATCACAAATTTGAAAAAGATGTGGATCTGCGCATTCGTGCTCCTATGAGCCAATATGCCAATGTGCTCTCGCGCGGCCTGGGCGCGAGTATCTGGAACATGGATAACAAGGTAGCGCAAGATTTGATCGATGCCGTCATGCGTAATCCCGATGTTGTCAGCATCACCGTCAGCAATGAATACGGCGATGTTTTTGCCAGCAAACACAACAGTGCTATCACTGACAAGGCCATGTTACGTGAGACCCGCGAGATTTTTTACAACGACGCTAGAGTAGGCCAATTGGTACTGGAATTGACCACAGCGCGCATAGAACGCGAATTATGGAGTGAACTATTTAGCCTGGCCGCCTCACTGGCCGCACAAGTATTATTTTCTATCGGGTTTATCTGGTTTTTATTTGAACGTCGCATGGTCCAGCCTTTGCTCGCCTTGCAAGCGGCCGCACTGCGCCTGGCGCGTGGCGATCTCAAGCAGGCGCTGCACTGGAATCGTTTAGACGAAATCGGCTCTCTGGCCTCGGGCTTAGAGAGCATGCGTAGCGATCTGGCCAAACTAATTGCCGAAGGCGAGCAAAAAACCGCCAGCCTACAAAACGAATTACTTGAACGAAAACGGGTAGAGCAAGCGCTTGGCCTCAGTCAAGAAAAATTCAGCGCCATCTTCGATGCCTCCCCGGTGGCGATGTCAGTGTCACGCTACAACGGTGAGCACGAAATACTAGAGGTGAATAATGCCTGGTGCCAGTTATTTCAAAGAGAGCGACACCATGTAATAGAGAAAAGCGGCTCGCAAATTGGGGTTTGGGCCGAAGCAAATGACAGACAGCGATTCATAGAGACACTGATACGCGATGATGCGGTGACTGGTTTTTCTGCCTGGCTGAAAACCTCGGAACTCGCCTTAAATATTTTGTGCGAAATTTCGGGAAAAGTAATCCGTTTAGGCGAGCAAAAAATGTTGATACTGGCTTTTGAAGATATCACCAGCAAGCATCAGTATGAAAGTAATATTTTAGCGCTCAATAGCAGCTTAGAGCAGCGCGTATCCGAAAGAACGCAAGAACTCAGCAAGACCCTGGAACGCCTGACTGTCACCCAAAGCGAACTGGCCAGAGCCGAAAAAATGTCCGCCTTAGGTTCTTTGGTGGCGGGCATCTCGCATGAGCTCAACACCCCGATAGGCAATAGCTTAACCGTGGCCAGCACCTTGCAAGACCACACCAAAAATATCACTGCAGAAATGGCTGGCAAAGGGCTCACTCGTAGCCGTCTCGACGCCTACATCAAAGAAAACCGCGATGGCACCGCCATTTTAACCCGCAGCCTGCATCATGCCGCCGAACTGATCACCAGCTTTAAACAAGTCGCGGTGGATCAAACCAGCGAGCATAGGCGCAGCTTCAATCTGGATGCCACCATCGCCGAAATTCTATTAACTTTAGGACCTAGCTTACGTAAAACTAGTCACACTGTGGAAACCGATATCCCTAACGATATCGTTATGGAGAGCTACCCTGGACCTTTAGGGCAAGTCATCAATAATCTGATACGCAATGCCTTGATCCATGCGTTTGAGGGCAGGCAAAATGGCCTCATTAGCATCAGCGCCAAGCGACAGGAGTTAGACCAGATAGAGTTACGCGTCTGCGATAATGGTGTGGGCATCGCCGCAGAAAATTTAGCCCGGGTGTTCGACCCTTTCTTCACCACAAAACTCGGTCAAGGCGGCAGCGGCCTAGGCTTGAATATTGTGTACAACCTGGTCACCACAGCGCTGCACGGCAGTATCAGTTTAGACAGTGAACTTGGGCATGGCTGTTGTTTTAGCCTTAGTATTCCGCGCGTCGCGCCGAATACGGCAAGCCAATCGAATGAATCTTCGCTTTAACAGCCATGCTAAACACTTAGTCTTGCTCACTTAATCTCGCTCACTTAATTTCGCTCACTTAATTTCGAGCACCTAATTTCGGACGCGATAAGCGAAAAAACAGCATGAACCTCACTCAATCTTTATGCGTTGCACGCCACCGGAAGTGCGTTTTTTCGGCAAATTGAGTGTCAAGACACCGTTATCGTATTTAGCAAAAACTTCGCTTTGCTCTATGTCTACCGGAAGTTGAAAACTGCGCGAGACCTCGCCAAAATAGCGTTCACTACGTAAGATTTTTTGATCTTTATTGCTACTATCCTGTTGTTTTATTTCAGCGCGTAGGGTCACTACGTTGCCATCGAGTGAGACATGAATATCGTCCTTACTTACCCCTGGTACCTCGGCATGCACGGTATATTCGCGCTCAGTTTCTTTCACATCTAGTTTGATCTGCGAAGGTGTTGGCAATGGATCTCCATGCAAAGGCCGAACATAAAACCCAGGTGCAACATCTCGAAAAAAATCATCGAAAATATTGCCGCGATTAATCAATGACGTCATTTTTTCCTCCTTGAAAAATTTAGAAATCTCCAAAACTTTCATCAACGGGTGTGCAAACTCGGGTTCGCTTGCGCTATAAATATAGGAATAAGAGCATATCGATGCAAGCAATTTAGATAACACCTTTGATTTGCATCAAAGTCCAATTAATCCGACAAAGCAAAGTAAAATCCTAACTAGATTTAAGACAAAAAAGCCATTTTTTAAACCCAAGTTCAGATTTTTCTTGCCTTCACAAATCCACTCCCCCATGTCCCGCTCACAACGCCTGCTCGACCTGATACAAATTTTGCGCCGTCACCGCTACCCGATTGCCGGAGCATTGCTAGCGGCTGAACTCAAAATCAGCCTGCGTACCTTGTATCGAGACATCGTCAGCTTACAAGAACAAGGCGCCCACATCGAGGGCGAGGCGGGCTTGGGTTATGTTCTGCGTTCTGGCTATATGTTGCCGCCTCTGATGTTTTCCGAAGAAGAGCTTGAAGCCCTGGTATTGGGCTCACGCTGGGTTGCCAAACGCGGTGATAGCCGGCTCGCCGCTGCCGCCAGGAATGCACTGGCAAAAATCAGCGCGGTGGTGCCCACTGAGTTACGCGATGCATCGGATCAATCAGCGCTACTGGTCGGACCGGGCACAACGATTGCGCCAGACCATCCTGAGCTGCCACTAATACGCAAGGCCATCCGCAGCGAACACAAATTAGTTCTCACCTATCGGGACCTAAAAGGGCGGAAGTCACAACGCACCATCTGGCCCTTCGCGCTGGGTTTTTTTGATCATGCGCGTGTCGTGGTGGCATGGTGCGAGCTGCGTGCCGGCTTTCGGCACTTTCGCACCGATAGGATTGTTGCAGTAGAAATACTCGAACAGCGCTATCCGCGTCGACGCCAAGTGATGCTCAAAGAGTGGCGCGAGCGGGAAGGAATTGCGGCGCAATGAAAGCGGTATTTCCGTATCCCTGCATTTTTTTAGATTGCCCGGTTTGACTACTGACAGAATCTGACAGTAGGGCCCTTTAGGATGCTGTTGAGCGCGGCGATTTCCGCCTGTGCCAGCCAGCAACGAGGAGCCCTACCATGCTTGACCCTAATTACATCCTTTGCTACGTCAATAGTCCCGAAGTGAGCGCTGCCTTCTATGCAGGTATACTGGGACATGATCCAGTCGAGGCCTCACCCGGCTTCGCCCTGTTTGTCTTGCAATCTGGCGTCAAGCTGGGCTTATGGGCCAGGGACGATGTCACGCCTGCAGCCAGTGCCCAACCCGGTTGCGCTGAACTTGCCTTTGCGGTGGCCGATCACGCTGCCGTAGAACATATGCATACCGATTGGCAGTCACGCGGCTTGCGCATCGCGCAGGCACCATGCGCTCTCGACTTCGGCTATACCTTTGTGGCACTCGATCCGGACGGCCATAGATTGCGCGTGTTTGCGCCCTCAGCAGCATGAGCGCCGTCAGCCTGCGTCGCAACTGGATCGCAGTCGCTTCGGCTGAGCATGTCGCACGTGGTCGTGCCGAGGGCTATATGCAGGTCTGCCATGGCAAGGCGGCGCCCTTGCGCCGTCTTAGTCCCGGTGACCGGGTGGTGTATTACTCGCCCACGGAGGTGTTCGGCAGTAAGCTCAAGTTGCAAGCCTTTACGGCGCTGGGCATTGTGGCGGAACGTGAAACCTATCAGTTTCAGGCACCCGCGGATAGCGCTAGCGGCTTTTGCCCGCACCGGCGCGATGTCAATTGGTTAGAGGCGCAAGCGAGCGCTATCCTACCCTTGCTCGATCAGATGGAATTTTCTGCGGGCAAGAGCAATTGGGGCTATCAATTCAGGTTTGGGATTTTTGCCATCAGCGAGCATGATATGCAATTAATCGCGCAAAGTATGCAAGCCGAGCTGTCTGCCGAGTTGTGTGCCGAGCTGCCTGACCGAGCGACACCGCACTATCACTCTGGGCTCGCTGCCCCTTCGCAAGCGGGCAGCATTCAGCTCAGCCTGGTTTAAATTAGCCGCGATTGCAGTCTCCGCTCTGGGGGCTAAGACCCTTGCAAGCCGCCCACTGACACCTGGCGTCAACGATACTGCATCGTTGACGCCTTTCTGTTTTGCCGAGATGCGTGAAAATATTTTACGCAATTTAGCAAACTAGGGACGCTAAGCCAGTAGTGACAAAGATGCTGCATTGCAAAAGAAACTATTTTCATTTTCACAATCTCAGTTTACAATGTCAGATGTTGCATTGCATCATTTTCGCCTATTCTGTACCACCAAACTTCTAAGGAGAGCTTTATGTCTACGATTCCGGAACAAGTTTCCGCAGCCGCCCAAACCCAATTGGCGACTCAACTCGCTGTCATCAACACGCTTTCGCATACGGCGTTTGGCGGCATACAGAAATTGATCGCGCTCAATTTCAGTCTGATTCAGCAGTCTATGGAGAGCTCAGTAGCGACTACCCAAAAATTAATGGCGGCCAAAGACCCGCAAGAGGTGTTGGCTGTTAGCAGCGCACAAGCACAGCCACGTATAGAAAAAATCCTGGCCTATGGTCGTGAACTGGCCAGCATCAGCAATGCAGCCCGTAGTGATTTTTTACAAGCAGTGGGCAGCGTCAGCGCAGACCAGCCAGCAGCTACTGTCAAAGTAAGCAGCGCGCCAGTCGCGAGCAAAACCAAGGCGGACAGCATAGCAGCGCCAGCAGTTGCAGCAACAACTAAGCCAGCTAAAGCGCCAAAAGCACCAGCTAAGCTAGCAGTGAAGGCAGAAGTAAAGGTGGCGGTTAAACCAGCAACTAAGCCCGCAACTAAGCCTGTCGTCAGCGCAAAAAAGCCTGGCGCTAAGCCTGCCTTAAGCAGTAATACCCAATTACCACTGTTGACAGAAAGCGTTGCTAAACCTGCCGCGGCCAAGCCCGCTGTAGCCAAGACGGCTGCTGCAAAAACTGCCGTAGCAAAAGCCAAACCTGCAACAGCTCCAGCACCAGTTGCCGCTGCGCCAGCAATCAAAGCGAGTACGCCTAAAGCCAAACCTGCCGCCAGCAAACCGGCTGCCCCGATTCAAGCTGCCACAACTGCCAGCGCTCCTGCCGCAGTGAAAGTAGAAGTAAAGCCCGCATTAAAGACAGAAGTGAAGGCCGAAGTAAAGCCGACATTGAAAGCAGAAGTGAAGGCGGAACCCGCAGCACAGCCTGAATTAGCTAAAACCGCCAGCGTCGCTACTGTTGTGCCTACTCGAGCAGTCACAACGACAGCTGCCGCAGAACCTGTGGTCAGCAAACCAGCCATCACTGGCTTGCCAACTAAAGCAGCCGCTAAACCTGGCTTCCCTGCGGTGGGCGGACGCCCTGCTTTTAAAGAAAAATCGAGCAAGGCCACAGGCGCAAAAATGCGTGTACGCCAATAAATCCTGAGTGCTTAGCAGACCGCTAAGCCCAGCATACTAAGACCCGCAGCGGCGCTTGATGCACATCAAGCGCCGCTTTCATTTGCCCAGCGTGAACTAGCGGCCTGGCAAAAACTTGATCAGCATTAAGGCAAACAAAATAGTGCCTGCTTAGAATGCGCTATCCCTTTTACGAAAGCCTCTATGTCTATTCAAACCACTCCTAATGTGTATCAATTTGATGTGCGCGGCGTCTCCAAGCGCTTGCGCCATGCCGCCATTTTCGGCGCGCTCGAATCCATGGATCAAGGCGATATCATGCGCTTTGTCAACGATCACGATCCCCTGCCCTTGCTGAGCCAAATTCAACAACGCTACGACGGTCAGGTGCAACACAACTACATACAAAATGGCCCGGATGCGGTGATTATCGATTTCAGCATCCATCCCAAACAGCAGGCACAGGATGCGACTCCAGCAGCAGCAGCTGCAGCAGAAGCACCGGCAGCTAAAAGCGGCGGCGGTTGCGGTGGTGGTGGTGGTGGTGGCGGCGGTTGTGGTTGCCAGGGCGGCTAAACCAGAGAAGTGCTATTTTCAGGGGGGAGAAAAACATATACTCCCCCTATTTATTTATAAAACCTAGGCTTTTGCCCAATAAACACGTGGGCAAGAAAAAATACCCCCGCCAGTATATAAAGCCTACACCACCACCATCGCAGACTTGCTGCAGCCCACTAGCTAAGCCAGAAAAGCCAGGCGCAAGCATTAAGGCTTAGTAGGCCAGGATCCCGCTACTAGAAAAAATCGTGTAACTCAAAGGCAGCCATAGACCTGCGCCGACAAATTGCAGGGACAGGGTATCGTACTGTCCACCCGTAATCGAGCCGGCCACACCGGGCGTGGTTTGCACCCCGACTGAAGTGTAAATTTGACCGTTACTCTCCACGGCAGCGAGCTGATTACCATTCGCCGAGGATGCAATCCCGCGCCAAAAACGATTGCTGTCACGTGCCGCCCAAGTGAGTCCAAAGTCGTTAGAAGTATAAATTTTATTTGCAAATACCGCGGCGGCCAGCTTACTGCCGTCGCTAGAGGAAGCGATGGCATACCAGTTGCGATTGCTATCACGGGCGATCCAGTTCACACCGGCATCGGTAGAAGTATAAATCTGGCCGCCATATACTCCTGCCACCAACTTACTGCCGTCACCCGATGAGGCGATAGAACGCCAATTGCGATTGCTATCACGTGCAGTCCAGTTCACGCCACTATCGCTGGATGTGTAAATTTGGCCATTTGTGACGACCGCAGCGAGCTTACTACCGTCGCTGGAACAGGCAATCGAGATCCAAGCACGATTGCTGTCGCGGGCGGTCCAGTTTACGCCAGAATCGCTGGATGTATAAATTTGGCCGCTATCTACCACTGCCACCAACTTAACCCCATCACTGGAAGAGCAAATGGCGCGCCAAGACCGACTGCTATCACGGGCGACCCAGTTCACACCGGAATCGCTGGATGTGTAGATTTGACCAAGATTGACTAGCGCTGCTAACTTACTGCCATCGCTGGAAGAGGTAATAGCATCCCAACTGCGATTAGTTTCGCGTGCGACCCAACTCACTCCGGAGTCGGTGGAGGTGTAAATTTGTCCATTCTGAACGAATGCCGCCAGTTTGCCGCCATCACCGGACGAAGTAATCCCATCCCAATCGCGCACACTGTCGCGGGCGGTCCAGCTCAAGCCAGCGGGGGCATTACTGCCTGCGATGCCCTTGCTTAAAATTGATTGCCCGGCATTCTGGGCGATCCGCCAGCCCCCCGCCCCCACGCCACTGAGCTGCAGTAAATCACCGATTTGTGGTGCGTTAGGCAAAGTGACGGTCACTTGACTGGCGTTGTTCGCCAGATAACCGGTATTTGACTGCCCCGCCACGCTGGTCGCGCTGACATCAACCCAGCTCACGCCCGGCCCTGGCGCGCCATTGCAGGTATACGCAGTCGTCGTAATTTCGCCAGCGTCCAGCACGCCGTTGCCATTCGTATCCGGCCCAGACGTGATTTTATTCCCAGCATAGGTGCAATTAGCACCCGCCGTTTCAGTCACAATCGCCATCAAACTACTGATGCCGTTCGTTCCATTGGTGCCGTTGCTGCCGTTGGCTCCGGCAATACCTTGACAAAGATACTGGCTGGAAGTGATTTCTGCTACGTCTAAAATACTGTTGCCATTTGCATCCACGCCCACACTGATTTTGTATCCACTGTTGGCACAATTGCTGCCGGCGGCCTCGGCGACCATACTCACCAGACTTGCCAAACCAGCACTGCCTGCCGCCCCCGCTACGCCAGCCAAGCCATTGCACACATATTGGGTGCTACTGACTTCTGCGGCATCGAGCTGCTTATTGGTATTGGCATCCAAACCAGCATCAATTCGCACACCGCCAACTGCGCAATGCGATCCCGGGGCCTCAGAGCTGCTTAAGCTTAAGGCGCTAAGGCCATTACTACCATTAGTGCCATTACTACCGTTAGTGCCATTTGTGCCGCTAATGCCATCCACGCCGTTCGAACCAGCACCGCAGGCCGTGACAGCAAGGCTAAGCACAAGCGCGCTGAGATGGAAAAGTCGAGTGACACTAACTGGCGGAAGAATTTGATAGGAAATCATGGCGTATCCCTGTTCTAGCTGCAAAAGTAAAAGGCAGGAAAAATCAAGATAGCGGCGCGAAAAATCTCGCGATGAACAGCGTTTAGCGGGTCTGATCCTGCACCAACAAATTCACGCGACTACTTTAGCATAAGCATGTCTAAGGCAACAAACTCAGGGTCGCGATACGCAACACAGACGCTAAGTAATTTAAAAAGTGCTCAAAAAATGGAGGCATCCGCCTGCGCTGCTGGTCGATTGCCAGTCTCTTCAAAACCAGCATGAGGGACTACGTTGCCAGCGCCTGAGGCATATTTTTTTGAGGGCAAACGAGAAAAAATCTGACAAGTGGAAATCTGTATTCTGGAACTTTAAAATAGATACTCCCCCTAATTTCTCATCAAATCCACGCATTCGCGCAATAAACACGCGGGCGAGTAAAATATACTACCGCCAGTATCTATCAGTCAGGCCGACAAAAGATGAAGCATCGCAGCCTGGACAGTTGACGGCTAGCGGCACCAGCTGCCAAAAGTGGTGGTGGCGGTTGCCAGGGCAGCTAAACCAGAAAAGTGCTAATTTTAGGGGGAGGAAAACATATACTCCCCCTAATTTTTTATCAAACCTATGCATTTGCGCAATAAACACGTGCGCGAGTAAAAAATACCCCCGGCAGTATAGTTAAGCGCCAGTCGCAAGCTTATCCTCTGCGCCGCGCTACCCGAGCGCAGATCTAGCCTCTGTCCAATCTCATAGCGCGAATAAAACGTCGCTGCGGATGATGTATTTGACGCCGCTCAGTATCGGTACTGAGCTGTGGATGCAATGCATGGGATGGCTGCCATGTGGAAAGCACAAAACGCTGCCAGCGGGTGTCCGCACATCCACTTCTAGCACAGGGTCGCCACGCTGGGCCGGCATTAACGGCTGCTCGGCATTGACTAAAAATCGGGTAGCCCCACCCTCGAAATCCTCGCTTAAAAAAATCAAAAACGTCATTTGACTATACCGGTCGGGATAGGCATTAGCATGCAATTCCCGATTGATGACGCGACTACCCGGCCAGGCACCATCCGAATGCGGTTTAAAATAATCCCCGACCTGGTAACGGTAAAATCGAAACCTGGCATTGATACCAAGCGCGAGCTTGCCATCAAAAATGCCTGTTTTATCTTGCATCAGCGCGCAGACTCTTTGCCAAATTACGCCATCAGTAGCCTCATCGACCACCCAACTAAGACTGTCGTTATGCCGGATATGACGCGGTAGCGAGACTGCCGCATCGGCTAAATAACCCAGGCCCTCACTCACGTCTATCAAGCGTTGGCACTCATCGAGCGACAACACATTGAGTAACTGAAAGGCGCCAGGCACCTGTGCTAAATCTTGCCGTATCACCTGGGCGCCGCCGGCCTCGGATAATTGCGCAGGGTTGACTCGTGTGCTGGCCCAAGTAGGCAAGGCGGGGTGCTCGGCGCCGGCTTCATAGGCGGCGACGAAAAAATCTTCTTGTTTAAATTCTGTGCGCATAAATGTCTATAAATCTCTATAAATGTCTGTATCTATCCTCGTGATGCCGGCGCGGTGATGCGTGGTGAGGCGTGGTGAGGCGTGGTGAAGTTTACTGAGCCGATCGCGCCGAGCTCTCCCGAACCAATATGGCAATTACTGGCTGAGCACGCGTACCTGAGCGAATTGGCGATGTCCGGCCGCTGAGCCATGAAAACCATAGCCACTATGTTTTGCGCCTACCCACGGTGCGCCGCCAGCGCCGCCGACGCCTTGATTAATACCTACCATTCCCGCTTCCAATTGTTGCGCCACCTCAGGTGCGCCTGCGCCCCCGAATACCACGGCACCCAAGCCATAGTCGCTCTCATTGGCACGCTGTATCGCCTCTTGGATATGCTGAAAGTGACTGATCGCCACCACTGGTCCAAAAGTTTCTTCCTGCTCTAATTGCATCTCGCGCGTTAAACCAGTCACAACGGTAGGCTGTATATACGGCAAAACATAGTCGTCACTGCCGAGTAAAAACTGTGCGCCTTTGGCTCTGGCGTCTTGCAGTTGCTGCAGCACATGCTGATGCTGACGTGGATTGACCACAGGACCAATGTTCACCCCAGGCTGATCCCATGGTCCGACCCGATATTGGCGCGCATAGGCCAGCACGCGTTCTTCAAATTGTCTGGCAATACCAGCATCGACATAGATGCGTTCAGTAGAGGTGCACATTTGCCCTGCATTTTCAAACGAACTGGCAACCGCAAAACGCGCCGCAGCATCAACATCGGCATCCGCCATAACGATCATAGGATCATTGCCACCCAACTCCATGACCAGGCGTTTGAGGCCCGCAGCGGCATTGGCCATGATGTGTTTGCCAGCGGCCATAGAACCAGTAAACGCGATCATATTAATGTCCGCCTGCACCAAAGCCTGGCCTATTTTTTCATCGCCGTGAGCAATTTGCAGCAGACCGGCAGGCAATACCGTATTGAGCGCATCCACAAACTTCTGCGCCACTAAGGGGGTTTCTTCGGACGGCTTTAAGATCACACTATTGCCCGCCATCAGGGCAGGAATGAGTAAATTATTCGCCATCGCCAGAGGATAATTCCAAGGTGAAATCAGCGCCACCACACCTAGCGGGCGATACTGTATCTGGGTGTCTGGCCCGATCAACTCTGAAGCCAGCGCCGCGCCAACCTCAGCCGTTAAATAGGCGGCACTGTGGATAGTGCCACCGACTTCATAGCCTGCGCGACGCAAGTCTTTGCCCATTTCGCGGCTAATCAGTTTGGCCAAATCGTCTTGCAAGGGAATCAGACACTGATACGCCAGGCGCAGTTGCTGTTGACGCTGCGCAAGCGTGAGAACCGCCCAGGCAGTTTGCGCCAGACGTGCCTGCCTGAGCAACTCAGGAAGCTGCGCCGCCTCAGTCAGTGCAACATCGCCGATAGCGCTGCGAGTAAGGGGATCGTAAGAGATTAGACGTGACATGATGTAATTTCTAAAAACAGCAGCTCGACTGGCTCATTTTGCAATGCGTCAGTAAGGCTCTGAAAATATAGTGTATTGAAAAAGGGAACTTCTAAAAAGCGAGGCGCAAGCCCTATGCGGCCTGCAGGCCGAAATCACGCCAGAAGGCGCGTGCAGTATGCGCAAACGCTTTGGGGATGTAGATACACTGAGCCAGCACTGGCTCAGTGTATTACCAGGGAATTAAGCCAGTAAGGCCATCAGAGCATGCGCGGCTGGCTCGGACGATGCCGGATTTTGCCCGGTAATGAGCATGCCGTCGGTGACCACGTAAGGCTGCCAGTCGGCCGCTTTTGAGTAGACGCCACCATTGGCCGCCAACATATCTTCCACCAAAAATGGCACCACGTCAGTCAGACCAACGGCCGCTTCTTCGGTATTGGTAAAACCTGTGACGCGTTTGCCTTCGACCACAGACTTGCCGTCTGCCGATTTTGGATGACGCAATACCGCTGGTGCATGGCATACCGCTGCCACTGGTTTACCGGCCGCCAGCATGCTCTCGATCAAAGCAATCGACGCGGCATCTTCTGCCAGATCCCACAGCGGGCCGTGGCCACCCGGGTAAAACACCGCATCGAAATCGGCAGCGGCGACAGCGCTCAGCTTCTGGGTGTTGGCCAATACCGCGATGGCGGCAGCGTCTGCCTTAAAGCGTACAGTTGCCGCAGTTTGCGCGCTAGGATCGTCGCTTTTCGGGTCTAGCGGTGGCTGGCCGCCTAAAGGTGAAGCCAGAGTAATCGTCACGCCTGCGTCTTTAAAAACGTAATACGGAGCGGCGAATTCTTCTAACCAGAAACCGGTTTTTTCAGCTGTGTTGCCGAGTTTATCGTGCGAGGTAAGTACCATTAATAGGTTCATGTTATATCCTTGAATAAAAAAAGTGTGAGGTCGATGTGAGGTCGATGTGAGCTAAGTTTTAACGAGCTCAGGCCGCTTGCATACTAGGGTAATCGGTGTAACCCTTAGCGCCCGGGGTGTAAAACGTTGTCTGATCCGGAGCATTGAGTGCCACGCCAGCTTTAACACGAGCAGGTAAATCTGGATTGGCCAAAAAGCCGGTACCGAAGGCGACCGCATCAAGTTTGTTATCACGTATCGCAGCCTCGGCTTCTGCACTGCTATAGCCCATATTTCCTATCAGTACACCCTTGTAATGCGCGCGCGCGATAGGCATGACGTCACCATTTTGCTGTTGGAAAAAATCAGCGCGCATCAAATGCAGATAGGCCAGTTTGTAATCATTTAAACGTGTGCTTAAAAATTCTATCCATGCCAGCGGATCGCTGTCTATCATGCTGTTGTAGCTGTTCAAAGGCGACAGACGCAGACCGACCCGCTCAGATCCTATGGCCGCACTGACTGCTGTCAAAATTTCGAATAAAAAGCGTGCGCGGTTTTCGATAGAGCCGCCGTAGTTGTCGGTACGCTGATTTGAGCCATCACGCAAAAATTGATCAATCAGATAGCCGTTGGCAGCGTGTACTTCTACCCCATCAAAGCCAGCCTCGATCGCGCTTTTGGCAGCCGCCGCAAAGGCCGCGACCAACTCAGGGATTTCTTCGCTAGTTAAGGCGCGTGGCACAGCTTGCTCCACTTTACCTATCAGTGTCTGGACCTCGCCGCTAATGGCGATGGCGCTAGGAGCCACGCTTTCCACACCGTGATTATTCGCTGGATGGGCGGCGCGCCCAGCGTGCCAGATTTGCATCACGATTTGCCCGCCTTTGGCATGCACCGCGTCGGTAACTTGTCTCCATGCCGCCACATGCTCAGGCGTGTAAATGCCTGGTTCGGTGACAAAGGCCGAGGTATTCGGGGCAATCATGGTGCATTCAGTGATGATCAGACCGGCACTGGCGCGCTGCGCATAATACTCGGCCATTAATTCATTGGGCATATGTGCCAGATCAGCGCGGGCGCGCGTCAACGGCGCCATCAGCATGCGGTTAGCTAAGGTGAATGCGCCAGCTTTTAAAGGTGTAAATAACATGGTGGTTCCTCGTGTAATTTCGGTGATTTGGATAATTTAAAAAGTAATCTTTGCGGCTTAATCAACACTTAAACAGGCTCAAGCCTTAAGCTCATCGTCGCTGGCGATCTGGACGATGAGCTTGCCAAAGTTTTTGCCCTCTAACAGTCCGATAAACGCCTGCGGTGCTTGCTCCAGACCGGCTACGATGTCTTCGCGGAATTTGATTTGGCCGGCTTGCAACCAACTACTCATCTGCGCAAAAAACTCCGGGTAACGATGTCCGTAATCGTCAAAAATAATAAAACCTTGCATCTTGATGCGCTTGGTCAGTATCGTGCGGGCCAGCAAACCCAAGCGATCCGGGCCTTCCGGCAAAGCGGTGTCGTTGTAATTGGCGATCAGGCCGCACACAGGGATGCGCGCTGCCGCATTCAGCAAAGGCAAAACGGCATCAAACACGGCGCCACCGACGTTTTCAAAATACACGTCTATGCCTTTAGGGCAAGCCGCAGCCAATTGCTGCTTGAAGTCTGCACTGCGATGATCGATACAGACATCAAAACCGAGCTCTTCCACCACCGAGCGGCACTTGTCGGCACCACCGGCAATACCGACTATATAGCAGCCCTTGAGTTTGGCAATCTGCCCCACTATCGAGCCGACCGCACCACTAGCGGCAGCCACCACCACGGTTTCGCCGGCTTTAGGTAAGCCGATATCGAGCAAACCCATGTAGGCAGTAAAGCCCGGCATGCCCAGTGCGCCTAGTGCCAGCGAAGGACGTGCCATGGAGCCAAGCTTGCTCAAGCCTACGCCATCAGAGATCGCATAGTCTTGCCAGCCGCTATAGGCCAGTACCAGCTCACCCTCGGCATAATCGGGATGCTGCGAGCTCACCACGCGCGACACGGTCGCACCCAGCATCACTTCACCTAGCGCTACCGGCGCAGCGTAAGACTTGGCGTCGCTCATACGACCACGCATGTAGGGATCAAGCGACAGATACAGGCTACGTAATAACACCTGGCCTGCGACCGGGCTGGCGACGGCACTCTGTTTTAATTCAAAGTTAGCGGCAGTGGGAGCACCGACTGGGCGTGAGTGCAAGGTAATCTGGCGATTGAGAGTTTGATTGGACATGTTAGTAACCTAAAAATATAATTATGTGAACTTAAAAAGACTGCGGCTATTTTTAAAGCGCCTGCTGCAAAATCACGCGAGTGCGCTCTAGCGTCACATCCTGATGTTCGCCTAAGGCGGTCATGCCATGCGCCTCTAACTGCGCCAGAATGGCAAGGATAGACTCTTCCCCTAGCTGGTATTCGGACAGGCGGGTCTTGATTCCTAAACTCTCAAAAAATTCACGGGTACGCACAATGGCGGCATCGATGCGCTGCTCTTCGCTGCCGTCGGTGATGTGCCAGACGCGCTCCGCGTATTGCAGCAATTTGGCGCGTTTCTGTTCACGCTGCACATTGAGTACGGATGGCAACACCAGTGCCAGCGTGCGCGCATGATCAATGCCATACAGGGCGGTAATCTCGTGCCCTATCATATGGGTAGCCCAGTCTTGTGGCACACCGGCACCGATCAAGCCGTTCAATGCCAGGGTCGCCACCCACATCAGATTGGCACGATTGTCGTAGTCTGGCTCCATAGACATCGCTTGCGGCGCGATCTCTATCAGACTCTGCAACAAGCCTTCGGCAAAGCGGTCTTGCGGTAAAGCCTGCACCGGGAAAGTCAGATACTGCTCTATCGTATGCACGAAGGCATCGGCTATCCCGTTAGCAATCTGGGTTTTCGGCAAGGTATAAGTTTTGCTCGGATCGAGGATAGAAAACTGCGGAAACACCAGGCGATTCATGAAGGAAAATTTCTCGTGGGTAGACTTGCGCATGATGACGCCGCCGCTGTTCATTTCCGAACCGGTCGCCGGCAAGGTCAGCACAGTTCCGAAAGGCAGTGCGCTCTTCACATTGCGTCCGCGCTTTTGCATGATCTCCCAAGGCTCGCCGTCAAAACCGACCGCAGCTGCGACAAATTTAGTGCCATCGATTACCGAACCACCACCGACGGCCAGCAAGAAGTCGAGCTTTTCGCGCCGCACCAGCTCGACCGCCTGCATCATGGTTTCGTAACTGGGATTAGGCTCTATGCCGGCAAACTCCATAACCACACGCGTGCCCAGAGCCGCTTTGACTTCATCCAAAGTACCGGTAGTCTTGGCGCTGTTGCCACCGTACAGTATCAATACTTTTGCAGTGGCAGGCACCAGATCAGCCAGTTTAGCGATGGTATTGGCACCAAAAACAATCTTGGTCGGATTGTAGAATTCAAAATTTCGCATAGGTTTCTCTTTCTTTTTCAATTTTACTAAGACTCAAATTAGACTGGTCGTCTAGCTCTACGGCAAAAAATTAAGCGAACTTTTCGGGTTCGCCCTCCTTAAACACTAGCGCCCATCACATTACAAACTACTTCGCTAAATTCAATAAACTCAGGGTTGCCAGCATGGCGCCATCCATGGCGCTGCGGTCGCGTCGCATCTTGCTCAACAAGGTCGCGCCCAACCACATTTCATACAAGGTCTGCGCCGTATGATGGGCGTCGATTTTGCCACTCAGCGAACCGTCCGCCATGGCGGCATCAATACAAACCGCCAGCCTATCGATAATCTGATCGGTACCCTGATGCAAGGCCAGGCGCATGGCTTCCGACAAATCAGAGACCTCACCGCCTAACTTCACCGCCAGGCACTTACCCTGCATGTCGCAACTGGCTTGTGATTCTAACCAACCGCGCCAATAGCTCATCAAACGCTCGGCAGCCGGTAGCGCCTGATTATTCAGTAACTTATCGAGGTACTCGAGATAGTCAGAAAAATAGCTTTCTAACAGCGCCTCACCAAATAATTCTTTGGATTTGAAGTAATGATAGAAAGAGCCCTTAGGCACCGCGGCAGCACTCAAGACCTCATTGAGACCAACCACAGAAAATCCTTTGCCCAGAATAATGGGCTTGGCGGTATCGAGTATGTGCTGTCTGACATTGGTGCGTGGAGTATTCATGGAGCGAACTATAAATCAAATTAGACCAGTCGTCTATGATTATTTTAGTCTCATTTTCACCCACGTCGTGACATTAAATCCCCGTTTATCAAAAAATAAACCATTTTATTTAACGCAAGGTGTAAGTTTCAGAATGCTGACGCGACTCAATCCTGTAGCAATAAGCAAGCAACACAGTCAGCGCCCCGCTACGGGCTTTTTCTTAACATTTAATTTTATTTAATTGGAGTCACACATGAAATCTACTTCCCTGAGCAAGTCCCTGAAAAACATCATTTCCGCTTCTGTCGTTGCTGCTGCAGCGATGGCGGCAGCGCCTGCCATGGCAACTTGCGCCGCCGCCGGCTGCTCGGCAAAAGTTGCTGGCTGTTCTGCTAAAAAAGGCTGTTGCGCGGCCAAAAAAGCTTGCTGTGGCGCGAAGAAAGGCTGCTGTGCGGCGAAAAAATCTTGTTCCGCCAAAAAGTCTAGTGCTAAAAAGGGTTGCTGTGCTGCGAAAAAAGCTTGTTGCGCCGCCAAAAAAGGCTGCTGCGCAGCGAAGAAGTAATCTTCTCTTAGCCTTGCTGGCGCTACCAGTGCGCCAGCAAAATTCGCCTTGCCCTTCCACCTAAACCGTTTTGCATTATGCGACTGCCCTTAGTCTTAACATCTGCGCCCGATTGGAGCACGCTGAGCGCCGCGCAGCTCAAACTGTGCTACCGCGCCGCCACCCGACTGGTGAACAGCATGCAGGATCTGGCCGAGCGAGATTGTCAGGTGGTTCAGGCTATCATCGCCAAACAAGACTTTATCGAGTGGCAGCATTATCCCGAGAATGATGTGCGCGACAATCAGCACGCCTCGCAGTATTTCTATCATGCTCATCCGGGGCTGCAACGGCCATTTGCCGAACATGGACATTTCCATTTATTTGTCCACGCAGAAGAGTTGGGCATGCGCCGCGCCAATCCGCGCTACTCAGCTGCCCCGGCCCATCTGTTGGCGGTATCGATGAATGCCCTAGGCGTACCTAGTGGTTTTTTTCTGGTGAACCGCTGGGTCACCAAGGGCCCATGGCTCAATTACGCCGACTGCGTGGCTGGCCTTGAGCAGTTTCAAATTAAAACCAGACAGAGCAATCCACAACTCAAGCGGATTAATCAGTTTTTACAAGCGCTCATCACTCTGTATCGCGCCCCGATACTGGCACTCTTGCAGCAACGTGATCAGATCATGCAAAACCTTTGCTCAACCCGCGATAGGCGCAGTGTTTTTGCCGATCAGAGCATAGAAGTCCTGTGCTATCACCCGATTAGCCTGATGGACGATATCGCAGCACTTGAACTAGCCCTTGAGCAAAGCAGTTAAAAAGATGAACGCGCCTTGGTAAGTTATACCTCAAGCGCCCGACCAAACAACACCCCACTTTTTTAGGAGCACAGCATGAAATTTTCTCTCGCCAAACGCAGCACCTTGATCAAAGCGTTCAGCACTGTATTGCTGGTCATAGCAGGCGGCAGCGCTTTTGCCGTCGCCCCGATATTTTCAACGGAAGAAGGCGCGATCCGCGGCTACGACCCGGTTGCCTACTTCAAGCAAAACAAACCCGTCAAAGGTCGCAAGGATTTAAGCACAACCTGGCAAGGTGCGCAATGGCACTTCAGCAGCCAGGCCAACCTGGATGCCTTCAAAGCCGACCCCGAGAAATATGCACCGCAATACGGCGGCTACTGCGCCTACGGTGTGGCGCAAGGCTATACGCCAGAAATCGATCCGTCGGCTTACAAGGTATTAAACGGCAAGCTGTATCTTAATCTGAGCCCGGTCGTGCTGAAAAAATGGAAGAAAGATATTCCCGGCTACGTCAAAGATGCCGACAAGAATTGGCCCGAGCTCAAGGCTGGCACTTACGTCGAAAAGTAGTGGCGAATAATCCAGTTTCGAATTGACTTGCGCAGTATCCATGCGCCTTGCAGACCAATATCCGGCTGCAAGCCGCATGGATACTGCGCAATCGTTTTTGAAAATTGAATAATGCTGGCTAAAACGTTACTGTTCAGCCGACTATGGTGAAAGTCAAAACCACTCACCGCAGAGACGCTGAGACGCTGAGACGCTGAGAACGGCAAAGTAGTTCTCCGTTTTTCCTCGGCGTCTCGGCGTCTCAGCGTTGAGAGGTCTTAGTTTTTTTGTCGTGCTCCTAGTAGGCTGAACAGTTACGCTAAAACACAGGTAAATTAGCGCTGTTCCCATTCATCGCGCAGCAAAGCATACATCTTGAGATCGGAATGCTTGCCCCGGCTAAACGCAGCACCGCGGGCGATTCCCTCCATCTTAAAACCGCATTTGATCGCCACCTTTTCTGAGGCGATATTATCGACATTCATATGGATGTTGAGACGGTTAATCAGCAAGGTATTGAACAGATAATCGCTCAGCAATTGCACCGCCTCACTCATGATGCCCTTGCCGCGTGACGCTGGTGCAAACATGCCATAGCCTATTTCCCTAGAATTAAAATATGGCACAGTCTTAAAGTGAAATACACGACCGATGATGCTACCGGCGTCATCGATCATTACAAAGATCTCCATCGTTTCTTTGGAGCGTGATTGCTCCTCGAATCGCTGTTCTACCATGCCGGGCAACATCACTTCCAAAGGAAGATAATCGCCTTTGCTATCTGGATGGTTAATTAATTCTGTGTACCGTGGCAGTTCGTCTTTTTTGAGATGGCGCAGATGAAAACAACTTCCCTTGATCATACGAAGTTCCTAGTAAAAATTGGTCGAAATGAAATTATCACTGTAACATCAAAATAATATTATGAGGAGAATCGGCCGATTTCTTTTATACTCCCGCATCTTGCGGAAAAATCGCGAAAAACCTAGGGCAGCAAGCAGGTGAGCACTCAGCTCGGTTGGCAGCGGCACCACACTGGCATTATTTTATAAGGATTTATCATGACAACACCATCCATACTCACCTGGTCTGAGGCAGACTCTGGCGCACTCACAGAGGCAGCGATACGCGCCCACCATCAGCCAGAAGAAAACTTCAAGCTGTATGTCAATGCCTATGAAGCGGCACAACAGTTCGCCGTCAAAGCCGGTCACGAGTTCTTTTTGTATGTAGTGACAGGTGCTTGCAAGACCAGCGTAGACGGTCACGAATTGCGTCTGGCTGCCGGTCAATTCGTCAGTCTGGCTGCTGGCTCTTATGCTTTCGAGGCCTTGGGCACTGAAGCTTTGCAATTGGTAAAAGTATTTGCGCGTGCCTAAGTAGTAAGGCTGTACCAGATGCAAAAAAAATACCGGCCTGGCGCCGGTATTTTTATTTGAAGACGAAAACTTGCGCGATTATTTAAAACACGCCGCATAACATACGCGCACCGCCACCACCCAATTTGGCAGGATGATCGTCGTGATTATCGCCACCGGCATGCAACATCAGAGAATGACCGCGCACATCCGCCACCTTCAGGCGCGGCGCCAATACCGGATAAATCGCAGCACCCTCGGCATTCACATACAAGGCCGGCAAATCGCCCTTATGTCCCTTGTCGGTATATGGCCCCAGATGTTTACCGGTTTTTTCAGGATCCCAATGCCCGCCTGCGGCAGCACCAGTGACCACTTTACCATCGACTTCGGCAGGTCCACATTGCGCTTTGTCGTGAATATGAAAGCCATGCAAACCGGCAGGAATTCCGCTCAGTTGTGGCGTCAGCAATAAACCATAAGGCGTATCTTCGTACTGCACCGTACCAGCCGATTTCACCACACCTTTATCGTCAATCAGATTGAGCGTCAGACTCTCGGCGCACACACTAACAGAGGCTAGCGACAAAACTAAAGCGAGGGAAAATTTCATTACGATCTCCTGTGATCCTGACAAGACCTGTTATCTCGGAAGATGCCGAGGGCAGCAAGTTCGCCACAAATATAAAAAATACAATTAGACACCGAGTGAGGTCCTGCTGTAAAGGCAAATTCCAGAGAATTTTAGTATTAAAACCATACTATCGTGCTGGCGCTGTATCAGCCTGCATCATTCCTTAATCCCTTCGACGTTAAAGTACAAAGTGATCTCGTCGCTTACGAAGGGGGCGTAACTGCCCATCTTGAAATCGCTACGCAAAATTTTTGTATTGCCATTCGCGCCGCATGCTTGCTTCATGTAAAGAAACATAAATCGACAGGCAAAATGCGTCACTTCTATCGTTACATTTTTGCTGATATCTTTGATCGTCAGCACGCCTTCGATCTGGCGCAGCTGTTCTTGATCGAAAATGAGTTTGCTGGAGTTAAACGAAATTTTAGGGTAACGCTCTGCATCAAAAAAACTATCAGAGCGCATCGCCGTGTTGAACAGTTCTGAGCCGGTACTGACCGAATTGCTCTCTATCGTGAACCCGATAGCACCACTCTTACCGGGCAGGTCCAACTCGACAAAACCAGCATTTTTATCAAAACGCCCGCGCTGCAAAGACAAGCCCCAGTGTGAATACTCAAAACTGCTGTAACTATGTTCAGGGTCAATTTTATAGCGCTCGCCAGCAGAGACTGGCGAGACACACCACAACAGAACAATCAATAAGCTAGAAAATAGCCGCATAGCGCACTCTTAGATTAAAGTAATAGACCAGAGAGCTAAGCTACACCGGCAAGTTTAAGGCTTTACAAATTTCAAAGTCATCCTATCACTTTCACCTATCGCCAGATAGGCCGCCTTATCTTTGTCCTTATTCGCCAACACCGGCGGCAAGGCCCAGACGCCGTTTTCATGCTCAGCCGTATCTTTAGGGTTGGCATTGACTTCCGATTTTGCGGCCAATTTCAAACCCACACTTTCAGCCAGTTTAATCACATAGGCCTCGTGCACATAGCCTTCGCTACTTGCGCCACCGGCAGCTTTTGTGGCCGGGAGTCGATGTTCAACCACGCCAAACACCCCACCCGGTTTTAAGGTCTCGAACACGCTTTGAAATAAAGCCTTCATACTTGGTTCGCCATTGCCCACCCAATTATGGATATTGCGGAAAGTGAGCACCATGTCGGCACTGTTTTTCGGTGCATAGCTAAGCTTACTTGGCGGCTCGAAAATACCTAATTCGACTTTATCGAAGACGGCAGGACTGGCATCAAGTTTTTGTTTAAAGCGCAGACTATTTTTACTCGCATAGTCACTACTCGATGCCGGATCAAAATTGGCAGCGATCAGCTTGCCATCCTTACGCAGATACGGTGCCAGAATTTCTGTGTACCAACCTCCGCCGGGGGACAACTCAACCACCGTCATACCTGGTTTAATACCGAAAAAACTCAGGGTTTCATAAGGGTGACGTGCCACATCACGACTGACATTGGCCGGGCTGCGTTGCGCGCCTGCAATTGCCGCCTTGAGTCCATCATCGGCCACGGCGAGCTGGCTAAAACCTGCGGCAATGGCAATCGCTACGAATATTTGTTTCATTTTTTCTCCGATTTTTTTAAATTTACGCCGAAAAAAGGCGACTCGACTTCGACCAGCTAGTACAACAAAAGTTCACCCGGAAAGCCCGCTACACTTGCATGAAAATACACGCCCCGCAGATTAACACGGAATCGCGATTTGTAAATTTCCCATTCTGAGCTAAGCCTTAGCGTAAAATCTGCGCATAGTCGCAACTCCTCTACATCGCCGCACACTGCCGCACTCAGATACAATCAAACACACTCATGCAAAAAATTAGTCACAGCCTGCCCAGCCTTTTTTCCGATCCAGCACGCCAAACCGAATTGGTACGCATGATGCGTTTAGAGGCTTTGCAGGCTAAGCATAAAGGACGCCCCTTTGTGTTTGATGAAGGTAATTTGCGCTATATGTATTTCAACCTGAAATCGGTACAAAGCGCGATGAAAATCAATGCGCCAGATGAGCTTGTTTGCGGCTACACCCGTGGCATGATGGCTTTTTTAATGGCAAACCCAGCACCGCAGCATATTTTAATGATAGGTTTAGGTGGTGGCTCGCTGCTTAAATTTTGTTATCGCCATCTACCAGATTGCCGCATCACGGTTCTGGAAATCGATGCCGATGTAATTGCCTTGCGCGATCAATTCATGGTACCGGCAGACGACGCCCGCTTACAAATTATCCACGCAGATGCGATTGAATATCTGGCAAACATTAACGCTAACAATAACGCTAACGTAAGCCAGTTCGACGTGATACTGCTCGATGGTTTCAGCATAGAAGGCTTAGTGCAGGAACTAAACAGCACTAGCTTTTACGCGTCCTGCTATGCTGCCCTAAGCGCACAGGGTTGCCTGGTAGTGAATATGTGGGGCAAGCGCAAGTTCTTGCTACCGGCCCTAACAGCTCTACGTACTCAGTTTGAGCAAAACGTCTGGTGGTGCCGCTCCCTGGATAGTTATAACCTGTTGGTATTTTGTTTTAAAAGCGACACGACTGGCTTCACTAGCGAGATGGCTGCCAAGGCACAGCAACTAGATCAGGCGTTACCGCTGCAATTAGAAAAACTCAATGCGGGTATGCATACTTTGCGCATACAAATAGAGGCACAAGATCAATCCGATGTCTGGATTACAGAAGAATACGAAGCCCGGGAGATGATAGCCTTAAGCCGCAATCTGGCCGCCATCATGGTGACCGATGCTAGCTTGCCGCGTAACGACGTCGAGTGGAGTCTGGCGCATCAATAAAGCTACGTGTATAGGCTGGATGGATAGACTAACTGTAGACATGTCTGTGCTTTTTAATTAGCATAGGCGAAACCCCTCTCTAACTTTAGATACTATGACACTCAACGAAATCGCCGCAGCCTATGTCAAACTGGTACTCGCAGTTGGTCAACATGACAGCTCCTACGTAGACGCGTATTACGGCCCGCCTGAGTGGCAAAGCGAGATTAAGAAAACAGCGCTGCCGGATCTGATCTCGCATGCAGATCAGTTGATACACGATTTACAGGCTACGCTGGCAGACGAAGATCAGCAACTAAGACAAGAATTTCTCGGTTTGCAATTAGGCGCAGTTCGCGCCTACCTCCAGCAACTCAACGGTACACAACGCTCGTTTGACGATGAGTCTGTGGCACTCTACGATGCCAAATCACCGACTTTGAACGAAGCCGATTTTGATCTGATTCTGGCTGAACTTCATCAATTATTACCAGGTAGCGGAGATTTAAATACCCGTTTAAGCCACTACAACCGCGAATTTGAAATCCCCGTCGACAAACTCGATCTGGTGTTTAGCGCCGCCATCAAGGAATCACGCACGCGCACCAAAAAATATATCAATTTGCCTGAGCAAGAAGATTTTGAGATTGAATACGTCAAAGATCAAGTCTGGAGCGCCTACAACTGGTACAAAGGAAATAGCTATAGTCTGATACAGGTAAATACCGATTTCCCCATGTTTATCAGTCGCGCCATAGATCTAGCCAGTCATGAGGGCTATCCCGGTCACCATGTATTTAACCTGTTGCTAGAGCAGCAGATGGTGAATGCCAAGGGCTGGATGGAGCATTGCGTTTATCCACTCTACTCTCCTATGTCTTTGCTGGCCGAAGGTAGTGCCAATTACGGTATAGAAGTGGCGTTTCCACCGGACGAGAGACTGGTTTTTGAAAAAGAAGTCTTGTTTCCGCTGGCAGGAATTAATCCTGAGCATGCGCAACTGTATTATCAAATCCAGGCGGTGCTGCAAAAACTTTCCTACGCGGGCAATATGGTCGCGCAACGTTATCTGGATGGTGAAATTGAACGCCCCGCTGCCATCGCCTTGCTCATGAAATACGCGCTCTCGGACCAGCAGAGATCGACCCAAAGAATCGCTTTCATAGAAAAGCACCGTTCTTATGTGATTAATTACAATCTCGGTCAGGATATGGTGCAAGACTATATACAGCAGCGCGCAGCTGCGAACGATCAGGCTAGCCGCTGGCAGGTATTTGCTGATTTACTCTCTCATCCAAAAACCGCCTCTATGATGGCGAAATAAGGAGTATTCTTAGCGTTTAGGCAGGTGCATTTTAACTTTTCGAAGAAGTCGCTGTAGAGACATAATTTTATGCCTTTAGTCAGATCGCAAGGAGACTTCCATCTTGAAACGTATTGCTCCCCTGATTTTTAGTCTCTGCTTTAGCCTCATCGGGACTCCGGCGCGCGCCGACACTGTCATCAAACTGTGCTATGAAGATAGTTCAGTTTATCCTTGGATCACAGGCGAAAACAAGGGCTTGGTAATTTCGGAATTACACATGGTTGAGAGAGATCTCAACATCACTTTCGAATTCTTACGTCTGCCATGGAAGCGCTGCCTGCAAGAGGTGCGACTAGGTAATATACAGGCCGCGATCGCCGCCAGTTTCAACAAGGAGAGAGCCAGTTGGGGCAGTTACCCGCTCAATCCAGATGCATCCTTAAATCAAGATTTGCGACTACATACCGATAGCTTCTATTTTTATAGGCGCATCGACAGCCCTATCCGATGGGCCAACAATACCTTGCAAAATCTGGGGACTCAGGTGATCGGTGCGCAACTAGGCTATAGCGTGGCCAAGTACTTAGAAGATAGTGCTTACCCTATCAAGTACCTGCCAAATAGCGAGGATTTATTCAAGCTCTTAGAAAAAGGCTTGCTACAGATAGCCCTATTGCAAAATCATGAAGCAATGAAAGTCATGCGCAACAACCCGGCACTAGAAAAAACTGTCGTAAAAGAAAGCGAGGCGGTCAAAGTTGCTGACCAATATCTACTCTTCAACACCGCCTACTATCTAAAAGAGGAGAAACTGGTCACTAGCATATGGCAAGCCATCGCCAGAGCCAGGAAAAGTAAAAAATATCAGGAAGAAGAGTCACTGATGCTCAATGAAGAACTCAAGGCAAAACCCTAAAGCCCAAAAGCCCAAGAACAGCGCTGCTGTGCTTAAGCCAAAACCTGCATCACCGCAGCGAGTTCTTGCCCGGTTTCCATCATCAGTTTTTCAGTCTTCTCCGCATCGAGCTGTAGATTTCTAAGCGACATGGGGATCTTATCCCAGTCCAGATTAGCAATCGACTGTGCCACAAAATGCGCATCTAAAAAATCAGCCGCCGACACAATATCGGTCAAATTGGCTTTTCCGGTAAATGGATGATCGTTTAATTTGTGATCCATGACAGCCGCACGTATATCCTCAGACATTTCCCAACTATCCAGAATCGCGGCGCCGATATCGGCATGCCATTGATCGACCAAATCCCATAAAGTACTCTCAGAACTAAACAAGTCCTGATACAAACAGGCGCGGTTCAAAATATAAAATTTACCGACATCGTGCAATAAGCCTGCGATCATGGCTTTGTCTGGACTCTGCTTAGTCAGGTTACGGGCGATTACAAAAGACAAGGCCGCTACCCGCATACTTCTGACCCACAGGCCTTCCATGCGTTCGGCACTCTGGCCGCTCGCCTGATGATCCTTGAGTTGCTTCATGCCGACAGAAATAGCCACATTGCGCACCACCCCAAAACCCAGCATCACCGTGGCAGCACGTAATTCTTCGACTTTTTTACCGGTGCGATTAAACATCGCAGAATTGGCCAGTTTTAAGACCTGTGCCGACAACACCGGCTCGGAGCTGACGATGCGCGCCACCTGCTCAGTCGAAATATCTGGTGTATCAAGCGCACGCCGTATCTTCATCGTGGTCTTTAAAGACGTAGGAAACACCAAGTTCTTGGACGACAACTCGGCCGTCAAGCCCTTGATAAATTCGAATTCTGATTCTTTGGCGTTCATGTTTTTACGGTCTAATTGGATTTGATCAGGCGAAAAAATATTCCAGTAGGTCTGAGTGCCAGAGACAGTAGCCAGACTGTATTTAGCCCTACTCAGCGCCCCAAGCAAACTGAGTCGCTTTGCCTAAGTTTGAAAATCAATAGGCTGGAACATCTAAACTTTCCTCATTATCCCACGCAAGCAGCAGCATGTTCAATTTACATTGCTGCGCCAGTCAATTAGCGAGATTGCTTTTGCAAAGCATGTCCGGTTTAGCAATGGATAGCACTGGAAAATGTGCGGATATTTTGAAGAGAAAATAAAAATTCTTAAATTAAATGCGAATCATTCTTATTTATGTTGTAAAATTATTTGCATAACATTACTTTTCCATTTTTTTTGAGGACAGTTTCATGAGCAAAACCTATACCCAATGCAGCCAACAACTGATCGCCACCAGCGGTCTTGGTCATATCACCACCTGCACAGACTGCGGACATGTTCATCTCAATTTAAACGCGGTAACACTACGATTTGATCTTGATGCCTTTCGTGATTTAGTCGATATGCTGGGGTTTGCTCAGCATAAACTCGATACCGATAACGCTGCCCATCAGGCATTGGCACGCTCCATCATCAGCAAAGCCCTCAGACATTGACGGAGTCGCTATGTGCGAAAAAAACCCGCGTACTGATACCACTCAAGAGCAGCAGCAAGCTGTTCAGCATGCACCACAGCGTGAGCACTCCTCAGAGGCACATGCGGGTTCGCGTCGGCGCCGCATTTGGGAATTGCCTTACCACGCACTCTGCCCTGTCATTGGTGTTTGCATACCGATTGCGGTTTTACGTCGCTTGATCGGCAAAGCACTTGGCGGGGCAGCAATCGCAGACGACTATGAAATTCATTGTGGTGCCATCGCAGAATGTAAGCAGCGCAGCGCGATCACTGATTGTCTGCAACAAGAATTGGACAGACGTTATGCAATTGCGCTGCGCCGTGTCGCCAAGATCAAGAACAGTGTCGACTTACAACAATGCTGGACTCTAGCCCAACATGGCAACGATGTGGCAGGTGCCTTATGGGCTTGTTTAACACATGCCCGTTGCGATCACGATTTGGAAGAGCGGATCTTGAGCGAAATTCATATGTTGCAGCATCAAATTGGCAGCGCCGAGCGCATCAGCGCCCAGCGTTTTCTCCAAATGCAAGCCGAGTTAGAAGCGCTAGGAAAATCACTGCTCAGCCAACGAGAGCGCAGCAGCAAAATCATCGCGGCCAAAAGCGCCAGCATAGAACTTCTGCAGACCGATCAATGGCAAATGCGTGCCACTTTGATAGGGAAAAATACACTGATCGCCAGCCTGCAGGATCAGTATAAAGAGCTACAACAGGGCATGCCAGATCTGCGGGCACGACAAGAGCAGGCCCACTATATAGAGCTGCAAATGGCGCGTAACCACGAACTCGAGCGCCACATTGTCAGCTTACAAGAACAACTGCGGCAACAAGCAAGGCTGCCAGTGAGCAACGATAGAGCAGAAAAGTCAGCGACGCTAGAGATCGATGAACCAGTTAAACTGCAACATCAATCGATTTTATGTGTGGGAGGTCGTCCGCATATCGTGCCCATGTACCGTCAATTGATAGAAGGTAGCGGCGCTAATTTCCTGCACCATGATGGCGGCGATGAAGACAATGCCGCGCTCTTGAGCACGAGTCTGGTCGCTGCTGATTTAGTCATTTGCCAGACTGGCTGTGTCAGCCATGCCGCCTATTGGCGTGTCAAGGATCATTGCAAGCGCACCGGGAAACTATGTGTCTTTGTCGATAAACCTAGCGTCAGCAGCATGGCGCGCTGCCTCAAACAACTGCAGATCGACAGTCAAGCTGAAATGGCCGCAACGCTCGCTAGCAAGGAGCGCTGAAGTGCTGATGCGCAAAACCCAGTATTTCCCCTCGCACAAAAATTCAAAATACAGCTAGCCCAGCGCGCATATTCCATGCGCCTTTCCAGCCACCCTGGCTGAAGAGCCGCATGGAATATGCGTCACTGGCTAGGTGATTTTTGATTTTCATCTGTATTTGCATTGTTTCACTCGCACCGGACTGAGAAGTAAAATATGCCAAGAATAGTCGGTGAAAAAAAATAGGCAATACTTTCTTACGTGCAAGCGCTATATTCTGCTACTCTTTTATTCTAGGTAATACGCAAGTTTGAATTCTCGATTAATCGGCACAATCTGGCAGGAACTCACAATGTATGACGAAGATGACTTTTTCGCTGTAAGCAAATTTCTCAAGCTCGGTGTCAAAATTAATGTGAAGAACCCTATGGGGCAGCACCCGTCCTTTAGCACCAGCTTCCCGACGCCGAAAGGCGAGACGGTCACCATAGAGGCTGAAAATTTATACGATGTTGAGCGCAAGATGCGCGCCTTGCTCGCCAATGCGGTGCCGGTCAAGACTAAATTAGTCCCGTTTAACTATCTGGGGACCAATTTCCAGGGCGTGCTATTTTGCACCAAGGGCATGAATGAATTTATCGTGCAAGAAACCCGCGATATGTTTGGCATGGAATCAAAAAAAATCGTGCGCAAGGCCGATCTTTTTATACAGTTGCTGAGCTAAATTATCGCATACTTAAAACTGGCAAACCGTCAGCGCCCTCAGAATTTTGTCTGACTAGCCTAAGTGCCTGGAAGTATCATACGGGAAAATAATGCGCGCCCGCAGGCCGCCATCCTTGTGATTCTCCAGCACTAATTGGCCGCCCTGAGCATGTACGATGCTTTGTGCGATCCCTAAGCCTAGGCCCATACCATTACTGTTCTGATCCCTGCCATGCTCCAGCCTGACGTAGGGTTCAAATAAGTTGAGCAAGGCGTCTTCTGGCACACCGGGGCCATGATCCCGGATCTCGATTTCTATTTCCGTTTCATTTTTCGTGACGCTAATTTCGGCTTTTTTCCCGTAGTGCAAGGCATTATCGAGTAAATTGCCGATCGCCCGTTTTAAGGCTAAAGGCTTAGCCGTCAAGCTTAATCCCGATTCTTCGAACAAGACCTCGTGGCCCGCCAACTGAGCACCCCGCACCAGTCTGGCGATAAAGGCATCGAGGCGAATTTCGGTAGGGTTTTCATGAATATCGCTATCTTTCACGCATTGCAAAGCGCCCTTGACCATCATGTCGAGATCATCCAGATCATCGTGAAATTCAGCCCGCAAGGCATCATCATCGAGTAATTCTGCGCGTAATTTCAAGCGCATGATGGGAGTGCGCAAATCGTGAGAAATCGATACAAATAAGCGCTCCCTGTCTTCGATATAGCGCTGTATCCGTTCCCGCATGGCGCTAAAGGCGCGCGCAGTTTTGACGAATTCTTTACTGCCAGTTTCGGGCAAAGCTGGCATGTGTTCGCCATTTCCAAATGCTGCAGCAGCCTCTGACAGTGCTGCCAATGGCCGGGTAGTCCAGCGCACCACCAGGATAGAAAGTAATAAGACCGCGGCCAGCGACAAGGCCTGTAGCAAAACCCGATCAGGCGCGAGCGGATTGCCACTCTCTAAAAAGTAAGGATTGGGCATCAGGGCGGCCAGGTACAACCAATGTTCCGCATCCATCTTGGCCTGTATCACCAATATCGGTGCGGGGTTGGGCTTAGTCAGCAAAATGTGTCTGACCCAATTTTCTGGCATATCCGCAATCTGCGTTCCATCATCCATAGCAACCAGATTATCCGGCCAGGCAAAGCCGATTTGAAATTGTGAGACCGCCGGTAAATCCTCTTTGATCGTGCTATCAATTTGCCGCACCGCGATGTCGGCCAACGCTTGATGACTAAATTCAGGGAGCGCAATCGCCGCACTATTGATGTGGATAAAAAACCGGGTTCCGCCCATTTCGCGAAATTGCTGAATGATTAGAGGGCGATAATTTTGCGGCAAGCTCAGTACAAACCTGACCGCGGCCGAGGCACTATGCGCTAAATGCTGGGCCGCAGTTTTCGCCTCTGCTTCAGATTCAGCACGTAATTGGGTGGCCCAGATAAAATTGCCAAGTAATTGGGTCAACATCACGCCGACCACCATCACTACCGAGAGGCGACCTAATAAAGACGATGGCAGTACTTTCGCAAGAGCGCGGCTGAGCGCCGGTCTGGCCTTGAAATCAAGCATGCGAACTACTCACCTCAGCCGAAAACACATAACCGGCACCACGTACCGTTTTGATCAGCAGTGGCTGTTTTCCGGCATCGTTCAGACGCAGACGCATACGGCTAATCTGCACATCCAGCGAGCGATCCAGCGGACCGGCATCGCGCCCACGGGTTTGTTCGCACAAGACGGTACGATCGAGTATCTCACCCGGATGCTCGACAAAATATTTCAGTAACTGAAAATCCAAACCTGTCAGAGCGACTATTTCACCGTTCGCATCGGTCACGGAGCGTTCTATGGTATCGAGGGTAAAGCCAACAAAGCGATAATAGCGGGGTGCCGCGGCACTCTCGCCACCAAAACGTCGGTGTATCGCTTTGATACGTGCCAGTAACTCGCGCGGGCTATATGGCTTGGCGATATAGTCGTCAGCGCCCAATTCCAGTCCTACCACCCTATCGGTCTCATCCGAGCTGGCGGTCAACATAAAAATCGGCAAATTTGAGCGTCTTCTGACTTCTTTACAAAGCGCAAAACCATCGGTATCGGGCAACATCACATCGAGTATCACCAAAGACAATTCATCCACATAGCGTTGAAATTCAGATAAAAAAGTTTCGCCGTTATGCGCCAGCAGCACCTCATACTGGTTTTTTTCCAGATAGGCTTTCAGCAGCGTACGGGTTTTTTGATCGTCGTCGACGATAAGTATCTTACGCATCATTTCTATTTCTTCCTTGCTATGGGACGGGTCACGGGGCGAGTCACGGTGCGGGCGATGGTGGCCAGACGACGTTGGGTTTCTAAGGTGCTCACTTTATCATCCAAAAAATATTGGTGGATCTCAGCAATCATGGCGTCCTTAGTAATTTCATCAGTGGCCATACGATGTGCCAGACTCGGCACTTGCGCCGCCACACCGCTGGCAAACAGCTTCCATGAGGCGCGCGCGCAGCTATCCATTTTCGCCATATCCGGGTTGCGCAGAACCGGCACCGAACCTTTAATCTGATTATATTCAGCCTGCACTGCATTCGACATGACCACCTTCGCTAGTTTTTCTTGCGCCGTGCGCGCCGATTTTGGGGTCGCCAGCATGGCAAACGTATCGATGTCGTACAAATGAAAATTCGCCGTCGCGGGCACTGCTGCACAGCCAAAGCTATCTTCACCAAACTGCCCCCAGAGATTAAGCTCGGCTTTGGCCCAATCGCCCATCACCATCATGGCCGCCTCGCCATCGGCCAGCTGGCGACTAACCTCTATCCAGGTGCGCTCCTGTAATGGCTTCGCCATCCATTTTTTCAAATCGCGTAAGTGTTGCAAGGCCCGCGTCAAACGCATATCGGCAAATGCGCCTGGCTTTCTAAGCACAAACAAATCGCGGTAAAATTCGGTACCACCTTCGGCCAATACCAGCGTTTCAAATAAACTGACGACCTGCCAAGGCTCACTGCTTTGCGCCAAAGCAGCAATCCCCAGGTTTTGTAATTTTAGTGCCAGCCGTTCAAATTCTAACCAGGTCTGCGGCACGGCCAAGCCATGCTGCTTAAACAGCTTGCGGTTGTAAAACAGGGTGTTGATTCTATGTATGCCTAAGGGCGCAGCGACAAAATGTCCGTGCGGCTGAACCAGCGTCAACACGGTAGGTAACAGTGCTAGCTCCCATTTAGCGCCAGCTGCTACCGTATCAACGTCGAGCAACAAACCCAGGCTATCCCACTCGCTGATCAGGACGCCATTTAATTGCGCCACTTCGGGGGCATTGCCAGCCAATATGCGACTACGCAAGACGATACTTGCGCCCACGCCAGAACCGCTAGGCACCACGGCATCGCGCCAACTGACCGACTCATCGCCCAATTTTTCCTGCAAAAATTCGACCGCCTTACGTTCGCTCGCCGATTTCCACCAATGCAAGACCTGCAGACTTTCAGCATGTGCAGCGCAAGAAAAAAGCAGCATCGTCAGGCATATGCAGAAACCCAAGCTAAAGCCTGAGGCGTGCACAGGCAACACCGCCTGGTGGCGATTTGTCTCCGTATTTTTTTGATTCAGCAAACTATTTTTTATCGCGATGGGCACTCTAAGGGACCTCCTGATTGCGAAGCAGACTATACCGCAAGTGGCTAGCAATGCGTAAGTAAGCTTGCGTCCAGATTTGCAAGGAAGTGTGAGCATTTATTACTTTTTGTTGCAGAGACAAATACCGCAGTTTCAAGGAACGGCTTTGTATCCGTCTATGAAGCCAGTCTGAGGATGCCGCAAAAATGCACTTTGCATTGTAAAGAAATGTAAGCAGATATTCTTTTCAACAATGAGGGATATTCATAATAAACAAGCACTTAACAAGAATTTCGCACACTATTTTCCGAAACTGGAATCACAAATTCTTGAGTGCTATCTTCTGTTCGCTGTGACACAAAACGGAAAAAAAATCCGGTCACACTTGTAAAAAAGCAGAGTGAAGACGGAAGACGGTGGACCCCACAGTATCAGCATTGCAGCAAAGCTTGTAGTAAAGCTTGCGGTACAGCTTACCGATGAGAGCCAAAGGCAGCCGACCACCTGCGATATTCGCCCTTATCAAAATCAATAATCAGGAGACAAAATGAAGCGTAGTGCACTCAATATTTCACTCAAGACCCTACCGGCAGCACTGGGGATTGCATTTGGTTTAGCCGTAAGCTGTGGCCTTGCGCAGGCTGGCGACACCGACACTGAAGGCTTCCACGGCTACCTGCGCGCCGGGGTAGGATCTAGCTCTACCCATGGCCCGCAAAGCTGCTACGACCTCGGTGGCAACACCATGAAATACCGCCTCGGTAATGAGTGCGATAGTTTCACCGAATTTGGTTACACCAAAGAGATGGTCAAGACCGACAACGGCGTTAGCTTTGTCGGAACGGTGTGGGTCGATGCTTACAAAGGTAGCTCAGATTTTGGCGATGCCAAAACTGGTTTATCCAAAGCCTATGTAGAAGCCAAGAATCTCGATTTTCTCAATGGCGGTATTGCCTGGATCGGTAAGCGTCACTACTTGCGTCCCGACATCCATATGCTCGATCTGCAATACATCAATATGAACGGCACTGGCGGCGGTCTCGATAAAATAGGCGCTGGCCCGGGGAAATTTAGTTACGCAGTGTTCAAAGACAACGACACCAACGAAATCAATCCGACCACAGGCAAAGTGGTTACTACCAACGCCGCCTTGCGTCAAAACTTTATCTACGAAGGTTTGCCGGTCAATCCGGGCGGTACTTTTGACATTGCAACGAGCATCATCAGCGCGCAAGGCGAAAACAAACACAATGGTTGGCAAGTCTCGGCCTTCCATCGTCAAGCCAATGTTTTTGGCGGTGGTAACACAGTCGGCGTTCAGTATGGCGTAGGTCCTGGTACCGGGGTCGGTGGTCCTTGCTGCGATCGCATGGGCCCATCGGGTAGCACGCTGCTGGGATCTGACGTAACACGCATGCGTATCTTCGATAGCCTGTGGATACAGCCGACGACCGAGTTCAGCATGGAATTTGCAGCGCTGCTGCAAACCGATAAATCGGATGCCAAAGGTTCCAGCACTTGGACTAGCCTCGGTGTGCGCCCTGTGTATGCGATCAATACCAACTTCAAGCTGCAACTTGAAATTGGCACAAGCAAAGTCACGTCGGCTACCGGCGGTGAAGATATGCGTCTGACCAAAATCACCTTCGCACCGACCATCAGCGCCGGCAAGGGCTACTGGTCGCGCCCTGAACTACGTGCCTTCGTCACTTACGCCAAATGGAATGACGCAGCTACTGCCGCCGTCAACGCCAGCAATAACTCTGGACCTGTGTACGGCAGCAATACCAGCGGCACCTCTATCGGCATACAACTAGAAACTTGGTTTTAAGCGAAACTTTAGTTCACTTATTAATCAACTTAATCCACTTAATCCACGTAATCCACTGATCTAGGCCTCTGTGTCAGCCATAGTGCTGACACAGAACGCACTATTTTTGGCGCAACAACAAAATTATTCTACCTATCCTGGAGAAGACAAAATGAAAATCAAATTAAGCGTACAAGTAACCCTGGCAGCCCTCGCCACTATCGCAGTAGCGCTACCTGTCGTCAGCGCGCAAGCGGCCGAAGTAGAAGTTCTGCATTACTGGACCTCAGGCGGTGAAGCCAAGTCCGTTGCAGAATTAAAAAAAATGATGGAAGCCAAGGGCATCAACTGGAAAGATTTCGCAGTGGCAGGCGGTGGCGGTGAAAACGCCATGACGGCCTTAAAAGCACGCGTAATTGCCGGTAGTGCACCAACTGCGGCACAGATCAAGGGCCCATCTATTCAGGAATGGGGCAAGGAAGGCGTGCTGGCTAACATCGACGCGGCAGCTACCGAAGGCAAATGGGAAGCGAACTTACCTAAAGTCGTCTCCAATGTGATGAAGTATCAAGGCCATTACGTTGCAGCACCGGTCAACGTCCACCGTGTTAACTGGTTGTGGATCAATCCGGAAGTTCTGGCAAAAGCCGGTGCCAAAGCGCCGACTAATTTTGTTGAATTTTTTGATGCTGCCGACAAGATCAAAAAAGCCGGCATGATCGCGGTAGCGCATGGCGGCCAGCCTTGGCAAGACGCCACCGTATTTGAATCGGTCGCATTGGGCGTCGGTGGTGCAGATTTTTACAAAAAAGCCATCGTACAACTCGACCCTGCCAGCTTAACTGGCCCAACCATGATCAAGACCTTTGAAACCCTGGCCAAGATCAAGACTTACATCGACAAAGACGCTGCCGGACGCGATTGGAATCTGGCCACCGCCATGATCATCAACGGCAAGGCCGGTATGCAATTCATGGGCGACTGGGCTAAAGGCGAATTTACCGCCGCTGGCAAACAGCCAGGCAAAGACTATTTGTGCATGCCAGCACCTGGCACCGACAAGGCTTTTACCTTCAACATCGATTCTATGACAATGTTTAAAGTAAAAAGCGCCGAAGAGCAAAAATCTCAGTTAGTTTTGGCCGGTGCCATCATGAGCCCTGAATTTCAAGAGGTGTTTAACCTCAACAAGGGCTCGATTCCGGCACGCGCCGGTGTCTCGCGCGCCAAGTTTGACAGCTGCGCCATCAAGTCTATGGACGACATGGATGCCACTAGCAAGAACGGCGGATTGGTACCGAGCTTTGCGCATGGCATGGCAATCGACTCCGCCAAAGCGGGTGCCTTCCAGGATGTCATCGCTAAATTCATGAACTCATCCATGACGCCACAAGCCGCAGTATTGGCCTTGGCGAAAGCGGCAAAAGCCAAGTAATTGGCAAGTAATAGCAAATAAGTTGAGCGCCACGGCCGCAACGGTGGCCGTGGCGCTCACAGTCTCACTCTGTGGCAGCAGCAAGGCCGCAGCGTGAGATCTGATGACCGGTTTCTGGAGATTTACGATGTCTGCATTACGCACTACCAACGAGGCCAACACGGCCAGCAAGGTGATTAAACCTTCTGGCACAAAGCCACCCTCGCGCACCAACGCCGCCACCGGCAAAAGCACGTCGTCGCAATTTGCCGCACTGGCTGACATCTGGCTACCGCGCCTGGTGTTATCCCCAACGATTATTGCTTCACTGATTTTTGTCTACGGCTTCATCGCCCTGACCGCCTATCTGTCATTGACCGAGTCGCGCATGATGCCGAACTACGAGTTCGCCGGTTTCTCCCAATACGCCGCCTTATTTGAAATCGACCGCTGGTGGGTCGCCGCAGCCAACCTGGGTATTTTCGGCGGACTATTTATCCTGTTTTGCCTGATCACCGGCCTGCTGATGGCAGTGTTACTGGATCAAAAAATCCGTGCCGAAGGCGCATTGCGCGCCATCTATCTGTACCCGATGGCGCTGTCCTTCATCGTCACCGGCGCCGCCTGGAAATGGATACTCAACCCCGGCTTGGGCTTAGAAAAACTCATGCACGACTGGGGCTACAAAAATTTTAGTTTCGACTGGCTGGTGGACTCGGATATGGCGATCTACACCGTCGTCATCGCCGGTGTCTGGCAATCATCAGGTTTTGTCATGGCCTTATTCTTAGCTGGTTTGCGCGGTGTCGATGACAGCATCATCAAGGCCGCTATGGTCGATGGTGCCAGCTTACCGACCATTTATCGCCGCATCGTCATCCCTTCGCTGCGTCCGGTATTTTTTAGCGTACTGCTGGTACTGGCGCATATCGCGATTAAGAGTTTCGATCTGGTGATGGCCTTGACTGCCGGCGGCCCCGGCACCTCGTCCGACGTCCCCGCCATTTTTATGTATCAATTTTCATTCACCCGCGGCCAGTTAGGTCTGGGAGCCGCATCGGCCATGATGATGCTGGCCACCGTGTTAGCCGTGCTGGTACCCCTGATGTATATGGAAACCAAAGGAGCCGCTCATGGCCGCTAATCAAACATCACCCACTAGCCCGCAATTTAGTACCGGCCTCAGCCTTGGACGCGTGCTGATCTACGTCTTACTCATCCTATGTGCCTTGTATTATCTGGCCCCCTTGTATGTGATGCTGACCACCTCGGTCAAATCTTTAGATGAAATCCGCAGCGGTAATTTGCTCAGTATCCCGCTCAACCCCAGCACCTATGCCTGGTCCAAGGCCTGGGGTACGGCGTGTACCGGCGTCACCTGCGAAGGCCTTGCACCCTACTTCTGGAACTCGGTGAAGATGGCAGTACCAGCCGTCATCATCTCTAGCCTGATAGGCTCGGTCAACGGCTATGTACTGGCGCACTGGAAGTTTCGCGGTTCGCACATCGTGTTTACGGCCTTGATGGTCGGCTGTTTCATTCCGTTTCAGGTCGTGATATTGCCGATGGCAAGAGTGCTGGGCATGCTCAATTTAGCCAATACCACTTCAGGTCTGATCCTGGTGCACATCATCTACGGCATGGCATTTACCACCCTGTTTTTCCGTAACTATTATGTCTCGGTACCGGAAGAACTGGTGAATGCGGCGCGCATCGATGGCGCAGGTTTTTTCATGATTTACCGCCGGATTATTTTCCCATTGTCCTTACCTATCTTTATGGTTTGCTTTATCTGGCAATTTACCCAGATCTGGAACGACTTCCTGTTCGGCGTGGTGTTTGGCGGCTCGGATGCACAACCGGTCACCGTGGCACTCAATAACCTGGTCAACACCTCGACTGGCGTCACCGAATACAACGTGAATATGGCCTCTGCGATTATCGCCGCGCTGCCGACGCTGGGGCTGTATCTGGTGGCTGGTAAATATTTTGTACGAGGTCTGACCGCCGGTGCAGTCAAAGGCTAAGGCTGAGCTAGCTTCAAGCCCCGAAAAAATTTAGACACCCAGGGCAGCAAAGGCCCGGGCAAGGCAGAACATTCAAGGAAATCAAATGGCAAGCTTATCAATTCGCAATGTGCGCAAGGTGTATCCAAATGGCGCAGAAATCCTCAAGGGCATCGATCTGGAAATCGAAGATGGCCAGTTTCTAATTCTGGTGGGCGGTTCCGGTTGCGGCAAATCGACCTTACTCAATATGATCGCCGGTCTGGAAACTGTCTCGGAAGGCCAAATCCTGATCGGCAACCAGTGCGTCAACAATATCCCACCCAAATCGCGCGACATCGCGATGGTGTTCCAGTCTTACGCGCTGTATCCGACCATGACGGTGAGAGAGAATATCTCTTTCGGCCTGGGTATCAGAAAAGTCCCTAAAGACGAACAAGAGCAAATCGTCAGCCGCGTCGCCGAGACTCTACAAATGACGCATCTGCTCGATAGAAAACCGGCACAACTGTCGGGCGGACAGCGCCAGCGGGTAGCCATGGGGCGCGCCATCGCCCGTGACCCTGCTCTGTTTTTATTTGACGAGCCGCTATCAAATCTCGATGCCAAGCTGCGCGTAGAAATGCGCGCCGAGATCAAACTCATGCACCAACGTCTGGGCACCACCATCGTCTACGTAACGCACGATCAGATCGAGGCCATGACCCTGGGCGACAAGATCGCCGTCATGAAAGACGGCGTGGTACAGCAATTTGGCAGCCCGCAAGAGATTTATGACGCACCGAATAATCTGTTTGTGGCAGGCTTCATAGGCTCGCCATCGATGAATTTTCTGCGCGGAAAATTGATTGCCCACGGTGGCGGCCTAGCCTTTACTTTACTGCACGGCGAACGCACCACTCTGCTGCCGCTGCCAGCAGACGCCAGCGACTTATCCAAACTCAGCGCCTGGCAAGATAAAGAAATTATTCTAGGCATACGCCCCGAGCACGTCACCGACGCCCTCAGCGCGCGCCGCGCCGAAACCCCGGACGGCTACCACCCTAGCGAAGTCGATTGCATGATAGAACTGACCGAACCAACCGGCCCCGACACCATCGCCTTCACCTGGATCAACGGCATACGCGCCACCTGCCGCACCCATCCACGGGCAGAAGCCGCACCGGGCCAGCGCATGAATTTGGCGTTTGATCTGTCCAAAGCGGTATTGTTTGACCCTGAGACTGAATTGCGCATAGGCTAAAAACTTATCAGAAATTTGCGACGGCAAACTTGAGTGAGATTTAAAAACCCGACTAGCTACGATAGCCAAAGACGGCCAGCTTAAATCTTTGGCTAGGGTTTGAAATTTCAAATACGGGCAAGGCCACTGCGCATATTCCATGCGCTTCTTCAAGCACATTGGCCTGCAGGGCGCATGGAATATGCGCGTTGGCGGCATGCTGTTTTTGGTTTGCTGTGGCCTGGTCTTGTTTATATTTCTGTCGTTGGTGTGGGATTGCTGGCCGGTGGTAGACCGGCCAGCAATCGCACAACAACCACAGAAGTAAAAACACCACCCGGCAAACGCGCAACTCGCAACCCGCAACCCGCAAGCATACCCAATGACAGTGTCGGCATTAAATAGCTTACGGCATAGCGACGGTTGTGCGATTACGCTTTGCTAATCGCACCTACGCGCTGAAGTAAAAACACCACCAGGCCAACGCGCCACTGCTGCGCATCCTATCCCCCCCTACAAAAAATTTTCACATCCCATCAAAATAATTGAATCCAAACTCAAACGCCCGCCGTATATCACTTGGCAAACTCTGCAAACAATGCCAACTTATAGGAAACATCATGCGTTCATTTAGCTCTGCTCTCGTTTTATCCGCCCTCGCTCTCACCGCTACAGTCTCATTTGCCGATGTCATGGTGGGCGGCCAAAGCGCGTAGGTTGGGCTAAAGCTGTATCAGCCCAACGTCTTTTTTAGTGCATGAATAGCTGTTGGGCTTTGTAGCCCAACCTACCGAGTTAAACCGCCGTCTTAGCGGCCACGCTGGAGATTGTAAGCGATACGCTTTCTGTATTACTAGTAATTTGACATGTAACTGTGTCACCTCGAGTAAGCCATCAAGCCGGTTAGCCGCAATCTGTACATAGAGCGTAAATCGTCACAGGCGTATTGCGCCGCATGAAATTTCAAATACAGGCAACGCCACTGCGCATATTCCATGCGCTTCTTCAAGCATACTGGCCTGCAAGGCGCATGGAATATGCGCGTTGGCGGCATGCTGTTTTTGATTTGCTGTGGCTTGGTCTTGTTTATATTTCTGTCGTAGCTGTGCGATTGCTGGCCGGTGGTAGACCGGCAGCTACTCCCTTTTCTTGCTTCGCCAAGAAACGGAAGCAAAAGAAGGCGACGCAAAGTCGCTGCCCTGCGGGTACCCGCCTGTGCAGGTCAAAAAATGGGAAACGAAGCAAACTCGCTACGCTCAAACAGCTTCATTTCTAATCCATTTTCTGCCCAGCACAAGCGGCAGCGCCACATGCGGAAGGCGAAGGTCAACACATCCGTAGTGCGACTGCAGCCTCTCCGTAATCCCGCGTAGGTACGATTAGCGCAGCGTAATCGTACGCATGCTGTGCTTAATCGAGTTCTATTTGCCGCCAACCCCGCCCTGCCACTGCCCATATTCCATGCGCTTCTTCAAGCACATTGGCCTGCGAGCCGCATGGGATATGCGTGATGGCCGGGTCGGTTTTATATGCACTACGGCGCAATGACCTGCGTGCGATTACGCTACGCTAATCGCACCTACCGTGCTGCTTTTGACTTGGCTTTTGACTCTGCTTTTGACTAGAATTCGCATGTGGCGCTGCCAATTGTGCGGGGCGGAAAATGGATCAGAAGTGAAGCTGTCTGAGCGCAGCGAGTTTGCTTCATTTCCCATTTTACGACCTGCACAATTGGGTATCCCGCAGGGACAGCGACTTTGCGTCGCCTTTTTTGGGCCACCTTTTTTGGCGAAGCAAAAAAGGTGGCTAGCCGCCGGTCTACCACCGGCCTGCAATCTTACAACTACGACAAAAATTAAAACAAGGCCAGGCAAACGCGCAAGCATACACAATGACAGTGTCGCCATTAAATAGCTTACGGCATAGCGACGGGTGTGCGATTACGCTTTGCTAATCGCACCTACGCGCTGAAGTAAAAACACCATCAAGTAAACACGCCACTGCTGCGCATCCTATCCCCCCTTCAAGAAATTTTCACATCCCATCAAAATAATTGAATCCAAACTCAAACGCCCGCCGTATATCACTTGGCAAACTCTGCAAACAATGCCAACTTATAGGAAACATCATGCGTTCATTTAGCTCTGCTCTCGTTTTATCCGCCCTCGCTCTCACCGCCACAGTCTCATTTGCCGATGTCATGGTGGGTGGCCAAAGTATGCTGCCAGGTAAAGACATCATCGATAACGCCGTCAATTCGGCCGATCACACCACGCTGGTGGCCGCTGTCAAAGCCGCCGATCTGGTCAATACGCTCAAAGGCAAAGGCCCATTTACTGTGTTTGCGCCTACCAATGCCGCCTTCCAAAAACTACCGCCCGGCACAGTCGAAACCCTGCTCAAGCCTGAGAATAAACCTAGTTTGAGCAAGGTCTTGACCTATCACGTGGTGGCAGGCAAATATGATTTCATGACGATGGCGCAAGAAATCAAACAGCACAAAGGCGTGGCCGAATTAGACACCGTTAGCGGCGGCAAGGTCAAGCTGATGATGAACGGCAAGCACAACATCAGCATCATGGATGAGAGCGGCCACACTGCCAATATCAGCACTTACGATGTGGTGCAATCGAATGGTGTCATCAATGTCATCGATACGGTCTTACTGCCAAAATAAGCTCAATTAATTTGATACGCTAAAGTCTGGTGCGCATCGCAATGCGCAATGCGCACCAGACTTTACTCAGTCAATCACTGAAACCAAACACTTTAACAATATACGCCCCATGAGCGATGGCTAAAGGTAAAATGCCAACGATGCAAATGAGCTTGCGGCGCGCAGTATTTTGCCACCATCCAGAGAGAGCTAATCATGTCGAGCAATGCAAATAATCAGACCCTAGACCCAGGCCAGATGCACATCTGGCTGATGGCCGTAGCGCGCCAGGATAGCCAGGCGTTTCGCGCCCTGTATGAAGCGAGTTCACCGAAATTATTTGGCTTCGTGCTGCGCATTTTGCAAAAGCGCGAACTGGCCGAAGAAGTCTTGCAAGAGAGCTTTGTCAGCATCTGGAACAATGCCAGCAGCTATCAATCCAGTCTGGCGGCACCGATGACCTGGATGACCACGATAGTGCGCAATCGTGCCTTTGATTTATTACGCAAACTCAATAACGGCCAGCACTACGAGCTGGAAATCGACGCAGAGTATTTTGATCCCGAGATCATGAGCGCGCTAGAAAGCGCGGACGCCAGCCCGCTGCAAGCCTTAGAACTGAGCCAGGACGCCAAAGCCCTGGCCAATTGCATGTCGCGTCTTGAAGGCTTACACAGGCAGGCCATGGCACTGGCCTTTTATCACGATTTATCTCACAGCGAAGTGGCCGAGCAAATGCAATTACCGATGGGCACAGTCAAAACCTGGATACGCCGTGGGCTAGATAGGCTGCGCACTTGCTTAGTCAAAAGGGAGCTGGCATGAACTTCAAAGATAAGCCCCTGCTGCAGCAAAAACTAGCAGCCGAATATGTCTTAGGCACGCTGCGCGGCGCTGCCAGACGCCGCTTTGAAAGCTGGATGCAGCAAGACGCCGCCTTGCATCAAGTGGTCAGAGAATGGCAAGCGAATCTGATGCCGATGGCAGAATTTTCTAGCGCCACAGCAGCGCCAGCCAGCGTCTGGCAAGCACTGACGCAACGCCTAAAACTACAGCCAGACCGCTGGGCCTATTGGCGCAATCTACGCGAAGACTTAAGCTTTTGGCGCGGCCTGGGCATGGTCTCGACCACCACCGCGCTGGTGCTGGTCTCGGCCTTGCTGAGCAAACAAACCGAGCTCAATCTGCCAAGCAATAATTATGTTGCCACCCTAAGCGATGAAAAATCGCAAGCCGTAGCGGTAATCTCTAGCGACAGCAAGAAGCGCCAATTACTGGTGCGCTTCGTCACTGCACAAGCGATCCCCGCCGATAAGAGTTTGGAATTATGGGCAGTGGCCAAAGACGGCAAGGTCAAATCGCTGGGCTTAGTCGCCAACACACTGGTCGCCAGCAAAGCACCGAGCCGCAATCCCGATGGCAGCGTGAATAACACCATCAGCCTAGCCTTGCCAGACAAGCTAACTCCAGAAAACATACCTTTACTGGCTATAAGCCTAGAACCAAAAGGGGGCTCCGGCAACCCGGAAAAACCTAGCGGCCCGATTATCTTCAAAGGAAGTTGGCTGCGCTTGGGCTAAGGTGGGGGGGAGGGTCTCACTCCGTTGTGGGGTGAGATTGGGTGGGCTTTAGGTATTTTATCGTTTGAATTCACCTGCTTTGGGCAGCTTTATCGCGCAGCGTCCAATGGGATGATTGATTAGATGAAACCCGCCAGTTTGGCAACAAGGCCAACTGCAGTAGAAATGATGCCGATTAGAGAAATTATCCAGTGCTGCTTGATATATGTGACAACCGATTCAACCGAGAGGCCGTATATGTCTTTCCACTTTGCATTAGTTTTCAAGCTTCCATCAGAGAGGCGCTCGAATATGTTGGCCATGATGTCAGCTTTTCTCAGGGTTGATTGATGTAGCTTCACGAATTCCTTGCTTATGAATGCTTCAGCCTCTGCCTTACCAACGAGAAAATCTCGAGCGGTCATCTTGTTAAGATTGATTAAGTTCTCGAACCTTGGGTGGCTAATGTATTTAACCCCAAATACATCTATCAATGCGCGAGCGAGATCAAACTTTCGCTCTTCGGGTATTTCTACAGGAATTCCTCCGAGCACCTTGAATCTATGTTCAATTGCTGGGAATCCGTAATTAATGTCTCGCATATTCCAATGAATCCACGTGCAATGTTTTGTTTTGGCAACATGCGCGTAGAACTCAGCGAGCATTTCCTTTTCCAACGTATCGTAGTTTGACTCTATATTTGAAAAGTCCACTTTCTGCTGCTCTGCGATTTTGTGAATCGAAAACGAGTCGGTTTGACCGGACGCGAAATTTCGAACGGCAATGGAAGTAACTCGAGGCGTTTTACCATCAGTTTTGTCGTAGAAAGATTCACACGAATAGTGAATTATTACGCAGGCGTCACTCCTCTGGTCCAGATCTGCGATACGCTTAATAGCTGAATTTCTTTTTTTGATTCTTCTCAGCGGAGTCATATTGCTTGTTTCTTCTAACGAATAGCGTTTATCCGCCGCATCGGAACGCAAAAATAAAATCCGCGAGCTGCTTGCGGCGGATGAACTTTGTTGGCCTAAACCGCCTCAGCGGCGGCCACGCTGGAGATTGTAAGCGATACGCTTTCTGCATTGCTAGTAATTTGACATGTAATTGTGCTTCATCAATCAAGCCTAGGGTGCGCCATGCGCACCATTTAATGCACCGCTTGCCGAATTTACCTGCTGTTGGTCTCGCGCCAGCGGTGCGCATGGCGCACCCTACCGGTGTGAACACATCCTGCCGATACGCAGCAATCAATACATAAGCCAGTAAGGCGTATAGGAGTTCATCGCTTGCGCCGCATGCAATTTCAAATGCAGGCACGGCCACTGCGCATATTCCATGCGCTTCTTCAAGCATACTGGCCTGCAAGGCGCATGGGATATGCGTGATGGCGGCATGCTGTTTTTGGTTTTCTGTGACCTGGTCTTGTTTGTACTTCTGTCGTTGTTGTGCGATTGCTGGCCGGTGGTAGACCGGCGGCTACTCCCTTTTCTTGCTTCGCCAAGAAATGGAAGCAAAAGAAGGCGACGCAAAGTCGCTGCCCTGCGGGTTCCCGCCTGTGCAGGTCAAAAAATGGGAAATGAAGCAAACTCGCCTGCGGCTCAGACAGCTTCATTTCTAATCCATTTTCTGCCATGCACAAGCGGCAGCGCCACATGCGGAAGGCGAAGGTCAACACATCCGTAGTGCGACGTCCTCTTCTCCGTAAGTCCACGTAGGTACGATTAGTGCAGCGTAATCGTACGCATGCTGTGCCGTATCGAATTTTGCTTGCAGCTACCCCGCCCTGCCAGTGCGCATATTCCATGCGCTTCTTCAAGCACATAGGTCTGTAGGCCGCATAGAATATGCGTGATGGCCGGGTCGGTTTTAAATGCACTACGGCGCAATGACCTGCGTGCGATTACGCTACGCTAATCGCACCTACCGGGCTGCTTTTGACGTGGCTTTTGAATTGGCTTTTGACTTTGCTTTTGAATCGAATTCGCATGTGGCGCTGCCAATTGTGCGGGGCGGAAAATGGATTAGAAGTGAAGCTTGTCTGAGCGCAGCGAGTTTGCTTCATTTCCCATTTTACGACCTGCACAATTGGGTATCCCGCAGGGACAGCGACTTTGAACTGACCCCATAAAGTTGGACATCAATCCAAACTATTGGGGTATTTCATGAGTAAGTACACAAAGCAATTCAAAGTATCCGTTGTTGAACACTATTTAACGGGGGCGGCTGGTTTAAAAGATGTCGCAAAATGCTACGATCTGGCACATTCAGTGTTGGCCAGATGGGTTGCCATGTATCGTTTGCGTGGCGCAGACGGTCTAGATAAAAAGTACAGTCATTACGACGCGCAGTTTAAGCTCTCTGTCTTGCAACACATGTGGAAGCATCAGCTCTCTTACACTCAAACGGAGCTCTTGTTCGATATTCGTGGTCCAGGTCGTCTTCGCATCTGGGAACAGCATTATGATAGCGGCGGCATTGAGGCCCTTACTCCACGCAAATCTGCACCACCCAAGATCATGACAACGGACGCTACTAAAAAACCACCCGCATCCATTGACGTAGAAGACCAGCGAACCCATGAAGATTTACTGGCCGAGGTAAAGTACCTGCGCATGGAGAACGCCTACCTAAAAAAGTTGAAAGCCTTAGTTCAGCAACAAGCGCAAACAGCATCGATCAAAAAGCGCAAATAGTGCAAGAGCTAAGGCAACAATACCCCATCGCAGGCCTGCTCACGTTGGCAGGTCTGGCACGCAGCACATTTTATTATCAGCAGAAAGCGCGGCTGGTGGACGATAAGTATGCGGATTTAAAGCAGAGTATCCGCACGCTTTACGAGCGCCACTAGGGACGTTATGGCTATCGCCGCATCACTGCGGCACTTCAGCAATTGGGCACGTCTGTGAATCACAAAACCATACAGCGGCTGATGCAGGAATTGGGCTTAAAGTCACTGGTCAGAATCAAAAAATACCGCTCCTACAAGGGCGATGTGGGACGTGCTGCACCGAATATTTTGCAGCGCCAATTCGATGCACAGGAGGCAAATCAAAAATGGGTAACGGACGTCACTGAGTTCAAGGTAGCCGGAGAAAAACTATATCTCTCACCGGTGATGGATTTGTATAACGGAGAAATTATTGCCTTTGAGACGTCAAAGCGACCTGTCTTTGAGATGGTCAGCAAGATGCTCAAGAAGGCATTGGCTAGGCTGAAAGTTAAAGATAAATTGATACTCCATTCGGATCAGGGCTGGCAATATCGCATGCCCGCCTACCAACGCCTGCTTGAACAAAATCAGGTGGAGCAAAGCATGTCGCGAAAGGGAAATTGTTTAGATAACGCAGCGATGGAGAGTTTCTTCGCGGTGCTAAAAACAGAGTATTTTCATTTAAATAAATTTACGACTGTAGAGGAACTTCAGGATGGTTTGGTAGATTACATTCAGTACTATAATCACGATCGTATTAAGTTGAAACTAAACGGCTTGAGTCCAGTCCAATACCGAACTCAAGTCTCTATGGCATAAGCAATTTCCCTGTCCAACTTTATGGGGTCAGTTCACTTTGCGTCGCCTTTTTTGGCATACCTTTTTTGGCGAAGCGGTGTGTGTCAAGCTAGTTGTCGCTTTAATGTTTAAAATTAAGCTGCTTTCATATAATCTTTCTCTTGCATCTGAGCTCGTTCAGGATTCAAGTAGACAGTACTGCCTAATGTCCAATCTCTCGTTTCTCCAGACCAGCGTCGAGGATTTTTTTTACGGGCTAGTTGATAGACCTGTGCACGCTGCTGAAGTAACACACTTGCTTGCCCACGATGGCGCTGATCTGGAGTGACGTATTTCAAGCCGCTATGGCAATGTTCTTCGTTATACCATTTGACGAATTCATGTACCCAGAGACGCGCTTCTTCCAAGGTGTCGAATGGCCGTTCTGGCCACTGCGGGCAATACTTCGCAGTACGAAATAATGCTTCGGCGTAGGCGTTATCGTTGCTGACACGTGGTCGGCTAAAAGACGGAACCACACCAAGATCGTACATGGCGGAGAGCATGTTCGCCCCTTTCATAGCCGTGCCATTGTCGGAATGCAGCACCAGTGGTTTGCCGGCTATTTGTTCACGCAAACAACCGCGCCACAACAAGTGACTGGCATGTTCTGACGATTCGTTTTCATGCACTTCATTGACCACCAGCTTACGGCTGTAGATGTCTTTCATCATGTACCAATAAAAGAATCTGCCCTTGACCGTGCTTGGTAGCCAGGTGATATCCCAGCACCACACTTGGTTAGGTCCATCTGCTTGATGCGTTGTCAATGGCCGTTTCTGCGGGCTCTTACTTCGCCCCCTTCGCTGTCCTTGATTAGCTGCTTTCATGACGCGGTAAAATGTCGATTCCGATGCCAGATAAATTCCTTTGTCGGCCAACTTGGGAACAATCTGATGCGGCGTCATGCTGGCGTATTCGGCGCAGTTAGCTGCTGCCAACAATGCCTCACGTTCTGCTTGATTGAGCTTATTTGCAGGACACTGATGCATGGTATCAGGCCGCCGATCTTGTGGTGAATGCCGCCACCGCTGTAGGGTGCGCACACTCAACCCCAGCATGTCGCAAGCAAGGTCTTGGCGCGCGCCAGCGGCAACCGCTTCATTAATCAATGTCAGGGCTTCAAGGCGATCTGGGGCTTTGATCATTCGTCCTTTTCCTTCCCCCAGATCGCCTCGGCTTTTTTTCTTAAAACAAGCAGCGCCGCCGACTCTGCCAACTCAGCATCTTTCTTTTTTAAGGCGCGTTCCAGTTCGCCAATGCGTTTTGTCTGTGAGGCATCTGGTTTAGTCTGCACCAATTGTCCATTGGCCTGCTCGCAGGCTAAACGCCATTGCGTCACTTGTTCTGGATAGACGCCTTTGGTTCTGCAATACACCGATAGCTCTACTTCACTTAGTGCTGCAGCCTCTAGCACGATGCGAAATTTGTCCGTGCTGGACCAGCGATCACTTTGTTTACCATCTCCAGGCACAATTCTTCCTTCCTCACGCGCCACGTTCTGCCAAACACGTAGCGTCACTGTAGTAATTCCCGTGGCCTTTGCTAATTCCACCACTGCTCGGTTTAACGGGGGCATCATTTGTTGAACCGCCCATTCCCTTTGTTCTGCTGTATATCGAATACGTTTCATCTTACCCTGACTTCCGCCCTCCATCTTTTTATCATATTAAGTGAGGCGACATCTATCCTGACATGGAGGGGAAGCAAAAAAGGTATGTAGTTGCCGGTCTACCACCGGCCAGCAATCGCACAACGACGACAGAAGTAAAAACAAGACTAGGCAACAGCAAACAAAAACACCGCCTCGAAGACGCGCATCCAAAATTGGCAGGCATGGAACCCAATTCTGGATGCCAGATCAAGTCTGGCATGACAGAGGCTGAACATTTATCAGCAACCACAAAACAAAAAAACACCCTACGCGACCACGCCATGCCTGCGACTACGCCTAGCGAATCGCCTTTAGCGGCCGTGCAATCGCAAGCGGTGCAATACGCCTGTGGCTATTGGCACCCTACTTTTTGCGGTTTAGCGGCTTCGGCCGAGCGCTTCGGCTGCGCTGGTATCAGTGGCTAACAGCCAGCTTATGATTAACTGATCACTAGTTTCTGACTAGCTTATACAAAAATATCTGCTATAAATAAGCAGCATGGGTTTTTTCGCAATCGCCATGCCCCCCAATAGCACGCCTGCCCTCTGTAAGTCTTAGTAATAGTCTTAGTAAAAGTCTGAATAAAAGTCTGAATAAGTTTGCTGCGATTTTCTCTTTAAAAACTATTTTCAATTTATTTTAAGAAATTTGAATCCGTTTTTAGCTGTCCTGCGTATATCACTCTGAGCAGACAATTTTTTGTCTAGATCCCCCGATAACAACACATCATGAAGACGGAGCAAAGCATGCAAAATAGCAAAAAAAGTGCGCAATTTATTTTACTGGCAGGCTTAAGCGCCCTATGCCAGATAGCCAGCGCGCAAGTGTCGGCTATGCCCGACATGGGTAAATTGACCGCCACCGGCGGCGTCAGCCAGGTTGAAGGTGCGGGTGGTGGCGGCCTGACGCCCTGGGCTTTGATTACCGGCTACGGCAGTCGCGACAGTTATGGTGGCAATGCCCATTACACCCAAATCAATACCCAAGACTACACTTTGAAGACTTACGGGGTGGCAGTCGGCATCATGGATACGGTCGAGTTTTCTTTAGCCAAGCAAGAGTTCAGCGGCAGTCTGGCGCCTTTGGATAGTCTCAAGCTCAAGCAAGATATTTTAGGCGTCAAAGTACGGGTGGCTGGCGAGGCGGTGTATGACCAGACTGGCTGGTTGCCGCAGATCGCGGTCGGCGCACTGATCAAGCGCGATGATGCGGTCGGCGGCTTGGGTGCCTTGGGCGTGACCAGCGTCAAGCAACTCGGTGCGAAGAGTGAGAACGGGGTTGATTACTATGTCTCGGCCACCAAACTGTATCTGGCGCAGAGCCTGTTACTCAATGCCACAGTGCGCCTAAGCAAGGCGAATCAAATGGGTCTGCTCGGTTTTGGCGGCGATAAAAATGATAAATACGAGCCGCTACTAGAAGCCTCGGCTGCCTATCTGATTAACCGCAAACTAGTGCTCGGTGCCGAATACCGTATGAAGCCACGCAATCTAGGGGTCGATAACGAGAAGGATAATTACGACGTCTTTTTGGCGTATTTCCCGACCAAAAATCTCTCGGTCACCGCCGCTTATGTGAATCTGGGCGACATCACGATCTTTAACCCAACCAAGCAGCGTGGTTGGTATTTATCGCTGCAGACTGGCTTCTAATTTAGTGCAGTCCTGCCCAGTCCCACAGTCCCTTACGCCCCCACCCTATTCTGAGAGCACAACATGCACACATTTTTTAACACGACAATTCGCCAACTCCTCTGCGCCCTGGCGCTCATCGCTGGCAGCGCAGTCAGCGCCCAGGCTCAAACTACTAGCGAAAACACCCTGTATCTGGGGCTGGGCGAAAAAGCGGGTATCGATAAAATCGTCGCCGATTTTATCCCGCTGATTTTGGCCGACCAACGCATCAATCAATTTTTTTCTAAGCTAGACAAAGCGCAATTTGCCGCCCTGCTGGCCGATCAGTTCTGCGAATTGGCTGGTGGCCCTTGCAAGTATCAGGGCCGCGATATGTACACCACCCATGACGGCATGGGCATTAGCAACGCCCACTTCAACGCGCTGGCAGAAGACTTGCAAATCGCTATGGAGAAAAATAATATTGCCTCGTCAGTGTCGAATAAGCTGGTCGCCAAACTGGCGCCTATGCAGCGGCCTATTGTCAGTAAATAAGCCAGCGATGAAAACCCCCTCGCCCGCTGGCGGGAGAGGGCCGGGGTGAGGGTGATTGAGCAACGCTTGCCTTCAAATAGCGGATACGCTTAACACTACGAAAAATCGAATATTGCGCTTAATTTGAACTACCCTCATCCCAACCCTTCTCCCGCGAACGGGAGAAGGGCTTTATATAGCGGGCTGAACTTAGCATTAGCAAAGCGATAATCGAGTACGAAAACGCGCTTTGCCTTACACTGGAGGATTCTGATTACTCTTTTCATCATGGCCTTCTCTCTCGACAATCTTCTCGTCATCGGCATCTCTTCGCGCGCCCTGTTTGATCTGGAAACGGAAGAGGCAATCTTCCAAAATCAGGGGCTGGATGCCTACCGCCAGCATCAGCTAGAGAACGAAAATGCGGTGCTTAAACCTGGTGCTGGTTACTCACTGGTGAAGGCTCTGCTCAAACTCAATAGCCTCACACCCGGGCATAGACTGGTGGAAGTGGTGATCATGTCGCGCAACTCGTCCGAGACTTCTCTGCGTATTTTCAACTCGATAGAACACTACGGCCTAGACATCAGCCGCGCCGCCTTGTCGGGTGGTGCGCCGCTGACGCCGTATCTGCAAGCCTTTAACATCAGCCTGTTTTTGTCCTTGCATGAAGATGATGTACAGGCCGCGATTAATTCTGGGGTGGCCTCTGCCCTGCTGTATCAATTACCTGAGAACGCCGCCGATCTGGAACAAATCCGCATCGCCTTCGATGGCGACGCAGTGATTTTTTCGGATGAGTCTGAGCGCATCTACCAGGAACAAGGGATAGAAGCATTTGAAGCCCACGAGCGCGCCAATGCCAAGCAACCGCTACCGGCCGGGCCTTTCGCACGTTTATTGGTGGCGCTCTCTTACCTGCAAAATAATTTCAAGACACCGGATGGCCGCGCTTTTCCGCTACGCACTGCCTTAGTCACAGCGCGCTCTTCACCGGCACACGAGCGCGTGATCCGCACGCTGCGCGCCTGGAACATCGCCATCGACGAAACCTTCTTCATGGGCGGCGTGAATAAATCAGCGGTGCTGGCGGCGTTTCAGCCGCATATGTTTTTTGATGACCAGCACGGCCACTGCATCAAAGCCGCCAGCGTAGTACCGACCGGACGCGTGCCGATCAAGCAAGAACGCAGCCAGTAAAAACACATACTCCCCTAAAAATTTACCAAATACGGGCGTTTGCGCACATAGTTATTGCGCAGTCTAAATTTACTCTGGGGGAGTATGCTGAAATTATAGTGATGCTCAGGCCATAAAAAAATCCAGATGCTGTTGCCAGCATCTGGATTTTTATTTGGCTACAACTAGCTGCAGCCCTGTCTTCTACAAACAGCTCAACGCTGTGCCAAGACATCCACCACGCACAAGGCGGTCATGTTGACGATGCGGCGTACTGTGGCCGATGGCGTCAGGATATGCACGGGCTTGGCGCAACCTAGCAAGATAGGGCCGATCGCGATGCCGTTACCGGCCGTGGTTTTCAGCAAGTTATAGGCGATATTGGCGGCGTCGATATTTGGCATCACCAGCAAATTAGCGTCGCCATGCAAGGTCGAAGCTGGCATCATTTTTTTGCGGAAAGCGGTATCGAGTGCGGTGTCACCATGCATCTCGCCATCAATTTCCAGATCCGGTGCATCGCGCTGAACTATCGCTAAAGCTGCCCGCATTTTCTGGGCTGATTCGCTATTGCTAGAGCCAAAATTCGAATGCGAAAGCAAGGCCGCTTTTGGCTGCAAACCAAAGCGACGCATTTCTTCCGCCGCCAAAATGGTGATCTCGGCGATTTGCTCGGCGTTCGGGTTTTCATTAATGTGGGTATCAACGATCACCAGCTGGCGGTCCGGCAAAACCAGCGCATTCATGGCGGCGTAGACATTCACGCCTTCACGCTTGCCCAAAACTTGATTGACGTAATTGAGATGCAAGCCGGAAGTACCGAAAGTGCCGCAAATCATACCGTCGGCATCGCCCTTATGGATCATCATGGAACCGATCAGGGTATGACGACGGCGCATCTCTAGCTTGGCGTAAGGTTCAGAAACACCCTTGCGGCAAGTCATCTTATGGTAGGTTTCCCAGTAGTCGCGATAGCGCGGATCGAACTCAGGATTGATCACCTCAAAGTCGACACCAGCTTTCAGGCGCAGGCCGAACTTCTCTATGCGCTGCTCTAAAATATGCGGACGACCTACCAGGATAGGACAAGCTAACTTTTCATCGACAATCACCTGCACCGCACGCAAGACGCGCTCTTCTTCGCCTTCGGCATAGACGATGCGCTTGCGCTCATTCGGCGCTTTTTTAGCGATCTGGAACAGCGGCTTCATGAAAGTACCGCTGTGATACACGAAGGTTTGTAATTTATCGATATATGCTTGCATGTCCTTGATCGGGCGCGCCGCCACACCGGATTCTTCGGCTGCCTTGGCTACCGCTGGTGCGATCTTGATCAAGAGACGCGGATCAAACGGCATAGGGATCAGGTATTCAGGGCCGAAAGACAGATTACTAATGCCATAGGCAGAAGCGACGATATCGGATTGCTCGGCTTGCGCCAGATCGGCAATCGCCCGCACTACTGCAATTTCCATCTCACGCGTGATGGTGGTGGCACCACAATCTAAGGCGCCACGGAAGATGTAAGGGAAGCACAGTACGTTATTCACCTGATTCGGGTAATCCGAACGGCCAGTAGCCATCACGGCGTCGTCACGTACCGCTTTGACTTCTTCCGGCAAAATTTCTGGGGTTGGATTAGCCAGCGCCAGGATCAAAGGCCGGGCTGCCATGCGCGCCACCATCTCTGGTTTTAACACGCCACCAGCCGACAGACCGAGGAAAATATCGGCACCGTCGATAATCTCTTTTAAGCTACGCGCCGTGGTGTCTTGCGCAAAACGTGCCTTGTCCGGATCCATCAACTCGACGCGGCCGGTGTAGACCATGCCAGCCAGATCGGTGACAAAAATATTTTTGATAGGAAAGCCCAGATCGACCAGCAGATCAAGACAGGCCAGCGCCGCAGCGCCAGCACCCGAGACCACTAATTTACAGTGATTGATGTCTTTGCCGACCACCTTCAGGCCATTGAGAATCGCGGCACCGACGATGATCGCGGTGCCATGCTGATCATCATGAAACACGGGAATCTTCATCTTGTCGCGCAATTGGCGCTCGATATAAAAACACTCAGGTGCTTTGATGTCTTCCAGATTGATACCGCCGAAGGTCGGTTCCAGCGCGGCGATGATGTTGACCAGTTTATCCGGATCTAGCTCATTAATCTCGATATCAAAGACATCGATACCGGCGAATTTTTTAAACAAGACGCCCTTACCTTCCATCACAGGCTTAGAAGCGAGCGGGCCGATATTGCCCAGACCCAAGACCGCGGTGCCATTGGTGATGACGCCGACTAAATTGCCGCGCGCGGTGTACTTAAAGGCATTGGCTGGATCGGCGACGATTTCTTCGCAAGGCGAGGCCACACCAGGGGAATAAGCAAGCGCCAGATCACGTTGATTCGTCAATTGTTTGGTAGGAGTGACGCTAATTTTGCCCGGAGTAGGAAACTCGTGATACTCAAGCGCGGCCTGGCGTAACTGTTGACGTAAAAGTTCTTTTTGATCTGACGATGAATCCATGCTGGTCGATTCCTTCTTGTGAGCTTACTAAAAACTTGGGACTTACGCAAAACCGCTCCAGCGTCCTTGTATCCGCCTTGCCGTACTCAAGTACTGTCATCGGCGGTACGCCTAGCTGGAACAATTTTGCGTAAGTCCTAAAACGGAGTATTGGGCTGTGATTCTAGCAGACCGAAGCTTTCAACTAGATACGTATTTGTACGAAGTTAATATTTTTTTTTGCATAAGCTAAGAGTGTTTTTCAGTGTAGGGGCATCGCGTTTCCGCTCTAGCATCCGGCTTGATATAGTCAACGACTATCAATTAAATTAAATCAATTGTTTTTACAAATAACGCAGTGAAGCCTAAGATGGAACCCAATCAGCAAGCAAGCCACTTTTAATTTAGCCAGTTTAAGATCACCACCAGGAGAGCAATATGAGTCACACAGCCACCCCATCCGTCACCATCCAAAACCTCGAAGCCGCCTTTGCCGGCGAATCCATGGCGCATATCAAATACCGCTACTTCGCCAAACTGGCACGCGCTGCCGGTGCCGAAGACATCGCGCTGGCGTTTGAAGCCACTGCCGATCAAGAAGTCATGCACGCCTTTGGTCACCTTGATTTACTGTACCCAAAAGCCCAGATGACGCCGCAGCGCGCGCTAGAGATCGCGATAGAAGGCGAGACCTATGAATACACCGAGATGTATCCGAAGTTCCGCCACCTCGCAATCGAAGAAGGCCAGCACGCTGCCGTGGCCGAATACGACGAGCAGATCGCCGAATCAAAAGAGCACGCAGAAAACTTTCAGCGCACCTTAGAGATCGCGGCCAAACGTTTCGCCGCGCTGGCAAAAGTAGAAGAGCGCCATGCTAATCACTATCGCGGTGTGTTAGCGGCGAATCCAGCTTAATTTGTCGGCTTAGTTGAATTAATCCAAAAAATTTAAATACTCTAGGAATTTACATCATGAAAACTTATCAATGCGTCGTTTGCGGTTTCATCTATGAAGAAGCACTGGGCTTGCCAGAAGAAGGCATCGCTGCCGGTACCCGCTGGGTAGATATCCCGGAAGACTGGGAATGCCCGGATTGCGGCGTGACCAAAGCTGACTTCGATATGGTGGAAATCTAAATGCATAACACCATCATCATCGGTAGCGGCATGGCCGCCTACAGCGTAGCGCGCGAATTACGCAAGCTCGACCAAGTGCGGCCCCTCTTGATCATCAGCAGCGATGATGGTGGTTTTTACTCCAAACCCATGCTGTCCAACGCTTTTGCGCAAAACAAACAGGCAGCGCAACTGGTCAGCCAGAGCGCCGCGCAAATGGCAGAACAACTCAAGGCCACCATCTTGCCGCACACAGTAGTCACGCAGATTACGCCGGCGACAAAAACCATCCACACCAGCGCTGGCGATTTTGAGTACGACAAGCTGGTGATCGCAGTTGGTGCCCAGCCCATCCGTTTGCCGATCGCTGGCGACGCTGCCGGGCAGGTGTTATCGGTGAATAATGTCGGCGATTACGCCGCACTGCGCCAGCGCATCAGCGCGCATGGCGAGGCCTGCCGCATCACCATACTCGGTGCCGGTTTAATCGGCTGCGAGTTTGCCGACGATCTGGCGGGGGCTGGGCATCTGGTCACTCTGGTCGATCCTAACGCTTTGCCATTGGCGGCACTGGCACCCAAGCCGATTTCTATCGCCCTGCAATGCGCACTGGAGCAACGCGGAGTACAGATGCAACTCGGCAGCACCGCCGCCAGCATAGATATTTCCAAAAACGGCCGCGCCAACAGCAGCCCGGTGTTGCAAGTCAAGCTGAGTAACGGCAGCACATTTGAAACGGATTTGGTCTTGTCGGCAGTAGGTTTGCGCGCCGATCTGCGTCTGGCACAGGCCGCGGGCATAGACACCGAGCGCGGCATTTTAGTCGACACCACCGGCATGAGCAGCGCACCCGACGTGTATGCGCTGGGCGACTGCGCCCAATACACCAATCCAGAAGACGGCAGCCGCCCGGTATTGCCCTACATCGCGCCTATCATGACGGCCGCGCGCGCCATCGCCCGCAGCTTAACCGGCGACGTCACACAGATAGAACTTAAGCCTGCACCGGTGATCGTCAAAACCCCGAGTTACTCTATCGCCCTGATCGCCCCCGCCCCGCAACTGGCAGCGCTAGGCCAGTGGCAATGCGAACAAAACGAGGGCATCACCATCTGCCGTTTTTACGACGACCAGCAACGCATGACAGGCTTTGCGGTCGCCCCGCAAGACGCCAAACAGCGCACCGTCTTACTGGCAGAAATGAGTGCAGCAAAAGCAGCCAAGCTGGCTGCCTGAACCGCCTTAGCAATGCACTCAGCGCCTGCCTCGCACATTATTTGCGGTGCAGGCTGTGTGTGCAAAATTCCCGCAAGCACCTAGCCCAAGGCGCATAGCCCATGCGGGTTTGCGGCCAGTATGCCTGGAAAGGCGCATGGGATATGCGCGCTGGCAGGGGTGTTTATGAGATTTGATACGGCGCAATAGATAAAGCCCATTGCCCTACTGTTACGCGTTACCGCCCTGTGTTGAAAAATGCGCCTGGCCGGATATTTGCGGGACTCCCTCGTCGATGCGCTAGAATTACATGTCAAATTACTAGCAATACCGCAAACGCATCGTTTACAATCTCCAACGAGGCCGCCACGCAGGCGGCTCGCCCCCACAAGTTTTATCCGCCGCAAGCAGCTCGCGGATTTTATTTTTGCGTTCCGATGCGGCGGATAAACGCTATTCCTTAGGCCGCAGCCATGATTGCACAAAAGCCCTTCCACGACTTGATGTCAATACATCGTCAATTGAGTGCGATGTTAGCCGTGGCGATCGCGCTCCTATTCGGCCCCCTTGCCTATGCCGATGAGCTGGTCAGTCTCACGACTCGCCCGGGGGTGACCCAGACAATATTGCTTTGGGAGCCCCATCAATCGAACCCGGAAACCGTCATTTTGCTAATTCCAGGCGGACCTGGCAACATCGGCTTGGGCTTGAAGGACGGCCGCGTCGAAGCGCAGGCCCCGTATCTCTTCTCGGACCAGCGAAAAGCACTGATGCAAGACGGGTTCGCAGTTGCGGTCATAAACGCGCCCTCAGATCAGACGAATATGAGCCAGGAATATCGAGCCTCGTCAAATCATGCAGTTGATTTAAAGGCCGTCATGCGCGAGATCCTGCGTCGCTTTCCGAAAGCGCGCCTTGTGCTCATGGCGCATAGCCGGGGCACGGTGTCAGCCGGGTACATTTTGCAAAATATGCCTGATCAGGTCAGTGCGGCCGTGCTCTTTTCTGGACTGCACCAAGCTTCCCCGCCGAATACGCCGACCGCATTGGCTGGCCCCGGCCTCTCGAAGATAAACTGGGCCTCGCAAAAGGTTCCGGTACTACTCGTCCATCACATCAAGGACGCCTGCTGGGTCGCCCCCTTCGCCGCCGCTGCGGCCACGCATATTCCGATGATTGCAGTGAACGGCGCTGCCAATAAGGATGATGAATCGCCATGTGGGCCGGACACGAACCATTGGTTCACTGGAATAGAAAGCGCAGTAGGCCAAGAGGCCATCAATTGGCTATCCGGGAAACCATGGAAGCGTTCCCTACCGTGACGGGCATGCGGCCGAACCCGATGCTTAAGCGAAGCTGCGTAAACAGCCGGGCAGTCCGCTTGACTCTACATTAAAGTGTAAAAATGGCGATGAAACGGATACTAAAATTTGGCTACACATTGGCACTAGGTGGTTTCGCTGCAGCCACTTTTGGCATGATTAATGCAAAATGGCCATTTCTATTTTTAAGCATTTACTTCGCACTCTGTTGGGTGACTTGGTTTGTTTGCGCCATTCGGCAAGAAGGTAGAAACATCGCTCAACTATTGGGACTGTGGATGTTGATCGATGTCGGTATATTGATTCAATTGGCGGCATTTGATCGTGCATATGGGCACGGATCACTTAGTGGGATTGAATTTTTATATTTATTCTCGTTTGCGCCGGTTTTGTTTCCGTCAGGTTTTATCCTTGCAGTTTTTGATGGTGGCATCTCTAATAAATATTATTTCTGGCAGTATTTCGGAACAACATTAAGTTACGTCCTCCCAGATTGGGTTACCGGTACCCTTGTCGCAATTATGCAATCAGTTATTGTCGTTTGCGGAATAGATATCTTGCGCAGAGGGTGTCGCCCTTTAACATTACATTCGAGAGTGAAGCCGTGAAAATATTTTCTCTACATATAAGTTGTGCTTTGCGGCGCACCTCAATTCAGCGTTAAAGCACAAAATTTCATCCTATGGCGAATCGTCGTTTTCGAAATCTAGAGCAGAAATTGCATTCAGAGTTATTGAGTTCATTTCCAACCATCAAAGAAGTCATCACCGACGAAAAAGTTGAAGGATATAGACATGTCGCCATAACAGTTTACGACCATTGGTTATCAGAAAAAGAGGCTTTCGAAGAATTCAAGGAAATGTCAGCCGAAAAGCAAAAAATAAATGATGACAAACTACATTCATTTATATGCGGTCTCACGTCCAATTACGAGTCGTACCTTGCAAAATTCATTGGCCGCAATAAAAAGAGAAAAGTTAGTTTCCGAGCGTTTAATTCTGAGGTGGCAAAAAATAGAACATTAAAGCCCTTGTCTTATCTCGCAAGTAATGTTCGTCGTTTTATAATTATCATCCCTTCTTTAGAGCTTATTTACATGGAGGGTTGGGATTTTACGCATCACGTATATTTGAAGAACGATGCTTTGATTGGCGCTTTGAAAATGGAAGCGATGAAGAGTAATGTTTATGTGCTTTAACATCACGCTCAACTCGGAAACTGCCCAAATAGGCGCTTCTACGTTCAGCACTCTATCAATTATTAGCTCTTCGGTTTGTGTGCGTCATGCGCAGTCCCGTTTAGCTCGACGTTAGGCATCAAAATGATCACATCCGCGTCCGTCTCGACACCCCAGACGCCAGCAACTGGCTTGGCATTCGTTGCCGCTTGCGGTGCTGGCATACTTTGGGGCACTGGTGCTTTGGTTGTTAGCCTGCTCGTTGAGAGGCACGGCTTCACGCCTGAAAATATCTCGTTCTGGAGGTTCGTGGTTGGCGCGGTCGTACTATTGGCTGCTTTCGGACGAAGAATCTCGTGGGACCGACTGCAGCCGTTGATCGGAACCGTCATCATGGCGGGAGTTGCCATGGCGGGCTACGTGCTATTGTGGTTTCTGGGCATAGAACAAATGGGCGCAGCTGTCCCTACATTGATTGCCCTCTGCCTTCCGCCAGTAATCGTCACCGCAATAGCCGTCGTTCGGGGAGAAGAAAGAGCAGATCCCCAACTTCTAGTGGCACTCATAGGGGCGATCCTCGGAACTGTGTTCATAGTCGCCCAGCATGGGCCGAAACCGGCCAGCGCTGCGACAAATGGAGTCCTACTCGGTGTCGTGTTTTCTGTCGGTTCTGCCCTGCTTTACGCCGGCTTCTCTATGATCAGCGGACGAATATCGATTGCGCTCGGCGCCGGCCCTGCCACCGCGTCCATAACAGTTGTTGCTGCTGCCGCAATGGGTCTGTTTGGCTTGTATCGCCCGCTTTCGTGGCCGTCCGAGGTCCCGCCACAAGCTTGGTTTCTTTACCTGGGCGTTGTGACCGCGGCGCTTGCACTGCTTGCTTTCAGTTGGGGCGCGGCACGCTTAAAGCCCACGGCACTGACCGTCGCGACGCTACTTGAACCGCTGACCGCTGTGGTTTTATCTACCGTCCTGCTAGGCCAGCATCTCAGCGCCATTCAGTGGCTAGGAGGAACACTGCTCTTACTCAGCATCTGGGTGCTAGCTAAACGTACCGCAGCAAAGACGACATCGCACTAGCAGCGCAGGTCTTGCATAGAAGTATTCCATGCTCTAACATCAATGTGCTATGTCTAGTCCATTACCGATGGGACTGGCAGCGTTGCGGCTGTGTTCTTTATTCATTTGTGGGTGTCCATCGGCTAACTCAAGCTTAGCGCGCACAACTACTTCCGGAGGTTTCCGTGCCTATATCTGATGTAGATAGACTCTTCACCGGTTCCATTCCGCAGCTATACGACCAGTACATGGTTCCTTTAATCTTCGAGCCGTATGCGCTTGACCTCGCTGCGCGTGTGGCAAAGCTGCTGCCGACATGCTTGCTAGAGATCGCAGCTGGAACAGGTGTCGTAACACGGCAACTGGCAGACGTTCTGGCACCTGAAGTCCGGATCGTCGCCACCGATCTGAATCAGGCCATGCTTGATCGCGCTGCCTTAATCGGCACTAGCCGCGCTGTCGAGTGGCGCCAAGCAGACGCGATGCAGTTGCCCTTTTTAAACGAAAGTTTTGATGTCGTCGTATGCCAGTTCGGCGCTATGTTCTTTCCTGACAAGCCAAAAGCGTACGCCGAGGCCAGACGGGTACTCAGGAAGGGCGGCACCTTCATCTTCAACGTGTGGGACGCGATCGAGCAAAATGAGTTCGCAGAGACTGTCACGTTCGCACTGCAGCAGATGTTCCCCGACGATCCACCGCGCTTCATGCTGCGTACGCCGCATGGTTACAGCGACACAACGGTGATCGCAAGGCAGCTGAGCGAAGGCGGATTTACGCGTCAAGCTGTAATCACTACACTGGCAGCAAGGAGTCGCGCCGCATCACCCGACATCCCTGCTATCGCTTACTGCCAGGGTACCTTGCTCAGAAGCGAAATCGAGGCTAGAAACGCGTCACGACTGCTTGAGGCGACCAACGCGGCCCTAGCGGAAATCGGCAAACGGTTCGGGCATGGCGCCGTCGAGGGCAAGATTCAAGCCCATATCGTCATCGTCCAACGATAGCTGGCGCAGGGTCCCCCAAATCTGGCGTTCTAGGGACTGGGTTAGGGTTAAGGTTAAGGTTAAGGATTGAAAATCTCGATTTCAATTCGTAGGACGCTGCGATTGGGATCGAAGGCATTTAGGCGGTAACGGCGACCAGCAAACGCGCGGCAGACGTATTGCCATAATTGTTTTCATCTAGCTGCCCTGCCAGCGCGCATATTCCATGCGCCTTGCAGGCCAGTGTGCTTGGCAAGGCGCATGGAATATGCGCGTTAGCGCGGTGCCCATTTTAAAATAGTCGCAAAACCTAACTGTTCAGCCAGCTATACAAAGCCCTTCTCCCGCGAGCGGGAGAAGGGTTGGGATGAGGGTGGTCCAAATTAAGCGCAATATTCGATTTCTCGTAGTGTTAAGCGTATCAGCTATTTGAAGGCAAGCGTTACTCAATCACCCTCCCTTGCAGGGCGCATATCCGCTTACGAGCGAATATTGCTACACAGGTGGATGGCATGCCATCCAAATTCCCTGTTCCGCCCCCGGCCCTCTCCCGCCAGCGGGCGAGGGAGTTTTCAACGCTGGCTGCACAGTTACCGCAGAACCGGTGAGACCAAGTCACTGGTCATCAGGCAGCGTGCTTTAGCACACCCTATCCGTCACCCGTCCATCGCCAATTGTCTGAAACGGCAAGCTAAGGGAAGATCCCAACTTCTACCAATTTCTACTTACGCGAGGTTCATGATGAATACTGAAAAACAAACAGGGCAACTGATAGGTGCACTCTTATTGATCGCTATGCTGTTGGGGCTTGGGAACAACTTCGCCCTCAACACGCCTATTTTCTCAGGCGCGGGTTGGTTACAGAATGGCGCACAAATGCCTTTATTATTTACCGCTGGCGCGCTACTCGGTCTATTAACTAGCGCCTTGATGTTGGCGGTCGCTATCCTCGCCTGGCCGATATTGCGCCTATCTTCACCGTCGCTGGCACTGGCTTATTTAATCTTGAGTGGGATCGTTGTTGCCACCACGGCGATGGAGCAGGCCAATTTTCTGGCGATGCGCTCACTGAGCCTGCAGTTCGCCAAACATCCGGGACTAGATCCTGCAATGTTTGAGCTACTGCGTAGTATGGTTGGCGCTAGCCGCCAGTGGATACACTATATCGACAAACTGATCGGTGGCAGCGCTATCTTCGTGATGTGTCTGGCCTTATACCGTTCTAATTTGGTACCGCGCATCATCGCTGTTTGCGGCATGTTGGCAGCGCCTATCCAAATGTGCGGCATTAGCATGGCCTTGTTCATGCAAGACATGCCTAGCCTGATGCTGGCACCTATCGCCTTGAGCTTATTCGCCTTAAGCCTGAGCCTGCTCTACCGGGGCTTTGCCGTTCCTGGGTATCAGGCACGATACGCCCGCACTTAGTTTTAATTAAAGTCCCCGACTAGCGCAGCGCCCATGCGCTAGTCCAGCCAGTCTGGTCTGCTAGCTGCGTGAGCTATGCACGCTGGCAGAGCTAGCGTTACAAAGTTTCCGCACCCTACCTCAAGCTCAAGCCCAGGCTTGGTGGCCTCCAGTTCGCTAGCCTTGTTTCTAACAGGCAAGCGCATCGCTCAAAAAAGCCTCAGTTTCCGTTATTAGAATTTAAACTCTAAATTTAGCAAGAGTGATGCTGACTAAGGCTTGTGGATAAATGCGCCATTTTTTTCTGAGTTATTTTTGCTGCAACGCAAATTGACAGTAGTCGCGCTTAGTTTCAATACTGGCTGCCAATCAGATTCTAAATGCCCATCACAAAAACCTCGCTGAAGACGCATTTCCTGATTGCTGTAGCTATCAATTCGCAAGCACTAAAGTCTTAGAACAAAAATATAAACCTTCCTAGATGTAAAAAACAACAGGAGACAAAGATGAAGATGAGATTTCGTACTGCTATCCGCACGCTGTTACCAATTACCTTACTGGCATTAGGCGCAGAAGCGGCCGCCAGCACCCTGAACCAAAACGTCTCGTGGACCATAGACCGGGCTGGCACCACCAGCAAATACCGCGTGGTGGCCTACGGTGATTCTATCTACGCTGGCTACAATGGCTCCACCGTCAACGCAGCCAAGTACGCGGCACCGACCGTCGATGCTGAATACATGTCGGCATTATGGAACGCCGATATCGAGAGCGTGCGCCGTACCAAATCCGGCGCGATCGCCTCGGATGTGTACAACAATAAAATCGTGGCCGAGCGCTCTTACATGCAAGCGAGCAATACCCGCGTGGTCACTTTCGAGATGTGTGGCAATGATGGCTTGCAAGCGCGTACCGCCTTCAAGGGCCAGACTGGCACTTGCGATTACAGTGTGCTCACTTCGGCAGAGAATAATTGCCGTGCCAATGTAGCTGCAGCGATGGACTACATCAATGCCAATGCCTATTCTGGTGTCAAACTTAAGGTGGTCTCTAACCTGCATTATCCTGGTTATGCGGCCGACAATACGCAAAGTTCCTGCAAGGATGCCGGCACTGGCGCTACGGTCAAGATGCAAGATAAATTCTTGCCTTCGATCGCCAGAATTAACTTCCTGATGTGTGACTTTGCGCGCCAAAAAGGCTTCGCGTGCGCAGATAATTTTGCCCAGTACATGGGGGCTGATTACGATAGCAATGGCGACGGCCAGATCGATTCCGAAGCGCTGCGCTACGTACTCGGTGAGAGCGAAGCGAGCTACGTGACCCGGATTACGTCGACGCTGCGCTCTACCATCCGTGACGCCAACACGCACTTTGTATCCTCAGGCAGCAGCTATGATTACATCCAGTCTGATGATACTCACCCGACTTACACAGGCAGCACCGTCACCGCTGGCTTGTTTGGCGGCAGCACCGGTACTGGCGCACCACGCTACAGCTCGTTCGTCAGTGGCAAAAATCCGATCTGGAATCAGTACGGCCACGAGCGCATGGGGTGGGCTATTTCGACTTTCAATCCAGCGGCACCTTAATCACCAAGGGAAAGCAAGCTCTTGGATACACCAGCTAGTTCTAAGCCCGCCGCAACCGAGAAAAATGGACACGCGGCGGGCAAGGTCTGGAGCCCTAACGCGGGCTACCTGATGATCGCCCTCCTGCTCGCTGCCGGCGGGCTGAGTTTTTTATTCTATCTATTGATGTCAAGCTCGATACCAGAAGATGCGGCTAACGCAAGTAGCGCTGGTAGCACTAATAGCACAAGTAGCGCTGCCAGTTTGCCAGCGCCAGTTGAGTCGCGGCTATCCACAAATAGCAAGCAACCTGCAAGCCCCCTACCCCAGATTGCAGCACCCGCATTGGAAGGCGACGCCGACCCTACGCGTGACTTGAAATATTATGTGGCACGCGGTGAAAAACCAACCATGCCCGAGGTAATCGCCCGCCTACATGAGGCCGGTGTGCATACCGGCCTAGGGGCATTCTCGCCACCGGGTACCCGCCCACCACTAGTTGGGCTGGCGGTACCCGAAGACTTTGTACTGCCCAAAGGCTATGTGCGACATCATCAAGCCACCGACGACGGCCAGCGCATAGAAGCGATCTTGATGTTCGCACCGGATTATCAATTGTTCGACGCTGCCAACAAACCGATTCCACTACCAAAAGACCGTGTGGTGCCGCCCGAACTGGCACCGCCCGGGCTGCCAAATCGACGCATCGTGCTGCCTGCGCCGGTCGAAGCCAACAAATAATATTTGCATGATTTCCCGTTACTGTTCAGCCCGCTATGAAGCAAGTCAAAACCACTCAACACAGAGACACAGAGACACAGAGATTCACAGAGGAAAGCAAGGCAGTTCTCCGTTTTTTCTCTGTGTCTCTGTGCCTCCTGTGAAAGGTTTAAAGGTTTATAGGTTTAAAGGTTTATAGGTTTTAATAATTTTAGTAGCAGGCTGAATAGTTACGATTTCCCCCATAATTTTTCCCGCGACTTTTCCCACATCCCTCGATGACACTTCTCAGTAATTCTAAAATACGACGATCCACCATCGCCTTGGTGGGCATACTTGCCAGCGCACTCTTGGCGGCGCTGTACGTGCGCGGTGGTGCCGCTTATCTACTCGGCTTTGTGATGTTAGTGCCGTGGTTGCGCACGCTCGATGCGCGCTCTAGCATCTGGACCTCGCTGTTGAGCGGCTATGCCATGTCGCTGGCCTACACGGCGGCCGCTTTCGCCTGGTTTGGTAGTGCCATCGGTAGCTATACCCAAGTCGGAGCGGGCACCGGCCTGGCGCTACTGCTATTAGCCGCACCGCTGTTTCAACCACAATTTTTGGTGTTCGCCCTGGTGCGCCATGTCGCCTCGTATCGCTACGGCGTCAGGCTACGCACACTGGCCGCCGCGGCCGCGTGGCTTGCCACTGAGTATCTAGTCCCGCGCTTGCTGGGCGACACCCTGGGCTACGGGCTGTATCCATCGCCACTTATGCGGCAAGCTGCGGATCTCGGCGGCACTGCTGGTCTGACTTTTTTACTGTTGCTGGCCAACGAGGGCGTAGCTTTAGCGCTCGCGCGCCGCACTTTGGGCTGGCGCGTGTTTGCCAAACCACTGGCAATGTCAGCACTAGTGCCAGCTCTGCTGACAGCTTACGGCATGACGGTGCTGACGCTAGTGCCAGCACTCTCGCCCCAGCCGACAGTTAGCGAGAAGCCACTGCGCATGGGCCTAATTCAGGCCAATCTGACTGACTACGAAGGCCTGCGTCAGGCCAAGGGCGCGCATGCCGTAGTGCGCGAGGTGCTCGACACCCATTTTGCGATGAGCTACGACGCCGTGGTGCGCCAGGGCGCGGACGCAGTGCTTTGGTCAGAAACCGCCTACCCGACCACCTTCGGCCATCCCAAGAGCGAGGCCGGTGCCGAGTTTGATCAAGAGATACTCGCGACCATCAAGGCCGCTGGCGTGCCTTTCGTGTTTGGCACTTACGATAGCGATACCCAGGGCGAATACAATGCGGCCGCCTTTGTGCAGCCAGATCACGGTCTGCTAGGTTTTTATCGCAAGACTCGCTTATTTCCGCTCACCGAATATGTGCCGGCCTGGCTAGAGAGCGAAAACTTGCGACGCCTACTACCGTGGACTGGCAACTGGCGCGCTGGCAATGGCGCCAGAGTGTTTCCGCTGCGGCTAACGGATGGCCGCGATATCCCGGTTCTGCCTTTGATATGTCTTGACGATGTTGACACCGGGCTCGCTATTCACGGTGCGCGCCTCGGTGCGCGCGCCATACTTACCATGTCTAACGATTCCTGGTTCAGCTCCCAGCCACTAGGCGCACAACTGCATCAGGCAGCAGCGGCGTTTCGCAGTATAGAAACCAGACTACCGCAGTTTCGCGTCACCAGCAATGGCTACAGCGCAGTCATCGATGCCTATGGCAATGCCTTGGCCGGCAGCCGCATGGGCGAACGCAGCCTGGTGATCGCGGCCTTGCCGGTAACTACGCCAGCGCGCACATTGATGGTGTGGTGGGGTGACTGGGTCGGGTTGGTCGCGAGCGTGTTCTTGCTGATGCTGGCAGCTCAGCCAATACTGGCGCTGATACCTGGCTGGCGCTTGGGCGATGCGGCCGCAGAACAGCCGCTGCGCTTGCCAGTCAGGGTGGCGCTGTTGCCGCCCGCCGCCCGCTACGCTGCAGCTTTGTTACGCGCCTTTGCACGCGCCAGCTTGCTGTGGATGTGCGCTGCGATGTTATTTAACGAAGCCCTGCGCACCAATACGCTGGCGCAAATACGCACTTTCGGTGCCCTGTTTCTTGCTCCTGAAGCGGCTAGCTGGAGCCTGCTACTGGCCTATTCGGCGCGCGCCTCGCTAGAAAATGGCAGCCTGGTGCTCAGCCGTGGTGCCCAGCGTTTCGAACTGGCGATCAGTGAAATCAGCGCACTGGTGGTTTGGCGTCTGCCACTGCCCTGTCCCGGCGCCAGCTTGCGCCTGGTCTCGGGTCAGCGCTGGCGCTACGCTCTGGCACTGGCCAATCCGCCTGCGCTGGCACGCGCACTGGCGGCGGCCGGTGGCCCGCCACTATTACCCTGCCCGCCTTCCCCCTTGAGCAGCTATGCGCAAGCACGCTTGGCAATGCAGCGCTGGCGACTAGATCATCCGCTCGTAAAATTTGCCCTACTGCCGCTGGCTTTGGCGATTCCGGCCTTCCATTTACATCAGCATATTGCCTACGGCAGTGCGTTCGGCGAGTACTATAGCTTTGGTTTGAAGGCTTACCTGATCGCCTTCGCGCTATGGTGGAGCGCCTGGTCTATCGGTGTAGTACTGAGTGCGACGCTACTGCGTGCCAGCATAGAAATCGGTACCCTAATCACGGCCTTACTAAGCCCCGGAAAAACCATCGCGATGCGGCGCTGGCTAGAACGCATCGCCCATGTAATGCTGTATCTCGGTCTACCAAGCTGGCTACTTTTCAACGTCTACGCTGCATAATTTAGCCCCCTGCCAGCACGCATATCCCATGCGGGCTGCAGGCCAGGGTGGCCGGAAAGGCGCATGGAATATGCGCGCTGGCGGCATCTTGTTAGTCGCGATTTTTCTGCTGATTGTTTTATTTCTGAGCGCCAGCAAACGCCGTTGCTGAGTAAGTGGCATAGACGAAAAAGTGTAAGGCGCTATGGCGTAGCCTTACACTGCTAAATCAGAGAGAAAAATCTCGTACCAGCGCGGCTAGCGCCGGTTTGCCCGGACTTTGTTTGCCCCCTTTTACTGTCGCACTTTTACATTACTTTTGAGGATATTCTCTTGAAAACGCACTTCAATTTCAGCGCTTTGAGGCATAGCCTAACCCCGCCACAACTAGCCCAACTAGCACAAATAGCACGCTTGACACAACTAGCGCTGCTTGCGCTGTTGCTGAGTGCTTGCGCTAAGGATAATGGTCCCGAGCTTATATTTCACAATGGCATAGTGTTGACGGTCAATAGCAAGGATGAGGTGGTCGATGCTATCGCGATACGCCAGGGCGTAATCGTGGCCTTAGGTAGGAGTGCCGACTTGCTCAAACTCAAAACTGAGCGCACCGAACTACATGATTTGCAGGGCCATACGCTCATGCCTGGCTTCGTCGCCGCGCACGAACACCCCACGCTCAGCGCCATCTTCAACGCGGCGGTCGACCTCAGTGGCTTCAGTCACCAAAACAATGCGCAGGTCTGGCAAGCACTGCGCTTGGCAGTCAAGAATACGCCCAAGGGTGAATGGATCTATGGCGCTGGACTAGACCCGATTTTGGTGCCTGATTTACAGATGCCTATGCGCCAGGCGCTCGATTTAATCGCGCCGGATCATCCGGTGGTGTTGGCCGCACAGTCGCTGCATTCGTTCTGGGCCAATAGCAAAGCCTTTGAGGCTGCCGGTATCAACCGCGAGACCGCTGATCCGGGTGCCGGCGCCTACTACCAAAGAGACCTGCATGGTGAGCTGAGCGGCTTCATTGCGGAAGGCCGCGCGGCCGCGCCCTTACTCAAGGAACTCAAATCACCGTGGAAGCTATTTAATCGCTACAGTCAAGTACTTGATGGCCTAGTGGCCCGCGGCTATACCTCGATGGCCTCGCTCGGTTATAACGTACCACCGTTGATGGCGCGACTCGCCTCTTCGAAAAATTTCCAACCGCGCATACGCCAATTTTTTTATCTGGTGGAAGACGAACTCAAGTATTTACCCGATGCGCCGGCAGCAGCGCAACAAGATCCTTACTTCCGCGTATTAGGCGTCAAATTGTGGCACGATGGCTCACCGTATACGGGCAGCATGTACACTAGCGCAGCGTATCTGGACACCCCGTTGGCGCAGGCACTCAACATAGCGCCGAATAGTCATGGTGCGGCGATGATAGAAACCACAGAACTGCAGGCCAAGTTGGAAAAATACTCGCGCTCAGGCTGGCAACTTGCCATTCACAGTCAAGGCGATGCTTCCAACCGTGAAGTTGCCGCTGCCATCGCATTAAACCAGGCAAAACCGGTGGCTGATCTACCACTGCGAATAGAACATTCAGTTTTATTACCTATCGATTTGATGCCGCGCCTGGCCGAACTCAGGGTCACTCCGAGTTTCCACATCAATCATATTTTGTATTATGGCGACGCGCTCAGCGCATCACTGATAGGTCCGCAGATGGCGCAACAAGTCCTGCCGGTAAAACGCGCCTTTGAACTGGACATGCACCCGACGCTGCATGCCGATAGTCCTATGTTTCCCCCGAATGCGTATAGCCTGATGAAGACTGCGATCACACGTAAAACCAGCAGCGGTGCGCACCTCAATCTGGAGCAAGCCATCACAATCGAGCAGGCACTGCGTGCCATGACCATCAATGGCGCTTACCAATTGGGGGTAGCGGATAAAACCGGTAGCCTAGAAGTAGGCAAGTGGGCCGACCTACAAATTATCAAGCAAAATCCCTACCGCACGCCGACAGATGCGCTTGATCGCATCGAGCTATTGAGCGTTTATTTGGCTGGTCGCAAACAATTCTAAAGTGCGCTTCAGTGACATGCTCTTTGCGTCGCTTAGAAAATAAAGCTAGTCTGGTCTGAGGCGACACTCTCTAACGCACTGCCAGGCGCTTTCAGCGCCGGCTGACTGTGCATCAGCTCGGCCGGATAGAGTTGCAAAAAACCGCTGGCTAGTTGCGGATCTTTGCATGCCAGCCACGCATCGTAGTTCTGATCGGGCAAGATCACCAATGAGCGTTTTTCCTCGCCAAGTTTATGGAAGCGCTGCATCAATGGATGCTGATCGGCATTGATGGTAATTTGAGTAAACGAATAACTCAGCTGGTCCTGCTCTCGCCATTCTTTATACAGCCCAGCCACGGCAAAATCACTCGCATCTTTCAGCCCAATCTGCCAGCGCTCTGCTCTACCGCTTTCATAACTAGGCTCGAAAAAGTGCTGCATAGGCACTAGGCAAAGCTGGCCTCCTCGCCAGGCTTGAGAATAGCTGCGCAACTGAGCCAAAGTCTCGGCACGCGCATTCATGGTGCTAAAGCGCTTCACTCCTGGCGCCAGGCGCGCCTTAGGTAGCATGCTATAACTGGCTAAGACGGCCTGGCGTTGCCCGCATGCGTCGTGACGGATGATAGGCGCCGGATAATCTTGCCAGATTTCGTTTTTCCATTCCGCGTCGGGCGCCGCAGCGCCAAATTTCTCTTCAAACAAATCTTTTCGGCTGGGAGTGTAATTGACACACATAATGGGCTAGGTAAAATGCTATCGATTTATTTTTTTATGCAGAATCAGAAACTAAGTAAGACTTTTATATCCCCTAACCGCCCCTCAAGCATTTGCATCGAGCGATATTTCTGGTGCCCTTAGCGGCAACACCAGCACGATACGTGTACCGTGGCCTAGTTCACTCTCTAGCCGTATCGTGCCGCCCAGGATGCCCGTAGTGATGTTGTAGACGATATGCATACCCAAGCCTGATCCGCCCTGCCCGAGTTTGGTCGTAAAAAAGGGATCGAACACGCGTTTTTGATCGAGTTCAGCGATGCCTACGCCGTTGTCTGAAAACACCAACCCGACATGATCAGGATCTTGCATTTGTGTGCTTAAGCGCATTTCACCTTGCTCGCGCCCCTCAAAGGCATGTGCCAGCGCATTACTCAAAAAATTAGTGAGTATCTGTCCTAAAGGTCCTGGGAAACTATCCATAGTAATGCCAGCACTAAGCACCAGCACCAGGCCAAACGGGCCTTTTTTATACATGGGCGACAAAGTCGCTACGATTTCTTCCAGCAGCGTTTTAAGATCGAAGGTGCGACGCTGATTACTGGCTTGATCAACCGCCACCTGTTTAAAGCTGCCGATCAGATCGCGTGCGGCACCCAGCGAACGCATCAGAATATCAGTCCCGGTAAGCGCACTTTGCACATACTGCTGTAGTGCCGACTTACGCAAACTGCCCTCGTCCATAGCACTGAGTAAGGCGCGCGCATTATCCTGCAAAGTGCTGGCGACGGTAACCCCATTGCCGATAGGCGTATTGAGTTCATGCGCAATACCGGCCACCAGTTTTCCCAAGGCCACCATTTTTTCTGAACGTATCAATTCATCCTGGGCGTATTTGAGTGACTCCATCGCATTGGCCAACTCTAGATTAGCGTGCTCTAGCCTTAAGGTACGTTGTATGACGCGTTCTTCTAATTGTAGTGTCATATCGCGGATTTCTTGCTCTACCTGATACTGTCGCGTGACGTCTTGTATGCAGAAAAGAAACAGGTCCTCGCCCTTCATGACAAAGCTTCTGACCGAGATCAGGCAGATCAAAATCTCACCGGCTTTAGTGCGGATATGCGCTTCGAAACGGTCTAGCATGCCGTCTTCCCGCATTTTTAGCATGAGGCGTTCACGCTCTTGCAGATCGTACCAAAAATTCATTTCCAAAGCTGTGCGCCCGACCGCCTCCTCGCGAGTATAGCCAAATTGCGTAACCCAACTATCGTTGAGTTCAACCAAGCAGGAATCCTGCATTCTGATCAGGCCAAGGGGAATCGGTGAAAGCTGCACGATATTTGAATATTTTCTCTCGCTCTCACGCAGTAAAGTTTCCGCCTTGATCTTGGCATTTTCAGTGGCGATTTCTTGATCGATGTTTTGTACCGACAGCAGCAGATAGGCCCCTTCGCCAGCCTCGAATTTAGAACCAGAAACCCGACACTGGAAGATATGTCCCTGCTTGTGGCGGAAGGCGATGATCATATTATGCACTTCGCCAAACTGCGCGATTTGCTCTATCATTTTTGTTCTTTGCTCGGGCATACCCCAGATTTTTAATTCGCTGGAATTGCGGCCCAAGGCCTCTTCGCGGGTAAAGCCGGACAAAGGTTCCCAGTTACGATTGACATCGATATAGTGACCGTCACTCATGCGCGTAATGGTCAGGGTCGCCGGTACCAATTGGAATACGCGGGCGAGTATCGCCTCGCGTTCACGCAGATCTCTCTCGGCCTTGCGAGCGCTAGTGATATCGCGCATAGTTATCAAGAGAAACTCAACCTGCTCAGGATTTTGTTTTGAGAATATCGGCTCGGTATTAAATAGCAAATATTTAATTGGTGCCGCTGACACGCTGATCCCCAATCGCAGTTCGCGCTGCGCCTCGGCGCTGCTAAAACTACGCCAGAGCCCAGCGTCTTCATACCTGACAGCTTGGCCGTCTTCACAGAAAAATTGGGTGAGCTGCGTATCGTACAACTGCGGCAATTGGCTGCTATCTAAGCCGAGTATGCTTAAAGCGGCGGGATTGGCAAAAACAATTTGTTGTGTGTGACTGGCGACCAGTATGCCGTTGTCCATCAGTTGCAAGAGTCCGCGTAATTGCTCAGGCTCGCTGAGTAGAGGCAGCTTTGACGCAGCGGCATGCCGGTAGCAATACGCGATCAGCAGCAGTATCAAAAAAAGAGCACCGCCCAGTATCAGACTTAAAGGCAAGTAAAAAGTCATGTGACTCTCAAAGTGAGTGTGAATTCAGCGCCGCTGGCTAGAGCACTTTGTAACTTTGCTTGAAGCCTTGCTCTTAAGTATTGTAGTATATTAATTAGGTCTTGGCGTTTTGCAACATTTACCCAAGCGTAATTTTTATCATTAATTAACAATTTGACCTCGTCAGTTCTTGATTATCGAGATAGCTTCACATAAGATGAAAATCAAGAGTAAAACATTTATACAAACGGGAGAGCACTGATGAAGCAAGCAAGCTACAGTAACACGCCCAGTTTGTCCGGACCTATCCATGTCCAGCGATTTGCGCATACGCACAGGCATTTTGGAGCTAGCAAGTCAGCACAATTTCAGTATCAAGCGGACAGCGACATTTCTAATTGCGGAACTATCGACAACGATGACGATACTATCGATTTTCTGGATGAAGAAAGCGAACAAGATACTCAAGTCAAACTGCAAGAGCCATGGAAAATCCTGATTGCAGATGATGATAGCAGTGTGCATGATACGACTTTACTGGCCTTGGCTGGGGTGCGTATTCATGACCGTCCCTTAGAATTCTCGCATGCCTATTCTGCCAAAGAAGCGCATCAGGTTTTACTCAGCAATCCGGATGTGGCACTGATCTTACTCGACGTCGTCATGGAAACCGTCGATGCAGGTTTAAAATTAGTCGGAGTGATACGCAATGAATTGGCGCGCGACGATCTGCGTATCATTTTACGCACCGGCCAACCAGGCTATGCGCCAGAACAACATGTCAACAGCGAGTTTGCCATCGATGGCTACACGACAAAATCTAAACTGACTCGTTCTGTTTTGATTTCTGTACTCAACGACACCCTGACCGGCTCCAGCTCGAATCCGGGCTTAGCAAATTAAGCAAAAATACGACGGTTTTTACATGTAAAAAAGGGATGGCGAACACGCCATCCCTTTTTTTTCATCTCTATGCCAATTGCGCTGACGCAAATTGCGACTTACTCGGCATCCGCTTGATTCGCTGGTGCGGCCAAATCGAAGGCGGCTAAGTCCATACAATTTTGATGTATGCGCATCAGTTGTGGCACGCTCGACAAATCACATTTAAATCTTTGTGCATTGTAAATCTGTGGCACCAGACAACAATCGGCCAGCGTCGGCGTATCGCCATAACAAAATTTTCCGCTACGCGGATCGGCTGCAATTTTCTCCTCCAAAGCACGCAATCCCGTCATGCACCAATGCTGATACCAGGTGTTTTTTTGCTCCTCACTCATCCCCAAAGTTCCGGTCAAATATTTCAATACCCGTAAATTACTCAGAGGATGAACATCGCAAGCAATCGCCAGCGCCAGCGCTCGCACATGCGCCCTATCGAGCAAATTTTTCGGCAGTAAAGGCGATGCTGGGTACTTCTCTTCCAGATATTCTATGATGGCCAGCGACTGACTAAGCGCCATCTCATTGCCCTCGTGCTCATCCACCAAAGCAGGCACCAGGGCCTCGGGATTGAGCGCGCGAAAACTGGCGGACAATTGCTCGCCGCCGTTTTTCACCAAATGCACAGCCACGCTATCGTAGGCCAGACCTTTGAGATTTAAGGCGATACGAACCCGATACGAGGCCGAACTTCTGAAATAACCGTAGAGCTTCATGTTAGCGACTCCTGCACATTTTTATGGATAGTCCGGCTTAAACAACAGCACTTACAACACCGCACTGGCAGCCAGAATTTCTTCCAGGCGCTGAGCGTTTGCTGTCGATGTCAATACCGGCAAACTCAAGAGGCGATAACTAAGCGTGCTGGCAGCATCTGCTCCTGAACCGCGCTTGAGAGAGTTTTGCAAGACCTCAACCTGCATTTGCAAACGCTCACGTGCCAATTCTACCGGGCTATCGATACCGAACAGTATTTCTAACTGAAGTAAGCCGGCTTCAAATTCACTCGCGTTATTTTGCAAGTGAGCGGCATAGACAGCGTCAACTTTATTCAATGCTACCGTGGCATTTTGAAAGCGCGTCTGCAAAATAGTATTCAACTTTGCCGATGACTTGCCGCCAGCACCAGCCGCTTGCAGGGCATCCCAGGCACTTTGCAAGCTGCTCAACTCACTAGCAGCGCGTGCCTCCGGTGCTAAGGCCAACAATTGCTCGGCCTGCTGGCATAGCGATAATTTTTTCACGCTGAGCTGATGGCTTAGCTGTTTTTGCTGATCCAACACTGTCTGGCTATGTTGTTTCAGACTGGCCAGAGCCTGCTGATAGCGCTGCTCCAAAGCCTCTTCTTCCGCTCTGGGCACCTGACCGGCGCTTCTCCAGCTTGCCGCGCTTTGCTGCAATAATTGCTGGATATTCGTTTCCTTGCCATCTAGCTTGGCGCTGGCCTGTTCCAACTCTGCACATATTGCCAGTTTGCTGGCTAAATTTTCTCTGCGTTGCGCATCGGCCTCGCCCGAAGCTTGCTTACGCTGGGCGAATATACCATCGCAAGCAGCACGATATTTATCCCACAGCACTTGCTCATCCTTGCGTCGCAAAGGCACGGCAGCAGCCTGCGCCTGCCAGCGTTGTTGCAGGGCTTTCAACTGATCGGTCGTGCTGCGCTGCATAGGATCGAGCGCCAATACTTCGGCAATCAGTCCTTCTCGGGCAATCATTTCTTGGGCTCTACGTTGATCCAGGGCTTGCTGCACGCTGTGTACACAGCCATCAAATGCTGCATCCAGACGGCTCTTATGTTTGCGATCGACGTGACCGAGCTTCTTCCAATCCTGTTGCGACTGCATACAAAAATTCGCCATTTTTTTCCAGTCAGGCGTGCCCTGCAGGAGTTCCGCAGCGCTAGTCTGGAGTGCAGTCAATGCCGCCTCGGCCAGATCCAGATTGGCTTTGCGTTGCTCAGCCTGTTGCTGAAAATGCAGAGCGGCAGGCGCATAGGCCAGATGGCAAGCGGCATCAAAACGTTCCCACAGTTCTTTGCTGGCGGCACCACTGGTGGCTTCCATTTCTTTCCAGCGCTCGCGCAGGGCTGCAACTTTTTTGGCTAACTCGTTAGGGCCCAATTCTAAGGCCGGCATTTCATCAAGCGTCTTGATTAGCTCATCTCTGGAGACATCACCGCCCCACTTGGCCCAGCCTTGCAGATACACCAGCTCGCTGCGGGCCTCGAACAATTGATCTTTTTGCTCAGCCGTGAGACCAGCATGTTTGGCATCGACGCCACGCAGTTCTCTATCCAGCTTGCGTGCGGCTTGTATGCTGCCTTGCGCCAAAGCTTCAGTCAAAGCCTCGATTGCGGCCACTACCTGAGCCTTACTTAAAGTAGATACAGGCTTATCCTTATAATCCTTATTATCCTTATTATCCTTAAGTTCGCGCTTTTCGCGTCCCGCCGCTTTGCTCTCGGTCTGAGCCACTTGCTGAGCGGCTTCTGTCGGTGCAATTTCACCTGCCGTAGCAGGCGATCCGGCATCCGCCTCAGTCTCCGCTGTTGCCGCGCTTGGCTCGGCGACAACGCGCGTTTGCTGAAATTTTTCTTGTCTTTGCTGCTCACGTTGTTGCGCTAGTTGTAGCGTTTGCTGGCGTGATTTCCATACCTGCTGCAAGGCTTGCAGTTTGCTCACCGCATCAGCCAAAATATTTTTAGGCAAGGACGCTGCCTCGCTCTGCAACTGACATTGATCCAATTCTTGCTGCCATGCTGCCAGGCGCACTTCCTCAGCCGAACTATCAGGAACGGCATCAACCTCATCGACTTCCGCTTTGCCCTGCCCAGCCTGATTAAGTTGCGCCAAAAGATCCAGAACACGACGCTGCAGCGCTGTTTGTGCGAGTAATTTTGCCTCGATCTGCTGGCGCAAAGAGGTAAATTGGGCGAGCAAATGAGCGGGAAATTGCACTGCCGCCTGGCGTTTATCCAAATCGCTCACTTGGTTGGCGATCACGTGTGGCAGCTGTGCCAAATGACTTGCTTCTTCTATGCATAACTGCGCCAATTGCTCTTGCTTGGCAGCTTGTGCAATCACGTCGAGGCGACTCTGCATCAGCTTGGCGACTCGCTTATCAGTCTTGAGCATGGCGGCCCTGACTTGTTCCAGACCTGCCTGAGTATGCACATGCTGCGCTGCCTGCAAACGTCCGTCGGCGAAATCACAAGCGAGCAAGAGTTCTATCGCCGCGGCTTCATTGCCATCGAGATTCGTCATCTTGGCCAAGCTCGCGGCACGTGCTTGCTCCAACTGGTGTTTTTTTGTTTCTGCTTGTTGCTGAGCGACGATAGCGTTGGCGCTTTGTGCTGCGATTTTTGCGGCTGGCTCATTTTTAAGGCTGCGAGGACGACGAAACAGTAACTTAGCGAGGAAATCGAACATAGCGAATGGGTATAGGTAGGAGAGAAAACAAGCATCATAACAAGACTTGCACTCTATAGCAGCATGAAAGATGCCAGATTGCACGGATACTTGCGTAGCTCGTAGCAAAGCACGCAAACGCAACAGCATAAATCAAAAAAAATAGCCTGGTCGCTAGCCTCGCTACAGGATCTAGGGATTTTAAAAAGAGATACGGCTATCGCGCATATTCCATGCGCTTCTTCAGGCTGCCTGTCTTGGAAGCCGCATGGAATATGCGCGCTGGCGGCATGCCTAAAAAATTTACAGCGGCTAAGTTACTGTCCAGCCCGCTATGAAGAAAGTCAAAACCACTCAACACAGAGGCACAGAGACACAGAGATTCGCAGAGGAAAGCAAGGCAGTTCTCCGTTTTTCTCTGTGTCTCTGTGTCTCCTTTGAGAGGTTTTCGTTTTTTTAAATAATTTTAGTAGCAGGCTCAATAGATACGCGGCTACACCGTAATGCGCCAGCCGCGCAGCTTAAACAGCCACATCAAGAGGGCAAACACGGCAGTAAAGGCGGTGGCAAATGCCAAGGAAGCGAACTCAGCGCTCACAGCGGCGGCCAAAGGAGTGGCAAACAGCGTGCGATACAGTGGCTCAGCCCAGCCTGTGGCAGCCAATACGCAGGTTGCCACCCACGATCCGGCATACGCTGCGATGGCGTTGATCCCAAAGCTGCGTCCCAGGGCTGGCATGCCACGGATATCGATCAGCTGATGTGCCAGCGCCATACACAAGTAGGCAAAGCCGGCCGTCCACAAGACAAAAGACGGCGTCCACAATTGCTTATTCAGAGGTATCAGATAGCCGCTCAGATATCCGGCCAACAGAGCTAACAGCCCGGCCTGCCATAAATACTGCGTCTGTCCATTGCGCAGCCAGCGACCGGCCTGCAAGCCAAGGAGCACAGTGGCGATACTCGGCAAGGTAGACAATAGCCCCTCTGGTTCGTGCGCCAAGCCAGTCAACGGATTAAAACTGTAAGCCAATTTCCCTAGCAGCAGGCTATCAATTTTATCCACCAGATTCAGATCTGGCTGCAGCGCGCCGCTAGCCAACAAGAGCACGCCATAGCCAATTAAAATAGCGGCAATAATCAGCCATTGGATCTTTATGCTGCGCACGTGAATCGCAATCAAGCCGACGACGGCAAAACAAATACCGATTCTTTGCAACACACCCATCAAACGGAAATTGCGCCCATCGATCAGCCAGTAAGCGATCACATGCAAGGCCAGGCCCAGCGCGAAAATACGCACGCCGCGCCAGACCACGCTACGGCTCAAGTGGGTCGGATCGCTAGCGCGCTCCAGTTGAGGCGCCAGCGCCAGATGCAAAGAAACGCCGACGATTAAGAGGAAAAACGGAAAGATAAAATCGGCTGGCGTGCAACCATTCCACGCCGCATGCTCCAGCCAGGCATACACATGATCCCAGTCGCCTGCATTGTTTACCAATAACATCGCTGCCACGGTCAAGCCGCGCAGTGCATCGATGGAAGTAAGTCTTAGCGGATTTTTCATGCATTACCTTGTAGGTGACATTAAAAAATAGTTAGGCGCAATACCAATTCTGCTTAAACGCATTATTTCCACTCAAATAATAGCGATGACAAGGATAGAAATATCAATACCACTTATAAAAAATGAAGTAAATTTGAAATATAAAACTTAGACTAAGCAGGCGACGAAAAATACATACGATCCAGAATTGTTGGACATTTTAAGCGATTTAGCCCTGAAAAATGATGACTCAAGGTCTAGCTAGCAGGTATTTCTATAATTTACTGGCATTTAAGTGGCATTAATAAGACAAAACCAGTTGACCAACAATATGCAGGCTAGTATGTTGTAGCTTGCGCGCTATGGACTAGGCTTAGGCGACTCAGCAAAATAGATTAACAGTAAAGACTATCCGCCAGATAGCGAACCAGAACCATTAAAGAGACCTTCATGACAACTGAAAATACCGCCCCACGCCACCCTATGCGCTGGGTCCCTACGCTATACCTTGCCGAAGGTTTGCCGTTTTACGCGGTCGCACTGGTAGCGAGCTTGATGTACAAAAGCATGGGCGTTGCCAATGACGAGATCGCCTACTGGACGGGCTTAATCACGTTTGCCTGGGTGTTTAAATCTTTGTGGAGTCCGTTTCTGGAAGCGGCCAGCAGTAAAAAATTCTTGGTGGTGATGTTTCAGTTAATCGGCGGCGTTTGCCTGGGCTTAGTCGCATTATCGCTGCAACTGCCCATGTATTTTGCCATCAGCATCGCCTTGCTTGGTTTGGTCGCGATTGCTGCCGCCACCCATGATATTGCGGCAGATGGCCTGTATATCGCTAGTCTGAGCAATAAGCAACAAGCTGCCTATGCCGGTTGGCAGGGCGCATTCTTTAATGCAGGTAAATTTATCTCGCTGGGTGGGCTGGTGGTATTGGCCGGACATCTGGAAAAAAGTATGCCGCCAGCACAAGCCTGGGCCGTCATCTTCGGTATCTTGGGCAGCATGATGATCGCCTTGGCGCTCTATCATAGCTGGGCCTTGCCTGGCACTAAAAACACCAATACCGATGCCTCCATGCGCAGTGTGTTTCTCACTTTAAAAGATGTGATCATCACCTTCTTCCAAAAGCCCGGGATCTGGCTGGCGATACTCTTCATCTTACTATTCCGTGTCGGTGAAGGACAAATCCAAACTATAGGTCCGCTATTTTTACGTGAAGCAAAAAACCTCGGCGGCTTGGGCCTGAGCACCGCCGAAGTGGGCATCGTCTACGGTACCGCTGGCACCATCGCCTTTCTGGGCGGCAGTATTCTGGGTGGCTATTTTGCCTCCTGGCTAGGCTTAAAACGCGCACTTCCGTGGTTGATTTTAGCCATGAATGTGCCCAATCTGGTGTTCTTCTTCCTCAGTACCAGCTTGCCGGAGAACCTCGCCATCGTCGCCACCGCGCTGAGCTTCGAGATGTTTGGTTATGGTTTCGGTTTTGTCGGCCTGATTTTATTCATGATGCAGGTCATCGCTGTCGGCAAATACCAGACTGCCCACTATGCGCTAGCCACCGGTGTCATGCAACTTGGCCTGGTCGTGCCGAAGATGGTCAGCGGATCGATACAGATGTCTTTGGGCTATAAGAATTTTTTCATCTGGGTGTTGATTTCCGCTATCCCGGTACTCTTGATGTCGCGCTTACTGGTAATAAAAACACCGGTAAAAACTGCGCCAGCTGTGAGCGGCAATACCGCCGAAGCCTGATCAGGAATTAGCAAACGCCTGGGATAACTCCCAGCCTACCCACTGCCTAAACCTGATAGCGAATTTGCTGTAGGCTGGGATGCAATCCCAGCTATCATTACAGCATGCGTACTTACAAACGCGCCCGAATACCCGGAGCCACTTACTTTTTTACAGTGAACTTGGCTGAACGTCATGGCGAAGCTTTGCTGACGCAGCATATCCATGTTTTGCGTGCAGCATTTCAAGACGTCATGCAAAAACACCCTTTTACGCTAGTCGCAATCGTGGTGCTGCCAGAACATCTGCATTGCATTTGGCGGCTACCGCCCGAGGATAGCGACTTCCCTATGCGCTGGCGCTTAATTAAAGCCGACTTTTCGCGCGCTCTGGCACAAACTGAACCTATTTCGGCCAGCCGCGTGCGCAAAGGAGAGCGCGGCATCTGGCAACGTCGTTATTGGGAGCATGTGCTCCGTGACGAGCTAGATTTACAACGCCACCTTGATTACATTCACTATAATCCGGTCAAACATGGCTACGTAGAGCGCGCTAGCGAGTGGCCGCATTCTTCATTTCAACGCTATGTGGAGCGCGGCTATTACCCTGAAAACTGGGCTGCAGCCTTGGATGTGATTGATCTGAAATTGGATGAGTGAAAATTTATTGCTGACGAGAGATCAGCATGCTGCTGGGATATATCCCAGCCTACCCTCTCTGATAGGGAATTCACCATTCGCTGTAGGCTGGGATGCAATCCCAGCCAAATCGCCTCAGAGTCGTGGGCAAGCCTTGCCGCTGGCATCAAACAAATGGCAGCGGCCTGCCGGCAATTGCACTTGTATGCTTGCGCCCGCCTTGACGCTGGCCGATTCCATAGGCAACTTAATCGCCACCACGCTGGGCTCGTTTTCCAGATTGGCGTAGACGATGGCTGCGTCGCCCAGATATTCGACAAAATTCACCGTGAGCTTGAGGCTGTTCGCTGCGTCATTTTTGTCAGAGTTGCCACTGGCTAACGTCAGATGCTCGGCGCGGCAGCCCAGCGTTACCTGCTCGGCTATCGCTAAAGATTGACCGTCTATTTCCACCACAAGCTCGCTGCCATCGGCTAGCTGCACAGTCACATCCTGCTGGCGAATCTGCACTACCCTGGCCTTCAGCAAATTCATTTTTGGGGCACCTAAAAAACCGGCCACAAACAAATTCGCGGGCGCCTCATACAGTGCTAGAGGCGCGCCGACTTGCTCGATACGGCCGCCATTAAACACCGCAATGCGCTGCCCCAACGTCATGGCCTCAACCTGATCATGGGTGACATAGATCATGGTGGTTTTTAATTCTTGATGCAGACGGCTCAGCTCTATGCGCATTTGCACGCGCAAACTGGCGTCCAGATTCGAGAGCGGTTCATCAAACAAAAATAGCTGCGGCTTACGCACGATGGCGCGCCCTATGGCAACCCTTTGACGCTGGCCACCCGACAGATCCTTAGGCTTACGTTGCAATAAATGGCTAATCTGTAAAATCGTCGCGGCTTGCTGCACCGCTTGCTCAATTTCACTGCTCTTGAGTTTGGCCATTTTCAGGCTAAACGCCATATTTTCGTACACCGACATATGCGGATACAGTGCATACGACTGGAACACCATGGCCAAGCCACGCTTGGCAGGCGCAATATCGTTGGCCAGTTGCTCGCCGATATACAACTGACCAGAACTAATTTGCTCTAGACCCGCAATCATGCGCAGCAGCGTCGACTTGCCACAACCAGAGGGTCCCACAAAGACCATGAATTCACCGTCATGGATTGCCAAGTCTATGCCGTGTATGACCTTGTTGCCATCAGCATATTCTTTGCAGATATTACTAAGCTTTACCGCTGACATGCAGGCTCCTTGATAAGGATGGCTATCTTATGAGTAAAAAGTCGTCACCGGCATCTTGCCGTTGGCACTCACTTCACCGGCAAACCAGGCGGCGGCGGCCTGCAACGCGGGCGTGGCCGAACCATAAGTAATCAGGGCTGGCGCGGCGATATCCAGAGTCTGAAATGGATTCCATAACACCAGATGCAGATCCGGCTTCCAGGTATTGCAGGCATGTGCGCTGTAACGCAGACGGATGGTAGAGGCCAGTATCACGAAGCGGCCGTCATCGGGCAAACTAGCCCAGTCAAATTGACTATCATCGCTAAACGTAGTCACCGCGACGTCGTACACCGTGGTCAGCATGGCAGCGACTTTTTCGGCGCGCACACCAGCTTCAGAAACGCCATCACTAACTACATCGGCACTGATCACCAGCCGCACTTTACTGCCAGCTGTTGGTGCCTCGGCTGCCAGATGGGTAGTCAGGCCGCGTTGCCATGCGGTTTGCATCAAGGCGGCATCGACCGCCTCGGTCTCTGTTGCATACACGGTTTGCTGACATGGATAGTCTTGCGCCAGTTTCGCCATGCGCGCCAGTCTTTGCTGCAGTTCTGCGGCTTCGATTTGCCCCTCTTCGATCGCTGCGGTCAATGCCGCCAGGGTCTCTAACTGCGTCTCGGTATTACCTAGTGCCATCACCATATCGGCACCCGCCACCAGCGCCCTTACTGCGGCATTGCCGACCCCGTAACGACCGGCAATCGCATGCATATCCATACCGTCGGTGATGACCACGCCCTGATAATTCCATTCTTCACGCAGAATACCGGTGAGGATTTTTTTCGACATGGTGGCAGGATTTTCGGCATCCAATTGCGGATACACGATATGCGCCGTCATCATGGCAGGCGCATAGCCCTGGCTGCGTGCTGCCGCCATCTGAAATGGTGCCAATTCCAGCACATCGAGTTCGGCGCGCGATTTATCAACCGTCGGCAAATCACGGTGTGAATCGACATTGGTATCGCCATGTCCTGGAAAATGCTTGACGCAACAAGCCACACCTTCCGACAAACTACCGTCCATCCAGGCAAACGCCAGCGCCGCTGCACGTTGCGGATCTGAGCCAAATGAGCGCTCGGAAATGACAGGATTATCAACGTTATTGTTTAAATCGAGCACAGGCGCGAAGTTCCAGTTAAAGCCCAGAGACTTGACCGCACGCGCCACCGCCGCCCCGACTTCGCGGCACAGCGCCACACTATCGCTGGCACCAAGCGACATCGCTGCCGGAGGTTGCGGCACCCAGGTAGCGCGCACCACCGCGCCACCTTCCTGATCGATGGCGATCAGGGATTCTGGCCCCATTACGGCACGCAGATCCGCAGTGAATTTGCGTAGTTGCTCAGCGTTGAGCATGTTTTGCCGAAATAGGCAGACCGCACGGATATGATGTTCGCGCAAAAAGTTCGCCATCTCGGTGCTCAGCTCGGTACCTGGCATACGTATCATGATCAACTGACCGGCGATTTGTTTTGCATTCATGGCGACATCCTTAATAAGGTTCATAGTATTGATCGTATTGGTTTGTATCATTTCACTGCGCCATCCATGCCGCGCATAAAAAATCTTTGGGTAAATAGAAAGGCCAGCAGGATAGGTGCGACCGTCAAGATAGTGCCGGCGGCAATCACGCGGGTGCTGCTGCCGTAAGTGCCGCGCAGATAAAGTATGCCCGCCGACAAGGGGAAGTCTTCCGGCTTGCTGATCACCAGCGACGGCCAGATATAGTCATTCCATGCCTCCACCGCCGTTAAGATAGCGACCGTGGCCAGCCAGGGGCGTATCAAAGGCAAGACGATGTTCCAGAAGATGCGCAGCTCGTTGGCACCGTCGACGCGGGCAGCATCGATCAGGTCTTGCGGCACTTCATCGAAAGCTTGTTTAAGTAAAAGTATAGAGACCGCCGTGACCAGATTAGGCAAGATCACACCTGTATAGGTATTCACCAGACCGATCTTGGTCATGGTGATGAAGTTGACCAAAAAATTGACTTCTGATGGCAAGATCATGGTCGCCAAGATCACGCCAAACACCAGCTTACTGCCGGTAAAACGCATGCGCGATAAAGGATAGGCCGCCAGCGCACACAGCAGTAGTTTCCAGCACACGGTAGAGACGGTAATGAATAAGGAATTTTTATAGAAAGCGAGCATAGGGATGACCCGAAACACTTCTATAAAATTATCCAAAGATACTGCTTGCGGCAAAAAGCTAGGTGGAAACGCGAAAATATTCCCCTGAGTCGAGACCGCCACCACCAAAGTCCACCAGAACGGGAACACGCACAAGGCAGCCAAGCCCAGCAAAATAGCGTATTGAAAAAGCGTGCGCGGCAGGCGGTGGTAAGAGAATTTTTTCATGCTCATGGTTAAGGTCAAGGTCAAGGATATTCGCTTATCGATGGCGCGGTTTTAAGTAACGCAGACACAGCAAGGCTATCCCTATGCAGCCTAGCGAGACGACGAAACTAGCGGCCAGACCGCGTGGCAATTTTAGATGTTTTAGTCCTTGTTCATAGGCGTAATACAGCGCGGTAAAGGTTGAATTCATAGGCCCGCCTTGGGTCAGAACATCGACTTCCTGATACGCCTTCAAGGCTGCCAGTACTGACATGATGGTGCAGACCATGATGGTCGGAAACAGCATGGGCACGGTGATTTTCCAGAAGCGCTGCCACAGATTGGCGCCATCCAAAATTGCCGCCTCCTGCATCTCGGCCGGGATAGATTGCAAGGCAGCCAGATACATCACCATATACCAACCCAGACCGCGCCATAAAGAGACGAACATGATGGCGAACAAGGCAATCGCATCATCCGACAGCCAGCCTAACGGCGTGTTAATCAGGTGTAGTTGCAGCAGTATGTAATTGAGTGTGCCCAGCTCATGAAACATGAAGCCCCACATAATGCCCACCACCGACACCGTAGTGACTACCGGCACATAGTAGGCGGCACGAAAAAATTTAATCCCCGGCAATTGGGTATTCACCAAGACTGCCAGACTGATCGCACCTAACTGTATGCAAGGCACGATGAGTAAAAACAGCACAGAATTTTTCAGGCCGGTGAGAAACATATCGTTATTAAAAATATAGCGATAATTATCCAGCCCTACCCAATGGGTAGGACGCACCAGACTAAAATCGGTCATGGTCAGGTAAGCGCCGAACAACACTGGCCAAAACGAGAACAAGACCAGCAAGAGCAAGGCTGGCGCTAAAAACAGATAGGCCAGCAAGCCATGGCGACGACCAAAATTGATGACTTGATTCATCGCGCTACCTTTGCCAATTTACGATTCCAGATCGCGGCCGCTTCATCCAGCGCTTGCTGTATATCGGCCTTGCCAGTGACACCGGCTTCGACCGCCTTCACCAAAAAACGCCGCAATTCATCGTAATCTTCTATGCCAGCCACATACAGACTACGCGAATTATTCATGGATCTGGCGGCGACTGCTTGCGCTTTTTCGGCGGCAGCAGCTTGTAAGGGCAAGCCTAGAAAATACGGGTGTGCCAATGCCTTAATTGTGCTGGGCATGACGTTGGCGTTTTTAGCGAACTCCAGCTGATTTTCATCATTGGTTAAAAATTGCGCGAACTTGGCCACTGCGGGTAAAGACTGCTTAGCGACGCCCTTAGGCACGGCAAAGTGAAACATCCAGCCGCCGTCGGCGATACCGGTCGGGCCTATCGGTGCCGCAAAAATATCGGTGGCTGCATATATTTCTTTCGAGTCGGCCTGGATGCGGCGTAAAGCGGTCGGCGCACTGACCATCATCCCGAGTCGCCCACCCAGATAGGCATCTACCACCGCAGGGAAATTATCTTCGGCAAACAGTTTGTCTTTCAAAAAACCGTTCGCCGCATAGGTCGCCGCTAGTTTCTTGACCAGCGCTACATGCGCCGGCGAATTAAAAATCGCCTTGCCGTGTTTGATTAAATCCAGACCTTGCTGCATCATGAAACCATCGATCTTGCCCAGCGCCGGGGCATAACCAGCCTTGCCGGTTTTGGCGGCGATTTGCCTGGCATAGGCCAGTAACTCGTCCATGCTGCGCGGTGCCGCACTGATGCCGGCAGCCGCCAAAATATTTTTATTGTAGGCGATTACATTGACGTTGCTGTAATGTGGAAAACCGTAGATATGTCCATTGAAAGTCAAATCAGCCAGCGCACCCTTGGTGTAAATCGGCGGCTGATTCATTAGCGCCTCGACTGGTTCGAGCAAACCATCACGCGCCAACTCTTCGGCCCAGGGCACGCTCAGATTAACCAGCGCTGGCGGGGTGCCGGCGGCAATCGCGGTGATCAGTTTGAGTTGCAAAATATCCCAGGGGAAATCCACCCAATCGATTTTAACGCCCGGGTTTTGACTCTCGTATTTTATTACCAGGGACTGAAAATACGGAATGAACTTAGGCTTGAGGCTCATGGTCCAGAATTCGATTTTCTCGCTCGCCATGGCCTCACTCAGGTTCAGCATAGACAGCGTCGCCGCCAGAAAAACACAGCACACAGCACGAAAAAATGAAAACTTATTCAGCGACTTATTCAGCAACTTACTCAGCATTATGGTCTATCCGGTGGGCACAGCTGCCCGCCTAGACTGGGGTACTTTGCCAGTGTTTAGCGAGCACTCAAATGGACAGCCAAGCGCGCCGTCTTATTCTCAATATGCATATACTCCCCCGAATATATTTTTAAACTACTCACTTGCCCACGTATTACTTGGGCTTTAAAAATATACTAAGAGGGAGTATCTTGAATTAACTTAACAATGCTTAATGCGTCTTGGTCACTTTATTCAAATGACGTGGCGTATCCGGATTCATGCCGCGGGCGATAGACAAGTGCGCTGCCATCACGTAAAAGGCTTGTATCGCAGCGATAGGATCGAGATCCGGCGTGGCCGTGGTTGGCAGAGTCAGATTGCGCTCGGCCACATCACTAGGCGCTGCCAGCAAGACCTTGGCACCGCGGCCCCGCATCTCTTCGGCCAGACTAATCAAGCCAGCTTGGGTCGCACCACGGGTCGCGAAAATCAGCAAAGGATAACCGTCGTCTATCAGCGCCATAGGGCCGTGTTTGATTTCGGCACCGCTGAAAGCTTCAGCCTGTATCGCTGAAGTTTCTTTAAACTTCAAGGCCGATTCCAAGGCAACTGGAAAGCTGATACCACGACCGACGACCATAATGCGCGAAGCGGGTGCTAACACATCTAATGCATTCGACCAATCGAGTTTAGTAGCTGCATCGAGGGCTTCAGGCAATTGCTCGATCGCGTTCAGAAACTCTGCATCGTTTTGCCAGTTGCCCGCCAAACGCGCAGCGGCCACTAATGAAGTAATGAAGCTCTTAGTCGCAGCCACCGACAACTCAGGACCTGCGTGCAAAGGCATGGTCCATTCAGCCAACTGCCCCAGCGGTGAAGCCGCATCATTGACCAGCGCCACCGTGGTAGCACCACCTTCGCGGAAATAACGGATAGGCTCGACCACATCCGGACTCTGGCCCGATTGCGAAATCGCGATCGCCAACGCATTTTTGGCATGCAAAGGCGCTTTATTCAAGGTCACCAAAGACATAGGCAAAGAAGCGACGATGCGCCCCAGACGCGCCATGATCAGATAGGCCGCATAGTTGCAGGCATGATCCGAACTACCACGTGCCACGGTCAATACCGAACTAGGCGGATTATCACGCAGATGTTGACCAAGGGCGAGATAACGCTCTTTGTCCTGAGTTAATTGGTGGGCGACAAACTCAGCGGAAGAACAGGCTTCCTTAAGCATTTTCGAGGTCAATTTTTTCTCCTTCTATATAAACGGCAATCAGTTTGAGTGCACGGTCCAGCACTACCATATCGGCATAGGTATTGGCTTGCAGGCGACCGCGCTCGCTCATGCCTAAAAAATCGGCGGCATAGGTCGAGACCCGTTTCGAGGCATCAGCAATATCGAGGCCTATGCTGACCAAATTGCGCAAAGCCTGATCCATGGTCAAAGTGCTGCCCGCCAGCGTGCCGTCGGCCAGGCGCACGCCGCCCAGACACTTATGCACCACCTGACGACCCAGCATGTACTCACCATCCGGCATACCGGATGCAGCGGTCGAGTCAGTCACGCAATACAGCTTAGGAATAGCCCGCATCGCAACCTTGATGGCACCTGGATGCACGTGCAATAAATCCGGAATAATTTCAGAAAATTCGGCATGCGCCAAGGCTGCACCGACCATGCCGGGGGCGCGGTGATCAAGGCGCGACATGGCGTTATATAAATGGGTAAAACTGCTGGCGCCATTGGCCAGGGCCGCCACACCGTCGTCGTAAGTTCCGAGCGTATGGCCGAGCTGCACGCGCATGCCCATGGCCGTCAACTCACGCACCAGATCGAGGTGACCATTGACTTCCGGCGCCACGGTAATGAGGCGTATCGGCGCAATCGCATGCAGTTTTTTCACCTGCTCTAGCGAACCAGACAAGGCAAAATCTGGTTGTGCACCGAGCTTACCGGGATTGATGTAAGGACCTTCCAGATGCACGCCTAAGACCCGTGCAGAACCGGCGCTACGCTGCTTGCATACCGTGCCTAGCGCTAGTAATGCCGCTTCCAGATCTGGCATCGGCGCCGTCATGGTGGTGGCCAGCATACTGGTAGTGCCATGTTGCGCCAGCTTGCGCGCTATCGTCGTGATCGCAGTGCCGGCATCCATGGTGTCTTTGCCGCCCGCGCCATGCACATGCAGATCGACAAAACCAGGCAAGATGTAATGCTCTTGATTTAGTGAAGGATCAGTGGCGCTACCGTGTATCGCCAGCACTCTTTCAGAAAAATCGATACTGCCTTGTACCCAACCAGAGCTGGTCAGGATGTTCCCTTGCAATTGCTGGCATTGCTGGCCTTGCTGTAATGGTCCTGCTGCGCTCATCGAAACAACTCCGCGACAAAGTCATAATAATCACTGCGGCAATACGAATGTGTCAGTTCGATCGCAGTGCCGTTAGGCAGATAACCTACACGGGTAATAAACAGCATGGCAGCACCTTGTTTGATGCCGGCCAGTTTGGCTTGTTCGGGGGTGGCATTGACCGCACGGATATGCTGCAAGGCGCGGCTAGGCGCGAATTGATTCGACTCCAGATAGCCGTACAAGCTATCCGTAACTAATTTAGGGTTAGGCAAATACAGCGCCGGTATGGTGGTACTTTCTATCGCCATCACCACATTATCGGCAGTACGCAAACGCTTCAGACGCGACACCACGGTGTGTGGCGACAAACCCAGCGACAAAATCTCTTCCGGTGCCGCCACACCGGTCTCGCGCGACAGCCATTGCGAGCCAGGCACAAAACCACGCTGGCGTAATTCTTCACTAAAGTTAGTCAGGCGCGACAAAGGCTGTTCTAATTTGGGAGTGATGTAAGTACCAGAACCGTGTTTGCGATTAAGCAAACCGCGCTCGCACAACATATCGATGGCTTTACGCGCAGTAACCCGGGAAATATCCAGCGACTCCGACAATAAACGCTCAGACGGTAAAGCCTCATCCGGCTGCCAGCGGCCACTATGTATGCCGGTCGCCAGCTTGTTCGCCAATTGCAAATACAAGGGCGTGGAGCTTTCGCTATCCGGCTTAAAATCTATGATATGTGCCTGCATGTTCACGCTTCCGAAAGACGGTTCATAAACTGATTTTTGACTAAAATCAGCGCTCCTGTTGCAGAATCTGCTTGCGGCCTGATCACGCGTGCCTGCAAACTTGCCGGCAAATAGGCGTGCATAGGCTCGGCCAAGCCGCCGCACAAAGCGATCGGCATCAGCCCACTTGGATCAAGTGCCAGCGCCATTTTTTCGACTTCCAGGCCAGCAGCCAACATGATCTCGGTGGCCTTGGCAACTTTGCCTGCCTGCGCGATCAAGACCGGTGCCAACTGGGCAAACTTGGTTTGATTGGCTAGACCCAGCCAATTGAAAACAGCATCTTTTTGACTCAGCTCTGGCGCACTATCGAGCGCACAAAAAGCGATCAAGGCCTTTGACAATGCATCCGGAGCACTACGACCATCCAACACATGCTGCACATGATTGATGGCACGCAAACCCAACCAGGCACCGCTGGCCTCATCACTAGATGGAAAGCCCCAGCCGCCAACTTCACGACGACTGCCATCAGCCTGCATCACCTCACCTACACTGCCGGTGCCTAGCGCGATCACCACACCAGGCTGACCTTGATGCGCACCGAGTAAGGTAGTGCCGGCATCGGTTTCTATCGCCAAGCCAGCCAGACCAGGATTTTTTGCGGTAAAATCTGCCGCCCACTGCGTATTGTTAACCCCTGCCAAGCCGCAGCCTAGCGCGATTTGATCCAGAGGCGGAGTGCTGATACCGGCTTGAGCAAAGGCATCTTCTATCGCGGCCAAGATGGATAACCAAGCCAGCTCAGCACCGTGCGCCAGACCAGAAGGACCAGCGCTGCCGCGCCCCAACTCTACTCCCTGCGCATTGGCTAAGAGAGTACGGGTGCCGGTTCCGCCGCCATCGACGCCTATCAGGTATTGAGCTTGTTTATTCACTGCTGTCCATTCAAAGATCACGGTCAAGGCTGCTTGAGTAGGATGAAAAATACGATTAAGCCACTGTAGAGCTTCACTATAGTGGTTGTCAATAGGTATTTAAGTGGTATCTAAAGAAAATCGGCGTTTTTGCACAGTTTTCTGCCACTCCTCATACAGCTATTGCGCCCTGTTTATTTCAAGAACTGCTCATTGCCGACCATACCGATTTTAGTCACGCCCAAACGCTGTGCCGATGCCATGACGGCAGCGACTGCTTTGTAGGCCGCCAATTTATCAGGACGGATATGCACTTCAGCCTGATCTGGCATCGCTGCGATGACTTGCAACTTGGTTTCCAATTCAGCGTGCGGTACTGCCGTGCCATTCCATAAGACCGTGCCATCGAAATCAATATCAATATTGATCACCGGTGGTGGTTCTGTCGGCTTGGACGGTGTATTGACCGGCATGTTGAGATTAATCGCGTGATTCTGGGGTGGAATGGTGATGATCAACATAATGATCAACACCAGCATGACGTCAATCAAAGGCGTCATGTTCATTTCCATCATCACTTCTGGTTCGCTAGAATTACTAGCGCTAGGAGCCATACTCATGGGATTTCCTTTAGTGTGGATTTGGGCAAAATTGTTCCCGCTAGGCGCACCGACGCAGACAGTACCAATGTACGGCCAGGAGGCGCAACAACGCGGGGGCTATTTTGCATAAGTCCGATTAGTCTTTGGCCGGAGGTTCAATGATGAATCCGACCTTAGCAATCCCGGCACGCTGTACTGTGAGGATGGTTTTGCCGACAAATTCGTAACGAGTATCCTGGTCACCGCGCACATGTACTTCTGGTTGCGGTACTTGCACTGATACTTTTTTCATTTTCTCGAACAACTCGTCGGTTCCCGCCAAGGCTTTACGTCCGCCGTTCCAGAACATATCGCCATCTTTGTTGATGGTGAGCGTGATGTTTTCTGGTTTGGTCACGTAAATCGTGTTGGTATCGACCGGCAATTTAACCTTGACGGAGTCGAGTACGACTGGTGAGGTGATCAGGAAGATGATCAGCAGTACCAACATAATATCCACCAGCGGGGTGGTATTAATGGTGCTGTTGACTTCGTCTTCGCCGTCGCCATCATTTCCCATTGACATTGACATAATGGTTTCTCTTTGATGATTTCTGACTTATTTCCAAGTGCTTGCTAGCGCACTGCGGCGCTTGCAAGCAAGGGAAATCTAAGGATCTGTGTGAGCTAGTGGCTGTGTTTAGAGCTATTAGCGCTGGAAATAGCCACTAACAGCAACTAATTAAGCGACTTTTTTCGCTGTATTGGCAGCTGCTTTGCTCATCACGCCAGACAAGACCACGGAGTGCAAGTCGGCGCCGAAGGCACGTACTTCTTCCATGCAGCTCTTGTTGCGACGTACCACGAAGTTGTAACCCAGAACCGCAGGAACCGCCACACCCAGACCGATCGCAGTCATGATCAGCGCTTCGCCGACTGGACCTGCAACTTTATCGATAGAGGCTTGACCGGATGAGCCGATTTGGATCAGCGCATGGTAAATACCCAAAACAGTACCGAACAGACCGACGAACGGTGCTGTAGAACCAACGGTTGCCAGGAAGGCCAAGCCATCTTGCAAACGGCTCTGTACTTTATCGACAGAACGCTGGATAGACATCGTCACCCATGAGTTCAAATCGATTTGCTCTAACAATGCGCCTTCGTGATGCTGCGTTGAGCTCACTGCGGCTTCTGCGATGAAACGGAATGGGCTGCCTTCTTTCAAGCTGGAGATACCGGCATTGACGCTGGCAGCTTTCCAAAATTTACGTGCGTCTTTGGCTTGGCCAGAGAGTTTGACTTGATCGATGATCTTGGTGATCAGGATGTACCAGCTCCCCATGGACATGATGGCCATGATCAGCAAAGTACCTTGAGCTACGATGTCGCCGCCTTTTAACAGGGCAGCCATACCGAAGGCGCTTTCTACTTCTTTGGTGGCGAGCTTAGGCGTTTCTGCCGCAAGTTCTGCAACCGTGGCGGTGGCGGCCTCTGTCGCTGCTGGGGCTTGTGCAGTTGCCACAGCGGGTGCCGCATCAGCAGCAAATGCAGAATTTGCCACTACCGGAGCCATTAAGATGAAGGCCGCAGCCAGGAATGTGCCGAGAGTCTTAGTGCTAGTTTTCATTTGGATACTTCCTTATACAATTTTAAAAATTTAATTTATTCTTCAACGACTACTTAAGCCTTAGCGAGCAAGGTCGCGCATATCAAAATCTTGCTGCACTAGCCTGATATCCTGCCTTATTCAAGACTCCATACGTAGTTCACTTTTGTCCAAATCTGTTGTGGTTTGCCATCGACAGTACCTGGTTTGTGTTTGCAGGCACCCGCTAACAAATGGGTACGTACTGCATTATCTAGCCCACGGAAACCACTAGACTTTTCTATCTTGACGTCAGAAACAGAGCCATCGACACCAACCAAGACTGCCAGTAAAACCGTACCCGTTTCTTCGTTACGCAAAGAGGCACGTGGATACTCAGGTTTGCAACCGGCTTGCTTAAAATCGATCACAGGTGCCACTGTCGCAGGCGCAACGGACTTCGCTTCTGCCACTGGTTGCTGTACGCTCGTTGGCTTGGCGTTCGAATCTGGTTTGACATTCGATACCGCGGCAATCGCATTAGTTGGCACCACTTGCTGCTGCACCTGTACTTCTGGTGGCGGCACAAACGGTGGCGGCGGCGCGGCCAATTTTGGCGGCGGCGGTGGTGGCGTATCAGGTGGCGGCGGCGGTGGCTTGACCTCTTCTACTATTTTGGTCTCTAGCGGCTTTTGCATCACAGCTTTGATTTTTGCTGCGCCGCCATTGATCAAACCCCAGACCAAGACCACGTGAAATAATATAACAAGTCCTATACCGGTAAATTTCTTACCCGGTTCGGCCTCGCGTCCTGAAAAATCCATATAACCACTCCTGCACTTACTAATGCGTATTCATCTACAACACGAAAGTCCCTAAGTAACCTCAGAACGCTTTCCCTAAAATATTTCTTTTACAGCACAAACAGAACAACAAAAAAAAAACTCAAAAAACTCAAAAAAACAAAAGTACCAAAAAATTAAACATGGCGCACCCAAGGGCGCGCCATGTTTAATTTAGATCACTAACAAATCAATACTTCAAACGAACACCAGCATAAACTGTCATACCATTTTTGTAGACACCAGCGATTTGAGTCTGATCAGTCACGTAAGTGGTCAACAATGGATCGTTCAAGTTTTGCGCTTCCAAAGTAAATTGGATGTTCTTGTTGAACGTGTAGTTAAACGAGGCATTCAATGAACCATTTCCGTCTTGGAAGTAGTCCTTACCACCACGATTACCTAGCTTATAAGTATCACGGAAGCTGTAGCTAATGCGTGCGCCAAAACTATCGTTTTCAAAGAATGCGCCCAGATTGTAGGAATTTTTCGAAGTTCCGTACAAAGTACAATCTTCTGCCGCTTTACCGTTGCAAGTACTCGTTGCAATCTTATCTGTTTGTTTGCCATCGGCATAAGTGTAGTTAGCATTCAAACCGAAGCCACCACCCAAAGCCTGCTCATACGCCAGATTCAAACCTACCAATGAACCTTGCGTATTTACTGGAGATGAGATGTCGTAAATAGCGATCGCGCCGCCATTTGCAGCATCCGCGTATGGCAACTTACTATTACCGTAAGCAATCACACCATCCAATTTACTTGCAAACAGATTCGCAGCAAACAAAGCCTTAGGCGCAAAATACCACTCAACACCGAAATCCACGTTATTGCTACGGATAGGTGTCAGGTAAGGATTACTACCCACGCCATTGTGCTGCAGATCACGCAGATCATTACCAGCCAATTGGCCAAACTCTGGACGGGACATGCTGCGATTCAAGGCAAAACGACCGACCACATTTTTAGCAACATCTGCACGCAAATTCAAACTAGGTAAGACATCATTAAAACTTTGTTCGTAGCTAGGCAAACCACCTGGCAAGAAGGCCTTGATATTCATCTTGGTTTGCACCAAGCGCACACCAACATTACCACTCACTTTGTCAGTTGGCTGCAGATTTGCCATCACATACGCTGCGCTAGTATCTTCCTTGATATTGAACTCTTGCTGAGTTGCATGCGTAGTAAATGTCGCATACTTATCAACCCAAGAAGCAACGAAATCATTACTGATCTTAAATGGACGGAAACCTGGCGTAGGATTAACTGGCAAATTACCGTACCAATTCGCGTCGTAGTTACCTACCGCGCTGTCAGGAATAATCTTTTCATCCTTTCCCGCGTCCGCCAAAGTCATGCCCAACTTTGTCAAATCACGTTCATGCTTAGCAAAACGCATACCAAACTTGATCGAAGGAATCGCTTCCGAACTCAATTTCAGCTCGCCATCTGCCTGTGCATACGTTTCTTTATCGGTAGATTCAGTGTAGCTACCCCATCCACCGATACCACCACCGGCACGTGTGAATTTCGCGCCACCCGGCACATCCAAAATAAAGATACCTTCTGGACTAACTGTGTAACCAGCGCCCTGATCCCAACCACTCAGAACTTCGAAACCAACGTCTTTAGTCTTGCCTGAACCTTTAGTCGTACCGACTTTACCTGTCAGTGTCAGGTCGCTATTCACAGTCCATTTTGCATCGAGGTTAACGAACTGAGAATCAGTTTTAGCATCTGGACGAGCTGCGACGTCTTCTACGACTGACCATGCACCAGCACTGTTCGCACCGAAAGCATCTTTACCGTAAAACACGGAATTGATCGTATTGCCCTTCAATACAGCTGGCTTAGTTGGTTTAACAGATACGCCATTCCAACCTGGACCATTGACTGGATTGATCACGTCAGCCATGTAATTTGTGTTGTAGTTCTTAGCGTCGACTGTTGCATAAAAACCAGACAGATCAAAGCTCAGATTATTTGCAGCTTTCCACTGAGCAGCAAGGTAGCCGCCTTCACGCTTACGTGTTTGTTCAAACAGAGTCGCACCACTTAACAAACTGATCGCTTTGCCAGCCAAGGCTGGATCTGCGTAATTCGCACCAGTCTTATCCCACCAAACGCCTTCAGAACCAGCACGTTGCAATTTGCGTGTTTGCGAGAAAACTTGCCCCAAAACACCGAAAGTATTGTCATCGTTTTTCCAGCTAACCAGAGCGGACAAAGCAGGATCAGTAGATTTTGCAGCCGACGAATAAGCAGCTTCAGCAGAAGCTGAGACTGTCATTTTTTCTTTAAAGTCCAGAGGTCTACGGGTCAGAATATCAACCGTACCAGCAGCACCACCCTCAACCAGATCAGCCTGGGAAGATTTATGAACAACCACGCTACCAACCAGATCAGATGGCAACAAGGTGAAAGAAACGCTACGACCACCAGCAGCAATATTTGGACCGTACCAGTCACCTGAAGAGACTGTATGACCATTCAAAGTAGTCAAAGTCATTTGTGAAGACAAGCTACGCATTTGCACGTGCTCATTCTCACCAAAAGAACCCTCAGCAGAACCGGCACTCGTGGTAGTCACACCAGAAACGCGCGACAAAGAGTCGGCAACGTTTTTATCCGGCATTTTACCGATATCTTCTGCCGTAATGACTTCAACAAAAGATTCGCTATTTTTCTTTTGATTCAAAGATTGCTGCAACGATCCGCGAATACCGGTAACAACCACTTCTTGCTGCACTGGCGCTGCCTGTTGCGCATGTGCTGACATGGCGACGCTCATTACCAAGACCGCTACTGCGGATGCGATTGGTGTCAAATTAGGTGTCAAATTACTTTTCATTTACTCCCCCAAGATTTTTTAAATAAAACTATTTGTTGCCCGGAAAAATGCGGCTATTTAAGCAGCACCCTGCAAAGCGTTTAGCTACCACTCCCTAAATCAGCCCAAAGTCGAATATCAGCAAAAAAATACCACTAAAATGCCAGATTACTTAAGTGACTAGTCAAAGCATGCTGCACTTGCACTACCACTTTCGAAATTATTCAACCCTGCAACCATCGCGATACTCAGCTCCAGTAAGACTGGATGACTTTTTTTGTCACCTTATTACTCTTAGATTTCAACATCAGCAGTATTAAAAAACCACCTCAAAATCTTTGAACTGAGCTAACTTTAGAGGCCTCAAAAGTGGCTGTCAAGCGGTATTCATGTGGTATTATTACATTTCGTATTGGTATTGACATTGAGCACTACAATATATAGCTAAGTATCTGAATTAATTCATTATTCCTAAAAAATTAAACGTGTTTTTATACAACTGGCCTTAATACATTTTGTCACTACATTGTCGTTTTTTCGGCAAAAATTAAATAAAATGACATCAATACCAAATTTAAAAGTGGATACTTATTGGTATTAATTTGAATAATTTAAACACAACGCCAAATCGTCAAGGACGTGGCGTATCAGCGTTGCTAACGCCACTAAAAATTCACATTTAAAGCTAGCTTACGGTTTGCCATTCCACGCCAGAGTGACAACACCAGCACCGAGCAAGGTGAGCGCGCGTACAAAATAAATATGTGCCAACTGAACATTGGTATTGAGGTGATTCGACAAATCGCGGATGACGCGCAAGATACCAGCACCATTCAGGCACAGAATTTTCACATCTGATTAAGCAAAATCAAAAAAACGTTTAATTAGTAGAAAAATCAACTTAATCCCTTGTGCCATGCCCGCCACTTCACTTACACTAAGTCTCCATTCTCGCGAAAAGTATTGGCTCTATGCCCGCTCATTATTTAGCGAAACTTTCTTCCCCAAAAAGAACCGCACAATCCAACCTACATCTTGGTGTCACTTTAGCTGGCATAGCCGGTGCTCTCAATGCAGGTGGTTTTTTGGCGGTCGGACAGTACACTTCGCATATGACGGGCATGCTATCGACTGCGGCTGACGATTTAATATTGGGGAAATTTCTTCCGGCATTTGCCGCTTTGTTTATGCTACTGGCGTTTACCTGGGGAGCCGCCTGCACCGCATTGATGGTGAACTACGCCAAGCGTAATCAAATGCGACACATCTACACGCCGGTGTTATTGCTCGAAGCTGTGTTGCTGTTGGTGTTTGGACTGGTCGGCGCCAATCTTCAGCAACATGCGGTCATCACCGTCTCATTTACAGCGGTATTGCTGTGCTATGTGATGGGTTTGCAAAACGCCTTGATCACTAAAATTTCGAATGCAGAAATACGCACTACCCACGTCACCGGTCTAGTTACCGACTTGGGCATAGAACTGGGCAAGATGATTTACTGGAACCGCGATACCACGCAAGCACACACCAATGAAGTGTTGGCCAACCGGCGAAAATTGCACCTGCATGGCATGCTAATCCTGGCGTTTTTTGTCGGTGGAATTTTAGGCGCAGCGGGCTTCAAGTATCTAGGGTTCATCTCCACCCTACCGCTGGCCGCTTGCCTCAGCGTCCTGGCGCTAGCGCCACGGATTCAAGACTAATTCATTTTTTTGCAGGCATAGGCTTAACACGCATATTCCATGCGGCTTAGCGAGCATATGCCTTTTTAGTTTTATTTAAGGATAGGATAGCTCAGCAGCGCTATTCTGGCCGCACTTCTTTCTTCAATGCCGCCATCGCGATTTTATCGACCAGATTAGGCAGCAGCAATTTTAGCCAGCGCCCTAACTTGCCTTTAGTCGACATCACCACTTCACGTTTGCCTTGCTGCATACCAGCCAGTATCAGGCTAGCACACTGCTCTACCGACATAGCATGATCTTCCTTCAGACCGCTGCTGCCAGCTGCCTGGCCAGCGGCATTGTAACCACGATAGCGAATCTGGGTTGCGACTACGCCGGGGTAAGCGACTGTCACGCTCACGCCAGACTCTTTGAGTTCGGCGCGTAAGCTTTCAAAAAATCCGCCCATGGCAAATTTACTCGCGCTATACGCGGTGCGTCCCGGCACACCGATTAATCCGGCCAATGATGAGACGGCAACGATCTTGCCCTTGCTGGCCTTCAGATGCGGCAAGGCGGCATGGGTACACCACAGGCTGCCCCAAAAATTAATCCGCATCAGCTCTTCATACCAGCTCAGATCATCCACCTCAGCAAACAGTGCTTGCGCCGAGCGACCGGCATTATTGATCAGAGCGTCTAGCCTGCCGAATTTTTCTATCGTGCCAGCGACCAGCGCGCGGCACTCGGCCTGCTGCGACACATCGGTTTTTAGCACTAGTGTCTGGGCTCCGCTGGCGCGACATTTGGCCGCCACCTGCTGCAATAAGAGCTCGTTACGCGCCGCCAATACCAAAGCCAGTTGAGCCCCGTATTGCCTAGCCAGTTGGCGCGCCATTTCAGCACCTATGCCATCGGAGCTGCCGGTGATGATGATCACTTGCATACTGCATTCCTGATAGTTTGTATCGAAAGTCTGAGATCGTTCATCAATACCTCGTCATAATTTATAGCTTTGATCGCTACGCTCGAGTTTGCGTATCAGCGATGGCCAGACAAAAGCGCCGCCCATGCCGCCAGTCTGCACCCGCATCGCCTCCGCCACGCCCTGCACGATCTGCGGATTAATCTGCGTCAATTCGCCGCCGGCTTGTGCGCTGATCTGGATCTGACAAGCCGCCTCAAAGGTGTACATGGAGAGGAAGGCATCGGCAATGCTCTTACCTGCCACCAGCAGGCCGTGATTGCGCAACATCAAAAAGTTGGCACGTCCCATATCGGCTTGCAAGCGCGGCTTTTCGTCCTCGCGAAACGCGACACCTTCATAGTCATGGTAAGCCAATGAAGCCAGCACAAAAGTCGATTGCTGTGAGATAGCCAGCACACCGCATTTTTGCGCACTCACCGCCACCCCGGCTCGGGTATGTGTATGCAAAACACATTGCACATCCTCGCGCGCCTCATGCACCGCGCTGTGGATCACAAATCCAGCAGGATTCACCGGAAAAGGCGAGGCGATCATCTTGTTACACTGCTGATCGACTTTCACCAGAGACGACGCGGTGATCTCATCAAACATTAAACCGTAAGGATTGATCAGGAAATGGTGCTCAGGTCCAGGCACACGGGCACTGATATGGGTGAACACCAGGTCACTCCAGCCATACGCTGCGACCAGGCGATAACAGGCCGCCAGATCAACCCGTAAAGCCCACTCTTGCTCGCTGACCAGATGTTTTACACTAGGGATTTCCATGCTTGTCTCCTCTATGGGGTGCTAGGGATTTTTGGTTTTTTACGGACTAAGCAAGGCGGCATATAGGAACCACACCAGCTTGTCACTTGATTATTCAACTATACCGCTGATTCGGCTAGCCTAGATGATTTCTAGCGGCCTGTAGGCATAGCTACAACACTAGCTTTGTATCGATAGCTTATAGACCAGCGTGGCGCTTGCCTGCTAGCCTAAGCAGGCTGGAGTAGCGCCAATTCATAGCGTTTGCGGGGCGGCAGGCCGGAGAGTGTTACAGGAAGCGGCTCAGCGGACAAGCCGGCCGGAGAAGCCCGTTGCTATTGCGCAATCAGGCAGGCAAAATAAAAAGTGCAGCACTAATGCGCTGCACTTTCTACTTCTACTTCTACTTCAATTTCTGTGGGTCTTACTCTAATTTAGCAGCGTGTTCACGGGTCGCATGAAACACCACATCAGGCCAGCGTTCTTGCGTCAAGCGTAGATTCACGCCTGAACTGGCCAGATAAGCCAGATTACCTGCGGCATCGTGCGCCAGATTGTGCCCTGCGCTTGAGCGCTCAAAATCGGCCATAATCTTCTTGTCTTCACAAGTAACCCAGCGCGCGCTGCTGATGCTGGTACCTTCAAACACGGCATCCACGCCGTATTCATTTTTGAGGCGGCTGGCTACCACTTCAAACTGCAATACACCGACCGCGCCCAACACCAGATCGCCACTATTGACGGGTTTAAATACTTGCACCGCGCCCTCTTCACCCAATTGCTGCAAACCTTTTTGCAATTGCTTGGTTTTCATAGGATTAAGAATGCGGGCTGTACGGAAAAAATCCGGAGCAAAGTAAGGGATACCGGTAAATTGCAAGAACTCACCTTCAGAAAAACTGTCGCCGATCTGCATATTGCCGTGATTCGGCAAACCGATGATATCGCCAGCGTAAGCTTCTTCGACTTGCTCGCGGCTCGATGCCATGAAGGCCACCACCGATGAGACCTTAATCTCACGGTTCAGGCGCAAATGCTTGAGCTTCATGCCGCGCTCAAAATGACCGGAACACACGCGCAAAAATGCAATGCGATCGCGATGCGCCGGATCCATATTTGCTTGTATCTTGAAGACGAAACCCGAGAATGGCACTTCAGTCGGCAAAACCGAGCGCACGGTAGCATCGCGCTCACAAGGTGCTGGTGCCCAATCGAGCAGCGCATTGAGAATTTCGCGCACACCAAAGTTATTAATCGCCGACCCAAAGAACACCGGCGTTTGCGTACCCGCCAGGAAGGCATTGAGATCAAACGGGTGCGAAGCGCCCTGTACCAGTTCGATTTCCATCTTTAGCTGTTCAATTTCCAGAGGAAAAAGTTCGGCCAGACGCGGGTTATTGATACCCTTGAGTACTTCAAACTGCTGATCGGCACGTTCACTACCGGCCGCAAACAGCATGATCTCGTCTTTCAGGATGTGATACACACCGCGGAAAGTTTTGCCCATGCCAATAGGCCAGGTCACCGGCGCACACTGTATCTTGAGTACCGATTCCAGTTCATCGAGCAACTCCAAAGGATCGCGCGTCTCGCGGTCCATCTTGTTGACGAAGGTAATAATCGGCGTATTGCGCATTCGACAAACGTTGAGCAATTTAATGGTTTGTTCTTCCACACCCTTGGCCGCATCGATCACCATCAAAGCAGAATCGACGGCGGTCAGAACGCGGTAGGTATCTTCAGAAAAATCCTGGTGACCCGGGGTATCAAGCAGATTGACCACGTGATCGCGGTACTCAAACTGCATCACCGAGCTGGCGACAGAAATGCCGCGCTGTTTCTCGATTTCCATCCAGTCGGAGGTGGCGTGACGCCCACTCTTACGTGCCTTCACGGTACCGGCCAATTGTATCGCGCCAGAAAACATCAAAAGCTTTTCGGTCAGCGTGGTTTTACCAGCATCCGGATGCGAAATAATCCCGAAAGTACGACGACGCGCAACTTCACGCTTGATAAGATCGCTGCTCACTGACTTAGGGACCAGTTGCGCTTCCGACTGATCTAGAGTCTCGGCCGCAATCTCATCGCTAGGCTGCTCTGAGGACGGTACTGTATGTTCGGTTGATGCATTCATTTCGGGCGAGCCAGGAAAATTTGAGAAAAGTCGTCTAGTCTAACGGCTATTGCGCATTTAGTCGAATTTAGCGCAGGAACTTAAGAAAAAAATCCAGCCGCTAATCTGCTACGAAATCGGACTGAGATCGCCTCCTCACGCCAACGCACTGTTTTATTCAGTCGCTGACTATATAAAGTTCTTTTCATATATATACTCCTTAATAGCAGAAAAGCGCATAAAACATAGTTGCAAGGTATTTAAAATTTACTCATACTGCTGGCAATAGCACGAAGACAAGCACTTCTTAATCTTGGGAGTCAATATTGGCGAAGTAATAAAATTTACATGTTTAAAAATTTATCGCTATAATGCGTTATTTTTTTATGACCTTTTAATGCCTAGCTACTCTCTAACAATCGCACTCTCAGACATAACTGCTGCTGTACGGCGCTACCCTTTAGTGGGCATGCTGGGATGGCAAGACGTTCGTCAACGCTACAGACGGTCAGCCTTAGGACCGTTCTGGTTGACCATCAGCATGGCTATCATGATCGGAACAATGGGCGTTGTGTTTGGTCAGATCTTCAAAGCCCCACTAACAGAATTTTTGCCATTTCTTGCTGCAGGGACAATTCTCTGGAGCTTTATATCCGCGATCGTTAGTGAGGGATGTACTGGTTTTATTGCAGCTGAAGGAATTGTAAAGCAACTTCCGATCCCTTTGTTTGTGCACATATTGCGTATGATTTGGCGTAATGTTTTGATTCTTGGTCATAACATAGTGATTTTTCCTCTTGTGCTTCTCGCTGTTGGAAAACCAGTGGGTTTAGTTGCACTCATTAGCATTCCAGGATTTATTTTATTGCTTATAAATTTGACTTGGGTAGCACTTATTCTTAGCGTTATATGTGCAAGGTACCGCGACCTCCCACAGATTATAGGAAGTGTTATTCAAGTAGTTTTTTATCTGACGCCTATCATGTGGATGCCGCATCTTCTCCCTGATCGAGCGGGGCTTTACTTACTAGATTTAAATCCTGTGTTTCACTTACTTGAAATCGTGCGCTCCCCTTTGCTTGGGCAATTTCCAACATGGACGAATTGGGTGGTATCGCTGGCACTAGCATTGTTTGGATGGGTTATTGCATTAACCATTTATGGTCACTACAAACGCCGTATTGCTTACTGGCTATAAAAGAAGAAACCTATGGCTACTATCGAATTTAACAATGTTTGCGTTGATTTTCCAATTTATAACGCAAACGGCAGATCATTAAAAAAGCGCCTGATCCAGGTCGCGACAGGCGGCCAGTTAGGAGCAGATCAAACAGGGCGTGTTGTTGTCCGAGCGCTTGAGGGACTGACATTTACTTTAAAAGATGGTGATCGAGTAGGTCTTCTCGGTCACAATGGAGCAGGGAAAAGTACGCTACTGCGTTTGCTAAGTGGCGTTTATGAACCCTCGTCCGGGTCTTCTCGTATTATTGGTGAGATTGGCTCTCTGATAGACATTTCGCTAGGAATAGACCCTGAGGCTAATGGCAGAGAGAACATTTTCCTTCGTGGTGGCCTGCTTGGAATGAAGAAGTCTGACATAAGCAAACAAATCAATGACATCATCGAGTTTTCTGAACTGGGTGACTTTATTGACATGCCTCTGCGAACCTATTCAACGGGGATGCATCTGCGTCTCGCATTTGCAGTGTCTACAATCGTTCGCCCAGAAATTCTTTTGATGGATGAATGGCTATCTGTAGGAGATGAGGGGTTTAGGCACAAGGCTGAAGCTCGCATGTCTGAATTAGTTCAATCAACAAATATTCTAGTAATAGCGAGCCATTCACGGGAATTGGTTATGAACACATGCAATCGTGCGATATGGTTAGAGCACGGGAAGGTCCGCATGGATGGGACCTCACAAGAGGTTTGCGCTGCATATTTCACCTAATACCGCACGCTCGATGGTATAGCCTCTTCATAAGGTCTAGTCTCTGGAAATTCATCAGGTGTCGTGTTCGTCAACTAAGGGAGGTAGGCACTAGATCTCTGATGAAATTCCAATTAACGACGGACTATAATAGCAATAACGTCAAAGATTCAGACAATGTTGGAACTCGATACGTTCAAGATCGATTACCACTCCAGCCTCGGCATATGCACGCACCTCGAAATGGGTAATATCGTGAGTGACAGTAAAGTTGGCCTTTAGATCGACGCCAGACATTTCAAATTCGGCTATGATGTTCTTGTGTTCCTCAACAACAACCATGCGCACAGCGCCCCTAATGCGACCATGTAGCCGGATGTCCCAACTCCCTTGGCGCAGATACCAATCAGGTCCGAAGAAGACCACTCCTGCCTGTTCTGCCGTGTAGGTTGTCATTAAGCCATCAGTCGAACCGGTGCCGGACAGTTGTCCGGGATAGACAGAGAAACCAGTGCGTAAAAGCCTGTCGATTGCGTCGAATGGTGCGGCAAGAACATCTCCAATCCAAGTCTGATAGCTGGCTATATCCAGAGGGACGAGTAAGGCATGGGGGCCGACTCCGTAAAGAGCTAGACCGTGTTCGCGCATCAATCTGCCGATCTCGTCTGTTTCCGTGTTGGATGAGTCCAATTTTTCGAACAGCACTTTGACATTAGGTGATCGTTGCAGCACCTCATGCATACCCCGCAACACACTCAACTCGTGGCCCTCAACGTCGATCTTAATTAAATCGACGACCACATCTTGGGGCAGAAGTGAGTCCAAGCGATGTGCATGTACAGAAAGGCATCGCCCCTGTTCGTCTGCGTTGCGAGTGGATGAGCCTTTCCCAAGATGATCATCTGGGTAAAAAAGGTCGAGCGCCCCCTCTTGATCGGAGACCGCGCATTGAAAGATCTGCACCACGGCTTCGAGGCTGTTTAGCTGAACACTGCGTTCGATTAAGTTGGTCAGTGTAGGATGAGGCTCGACAGCGAACACCTTGCCACTTCGTTTGAGGCGATTGCCGATAGCGATGGAGAAATAACCAATATTGGCACCAATGTCGAGAAATACAGTATTGCTAGTAATGAAGCTATACAAGACACTGAGATTTTCTGGCTCCCAAATCCCGCCATTGACAATGGGTGAGGGGCAGCCTAAGTCACCTGTATTAACAAATATGGGGCTCTCATCCTTTAGGTAGGTCAGGACTGCGCCCTGTCCGGCATAGGTAGCAGTGCGGTGCTTGATGAATTCAACCTCACGACGAATCTCCTCAAGAATAGCGTGGGTTGAACGTGCCTCCTCAAAAGCAACACGGGTTGCGCGCGCCTCCTCAAGAGCGGAACGGGTTGCGCGTGCTTCCTCAAGAGCGGAACGGCTTGACCGTGAAAGGGCGCTTACCGCACTCGCAACTCCGAGAGTCTTCCAATTTTGGCTGTCGCTTGCTTCGGCAAGCATCGCCAACTCATGATCCATCAAAATTTGCTTCTTTGCAATGTCGCGAACGTCATTGTTGAGCTTGCCAATTTCGTGGCGCAAATCATCGGTGGCTTCTATCATCAATAACCGCAATCTGAACGCAATTCGGCGCGTGATTGGCTTGGTTAGTTGATAGACAGCTCTCAACGTTTTAAACAGAACTCGTTTGACTAGAAATTTCACACTTCCAGGAACTGATGCAATGACTCCACATGACTCTTGCGGCCTCTCGGCAACGTGTTCATTCATCGTGACTTCCGCTAAGTAAGCATCAGACACATTGACATCAACAAGACCACCCACTGCCGCAGACTTATTTGACAGTTGGCACGCATTGCCGCGTGGCAGCACCTGCAGGAAGCGGGTCAGTAGGGCCACTTCATCAAAGCGGGTTTTATAAATCGCTCCGGTACTCACAGTTACCCGATCGATCGCTTCTTGATTCAAAAGGACGATTCGGCTGGTGAGATCATTGGTATTGAAGCGCCAAGCCTCCACAACCGCTTTTTCATTGTCGGCTACATGCGTGGAGCGGGCCGGAATCAGCCATCCAGTTTTGCCTTCAAGCACAATCTCATTGTGGGGAGGGGAATCCAGAGACAAGACCGGCGTGCTACGGCAGAGAGATTCATAAAACCCAAGTCCCAATCCCTCATGGGAGGATACTTGAATACTTACATCGTGCTCTTCATAAAGATCGAGTATCTCGTCTCGTGATAAGCAACGGTCAATAATTGTTATGCCAGAAGGCAACTCGTCTGAATAATAGGTCGATACTGGATCCATTGAAGTTACTGTCAGCTCGATATCATCCCGCAACGTTAGAGCTTGAGAAAATGCCTCGATTACTTGATTCGTGTTCTTACGGATTTTAGGATTGTGGCCAGCAACATGCAAAAAACGAATTTTTGGCCGCTGAGCCAGGCGGAGGCGTTTCGCTTCCACCCTCGTCAAGGTCAAAGGCAGGCCGAATCCATGACCCAAAAATACGCCATTATTCACACCCGACTCGTTCAGCACCTTTTCTGCCGATCTAGTGCAATAGAGTGTTGATGTCAGCCTGTTGTGATTCGAAATTTCTTCCCTGATGACAATCTCGATCATCGGGATGCTACAAATCATCAGCTTGGTAACTTGTACTTGAGTATCGAATAGCCGCTCCCAATTTGTGTTCCAGCAGATCTCTGGGACTATCAATGTGTGGATATTATTGATCAAGATGAACTGGGTCAGTTCGTGGACTGTAACCGCTTCTCGATGATTAAACGAATAATAGATAGAATCGGCGTTGGCTGGAACACTCCAGTCATCGGGATTGGTTTGCCTAACAAGTGCGTTTCCGATCGCTGTATATGGCTGAAAGGAAAAGATATGAACTTTATAGCCAACGCTTCGGAGCAATTTCGTATGTGTATGGGCGAGATTGCCTAGTCCCTGATCACCCCAGACAGTAAAGACTCCAATATTGCGAGTCGCTGAATTGTCGATCAAGCGCATGGCAGACTGAATGAACCCGTGAAAATCACTGCCGAACATTGATTGCAATCGTGCTCGCTGCATCTCGCCAATATTTCTTAACCGATCTACATCGTAATAGAGATCTCGGATTGCAGTAATCCATTCAGCGGAATCTTCTGGCAAGTAAACCCCTGTATCGCCGAACATCGAAGGCAAGAAACCATTGGCAGTACAAAGTACGGGGATTCCATTCATAGCAGCTTCAAAAGCTACACGACAGAAAGTTTCATCTACCAGAGTAGGGACAATAACTAACCTAGCTTTCTGATAAAACTCACGGACATTACCGTATGACATCAACGTGCAAAGATCATGTCGGGCAACTTCCTCAGTAAGTCGATTTGAAAAATCTGAATGTTCTGGCTCCCCCTGAATCCCCATAAAAGGAATTTTATCTCCGAGAGCTTTGACACTGTCCAGAAAAATGTTACCCCCCTTCAGAGTGCATACGTTGATTTGTAGTACATAGGTTCCAAAGTCGCCACGTTTCACAAGGAACTGAGCGTTATCAGAAATGGGATGAACGATGTTAAGCGCTTCTGAGCCACCAAGACGTGCATACACATCTTGCATGAATTCTGAAGCGACATATTTCCAGACCAACGCAGATTGCTGCGCGGGGGAGGGGCGGAGTCTGTGTTCGGTTAGATTCTCAATAATGTGACGATTACCGGTTTGCCCCAACTCAATCAAGCCACTCCAAAAGTGATACCCGATCATTGTTGTACACCGACTTTGCTCTGCGATTTCCATTGCGGCATCATTAGTCCCGCCTTGTGCGTGAATCAGGTCAGGACAATAGATGTCTATCGCACGCTGCATATCATCTCTACACATTCCCCCTGCATAACGAACATCAATGTAATAAGGTGTATAAGTCAATGAATCCTGAGTGTACCAGCCTGTTTTTGGATCAAGAAAACTGACCCAGACACATTTGACCGCAAACTCACTAAGTATCCGGCAAGTCTGATGCATGAAGCTTTCACCACCACCCATGGGATAACCAAGATGTGTGGGAATGAGATAAACTGGAACCACTTTTTCCAGTGTCTTTAGTAACCGGATCAGTTCATCTGGAGCATACCGCTCATGAAGCTCGAATAGGTAATCTTGAGCGGTCCAAGCCAACCGCAACAAAACATTAAAGATTTCGTTTGGCAGAACCAACCTAACTGAGTCATTCCGATCCGCAGATCGGACGATACCTCGGGCTGAAAACTCAGCAACACGACCGCCTCTTGCGACACTGATGATATCGTAGATTGCCTGCGGATTAATCAGTGGCTGATTCAGGGATAACGCGTTAGCCTCGTACAGCTTCAACGCGTGAAACAGAGTTTTTTCGGGACAGTTCGCAGCGATATAAGGTAAGACGATCGTCTGGATCATCTCTAGTCGTTGCCCAACGATATCGTAATCGACAATCCACTGATGCGTCACTGCAGCATCGCCGCCCAGTCCAACATTGATGGAAACTTCCAAGAACTCACTGTCGTCGCGGGGTATCTCCAAGTTAGCGAGAAGCGAAAATACTGCGTCCCTTTGATCTACTTGGGAGAGAAGTTTGATACTAGAGATCGCACCCTCACGGTCACTCTGCAGCGCGGCAAGAATATCTACATCGAAAGAGGCCAAACGCTCCGAAAACTCTCGAATCACGTCCTGATTTAAATTAGAAATATTTTCATTTTGCGCCAACGATTTTACCATGCCGATCAATGTATTAACATCTTGAAACTGAGGCATATTTTCTTTGTCATTCATACTGGAAAACCCCCGGTTTTTTTACGCTCCGACATCGAAAGAGCAAATGAAATGAAAATTATTGAAGATCCGATAGACCAGTAAACGTAACGAAAATCCGGAGCAACGCCACCCAGTATTAGTGGTCCAGAATAAGCTAATCCAGAAAGTGAAATAAGGAGTAAAAAAATATCATTTTTCTCAAATTTCTTGCTACACCTTACAAAACAATATGCAACCATAAATAGATTAAGCAAAACCCAAAAGCCATTCGTAAAAAAAATAGAAACACCTGGCGCAGATGCTGCTCCCTTGATATATGACTCCATAGTATTAAAGAAAATAGATCGCTTAAAGCCAAAATCCTTATTTATCTTTGTCGGTTCTGAATTGAATACAAGCCAAGCTGGATCAAAGAATGAAGTGAAATGATAAAGCCGATGTTTTAGATATAGTGTTGGATATTTTGCGATGGCTGATATCCAATAGCCACGCAATTGCTTCCAATCACCGTTCATATTCAATTCATCTATTAACTGAGGGCAGGAAGCCCATACCTTATCCCATCCTTTGTTTTCGTAGCACGTCTTAATGTTTTCCACATTGAAAGACTCCGACTTCGGCAAAAGATACTCTTTTGACCGAATAGATACTCCAACCAGGTCGTAAACAAATAGTGAGGAGCTAGCATATTTTTTTTCTGGTTTTGCGAAATGATCAATAGTAAAAAACATTCCGGCGAATATTACAGAAAATAAAATCATAGCGTTGAGCGCTATGAATACAAATCTTGGAAAACCTTTAACCGTCCCATTTTTCGTGTAAGTCAGGCACAAAACAGACAATACCATCCCTGAAAGAATTGCGTTATGCCGAGCCAAAGCCCCCGTAGCAAAAATAAAAACCAAAAAAACAGCCGCTCGCCTCTTTAGAAGTACTCCATTAAAGTGGCTGCGCACAATAATTGAAAGACCAAATAAAAAAAACACAAAAACAAATACGTCCTTCCAAATTGTTCCTACAAAATTTATAGAAAACGGGCAGAATGCAAAGGCTAAAAGAAGAGCCGCGGCCTGTTTTGATCTTCCCCCCATAGATTTCGCGATTAAGGCAAAAGACCCCCAATATAGCGCACCGAACAAAAATAGCATCCCAAGCGGCCCATCAACAATATTAAGTAATGCGCTCCAAACAAGAGCCATTATTGGTGGATGCCAATCCGAAAAAGAAAGGCTAGATGCCTGCAAGAATTGAAAATCAGAATCTGGTGTCATCAAGCCAGGATAATTAGAAGCGCTTGTTATAGCGAACCCAAGCATGCATATCGCATATACAACTAGGGGGAATTTATCAAAGCCTATCAAGGAAAATTTTCCATTACTACTATCTTTTAACATCCAATATTTCTCCACATTTATATTTATTACCATTCATTTAAATCGAAACCTCAAAATTAGGTATGTAAATTTTGATGTTGCCCCAATAATCAAAGTACCCACAACAAAGCTGGAGGTTTATTGCAAAAAAAGAAAATTAAGAATAACAAAACGTTGTTTTTCCAAATTTCTTTACGCTCCTTACAAAACAATATGCCACCATAACTAGATTAAGCAAAACCCAAAAGCCACTCTATTGCGTCCAATCACCGTACACATTTAACTCATCTATAAACTTAGGCAGGAAATCTATACTCAAGTGCCCCCTTCCTAGAGACAAATATTCACCTATTTTAAGATAATGTCTTTTCTGCTACGGCCACACGGCTCTGCCGAGGTTTTTGTTTTGCTTCTGCTTTTGACGTCGTTACTATTTTTGATTCCGCCTTTGCAATTGCGGAGTCGCATGTAGAGCTTAGCGCAACAGCCAATTCCGCAATTGGACCGCAAATCATCCAAGATCTTTGCGCCACAGCCGCCGCCAACGCTGAACCGATGCACTATGTTCGGTGCAAGATAGTCCAGCGCTTGGCGATTTGGCTCATTATTAAAGTGGTGCGTCAAACCCAACATCAAATCTTGCATATGTTTGTGATTTCTTAAAGACACATCTTCGCATTTCAAGCTTCGCCACATTCTTTCGACAAAGATGTTATCCATTGCCCGTGCGAGCTGGGAAAATTTGATAAAAGTCGTCTAGTCTAAATGCTATTGGGCATTTAGTCGAATTTAGCGCAGGAACTTAAGAAAAAAATCCAGGTCTATGCTTGCGCAGAGTGAGCCTATTTACAAGTAGGGCTTAGGCAAAACCGCCCCAGCGTCGGTGTATTCGCCTTGCCGTATAGCGTAATGTCCTCGGCGCTAGGCCTAACTGGAACAATTTTGCGTAAGTCTTAAAAATAATAAAATTGAAATTGCCTGCAAGCCAACTAATCAAACTACGATGCCTAGTTTCAGATTAGAATTGTCTTTTAAGACTTATACCGGCCTTGCCTGCCACGATAGGAAAATCATGAAACGACATCTGTTAAGCCTCGCATTTACCTTCTGCTGCATGCCACTCACTAGTTTTGCCTGGGGGCCGGATGGCCATCATAGCGTGGGGGCGATCGCCGATACGCTACTGGTTGGAAGCAAGGCAGGCCAAAAAGTCACGGAAGTCCTGCAGCAAAGTAGCTTAGAGCAGGTTGCGGTATGGGCCGATTGCGTCAAAGGCATCAATCCTGAAAAAGATTTTGCTTACACCTCAACCGGAAGATATCCGGAATGTGCGCCGTTTGAGACCAAGGAAGGGATAGACGCCATGAGCAGTTATGTGCGTCGAAACAATAGCAATTGTAATCCGGCTGAAGGTGAAGAAAGCTGCCACAAACAATATCACTACACCGACGTTGCAATCCAACACGCTCACTACAAGTCTGGCTATGTCGGCACCAATGAGCACGACATCGTCCATGCGATAGGCGCTGCGGTGGCTTTCCTGCAAGGTAAGCCAGCGGTTCAACCATTTCAATTTCAAGATGAGCGCGAAGCCTTAAGTGTATTGACGCACTTGGTCGGCGATCTGCATCAACCCTTGCATGTGGGTTCGGTGTTTCTTAGCAATCAAGGAAAACTTATTAATCCGGATGCTGCCCACACTCACTACGACAAGGGTAGCAATACCGTAGGCGGCAACGCCCTGCAATGCCCTTGCGGCAATCTTCACAGCATGTGGGACGAACTGCCGCAAGCCTATAAACATGGGCGTATGAATGAAGTACTCAAACTCAAGGCGAGCAAGCTAGACAAAACCGCAGGCACAATAGAAAATTGGCCGAGTCTTTGGGCCGATCAAACGATCGCAGATGCCAAGACAGCGTTTTCCGGCATGCAGTTTAGTAAGAGCACCGCAACCCAACGCGGCAACAATTGGTCGATCGCCTTACCCTTAGAATACGAAAAAACCATGCTTAAAATTAAAGAAGAGGCCTTAATCAAAGCCGGCGCGCATTTAGCGCAACTGCTGCAAAGTATCTGGCCAGAATAATTCCTGGCGTATTTAATTAGAAGTAGGACTTACGCAAAATTGCTCCAGCTAGGCGGACCGCTGAAGACTTACGCTAGTGCCGAGAGGCGAGTGCAACAACGCTGGGGCGGTTTTGCGTAAGTATTAAGAAGTAAAGCACAACAAGTACGACCTATTTATCGGTAAAGGAAACACCATGTCTTTCTCCCCTATTGCTTTCCTAAAAAAATCCTTTGCTTTCGTTTGGAAGGCCCTCGATGTCGGGCGCAGATTTATTCTCAATATGCTGTTTTTAGCCATATTGGTGGCGCTCGCCATAGGCTTTTTTTCCGGAGCAGGCAAAAAATTAGAAGAAAAAACTGCGCTAGTATTAGATTTAAAAGGGCAACTGGTAGAGCAAAATTCTGGTGGATTACGCGACTCTTTGATGGCGGAGGCCAAAGGCGACACAAAAAAAACCACGCAATTGCGCGACGTTTTAACGGTGCTCAATGCGGCTGCTAAAGACTCTAAAATCGGCAGCGTGGTATTGCTACTCGATGAAATGCAAGGCGCCGGCCTGCCTATGCTGCGCGAAGTTGCAGCCGCACTAGAAAATTTCAAAGCCAGCGGTAAAAAAGTAGTCGCCTGGGGCGCCAACTACGATCAACGCCAATATTTTTTAGCTGCGCATGCCAATGAAGTGTACGTGCACCCCATGGGCACGGTAATGCTCAATGGCTTTGGCCGTTATCGCAATTATTATCGCGATGCACTCGACAAGGTCGGAGTCACCATCAATTTGATGAAGGTCGGTACCTACAAGAGTTTTGCCGAACCGTATATCGCCAACGCGCCCTCGGCTGCTGCTGCCGAAGCGGAAGCCTATTTATATAACGCCATGTGGAAAACGTATACCGATGGCGTAGAAAAAGCTCGCAAATTACCCGCCGGAGCCATCATGGCAGGCATCGATGATTTGCCGAATTTACTCAATGCAGCAGGCGGCGACATCGCCAAACTGGCACTCAATAGCAAGCTAGTGGATGGTTTAAAAACCCGCGATGAATTGCGTCAGATCATGCTGCAAAAAGGTGTGAAAGACGAACATAGTAAGAGTTTTAGGCAAATTAATTTCGACGAATATCTGTCCAAACAAAAACCAGCACTGTTCGGCGATGCCGTAGGCGTGGTAGTGGCTGCAGGCGAAATCAGTGATGGCATGGCGCCTGCTGGTTCTATCGGTGGCTTATCCACAGCCAATCTGATACGCAAAGCACGCGAAGACGATCAGATCAAAGCGATCGTATTAAGGGTTGATTCACCGGGCGGCAGCGCTTTTGGATCAGAATTAATACGCCGAGAACTCGAACTCACGCGCAAGGCCGGCAAACCGGTCGTGGTCTCTATGGGTAATGTGGCGGCCTCCGGTGGTTACTGGATCTCTATGGCCTCAGATGAAGTGATTGCCGATGCCGCCACAGTGACCGGATCTATTGGCGTGTTCGCGATTTTCCCGACGGCCGATAAAGTCATAGAAAAAATCGGCGTGCATACCGGTGGCACCACCACCACCTGGTTAGGCGACGCCTTCAATCCCCTGCGCCCTATGAATCCACGCTTTGGCGAAGTGATACAAGCCGGCATCAATCACATCTACTTCGACTTCACCAGCAAAGCCGCAGCGGCCCGCCACACCACTCAGGCCAAGATAGACGAAGTCGCCCAGGGGCGGGTCTGGACTGGTGAGCAAGCCAAGCAGCGCGGCTTGATTGATACCGTAGGTAGTTATAACGATGCACTCGCTTCGGCCGCCAAACGCGCCAAACTTGGCAGCGATTATCGGGTCAGTTACATAGAACGCGAGCCCTCCAAATTTGATCGTGTCTTTAATTTATTAGGCGCGAGCGTAGGTGCCAGCTTGAGTCAGGTACTCAATGATCAATTCAAACTGGCGGTAGTACCGTCTGGGGTGCCGCTGCAAGCCGCAGCTGAAATGGCAAAAGAATTGAGCTGGTTAGCCGATATGCAAAATAGCACCAAGGGCTATATGGCAATGACCCATTGTCTGTGCGGCGAACCTTAACATGAGGCGGCTTTTATTGAGACTCCAAATTGAGAATGCTCATTGAGAACGCTCATTGATAGTTCGCAAGACCTGCATTGAACGCAAGCATTGACAACATAAATCCGGATAACATCCATGCATTTTGAACAGTACTTTGGCAGACAATTAAAGTTAGCAGTACCTTACATCGCACTGTGCAGTCTAGTCACTAGCTCTGCCTGTGCGCAGGTTCCAGCGACCGGAACGCCAGTCACGCCACCTGCCAATGCGCTAGCAAGTCCGACAGCAACTACGCCACAGCAGGTGGCAGTGGCGCAAATGCCCAGCGCATTGCGTCCGTTTAAAGAACTGATCAAGGATGCCAAAGAGCACAAGGGATTTTTTACCCTGTATCAAAAAGATGAAAAAGTATGGATAGAAATCCGGCCCGGGCAATTCGATCAGCCTTTTTTCTTTTCCTACAATATCCCCAGCAGCCTGGGTGAACGCGGTCTGTACGGCAGTCAGATGGGCAATAGCTATCAGGCGGTGTTTAAGCGCATAGGCAATCAAGTGCAATTGATTGCCAAGAATACTGATTTTTATGCCGCTCCAGGTACGCCGCAGGCACAAGCGGTGGCTCAGGCATTTTCTGACAGTTTGCTCGGCAATGCGAGCGTACTCAGTTTGCCGCATGCAGAATCAAAAGCGATCTTGATCGATGCCAGCACCTTGCTGTTTGCCGATATTCCTAGCTATTCAACAAAGTTAGAGAACGCCTACCGCCTGACCTATGCCTACGACAGAAGCAATAGCAGCTTTAGCAAAATCTATGCAGAAGAGAAGTTATCGGGCTTACTGGTCAATTCACATTTCTTTACGCCACGTATCGCTGCTGCGCCTTTACTTCCTAGCCCAGTCGCAATACCAACGCCGCCACTAACCACACCCGATCCGCGCAGTTTTTTTGTCGGCTTCTATTACAGCTTTTCCGCCCTGCCCGCCACGCCTATGCGGCCCCGTCTCGCGGACGATAGACTAGGCCATTTTGTCAGCACCAGTCACGATTTTAGCGATGATCTGACACCTAGTACGGCACGCTATTTCATCAATCGCTGGCGTCTGGAAAAAACCGAAGCCGAACCCGGTATCGCCTTATCCGAACCAAAACAGCCTATCGTGTATTGGCTGGATCAAAACATCCCGGAGAAATATCGCGCAACGATCAGCGCTGGTGTATTGGAGTGGAATAAGGCATTTGAGAAAATTGGTTTTAAAAACGCTATCGTCGTCAAACAACAAAGCGACAAAGATCAATTCGATACCATGGATGCCAACCACGCCTCGATACGCTGGTTTGTTGGCAGCGATGTCGGCTTTGCCATCGGCCCCACCAAAGTAGATAAGCGTAGCGGTGAAATTTTAGATGCCGATATCGCCGTATCTGATATTTTTTCTCGTGGGATACGGCGCGCAGTGGCGGAAGATATGCACACAACTGCGCTTGGCTCTGCACAGACGAATCATCTCGATTGTAATTTTACCCAGCTAGCATCAATCGAAATGGGCTTTGCGCTCGATCTGTTAGAGGCACGCGGCGCCATCGACATGGCGGGGCCAAAAGCCGAAGAATTGGCACAGGCTTACCTCAAACATGTGGTCATGCACGAGCTTGGCCACAGCTTGGGGCTACGCCACAACTTCCGCTCGTCGACCATCTACAGCATGAAGCAGCTACAAGACCCTGTATTTACCAAGCAGCATGGGATGGCGGGCTCGGTGATGGATTACCTACCATTTAATCTTTCAGCCAAAGGCGAAGTTCAGGGCGAATACCTGATGTCGTCCTTAGGCCCCTACGACTATTGGGCCATTTCCTACGCCTACCAAGAGTTCACAGCCGAACAAGAAAGCGCAGAACTGGCAAAGATTGCAGCGCGCTCAACTGAACCGGCCTTATCCTTTGCGACGGATGAAGATGCAGTTCCAGGTTTGCTATCCGACCCGGACGTAAACAGCTTTGATTTGGGCTCTGACCCATTGGCCTATTTTCAAAAACGCCTATTATTGTCGCGTGAATTATGGGATAGATTGCAAGATAAAATAAAAAATCAGCAATTGAAAACCGGCGATAGTTACGAGGCCCTCAGGCGCAGTTTCGAATATGGATTTTCTCAATTCTCTCGCAGCTTGCCTCTTGCGACCAAGTACATAGGTGGCACCAGTTTTCTGCGTGATCATGCCGGCACAGCACGCGCTACCTTTACCCCGGTCGCAGTAGAACAGCAACGCCTGGCTTTAAAGATCATTGCCGACAGCCTGTTTACGTCCAAGAGTTTTGTGTTCGCGCCCGAGTTCCTGAGTCGCTTAGGGGTAGATCATTTCCAGGCGAATAATCGAAATGATGTCTCGATTTTTGCCCGCGTCAGCGCTCTGCAAACTAGCGTGCTGGATCAATTGATGTCGGATCTGGTGGCCGTGCGCTTGCTCAACTCGGCCGAAAGAGTCAAAGACGCCAACAAAACGCTAGGGCTTAATGAGCTGTACAGCACGCTGCAAACAGCGATCTGGAGTGAGTTAACCAGTGCCAGTGAGATCAGTGCAGCACGCCGCAATTTACAAAGAGAACATCTGAAACGGATCGCCAATACTTTGATCAGACCTGCGGCTAGCACACCGGCCGATGCACGCAGCCTGCAACGCGCGCAAGCCACGCAATTGTTGACGGCATTGCGTAAGGCCATGCAAAAATCTTACACACCGGAAACCCGCGCCCATCTTTCTGAAAGTGCCGCCAGCTTAAGCGAAGTATTGAAAGCCTCTTTGATACGCAGTGGTGTGTAAAGCTGATACCCGAGCGCGCTTAAAACTAAATAGCCGCAAATGAAAATGAGGCCTGCACTATCGAGGCGAATAAAAAATCTCAAAACGCCGCTCAGCTTTTGAGATTTTTTTCGTCAATAGTTAAGGCAGTCCATGCCTATACGCTTCAATATGGGTTTAATTAAGTAACTAACTATTCGGCTCCAGTGTCTCGTAAAGTCTGACCAAATCGCAATACACCGCATACTCAAAACCCTGGCGTTTGCCGCCTCTATCATCGCGCAATAACTGTGCTAACCATAGCGCACCATCGCTTTGCGCTAGCCTTTGATGTATGCGCTTTTCTAATTCTGGGTAGTCGTTCAAACCTTTTTGCACATAAGCAGATTGGCGCAGCTCCCAACTCGGTACTTGTCCATTAAATTGGGCGCTAAACTTAAGGCCTAGATCCTGGTATTCGGCCTGCATACCACAACGGACATACGCATCCATCAGCAACAGCCAGCTAGCCGGGTTGGCATCTTCAGCAATAATCGGCGAGAGTATTGCAATGGTCTCACCCGGCATCCCCAGATCGGCCCAAAATTGCGCTTGTTGCAGCGTTGAAGTCTGCTCCACAACTATCCCAGCGCCTATGGTACTAGGTTCAAAATCGAACAAATCATCGTCTTTGTATCCCGCTGGCGAGTTGCTAGTCCGCTTGAGCGGCATGACCGCTAGCCTTGCGCTGTGCTGCGAACTGCCGCTAGCATCGCGGCTTAAGCGTCCAGAGTCGCCCAGCATTGCATCGGACACTTTCGGCATGATAATGCTGCGCTCCCAATCAGCTGCGGGCCGCGCGTTCTCGCGTGGCATCGGTGCTCTGCGCAACCACAATAGGAAGATACTGATGAAACAAAACACGGCCATCAGCCATGAATAGTCTTCTAAAAAATAGCTGAACATAATATTTACCTCCCGCAATAATTGCTTTGCTAATTGTCAGTGTGCCGCTAAGACTCAACTCTGAGAGCGATAATTAGCGTTTGATAACAGGAGTATTCGCAATTAGCGTGCCAGCTCAATTGCAAGAAGATACAGGCGTGAGTTGCGGGAAATGTGTAAAAAAATCCGACCAGACCAACTTATTTACACGTAAAAAAAATAAAACTTCGATGTTCGCTTACACGTAAAACAAGCGATTTACTGAAGACTTACCTAAAACGCTGCTAGCTAGGCGAGTTCGGAAGATGGCGCTTCCATACGGCGAGAGGAGCGCACCAGTCCATCGCTTTCTAGTCCGATTTTGCCTGCTGCCGAATTATCCCTTACGGGCGCCCACATTATTCCACTCAACGAAATAATGTATTACCGATTACAGAGATTCTTATGTTGAACGACTTGCTTCATAGTTCTACCTACGCCACAGCGTCGTCTGAAAAAAATACCCTTAATCAACATTAGCCACTTACCACTTACGAATAGGAAATATCATGAGCCGCATCAACCTCGTCACCACCGCCACTGCCACCCCAGAACAACAAGAATTGCTTTCTGCAATACAAGCAAAACTGGGCATGGTGCCTAACTTTTTAAAAGTCTTTGCCAACTCCCCTTCGGCTCTGCGCGCCTTCTTAGGCTTGCATAGCATCGCTAGCGAAGGCAGCCTCGATGCCCAGACGCGCGAACGTATTGCGCTCACTGTTGCGCAGAAAAATTCTTGCGAATACTGTGTTTCCGCCCATACTGCAATTGGACGCGGCACTGGTTTAGATAATGCCGAAATGGAAGCGAATCGCGCTGGCTCGAGTAAGGATGCCAAGGCAGCGGTCGCCGTCAAATTCGCCCAGTCTTTAGTCGAGCATCAAGGTGAAGTCACTACCGCAGAATTATTGGAAATGCGCGCAGTCGGTTATTCTGAGTCCGATATCGTCGAAGTCATTACCCACGTAGGCATGACGCTGTTGACCACCATTTTGGGTAAGGCTTCTCGTTTAGAAATCGACTTCCCAAAAGTTAGTCTGTAATTTTGAAGATCTAGCTGGTGCGCGCCGATACAGCCGGCACCAGCTAAGCCAGCCAGCGTTTTGCCACTTTTATTTTGGAGTTCACCATGTCACGTGCCTTTGCCGATATCAGTTTCACCCCCAGCGTTAAAGCCGCACAGAGCCGGTACGGCAGTCGCGAGGCGAACCGTGGTTTTGAACTAGTGGAAGAAAAACGTGATTTTCTAGAACAACGCGATGCCGACTTCATCATGGCACGCGACAGTTTCTATCAAGCCACTATTTCAGAAAATGGCTGGCCGTATGTACAGCACCGCGGCGGCCCGGTTGGTTTTCTCAAGGCGCTCGATGAAAAAACCCTGGGCTATGCCGATTTTTCCGGCAATGCTCAATACCTCAGTGTAGGCAATCTCAACGCCACCAGTCGCATCTCGATTATCCTGATGGACTACCCAAACCGGCGTCGCCTTAAAATCTGGGGCACCGCCAAAATCGTCCACGAACACGAGCAGCCTGAACTGATCGCTCAATTAGAAATGGGTCATTACCGCGCCCGTATCGAGCGCGCCGTCATCATCACGGTAGAGGCGATAGAGTGGAACTGCCCCCAACACATTACCCAGCGTTTCAGCGCGCAACAAGTACAGGAGCAAGTGGAGCAACAGATGGCAGCAGTGCTGGAGCAAAACCGCCTGCTCAAACAAGAGTTGGCCGAACTTTATCAACAGACACCCGCAGCCAGCCCCGCCGCGAAAGTTCAGAGTCTGGGCAATGGACCTTTAGAGTTATGCATCACCGGAGTGCGCCAGCTAACGCCACGGGTGCGCGCCTTTGAATTGCGCCGTCCCGATGGCAGTGCTTTGCCCAAGGTAGAAGCCGGTGCCCATTTGCGGGTGCCCGTCGTGCTGGCCGACGGCCAGAGCGCCACCCGCCAATACTCCATCAGTTCTAACCCTGCCCGCCGCGACATCTACGAGATCGCCGTCTTGCGCGAAGCCGACGGGCGTGGCGGCTCAATCGCGGTGCATGATTTGTTTGAGTTAGGCATGCGCCTGCATTGCGATCAGCCACGCAATGACTTTGCGCTGCATACCAGCACCGCGCCTAGTATCTTGATCGCGGGCGGCATAGGCATCACGCCGATCAAGGCAATGGCACAACAGTTAAAAGCGCAAGCACGTACTGTGAGTCTGCATTATGCCGGGCGCAGCATCAACCAGATGGCGTATCGCGATCGTCTGCAGCGCGAACTGGGGCAAAACATGCACGCCTACCCTGGCGATCAAGGAATACGCTTAGACTTGGATAATCTGATGCAAGAGGCCCCTGCTGACGCGCTGTTTTACGTCTGCGGCCCTGAGAACTTAATCGCGGCGGTACTGGCAAGCGCCAAGGCGGCCGGCATAGATCAACAACGGCTACGCTATGAACGCTTTGTCGCGCTGCACTCGGCACAAGACCAGGAAATCCGGGTAGAACTCAGACGCAGCAAAAAAGTGATCATGGTCAAGCATGATCAAAGCGTACTCGATGCAGTCCGTGCGGCCGGCGTGCCAGCCTTTGCCGAATGCGAGGTCGGCAATTGCGGCACTTGCACGGTCAAGGTGCTGGGCGGCGAGCCAGAACACCGCGATACCGTACTCAGCGACCAAGAGAAAAAGCATGCTATGTGCATCTGTGTCTCACGCGCCAAGTCACAAGAATTAGTATTAGATTTATAGACGTCCCCACCACACCACATGGAGCCAATATGAGCAAAGAAAATCCGCCACGTCCGCCGTTCCCGCCATTTACCCGCGAAACGGCAATGCAAAAAGTACGTCTGGCCGAAGATGGCTGGAACACCCGCGACCCGGCCAAGGTGGCACTGGCCTACACGGTCGACAGTATCTGGCGCAACCGCGCCGAGTTCCCACGCGGGCATGATCAAATTGTCGAATTTCTGACCCGCAAATGGGCCCAGGAAACTGAGTACCGCCTGATCAAGGAGCTCTGGGCCTACGAGGGCAATCGCATCGCGGTGCGCTTTGCTTACGAGTCGAAAGATCTGGACGGTAACTGGACGCGCTCTTACGGCAACGAGAATTGGGAGTTCGACGAAAACGGCTTGATGCAAAAACGATTCGCCAGCATCAACGATCTGCCTATCTCCGAAGCCGACCGCAAATTCCATTGGCCGCAAGGACGCCGGCCGGACGATCATCCGGGTTTGAGTGAGTTAGGTTTGTAAAAGGGACTTATTAAAATCAAGTGCGCAGTATCCATGCGCCTTACAGGCCAATATGCTCTGGAAAGGCGCATGGATATTGCGCAAAGCGTTTGAAAATCCTAAAGACGTATTTCTGGAGCGTCTAGCATCGCTGCACCTCCCCTCCCCCGCAATACCGACACCGCGCGCGGCTTGCCACTTCACAGTTTTTTTTCGAAGATTTTAGCTTGGTCTTTTTGCGTACCTGGCAATGATGTGCAAAGCGTTTCCTGCGATATTTCCTCGCTAAAATACGCTACACTCTCTACTCAAAAAAACAATTCCCCGCTGAGCTCTGTGGCCCAGCTTAGACCTTAAGGAAACCGCTATGTCTCTCCCACAAAAAATAGTCTGGCAATTTAGCGTTGCAAGCTGGTCAGAAACCGCTTTCCACGAAATGCCAGAGGCAGGCAAACTAAGTCGCGCCAGTATCGCCAACACTTTCAGCGGCGCATTAGACGGGCTGGGCACTTTAGAATATTTATTTGTCTACCCGATTACGCCAGCTGATGATGTGCTGTTTAGCGGCTATGAGCGCATCGTCGGCCAAGTCGGTACGCTGCAAGGCAGCTTTGTCCTCAAACACGAGGGCATCTACTCGCCCACAACAGGCGTGAGCGGAAGTCTGACTATCGTCGCCAACAGCGGCACTGGTGATTTTTCCGGCATCCGGGGTCAGGGTAATATCATCGCCAAGGCCGGAGAACATGGCGGCAGCTATACGCTGCAAATAGAAAATCAAGTTTGACGCGAGAGCCTGACACTATGAGCAAAACCTTTACGCCCGCCGCACTGATACAACATCAGCTCGATATGTATAACGCCAAAGACGTCGATGGCTGGCTGGCTTGCTACGCCGTCGATGCGCAGCAATACACGCTGCACGGCGACCTACTGGCGAGCGGCCACGCCGACATGCGCGCGCGCATCAGCAGCCGTTTCACCGAGCCCGACTTGCACGCCAGACTGCTGAACCGCAGCGTGATGGGCAATATCATCGTCGATCTGGAACTGATCACACGCAATTTCCCCGAAGGCAAAGGCAGTATAGAAATGCTGTGTATTTATGAAGTGCTCGACGGCTTGATACACAAAGCCAGCTTTGCTTTGGGCGAAAAGTGTATTGCCGCTAAGTGAAATCTGAAATTAAAAAATGAATGCGCAATCCCCATGCGCCCTGCAGCACGAAATAGGCTGGTAAGGTGCATGGAATATGCGCCTTCCTTTTAAAATCAGATACTTTTGCGTCTTGCAGACCTATCTCTGCAATATCTATAGTTAAATTTTAGTGACTATTCAGCCGCTATGATGACGATGCCAAATCCCCTCGCTATCGTCATACCGGACTTGATCCGGTATCCATAATTCACCTTTAGGTGTGTCAAACTGGATGCCGGATCAAGTCCGGCATGACGGTTAAGGAAGGTTTCGTACTCAAAAAATGATCGTTTCATAGCGAATGAACAGCCACACATTTTAAACAACAATCACCGGTTCATTACACAACTCATTCGGATTCGCCGCACCCGCTGCGATAGGAAAATGCTGGGTCAGCAATTGCCCCAGTTGCGTGATGGCGCTCTTGATGCCTTGCTGCACTTGGCCGGCGGCCAGATCTTGCTGTAGTTGCTGACAGATGGCATCCCATTGTGCTTGCGGGACTTTACCGGCGATGCCGCGGTCGGCAACGATCTCCAGCGTATTTTCTGCCAACAGCAGATACAAGAGGATGCCGGTATTGCCTTCAGTATCCCAGACCCGCAGATCCGAGAACCAGCTTAGCGCGCGCTGACGCGTACTGCATTTTTGCATGATCAGACGCAGCGGCAACTTGGCTTCGACCACTAAGCGGATCTCGCCGCGGTGACCGCATTCGGCTGCCTGGATCAGTGCGCCAAGCTCGGCCTTGCGCGCTGCATCGAAATGAGAGCGATAGGCATGCGGTTTAAGATGCTGAAAATAACGCGCGCAGCGATTTCCAAATGCGGTGTTGGCTGCCGTGCTGGTTTTAGTACTCGTTGTCGTGTGCTTGTGCGTCATTACCATTTTCCCGAGGCGCCACCGCCACCAAAACCACCACCGCCGCCACCAAATCCGCCGCCTCCACCACCACCGCCGCCTCGCATTTGTATCAACAGACTAAGAATTTCCAGGAAGATGCGGCTAGAAACTATCGTCAGCAAGATCGCCATACCGCCACCGAAGGCCAGCGCCAGCCAGATCGGCGTGCCGGTCGCTAAGGCGGCCGCTGCAGCGGCTGCAGTGACCCCGCCACGCCCCACCCAGTTGCCAGCGACCTGACTCAGGATGAAGCCACCCAACAGCATCAAGCCCAAAGTGAGCGGATGAAAACCTAGTATTCTAAATTCTTCTATTCCAGCCTCAGCGCCATAATTGGCACTGGCTTTCGGTGCAGGCAAAGCTTCGCCCTGGATGACGCTGCTGATTTTTTCTACCCCGACTTGGATACCGCCAGCAAAATCGCCCTTGCTAAAAGCCGGAACAATGAATTCACGGATGATGCGAAACGCCGTGACATCGGGTAAAGCACCTTCCAACCCGCGCCCTACTTCTATCCGCACGGTTCTGTCGTTTTTAGCCACCAGCAAGAGCACGCCGTCATCTACGCCTTTGCGCCCCAGCTTCCAGACGTCGACCACGCGTATGCCAAATTGCTCTATGCTCTCATCGCCAGTGCTCGGCACAATCAGCACCGCTAGTTGGCTGCCCTTGGCTTGCTCCAGACTAGCCAATTGCGCAGTGAGTGCGCCGATTTGTTCGCTATTTAAGGTCTGCGTCAGATCGGTGACGCGCTGACTCAGCGGCGGCACCGCGATGATGTCGGCCTGCGCGCTGGCACTCACGGCGCAGCCCACCAGCACCACCAGCAGCGCCAGCAAGGGAGCTAAAAAACCAGCAAACACGCGCAGACGCATTATTTTTTCTCGGTATTAAAGTCAACTTTCGGTGCCGCAGAAATCGCTTTTTCATTCTCTACGCTAAAGTTAGGCTTAACGTTGAGACCGAACATTTTGGCCGTCAAGTTAGTCGGAAAAGAGCGTGCCGTGGTATTAAAGCTTTGCACTTCCTTGATGTAGCGATTGCGCGAGACCGTGATGCGGTTTTCTGTGCCTTCTAACTGCGCCGACAGATCACGGAAATTTTCATTCGCTTTCAGATCTGGATATTTCTCCGCCACCACCATCAAGCGCGACAGCGCCGATGTCATGCCGGCTTGCGCTTCCTGAAATTTTTTCAAAGCCACTTCGTCTTTCGCTAACTCGGGTGTGATCTGCATGCTGCCGACCTTGGCGCGCGCTTCGGTCACGCCCAACAAAACTTCTTCTTCATGCTTGGCATAGCCCTTGACCACATTCACCAGATTGGGCACCAGATCGGCGCGGCGCTGGTATTGATTCAAAACCTCGGACCAGGCCGCATTGACCGCCTCATCTTGCGATTGCAAAGAGTTGTAGCCGCAGCCAGACAAAGTAGCGGCGAGGATGGCGATACTGAGTAGTTTTTTCATGAGAGGACTCCAAAAAATGAAAGTGCTTAAATCGAAAAAATAATTATAAAAAATAAATACGGAAAAATAATTTAGTGGAAGATTAAGACTGCAAGAGTTCAGCCGAAATTTTGATGACAACTTTTTTAATCTGCATAGGCAAGCCCGCTGCGCGGCAAGGCCGGTGCAATTCACCTGGGAAGAATATCGCATACATACCAGGCCGCATCAGCAGCCGCGTCTCGCCGGCTTGTTGCGCGACAAAGGCGATATCACGTTCGACCAAATGATCGGTGATCCTCGCCAAACTGCGATCGGCGGGCGCATAACCGATAGCCTCTTCGCCCTCCAACAGACATTGAATATCCAGATAGCGCGCATGAAACTCAGGCAGGCCGGTGTCCCAGGCTTGCGTCACAGGATCTTGCACCAGCGCGAACATATTCTCGCCATCTATAGGATATTTGCCGGCCACCATCTGACTAAAATCGGTAGCGCGTAAATACGCTAGGCCCTGTTCCAACACCGCAGGCAGCGTCAGTGTGGTGTGCTGTAAATCACCAAGTAGCATTTAAAATCCCAAAAAAAATGTGAGGCCTTGTGACAGCTTAGCGCTGACTAATTTCCAGTATCGCTCAGCAAAGTCTCAGGCAGATGACATTAAACAATTATAAGCAAAATAACATGAATGGGATATTGGGGGCTGTATTCTTTTTTCAATAGGGTTTGAGTGAAGGGCTTTGGCTAAGCATAAGACAGCGCTCTACGCCATAGGTCATCGCGAGGGAAAGATAACGCAAACATTAGAAATTTAAAAACCACCCGCGCCAACGCGCATATTCCACGCGGGCTACAGGCACGATGCTCTGTAAACCCGCATGGAATATGCGTGTTAGAGCATGCCTTGTTTAATGCCGTGTCTGATCCCCACTTTTAATCGCCAAGATCGATCACGCTGGCCAATCCCAATCCGGCCGCTTGCTCGTAATGGCTGTAGACGATGGCGCGCTGCGTTTGCCCGGAAAAACTTTTTAGGATGTGTAGCACGGCGCGTATCGAAGTTTGATCCAGGGCGGCGTAAGGATCGTCGAGCAAAGTGAGCGCCGCACCGGAGGCGAACGCGGCGGCCAGCCAGACTTTGCGCTTGATGCCGGTCGACAGCATGTACAGGGTCTTGCCCATATGCGGGCTCAAGCCCAGCTGCACGATCAGCTCGGCCAGATAGGCGCTATCAAACTGAGGATAGCGCGCCGCCACGTTGGCAAAATAGGCGTCAGGACTGCATTGATCGTGCGCCGCGGCTAGCGCCTGAGGATCACCATAAAACAGCTGTTGCCGATACAGTTCAGGCTGCTGCTCCAGCGCTATGCCCTTGAGAATAAGTTGCCCGCGCTGCGCTGGCAATTGGCCCGCCAGCAGACGCAGCAGACTACTTTTACCGACACCATCGCCGCCACGTATCAGGCTCACGCCGGCCGCGATACTGGCGGAAAAATCCTTGAAAAGCGGACGCTCTGGATAAGCAAACTCTAACTCGGTCAGCTGCAAAATGATGGGGGTGGAATGCTCGATGACGCAGCCTCTGGAGGTTGATGATAGCGCCGCCATTGTAGAAACAGGCCAAGCGCTTTGTCAAAGCCTTTAGCCGAAAGTGGAGACTATAAAAACACGATATCCCAGGATCGGAGTAGGCAATGTTATCGAACACCGCCTATTTAAAATTACACCAAAGACACACTTCTTTTAACAATGAGCCGCCACCAGATTTATTAAATAAGGCACAATAGTACTATCGATTTATTGGCAGAATAGCTCTTACGGGTAGACGCACCCTGCTCAAGAATAGTACCGGAGCCGGTCTTGATAACATTGATCGACTCTTACTCCATTCTTACTCCAATTACAAAGGCCCTCCTATGAATATCTTGCAAAGAAACAACGTTCGTATATCTGGCAATGGCTCTCAAGCGATCATTTTTGCCCATGGTTATGGATGCGATCAGGTTATGTGGCGTAAAGTCAGCCCTGCCTTCGACGAAAATTTCAAAGTCATCCTTTTCGATTATGTCGGCGCTGGCCAATCAGATCTGGATGCCTACGATCCCGATAGATATTCTTCACTAAGCGGATATGCGCAAGACATTATTGAATTATGCGATGCACTAGATCTACACCACGTGATTCTCGTTGGCCATTCGGTGAGCAGCATGATCTGTCTGCTGGCCGCCTCAAAAATGCCGCAGCGCATAGAACGATTAGTCATGATTTGCCCTTCGCCACGCTATTTAAATGATCCGCCAAACTATGTTGGCGGTTTTGAGCCTGCAGATATCGAAGGTTTATTAGACATAATTTCGCGCAATCAACCCGGCTGGGCTAATTATCTGGCTGGCGTGGTGGCGAAAAATCCAGATCAACCCGCGTTGGCTCAGGAACTGGAGGCCAGCTTTTGCGCAATGGATCCACCGATTGCCAAACGCTTTGCCGAGGCGACTTTTCTGGCCGACAATCGCGCAGATTTAGACAATTTTGATAAGCCCTGCTTGCTACTTCAGTGCCAGCATGATTCAGTTGCGCCGCTAGAAGTCGGCGAATATCTCAGCAAGCATTTATCCCAAAGTACTTTAGTGCAGATGAAGGCAACAGGTCACTGCCCTCACATGAGCCATCCCGAAGAAACCACTGAGCTGATCAAACAGTTCTTAGAAAATTCTAACTGAAGCTTTATTTTTCATGAGCATATCTACATTCAATGTCGACGATGCCCCCTGCGGGTTTTTTTCTTTCGACAGCAGCTTGCGATTGGTCGCGGTTAATCGCACGCTGGCAGTAATGCTAGGTACGCCTCAGGAGAATTTACCCGGTAAGCCTCTTGATCAACTGCTGTCATCGGCCAACAAATTAATGTTTCACATGCAAGTAATGGCGATGCTGCATATTCATGGCCATGTCGAAGAAATTGCCATTAACTTAGAGGCTGAAAACGGGCAACAAATACCGGTACTGTTAAATGCAATCACACGTCATCAAGCTGATGCGGCAATCACCGAGTGTGTAGTCATCCGGGTAAATGAACGTCAACGTCTTGAAGATGAGCTTTTTCGAATCAGGAAGGCAACCGAGCAAGTTCCTGGCGCACTTTATCAATTTCTTTTATGCGCCGATGGCAGCTCTCGTTTTCCTTATGCCAGCGAGGGCATCCGTAACATTTATGAGTTAAGCCCGCTGCAAGTTCAAAGAAATTCTGACTTGGCGTTTAAGCGAGTGCATCCGGATGACCTCGATGCGATCTCCCAAGGAATCGCAGAATCGGCAAAAAACCTTACGGTATGGCATCAACAATACCGTGTAATTTTACCGAAGCGTGGCATGCTTTGGCTTGAGGGCCAGGCCACGCCAGAATCGCGCTCGGATGGCAGTACCTTATGGCATGGTTACATCAAAGATATCAGCGAACGTAAGTCTCTGGAAATTGCTTTAGCCAATGAATACGAGCGAACACGGGTCACGCTCAGTTCTATTGGTGATGCCGTTATCACGACCGATGAATTTGAAAAAATACAGTATCTGAACCCGATTGCAGAACAATTAACGGGCTGGCGACTGAACGATGCCATAGGTCTACCGGTCACCACTGTTTTCAATATTATTAATCAACACAGCCGTCTCGCTGCAAAAAATCCGATTGCTCACTGTCTTCAAGAACGCGCTATTGTAGGGCTCGCGCGCGACACCGTATTAATCAGTAGAAACGGTAACGAATACGCAGTGGAAGATTCTGCGGCCCCCATTTTTACTTCTGGCAATGTCATCACAGGGGTTGTGATGGTTTTTAGAGACGTCACCGGGCAACGCATCTTAAGACAAGAGGTGGAACGGCGAGCGACCCACGACCATCTCACCGGATTAGCCAACCGTGCCGAATTTGATCGTTTGCTGTTGGAGCTGTTTGATTCATCGATCTCCACAGGTACTAGCCATGCCTTGTGTTGTATTGACCTTGACCAGTTTAAGATCGTCAACGATAGCTGTGGCCACGCCGCGGGTGATGCGCTGTTGAGAGAAGTATCAGAGCTGCTGTTGAAAAGTGTGCGGGCAAAGGACACGGTAGCGCGTCTGGGAGGCGATGAGTTTGCCCTCTTATTGGAAGACTGCGACGTAAACATTGCTCAAAGGATTGCGCAAACGGTATGCGATAAGGTCGCACAAATACGATTTCAGCAAGATGGTAAATTTTTTCGGGTTGGTGCCAGCATCGGTGTCGCCCCCTTGGATAGTCGCTGGGAGACTGCGCAAGCAGCACAGCAGGCTGCCGATGGGGCATGTTTTGCGGCCAAGGATGAAGGTCGGGGACGCGTCCATATTTACGAAGATATGGATAAGGCGGTCCTGGCTCAACACGATCAAATGCAGTGGGCAACACGCCTGCAACAAGGCATCGATGAAAATAGATTTGAACTCTTTGCGCAGCCGATCATACGATTGGATGCCGATGCCGGAAAAGAATTGCATTTTGAGGTATTGCTTCGCTTGAGGGAGAACGACGGCAAACTTGTGTCACCCGCTGCGTTTATCCCGGCGGCGGAGCGCTATGGTTTGGTAGCACAGGTCGACCGCTGGGTAGTGACTCATGTTTTTGAATGGATGAACGCCCATCAAAATGATATTTCTGAAATAGAGACTATTGCAATCAATTTGTCGGGGAAAACAGTAGGCGATCGTGACTTCCATCATTTCGTCGCAGCTGCGCTTGAGCAAAGCCATGTACCTGCGAATAAAATCTCGTTTGAAATCACAGAAACGGCCGCGATCGGAAATATCGACATTGCATTAGAATTTTTTAAACTGTTGCACCAGCGCGGCGCTCACAGCTCACTTGATGATTTTGGCAGTGGCATGTCTTCCATGGCCTATCTCAAACATTTGCCTGTGGATTATTTAAAGATAGACGGGCAATTTGTCAAAGACATGGCGACCGATGCAGTCGATTGTGCCATGGTACGTAGCATCAATGAAATCGCTCACCTGACGGGTAAGCTCACTATTGCCGAATTTGTCGAAAATATCGAAACGCTCAATTTGCTTCGTACATTTGGGATCAATTTTGCACAGGGTTATCATGTCGCCAAACCCATGCCAATTAATGAAATTTTGGTCTGGCACCGTCAGCAAAGCTTTTGTTCCCGACAAACTAGCGAAGCCAGCCACGCATAGCCCATGCGCCTTAGCGGGGCGATGCCGCCAGCAGGCGCATGGCGCTTGCGTGGGCGGCCATACGCTTTCTAAAAAATTACAACACTTTCAGAAACTCTGTCAGATCGACGACCTCTTGCGGCGTAAAACCTATGCCAAAACGCTTATCGTAAAACTTCACCAGCGCCGTCAGATCATTGACCGAGCCATTGTGAAAATACGGCGAGCGGGCCTCAAGAGCTCTCAGGCTAGGCACCTTGACGCGCCCTATGTCCTTCCATTTACCGGTCTGCATCGCGCTACCCGGATCAGAGGTCTGCACCACTTCGCCAGTGGCGATATTTTTTAGCGTGTACAAGGGCAGATCGGGAGTACGCAAGCGGGCGTCGGAGGTGCCGGTGTTAAACAAGCGCGGCACCGAACTGCTGCCAACATTCGGCGTGTTGTGGCAACTGGTACAAGTGCCTCGCTGCAAAGGACGCCGTAACTCATCATTAAAACCGCCGACCCCGCTGATATTAAATGGCTTGTTATTGAAAATCGCCTCTCCACGCGCAATTGAAGCGCGTGCCAGATCGGTGCTGCTTACTGGCGGCGGAGCCGGTGGTCTTGGCCGCCCCGGGATCGCTGGCGGTGGTGGCGGACGCACATCCAGACCACGCCAGGCACCGAACAAGGAAAAGGCAGCGCGATTGAAAGCGGCACCGGTTTGATAATCGCCCTCTTGTACATCATTGATGCCAAAGTAAAAATTGTTTTGCGCCAAAGCCAGTGGCCCGCCCTTGCCGCCTGCGGCATCGAGGCTACCGGCAACTTTGCTGCTGATCTGCGCGGTGAATAAGGTTTTTTCAAAATCAACGATGGCGCGTTGTTCGGCTGCAGTCAAGCCTTGTGCGGCCTGAGCATGCCCGGTCACTGCGCTATTCGATTGATGCAGCAAGTCGACATCAACCGGAGCAAAGCACTTGGCTGGACGGCTACCGATAATGCAGAGTTTGGATTGTGCATCGATCAAGGTTTCACGCGCATCCCACATCACGGTGTTTTGAAATTTCAGGTTGGTGGTCGGCAAAGGCCGGCGAAATAGCGACAATTCTTTGGCACTGGCGTATCCATACGGGTCTTCCACTTTGACCAGGGTAAATTCAGCCGCGGCAGGCATCGCCAAGCCGACCCGTATCAAGCCCTTGGATAGCAACAAATTATAGGCAGCACGTTTTTGCTCCAGGCTGGTGATAGTGGCGTTCGGTGAGTTGGCACCATCATTGAGCTTGAAAATGGGGTCGTTGCCATTGCTTTGCGTGAATCTCGCCTGCAATGCGGCAGGCGAGACGCTCCAGCCCTGGCTCTCCTGATGGCAACTGGCGCAAGCGCGGCCATTGCCAAAGGGCTTAAAAAATGGATTATTCGTGTCTATGCTACCAGTGCTGCTAAAGGTCAAAGCAGCACCTTCTTCGTTGGGCTGCGCAACGGGCGCAGCAGCATAGGCTGGCAGCGCCGTTGCGCCCGCCACTGCGAGTAAGCGCAGTAGCGCTGGCAGCGCTAATGTGCGCCGGTTTGGTAAGCTAGTCTTCATTTTAGGTCTCCTTCAATCTGGCCCATAGTGCGTATCTTCAAGCGCGTTTTTTGCCTCGATGAAACTAAAGCAGACCTCAGAATAAATCCCGAATGTGGAGAAAAAATGGAGGACCGCCTATTTCCACAAATTTGTCCTACTATTTTTTTTGGTGTTTCATGCACGCCGGTCACCGCAAGCGCAGCGAAATCTGTATAGAGAAATCCATTATTGCTCCATAATTGAAACGCATAATGTGGGCATCATTGACGCGTACCGATGCAAGAACCCCAAACATGGCAAGCCCGCAAAGACAAAAACCGAGCACAGACATGCAGCCTATTGGTGCCAATTGCCACGATCTCGCTTTGCCCCTGACTCTTGACAGGAGGACAGCTTGCGTCTGACCATTGCCCGCAAAATCGCCCTTGCCATCGTCGCCATTGTGATACTCAGTGTCGGCACCATGGCGTGGATCACCAGCCAGAATTTAAAAAGCGGCTTCATCGGCTACCTGAATCAACTCGAAGCTGAGCACCTGCAGGAAGTGAGTCTGCTGTTTGCCGAGGATTACCGTCGCTATGGCAATCTCGACAGGTTTGCCGATAATCGCCGGGCCATGCGCGATGTGCTCGATGCCGCACGCGCACGCTTACCCGACCAGCAGAGCAACGCCGATGCCAGCGCGGGGGTAAGCGATGCTTTAGACCAGCGCCCGCCACGGCGACCGCCGCCGCCAGGTCGCGCACGATCTGAACGGCCTGAGCGACCTGAGCGCCCCGACCGACCTGACCGACCTGACCGACCTGACCATCCTGATCGTCCCGATCGCCAAGATCGCCCACCGCGCGAAGAATTTCCTCCCGGCCGCCCGCCGGCACCTGACCCTATGGGTTTCGGGCCGCGTTTGTCGCTGATCGATCAAGATGGCCGCGTACTGATAGGCCCGCGCGACACGCCGCCCGGCCGGGTCCAAGCCGTCGTCGTCGATGGCCGCAACGTCGCTAGTTTGAGCCTGGCTCCCTTGCGCCAGCTCGCGCACACCAGCGCCAGCGGTTTCCTGCTGTCGCAGATGCGTCAGATACTCTGGCTGGCCGGTGCTCTGATCTTGCTCTCGGTCTTACTCTCGGTCTGGCTGGCGCGCCATCTGCTAAAGCCGGTTGCATCGCTGCGTAGCGTGACCAGACGCATCTCGCAAGGACAACTGGAAGCGCGCGCCGAAATCGTCAATCAAGATGAACTGGGGGAACTGGCAAGCCATGTCAATGCGATGGCACAAACCCTGCAGCAAAACGAAGCGCAACGCAGCAAAATGCTGGCCAACGTCTCGCACGAGCTGCGCACGCCGCTGACCGTGATACGCGGCGAGATTGAAGCGCTGATCGATGGGATTCGCCCGACCAGTGCGGACGCTTTGAAATCACTGCATGAAGAAGTGCTGCATTTGGGCAAACTGGTCGACGATATTCATCAGGTCAATCTGGCGCATGCCGGTGAGCTGGCGTTTCAGTTGCAAAGAATCGATTTGTGCGCGCTCATGAGCGAAGCGCTGCAACGTTACCGCCCACGGATACAGGCTGCCAGCCTGACGCTGAGCAGCCAGATTCCGTCAGAGCCGCTGTACGTCAAGGCCGATGCTGGCCGCCTCACGCAAGTGCTCAGCAATTTATTAGAAAACAGCTTGCGTTACACCGATGCCGGTGGCCAGCTGCAATGCAGCCTAAGCCGCAACGGCCCGCTGATAGAGCTGACGCTAGAGGACAGCGCACCCGGCGTGCCCGATGGCAGCCATACCCGGCTATTCGAGCGCCTGTATCGCGCCGACCAGGACCGTAGCCGCCAGCGCGGTGGCAGCGGTCTGGGCCTGTCGATTTGCAAGGCGCTGGTAGAATCGAATCACGGAAAAATTGCCGCCCTGCCTTCCAGTCTAGGCGGGATAAAAATTGTAATTCGCCTGCCGGCAGTGCCATAATCAGAGGCGAGTCGCCGAAGACCGTACTTGGCACTGCAAGGCGGATACAAGAACGCTGGGGCGATTTTGCGAAAGTCATAGACAAGTGAGTAAGCACATGGACAACTCCAGCACTAAACCTAGCCGCATCCTAATCGTCGAAGACGATCCCAAGATCGCCGCCTTGCTGGCCGATTATTTTGTCGCCAGCGGCTATCTGGTCGAGTGTCTGGCCGACGGCATCAGCGCCTTGGCGCAGATACGCCAAGACGCGCCTGATCTGCTCTTGCTCGACCTGATGTTACCCGGGCTAGATGGTCTGGAACTGTGCAAACAGGTCAGGACATTTAGCCAGTTGCCCATCATCATGCTGACCGCTAAAGTCGATGAGATTGACCGTTTACTGGGACTGGAATCGGGCGCCGACGACTATGTCTGCAAACCCTTTAGCCCGCGTGAAGTGGTGGCGCGCGCCAAGGTCCATCTGCGCCGCCATAGCGCCGACGCCGGTAGGCAGAATACTCCGGCAGCAATGGCAGCAAACTCGCCCGCTACGCCGCGCTTTGTGGTTGACCATGCGCAGATGCGTATCCTGATCGACGCCACCGCCCTGCCGTTAACCCCAGTCGAGTTCCGTCTGCTGGGCGAGCTGATCAGCCATCCGGATCGCGTCTACTCACGCCAGCAACTACTCGATTTCGCACACGAAGATCAGCGCGACATCAATGACCGCACCATAGATTCGCACATCAAGAACATCCGCAAGAAAATCCTGAGTCGCTTGCCCGACAGTGATTACCTGCAATCGGTCTACGGCGTCGGCTACCGCTTCGAATTACCTTTTTGAGCGTCTTGGCTTAATCCCAAAAAGGCATGCCGCCAGTGCGCAATATCCATGTGGCTTCCCAGCCCGCCTGCCCGCTAAGCCGCATGGATACTGCGTATCCGGCCAGCTGCCATTTAAAAACCTTTAAAAGCGGCTCAACGAATTCACAGTGCGCGCTTTCTGGCCTCATCCTCATACAATTCGCGCTTGGATAATTTGCCTACCGGTGTCTTGGGTAACTGCTCGCGGATTTCCATTGCTTGCGGCATTTCATGTTTGCCTATGCGCTGAGTTAAAAATTCTTTCAGCTGCTCCAGATTAAAAGTGGCTGCGCCGTCTTTGAGTTTAATGAAGGCTTTCGGCGATTGGCCGCGATAGCTATCGGGGATGCCGATCACGCTCACTTCCGCCACTGCAGGGTGGGCGTAAATCGCCTCTTCTATGGTGCGTGGATAAACGTTATAGCCGCTGCATAAGAGCATGTCTTTGGTGCGGTCGACGATGTAGATGTAGCCATCTTCATCCATATAGCCAACGTCACCGGTGCGGAAAAATCCATCGGCGGTAAACGCCTCAGCATTGGCCTCGGGCTTATTCCAGTAACCCGACATAATATTGGGCCCGGCCACGCACATCTCGCCGCGCTCGCCTTGTGCCATCGTCATACGTGGATCATCGACACTGATAAATTTAAAACGTATGCCAGGTGTAGGCAAACCGCAAGAGCCAGCTCTGCGCGCACCTGTCAGCGGGGTAAAAGTGCCGGTGGGCGAGGTCTCGGTCATGCCCCATCCTTCCAGCAAACTGCAGCCGGTCAGAGTTTGAAATTGCTGCAAGACTTCGGCCGGCAGCGGCGCACCGCCAGAATTACAAAACTTCAAAGCGCTTAAATCAAACTCTTTGATCGCCGGATAATGAATGATGGCGCTGTACATGGTCGGTACTCCGGGGAATACCGTGATTTTTTTATGCGCCAGATCTTTGACTACCGCCTCCACATCAAAGCGCGTATGCAAGACGATCTCGGCACCCAGCCGCAAGCCAAACAACATATCCACGGTCAGCGCATAGATATGAAATAGCGGCAATACGGCTAGCACCCGCTCCTGACCTTCCACCAGCACCCGCGGCTTTAAATTAAGGGTCTCCATGATCTGGCTGCAGGCCGCAGTCAGATTGGCATGCGTCAGCATCGCGCCCTTGGGCAAGCCGGTGGTGCCACCGGTGTACTGCAACACAGCCAGGGTCTGTGTCGGATCGCTCTCAGCAATCGCTGTAAATTGCCCGTCGTTGTCGCATAACTGGCTAAAACTCAGATGCTGTGCATCTGCCGGGATGGCGCACAATTGCCCGGCCTGCGCTAGTTTAGCGCGCACCGCCTCGGGGGCAGGCGACATCTCGGCAACACTGCCGACGATGATTTTTTTCAGACGCGTGTGCCCTAACATTGCGGCCATTTGCGGATACAGCATGTTCATGTCCAGCGTCACCAGAAGATCGGTCTGGCTATCGCCAATTTTGTGCTCCAGCACTTTAGCCGCATCCAGGGGCGAATAATTGACCACGGTGCCACCGGCCCTGAGTATGCCGAAAAAGCAAATCACATAATGCGGCGTATTGGGTAAAAACAGACCTACATGCACCCCGGGTTTGACGCCTAGCAGCTGGAAACCTTTCGCAGCCTGATTCACCATGACCTGCAATTGTTGATAGCTGATTTGCCGCCCCATGAACTCCAGCGCTGGGCGCTGCGCCCATTTTTTTACTGCATCATCTAATAATTGCGGCAGCATCGTCTCTGTAAGTGCTGCATCCCAACGTACACCTTCGGGATAAGATTTGATCCAGGAATATTCTGTCATGTCTGTCTCACTTTTTTATTTGATGGTGGGCGCACTTCTGCCGGTATGGCCTTGCATGGGCATTAAAAAAGGCAGGCTGAAATGAATTTCAGTCTGCCTTTTTTGCCGATAATTAGCGTGTTTGCGTTTTATATTTTTTCAGCTCCATCTTGCCAATCTGATTGCGATGCACTTCGTCCGGACCATCGGCCAGGCGCAAGGTGCGCGCCTGTGCATAGGCATACGCCAGACCAAAATCGTTAGAGACGCCGGCTCCTCCATGCGCCTGTATCGCCCAGTCGATCACGGTACAGGCCATAGTCGGTGCCGCTACCTTGATCATGGCGATCTCTTTGGCGGCAGCTTTATTGCCTACCGTGTCCATCATCTGTGCGGCATTCAATACCAGGAAACGTGCCTGGTCTATCAAGATGCGCGAATTAGCGATACGCTCCAGCGTGACGCCCTGCTCGGCCACCGGTTTGCCAAACGCGACCCGGTTGAGCGAGCGCTTGCACATATCTTCCAGCGCTTTTTCAGCCAGGCCGATCAGGCGCATGCAGTGATGGATGCGCCCAGGGCCCAGACGTCCCTGAGCGATTTCAAAACCACGGCCCTCGCCGAGTAAAATATTCGATGCCGGCACCCTTACATTCTCAAACAGCACTTCACCATGTCCATGCGGCGCGTCGTCGTAACCGAACACCGGCAAGTGACGCAAAATCGTCACGCCCTTAGTATCACGTGGTACCACGATCATCGATTGTTGCTGATGGCGATTGGCATTCTGCGGATCGCTCTTGCCCATGAAAATAAACACTTTGCAGCGTGGATCATTAGCGCCGGAAGACCACCATTTGCGGCCGTTGACGATATATTCGTCGCCATCGCGCACTATCGAGGCTTCGATATTGGTAGCATCGGAGGAGGCAACCTCGGGTTCGGTCATGGCAAAGCAAGAGCGTATCTCGCCATTTAATAAGGGCTTGAGCCATAGGTCTTGTAACGCTGGCGTGGCGTAGCGGGCAAACACTTCCATATTCCCGGTATCTGGGGCGGAGCAATTAAATACTTCGGCCGACCACAGCGAACGCCCCATGATTTCACAGAGTGGTGCGTATTCCAGATTAGTCAAACCAGCGCCGAGTTTGGACTCGGGTAAGAACAAATTCCACAGATCAGCGGCGCGCGCTTTGGCCTTGAGTTCTTCGACGATCTTGGTCGGTATCCAGGCATTACCGGTCTTGCGATTGGCTTCGATCTCGCCAAAGAACACCGCTTCATTCGGATAGATATGTTCATCCATGAAAGCCATCAAACGGGCGCGTAGTGCTTGTACTTTAGGGCTGTACTGGAAATCCATGTGGTGCTCCTTGTCTCAGTAAAAAATTAAAAACCCAGGGGACTTATGCTAAACGTAGGAAATAAGTTCGGAACGATTGAGTTGTTCCAGGTGCGAAAAATTATTCAAATAAGCCAAAGCCAGTTTGGCCGGCTGTTCTGCTGACAGGGCTGGCTGCAGATGGAAGCGGGTCACGCCACTATTCACCAAAGACCAATTGAGCTCGGCAAAACGCGCATCCGGAAAACCCAAAACGTGCTGGCACAGCGCAGAAATAGTGCCGCCCGAAGTGAAGATGAGGATATTTCTGGCGGGGTCGACATGCATCATCTGTCGCTGCAAGGCATCCACACAGCGCTGCCGAAAACTAGCCCAGGTCTCGGCGTAGTCGTGATCAAAGTGACCCGACATCCAGCGCGCGATCGCCTGCGCAAAAATTTCTTGAAAAGCGCTTTTGCCATCCGGCGTATTCATTAGAAATTTCTTTACTTCAGCCGGATCGTCGAAGGCTGGCACATGCCTGGCCAGCACTTCGTGGTGATTGTATTCATTGAAGCCAAAATCGCTATGCCAATCCTCGCTGTTCAACTGCGTCTCTGGCATGCCCGTCAACTGCGCGATGCAGGCACGGGCAGTTTGCAGATGGCGCTGCATTTTTCCGCTGACAATCCGGGTAGAACTTAAATCGCGTGCCGCCCACCAGCGCCCTAGTATCTGCGCTTGTTCAAGCCCGAGATCGGACAACTGATCATAATTTTGACTTCCGAAAGAAGCTTGACCATGCCGGATCAAGTAAATTTGCGCCATCTTTGCCACTCCTGAAATGCATTAATGAGGCAAGTGTAAAGCGCAGGCTATAATTGATCAAATGAATAGTTATTATCAACTTCCATTAGTTCTATGCATATATCCAAAGTCGATCTAAATCTATTCACGGTGTTTGATGCCATTTACAGTGAAGGCAGCGTCACCCGTGCCAGCCAGAAGCTGCATCTTACCCAGCCAGCCATCAGTCATGCACTGGCGCGCCTGCGCTTGGTCTTTGACGATGCCCTGTTCATCAGGCAAGGTCATGCCATGGTGTCCACGCCGCTGGCGCGCAATATCATAGAACCTGTCAGGCTGGCCCTGCGCGGCTTAGAAGTGACGCTGAGCGACGCCGGGAAATTTGATGCCCTGTCGGCCACTAATCAATTTAATCTGGCGCTGCGTGATGTACTGGAATCTACCGTGCTGCCGCCGCTACTGCACAACATCTGCGGGCAAGCACCGCTGGTAAATCTAGCCGCGATCCAGGTTGAAAGACGTGAATTGCTCAATGAATTGGCAGCCGGCACGCTCGATCTGGCGATCGACATGTTGCTGCCACTGCCAAATGAGATACGCCGCCAAAAGATGAAGCAGGACGATACGGTAGTACTGGTGCGCAGTGGCCATCCCCTAATTCAGGGCAAGCTGGATTTGGATACCTACCTGAACGCCGAACACGTACTGGCCAGTTCGCGTCGAAAAGGCATGGGATTAGAAGATTTTGAGTTAAGTCGGCTCGGTTTGCAGCGTCGCATACGCCTACGCTGCCAGCATTATTATGCCGCGTGCAGAGTGATTAGCCAGACCGATATGCTGTTGACCATGCCGGAAGGCTATGCCCGTATCGCCAATGAACAATTTGGCAATCAGATTTTGCCCTTACCGCTACCTATGCCGTCTTGGGATGTGTATATGTATTGGCATCAGAATGTAGAGAATGACCCGGCCAACCGCTGGCTACGTCAGCAAGTCTCGCAAGCTTTTTTATGCAGTCTTTAATTATTTTGCAGCAGATTTATCGGCAGCATCTGGCAACAGACAGGCTTCGATGATTTGCAGGTCGTTGTCTTTCGCGAAACTCAAGACAAAATGATAGGCCAAAGGCTCGATCTCTCGGATCGCCTCATCCACCACCACAGAGCGTACTCCGTTGAGCAAGATGGGGCGCACATAAGGGGAATACAACAAGTGGGCGTTGCGACCGGCATCCGGGCGAAAACATGACATGGCACCGCACAGACGTTCGGCCCAATCGCTGGGACGAAATTGTTTGCCATCACTGGTAAGACCGTGAATGAAAAACTCGCGCTTAGCGATGGAAACATTTTTGATGGAATCGGCCATGTGATCGGCGTGCTCTCACTTCGGGAAAAGACTAACTTGGCAAGCATTATGGTCGATAAACCTTGCACCAAGCTTTCAAACAACATGAGTATTATATCTTATAGAAGACTCGACACAAAACTCGATCTCAGATATACCAGCGTTGGGTCTTGATCACTTAATTTAAACACAAAACTGTTTAAGCTATAAGCAACAAAAATAAGTAAAAAGCCTTTTGAAAATGATCAAAATTCTATATCCATCGCATTTTAAATCTCATTTTTGAGGTTTTTTGTACGATTCTAAGCCTGAAATTGTTGTCGGTTTTCAGCAAAAAAACTTCCTACTTTAGCCAATAAAAACCACAACCTCTACCCTGTTTGATCGGCAATCCACCCTAGGCACTATAGCTGATATTCAACTTTAGTAAAGGGAGTGGCTATTCTGGCATCGTCGCGACGCTATTTTGCCGGAGCTTTTTCTGCAGTAATTCGATCACTTTATCGGCCGCATCGCGCATAAGTTGCGCCACCAGTGCCTGCTGTTCGACGCCAAATGCTGTCAATACGTAATCAGCCACAGTCTGACCCGCCGCCCCCTTACCGACCCCAATTTTGACACGCCTGAATTGATCATCCTGAAACGCCTGCAGTATCGATCGCACGCCCTTATGGCCGCCGTCGCTACCGCGTAAGCGGATACGCGTGACCCCCAAGGGTAAATCAAGATCATCATGCAACAAGATACATTGCGCAGGCTGAAAACCCAGTTCATTTGAGAGCTTGAATAGTTGCGGGCCTATTAAATTCATAGGACAAGCTAGTTTCAATAAACAAACTGGTGCACCGTTTAATTCACCCAACATAAAACTGGCTAAGTCCGCGCCATCGGCGCCGCTTTGCCATTCTGGCACCGGCCCAGCTTGCGCGCCTGCTTGCAACTCTAGTGCCAAAACATCAAGCGCGCAGTAACCGACATTATGCGGCGTATCGCGCAGACTTAAATCGGGATTTCCCAAACCTAGCACTATCGTGGTGGCAGCGCTGATCCTTATGCGGTCTAAGCTGAAGTTGGCCGAATTGCGCCCTGTTTTTGTCTCTGCTTCAAACTCCGAATTGGTCTTGGTATTCAGCATTTTCTTAGGCTGTGCTTGTACCGATTGGTAGAGCGCTGGACACTCTAGGCAAAACTGATTCAGATGACAGTCTGAGCGCCAACATTGCACAACTGAAGTCCGTGCAAGTAGCAAGCGTTGCAAATGATCGGCGTTGGCCGAACCCTTCAACAACACCAGGTCGCCTGCTTTTAAATAAGCCGCCAGAAAATTGGAAGCGTCTTGTATCACGGGGAACGCGAACAATTGATCCTCAGACGATTTTTTTGCGCGTAAAGCAGCCGAGGCATTCGGGCCAACAAACAGCACGCAATCGGCGCTGGCCAAGGCGAGTCTGGCGGTTTCTACATACCGTAGACCGCTATGCCCTACATAATCTGAGATAGTGCCTATCACGATGATCTTGCGGGCTGCTTTAGCCTCTCGTATAAAATCACAGGCTGGAGCGATGCTGGCAAATGGCGCCTTCCAATCATCCCGAATGAAGCTGATGTCATTGACGAGCACCGCTTGCATGCGCCCTTCGAACGGAGCGACTTGGGCGATTGCCGCCACCGCCGTCGCCAGAGGCACACCCAAGGCAAGCCCCGTGGCGAGCGCTGCCAATACTGAGGGCGCCCAATGCTCGCCGCACAATTGCGTATGCACCATCGCACTTTCACCTGCCCAACTGACTTTAAGCGAGAGTCGCGCCGGCCAGACCGAGAGTATTTGTTCGGCTCTCAGGTTGGCGCTAGCAGCGAGGCCAAAACTCACCACCCGCCCCGCACAAAACTCAGCCATTTGCATCACCAAAGCATCATCGGCATTCAAGACCGCGATCCCTTGCGGACCTAGTGCGCGTATCAACTTACTCTTCTCTAAAGCGATCGCCTCGCGGGTTTTGAATGCGGAAATATGGTCAAAACCGATATTCGTCACGACACCCACCGTAGGCTGCACCAAGGATAAGGGCAGATCCATTTCACGCGGTCTATGCCCAGAAATTTCAACCACACAAAAAGCATCACGGCGACTAGTTCCCAAGATAGTCAGCGGGGTATATTCAGAAGTATTGAGCGTCCCTTTGGTCTGATTACCGTCGGAAAAATGAGCACTCAGGATGCCTGCGATCAAGTCCTTGGTAGTGGTTTTTCCGGCGCTACCGGTAATGCCGATAAAAATGGTGTTTTTAAGCTGCTTGCGATGCCAACGCGTCAGACTGTGCAAGCCATACTCATACACCGATCGCGCGCGCCAGCCCAGCGCCTGTTGCACCCGCTTTAGGCTAGTCAGGAGTAGCGTTTTAGCTGAGCTGGCAAGAACTTGCGGCATGCGCATCCCCGTTTTTTGTTTTAGATTGAGCCGCATTCAGATTGCGTATCAACTCTAGCACCCGCTGTACGGCTACTGCCTGTGCTGTCAGTATTTGCGCTTGTTGCGCTGGCGAAAACGGTGTCAGTACGTAATCGGCCAGCGGCATATTTTGATCGCGCTGTCCTACTCCAATTTTCACTCTTAAAAAATGATCGTCCTGAAAACTCTGCAAGATAGAGCGCACGCCGCGATGACCGCCGTCACCACCGCGTAGCTTAGCCTTCACTTCGGCAAAAGGCAGCGCCAAATCATCGTGCACGATGATGCTATGCGCAACGCTGAAATCACTGCCGGTGCTCCAAGCGCGCAGTAAGGGACCTACTTCATTCATAGGACAAGCAAGTTTGATCAAGCGCACCGGTCGGCCTAGTAGCTCACCATTCGCAATCAGGGTCTGGGCGTATCCGACTTGCCATTCCCAGCCATGCTGCTGCGCCATCAACTCTAACGTGCGATATCCGACATTGTGTGGCGTATCAGCCAAATGCGGCTGCGGATTTCCTAAACCTATGACGCTGACTGTCTGCATATCAGTCTTGTAGCGAAGCGGCTGCACATGCTTGGAAACACTGTCATTGACGGCGACAGGCTTGCTCTCAAAAGCGGCCTTTGGCCCCGACGCCACATGCAAATATTGACAGCTTAAACATGAGCGCATCAACCCGCAATCAGCGCGCCAGCATTGCAAATCACCTTGCAAGGCGATCAGCAGTCTTTGCAGGTGATCGGCTTTATGCGAGCCCTTCAGTAATACCAGATCCCCCGCTTTTAAGTAGCAGCTCAAAAAACTCGCAGCATCACGTATAGAGGGGAACGCAAACAAGGCGTCGTCGACACTACGCTTGGCGCGCAAGGCGGCCGAGGCGCGCGGACCGATAAACAGTACGCAAGCGGCAATCGCCAAGGCGGCTTTGGCAATGTCCACATAGCGCTTGCTAGAATCGCCGGTGTAATCAGAAATCGTGCCTATCACAATAATCTTGCGGTGCGCAATTGCGGCATGCATGAATTCAAAAGCCGGCGCGACAGTAGAAAGTGGCGCCTTCCAATCATCGCGGATGAAATCTATGCCCTTGATCTGTAGCGGTGCCATCCGTCCCTCGAAGGGCTCGGTCGCCGCCAATGCCTGAGTCGCGAGCGGCAGCGGCACGCCGAGCGCAATGCCAGTAGCGAGTGCGGCTAACACGGTGGGAGCCCAATGGCTACCGCACAGCTGGGTGTTAACCTGCACGCTTTGCTCCTCCCACCGAACATTCAGCGTCAGTCGTGCTGGCCAGACTGAGCTGATGGCCTCAGCTCTGAGCATGGCATGCTCACTCAGGCCAAAACTCAGTACGCGTCCAGAAAATTGGCTGCGCATGGCCCAGACCAAAGGGTCATCGGCGTTTAAGATGGCCACGCCATCGGCTGGCAAGGCACGGATTAATCTGGCCTTCTCGTCCGCAATGGCCTGGCGGCTTTGGTATAGCGTCAGATGATCAGAGCCAATATTTGTGACTACCCCAAGCTGAGGCTTAATCAGGGCCAGTGGTAAATCCAGCCCACCTGGTCCGGCATGAGCAGAGATCTCCATGACACAATAGGCATCGCGCTTTCGGGTCGCCAACAAGACCTTCACCATGTCCTCAGGAAAATTCAAAGAGTCGGGATTTTTTGTGCCCTGCAGTAGATGGGCCTGCAAAATACTGGCGATTAAATCTTTGGTGGTGGTCTTGCCGGCACTACCAGTGACGCCGATAAACACAGTATTGCGCAGTCTGCGCCTATGCCAGTAAGTAAGCTGATAGGAACTGAGGCGATACAGATGTTGCCAACGCCAAGCCAAGACCTCTTTTAGCCAGACTAAGGGTCTAAAAACCGCCTTGATCGTCTTCGACATTCCTGTTCCCAGCATTCAGCACCTTTAGCTTTTAATTGCAGAAATTCATCTCAAAGGCATCATCATTTACAGCAGCCCTACATTTTATGCGGATGAAAGCAGGAGCAAAAATGTTGCTGCGCGCCGTACCTGGATAGTGATTGCAGTCAAAGTATCCTAGAATCACAAAGTTCTCGCAATACCATCCCCAAAACAATTGCGCTTGACATGTGCTTAGCCAGTACTCTCAGCAAAAATAAAAATCGGCAGCCCAACACGGAATACCCATGCGCTCGCTGGCGGCATAGTGCTTGAAACCCGCATGGATATTGGGCAAGCGTCGTATGCCATTTTTAATTTATCAGTCCATCTCAAAAAATTAGGTAGGCGCAAACGCTTACCGTGCCGCGCACTTAATTTCTTCTAAAACTGGCTAAGGCCTGCCCTAGTTTGCGGACATCATGATTCTCTAGTATCACGTTGTGGGCAGTAATCACACGCCTGTATGGCCATTGAAGAATGCGTTCAGCACTAAGGCGGGCGGCAAAATGATCGTGGATACTCATTTGCACGGTATTTGGCACCGCCATTTGCTTACGTACCCCATTCAAACTGGCGTAACATCGCGCCAGAAAAGGTAGCTCGCCACGCCACCATTGGCAGAGATCCGACAAAATCAAGGTAGCGGAGGCACGATGAAACCAAACCATCTCGTTCATGGAGGGAATGCCATTAAACAAAAAGCACTCTAATTCAGGCCACCAGGCCGGATTGCTGGTACTAGGAATTTCCTGCAAACCAGCGATGTCCTCGCGTTTTTGCATCAAACCAGGCGCACCGAAGACTGCCGCCTCAGGAAAAAGAGCGGCACATTCTGCTACAAATCGATGATGTTTTTTACTTGGTGCCAGGATGAAACTAACCACGCCCAATTGTCTGAGATGCTCTTCTACCGCGCTGCTAATCGGCACAGGAGAATGCAGACAAAGTCGGCCATCATTTAAACGCACCACCGTCATGCGGGAAGAGTACGGCACACCTCTTAAGCTAAAGTGATGTTCGAGATGCCAGAGATTGTCGGTGATTTCTTTCAGCATATAAAGTAATTGTTATATTTGCTATTAACTCAAATATAAGCTGACAGTGAAGTTTTAACAATGTTTATTCGCGAAAACAGATAAAAGAAATTTTAAGGCGCTCAAAAGCAGCCGTTCGAGCTTAGTTAAAGTCAAAACAGTGGGTATCTGAGGGAGGGGAAGGTATTGCTAAGTCGACCAACAGCCGAAGGCTTTGCTAGCTTTAGCACCCGCTAGTGCTGAGGCTAAGGCTCAGGCTAATCAAGCGCTATTTGCTTAATGCGAAAAAGGCGAGTTAATACCCGCCCTCTTACTAAGTTTAGATTTACATCACAGCCATGCGAAAAAACACCAGCAAGAGCAAGAGCAACATCCACAACAACAAAGCACGCCAGACTAGACCGACTACGCTTTGCAAAGAACGCGGGGTCGCCTCGACACCCGGTTGGCTTTCCAAATCCAGACTATCCACATCGACTGCACTGGCATCCGCAGACAAACGCAAAGCCTTGGTTTCTGGCTCTCCTAAACGCACCCCGAGTGCACCACCGCCAGCCGCCAAAATAATACCTATCAATTCATTCGGCCAGCGATCGGCGTAGTTGCGCCATGAATACACCGCATCTTCAAAATTCCCGACCACCGCGAAAGCCACCGCAGTTAAGCGCGCCGGAATCCAGTCGATATAGAAAAATATCTTATTCGCATACGCTCCGAAGGCTTCGTTTTGCATGTGTTCAGGCTCATTCCATTCTCTGGACAAGAATTCAGCGACTCGATACATCACCGCACAGGCGGGGCCTACCGGCATCAGGAACCAAAAAAATACGCCAAAAACATTGCGGTGCGAGCCCACCAGAGCGCGCTCTACCGTCAAGCGAGAAATTTCCGACACTTCCATACCGGTGGTATCGATATTGGTCCACTCTGCCAAAAACACGCGAGCTGCGGCCTCATCACCAGCACTCAAGGCCTGCTGTATTGAAGTGAAATAATGGCTATAACGCCGAAATCCCAGCGTCATGTAGACAATCAGAACATTCCAAACCAATGCCGCAATCGGATTGAGTTGCACGCAGACCCAATAGATTAAGGCAGTTGGCACTGTTAGTAGCGCCACCAATATCCACCAGCCCATGCGACCATCCGATTCTTTACCGGCATTGCACCAGCCCTCTATTTTTGCGGCCAAATTTTGGATCAACAAATACACCGGATTATCCACCCGCAAAGGTTTCAATTGTTCAATCAGCAGAGCGCAAAGTATAGAAATAAAAGTCATGATGTTGTCGTGTTCAATCGTTGCCAGCTTGAAATGGTTTTGTATCTGCGGCAAGTGTAAACTGATTTGCCAAGATTATGAAGCCTGTTCGTCAAGTGTTTCTAGGATACTGCTGCGACTGCGAGCAATTAGCTGCGCAGCAGATGAAAAAGATTACGTAACATGCCAGCCGTCGCACCCCAGATGAAGTGCTGCTGATACGGCATCGCATAAAAAATTCGCCTATCTTTTTCGTTTAAGACCAGCAGCCGGCGTTGATGGTTCTGTCCATCCATTAAGAATGATAGCGGTACTTCGAAAATCGAAGCCACCTCTAAGGGATCGGCCACTAATTCAAACGGTGGCTGTAGTAAGGACACCACAGGCGTAATCTCGTAGCCGGTAGCGGTACGATATTGTGGCAATACCCCAAGCACATCGACATGCCGTCTATCTAAGCCAATTTCTTCTTGTGTCTCGCGCAAAGCGGTTTCTATTGCCGAATGGTCGGACTCTTCATAGCGTCCACCTGGAAAGCTAATCTGCCCCGCATGGTTTTGCAAATGCGCGGCTCTATGCGTCAACAGCAAGGTCAAGCCCTGTTCCCGCATGACTAAGGGAATCAGAACCGAGGCTGGTTTAAAGCGAGTGACGCCAGACAGCAAATATTCATCGGTGACCTCTGGTACCCACGTTGGCGCAGCCGCGAAGCGTTGTCGCAGTGCCTGCGCAGTCAGCCGCGAGGCTGGCACTGCGGTTTCACCAGCGACCGAAATGACAGGCAGTTGCTCCGGATTAAATGCCAGCTTCACGCGTTCACCTTCTTTTGATTACTTAAAATAAAAAAGGGACGCCATTGGCATCCCTTTTTCCAACATACCAAGCAAATACTACTATGCTTTTGGCGCTGCTGTTTTGCGGGTTGGCAATTTCTCTTTGATACGAGCAGATTTGCCTGAACGTTCACGCAAGTAGTACAACTTAGCGCGACGAACGTCACCGCGACGCTTAACTTCAATCGAAGCGATCAACGGAGAATACAATTGGAATGTACGCTCAACGCCTTCGCCAGATGAAACTTTACGAACGATGAAGTTTGAATTCAAACCACGGTTACGACGAGAAATCACAACGCCTTCGTAAGCCTGGGTACGCTTGCGTGTACCTTCAACTACGTTAACGCCAACGATAACTGTGTCGCCAGGTGCGAAATCAGGGATGCTTTTGTTGAGGCGAGCAATTTCTTCTGCCTCTAATATTTGGATTAAATCCATTTTTATTACTCCGAATACCATCTTGCTGACGCCAATACGAGCTAGCTCAGTAGAGGATGGGGTTTAACATGCGAACCAAGGTTCGCTCTTTTACAGCAAAGCCTAAGCTTTGATGCTTACTACAAACTACTTAAAAACTTTTCATCTGCCTTGCTAAGCAAGCCAGCAGCGCGTGCCTGAAGTATCAGGTCCGGACGCTTTTGCTGGCTAGTCTGAAGAGAGCGTTGTCGCCGCCATTTTTCAATTTCAGCATGATTTCCCCCCATCAATACAGCAGGTACACTCAAGTCTTCAAAAATTTCTGGACGAGTGTAATGCGGACAGTCCAAAAGACCATTCACAAAACTATCCTGTATCGCGGAGTCTTCATCATGCAAAACACCAGGTAACTGACGTATCACTGAATCCATCAAAGCCATTGCAGGCAACTCACCACCAGATAGAACGAAATCGCCTAAGCTGATTTCTTCATCGACATAGTGATCAAGCAAACGTTGATCTACTGCTTCGTAACGTCCGCACAGTAAAACCAAACCCGATTGTCGCGACAAATCCATTACTCGATGATGCGTCAGAGCGCCACCCTGCGGCGAAAGATAGATGACGCGCGGCGGGGTTTTACCCAACTGCGCCTGCCTTTCTTTTGCCGCAAAAATAGCTGATTGCAAGGGCTTACCTAACATCACCATACCAGGACCACCGCCATACGGCCTGTCATCCACGGTACGATGTTTGTCGGTCGTGTAATCGCGTGGATTCCACAAGGCCAACTCACATTTTTTTTGCTCGAACGCACGTCGCGTTACGCCAGACTGAGTCAGGGCAGTGAACATTTCGGGGAACAGTGTTACGACATCAAATTGCATAGCATGCTGATTTCATAAAACTTGGCCCTTGAAGCCATTCACTAATAATCCAAACCCCAGTCTACCGTTACCTTACGTGCGACCTGATCCACATCCTTGACGAAATTATCGACAAAGGGAATCAGACGCTCGTGCTTAGCCAGTTCACTTTCGGGAACATCGGCTTGCGCGACACGTAAAATAGGATGTGCACCGTTGTCCATCAAGTCTCTCACCACGCCCAGACTTTCGTCTTGTAGGTTTTCGACCGACAAACCAATCAGATCCAGCCAGTAAAACTCACCTTCCGGCAAGACCGGAAAATGACTACGGGAAATCTTGACCGTCGTACCTTTTAAGGCTTCAGCGGCATTTCTATCTGCGACACCACTCAATCTTGCGACCACATCCTCGCCGTGAATTTTACATTCCAAGCGTTGAATATCGCGCAATTGAGGTTGCTGCGGACTTTCTAACCACCAAGTCTTAGCAGATAACACTGCGTCTGCGGTAGATGAATAAGGTCTAACTTTTACCCACCCTTGAAGACCAAATGCCCCCGAGATATAGCCAACTAAGACTAAATCTTCAGGAGCACTTGCACTCACCACAGCGCCAGCTAATCCTCCAGCCAACATCACAGACAAGCGATTAAGCCGCTGCTTTGTTAGACTGAGCAACCAAACGAGCTACAGCTGGCGACAATTGTGCGCCTACGCCTTGCCAGTATGCCAGGCGATCAGCTGCGACACGTACTGTCTCAGCATTGCCAGTTGCTACCGGATTGTAAAAACCGATACGTTCAATAAAACGACCATCACGACGATTACGGGAATCAGTTGCAACGATATTGTAAAAAGGGCGCTTTTTTGCACCACCACGAGCCAAACGAATAACGACCATAATATTTCCAAAAAATGTCTAAAGACGGAAAAAGCCGTAAATTATAACGCGCCCCGCTCAATATCTGCAAGAACTATCATCAAGCATCAACTGAGATGGTGGTTAAACTCCCAAAATACCCACACATACAAGCCTACAGCATAGAAAACTAAGCTCTCAAAAAAACAAAATTTTTTAAAAAATACGCATCCCCTAGGAAAAAGAGCCTAAAAATATCGCTATAAACATATATTTACGTCCAATATCTGCATAAAACTTCTGCATATCCTATAAAATTCTTCACTAGCGCCCCGCCTAAATCTTGGCCAGCAATTCACTTCGAATATTTCAATGCAAAAAAAACATAAAAACAAGGCAATTACCTCATTTTTAGCATCCACACTTGGCAGCGTGGGCGTACATCGTTTTTACCTCAGCGGCACTAAGGATAAATGGGCTTGGCTACATCTTGCGAGTTTGCCGCTAGCACTCATTTTGAGCCAGCACTACTTCAATTTACCACTACTGGCAACCATGAGCGCTTTTGTGCTGTCGTTTTTGGCCAGTTTACTTGAAGCCTTAGTAATAGGCTTGATGCCTGATGAAAAATGGGATGCAAAATACAATCCGGAGTCGGGTCAGCAAAGCGACACCACTTGGCCGCTAGCAGTTAGCCTTGTATTGACCATGGGAATAGGCGCGATGGCACTAATCGCCGTTCTGGCGCGTAGTTTCGACCTTTTATACACTGGAGGAGCTTACGGCTGAGTTTGCCTCAGCATTTAGGCTTATCTGATAAAAAAATGGCACAAGGAAAAACTTTCCTTGTGCCATTTTTCATTAAGCTAGCTGTATTTTTTAATCAGAACTGATCTTCACTCATCGCCAATACGCCAGCGCTGCCATCGACAATAGAAGAACGCAGACCATGCGCAGCGGACAACAAATGATCCGCGAAGAAACGTGCAGTGGCGATTTTAGCCTTATAAAAACTAGCATCGCCATCATCCGCTTGCAGCTTTGCCTCTGCGATTAAGGCTGCGCGCGCCATCTGCCAACCACCTAAGACCAATCCAGCCAGCTTCAGGTAAGGCACGCTACCAGCAAATACCGCCTTAATATCGGTTTTGAAATTGGTCACAACGAAATCAACCACGTCTTCCAGCGCCACAGAACCCACTTCCAACTGACGTCCAATAGCCTGCAAATCAGGCGATGCGCTATTCGCCAACTCAGTCTCAGTAGCACGCACTTGGGCAATCAAAGCTTTTGCAGTGGCACCAGCATCACGCGCAGTCTTACGACCAACCAGGTCATTAGCCTGAATTGCAGTAGTACCTTCGTAGATTGTGAGGATTTTCGCATCGCGATAATGCTGAGCCGCACCGGTTTCTTCAATGAAGCCCATGCCACCATGCACTTGCACGCCAGTAGAGGTAACGTCCAGCGACATCTCAGTTGACCAACCTTTGACGATAGGCACCAAATACTCGTACGAAGCCTGACTGAGCTTACGCGTCGCATCATCGGCATGATGGTGAGCTGTATCACTCAATGAGGCCGCGACATAGGCCAAAGCACGTGCACCCTCAACCTGAGCGCGCATAGACATCAACATACGACGTACGTCAGGGTGATGAATAATCGTTACCGGACCAGCAGATCCCGCCAAATCACGTGACTGCACGCGATCCTTAGCATAACCAACTGCCTTTTGATAGGCGCGCTCGGCAACGCCTATACCTTGCATACCGACGCCAAAACGGGCAGCGTTCATCATGATGAACATGTACTCGAGACCACGATTTTCCTGACCGACCAAAGTACCGATCGCACCTCCATTATCACCAAACTGCAAGACAGCAGTAGGACTAGCCTTAATGCCTAGCTTATGCTCAATAGAGACGCAGTGAACATCATTGCGCGAACCCAATGAACCATCAGCATTGACCAAAAACTTCGGCACTATAAACAGGGAGATACCTTTCACACCCTCCGGCGCATCCGGAGTACGAGCCAGAACCAGATGAACAATATTGTCCGTCATGTCATGCTCGCCGTAAGTGATGAAAATTTTCGTGCCGAACACCTTATATGTACCATCACCCTCTGGGACGGCGCGACTACGCACCATCGCCAGATCAGAGCCCGCCTGCGGCTCGGTTAGATTCATACTGCCGGTCCATTGACCAGAAATCAGTTTTTCCAGATAAATCTCTTTTTGCGCGTCACTACCAGCTGTCAGCAAGGCCTCGATCGCGCCATCACTCAATAAAGGACACAAAGCAAAGGAGATATTTGCCGAGTTCAGCATTTCTATACAAGGTGTTGCCACCAGCTTAGGCAAGCCCTGACCGCCAAACTCCGCAGGATGCTGCACACCCTGCCACCCAGCTTCAGCAAACATCTTAAAGGCTTCTTTAAAGCCCTTGGTCGTGAATACCTGGCCATCCTTCCAGTAACTTGGTGCCTGATCGCCAACCCAATTTAGTGGAGCAACCACTTCACCGGTAAATTTGGCATTCTCTTCCAGCACGGCCTCTACCGTCTCTGGCGTAGCATCCTCACAGCCTGGCAAGGCATTCACTGCACTCAAACCAGCCAGCTCATTAATCACAAACAACATGTCTTTTAAAGGGGCGACGTAACTCATACTAAACTCCAAAAAATAAAGGACAGGATAATCAGGATCCGGTCGGAACTGCAAAATTACTCTGCCAGTTACACGACAAACCTGCCTATCCTGTCCTATTTACATCTTAAGTGTCACAGAGTAGATGAAGATATCCACCCCGCATTCTAATTAACCCAGCTCAGCAATCAGTTGTGGCACGATTTCAAACAGATCGCCAACGATGCCGTAGTCAGCAACCGAGAAAATCGGCGCTTCAGGATCTTTATTTATCGCAACGATCGTTTTCGAGTCTTTCATACCGGCCAAATGCTGAATCGCGCCTGAGATACCAACGGCGATATACAAAGCTGGGGCGACGATTTTACCTGTCTGCCCAACTTGCCAATCGTTCGGCACATAGCCAGCATCAACTGCGGCACGGGATGCCCCCATTGCAGCACCGAGCTTATCAGCCAAAGGCTCAAGCAATTTAAACGCCTCGCCAGAGCCCATACCACGACCACCAGAAACGATGACTTTGGCTGCCGTCAATTCAGGGCGATCCGATTTTGCAACTTCGCGTGAAACGAACGTCGATTTACCGACATCCGCAACTGCGGCAATGCTTTCCACCGCAGCAGAACCACCAATCGCAGCAGCATCAAAACCAGTGCTACGAACAGTAATTACTTTGGTTGCATCGCTAGACTGAACGGTGGCGATCGCATTGCCAGCGTAGATAGGACGCTCGAAGGTATCTGGAGAATCTACTTTAGTGATTTCCGAGATTTGTGAAACATCAAGCTTGGCAGCAACCCGCGGCAAAATGTTCTTACCGTAAGCAGTAGCTGGGGCCAGAATATGACTGTAAGCGGAAGCAATCGCCAAAACTTGTTCAGCAATATTTTCTGCCAGACCATCGGCAAAATACGCAGCTTCTGCCAGCAAAACCTTGCTGACGCCTGCGATTTGCGATGCCGCTTGTGCAGCCGCGGCCGCATTGTGGCCTGCTACCATTACATGAACATCACCACCGCATTGAGTTGCAGCTGTAATGGTATTAAAAGTGCTGCCTTTGAGGCTAGCGTTGTCGTGTTCAGCGATGACGAGTGTAGTCATGATGTTTTCCACTTAGTCGGCAGAAAATTTAGATCTTCTGCCGGGATTATTCTTAAGATTTTAAAAAGTCTAAACCGCAATAATTAAGCGATAACTTTGGCTTCGTTGCGCAACTTAGCAACCAAGGTTGCGACGTCAGGCACTTTAATACCAGCCGAGCGCTTAGCAGGCTCAACCACTTTCAAAGTTTTAACGCGGGAAGTTACATCGACGCCCAAGTCCGCAGGCTTAACGTTATCCAATTGCTTTTTCTTCGCCTTCATGATGTTAGGCAAAGTCACATAACGTGGCTCATTCAAACGCAAATCGGTAGTAATAATTGCTGGCAGCGTCAAACTTAAAGTTTCTAAACCACCGTCAACTTCACGGGTAACGATCGCCTTACCGTCTGCAATGCTCACTTTGGATGCGAAAGTGGCTTGTGGCCAACCCAACAAAGCAGCCAACATCTGACCGGTTTGATTGCAATCATCATCAATTGCTTGCTTTCCAAGAATAATCAATTGAGGCTGCTCTTTATCGGCTAATGCCTTGAGCAATTTCGCTACGGCCAATGGCTGCAACTCAACATCAGTTTCGACCAGAATGCCGCGATCAGCACCAATGGCCATTGCAGTACGCAAAGTTTCCTGGCATTGTGCAACGCCACATGAAACTGCAACCACCTCAGTAACCACACCAGCTTCTTTCAGGCGCATGGATTCTTCGATAGCGATTTCATCGAAAGGATTCATCGACATTTTAACGTTGGCGATATCAACACCTGAGCCATCGGATTTCACGCGGACTTTGACGTTATAGTCGACCACACGTTTGACTGGAACCAAGACTTTCATAGTTAGGCCTTTATTGAGCTATTATTTAAACAGAAATGATGAGTGTGCTACAGATATTGCTAAAACTACTAATTGACGTAAACGTAAACTCAATCAATTATAAAACGAAATTGGACTCTAGTCGCACAATTTAGCACGATCGTTCGTTTAGTGCTATATTGATAGTAGAGTACGCTGCCTAATACTCGATTAAAGCATCTTTCAAGAGAAAGAATTTCTTCAACTCATAAAAAAAAGCCCTACAAGTATCCTTGAGGGCTTCTTTATTGAGACTAAGACTACATTGCAGCAGAATTTGGCTCAACTTAATTTACGACTAATAACAATATTTTATTTACGTTTAATAAAATATTCATATTCTTTGCTATTTTCCAAGTGCGATAGCAGCTCATTCCCAGTTTGTTTTGAGAACGCTTTAAAATCTCGAACCGAACCAGGATCTGTGGCAACCACGCGCAGTACTTCGCCAGTGATCATATCAGCCAGTGCCTTCTTCGTTTTTAAAATTGGAAGAGGACAATTTAGACCGCGTGCGTCCAACTCTTTATTGAATTGCATGATTTTTCCAGTGGTAAGAAAAATAGGATAAAACAAACTCGGGTAACAACTTGTAACCAATTCTACCGGAAAAAATCACTTGCATGGTGCATCGCAACAAATTTAAAGTGCAGCCATGGGAGATTAACAACGGTTACACGCACTTTTTGCACTTAAATAGTGAACTAGAGCAATTTCTTCAATTAATTACTTCCCCATGCTGCATACACTGGTTGCAAGCCGCACGACCGCATCCAATCCGCAACTGCATGCCCAGTACCCGCATCCCATGGACGCAAGTTTTCAGGCGCAATCAGGCGATATTCCAACAATTCTTCTGACAACTGAATTTCGCCCGAAGCTCTTACATGATAGGCGATGATGAGCTCATTTTTGCGCATGAACTCATAGACACCGATCAAGGAAATATGCTCGGCGTCAAGATTGGTTTCTTCTTTTAATTCGCGCGCTATACCCTGTTCAGGCGTCTCATCACGTTCCATGAAACCGGTGATTAAAGCGAAGGTTTTTTCTGACCACGCAGCGTTGCGGGCCAGTAAAATTTTGCCATCGATTTCGACCAAGGCGGCCAATACTGGCAAGGGATTATCCCAATGCGTCCAATGTCCTTCTGGACAAGCCAACCTCAGCCGTCCTGCCTCTTGCTCATCCTGACGTTGTATTAATGCGACAGCGCACACAGGACAAAACTTAAATTCGGCCGCAAGCCCCGTCACAAACCACTCTCCGGCACCACCGGTGGATGCGGATGAAAGCGCGCCATCGCATATGCATCGACATACACGCCATTACGCAGGGCATAACCGCGATGCTTACCCTCAATCTCAAAGCCAAACTTACCATACAAATGAACCGCGGCAGCGTTATCACAAAACACCGTCAATTCCAGGCGTGACAGATTGAGCCAATTGTCGGCCAGGCTCAATAATTCGACCAGCAAGGCAGATCCGACACCACGTCCAGTAAAAGAATCTGCTACACCCATGCCTATGCTGGCAGCGTGGCGCCGCCGTATTTTTTTTTCCACATGCAAACCACCAGTGCCAACGATCACACCGTCATACATGGCGATCAAAACAAGATCATTCGCGTCAACTTGCCGCAGACGCTCTTGCCACATCTCCACACTGGGATAGGGCAATTGCAAAGTCCCGGCATAGGTATTGCTGCTCGCATACACTCTCTGTATTTGAGCAGCATCGGACAGTTCAGCACGACGAATAAAGATCATAGGCGCTCGCTAAAAAATATTACAACCTTTGGGTCAGCCAATCTGCAACATCGCCTAGGGCTTTTGACAAATTAGTCGGATCAGTACCGCCCGCTTGTGCCATATCTGGACGACCGCCACCTTTACCACCCACTTGCTGAGCGACAAAATTAACCAGGTCACCGGCTTTTACCTTGGAAGTACAATCAGCACTCACACCAGCCACCAGACTTACCTTGCCGTCTTGTACCGATGCCAGCACGATCACGGAGCTCTTCAACTGGTCTTTCAAACGAAGCACGGTGTCGCGTAATGCAGTACCGTCAACATCGTCCAGGCTCGCCGCCAATACTTTAACGCCTTTAATATCCAGCGCACGTGCCACCAAAGCGTCACCCTGATTGGCGGCCAGCTTCGATTTCAAGGCTGCCACTTCTTTTTCCAGCGATTTCATGCTTTCCAGCGACTGCAAAATCCGCGTTGTCAGATCTTCAGGCTGAGCCTTGAGTGCCGCAGCGGCTTCACTCACGCGGCTATCGAGGTCTTGCATCAAGCCCAAAGCAACTTCACCGGTTACCGCTTCAACGCGACGGATGCCGGCAGCGATACCGCCTTCGGCCACGATCTTAAACAGACCGATGTCACCGGTGCGAGACACGTGGGTACCACCGCACAACTCGCGTGAGCTACCAATATCGAGAACCCGCACTTCGTCGCCGTATTTCTCGCCAAACAAGGCCATCGCACCGTGTTTGACAGCGTCATCGAACGACATGACTTGAGCTTGCGCTGGCGCATTCGCCAAAATTTCGCGATTCACGATTAATTCAACCTGACGTATCTCATCCTTCGTCATAGGCGCGTTATGACTAAAGTCAAAACGGGTTTTTTCTACGTCAACCAGAGAACCTTTTTGTGCCACATGGGCACCCAACACTTCACGTAAAGCCTTGTGCATCAAATGGGTTGCCGAGTGATTACGCACAGTTTGCGCGCGCACTGCGCTTGCCACTTGCGCGGTAATACTTTGGCCAACTGCGATCACACCCAGACTCAAGACACCATGATGACCAAAAACATCGGCTTGAATTTTTTGCGTATCGCTCACCTCAAACGAGACATGATCACTGGTTTGCAAGACGCCAGAATCACCGCATTGACCACCAGATTCAGCATAAAACGGCGTCACATCGAGCACCACGATGGCTTGCTGGCCTGCATGGATCTGCTGCACGGCTGTACCATCGACGTACAAGGCGATGACTTTACTTTCGTGATTGAGTTGCTCGTAACCGATAAACTTGGTCTTGTCGCCGTTATATTCAATTGCCGCTGCCATCTTGAACTTACCCGCCGCACGTGCGGTTTGCTTCTGATGCGCCATCGCCGCATCAAAGCCCGCTTCGTCCAATACCACATTACGTTCACGGCAAATATCTGCAGTCAGATCCAGTGGAAAACCATAGGTGTCGTACAAAGAAAATGCCGTATTGCCGTCGAGATTTTTACTGTCTTTGGCCAAGGCCGCTTCCAGTATTTTCATACCGTGTTCCAGCGTTTCACCGAAGCGTTCTTCTTCTTGCTTCAAGACCTGCGCCACGCGCTCACCAGCCTCGGCCAGCTCAGGGTAGGCAGTGCCCATTTCCTGTACCAGATCAGCGACCAGTTTGTAGAAAAACGGCTTGGTCTGACCCAATTTATGGCCATGGCGCAAAGCGCGGCGGGTAATGCGGCGCAGTACATAGCCACGGCCTTCATTACCAGGAATAATACCGTCAACGATCAGGAAACTGGCGCAACGGATATGATCGGCGATCACTTTAAGCGAGTTATTGCCCAGATCAGCGCAAGCGGTTTCACGCGCAGCACCCTTAATCAGGCTTTGGAAAATATCGATTTCATAGTTGGAGTGCACATGCTGCAAGACTGCCGCTATCCGCTCCAGACCCATGCCAGTATCGACGCAAGGCTTAGGCAAAGGATGCAGGACACCCTGCTCATCCTTATTGAACTGCATGAACACAAGGTTCCAAATTTCGATGAAACGGTCACCGTTTTCGTCTGGAGAACCCGGCGGACCACCCCAGATATCGGCACCGTGATCGTAAAAAATTTCGCTACACGGACCGCAAGGGCCAGTATCAGCCATCTGCCAGAAATTGTCTGATGCGTAACGCGCGCCTTTATTATCGCCGATACGGATAATGCGCTCTACCGGCACGCCGATTTCGTTTTGCCAGATCGCATAGGCTTCGTCATCTTCCTGATACACGGTGACGGTCAGTTTATCTTTCGGCAAACCGTAGACAACAGTCAGCAATTCCCAAGCGAAATGGATGGCGTCACGTTTAAAGTAATCGCCAAACGAGAAATTACCCAACATTTCAAAGAAGGTGTGGTGACGTGCGGTGTAGCCAACGTTTTCCAGATCATTATGTTTGCCGCCGGCGCGCACGCAGCGCTGCGAGGTGGTTGCCCGGCTGTAGGCACGGTTATCCTGGCCCAAAAACACGTCTTTAAACTGCACCATACCTGAGTTGGTGAACAATAACGTAGGGTCATTGCCTGGAATCAGACTGGACGAGCGGACGATGTGATGTCCCTTGGATTCAAAAAATTTAAGAAATTTATCGCGGATTTCTGACGAGTTCATAAGTGTTTTTTAGGGCAAAAGCCGTGCAAATAGTGGATTTAGCTGCTGATTATACGTGATAACTTCCTGCATTTTGCTGCCACAAAAGCAAAACCCGCCGGACATCGTATGTCTGGCGGGTTTTGCTAGTGATTGCAAGCTAGAGTATTTACTTTTATCTAGATTTGAGCAAGCAAAGTGATACAAGTAAATTAATGCGCTGCGCCTGTGGTTTTTGCATTGTGTTTTTTATCATGAATTTTTTTACTGGCATTGTCTTCTTCATGCTGCAGGTGTTGTCGCTCGTGCTTAGTCACTTTGCCATCCGCCTTGGCCGCTTGCTTATCGGCCTCGATCTTGGCTTCACGTTTTTCCAAATTGCTGGTTTCTTTGGCTGTCAAGGCACCCGAGTTGACGCCTTCAGCAATACGTTTCTGTTGATTTTCCTGACGTTGATCAACTTTAGGAGTGGCCGTGGTTTGGGCAAAAACAGGAATCGCCAACAAAGTAGCGAGAAGGACGGACACGATTTTGACTGATTTCATGATAATGGCTTTCTATGCTGTATGAGTTAGATGAAGTCAACATGGCGACGATACGCTGTTTTATTCAATGAGCGTTGGCCCATGCCAGCTTAACGCGGGCGGATGCAAGCTAGTTGACCGCTCACCTCAGTTTCTAAGTAACAAACTGTAAAAAATATCTTTGGTTTTTTTAATCAAGCGACTAAAAATCAGCGGGGATTAGATTGATCTTGTCAGTGCAAAAAGCATCGACGCCCCAGTTGCGGATTTCCAGCGCCCGCTCCGGTGTATTCACCGTATAACACAGCAAACCATAGCCGGCCTGCTTAATCTGCTGCGCCAAAGCCGGGCTCAGGTGCTTGTGATTACAGTGCAAGGCCACTGCGGCTAGCTGCTGCAAACGACTCAGCCAGTCTGCGGGGATTTCATCGAACAAAAGACCGCGTGCGATCTCAGGCGCTTGTTTTTGGGCACTGGCCAAAGCCTCAAAAGAAAACGAAGAAAACAGCGGCGCAGGCGCGCCCTCCACATGCAAGGCTTGCGTCAGTTGCGCCACCACACGACCAGTCTCTTGCTCAAAACCGGGTACAGGTTTGATCTCGACATTCATCCAGATATCATGCTGCTGGCAGAACCGCACGACCTGCTCATAACTGGGTACTTTTTCGCCGATGAAGGACTCCGAATACCAACTCCCGGCATCCATTTCCAGCAAACGGGCAGCACTGGTGGTCGCCACCCCGCCCTCGCCCCTGACGGTGCGGCCAAATAGCGGGTCGTGCATCAACACTGGTACGCCATCCATGCTCAGCATCACGTCAAACTCCACCGCCCGATAGCCAAAATCGAGCCCGCACTGCATGGCGGCGATGGTGTTTTCGGGTGCCAGCGTGCCGCCGCCACGATGGGCAATCACTTTGGGATAGGGCCACATAAGAACTCCAGCGATGAGTAATTCAGAGCTAACAGGATATAGCCAGAAGCCGATAAAGGACAAGCCCAGACTATATTTAGCTGCGCGGCAGCCTGGGCACGACTAGCCGCAACCCTACACAAAATAAAAAGTGGGCAGGCCCACGACGCATATCTCATGCGGCTTACAGGCAAGTCTGGCTTGAAACCCGCATGGAATATGCGCGACAGGCATGCCCACTTAAAAAAAACCAAATAAACCTAATGAAACCACTACAGCACGTCTGCACGACTTAGTGCCGGCTTGCTTTTACTCGCTTGCTTTTACTCGTTGGCTTTTACTCTTTACTCAGCAGCGCATTTTGTGCATCCAGCCAGACTTTCAGAGGTGCAAAGTAGTCGAGAATCGCGGTAGCGTCCATCTGCTCTTCGCCGGTGACGGCCTTGAGCGCCTCATTCCAAGGGCGGCTCGCGCCCATGCTCAGCATGGCTTGATATTTCTCACCTGCCTTTTTGTTTTCGAAGATAGAGCAGCGATTTAAAGGGCCGACATAACCGGCCTCACGACACAGGGCGCGATGCAATTGGAACTGCAAAATATGCGCAATAAAATATTGGGCATAGGCTGAATTGGCCGGCACATGATACTTGGCACCGGCATCAAAGCCATTCACTTCCAGCGGAGCCGGACGCTTTACGCCCTGATATTTCTCACGCAATTCCCACCAGACTTTATCATAGTCTTGCGGTTTGGCTTCCCCCGAATAGACTTTCCAGCGCCACTGATCAACCAGATAACCGAAAGGCAAGAACGCCACTTTTTCCAGCGCGCGATTGAGTAAGACGCCGATATCTTGTGAGGCATCCGGTACTTCATTGAGTAAGCCCAGCTTATTCAGGTAAGCCGGTGTTACCGACAAAGCCACGGTGTCACCGATCGCTTCATGGAAACCGCCATTGGCGCCGCCCTTAAACAAAAACGGCTGCTTGCGATACGCCAGATCGTAGTAGATATGACCCAACTCATGATGGATAGTCAGGAAATCTTCGGTGGTCGGCGTGATGCACATTTTGATACGCACATCGGTCAGATTATCCAGATCCCAAGCCGATGCATGACACACCACTTCGCGGTCGCGCGGCTTGGTCAGCATGGATTTTTCCCAGAAACTGGCGGGCAATTTTTCCATTCCCAGGGAGGTATAAAAACCCTCGCCGAGTTGCGTCATCGCCTTAGCATCGATGTTTTTTGCTTTCAGCACTGCACCTACATCGAGCGAGGCATTCTGCCCTTGCGGCTTGACCAGCGGGTACAGATTTTCCCAGGACTGGCTCCACATATTGCCAAACAGATGCGCCGGGATTGCGCCCTCTTTTGGTACCACGTCTTTACCGTATGTCTGGCGCAGCTTTAAGCGCACATACATATGCAGCGAGTCATACAAAGGCTTGACCTGCAACCACAAACGTTCGGATTCGGCGGCGAAAGCCGCTGGCGGCATATCGTACTGAGCGCGCCACATGGACCCAGTATCGGCAAAGCCCATTTCTTTAGCGCCCTTATTGGATAAGGTCACGAATTGGGCATAGCTGTCTTTATACTTGAGCGATTGCTGATGCCAGCCCACCCAAACATCTTTCAGCACAGCCGGATCGCGGCTGGTTGCCATGATGGCTTCCATCTGTCCCAGATCCAGGCAAGAGCTGGCGTCGCCAGGTGTGCGGCAGTATTTGGCTTTGCCGTAGTCACCCGACATGGCGCTCGCCAGGCGCGTATATTCTTCGCGGTCTTTGGCGTCACTAATACTCAGACTCAATTGCAGCAACATCAATTTGCGTTTGCTGTCGGCCGATAAAGGCAGACCGTTGTAACGACGCGATGCCAGGGCGATCTCACCGGCGGCGGCTAAAGCGAGTTCGCCCGCTTGCGCCGCAATGGCCTCGGTATCATCGGTAATATGGGTCTGATTAACCCAGTCGGCGCGCTGCGCTGAGTTATTCAGTTTTTCCAGACGCAGTTCCGCGTCCTTTAAAAATGCCTCAGCTTCAGCTACCGTGGGTGCCGCCTGCTTGCTCGGCTTGGCCGATTTCATCGTATTAGCGGTGGCGGCCGAGGCACTTAGCGGATACAGGCTCGCCATTGCCAGCGCCAGTACCAGAGGGGCAATGCTATTTGTTTTTATCATCAGGTTCTCTCATTATTCTCAGCAACTATGCTCAGCAACAGCGCCCAACACCTAAGCGCGAATGTGAACAAATTACGGAGTTGGTCTCAAAAAATATTTTGAGGAAATATACCAGCTTAGCCAGCTTTAAATTGGCTTCGCCGCGACATTTAAATAAACTACGGCAGAGACCACTTCGCGCCACTTTTTTACTTACTCAAGGCGGCGAATTGCCGTTTTATCGCTTGCCTGTTTGATTCAGGCGTCACCTGGCGCATGCTGTGGCTATCGCTTAAATTGCCCGCATTTAGCAGTAAATGAAAAACCAAGCTATACCGGAATACATAAAAACCCCTTATGATGCCTAACATCGTGCCAGCCATCAAAGAATGCACCTTGCCACAGTTTGGCGTCAGATCATTCACAAACAGAAAACTGATTACCCCATGACGACTTCCTTGCTGCCATTTGCCTCAGCACAAAAAATCAGTGCACCTAAGCAGATGTTTTACAGTGTCCTTTTCAATAGCGCGATCGCCTTGTTTGTCACCTACGGTCTTAGCAATGGCGAGGGCCTGCAAACCAATTGGGTGTTCTCGATGTTGATAGGTGTCAGCATAGGCGCGCTGATCAATGGCATGCGCCGTTTGATCTGGAAAGATGCCAAACCTAATCGTCTGGGTTTTTTGATGGTCTGCTGTATCGCCGCCCCTCTGGGCTTTTATTTTGGCTACAGCTTGGGGATGCTGATTTACGGCTTTCCCTTGGAAAAACTCTTTCGACACCTGGCCGGTGGCGAACATAAGTTAGTTATCATGTCCATCATCATCAGTTTGTTTTTTGGAATTTTATTCCTGAGCCAGACTGCACTGTCTGAACGTAAGCTCAAAGCCGAGCAAGAGAAAGCGCAGTTGGCCGACATACAAAAACAAGCCATGCAAGCCAAACTACAGCTGTTGCAGGCACAGATAGAGCCGCACATGCTATTTAATACGCTAGCCAATTTACAGGGTTTGATTGCGCTGGACACCGAGCGCGCCCAATACATGCTGGAGCAGTTAATCCACTATTTACGTGCCAGCCTAAGCTCGTCGCGCGCGGAAAAAACCACGCTCAAACAAGAGTTCGCGTTGATGCATGCGTATCTGGAATTACTCGCTATCCGTATGGGCAAGCGTCTGACTTATCAACTCGATTTACCTGCTGAACTAGAAGCGAGCGAGGTCGCCCCCATGCTGCTGCAACCGCTGGTAGAAAACGCCATCAAACACGGGGTAGAACCAAAGATGGAAGGCGGCCACATCCATGTCAGCGCCGCCATGCGAGATGGCATACTGCAATTGCAAGTTGCCGATACCGGCTTGGGTCTGCCCGACGATTACGATGACAGCCGCCCGCCGCATCCGCAAACACAGCACGATGTACAGCATGAGCACGTAGGCAATGCCAATGTGCGTGATCGCTTGCTGGCATTGTACGGCACGGGAGCGACGCTCACTTTGAGCCGCAATCAACCCCAGGGTACGCTTGCCCTACTGAATATTCCTTACTCATCCTGACCCTTGACTCTCAATCCAGGCTTATACCATGACTAAAATACGCGCACTGATCGCCGAAGACGAACCGATACTGGCACTTACCCTAGCCAATATGCTGACTAAGCTGTGGCCGGAACTCGATATTTGTGCTTCGGTAGAAAATGGCGTAGCCGCCTTGCAAGAAACCCTGGCGCTACAACCCGACGTGCTGTTTTTAGACATCAAAATGCCGGGAAAAACCGGTTTAGAAGTGGCGCAAGAACTGGCCGAAGAATGGCTGGAAAATCGCCCCTTCCCCTTGATCGTCTACGTCACCGCTTACGACGAATTTGCCCTGCAAGCCTTTGAACATGCGGCCGCGGATTATGTACTCAAACCCATCAATGCCGAACGTTTAGGTAAGAGCATCAAACGCTTACAGGCAAAACTGGGGGATCAGCAGGAGCGCCCGAATGAGTTAGAAAGTATGCTCGCGCAACTGAGGCATTTGCTACCGGCGGCGGCTAGCGCCAACGCAAGTGCCGGTAGTCCAGCGCCAGCCAACGGCGAGCGACTGACCCTGATACGCGCTGCGATTGGCAACCAGATACGCATGATTCCGATCGCCGATGTCCTGTATTTTGAAGCCACCGACAAATACATTAACGTCGTCACTGCCGAGCATTCTTCACTGATACGCATGAGTCTCAGAGAATTATTGCCTCAGCTTGATAGCAGTATTTTCTGGCAAATCCATCGCGGCAGCATCGTCAACAGCAATTACATACTTAGCGCAATGCGCGATGAAGCCGGCAAACTGACACTGAAATTACGCGGCAGTGCCGACAAACTACCCGTCAGCCGGGTGTATGCACATTTGTTTAAGCAAATGTAGCCTAGCCATCCAAAAACCGGAAAGCCGCTATGATGACGGCTCTTTTTAATTTATACCATTATGGACAGCTTGATTATGCACGCGAATATCACCTGGCAATGCCTGCGCTTTTCTGAACTGAGTACCACTCAGCTGTACGCCATACTCAAAGCCAGATCCGAAGTCTTTGTGGTCGAGCAAAACTGCGTGTATCTGGATATGGATGGGGTCGATCCGCTCTGCCAGCATTTGGTGGCGTGGACGCCGGCACAAGAAGTCGCAGCCTATTTACGTCTGGTGCCACCGGGGATTAAATTTGCCGAAGCCTCACTGGGTCGCGTGATTAGCAGCCCGGCGCTGCGCGGCACCGGCATAGGTAAGCAATTGCTAAGCAAAGCCTTGGAGCAACTCGCGCTAAGCTATCCCGACCAGCCAGTGCGCATAGGCGCGCAACAATATCTGGAAAAATTTTATCAGTCGTTTGGCTTCGTCACAGCCTCCGCCATGTTTCTCGAAGATGAGATTCCGCACATAGAGATGCTCAGAACTTCCGACACTCAGCCGGCTTAAATTTGCACACCCTTGGCCATCAAGACTGCGGCCAAGATGATGCCCAACACCCCAAACAATTCCAGCGCCAAAATACGCAACAGGTTTTGCCTCTGTCCAGCACTCAATGGAGGCAAAGCGCCAGCCTTTAGACTAGCGCCCCATTTTAGAAAAACAATCGTCGGGTAGAGTGAGATCAGACCGACCAAGGCAAATAGGCCCATTTTCAAAAGAAAAGGCGCGCTATGCAAATAGTAGTCTGGCGCCTTCTCAAAATACATCACACGCAAAGCGCCCATCAAGACTATCAAACCAGCACAAGCTCCATAGAGCGCATCGAAAGCGCGGATTTTTTTTGCGACCTCCTGACTAAAGCTCAATTGCAGCAAGGCCAATTCAGCGACTAAGGCGCTCACTAGACCAAAGGCTGCCAGGTGATGCAAAAAAGCGATAAAAATATGCATAGCCACTCCTATTTATTATTGAACAATTAGGACTTACGCAAAATTGCACCAACGCTGGGGCGGTTTTGCGTAAATCCTAAACACTGGCAAGTATGGAATTAGCTGAGTCTAAGCGCAATCAAGATGCGCCTAAGCGCCAACATTGCGGCGCCAAGCGTCGTTTTTTCGGTGCGACAATTAGCGATTCAAAATTTCTTATAGCAAAGAGGCGCACAAGGGCAGGCTGAGCGCCTGCAAAATTGTGCCTTTATCGCTTTGTATAAAGGCCGCCAATGCCAGATTTTTGCGCACAGCATTACCCGGCAAGGGGATCTGACGAGCGAAGCTATCGCTGTTGAGAGGCGTCAGCGCGATCGCTTCGCCCCACTCACGCACCACGTAATCGTGCAGCAAAGTCGCGCCACGATTTTCGCCTGCGGTAATTTTATTCAGCAAAGAATGTTCGACCAGGGCAAAGTGCAGCTTGCCTGATTGCGCGCTTTTTCCTTGCAGGCGCAAGCTCAGAGTATGTTCGCTGAGCTTATCGATACGGATAGTTATATGGGCCTGCGCAGGCTGGCTATTGATGCGCTTCACCGCATCTGGCACACCGTCGCGCCAATTACGCAATTCTTTGGCACCTATAAATACTTCGGGGGTGTAGACATTACGCGAGCCAGCTAACTCGGCCAGAGCTCTTTGACGTTGGCTAAACTGGGCTTTGGCATAGACATCTTTCCAGCCTATGTAATCCCAATAATCCACATGCAGAGCCAGGGCTAAGACCTGATCAGGACTAAATTTTCCGGATTTATACAGAGTACTGACAAATTTATCCGCGGCCGGACAGCTGTCACAACCCTCGGAGGTGTACAACTCGAATAAGGCGACGGTGTGCGCTGGGCTGGTTTTACTACATTCTTGCGCCAGCACGGGTGCAGTTGCCATTGAAATTGCGGCGAGTAGCGCGGTAGAGAATCTCGGTTTCATCACAACTCCTTAGACTAGGTATGTTACTTAGTCTAAGGAGCGCTAATTTTCTTACAGAATTGGATTTAAGCAAAAAAACTGCATTAAGCCCGCCATACCAAGCTATCTTGCACGCTATTGGGCAGCCACAGACGCAGACGACTGCTGATTTTGTGTTCGTGCTGACTCCACAACATACCCAGGCCTATCAAACCAAAGCCTATTAAAGTCAGCACCGCGACGAAGGCAAAACTATCTTTAAACACACTCCAGGATAATTCTCCCAGCACCATCGCCACCCCGAGGCCGCCAAACACCGCAAACACACGCCGTGACAACATGGCTGCGATCAGTATCAGCAAGAGATTCACCGCCAGATAAAACAGCTTGCCGCTGAGCGCGCCATTTCCTAGTGAACTCAAGGCGCCCCAAAACGTCATGAGGCCGAATAGGTATAACCAGAATGCGTAATCTTTTTCTGAGCGTGTGCGCAGATCAACCACCAGCGCCGTCAACAGCATCGCCCCGCCAAACACCAGACTGATTTTTTTACGCAGCAGCCAGCCAGCGTCGCTCAACAAACTGGCATCGGCTTGCGCCAAAATCGCTGGCACGATATCCATGCCCATGTAAAACAAGGTGAATGCAATCGGCATGACCAAAAAACTATAGCGAAAGCGCCACAGCATCAGCGCACCGACCAGCAAAGTGGCTAACTCCATAATCAACCAGCGCCAGTCTATCCAGCGATGGAAATCACGATAATGTTCGGCATTGACTGCGTCCGCCCAAAAACCCAAGACGTGCTGCAAGGCAAACACTGCCAGCGGCACTAGGGCTATCGCCAGCGTGGCAAAAATACCGGCAGCAGTCGCCTGTCCTCGTTGTCCCATCCAGGTTGCCATGGCGATGGCAAATAACAGGTAAATCAGGCTCATATCCAATAGCACTGGCATGCCCCATTTTTCTACTGCCAGCGTGCTGAACAAGCTGCAGGCGCTAATGGCCAGCATGCCGCCCGAATACATCAGCACGGTCGTGCCATTAAAACGCGTACGCTTAGATTTTTTTTCGCGCTCCTCTAAAAAATGGATCAGAGGATCGATTTGCCCGTAGTGCAATAGGCCCAGATCAGCGGCATCCATCAATGTCTGTCGTTTGCAATGCTTACCCATGATTGTCTCCTGGATTTATTTTTAATTATCCGCGGCAAAAGCGAAAATTACGATAAAAATTGCATACACAATTAAATCTTATTTGTGCCGCGTAAAGTCGATTAGAAACCTTTTTTTACAGTTAGTGTGAGCTAGTCCGCGAGTATCAAACACCGATACCTGCCGTGCTAAAAATTACGCCGCGTAACTAAAAAACATGATCGCCAGTATCTTTGAAATGTCGATAAGCAACTATGACAAAACTCAAAAAAACCTCTTAAATTTCAATTGTCTTGCACGTCAACACCGCCAGCGCCCCGCGCTACGGTAAAATGCTTGTCATCACATTACTTTTTGAATGCCTTAGCAATGAGCAACGACCATAAAGATCCAAAAGCAGCAGCGGCTGCCGCCCCCGCAGTGTCCAATTTCCTGCGCGCCATCATAGACAAAGACATCGCCGATGCAACCTACGCCCGCGCTGGCATGCCTAGTGTCATCACGCGCTTCCCGCCTGAGCCAAATGGCTATTTACATATTGGCCACGCCAAATCGATCTGCCTGAACTTTGGCCTGGCACGCGATTACGCCGGCCGCTGCCATTTGCGCTTTGACGATACCAATCCCGAAAAAGAAGATCAGGAATACGTCGACACCATCATGGACAGCGTCAAATGGCTGGGCTTTGATTGGGAAGGAGCAACTGGTAATCACCTGTACTTTGCCAGTGATTATTTTGATAAATTCTACGCAATTGCCGAATATTTAATCACCGCTGAGCACGCTTATGTCGATAGCCAAAGCGCCGAAGACATGGCCGCCAACCGTGGCGATTTTTCCAAGCCAGGCGTCAATTCACCGTTCCGCGAGCGCGCTGCCAGCGAATCGCTGGATCTGCTGCGCCGCATGAAGGCTGGCGAATTCCAAGGCGGCGAACACATCGTTCGCGCCAAGATAGACATGACTTCGCCCAACATGAACCTGCGTGATCCGGCCATCTACCGCATCCGCCATGCGCATCATCACCGCACGGGTGACGCCTGGTGCATCTACCCTATGTACGATTTCGCCCATCCACTGGAAGACGCGATAGAGAACATCACGCACTCTATCTGTACCTTAGAGTTTCAGGATCACCGCCCGTTTTACGACTGGGTGATAGAGCGCGCTGCCGAAGGCGGTTTCTTCCAGCAACCAGTGCCGCATCAATACGAATTCGCCCGTCTAAACTTAACCTACGTTGTCACCAGCAAACGCAAACTGCGCCAATTGGTAGAAGAAGGCATCGTCAGCGGCTGGGATGATCCACGCATGCCTACCATCGTCGGGATACGCCGCCGTGGCTATACGCCAGAATCTATCCAAGCTTTCTGCGAACGCATAGGCGTAACCCGCTCCGACGGCTGGATCGATTACAGCACGCTAGAAGGCTGCCTGCGCGAAGACCTCGACCCCAAAGCGCCGCGCGCCACTGCCGTGCTGCGCCCACTAAAACTGATCATCGATAATTTCCCTGAAGGCGAAACTGTAGAATGCAGCTCGCCAGTGCACCCGCACCATCCAGAGCGCGGCTTGCGCCTGTTCCCTATCAGCAAAGAGCTTTGGATAGAAGCGGACGACTTTATGGAAGAGCCAAGCAAAGGCTACTTCCGCCTCTACCCTGGTAACAAAGTACGCCTGCGTTACGGCTATGTGGTCGAGTGCACAGGCTGCGACAAAGATGAAAACGGCAACATCATCGCGGTGCATTGCAATTATTTTGCCGACAGCAAATCCGGTACCGAAGGCAGCGCCAATTACAAAGTCAAAGGCAATATCCACTGGGTCAGCGTAGCGACCGCACTGGAAGCCGAAGTACGCCTGTACGACCGCCTGTTCACCGATGCCAACCCAGATGCCGGCGGCAAAGACTTCATGGCCCTACTCAATCCAAACGCCCTCGAAGTAGTGAAGGCCTATCTGGAACCAGGCATGTCAGCCGCACTGCCAGACGAGCGCTTCCAGTTTGAACGGCATGGGTATTTTGTCGCGGATCGCGTTGATTCTGTTGCTGGTAAGCCGGTGTTTAATCGGGTTACTACTTTGAAGGATTCTTGGGGGAAGTAAGCGCCGTTTGAACTTGGAATTACAGCGATAGCCTGGGCTGAGAAGTTCAGGCTATTTTTATTATTGACGAATCAATGTAGTGTTACTTAGGATTTAAAAATGGAAGATGGTCTATTGGGTTTAACAAGGAAAGACGTTGAAAATGCTTTTGAATCAATAACAACATTTTCAGTTACGACAAAAGACGTCGAACAAAAAATATTTGCTGAACTAATAGTCGATGGACTCAAAGCGTTCTACACCAATATTAGCGTAGCTAATATCAATGACACGTATTTTCTGGCAAATCACGGACTTCCCTTTACTCAAGCCATACAACGCGTAAAAACTTCAAATGACTTAGATAAAGATTCGCTTTTTTGGTTAGGTTTTTATCTTTATGCTCTATTCCAAGAAAGAGCATTTCTTGAAGGCACTCATTCTGACTACATCGTACGATTAAGAAACTACTTTGAAAAAAACTATTTAGCTTTTGATGATTCAACAAAATGTCGAATAGATTATTTAAAATTTAATATTTCAAGCCACATCCTTGAACGAAAATCAATAGAACTACTTAATCAGCAGTCGATTTTTTTCAATGAAGAAAAAACCAAAATCGCGGAATTTACAAAACAAATATCCGATTGGAAAACCAATATAGAAGCATCCGAAAAGCGAGCGAATGATTTAGAGCTTAATTTAAAAAATTCCGTAGAGAAACTCAATTTTGTCGGTCTATCCAAAGCCTTTTCAAATTTAATTACTGAAAAAAACGCAGAAAAAACATCGCAAATCTTCTGGATGGTTGTACTTGGATCGATTTTATTGCTTTTACCATTTTCACCAATTATCTACGGATTTTTTACTGAAAAATCTAGGATTTTGACATTGGAGACACTACCCAATGCGATCCCTTTCGCTGTTTTTGAATTGGTGGCTTTATATTTTTTTAGAATTTTTTTACACAATTTTTACTCCGTAAAAGCTCAGTTACTTCAACTAAAGCTAAGACATGGAATATGCGCATTCATACAAGGTTACGCAGAGTTCGCTGACAAATCGAGAAAGAGCAATGACGACAAACTATTTGAAAAATTCGAGGCATTAATCTTTAGTGGAATATCGCCAGATCCTCAAAACGTTCCGAGTCAGTTTGATGGAATTGAACAAATTTCCAAATTATTTAAAGAGATCAAAGGAAAAGCGTAACGCACTCCGTAGGGTGCGCCATGCGCACCGTTCAAACCCAAACTCGCCAATTATTTTTTGCTGCTGTCCTTGAACCATCGGTGCGCATGGCGCACCCTACATTTCAAACGCCTTGCGCAATCGCGGCGCGGCTTGCAGGCCGAAATGCTGCCACGAGGCGCGTGGATATTGGGTTTGTGTTTTGTAAAACAACCGTCAACGCAGCATGCGTTACCGTAGGGTGCGCCATGCGCACCATTCACACCCAAAATCGCCAATTAATGCTACTGTTGTCCTTGAACAATCGGTGCGCATGGCGCACCCTACTGCCCCCTGCATTTAAAACCCTTTGCGCAATAGCGGCGCGGCTTGCGGGCCGAAATGCTGCCACGAGGCGCTTGGGCATTGCGCTTTTAATTTTGTAACGGTACTGCGTGTGCGCCGTGGAATGCGTTCCCGTAGCATGCGTAGCATGCGTTCCCGTAGGGTGCGCCATGCGCACCATTCACACCCAAAATCGCCAATTAATTTCTGCTGTTGTCCTTGAACCATCGGTGCGCACGGCGCACCCTATCTTGTTCTTTAACCATTGACGAGACCTGGCGTTCAGGGCAGGCTGTAATTTTGCATATTCATTTCTCGTCTATGTCCAACTATCGTCGCTCGAATATTGCTGGTGGTACGTATTTTTTCACATTGAATAGCTTTCGCCGTCAGCCGATTCTGACACTAGCCCCATTACGTCACGCATTGCGTCTGGCGATACAAAATATTCGCCTCTCCCATCCTTTCGAAATCGATGCCTGGGTACTACTGCCAGATCACTTACATTGTATTTGGACTTTGCCCGAAGGCGATTCTGGCTTTTCCATGCGCTGGTCTCTGATCAAACGCATGGTCACACAAACATGTGCGAATGATTTTTCCGTTGCCGACTTATCGCCATCTCGCATACAAAGAAAAGAATCGGCCATCTGGCAACGACGATTTTGGGAGCATCAAATCCGCGACGATGAAGATTTCGAACGCCATGTAGATTACATACACTGGAATCCGGTCAAACATGGTCTGGTTCAACACGCTCTCGATTGGCCATATTCGACTTTCCATCGCTATGTAGAGACAGGGAAGTTAACGCCCAATTGGGGAGTGGGGATGGAAACCGATGGCAATTTTGGGGAATAACCGTTTGACGTTTAAGAGCGCGCTAAGGGCATTGGTGCGCATGGCGCACCCTACTATTCGATAATCCCTACATTTCAAACCCGTTGCGCAATACCGATGCGCCCTGCAGGCCTAAATGCCGCCACAAGCCGCATGGAATATACGCGATCGATTTGGGATTATTAGAAATAGCTAGGCGTACTAGCTTATTGCGGCTTGGCTTTACTCGCGCTGACTGACAGGCTTTGCGCCTCTTTGAGTTTATCGGCGTTTAAGCCGTTGGCGATCAGGTCGCGCTCTTGGGCGGCGCTGCGGTTGTGCAAGGCGGCCGAGCGATTGAGCCAGATGTAGGCTAGTACCGTGTCTTTAGGAACTGCCACGCCATCGCGATACAGGCGCCCCAGTTCTAACATGCCTTCCGGATTGCCCTTGTTGGCCGCGGCTTGCATCCACTCCAGCGCTTGCACGTAGCTTTGCAATACCCCCACGCCGTTTTTGGCTAAGCGCCCTAGCGCTACCATGGCGCTGCTATTGCCGTTACTGGCTGCTTTACGCAACCACAGCACGCCCATCGCGGTGTCCTCGGGATTGCCTTCCATGTTTTGCAATAAGGATTGGCCGAGTTCAAACTGCGCCTGGGCATCGCCTTTTTCGGCGGCCTTCATGCGCGCCGAATTATTTTCAGCGTTATTGAGGAAGGCGGCGCTGCTTTGTGAAGACAAGCTACTTGAGCTATTGCCTATGATGACGAACATCAATATCAAGAGCCCGACCAGCAAACTGGCCGCTAGCAAGATGCGCGTGATGATCAGGCTTTTTTGCGATAAATGACTAAAATCAGTGCTGCCGATAAAGCGCTTTGAGCAATCCAGACAACGGTAAGGCGCGCTTTTGGGATGGGTGTTTTTTTCGGTCTGCGACAGCCATTTAGAGCGACGGATATTCGCGCTATGGCAGTGCAGGCATAGCACTTTGCTTCTATGCAAAGATGAATTTTTAAATCCTAACATTATCCCTAATGCCATCTCGGTAGACCTTCACTGTGCTGATCCAAATATCCATTCGGCTTTGACGTCATGCAAGCATGGCTGACGACCGGCGCCGCCAAATCGCAGCAAACAAATATCAATATACCATTGAAATTCGCAAGAACCGCATCTGTGCAAAGGAGCGAGCTAAATTTGATGGAAATAGCAACACTCAGACCCAGAATAGCAGCTAAAACGGGATTTCAGGACGGCGATTTGTAAGCAAGTGCAAAGCAGATTGTGGCGATCCCGGTTTGCGCTTAGCATGCAGCGATATTGCGTTGATGTTGCGTTGATGTTGAAGTGATCGCAATCTATGTTGCGCACCTTTCAGTTGAGGTTTTGTATGTCTTTTTGTCGCCTATCCCATTCGAATACTTACTGTGCCGCTGTGAGCTTAGCAGTGCTGGCGACGCTCAGCGCTTGCGGCGGCGGCAGCGCTAGTCCGGGCGCGCCCGTCACATCTGCTGTGACGCCACCCGCAGTGACTATGCCCCCCGTTTTGCCACCGATCGTGGCAAGCAATGCCGTGTATGGCGATCTGCGTAAAGCCGATCTGGGCGTCGGTGCCAATCTGAACGGTGCCCTGCCTTTTCCCGCAGATAATGCCTGGAATACCGATATTTCGGCAGCCGCGCTAGACCCCAACTCAGATGCCTTGATTGCCAGCATAGGCCTCACTGCTGGCGTGCATCCTGACTTTGGTGCTGGTCTGTATGCCGGTGCACCTATCGGCATCCCGTATGTGGTGGTGGCCGCCAGCCAGCCCAAAGTGGCTGTGCTATTTACCGATTACGCCAGCGAAAGTGATCCCGGCCCTTACCCTATCCCAGCCAATGCGCCGATAGAGGGGCAATTGGCCGGTGCTGCGCTGTCTGGCGGCGACCGCCATGTGCTGGTGATAGAGCGCGATACTAGCCGTCTGTATGAAGTGGGCAACGCCTACCCGCAAGCTGACGCCAGCTGGAAAGCCAGTGGCGGCGCCTTGTTTGACCTGACATCCAATACCGTCAGACCAGGCGGCCAGCCAGGCTGGACTAGCGCCGATGCAGCCGGTCTGCCTATCTTCCCGGGTTTGGTGCGTTACGAAGAAGCTGCCAGCGGCGCGATCCGCCATGCGCTGCGTTTTACCGTTAGTAAAACCCGTAAAGCCTATGTGCCACCGGCCACCCACTGGGCCTCCGCCAACACTAGCCTTACGCTACCGCCAATGGGGATGCGGGTGCGCCTGAAAGCCAGTTTTGTGATACCCGCCAGCTTTAGCAATGAGAGTAAAGCTATCCTGCAAGCGATGAAAAGCTACGGCATGCTGGTGGCCGATAATGGCTCGAATTGGTATGTCAGCGGCGCCCCCGATGCGCGCTGGAATAACGACAAACTGCTGTCTGAATTAGGCAGCGTCAAGGGCAATCAATTTGAAGTAGTCAAGATGACGGGTCTGGTCGCACCTTAAAGCGAGCACGGCTATTTATGCGCCAGGCGATGGATCAGCACGTGCTCACACAATTTAAAGCTCAGGTAGCACAGCATCGCCAGCGCACACTTCAGACAGATCTCTAAAAATTGCTGCAGGCCGCCGTCCAGCAAGGCCTGCCAACCATAGGATGAAATATATTCGGCGTTGGCAATAAGCACTCTGGCCAGATCCAGCGACAAACTAGCAAAAGCCAAAAAACTCAGGGTCAGTAAGACAAAAGCCCAGACCCTATGCGCGGCTAGCCAGACGTACAGTTTGCTTTGAGTTGTCATGCTCTGCCCTCAGAATGTGAAAGTCTGGCGAATGATGTACGCGCATGGCGCTAGCTTAGCTCAAGTGATGAAGTAAATACCAACTTCGTTCGCGCTATAAGTGAAAAATCGCGACTTTCAAAAGCTTAGGCGCAATCCCTATGCGGCTTGCAGCCCGATTTGGCTTGCCAAGCCGCATGGATACTGCGCAAAGCTTTTCCCATCATGATTAAATTAATGGATGCCGATGATCTGGGCCGGCGGCGACAAGCTGGCACGCATCAATTGAGATAAATGTCGCGCTTGATTTGCTGCAACTGCTGCTCGTACCTAAAGTTCCAGCGCCTCAGGTCTTCGAACTCATCGTAACTACGTCGCAAAAATTCGCGCAGCTCACGCTTTTCTTGCTCGCGGCGTCTATCGATGTTGGCGCTTTCTGCATTGATGACGCGGTTCTTATCCTCCAGATCGCGCTGTATCTCGCGCTCTAGTCTGGCTAAACGATGTTCGGCATCGTGGCGCCTGTCCGCCAAACGATTCAGTTCATCGTTGCGATAGCTTTGCTGGCGCAACACGTACTCATATTCCTGGCCACTGGCCAAGGCGCGTCTGACCCGATTTTGCTGAGCCCCAGCACAGACTTCAAAGGCCATATTTTGATTGCGGCGACCAAAATCAAAGGCATTATCGACGCTGCAATAACGCGCGTTTTGCTCAGTCCAGGCTTGTCGATACACCTCGCGGGTTTGCGCGATAACAAACACATTATTGCGTCTGGCATTGGCCATTCTATCTTCCAGCAGATTCGGTCTGCCATAACCGTCTTCTTTACCGGCGTCTTGCCAATACTGGATCAGGCGCTGCTCCCAACTCTGCTGGTATTCTTGCTCAGAAAATTTCAAACCGCGCTGTTTGGCATCGGCGCGGCGGGTATTCACATCGCGCCCCTGAGTCGCATCTTCCCAGCCCAGGCGTTTCCAATATTCGATAATTTCCAGGTTCCAGGCGCTACGGTAGGCGCTCTCATTCACTTGCACCCCCAGGTTCTGGGCGCTGGTGGCATGCTGTTTAAATTCGGCATCAGGTCTGCCATCGTGGGCATCCAGATAACCAAGACGGGTCCAATAGGCTTGATTACCAGTCTGCCAGCCTTCCAGATAACTGAGGCGATTAAAGCCTATCGCCTGACCCTCGGCAGCACGCGCGGTCTCGCCAGAAGCGGCGCGTCCGGCTGCGCCATCCTGATCGCCTAGCCCGCGCCAGTAATCGGCATTACCGCTGATCCAACCTTGCTTGTAAGCGAGTTGGTGTAAGGGCGTATTATTTTTTTTGGTCTGTTCAGAGGCCGCCTGATCTGCAAAACTAGACATAGGCTTGGCAGCTAAACCATCTTGCGTGCCTAAGCGTTTCCAGTATTGAAAATTACCCTGCTCCCAGCCGGCCGAATAACTGGCGGCAGAATCGGCCTTGATTTTGCCCTCATCGACATTCGCGCAGAACTTCTTGCGCTCTTCAAAGCGCTGATCCAAACCCTGATCGCCGTCTTTATTGCCTATCACGCCCCAGTCACCCGCCTTGCAGTCATTCACCTGGATTCGGGTACTTTGGCAAGCGGTCAGGCTAGTTGCGGTAAAAATCGTCAGCGCAGAAAAAACCAAGGGCTGACAATACGATCTGAAAAACGATGACATACACGATGACATGGACGATGAAGATGACATACACGACCTTTATTCGAAAATTACTAACTCAACGCGGAGAGCGCCAATTTTGTTGACGATGGCGCGCATTATCTCACCAGAATCGTGTATTTTGCATCAACAGCAACCTCCGTCCCCAATCCGCATCGCACCGTAGCACCCAAAACCTGACACAATACGGCTGAACTTAGATTCGTATCATTGCACTCGCAGACCACCTACTTCACCTCGCACTGGCTTATGACTACTTCTGACGCCCCCAAAAGCAGCATCTCCACCTTAAAAGGCTTAATCCCTTTTCTGCTTCCATATAAACGCCAATTTTTCCTGGCCGGGATTGCACTGGTGGTGGCGGCTTGCGCCACGCTGGCGATCCCTTACGCGTTCCGCCAGATGATAGACCTGGGTTTTGGTGGCGGTGACCGCAATATCCAGCATGTCGATCTGACTTTTCTTGCCCTGTTCGGGGTTGCCGTGATATTAGGCATCGCCACCGCCGCACGCTTTTACATGGTGTCCTGGTTAGGCGAGCGCGTCACTGCCGATATCCGCAATGCGGTGTACTCGCATGTCGTCACGCAAAGCCCGGAGTTTTTCGAAACCACCCGCACCGGCGAAGTGCTGTCGCGCCTGACCACCGACACTACCTTGATACAGGCGGTAGTGGGCACTAGCATTTCTATGGCTTTGCGCAATATGCTGCTGTTTATCGGCGGCCTGGTGATGCTGTTCGTGACCAGCCCTAAGCTCTCCTCCATCATCATCGTCTTGCTGACCGCCGTGGTGTTACCCATCGTGTATTTTGGCCGGCGGGTACGCAAACTCTCGCGCGATTCGCAAGACCGTATCGCCGACGCCTCGGCCATGGCTGGCGAGATTCTTAACGCCATGCCTACGGTACAGGCTTTCACGCATGAGAAGCTAGAAGCCTATCGTTTTTCCAGCTCGGTAGAAAACGCTTTTGGTACCGCCATGCGCCGTATCCGCGCCCGTTCAATGCTGACCGTGCTGGTGATCTTACTGGTATTTGGCACCATCGTGTTCGTATTGTGGCTAGGCGCGCATGAAGTCATACAAGGCAAAATGAGTGGCGGCGAACTTGGCCAATTCATCTTATATGCCTCGATTGTTGCCGGTGCCATCGGTGCCCTCTCTGAAGTCATGGGCGAAGCGCAACGCGCCGCCGGTGCTACCGAACGTTTATTAGAGTTGATGGCGGTATGCTCAACGATACAATCGCCAAAGCAACCTCTCGCCTTACCACAACGCACCGCCAGCGGTGCCAGCCTGACTTTGAACGACATAGGCTTCTTTTATCCATCACGCCCCGATACTGCCGCCCTGGCCCACCTCAGCTTACAGATCGCGCCGGGCGAAACGGTGGCGGTGGTTGGCTCATCCGGTGCCGGCAAGACCACCTTATTCCAATTGCTATTGCGCTTTTACGACCCGCAGAAAGGCAAAATAGAATTAGATGGCGTCAATATCCGGAATCTCGATTTGCAGGTACTGCGCGACAGCATAGGCATAGTCCCGCAAGACACCATCATCTTCTCGGCCGACGCCATGGAAAACATTCGTTACGGCAGAGCAGACGCCAGCGATGCCGAGGTCATCGCCGCTGCCAAAATGGCCGCCGCCCATGAGTTTATAGAACGCCTGCCAGAAGGCTACCACTCCTTCCTGGGCGAGCGTGGTGTGCGCCTGTCTGGCGGCCAGCGCCAGCGCATCGCAATCGCCCGCGCCATGCTCAAAAACCCACCCCTGCTGTTACTGGACGAAGCCACCAGCGCCTTAGATGCAGAATCCGAACGCCTGGTACAAGGCGCACTAGAAGCCGCCATGCAAGGGCGCACCACCTTGATCATCGCGCACCGTCTGGCCACCGTGCAAAGAGCCGACCGCATCATCGTGATGGAGCACGGCCACATCGTAGAAACCGGCACCCACGCCAGTCTGGTAGCCCAAGGCGGCATCTACGCCAACCTCGCTTCGCTGCAATTTAATCAATTTCAGGATTAAACACATATCAAAAAGCCATGGCACAATGACGGCTCTGTGCGTATTTCACACAGGCTTAGTCACTCAATCCAAACAGGAGAACAGCATGATAGGTTATGTCACTTTAGGCACTAATCAGTTTGAGCGTGCCGCTAGCTTTTACGATAGTTTGCTCGCGGAGATTGGTGCCACACGGTTTATGGAGTCCGATCAATTCATCGCCTGGGCCGCCAGCCCTAATCAGCCATCGATAGGTATCATCAAACCCCACGATGGCAAGGCTGCGACCGTAGGCAATGGCATGATGGTAGCCATGATTGTAGATACGCCCGCCAAAGTAAATGCGCTCTACCAAAAAGCCCTGAAACTAGGTGGCACCGATGAAGGTGCCCCTGGCCCGCGTGGCGACAGTGGTTTTTACGCAGCCTACTTCCGTGATCTCGATGGAAATAAACTCAATGCCTTTTGTATGAAAAGCTAAACACCCTGCCTGAGTAATTAAGTGATGCGCGCTGGAAGAGATCGCATGAAATCCTAAGCAGCGCCCGGTCATCGCCCTGATTTACGCATTTTGATATTGACAGGCATCGATCCCGATGGCATAATCTCAGGCTTCTTGGTGATATAGCTCAGTTGGTTAGAGCACAGCACTCATAATGCTGGGGTCGGTGGTTCAAGTCCACCTATCACCACCAGAATTCCGTTTAGGGCAACCAAAGACGTATGAAAAACCCGCTACTAGTTTAGGCTACGGCGGGTTTTTTGTCGCTTCAATCTTTTTATGGCTCACATGAAAGTATCCGCATGATCTGGGACTATCCGCAGCCTTACATACTAGAACTAAGTCCTGAGCACAGCGATATAGACGGGCTCAATCACACCAATAATGCCGTGTACGTGCGCTGGTGCGAGGCGATTGCGTGGGCGCATTCAGAAACACTGGGTCTGTCGTTGGCAGACTATCTGCGCTTAGATAGGGCAATGGCGATACGCCACGCAGCCTACGATTATTTATTGCCTACGGTATTGGGAGAGAAACTACGGCTGGCCACCTGCTTAGTCGCTAGTGACGGCAAACTTTCTATGCAGCGGCGCTTTCAGCTCATTCGGGATAGCGATCAGAGCACCGTCATGCGTGGGCACTGGGATCTGGTGTGCATAGAAGTGAGTAGCGGAAAAGCGCGGCGCATGCCTGCTGAGTTTTGTCAGGCGTATTTGCCGGCGATGCTAACGCCGCAGCCTGAATCAGCGCAACTATCAAAATAGGACAAGGCGCCCATGCCAGCGTAATGTCGTTCAGTTAAGCTCCAATCCGTCTAGGTGTCATCCCTGCGTAGGCAGGGATCCAGTGTCTTTAGGCTTTTACGCCACTAGATTCCCGCATTCGCGGGAATGACGATACATAGGACAAGGTTTAAAGAACGGCATTACCCATGCCAGCGCGCATATCCCATGCCGCCTACCGCCTGGCATGCCCGCAAACCCGCATGGATAGTGCGCCTTGAGCCTATTTAAATAATGGAATTAAGCAGGCCTCAGGCAAGCGAAAAAGCCAGCAGGCGCTGGCTTTTTCTTAACGTGGCTTAATGTTGCTCGACGTGGCTTAACGTAGCTTAACTATTGCGTGAGAACTTGCTGGCGAGTTGATTGAGCTTTTCGGTATGCTGTTGTGCCGCTGCTTCAGCTACTTTGGCAAGCCGTGCGGCTTCTTCGGCGGCGCGTTCTGCCTTGCGTTGCTCGGCGACTTTTTTAGCGCGCTCGCGCAATACGGTAGTGGCATGGGTGCGATGGACGTCGGTGACTTCTTCTGCCGCAACACCTTGCAAATCGAAACGATGCGTGGCTTTTTCCATGATCTTCAGATAGCGCAAAGAATTCGTGTGTATGCCCAAAGTGGCGCGCAAAAGTTTGCGGCTTAATTCTGGATACAGAGCGATCAATTGCTTATCTATCCCTATCGTCAGCGGCATGTATTCACGAAAAGCGACAAACTTTTCCTGCAATTCTTTTAACAATGCACGGGGAGTTTGAAATGGGCTGACAGGTGTAGAAGTAGGCGTGTTCATCGAGGCTAATGGCTTATTTAATGTACTAAGATCGGCAGAATATCACGGAGTCTCAAAGCTAGCGCTATTTTTGCGGGCTGATTTGCGCATTTTGACGGTTTTTCATGTCTATTTTACATTTACTTACTTCTCTCTGGCAATTCTGCTGCATTCTCTACAGCACTGGCCCAAACATGGCCACGGTATTATTTAATAGCCTATGCCCTAACGACCAGCGCGCCACTTGCTCGGCCGTCACGGCGACCGACTCCAGTAAGTAGCTCTGTTGCCGTTGCCGCACTTGCGCGCTCAATAGCGGATCGTAAAACAGGATATTGTTTTCATAATTGAGCTCGAAACTGCGCCTATCCATATTCGCCGAACCGATCAAAGTGATGTCGCCGTCTATCGTTAGGGTTTTACTGTGCAGCAAGCCCGCTTGAAACTCAAAAATCTTCACGCCTGCGGCCAGCAGTTCGGCGTAATAGCTGCGACTCGCCGCTGCTACGATTTTAGAATCATTGCGTGCCGGGAAAATAATGCTGGTAGCTACCCCTCGACGGGCGCTGGTACAAAGCGCTGCCAGCATCGATTCGTCAGGCACAAAATATGGTGTGGTGATAAATAATTCGCGACGCGCCGCATACATCAAAGTCTCGAACACTTCCGGCATGGCGGAATAACGTATGGTAGGCCCGGTGCCTATCACTTGCGCGCTGAAACCAGGCTGAGCAAGCTGGCCAACCTGGGCTGCTTGCGTCGCTTGGCTTGTCGCAGGTAAGCGCAATAAATCGCTAATATCTTCATGCACCTGCCCCATCCAGTCACTGACAAACAAGTGTTGATTTTGGCGCGCAATTGGCCCTTCAAAGCGCAACATAATATCGACCCAGGGCGCGTATTTGGCTTTGATCAAAAATTCGGGATCAGCGCAATTTTGGCTGCCGCAATAGGTGATGTGATCATCGATCACGACGATTTTTCTATGATTACGTAAATCGATGCGGCCTAGTAAGGGGCGCAGTAGCGGATTACCGATAGGTAGCGCGGTGGCCACCTCCACCCCTGCGATGCGCATCGCCTGCCAATGGGGCGAAGCTATCATGCTGCGTGAGCCCAGGCCATCGACCATGACACGACACGCCACCTGGCGCGCCACCGCCCGTCTTAGCGCCGCCACCACTTTGAGTCCGCTGGTGTCTGGCAACCAGATATAAAAAATGATGTGCACATGTCTCTGAGCGGCGTCGATATCGGCCACGATGGCGGCAATACTGGCATGCGTATCGGCTAATAGGCTTGCACGGTTACCACCCACCACATCGAAACCATTCACACTATGCCCAAGCCGAAACAAGTGTTGATAGACTTGCGGCAGCTGGCTGATCGCCTTCTGGTCTGGGTCATGCAAGCTACTGGCGAGCGGCAGCAAGGCGCGCACCTTACGCATACGTGCCACGCGACGCCGTCCGATATTGGTCTCGCCCAGTAACAGATAGGCCAGAATGCCGCCTATAGGCAACACGATGATCACCACCACCCAGGCAATCCGCGAGGCTGGTTCTCTATGTGGCCGCAAAATTGCGCGCACGATCAAGCCCAAATGGATCATGAAAAATAGTGCGGTCCACAGCACACTAAGCAATTTCTGATCAAACATACGGATATCCACCAGCGACCGCTATCAATGGCGCAAAGTCTGGTTTGCCAAGCCTCAGAACGTGCGGCAACATCGCCTACTCTTGCGGCAATTCATGGATGACTAAGCCGGCATGCGGCGGCAAAGGCACCAACCAGGCCTTGTGCTGCAAGGCGCGCTTGCAATCATGGATACCATCCTGCCAGCGCGCAGTAATGGTCTCGCGACTAAAATCGATGTCCTTAAAATAGTGGTCTTGCTTACTCGCCTTCATGATCAGATTGACGACATTCACGGTGTGATCGCAGCCCAATGCCAATAACATTTGGGTAGTCTCTTGCTGCCGTTCGGCGCTCGGTATTTTGTCGGCCAATAAGCGTATGGCTTTTTGTAAATTCGCGATCTGCTGATAGTTCTCCAACAGTTCTTTGGAGCGGCTGGCGTATTGTATGCTCTTGTAACGAGCCAAGCCCTCGGCAATCGAGGTCGGACGTATCTCGGTCGGGTCCCATAGATCGACCATGAAACACAGGGCATCTTTCTGCCTGACTTCGGCTAAAAATACCGACAAGGGCGAATTAGAATATACACCGCCATCCCAATAGGCCTTATCGTCTATTTGTATAGGAGGAAATCCCGGTGGTAGCGCGCCACTGGCCATGATGTGCTCAGCCAGTATCACTTGTTTTTTACTATCGAACACCACCGATTGCCCGCTATCGATATCCACCGCACAGATACTCAAGCGCATCGCGCCGCGATTGAGATACGCAAAATCGACATATTTTTCTAGAGTGAACTTGAGCGCCGAGGTATCGTAAAAGCCCATTTCATTCAGCGGCACTTTGGCGTTGATGTCGGCGCTGGCACCCAGACGCGGCTTGAAAAAACCATGTACGCCCTTCATCAAGATGCCCATGGTATTCATGGAGTGCGCCAGGTTCGCCAAAGGCGGTAGCGACAACCACCATGCGGTCAGCGGATCGGGCTGGCTAGGGGTCAGACTATCCCAGAATGCCTTGATCTGAGCGACGCGGGTGTGCGGCGGGTTGCCGGCGATCAGCGCCGCATTAATCGCCCCTATCGAGGTGCCGATAACCCAGTCGACCTCGGTATGCTGCTCACTTAAGTGTTGATACACGCCAGCCTGATACGCCCCTAAGGCACCACCACCTTGCAGAATAAGCACGGTACTTTGCATAGACTCACCTTGTTGCGCGCAGGACGCAGTATGAAATTTAATCGAGCTTAGAAATAACTTCTTTACAACTTCGATTATAGATCATTCAGACCTGCTTCTAATGGTAGCAGACCGCAAAATATGTAAGCTGAGATCGATGCGTGTCAGCGCCAGGACTGACAGCTTTGGGTGGGGAAACGGCAAATTTATGGTTTTTAAACAGGGCATGCCCTGTCACGCATATTCTACGCGGCCTGCAGGCCAGGCCGGCTGGAAACCCGCATGGAATATGCGCAGTGGCTTGGCTACTTTTCAATTCGCCTTAGAACGAAGGCGCAATTAGATAGAACCAGCAGCCGCGCTGATCTTATTATGCATAGTCACCAATTGCGCATTTTGGTCTTCGAAAGCCATCGCCATTTTTTGCTGCTGGCTCAGGCGGGTAGCGCTGATCAGTATCGTTTGTGGCTGGGTATTTTCAGTATCAAAAGCAATTTTCTCTTCAACTGTCATACGCTGGTGATGGATGTTCACGGTCTGAATTTTTACCAGCGGAGTGTGAATTTCAAAGGCGGCGACAGTGCCGATCACGCCTGCCAACAGCAATGTCAGCATAGCCGCTTTAGTATTGATAGTTGTATTCATGATCTAGCTCCTGAGTGGTTGATTGCTACTTAACTGATACTTAATAACTCCTGCGATGTATGAACTGTAGCTAAGCACCCAAAGCAGCACCAGCGCAATGCGATGAAATGCAAAAATGCGGGTATCAGTGGAGGAAAAAGCAGCTTGGACAGATTCAAAATCACCCGCATTTTTTAGAATACAGAGGGCTTAACAGCGTGCTGACTAGCTGTTTCAGACGCCTACTTGCGAGAATTAAGCCGCTCGCTTTGTCTATAAAAATGTACCGCGCCTTGACCTCTGTCTGTTTCGGCCCATAACAAACGCGAGCCGCCACATGCAAACCCAGCGAGCACCAGTTTTCGCGGTGCCGCCACCTAGCACCAACTTGCAGCGCTGGCGCAGGATGAAGCTGGCAAAAAAAGGTGTGGCAAGCGTGGTGATCGGCTATTTTGGTGTCTTGCGTCCGAATGGGGCGATCGGTTTATTCGCCCTGAGCCTGTTATTGCTGGCGGTGTGGGCTGGCATGTATTTGTATGTCTAGGATTAATCCAAATCCTAAGCATGCATAAAAAAACGCTGCCTCCGTTTCCGCAAGCAGCGATTTTTTTATATGCGCCTCAGTGCGCGCTTGCCAAAACGCTTAGCGTGGTGAAGGCTGGGTTTTACGCATTGCGTCGCTGATGACACCTTCTGCCAATTTATGATGGCTCTTGAGTAAATCAACTTCGTCACCAAGAATATACGCAGCTTCTTCCAGCAAGACATCTTTAGCATCTTTTCTGGCTTTTTCTGCCGCCAATTCTGAGGCCAGACTACGTTCGTTGGCTTGTAAGCCATCGTCTTGTGTGGCGGCTTTATCGGCTACTTTTGCATCTGCTTTGTCGTCTTTTTGATCGCCGTTTTTGCCGCTCGCAACTTTATCTTTCAAGCGCAATTTTTCCCGGTCTTTGACTTTTTGCTCTTGGGTGTCGCGCTCTTTACGTCTTTCCACTTCGTTCAGAGAAATCGTTTTTTTATCACGCAAGAGCTTGTACTCATTGACGTCTTCCAGTATGAATTGAAACTCTTTGTCATTAGCGACCCGCATCTCGTGGCGCACTTGCAATAAGGGCAGCAAGTCTTTTAAATCACCCACAGTTTGATACTCGGCCGGCTTAATTTGCACCCAAGGCAGCGCATTGTCGTAGCTGGATTCACCAAAACTTTCGGGATCAGAAAAACTAGGGAAGCTGATATCGGGCGTCACACCACGCAATTGTGTGGTGCCACCATTGATACGGAAAAATTGCGCGATGGTCATCTTCAGTTCGCCGAACTTCGGTTTATCGCTGTGCGCAACCTGATCCAGATTCACCATGGTTTGTACCGTGCCTTTGCCGAAGCTAGATTCACCGATGACCAAGCCACGGCCATAATCCTGGATCGCTGCGGCAAAAATTTCAGATGCCGAAGCTGAGCCGCGATTAATCATCACGCCCATAGGTCCATCCCACACCACTTTCGCGGTTTTCTCGCTCTCGACTTGAATATTCCCTTGCGAATTGCGCTGCTGCACCACAGGGCCCTTGCCGATAAACAGACTAGTCAATTCGACCGCCTCATTTAAAGATCCACCGCCGTTATTGCGTAAATCGATGAGTACGCTATCGACTTTTTCAGTTTTCAATTCAGCTAACAGACGCGCTACGTCACGCGTTGCGCTTTTAAACTCTTTATCGCCTTTGCGTCTCGCATCAAAGTCTTGATAAAAAGTCGGCAAGGCAATTACGCCTATACGCCGCATGCCTGCATTTGCTGCATCGGCGCTCTTAACTTCAATGATGGATTTTTTCGCCGATTGCTGTTCCAGTGTGATTTTATTGCGCACCAGACTGATCAATTTATGCTTACCATCCGGACCTGCATCGGCAGGTAAAATATCGAGTAAGACCACGGTATCCTTAGCGCCGCGGATCAAGGCCACCACATCATCCAAGCGCCAGCCCATCACGTCGACCGGGGTACTCTTGAGCCCTTGCCCAACGCCGACAATGCGGTCGCCTGGCTGTAATTTTCCAGACAGCGCAGCCGGACCACCAGGAGAGAGTTCTCTGATCGTCGTCATCTCATCGCGCTCTTGCAACACTGCTCCGATGCCGACTAAGGACAACTTCATAGAGATCTCGAAATCTTCCGATGCCTTAGGGCCGAGGTAATTAGTATGCGGTTCTATTGCGGTGGCATAGGCGTTCATGAAGAGTTGAAACACGTCTTCACTCTTGAGTTTTTGCATACGCGTCAAAGTGTAGTCGTAGCGCTTCTCTAAGGTTGCGCGTATCGCCTTCTCTTCTTTGCCGGCCAGCTTCAGGCGCAACCAATCATTTTTAACACGCTGCAACCACAAGTCTTGCATCGCCGCTTCGGTTTGCGGCCATTCTGCTTTGTCGCGGGCGTAGAAATAATTTTCGTTTTTATCGAAATTAAAATCTTGTTTGAGCAAACCACGCGCATAGATCATGCGCTCTTTCATCCTTTGCTCATACAAATTGAACATGGCGAAAGGGGTACTCAGATCTTGCGTGTTAATCGCGTCATCCATTTTTGTGCGCGCAAAAGCAAATTTATCCACATCGGCTTGTACGAAAAATAGCTTTTCTGGATCTAGCGCCTTCAAATAGCGATCAAAAATCTTCTCCGACATGGCGTCGTTCAGCGGCATGGTCTTGTAGTGAAAGCGCGTGAGGAACTGTGCGGTCATGGCGGCAGCCTGGGCTTGCTGTTGCAAAGGCTTTAAATCTGCGCCAGCAGTTACTTCAGGTGAACTCGCGGGAGAAGCAGCGTAAGCGGTCGCGGCAAATGCCATGGACATCCACAGCAAGGTTTTTTTCATACTGTTCATGCTAATCTCCGAAAATCATAAGCAAATAAGCGGGCAAAAAGCCACTCTTGAATCGCAAAAATAGTTACGTAAGCTTAACACCGGAGACTGCTGGCGTCAGCAGCTTAAGCGTGGCAATGCGCGGTTTCTATCAGCAAAAGAGTGGTTTTAGTGCTGAGTATGACCCCAGAGCCGGAGATTTAGTTCGCACCGGCCTGATTTAATCGCAATTTAATCGCAATTTAATCGCAACTTAATCGCAACTTAATCGCAACTAAGCCAGGCTGGCAGACTGAGATTAGACTAAATTATATAAAAATAACAAGCCGCAGGAGGCGATAGCCGCACCTATCAACTTAGCCAGTTTTCGACTCAATCTCTGCTTCAGACTGCCACTTACACTCAGACTTGCCAGTAAGCCTAGCAAGTGCAATAACAAAGTGCAGCTCAAAAAGCCCAGGGCGTAGGCAATCCCAGAAGCGGCGCTAGCTAAGTCAGTGCCATGTGCGTAGCCATGCAACAAGGCAAACAGCGCAATCAATGCCGCACTGGCAAGTGCCGGCAGCCGGATCGCAAAGGCGATCAAGCCGCCTAAGACCAACACCGAGAGTGCTATTCCGGTTTCTATACTCGCATCGATTCCAGCGGCTCCAGCTGCTCCAGCCGCCCTAGTTAGTTGCAGGCTAATGACGGCACCAAGCAGCATCATCAAAGGAAACACCAGGGGTAGTAGCCATCTGCTGGTACGGGTATTTTGCGCGGCCCAGACGCCGACCGCCAGCATCGCCAATAAATGATCAAGGCCAGTCAGTGGATGTAAAAAACCACTGCTAAACCCCGCCACACTAAGCGCCAGATGACTGGCATCGGCATGCGCCAGTGCCAAAGACGGGATCAGCAGTAAGGCCGCAATGATCGCCAAGCCACCGTTTTTTTTCGTGATTTTCGTGATGCAAGCATGCATATCTAACTCCTATTTCAATATTAAAAATTTGCTCAGTTCTGTTGTAACAAGCCCTGTTTCTGTATGAATTCAAACACCGTTTCCAAGCCATCACCGGTACGCAGATTGGTGAAGACAAATGGTCGCTCACCGCGCATGCGTTTGGCATCGACTGCCATCACATCAAGATTGGCACCAACATGCGGGGCCAGATCGGTCTTGTTGATGATCAGCAAATCAGAGCGGGTAATCCCTGGCCCGCCCTTGCGTGGAATTTTTTCGCCGCCGGCAACGTCAATCACGTAGATAGTCAGGTCAGATAATTCCGGGCTGAAAGTGGCGGCCAGATTGTCGCCACCCGATTCGATCAAGATCAGATCGAGATCAGGAAAATCGGCGCTCATGCGGGCGATCGCTTCTAGATTGATCGAGGCGTCTTCGCGGATTGCGGTATGCGGGCAGCCGCCAGTTTCCACGCCCATCAAGCGCTCCGCCGGCAAGGCATCGGCACGCAGCAAGATCTCCATATCCTCCTTGGTGTAGATGTCGTTGGTAATTACCGCCATCTCGTAATGGTCGCGCATGCGCTTGCACAGCATTTCGCATAAGGCAGTCTTGCCCGAACCAACCGGGCCGCCTATGCCTACCCGTAAAGGGTTGGGGGTTTGTGTGTCATTTGATTTGAGTGAATTCATCATATTTATCTTTAAAATTATTTGGACCTAATTTGGACCCAATTAGGATCTATACAGCCGGCTGTATTGCACTTCATGCTGCATCGATAGCAGCGACAAGCCCGGTGCCCAGTTGGATAAATCTTCATCTGCCAGTAACTGAGAAGTACGCGCCGCCTGCTCCAGTTCGCCACGTAAGGACAGCAACAGGCGCTGCCCGGCGACTTGACCTAGCGGCACCGATTTAACGCAAACTAGTACCTGATTTTCCGCCCAGGAAAACAAACTGCCCAACAACAGCGCCTCGGGCGCGATCGCCAAAGCATCGGCGGCGCAGGCGAGCGCAGTGGGCAAAGGGATTTCGTCCAGACTGTGAAGTAGTGCCAACGATGCGCTGTCGGCGATCTTCAGGTCGGCCACTAGCTTGCCCAGCGAGTAGCCCATCTGTATGGTCTCGGCACGAAACTCGGCGGTGTCGCGGGCCGCGATAAAGCAGGCCGTCCAATGGCTGACCGCTGCGCCATCGCGTGCCGCAAAGGCATGCTGCAAGCGCCACAAGATAGGCGCTTCAAATTGCGCTACTACCTGATGCAAATGCTCGATAATCCAAAACCGCGCACTGGCCTCGTTACTGACCGTGCCGTTTTCTATACCCGCTTCCAAACCTTGCGAATAGCTATACGCACCGATAGGCAGTGAGGGGCTGGCCAGTTGTAGCAGATGGAGTAAGGCGGACGATTGCATGGCGTACTTTCAATCAGCTGAGAGATCAATTTTCAGATCCGTTTTTAGATCAGTTTTGGCATCAGACGGCCTGTGGATGCGCTGGCGTAGGGGAATCGGTGCCAGAGGATTATGCGGATGCGCGTCGTCGCCACCGTGATGATGGCCACCGCCGTAAGCCCCTGCCTCAGGTTCGAAACTGGCACGCTCTTCCATCACCGTCGCGCCCAGACCTAGTAGCATTTCCCTAAGTACGCTGTCCTGACGTATCCGTAAAAAACCGTCACCAAGCTGGGCCTGGGTGTGCCGGTTACCCAGATGAAAGGCGCAGCGCAACAAGCCAAAGGCGTCGCCGCATTCGACCCGGTAGGTGGGCTCTTGCGCTGCCACTATTTGCACGATGCGGCCATCGTTGCCCAGCATCAGATCGCCATCGCGCATCACCGATCCGCGCAAGGTGAATACGCCGACTTCTTCGCCGTTACTCATGGTGGCGCGCAGACGACTTTTTTCGCGTAATTCGTAAGGCAAAATCAATTGCGCCGCAATGATGTCGGCCTTCTCTACTTTGGTTTGTATGATAAGCATAATAGGTATTAGAATAAAAAATAACGTTGGGCCATCGGTAAGACCTTGGCCGGCTCACACACCAGCAATTCGCCATCGGCGCGTACTTCATAGGTTTCTGGATCAACCTGCATCTTCGGCGTAGCCGCGTTATGGATCATGTCGGTCTTGCGCAGATTGCGGGTGTTTTTAACCGCGATCACGGTTTTACTCAACTGTAGTTGCTGTGCGATGCCGGCATCAAACGCCGCTTGCGAGACGAAGGTAAATGATTTTTTCAGACCACCAGCGTATGCGCCAAACATCATGCGGGTGTGTACCGGTTGCGGCGTGGGTATCGAGGCATTCGGGTCGCCCATCTGCGCCGCCGCAATCATGCCGCCTTTGAGTATCATGCTCGGCTTTACGCCAAAGAAGGCCGGTTTCCACAACACGATATCGGCAATCTTGCCTACTTCCAGCGAGCCCACTACATGCGAAATGCCATGGGTAATTGCCGGGTTGATGGTGTACTTGGCGATATAGCGCTTGGCGCGGAAATTATCATGGCGCGCATTGTCTTGCGCCAATGCGCCCCGCTGGGTTTTCATCTTATGCGCGGTCTGCCAGGTGCGCATGATGACTTCGCCAACCCGCCCCATGGCTTGCGAATCGGATGACATCATAGAAATAGCGCCGATGTCATGGAGAATATCTTCAGCAGCGATGGTCTCGCGTCGTATGCGCGATTCGGCAAACGCCACGTCTTCGGCAATCGCCGGGTCCAGGTGATGGCAGACCATCAGCATATCGAGATGTTCGTCTAGCGTATTCACCGTGTACGGTCGGGTAGGATTGGTCGAGGACGGCAGCACATTGGCCTCGCCGACGGCAGCGATGATATCGGGCGCGTGGCCGCCACCGGCACCTTCGGTATGGAAGGTGTGGATGGTGCGGTTCTTGAAAGCGGCCAGGGTATGCTCAAGAAAGCCCCCTTCGTTCAAAGTATCACTATGGATCGCCACCTGCACATCGTAACGCTCGGCGACCGCCAGGCAATTGTCTATCGCGGCAGGCGTGCTACCCCAGTCCTCATGTAGTTTAAGGCCTATGGCACCCGCCTTGATTTGCTCTTCCAGTGGCTCTGGCAGGCTGACGTTGCCCTTGCCAAGAAACCCCAGATTCATCGGAAAAGCATCGGCCGCCATCAGCATAGAATGGATATGCCATGGCCCCGGCGTACAGGTGGTGGCGGCCGTGCCCACTGCTGGCCCAGTACCACCGCCCAGCATGGTAGTCACGCCGCTCATCAAGGCTTCCTCAATCTGCTGCGGACAGATGAAATGGATATGACTATCGACACCACCGGCGGTGACGATCATGCCTTCGCCGGCAATGATCTCAGTCGCGCCGCCGATTGCCATCGTGACGCCGGATTGGATATCAGGATTACCGGCCTTGCCTATCGCCGCAATCAGACCATTCTTGAGGCCGATATCGGCTTTGACTATGCCCCAGTGATCCAGGATCACGGCATTAGTGATGACGGTATCCATCACATCGGCATGCACGCGCTGCGACTGGCCCATGCCGTCGCGTATCACTTTACCGCCACCGAATTTCACTTCTTCGCCGTAAATCGCATAGTCTTTTTCGATCTCGATAAACAAGTCGGTATCGGCCAGACGAATCCGGTCGCCCGTAGTGGGGCCGAACATTTCGGCATAGGCTTGCCTTGAGATTTTTGTCATTTGGTTTGCTCCAGCGTTTGCTCCACCGTTTGCTCTGCGAGTTTGCCCATCACCAAGCCATTGAAACCGTAGACGATACGATCGCCCCCCAGCGCCACCAACTGTATGGTCCTGATCTGGCCCGGCTCGAAGCGCACCGCAGTGCCTGCCGTGATATTTAAGCGCATGCCGTAAGCAAGTTGACGCTCAAATTGCAGAAACGGATTAGTCTCAAAAAAATGAAAGTGCGAGCCGACCTGGATCGGCCGGTCGCCACTATTGGCCACTTTCAGCGTGATAGTGTCACGGCCGACATTGAGTTCAATGTCGCCCGCCTGTATCAGCATTTCACCTGGAATCATGCTGTTCTCCACATCTCAAAATATTAAGGAATCGGGTGATGCACGGTGACCAGCTTGGTGCCATCAGGGAAAGTCGCCTCCACCTGTATGTCCGGGATCATCTCGGCGATGCCATCCATGACGTCGGCACGTGTGAGAATTTTGGCGCCATCCGACATCAGTTCAGCCACCGTCTTGCCGTCACGCGCGCCTTCCATGATGGCAGCAGAAATCAGCGCGATCGCTTCCGGATAATTCAGTTTGAGGCCACGCGCCATGCGCCGCTCTGCCAGCAAACCGGCGGTAAAAATGAGTAACTTATCTTTTTCTCTTGGAGTCAGTTCCATCGCATCCTCTATTGCAAAACTCTACCAATAAACAAAACCAATTTAAAAAAAGCACAGCCCGCTTGCGCATATTCCATGCGGGTTTCCAGCCTGCATGGCCTGCAGACCGCATGGGATATGCGCGCTGGGCCTGCCTGTTTTTTATTTCTTCAGGTATTCCAAATTCTTAATGCGACCGCCTCACGCCCTATGATTTCCGGGCGCAAATAACGCCAGGCCATGAGCATCAGCGCCCGCGCCATTTCGCTGGCATTGCCCAGATAGCGCACCACGATCACCGCCTTGAGCTGGGTTACGCCGAAGCTTCCTGCTCCAGCCAGCAAGGCACTAGCCTCTTCACGCAAGGCAGCTATCACAGCAGCCGGCACCGTCTTGCCGGCTGCTAGCAAAGTGGCGCAGACCGTATTGCCACCCAAACCCAGCAAGCCCGTCATGGCCAGACTGCCGCCAGTGACTGCGCCTTGCTCAAACCAGATCAATTTACCTTCGCGGCGTATCGTGCTGTGCTGAGATATTTTCCCGGAATGAAAACTTTCACCCGAGGCGGTGCGGCCAAAGCACAAAATATCGCAGCCGATAAAACTGGCGTCCTTCGCCAAGTTGATGGTTTGCGATAGCTGTACGTGGGCGGCATCAAAAAATATCGTCTCTTGCGGCAGCCATTCCACGCTGGCTGCTTGCTGCACCGTCATTTGTACGCTCTGCTTAGAAATTTTTCCGTTGGCCTTGTACCACTTAGCTGCCCCTGGCGTGGCCAGCAAGGCGTGCGCATTCGCTTGCACGCTCATTGCGATTTCCAACTGATCGCCACCGACTACGCCACCCGGTGGATGGACAATAATCGCATGGCAAATTTGTCCGCCCTCTGGATACAGCGCTTTTTGCACGCGCAAAGGGCCGACATGCGAACGCTCGGTGAGGCGGGTGGTGCCGCCATCATCGCTAAAACCCAAACGCAGCTTGGCCTGCCACGGCGCGATGGCTATAGCTGCAATTATTTGCTCGTCCAGCAAGGCAAGATCGCTAGACATATGGCTATACCGCCAGGTGACGTTTTACGTCTGCGCCGTCCATCGCCGCTTGCGTGCCAGACGCCACCACTTCCCCACGCGACAGCACCACAAACTTATCGGCCAGTTCGCGGGCGAAATCAAAATATTGTTCGCACAGGATAATGCCCATGTCACCGCGTTCGCGCAGCAGGCGTATCACCCGGGCTATATCCTTGATGATGGACGGTTGTATGCCCTCGGTAGGCTCATCAAAAATGATCAGCTTGGGCTCGGCCAGCAAGGCCCGAGCGATCGCCAGTTGTTGCTGCTGACCGCCGGACAAGTCGCCGCCGCGCCGCTGCAGCATTTCTTTCAGCACCGGAAACAATTCATAGATGTCGCCCTTGATATGCGATGCTTGCCGGGCTGATTTGGTCGCCATCCCCATCAACAGATTTTCTTCTACCGTCAGGCGGGCAAAAATCTCACGCCCCTGCGGTACGTAGGCAATGCCTAATCTGGCGCGTTCATGCGGCCTTAATTTGCTGATGTCACGGCCCTCCAACTTCACCGATCCACTACTGAGCGGCAGCACGCCCATCATGCATTTGAGCAGCGTGGTTTTGCCGACCCCATTGCGTCCCAGCAAAGTGAGGCACTCGCCTTTTTTAACCGTCAGCGAAATCCCGCGCAAGGTATGCGAGGAGCCGTAATATTGATTCAGTTGTTCCACTTCTAACATTTAGCGCCCCAAATACACTTCGATGACACGTTCGTCGTTTTGCACTTGCTGCATTGTCCCCTCGGACAATACAGAGCCTTCATGCAGCACCGAGACCTTGCCTTGCCGCGCGATTTCGGTGACAAAACCCATGTCGTGCTCCACCACCATGATCGAATGCTTGCCGCGCAATTCGTTGAGCAGTTCGGCGGTGCGGGCGGTTTCGGCGTCCGACATACCGGCCACCGGCTCATCGAGCAAAATTAATTCTGGCTCCTGCATCAAGAGCATGCCTATCTCCAGCCATTGCTTCTGCCCGTGCGAGAGCAAACCGGCCGCGCGCGCCTCTTGCCCGTTCAGGCGTATCAGCTTCAAGATTTCTTCTATTTTGCCGCCCTGCTCAGAAGTGAGTCTGAAGAACAGGCTGGGCTTGACGCGCTTATCCATCTTCATCGCCAGTTCCAGATTTTCAAACACGCTATGCTGCTCAAACACGGTGGGGCGTTGAAACTTGCGGCCGATACCGGCATGCGCAATCTGCACCTCGTTCATCTTGGCCAGATCAATAGTCTGACCAAAAAATGCGCTGCCAGAACTCGCTTTGGTCTTGCCGGTAATGACATCCATCATGGTGGTCTTACCCGCACCGTTCGGGCCTATGATGCAACGCAATTCACCGACCGAGATATCCAGCGTGAGTTTATTCAAGGCCTTGAAGCCATCGAAGGACACGGTAATATCGTCCAGATACAGAATAGCCCCATGCGTGGTATCGACCCCGGCACTCTTGACGCGGCCATAATTGACGCCGTAATCAGCGCGGCTACCCGGCTCTTCACTCAGATAGGTTTCGCCAGATTTGAGTACTTTGCTCATAGCGCCTCCGGTGTTTGTTTAAGTTTTTTGAATTTTTTCATTTTTTTCAGCAAACCTAAGATGCCCTCTTGCATGAACAGGGTCACCAGAATAAACAGCAGGCCTAGCGCAAACAGCCATAAATCCGGGAAGGCGGCGGTAAACCAACTCTTTAGACCATTGACGGTAAACGCGCCGACGATGGGGCCGAGCAAAGTACCGCGGCCACCGACCGCAGCCCAGATCACCATCTCAATAGAATTGGCGGGCGACATTTCAGACGGATTGATGATGCCCACTTGCGGCGCATACAGCGCACCGGCGATGCCGCACAAGACCGCAGATAAAGTCCAGACAAACAGCTTAAACCACAAGGGGTCGTAACCGATAAACATCAGGCGCGATTCGGAATCACGCACCGCCTGCAAGACACGCCCCAGTTTAGAGTTGACGATACTGCGGCACAAAATCAGGGCAGCTAACAATGTGCTGAGGGTAATCAGATACAGAACCGCCTTGGTGCCTGGCGCTGTCACGCTATACCCAAGTATCCGCTTGAAATCAGTAAACCCGTTGTTACCACCAAAGCCAGTGTCATTGCGGAAAAACAGCAACATAAAGGCAAACGTCATGGCCTGCGTGATGATAGAAAAATACACACCTTTGATACGCGAGCGAAACGCAAAATAGCCAAACACAAATGCCAGCACGCCCGGCACCAGGACCACCAGCGCCATGCAATACCAGAAGTTGTCGGTCATGGCCCAATACCATGGATAAGTTTTCCAGTCGAGAAACACCATAAAATCGGGCAAATGACTTTGATACACGCCATCGCGGCCTATCGCACGCATCAGATACATGCCGTGCGCATACGCGCCCAAGGCGAAAAATACCCCATGCCCTAAGGATAAAATACCGGTATAACCCCACACCAGATCGAGCGCCATCGCTGCCAGTGCATAGCACATGAACTTGGCCACCAGACCCAGCATATAGCTAGATACATGCAGCGCATGGCCGTCGGGGAAACTCAGATTAAGTAGCGGCAGTAAGGCGGCAATCACGCTGCAGACCATAATCGCCGTCCAGACCGGGCGGGCAAACAAAGGCTGATGCTTCACTAGCTTATTCATGGCGATGGTATTCATTCGACGCTCCTGCCTTTCAATGCGAACAGGCCTTGCGGGCGGCGCTGGATAAAAATAATGATAAAAATCAGGATAAAAATTTTACCCATCACGGCACCGGCAAACGGCTCCAGGAACTTATTCACTTCGCCCAAACCAAACGCGGCAATCACGGTGCCGGCCAACTGCCCTACCCCGCCCAGCACCACCACCATAAAAGAATCGACGATATAGCTTTGTCCCAGATCTGGCCCAACATTACCCAACTGCGACAAGGCAACGCCACCCAGACCGGCAATCCCTGAGCCCAGGCCGAAGGTCATCATGTCGACCTTGGCAGTGGAGACCCCGACGCAATCGGCCATACGACGGTTTTGCATCACCGCCCGTACAAAAAGGCCGAGCCGGGTTTTATTCAGGATCAGCCACACCGCCAACACCACCAACAAGGAAAAAAATACGATGACGATGCGGTTGTAGGACAGCACCAGGGAACCCAGCACCGTCACGCCACCCGACATCCAGGAAGGATTGGCGACCTCGACGTTTTGAGCGCCAAAAATGCTACGCACCGTTTGCATCAACATCAGGCTGATGCCCCAGGTAGCCAGCAAAGTCTCGAGCGGGCGTCCATACAACCAGCGTATCACCGTGCGCTCAAGTGCGATGCCAACCGCTGCCGCGACAATAAAAGCAGCCGGCAAGGCCACGATCAAATAGGCATCAAGCGCGGCCGGCAAATAGCTGCGAAACAGCATCTGCACTACATACGTGGTGTAGGCACCTATCATCAGTAATTCGCCATGCGCCATGTTGATGATGCCCATCAGGCCGAAGGTAATCGCCAGACCAAGAGCCGCCAGTAGCAGCACGCTACCGAGAGAAATACCATACACCAGATTGCCGACAAATTCGGTCAGCGCCAGATGACTGTCGAGCGCTTTTAGGGTTGCCGCTACTTCGCGGCGCACCGCTTCATCCGGCTCTGCGTAAAGACCATCCGCCGACTTTTCTAGCATTGCTTGCAATACTGGCTTGAGGCTAGCGTTGCGGGTTTGCGCCAGGGCATGCGCGGCTTGCCTGCGTATCGCCGCATCGGGCGACTGCAGATTGGCGCTTGCCATCACCATTTTCAGTATCGCCAGTATCTCGTCATCCTGCTCCTTGGCGATGGCGATTTCTATCAGTGGAATTTGTTCTATGGCTGCGCTTTTTTGCAATTCCAGCGCGGCGCTAAGGCGCACCGTGCGCTCGGGCGAGAGTAATTTAAACCCTGACAAGGCGCCATCGACGACGGCGCGCAAACGGTTATTCACGGTCACGCCATCAATACCATCGGGTGTCTCGCTAATCTGGCCGTTAAGCGGATGAAAAGCTTTACCGTCGGCCACAATCAGGAACTCGCCGTCCGGCGTGCTGTAGGCGCTATCGTTTTTTAAGGCGTTCAAGACCTGCTGCGCCTCGGGGCTGGCGAGTGCCGCAATCTTGGCTACCGCCGCTATGCGCGCATCCGGATCGTCGCCCGTCAGCGGCTTGAGTAATGCCGCATCGATAGCGGCAATTGCACTAAGCGCATGGGTGCAAAGTAGGAAAGCTATATAAAATTTGTTGGATAGACGCATATTGCTGTCGTTGGGTTTTCGCCGCCCTCCTTTTTTTAAGCATTCCAAATCAATCTAATAGGACTTACGCAAAATTGCTCCAGCTAGGCGCACCGCCGAAGACAGTACTCTAGTACGGCAAGGCGGATGCAACGACGCTGGGGCGGTTTTGCGTAAGTACTATCTAAGCCGGACTCAAGCTCCCTCTCCCGCTAGCGGGAGAAGGTTGGGGTGAGGGCGATTCAGATTATTAAAATGCTAGAGTTCCAGGAATTATTGCGGCTTGAAATTACTTGAGAAAGTGCGTTGCTCTACCGCCCTCACCCCCAGCCCCTCTCCCGCAAGCGGGCGAGGGGAGCTTATGTCGCTGCGCTTGGTAAAAACTACAGCTTCTGCTTGCCTTCGTTACCGGCGATATACGGGCTCCAAGGCTGCGCACGGATCGGCGCTTTGGTTTTGTAGACCACACTGAACTGACCGTCACCTTTGATCTCACCTATCATGACCGGCTTATGCAGGTGATGATTGGTGGCATCCATGGTCAGCGTAAAACCGGATGGCGACTTAAAAGTCTGCCCTGCCATTGCCGCAATTACTTTATCGGTATCGGTAGATTTGGCTTTCTCTACCGCTTGCTTCCACATATTGATACCGACATAGGTCGCTTCCATAGGGTCGTTAGTAACGACCGTGCTGGCGTTCGGCAATTTTTGCGCCACTGCGTAGGCTTTCCATTTTTTGATGAACTCATCATTCGCAGGATTTTTTACCGACTGGAAATAATTCCAGGCTGCCAGATGACCGAGCAAAGGCTTGGTATCAACGCCGCGCAATTCTTCTTCACCGACCGAGAAGGCAACCACAGGAACATCGGTGGCTTTCAATCCGGCATTGCCGAGCTCTTTGTAGAACGGCACATTCGAATCACCATTAATGGTAGAGATCACTGCAGTCTTGCCGCCGGCCGAAAATTTCTTGATATTCGCGACGATGGTCTGGTAATCAGAATGACCGAATGGGGTGTAGACCTCGTCGATGTCGGTGTCTTTCACGCCTTTTGATTTGAGGTAAGCGCGCAGGATTTTATTGGTAGTGCGCGGATACACATAATCGGTGCCGAGCAAGACAAAACGCTTGGCCGCGCCGCCTTCTTTACTCATCAGATATTCGGTCGCTGGTATCGCTTGCTGGTTCGGTGCGGCACCGGTGTAGAACACATTTTTCTCCAGCTCTTCACCTTCATATTGCACCGGGTAAAACAGCAGGCTATTGAGTTCCTTAAATACCGGTAGTGTCGATTTGCGCGAGACCGAAGTCCAGCAACCAAACACCACCGCCACCTTATCTTGCGAGATCAGTTGACGCGCTTTTTCTGCAAACAAAGGCCAGTTGGACGCTGGATCAACGATGACAGGTTCTAGCTGTTTGCCCATCACGCCGCCCTTGGCATTGATCTCGGCGATCGTCATCAAGGCCACGTCTTTCAAGGACGTTTCCGAGATCGCCATGGTGCCGGAGAGTGAGTGCAAGATACCAACCTTAATCGTATCGGCAGCCATCGCCTGAGACATCCAAACGTTGGCAACGAGTGTCATAGCGCCTAATGCGCTAGCCTTCAAAATCATGCGACGTGACATAAATTCTCCTAGATGAAAAAAGAAAAAAAGGCAAAAAGGGTGAGGACTGCGACTTCCCTAGCCTAGTTAGCAAAATTGATGCCACGCTCGCCTGCCCAGTTTTAATGCCTTCATGACTAATTATTTTGCCAACACGGTGCGTTTATCATGTGCAGCCGCTGTGCCGCACTGAATCGGTGAGAGCTAAGCACCAGAACAAGGATTATTCGATAGAAGCGAAAAAAGCGGCCTCAGCCTAGTCAATGCACAGATCTGAAGGGAATTGAGGTGATAGAAAAAGCCACACAAGATGATCTTGCCAGCCGACAAGGAAATTTAGGTATACTGCGCATTTAGACCTCAGCCTCTAATTTAAATGACGGGCGAGGAATAGCCAGGGGTCTTGATTTTAATACTAGGAAATGGAATTAGGCATGATCTTAAATACCGGGAAACGCTACCTGCTAGCGGCAATTTTAACCTTCAGCGCGAGTCTGAGCGGTCATGCTAGTAGCGCCGAGGTGGCGGGGGTCAAACTCGAAGATAGCCTACCGCTCGCCAACACAGAATTAAAACTCAATGGCGCAGGAATACGCTACAAAGCCATCTTCAAGGTCTATGTCGCTGGCCTGTATCTGAAGGAAAAGAAAACCACAGTCCCGGAAATTTTGGCATTAGCCGGACCTAAGCGCGTCAGCCTGGTGATGTTGCGCGGTTTGAGCAATGAGGATTTCGGGCGTGGCTTCGTCACCGGCATCCAACAAAACACAGAAAAAGCCGAGAAAGCCAAACTGATCGCACAATTTGTACGCTTTGGAGAAATGTTTGCCTCCGTCCCTGAATTAAAAAAAGGCGACGTCCTGATCTGCGATTGGCTGCCTGGAGTCGGCACCGTGATGTCCTTAAATGGTAAGCAGATGGGCGAGCCGTTCCAGGATGTGGCTTTCTACAACGCGATTTTGCGCATCTGGCTGGGAGAAAAACCGGTCGATAACGGTTTGAAAAAAGCCATGATGGCCGACACCAGCGACGACAGCAAGAACAGCTATCGCTAACACTTTCATCCGGCTGGGTTTAAGGCTGGCTTTAAGCTGAACGAAGACTGACAGCCAAGCAATCAATTTTAAAACACTATTAAATCCACTGCCTAGCAGCTGTATCGCTAGGCGTTTTTTTGCGCGCCGACTTTGCTGTAGTGCAGCATAAGCAAGGCATACAGGTTAGAATCACGCCTGTTGAAAATAATAGACACTAGAGGACGAACACCATGACTTTACCTAGCAGCAGCGGTCTTACACCTCAGCAATTATTTGAAAACAATAGAAAATGGGCGGCAGCCATTAGCGCCAAAGATGCCGACTTCTTTAAAACACTCGCTTCGCAACAAAATCCCGAATACCTGTGGATAGGCTGCTCGGACAGCCGCGTTCCTGCTAATGAATTATTGGGCTTATTGCCGGGCGAACTTTTCGTCCACAGAAATATCGCCAACGTGGTGGTGCATTCTGACCTGAACTGCCTGTCGGTATTACAGTTTGCGATTGATGTACTGAACGTCAAACACATCATCGTCTGCGGTCACTATGGCTGCTCCGGTGTACACGCCGCGATGACGGGCCGCCGCGTCGGCCTGGCCGACAATTGGCTGCGCCATGTGCAGGATGTCCATCAGAAACACGAACGTTATCTGGGCGAGGTACTGCCCCTTAAGCAACGCTCAGACCGACTGTGCGAACTCAATGTCATCGAGCAGGTAGTGAATCTGTCGCAGACCACGATAGTCCAGGATGCCTGGGAACGCGGTCAGCCCCTGACCGTGCATGGCTGGGTCTACGGCCTGCAAGACGGTTTATTGAGTGAACTGGGTATGTCTATCAGTTCGCCAGACATGCTGGCACCACATCTGGAACGCAGCCTGGCGCGCTATCAAGACTAAGTCGCTGCTAAGGCAGCGGGTAGTCGATTGCGCCTACCAAATTTTACCTATGAAGGCCTGAGACTTGCCATGAACATCCTTCCGCTATCAAAGTTAGGACGCACTGCCGCAATGTCTTGGCTGACAGTCTGCAGCGCAGTCTTAATTTTTGCCTACGTCCAACAGCAAATTCCCGGCACGCCTGTCATTTTCACCTATTGCCTGGTCGCGCTGACTTTCCCGCTGGGACTGCCATTCGGTGCCGTGGTCGGTATCTCAATGACATGGCTTTACACCAACCATGGCCTGCCCTACCATCCTTTCGGCGATCTTGTCCCCACCTGGATAATGATGGTGTTCGCTGGCTATCTGCAATGGTTTGTACTATTGCCAATCGCGCTTAAAAGGTTTACGCGCTAAGGCGTAATGGCACACATTCAGTTCGGCAGCTGCGATTAGCAACGCGTAATCGCAGGCTGTTCGCTTTGTCCGAAGGTATTTAAGCTGCCCCTGCCAACGCGCATATTCCATGCGCTTCTTCAGGTATGCCGGGCTGTGAGGCGCATGGAATATGCGTGTTGGCGACATGCTGTTTTTGCGTGCTGTTGTTCTGCTCTTGTTTTTATTTCGGTCGTTGTTGTGCGATTGCAGGCCGGTGGTAGACCGGCGGCTACTCCCTTTTCTTGCTTCGCCAAGAAACGGAAGCAAAAGAAGGCGACGCAAAGTCGCTGCCCTGCGGGTTCCCGCCTGTGCAGGTCAAAAAATGGGAAAAGTTCGAAACTCGCTACGCTCAAACACGAACCTTTCTAATCCATTTTCTGCCATGCACAAGCGGCAGCGCCACATGCGGAAAGCGAAAGTCAACACATCCGTAGTGCGGCTTGCGCGTCTCCGTAAGCCCGCGTAGGTACGATTAGCGCAGCGTAATCGTACGCATGCTGCGCCGAATGGAATTCTATTTGCGCCAGTCCGCACAGCCACGGCGCATAGCCCATGCGCTTCTCCAAGCACATTGCTTTGAAACCCGCATGGAATATGCGTGCTGGCGGCATGCTGTTTTTGGTTTGCTATTGCTTGGTCTTGTTTGTACTTCTGTCGTTGCTGGGCGATTGCTGGCCGGTGGTAGACCGGCGGCTACTCCCTTTTCTTGCTTCGCCAAGAAACGGAAGCAAAAGAAGGCGACGCAAAGTCGCTGCCCTGCGGGTTCCCGCCTGTGCAGGTCAAAAAATGGGAAAAGTTCGAAACTCGCTACGCTCAAACACGAACCTTTCTAATCCATTTTCTGCCCCGCACAAGCGGCAGCGCCACATGCGAAAAGCGAAAGTCAACACATCCGTAGTGCGACTTGCGCGTCTCCGTAAGCCCGCGTAGGTACGATTAGCGTAGCGTAATCGTACGCATGCTGCGCCGAATGGAATTCTATTTGCCGCCAGTCCGCACAGCCACGGCGCATAGCCCATGCGCTTCTTCAAGCATGCCGGCCTGCGAGCCGCATGGAATATGCATGCTGGCGGCATGCGGTTTTGGTTTGCTGTGGCTTGGTCTTGTTTATTTTTCTGTCATTGTTGTGAGATTGCTGGCCGGTGGTAGACCGGCGGCTACTCCCTTTTCTTGCTTCGCCAAGAAACGGAAGCAAAAGAAGGCGACGCAAAGTCGCTGCCCTGCGGGTTCCCGCCTGTGCAGGTCAAAAAATGGGAAAAGTTCGAAACTCGCTACGCTCAAACACGAACCTTTCTAATCCATTTTCTGCCATGCACAAGCGGCAGCGCCACATGCGGAAAGCGAAGGTCAACACATCCGTCGTGCGACCTCCATCTCTCAACACACGCAATGCTCAAGCACATCAAAATACGGCAATCCGGTGCTGCTTTTGATCTGGGTTTTGACCTAGGTTTTGAATCTGCTTTTGACTCTGCTTTTGAATCGAATTCGCATGTGGCGCTGCCGATTGTGCGGGGCGGAAAATGGATCAGAAAGGTTCGTGTTTGAGCGTAGCGAGTTTCGAACTTTTCCCATTTTACGACCTGCACAATTGGGTATCCCGCAGGGCAGCGACTTTGCGTCGCCTTTCTTTGCTTCCGTTTCTTTGGCGAAGCAAAGAAAGGAAGTAGCTACCGGGCTACCCCCGGTCGGCAATCGCACAACAACGACAAGAATACCAACAAGACCAAGCCGCAGCCAACCAAAAACAGCATGCCGCCAACACGCATATCCCATGCGGCTCGCAGGCCTATGTGCTTGAAGAAGCGCATGGAATATGCGCGGTGGCCCTGCATGTTTTGAAATTACCTAAGACGTAATAGATCAAGCCAATTACGCTTTAGCGAGTTAAAAAAAGTTTCTACATAACCAATTGTGTTAGCATGATGCAATTAGTCAAAGTGAACGTTTTGTCGATTTGTTTATTCCATCTATTTTCAGGGCATATACGATTTGAGCTAGACGCCATAAGGCTTTCCCGAAGATAGAAACCGATCCGCTATTTTTTTCTTGTCGGTTATCTTTGCAAAATGAAAATTAAAACACGTTATACGGCACAAAACACCCTGCGGTTATCCAAGGAGTAATGACGAAGATGCATCCAATTCAATGCAAGTGCGGCACAGTCCGCGGCCAACTGGACGGCACAGGAGTCCACAATCGAGTCATCTGTTATTGCACAGACTGTCGCGCGTTCGCGGGTTTTCTAGGCAGAACTGCTGAAGTGCTGGACAAGCAAGGCGGAACTGAGATTGTCCAAGTGGCGCAACCGCGCCTCCGCTTCTTGCAGGGAGAAGATCGACTTTCGGCGGTGCGCCTCAGCGAGAAAGGCATGGTTCGTTGGTATGCGTCATGCTGCAACACCCCCATCGGCAACACGATGGCCGACCCAAAAGTTTCATTCATTGGATTGATTCATGTGTCCCTTGATCATGCCCAGATGGATAGGGACTTCGGAACGAAGATTGCAATCTTGAATACGGACACCGCGCTGGGTGAGACGAAACCAAAGCAGCGCGGCCTTATAGGAGTCATAGCCCGCTTTATCTGGATCTTTGTCACGACGCGCATCAGTGGTCGGTACAAAGACTCTCAGCTGTTCAATGCATCAGGTTCGCCACGGGTAGTCCCATCGATACTTACGCCTCAAGAGTTGGCGCGGTTGAAGGGTGCCGTATAACATGGCGCTCAACCTCGCTCCCTTCGGTCGCTGGACGCTGCGCGATAAAGCCGCGCAGCGCCGGTTAGCTCTACGTTAAACCTCAATACGGCAAGGCGCAATGCCCCTCAAATATCGCGCCGTATACAGCCCGGAAAAACGCGGCATCTAAATCTCGCCGCAATCTAATTTCCTAAAAACCACCCCCGCCCACCGCGCATATTCCATGCGCGTCTTCAAGCACATCGCCTCGAAACCCGCATAGAATATGCGTGTTGGCGCGGTGGCTTAAAAATTGCTGTGCCATTGATGACGCCAATTAGAATCCAAATTTTGATACCGCGACCCACCCTATGATTTCTCACGTCTTTATCGGCATCACGGATTTCCAACGTGCTTTGGCTTTTTATACTCCGATCTTACAAAGTCTTGATCTCAGTCTGAAATTCTGCGATGCCGAAAAACCCTGGGCTGGCTGGGTGGCACGCGATGCGCCACGGCCGCTGTTTGTCATCGGCCACGCCTTTAATGGCCAAGCTAGTACGCCGGGTAACGGCCAGATGATTGCCCTGCTTGCCGCCGATAGAAAAACGGTCAGGCTTTGCCATGCGCTGGCATTAGAAAATGGCGGTGTCTGTGAAGGTGAGCCGGGTTTGCGGCCGCAGTATCATGCCACATATTACGGCGCGTATTTCCGCGATCCTGATGGCAACAAGCTTTGCGTTTGCTGCCATGCGGCCGAAGCTGAACTTTAGAACTCGACGGTTTAGAACTTAACGGTTTTCCAGTTTGCCGTCGCGCAGCTTGAGCCTGTGCACTCCCGGTAAGGCGATCAGGTCTCTGTCGTGGCAGACCATGATGACGCTGCTGCCTTCTTGGATTAAATCCGGTATCAAGGCAATCACTTGCTCGCGCGCTTCGCCGTCGAGATTTGAGGTCGGCTCATCGAGTAGCAATAAAGCCGGACGCAGCACTTTGGCTCTGGCCAGCGCGACTCTTTGCTTCTCGCCACCAGACAAGGTAGTGGCCAGCTGCTCGCGCAGATGTGCGATGCCAGCCCAGTCTAGCGCTTGTTGCAGGGCGATTTTTTGTTGCGCTAGCGGGATGCCGCGCAGCTTCAAGCCATACACGATATTGCCAGCTACCGTATCGGCAAACATGATGGGGTGCTGATGCACATAAACTATGCTATCGCGCAACACGCGCGGGTAGGCCGCCCAGTTTATCGCTGCACCACGGAACTGCGCCTGCTGTATCTGCGCTTGATCGAGGCCACTGAGTATGCGTAGCAAAGTGCTTTTGCCCGCGCCATTGATGCCGGTCAGTACGTAGGCGCTCTGGGTTTCTATCGTCAGGCTAGCGATGTCGAGCAGCCATTCACGCGCCGGGCTTTGTTGCGATTGCGTGCCGCAGCGCTTACGCAGGCCATGTAGCTGTAGCAGTATGCTCATCGCCGCCGCCCATAGTGAGGTGTATCGCCTTGCAGCAATAACAGCGCGGCGTTGAGCAGTAGCGCCAGCGCAATCAGGACGACGCCTAATGCGATGCCCTGAGCGAATTCACCCTTGCTGGTTTCTAGTGCAATCGCGGTGGTGATGGTACGGGTTTGGCCGGCGATATTCCCGCCTACCATCATGGCGCAACCGACTTCAGAAATGACCCGCCCAAAGCCATAAATCAAGGCGGCCATGACGCCAAAGCGCACTTCGTGCATGACCGTGAGCATCACTTGCCAGGGTCTGGCACCTAGTGTGATCGCGGTCTCGGCCAGCCGTGGATCAGCCGCCTGCACCGCGCTTAAAGTGAGCGCGATCAAGACTGGCATGGCGATTAAAGCTTGGCCTAAGATGATGCCGGACTGAGAAAATAACCAGTGCAAGGAGCCGAAAGCGCCCTGACGGCTAAGCAGCAAATACAGCAGCAAGCCTATCAAGACGGTCGGTAGCGAGAGCGCCGCCTGCACCAGCCAGATCAGCACCCGGCGTCCGCGAAACTGCGAGCTGGCGATCAAATAACCCGCCAGCAGCGCAGGCACGGTCGCCAGCGCCAAACCGAGCACGGAGGTCTTGAGCGAAACCCAGACGATTTGCCACAGCTCTGGGTCACCAGAAAATAGCAAAGCAAAGGCATCCGCCACCGCTGCAGAGATACTCATGGGCGACTCATGGGTGACTCATAAGCGGCTCAAGAGATCGCTAGGTGGAGGAAAATAATTAGGCTCAAAAGCAATGTTCAGGCGCCGGAAAGGACAAGTCTTTAACGGCTGCAACATAGGCCAGCACGGCAGCATCGATACTGCTATGCCCTTCCATGAAGTTTTTTACGAACTTGGCTTTGCGACCCGGGAACACGCCCAGCAAATCGTGCATGACCAGCACTTGGCCTGAGCAATCCGGGCCAGCGCCTATGCCTATGGTGGGAATCAGTAGCAGGTCGGTGACTTGCTTACCCAGCACTGAGGGGATCGCCTCCAGCACCAGCAGCGTGGCACCGGCGGCCTGCAAGATCAAAGCATCTTTTTTAAGTAATTCGGCCGCTTCGGCAGTTTTGCCCTGTACTTTATAACCGCCTAGCTGATGCACCGATTGTGGTGTCAGACCCAAATGGGCGCACACCGGTATCGCCCGCTCGGTTAAAAATTGTATGGTGGGCGCAAGCCATGCTCCGCCTTCCAGCTTGACCATCTGGGCGCCGGCTTGCATCAAAGTTACCGCGTTATTAAAGGCCGCTTCTGGCGTGCCATAACTGCCAAACGGCATATCGGCCACTAGCAAGGCGCTCTTGTTGCCGCGTGCCACACTCGCCGTATGGTAGGCGATCTCGGCCACCGTCACCGGCAAGGTCGAGCTATGTCCCTGGCTAACCATGCCCAGTGAATCACCGACCAGCAGGATCTCTACCCCGCACCTATCCATCAATGCCGCGAAGCTGGCATCGTAGCAAGTGAGCATAGTAATTTTATTGCCCTGGCCACGCTGAGCGATCAAGCCAGGGAGGCTTACTGCCTTACGATCTTGTAAATATTCAGCCACGATTTTCTCCACAATTTCTACAATTAAGATAGCGCTGCGCAGGTAATTTTAATGGCTGCGCAGAAAAATGCCCCGGTCTTGCCCTAACTTCTGAATATAAAATACAGCGCGCCTATCAGACACAAACCAGCCCAGACATCAACTATTTTAAACGGCTGATCAATGTAAAATTTTGCAAACGGCACGAAGACTAACAGGCTCAATGCCACTTGTAAAATTTTAAGTTGCGCCAGGCTGCAGTGAGTGTAACCGATACGCTAGTCCCGCACTTGCAACAGCTAGCTGATGCGCGCGCTGCTAGCTACGACGTGAATAAATCTGACGCTCACACTACGTTTGCAACACTAGCTTTGCAACACCATAGCGATAAGACTAAATACGGGAGTATATGAATCAGATCGCCATTTGCGCATACCAGATAAGCGGCTTTAGCTAAAACATGGTCATACTATCAGGGAGTATCCGAAACAAACCAATTAAATTTGCAGTCGATTAAGCCAGCTTACGGATTGCCTGATCGGCGACACCAGGGGCAAATTGATGCGCCGCCCCTTTACCCGGTATGCGGATAAAAGGATCTAGCTGCAACAGCGGCAGCAAGACAAAAGCCCGCTCCGTCATGCGCGGATGCGGCAGCGTCAACTCTTCAGTGTGTATGCTTTGATCGGCATACAACAGCAGATCCAGATCCAGAGTACGCGGCGCATTCCGATACGGACGTTCGCGCCCAAACGCCAACTCAAGCTCTTGCAAGGCGTGCAGTAAATCGAGCGCGCTCAGCGCTGTGCTCAGCTCAATCACCGCATTCACATAATCGTCACCTAGTGCATCGACCGGCGCACTCAAAAACAAACTCGATTGCGCCTTCAAGATGGTTTCTGGCAATTGCGCCAGACGCTGTATCGCTTGCTGCACGCTGGCCTGCGCATCGCCCAGATTGGCACCTATGCCTATGAATGCGGCGACCTGCATCTTACTCATCAGCAGCAACAGCCGCGCGCGGTTTGCTGGCGGGAGCACGGCGTGGTTTGCGCTTTTTGGCCGCACCAGCTGCAGCTTTTGGTTTAGCCGTGAGCAATTCTTCGCGGGCGACTTCATCACCATTGATAAACGCGGTCCACCACTCGCCGATTTCGGCTTCGACTTCGCCGGAAGCGCAGCGCAGTAACAGGAAATCATAACCGGCCCGCAAGCGCGTGTTTTCTAATAATTTATACGGCGTTTTACCGACGCGTTTTTCAAAGCGTGGCTGCATGGCCCAGATGTCGCGCATGTCCGAGCCTATCTTGCGTTGCAGCGCCAGCGCATCGGTTTGGGCATTGAGTACATCGTCGGCCGCCAGATGCAGCGCCGGTATCGAGAACTCACCGGCAGCGATATACGCATTCCATTTTTCCAATACCTGATGCCACAGCAAAGAGGCAAACAAGAAACCGGGCGAGACTGGCTTGCCTTGCTGTATGCGCTCGTCCGTGCTGGCCAAAGCCAGAGTGACGAACTTCTCGCCCATGGGTTGCTCTAACACCACGTCGAGCAAAGGCATCAAACCATGATGCAAACCGGCTTTGCGTAATTGCTGCAGACATGCCATCGCATGGCCGCTCATCAATAATTTAAGCATCTCATCAAACACGCGCGCACTAGGGACGTTATTGATCAAGGGCGCCATCACCGCGATCGGCGCGCTGGTGGCCGCATCGATAGTAAATTGCAGCTTGGCGGCAAAGCGCACCACGCGCAGCATGCGCACCGGATCTTCGCGATAACGCGCTTCCGGCACACCGATGATGCGCAGAGTTTTTTTGCGGATATCGGCAATCCCGCCGTGATAATCGAGCACAGTCTGGCTGGCCGGATCGTAGTACATGGCATTGATGGTGAAATCACGTCGAACCGCATCTTCGTGCTGCTCGCCGAAGGTATTGTCGCGCAACACGCGGCCATGTTCATCCTTGGGCGCTGCTTCGGTGGCGGGGCCACGGAAGGTGGTGACCTCGAGTAAATCCTGACCGAACATCACATGCACGATCTGAAACCTACGCCCGATAATGAAGGCACGTCGGAATAAGCGCTTGACTTGCTCAGGCGTGGCATTGGTGGCGATATCGAAATCCTTGGGTTTGACGCCCAATAATAAATCGCGCACCGCACCGCCAACCACAAAGGCCTTAAAGCCGTTTTCTTGTAGCGTTGAAGTGACCCGGATGGCATTTGAGGATAGCAATTTGGGATCGATACCGTGTTCTTTGGCGCTCAGCACTTTAGGCTTGCGATTGCCAGCGGCCTCATCTGCAGAACTCTTAACGCCGAGTATTTTGCGTATAAATTTTTTTATCATTGCTCGTTGAATAAGTGAAGAGTAGGCCAGCCCTGAGTTTGGGCATGGGCGCTAAGTAGAGCATTTGGATTGGTGGCGACCGGGTGCGTGACGATAGACAACAAGGGAATATCGTTTTGTGAATCGCTGTAAAAATAACTGACCGGGAAGTCGCTCAGTTGCTTGCCCTGCCCTGCCAACCAGGCTTGCAGATGATGCACCTTGCCAGCGCCCGAGGTCGGCACGCCTAATAGTTTGCCGGTGATTTTGCCATCGACATCACGCTCAGGTTCGGCCGCAATCAGATGCTCCACCCCAAAGGCAGTCGCAATCGGCTCGGTCACGAAGCGATTGGTGGCGGTAATGATGACGATCAGGTCGCCCTGATCCTGATGCTTCTCGATCAAATCTAAGGCACTAGGCAAGAGCGCCGGCTGAATCACTTCTTGCATGAATTTGGCATGCCATTGATCGAGCTGCTCACGCGGAAATTGCGCCAGCGTACCGAGCGCAAACTCCAGATATTCTACCGGGTCGATAGTACCGGCCTGATACTGTGCAAAAAAATCGGCATTGCGACGGGCAAACACCTCGGCATCGACCGCACCTATGCGCGTCAAAAACTGTCCCCATTCGTAATCCGAATCGATGGGAATTAAAGTGTGATCAAGATCGAATAAAGCGATATTGCGCATGAAATTTCAATCCAGGTAAGTTAATCTAAATAAGTCAATTTAAATAAGTCAATCTAAATAAGTTCGTTATCACTGTTCACTGCTCCGCGTTCGGTTCAGCGTTTGTTTCAGCGTTCAGGCTTTGCTGTTGCTGCTGATATAGCTGATTGAGTACTTCACGCAGCAAAGGCAGAGTAATCGGACGCTTGGTTTCTAAAGAATAGTGATCCAACTGATCGAGCATCTCGGTCAGTGAGCTCATATCACGCCGATAATGGGTAATCAGATAGGGTAACACGCCAGGCGAAATTGATATACCGCGTGCTTGCGCAGAACGTTCCAAAGCATCAATTTTATCCTCGTCGGTCAACTCATGCACCTGATAAATCAAGCCCCAGCCGAAGCGGGTACGCAAGTCTTCGCGCACATTAAGTATCATAGGCGGATGATTGCCGGCCGCCACCAAAAAACCGCCATGCGCCCGAATCTCGTTAAACAGCGCAAAAGCATCGATCTGCGCCGCAGCCGAGAGCCGCTCGCAATCATCGAGCAGATACAGGCTAATCGCCGGATCATGTACAAACTCGCTTTCCGGCGCATCCGGTGCGATATAGCGCGCGTTTTCACTCTCGGCTAAAGCATGTAGCAAATGCGTCTTACCCGCGCCCGCAGCACCCCACAAATACACAAAACGCTCACCGTACTGACTTCCGGTACGGGCAAAAAACAGACTCAATAGTTGTGCCAACTCCGCATTCTGCCCAACCACAAAGCTCTCTAGGGATGGCGGTTGTTCCGCATCCAAATCCAATAGCATTTGCCTCATGACTAAATAAAAAGTTCCCGCAAATTGAGCGAACGCTGTGTTGACAGCGCGGCCGATAAATAAAAATAAGCTCTGGCTTTAACAAAAAAATAGACAAACCTATAAGTGTAAGCTTGCCGCAATTTGCGTCTCCAGACAAAGCAAAACAGAGAAAAACCTAAAAACTAGGTGAATCCTGAGTCGATTTGTTAAAATAGCGGTTTTGCTGGTCTATTTTCTGGCAATTCCGCTATTTTACCGCCTCACGCCCTCTACTGACGAAAATCATGAGTACTTCTACTTCGGCTACTACGCCTGCAACTACCGCTGTCTCTCTTTCCTACGCCGACGCAGGTGTCGATATGGTAGCTGGCGATGCGCTAGTTGATGCCATTAAACCTTACGCCAAACGCACGATGCGCGAAGGCGTCATGGCCGGCATCGGCGGTTTCGGCGCCATGTTTGAAATCAGCAAAAAATACAAAGAACCGGTTTTGGTCTCAGGCACCGATGGTGTCGGCACTAAACTGAAATTGGCTTTCCACCTGAACCGTCACGACACCGTGGGTATCGATCTGGTCGCCATGAGCGTCAATGATATTCTGGTGCAAGGTGCAGAACCCCTGTTCTTCCTCGATTATTTCGCTTGCGGCAAACTCGATGTGGCCACTGCCACTGACGTCATCAAGGGCGTTGCCTTTGGTTGCGAACAAGCTGGTTGCGCCTTGATCGGTGGCGAAACCGCTGAAATGCCTTCCATGTATCCTGAAGGCGAATACGATTTGGCCGGTTTTGCAGTCGGCGCAGTAGAAAAATCAAAAATCATCGACGGCAGCAAAATCGCTCCCGGCGACGTTATTCTTGGTTTAGCCTCTTCCGGCATCCACTCGAATGGCTTCTCTTTGGTACGCAAAATTATCGAGGTCGCAAAACCAGACCTGAACGCCGATTTCCATGGCCGCAGTCTGGCAGATGCCTTGATCGCCCCTACCCGTATTTACGTCAAGCCTTTGCTGGCTCTGATGGCTAGCCTGGAAGTCAAGGGCATGGCGCACATCACCGGTGGCGGTCTGGTCGAAAACGTACCTCGCGTATTGGGCGACAAATTGACTGCGATCCTCAATAGCGCTGCCTGGGATATGCCGCCACTGTTTAAATGGCTGCAACAACACGGCGGCGTGGCCGATGCAGAAATGCACCGCGTCTTCAACTGCGGTATCGGCATGGTCGTGATCGTAGCAGCTGACATCGCTGAAGCGGCAATGGCGCAATTGACTGCCGCCGGCGAAACGGTCTACAACATCGGCAGCATCCGCGCCCGTGCCGGTGACGAGCACCAGACTCAAGTTATCTAAGCTTATCTAAGAATAAAACACATACTGGCAGGGGGTATCCCTGCCAAATAGACGAAAAGCGCACGAATCACGTGCGCTTTTTTATTTGAGAAGATTAAAATAAGGGGAGTATATACCCCCCTATTTAGATATTAATAGGACTTACGGAAAATTGTTCCAGCTAGGCGTATCGCCGAAGACAGTAATTAGTACGGCAAGGCGAATACAACGACGCTGGGGCGGTTTTGCGTAAGTCCTAATTAACTATCCAGCGACTCCCACAAGGTATCCCAGTCATTCGGCAAGAAACTACCTTCACGCTTAAACACCAACTGATTCTTGGCATTAATCACAAAATGGGTGGGCTGACGAGTGATCACACCGAAATTATCTTTGTGCTCCGGCGCATTGCGCCACACCGTAGGGAAGCGCTGCTCTTTCGGTACCGCTAGCGCGATCAGCTTATTGTAGTCATCAAAATCTTTTTTCTCCTGGTCGATATTAATCGCCAGCAAAACAAAATTGCGCTTGGCATTGCCCACATAAAATTCGCGCATCAATTTCAGATCGCGTGAACACAGGCTGCAACCGGCGGTAAAAAAACTGACTAAGACGGTTTTCCCCAGGTAATCGCTCAATTCGAGTTTTTTACCGTTGGCATCTAGCCCATGCAGATTGAATTTTTGCGCCTCTTTTTGCGCTTCCTTGGTTTGCTGTGCCAATACAGGCAGGCCCAGCAGGCTGGCGGAAGCGGCCATCGCTGCCAATATAAATTCTCTTTTTTTCATCGTATAGTTTCAATCTTGAAGGAAAATCGGGCCGTTTTAATCCAACTTAGGACTTACGCAAAATTGTACCAGCTAGGCGTGCCACCGAAGACAGTACATCAGTACGGCAAGGCGGATACAACAACGCTGGGGCGATTTTACGTAAGTCCTGCAACTAACAGAGGCAAGCTAGCGAATGGGCTAGTAAGTAAATTCTTGCAGTCTTACTATCTTACACAAAAGTAGCCGTACTTGTCTAAGTTGATGCATGCAACGCACGTGCTAAGACCTGCGCCCTGGTGCAGAGTTCAAAATGCTTGTTTAAAGCTGGGAATTAAATTTGAGAATAAAATTTAAGAGTGAAGTTTGAAAATGAATCGCCTAAGCATCCAGCATAGGCTGCAATAAAGTCCAGACATGTTCGCTGCTAATTTTTTGCATACAGTCTTGATGACCCAGCGGACACTCTCTTTGCTTGCAGGGACCGCAAGCGAGATGCAGAGAAACAGACTTGGCGACATCCGAAAACGGTGGGGCATGCTCGGGGTCAGTCGGCCCGTACAAGGCAATCACAGGACGATTCAAGCCAGAAGCGACGTGCAATAAGCCAGAATCATTACTCACCATCAGCGCCGCGCCGGCGATCACCGCGATCGCCTGATCCAAACTGGTTTTACCGGCAAGATTGATAAGACCTGGAGATAGACTTAGGATTTCTTCACATACATCAACGTCTTTAGGAGAACCCAACAAGACCACTTGCGCCTGTGGATGCGCTTGTTTGATAGTCTGAGCCAAACGCGCAAAATGGCTGGCAGGCCAACGCTTGGCGGTGCCGAATTCTGCACCGGGAGCAAACACGATCAGTTTACTGCTGCCGCTCAGCCCCAGGGATGTATACACCGTCTCGATCTGAGCAGGTGCCACATGCAACACAGGCCTAGGCAAAACCAAGGCAAACTGGGTCTTGGGTTTAGCCGCCAATGCCGCGTAAAATTTGGTCATAGGCAGCGGTGCGCGTCGATTATCGTGATGCATCACATTAATCAAGCCATAGCGGGTCTCGCCCCTGTAGCCTATGCGCTTTTTGATGCCAGCCAACCAGGGCAATAAGGCGTATTTCAAGGTATTCGGCAGCACATAGACTTCGGAGTAAGAGCGATGGCGCAAAATTTGCGCATAACTTAAGTACTCACGAAACTTGAAGGAGCCATGCTTGAGCGAGCTCTCTATCACATGATCGACTTCGCTCATGGCACGCATCACTGGTGCCACCCAACTCGGCGCCAACACATCGATCGCTCTGTGCGGATAATTTTGCTTTAACAATTGCAGCAAGGGCTGCGCCATGATGGCGTCGCCTATCCAATTGGGAGCGATCACCAACATCCTCGAATTATGTGAAGAAACCGTAATGCTGCTACTGGCAAGCGCCATCTCTTCATCGACGGAAATCAAGGCACGCTTCATCTTAGTCTAGGCCAGAGTGAGCGTCGAAAAAACAAAGAATGATTTTTTACGATATTTCATTATTTCGGTTTGTATGTTTTTCAAAAAAACAAATCCTGAAGGACCTGGCACCAGAGCCAACAGCGCCACTAAATACAGTCAGTTACAAGGGATGTACATTACGTTACAATCCATCTGCGAACCGCGATAGTACCAACTTTTATGTATTTTTGAAAATTATTTTTCTGTACCGTAGACTCTCCTTACACATGCATAAACCTCCCGCTGATGCTGCGCCTTCCAATATCCAGATTGTTGATATCCACCACTTAGCCTTAAGCCAGCCGCATCCGCTATCACTGTTTACTAGCTCAGCGCTGCGCCCGGTTAGTTTATATACGGGGGTCAATCAATCGCAGCGCGGACTGTCGTATCTTAGAGAGACGATAAAAATAAGCTTACGTGCCGTATTCAGTTATCCTACGGCACGTCTATGGATAGCGCTTTGGAACTCTAGCCCCTTCCACAAAGACTTGGCACTGGCCAATCCCAGCATCTTAAAAAAAATCTTTCGACCTTATCTTTCCAGGCAGCTAACTTGCGGCGCCCGACTGGAGCTGGTGTATTCCCATTACGCACTCATAGCCCAGCAGCAATTGGGCGACCTGGTGTTAGCCGCAGCTAAGGCCCCCGTTACGCTCAGCCAATTCACAGGAAAATCTGGCGCGATTTATCAACTAGAACTGCTGGCAGCCACCACCATGGAACGTGAGGGTGAGCTGGTTTTGCAATTACGTAATGGTGGCCATGCGCATGACAGTGCGCAAGACAGTGTTTTGTTCTCTGTTGCCTTCACATTTTTCTCGCGTGCCGGAACTAGTGGCGTTGCCATAGGCTGCCTGCAAGGTGGCCGCGAGCCGAATAGTCTAGAACAGATACGTGTGGCCACCAAGGATATGTATGGCTTGCGCCCCAAGACGCTATTGGTAAGATTGGTACAGCAATTAGGCCTGCAACTGCAGTGCGAGGATCTACTACTGGTTGGAAATAAAAACCGTGTAGTGACGCAGCCGCTAAAAAAAGGCAAGGTGTTTGCCGATTACGACGCCAGTTGGCAAGAGCTGCAAGCCGAGCCACGCGCAGATGGCGACTTCCGTCTGCCCTGTGTGGCCTTGGCTGAGCCAGATATGGCGAGTATCCCCTCGCATAAACGCTCAGAGGCGAAAAAACGCTTTGGCTTACTTTCTAGCATTTCACAGTCTACCTGCGAGAGCTTTTTCGCTCAGGATCCAGCACAGGATTTTTTACCTAAGTAGAGAACGCATATTGGCAGCGCAGGCTGGTGCTGCCAGCGCTGCAAGCCAAGCGAGCCCAGCTTTTACGCGCTAGCTAGCAAACTACTCTGCCACACATTTGGCGTGCTTGAGATGCACTTCTTGTGCCTTGTTCTCATAGATTAACCAGCATTGCTGAGCGCGGATTTGTAGTTTGAAGATGTGTGGCATCTCGACCACCCGTCCCTGCAGCATTTGACCGCTAGCATCGTATCGTGGCGTACGCGCATAGGAAAACTGGCTGCTATCGATCAAAGTATTTTCAGCCAGATCAATACTGGCGAGGCCTAAAAATGTCGCCGTCTGCAGTTGCAACTCTTGCCTGGCAAGCTGATCGACTGCCAGCAGACGCGCCGCTGTTCCAATTGCGGGCGTAACGGCCTGGCAGGCAGCAAGCGTTCCAGCAAAAAGAATAAATAAGATAGCTTGCGCTATTTTCATCGCAAACTCCCACTGCCATAAATGGCGATTTCCTTGGCAGCCGGGCGTACCAAGCGTAAATTTTGCGTGGCATAGCCGGCCTGTAAATTGACACCCACGCTGGCTGCTGGGCAAACTTTACTCTCGCGATAACTCAGGGCCGCCGCCAATTGGCCTTCGGTCGGATCACCGAGCGCGCGGGTAAAATCATCGGCCACGTTACAGGTGGCGGCTATCCCATCCGAGTAGTCACCAAACCCCTTATTGTTGACGCCTTTAAACTGAATCGCGAAATAGGTGGTGCCACAATTAGGCGTGGGATAAAAGCCATACGGCTTGCCGCAAGTCTGAGCACCGATCAAGTTAACTTCGATGTCTATACCTTGCAAGCCATTGATGATGGCCTCACTGGCTGAACAGGTGCCAGCACTGGTCAGTAGGCTGACGCGCTTCAAACCCAAATAGGGTAAGGTCGAACCTTTTGGCACACCTTGGGTGGTGGAAAAACCGATCGCTGTCGCGAAAAAGGGCGTCGCCGGATCAGGTCTGATCTTATCGTTAAACTGGGCTTGCTCAAAGACCTTACCGGCGGTGGCGGTCGGTCCGGCTATCATATATGCCAACTCACTGGCGACATACAAGAGGCCGCCGCCGTTATACCGTACATCAAGCACCAGATCAGTCACTCCTGCCGTTTTTAGTTGAGTGATCGCGTCGACCAAGCCCTTTTCTGAATTTGCATTGTGCTCATGAAATGTCAGATAACCGACCGTGCCACTGCTAGTGCTAATGGTTTTCACATTCTGCACCGGCGCTACCGCCACATTTTCAGCAACCATTGGCGCATTGATGGTGCTGCCATTGCGCTCGAAAACGAAAGTGTGGAGTTCACCTGTTTTTTCTGGAAACAGCGCCTGGTTAAATATGGCGATATCAGCCGCCACTGCACTGTTAAGGTAATCAAGGCTATCGATGGTAGTCAATTGATCACCGCGGCGCAGGCCTGCCTTATCCGCCGGCGAGCCCAGTTCAACGGTAGCGATCACCCGTTTGCGTGGGAAAGTACCGCTAGCACTACGCGACCAACGTATCCCATAACCTAGCTCCACCCCTTGCTGCGAAATCGCATCCCACTCTGCGCTAGAATAGGTAAAGTGAAACCTATCCTTGGCTTTGCCTGAGGCAGTCAACTCAGGCGTTTTCAGCGCATCGAAATAAGCAATAGGATTAGCGTAACTATCGGGATTCAAGCTAGCCGGCACTTCTTTATACCAGAGATAAGTTTCATCTATCCAGGAACGCAACCATTGTTTTTCTGTCGTCAAACTACCAGGTTTATCGGGATAGGCCAGGTTTTTATTAAAGGGATCGCCGCCAACTCTAGGCGCCTGACAAAGATTCGCCAGTGTGATCGATGGCGCCAGCGCTGTGCCAGTGCTAGTACCGTTGCCAGCACTGCCGCTAGCAGCACAAGCAGCTGCATTGCCAGAACAACTGCTAAGACTAGTGCCGCCACCGCCGCCACCGCAGGCGGATAAAAGTAGCGCGAACCACAGCGCAGTAAATGGTAAATAAGCTTGTTTCAACATAAAGCGAGACCTAAAATTTTCTGGATACGGCGAATGATTTCGACAAATCTAAACGGCGCAAGTCAGTATTGCTTGCGCTATTAGGATTTTTATCAAATGTTAAAATAGCATACGCCAATTTTAGAAATAATTTTAGAACCAATTTAGAAAGACACAATGCCAGTCACTCGCTGCGCCTGGGCTAATCCAGCCAATCCACTCTACCTTGCCTATCACGACGATGAATGGGGCGTGCCTTGCCACGACGAGCTGCGCTTGTTCGAGATGCTGAACTTAGAAGGCGCACAGGCCGGATTGAGTTGGGAAACCATACTCAATAAACGCGCCAATTATCGCGCGGCGTTTGATGATTGGGATGCAAAAAAAATCGCCGCCTACGATGCCGCCAAGGTCGCCGCATTATTGTGTAACGCCGGCATCGTGCGCAATCGTCTGAAGATCGCTGCCGCCATCACCAATGCGCAAGCTTACCTGCGTCTCTGCGCAGAAGTCGGCAGTCTGGACGCCTATCTGTGGGCCTATGTGGGCGGCGTGCCTATAGCGAATCACGGCGAGCGCATCATCAAAACAGATTTATCCGACCGCATCTCAAAAGATTTGCTCAAACGCGGCTTCAAGTTTGTCGGCTCCACCATTATCTATGCGTATATGCAGGCGATAGGCATGGTGCAGGATCATGCTGATGACTGCGACTGGAAACAGCGCTGAGCCATCCCAGACAAATTTAAAAAGTGATGCCGCCAGCGCGCATATCCCATGCGGCTTGCAGGCCATGCAGGCTGGAGACCCGCATGGTATATGCGCGAGCGGCCTGCTGCCTAAAAATTTTAGGCAGCATCCTTGGCTGGATGCGATTGGCGGTGGTATAAAAACTCCAGTACGGCGCTGCGATATTCGGCATACAAGGGGTCTTGCGAGAGCGCGACCCGCTCGCGCGGACGCTCCAGTTTGACGCTTAGAATTTCGCCTATGGTGGCCGCCGGGCCGTTGGTCATCATCACGATACGGTCAGAGAGCAACACCGCCTCATCCACATCATGCGTCACCATCACCACGGTCGATGCGGTCTTGGCGACGATCTTCAGCAACTCGTCTTGCAAATGGGCGCGCGTCAAGGCATCGAGAGCGCCAAAGGGTTCATCCAGCAGTAGCACCTTAGGCTCAATCGCCAAGGCGCGCGCGATCCCCACCCTTTGTTTCATGCCGCCTGAAATTTCATTCGGACGTTTGTTTTCCGCGTGAGTGAGGCCGACCAGCGACAAGGCTTGCATAGTACGCTTCTGTAATTTGGTGCCATTTTCCCTTGCGCCAAAGACCCGCTCCACCGCCAGATACACATTTTCATAGCAAGTGAGCCAAGGCAGTAGCGAGTGGTTCTGAAACACCACGCCGCGCTCAGGCGAAGGCCCGGCGATTTCACGATTAGCGCACAACAGTGTGCCGGAACTGGCGGTCGTCAAGCCAGCGATCAGGTTGAGCAAAGTCGATTTACCGCAACCCGAGTGGCCTATCAGGGTAATAAACTCACCCTTGGCGACACTAAGATTAATATCACGCAGAGCGTGAAAACTCCCTTTCTTGGTATTAAAACGCATCTCGACATTGTTGATCTCTATGTATTTCGCATCTAACTTTTCCATCTTGAACTCCTTACTCGCTGATTAATTTAAGGATTAACTAGGCACATCGTCATAAGTAAAAGCACGGGCCACGGCCACCAGTATTTGCTCTAAAATCAGGCCGACCAAACCTATCACCACAATCGCGATGATGATGTGCGGGACGTTCAGGCTATTCCATTCATCCCAGACCCAGAAGCCAATACCGACACCGCCGGTCAGCATTTCTGCCGCGACTATCACCAACCAGGCAGTACCAATCGCTAACCTAACCCCGGTCAGCATGTAGGGCAGTACAGAAGGGAATAAGATTTTGGTGAATATCTTCCACTCAGACAGATTCAAGACCCGCGCTACGTTCATATAGTCTTGCGGCACGCGCTGCACGCCGATCGCGGTATTGATGATCATGGGCCAGATCGAACAGATAAAAATCGACCAGATCGCTGCCGGATGTGCCGACTTAAATACCAGCAAGCCTATCGGCAACCAGGCCAGCGGCGAGACTGGCTTGAGTAAGCTGATGATGGGATTGAACATACCGGACAAAAATTTAAAGCGCCCTATCAGAAAGCCCAAGGGGATACCGACCGCAGCAGCCAGACCGAAGCCCAGTGCCACCCGCTTGAGCGAGGCAAAGATGTTCCAGCCTATGCCCTGGTCGTTCGGCCCGTTTTGATAAAACGGATCAGAAAACACCTTAATTGCCTCTTGCAAGGTAACCCAGGGAGAGGGAAAACTGGAGGTCTTGATCGCGATAATTTCCCAGATCAAGATCAGTAGACCTACGCCCAACATAGGTGGCAGAATCGCCAGAAAAAACGGTTTTAAGGAAACAGAAAAACGCGCTTGCTTTTTTTCTTTTGCAGGCAGCGGTACTGCCATCGCCTCTGCTGGCGGTGTGCTGACAATAGTTTTAATCTCGGCTGTACTGCTGGCCGGGTCGCGGATTACGCCATGTACCATGGTATTCATTTCACTCCCCTATGCTTTAATCTTGAACGAGGCAGCATAAGCTGCCGGATTTTTACCATCCCAGACCGAGCCATCCATCAGTTTGCTACTGCGCATGGCATCCTTAGGCACGGCGACCTTGGCCATTGCCGCCGCATCTTTGTAGACATCGATGCGGTTGACTGCTTTTGCCACAGCCAGATAATCCGGATCGGCTTTCAGCAAGCCCCAGCGCTTGTGCTGAGTCATGAACCACATGCCGTCCGACAGGTAAGGGAAATTCACCGCACCGTCATTGAAAAATTTCATGTAGTTAGGATCGTCCCAGGTCTTGCCCATACCATTTTGGTAGCGCCCCATAATTCTTTGATTGATCACATCGACAGAGGTGTTGACATAGGCCTTGTCGGCGATGGTTTCGGCCATCTTGTTTTTATTCGTCAGGGAAGCGTCGATCCAGCGGCTCGCCTCAAGAATTGCGGCTGTCATGGCGCGTGCCGTATTTGGGTACTTCTGTACAAACTCGGCGCTGGTGCCCAAGACTTTCTCTGGATGATCTTTCCAGATATCTTGCGTCGTCGCTGCTGTGATGCCGATACCGTCGGCAATCGCCCTATGATTCCAAGGCTCACCGACGCAGTAGCCATCCATATTTCCAACCCGCATATTGGCGACCATTTGCGGTGGCGGCACGGTGATCACCTTGGCTTCTTTTAAAGGGTTGATACCATGCGCCGCCATCCAGTAATTGAGCCACATCGCGTGCGTGCCGGTCGGGAGGGTATGGGCAAAGGTGTATTCGCGCTTTTCCATTTGCATCAGCTTGGCCAGGCCCGCACCATCCACCGCCCCTTTATCCGCCAGTTTCTTCGACAAGGTAATGGCCTGCCCGTTATTATTCAGAGTCATCAAGACCGCCATGTCTTTCTTATTGCCGCTCACGCCCATCTGCACCCCATAGATCAGCCCGTACAAGACATGTGCGGCGTCGAGTTCACCATTGACTAATTTATCGCGCACACTGGCCCATGAGGATTCCTTGGTCGGAATAATTTTGATGCCATATTTTTTATCAAAACCAAGCACCGATGCCATCACAATCGAGGCGCAATCGGTAAGCGGTATGAAACCAATGCGCACTTCTTCTTTCTCTGGCTTATCCGAACCGGCGGCCCAGACACCACCTGAACGTAGCCCGACGACACCAGCTCCTGCGACGACTGCAGCACCCTGCAAAAAATGACGGCGCTGAAGATTAGTTTGGGTGCTATCAAGGTGAGCCTCCACGGTAGTGAAATCTTCAGACTTATTCTTTGGTGTTTGAATTGACATAGTGCGCTCCAGCTTAAGAAAAAAATGTAAACAAAAAAGGCGTCTTGCTACATTGAATAAACAATGTAAGAAGACACCTTTGTCTCGGTGAATCGACCGCCGTTAGCCGGATTCACTCTTGCGCCAGCGTTGGCGCTTTACTAGCTATTAGCAATTGCTGTGCCAGTTTTCTTTCATCAGTGCGGCCTCAGCAGTGACAGCTTAAAACCGCCCAAGCATCCCCAATACAGAGAAAAAACCGCACCGTTATGACGCAGCGCACCATTACAGTTCAAAATCTATGCGCCCAACAAATCTGCCACATCCAGCACCCGTTGCGCCAGATCGGCCAACTTCAGATTTTTTTCCATCGCCTGTTTGCGTAACCTTTGGTAGGCATCGTTTTCTGATAGCTGATGGCGCTCCATCAGCAAACCCTTGGCGCGCTCTATGGTTTTGCGCTCGGCCAACTTAGCCTTGGTATCCGATAATTCGGAACGCAGTTTTTGGTCGGCATTAAAACGCGCCATCGCCACATCCAGCACAGGTTTGATACGCTCGGTCTGCAAACCTGCCACCACATAGGCCGAGACCCCTGCCTCCATGGCTGCAGCCATATTGCTTTGATCACTGTCTTCCGTGAACAAAACGATAGGGCGTGGTGCATCGCGGGTCGCTAACACCATGTGCTCGAGAACATCACGCGCATCCGATTCGGCATCGATGATGATCATGTCGGGCTGCAATTGCGCAATGCGCTCGGTCATGTAGAGATCGCCAGGCAGTACCGCAATGATGTTGTAGCCAGCCTGCAGCAAGCCTATGCGTAAGGCGCGCGAGCGTGCCAGTTGCGCCTGCACATGGCTCTCCTGCTCATTTTCGACCGGGATAACGGTATTCACGACCACGATCCGTAAACTAGCTGCTTTCATATTTTGATACTCTAGAGTGCTGCTGATTGGCTGGTTAAGACCTATAATCTGTCTTTTACGGATACTTACTTCAACTAAGTAAGCAAAATCCGCACCAGATCAAGCTCAGAGGGCTTGTCGCTTTTGCAAAACATCTAAATAAGAAACCATTTTTAATGATAGTTCTCGGTATTGAATCCTCCTGCGATGAAACCGGCTTGGCCTTGTACGACACTGAACACGGCTTGCTGGCGCATGCGCTGCACTCGCAGATCGCCATGCATCAGGAATACGGCGGCGTCGTGCCTGAGCTCGCCTCACGCGACCATATACGGCGCGCCCTGCCCTTATTGACCGAAGTATTAACCCAGGCCAAGCTGGACAAACATCAGATCGACGCCATCGCCTACACCCAAGGCCCGGGGCTGGCCGGTGCCTTGCTGGTCGGGGCCTCGGTAGCCTGCGGCCTGGCGCTGGCATTAGATAAACCGGTCATAGGCATCCATCATCTGGAAGGGCACTTACTGTCCCCCTTGTTAGCGAGCCAGCCACCGCAATTCCCCTTCATCGCCTTACTGGTATCGGGCGGTCATACGCAATTGATGCGTGTGGATGGCGTAGGACAGTACAAATTACTCGGTGAAACGCTAGATGATGCGGCCGGCGAAGCCTTCGATAAATCGGCCAAACTGCTGGGTTTAACTTATCCCGGTGGGCCGGCGATTTCGCGTCTGGCCGAGTTTGGCGACCCCGCGGCGTATAAATTGCCACGTCCTATGTTGCACTCGAAAGACCTCAATTTTAGTTTTTCGGGTCTCAAAACTGCCGTATTAACGGTGGTAAAAAACCATAACACCGACATCTGCGAGCAAGACAAGGCCAATATCGCGCGTGGCTTTGTCGATGCTCTGGTCGACGTGCTGGTCGCCAAATCCATGACGGCACTCAAAGAACAAGGCTTAAAGCGTTTGGTGATCGCCGGTGGCGTCGGTGCCAATCAGCAATTGCGCACCGCCTTAAATGCCGCTGCCGCCAAGCGTCGTTATCAGGTGTTTTACCCCGAGCTGGAATTTTGTACCGACAACGGCGCCATGATCGCCTTTGCCGGTGCCATGCGCCTGCAACAAAATCCTGCGCTGGCAACGCGCGAGTATGGTTTTAATGTCAGACCGCGCTGGCCGCTGCATGAGTTGCAGACTTAGTTGCAGACTTAATGGCGGACTTAATGGTGATTTAAGACGTAAAAAAACGCAGAACTTGTTCTGCGTTTTTTATTTGGCGTTTCAAACTTAATGCATGAACTTACCGTCTTTACCGATCACGCTCAAATCGACATAGGTCGATGCGCTGTGATTACTGCTACTAAACTTCACCTGAAATCCGCCGGCGTTATAAGAATTCATCGATTCCAGCGCGCGTATCAAGCCATCCCGCGTTAAGCCACCACCGGCGCGTTTCAAACCTTCAACCATCACCTTGGCGGCGATAAAGCCTTCCAGACTGACATAGCCGACTTCACGGCCCGGCTTATTTGCATACAGATTTTTATATTCCTTCACCACTGCAGTGATGTCTTCCCAGGGAGCTGGCATGACTTGTGAAATCATCACGCCACGACCGTCTTTTCCCAGCTCTTTCGAGAGCGCCTGGCTGCCGACAAAGGAGATATTCCAAAACACCGGAGCGGCACTGGTATCCTTAATCATTTCCTTAATAAAAGCCGCACACGAAGTGTAGGCAGAGATCATGATCACCGCTTGCGGCTTTGCTAGCTTTAATTTGGCAACAGCGGCCGTCACATCGACGCTATTGCGCTCCACCGTCGCCAGACCAACCACTTCTATATTGCGTTTTTTCAGGGCACGGGTGACGCCTTCCAATCCGGCCTTGCCATACGCATCGTTTTGATAAAACACGGCAATGCGCTTGAGTGAAAGCGTCGTACTATGATCGACAATTTTTTCTGTCTCTTCAAAATAACTGGCACGGATATGAAAGACATTGCGGTTAAAAGGCTCACGTAGTGATTGCGCACCGGTAAATGGTGCAAAGAAAGGAATTTCTTCTTTATTCACCAGCGGCATGGCAGCATTCGAAGTCGGCGTGCCTACGTAACCGAATAAGGCAAACGCGCCTTCTTTTTCGATCAATTGCTTGGTGTTGGCGGCGGCTCTATCGGCTTCGTAGCCATCGTCCAATGTTTTCAATACGATCTGACGCCCGTTGACACCACCTTGCGCATTGATATGATCAAAATAGGCCAAAGCGCCATCGCGCATTTCAGTGCCCAATTGCTGCGCCGGACCAGATAAGGCCACCGACTGTCCTAAAACGATAGTCTTGCCATTGACACCAGTTTCGGCCTGGGCCAACAAACTGATGCAGCAGCAACTCAAAAAAAACAGAATACTCTCTACGCGATTTTTCATTTCTAGCCCTTAACATGCATTTTTTAAATATAAAAATATTGATCTGGCGCAATTATAGGCTGCTTTTCTTTTTGAAATATGCGTGAGACCGAACTTGTAACAGAGACTTACAACTCAGCATAGCTGCCATGCACAGATATTTAAAGCCAAAAACTCTATGCCCAGTATCTATGCGCCTCACAGCCTCTTTTTGGCTTGTAAGCCGCATGGATACTGCGCAAGCACTTTTTAATTCAGAAATAGCGCTATGATTAATTGATAATATTTTCGACAAAAGCGCGCTCAGGCCAGTTCCGCGATCTGCAAACACAACAATACCGCCACAGATTCTCGCTGAGTGCGGCCAAACCCGCGCCAGCGGCGCTTTCGCTGTTAAAATAACGCCCTTGTCCGTTTATAAAAAAGTGCACCAATCATGACCCGTCAGCTGTTCGTTACTACTGCCCTGCCTTACGCCAACGCCCCCTTCCACCTCGGCCACATCATGGAATATATCCAGGCTGATATCTGGGTCAGGCATCAACGCATGTCGGGTAACGAAGTGCATTTCGTCGGTGCCGATGATGCGCATGGCGCACCTATCATGATTGCGGCCGAAAAAGCCGGCATCACACCGCAAGAATTTGTGGCGCAAATTGCCGCCGGGCGTAAGCAGTATCTCGATGGCTTCCATGTGAAGTTCGATAATTGGCACTCCACCGACGGCATAGAAAACCATCAGCTGTCTCAAGACATCTATCGCAAGCTCAAAGCGGCCGGATTTATCACCAGCAAAACCATAGAACAGTTTTACGACCCGGTAAAGAGCATGTTTTTGCCGGATCGCTACATCAAGGGCGAGTGCCCTAAGTGTGGCGCCAAAGATCAATACGGCGATTCTTGCGAAGTCTGCAGCGCCGTGTATTCACCGACCGAAGTGGTAAAGCCTTACTCGGTGCTGACCGGTGCGACGCCGGTGATGAAATCATCAGAACATTTTTTCTTTAAACTCTCGGATGAAAAATGCGTAGAATTTTTGCGCGGCTGGGCCTTGCAAGACAATCGCCTGCAATCGGAAGTGGCAAATAAATGCAAGGAATGGCTGGAAGGCGACGGCGGTCTGGGCGACTGGGACATCAGCCGCGATGCGCCTTACTTCGGGATAGAGATCCCCGATCAGCCGGGCAAATACTTTTACGTCTGGCTCGATGCGCCGGTCGGCTATCTGGCCTCGCTGAAAAATTATTTCGGTAAGATAGGTCGTGATTTTGACGCCTTCATGGCAGATCCGACCACCGAACAGATACATTTCATCGGCAAGGACATCACCTACTTCCATACTTTATTCTGGCCAGCGATGCTGAAGTTTTCCGGCTACAAGACACCGGACAATGTATATGCACACGGTTTCGTCACGGTCTCGGGCGAAAAAATGTCAAAGTCGCGCGGCACCGGTATCTCGCCGCTACGCTATCTCGACATCGGCATGAACCCGGAATGGCTGCGTTATTACTTTGCCGCTAAGCTCAATGCCAAGGTCGAAGATCTGGACATGAATCCGGAAGATTTCGTAGCGCGCGTGAACGCAGATCTGATCGGTAAATACGTCAACATCGCCAGCCGCGCCGCCGGTTTTATCACCAAGCGTTTCGACGGCCGCCTCGGCGCTCAGGACCCAGATGCGGCTGAACTGATACAAGCTAGTCTGGCTGCCGTGACAGAAGTAAAAGACTTGTATGAAGCGCGCGAATACAGTAAAGCCCTGCGCAAGATTATGGAAGTGGCCGATCACGCGAATCAATATGTGGCACAAAAAGCGCCGTGGCTGATCGCCAAAGATCCAGCCCGCGATGCAGAATTGCATCAGGTCTGCACCACCGCCTTAGCACTCTTCAAAACGCTGACAGTGATGCTGGCACCGGTACTACCAGAATTAACCCGCGCGGTGGCGACTTGGTTCAATTGCAAAATTGATCGTTGGGACGATGCATTGAGCACTTTGCCAGCGGGCCACGTGATCCAGGAATACGCGCATCTGATGCAGCGCGTGGATATCAAAATTTTTGATTCGCTGTTCGATGCCCCAGTGCCGGACGTGGCTGCAGCGAGCGTGGTAGCGAAAGCGATAGCCGCAGCGGCGACCGAAACAGCAGTTGCAGACCATAGCTCATCCAACGACGGGATAGAAGAACTGGCAGCAGAAATCAAGATTGATGACTTCGCCAAGATCGATTTGCGTATCGCCAAGATCGTCAATTGCGAGCACGTAGAAGGCTCAGACAAATTGTTACGCCTGACGCTCGATGTTGGCGAGGGGCGCACCCGCAATGTCTTCTCAGGCATTAAATCGGCGTATCAGCCAGAACAGCTGATCGGTAAATTTACCGTCATGGTGGCTAATCTGGCACCGCGTAAAATGAAATTCGGCATTTCCGAAGGCATGGTTTTAGCCGCCTCGGCCGCGGACGAAAAAACCAATCCTGGTTTATACATACTCGAAGCCTGGCCAGGTGCTCAGCCTGGCATGCGGGTTCGCTAAGACTATGGATGTACTGATACGCGAAGCTAGCTTAGAAGATGCGCCTTTGATTGCGCATCTAACCCGCGCTTGCTGGCAAGATAAAGTCGCAGCCAGCTCTAGCGGTCATCACGAAAGTCTGGAGAGAGTACAGAATGATCTGCAACTAGGCGGTGGCTTTATCTTATTAGTCGATGAAGAGCCCGCCGGTTCGGTACGCTGGCAGCCGATGGAGGCCGATAGCAATACCTGGGAAATGCTGCGCATGGGCGTATTACCGGCCTTTCGTGGCACAGGTCTATCGCAACACTTACTCGAAGCGGTGATACACCACGCACAAACCACAGGTGTAGATGAATTGCGTTTAGGCGTAAGGGTGGATCAACCGCGCTTGCTCGATTTATATGCGGCTTATCATTTTGAAGCAGCACCAGAATTAGAATACTCACACGCCAGCCCAAATGAACCGGCACCCCATGTCATGCGCAGGTTTTTAAGATAGAAATTTTTAGTACAGAGCAAAAGAACAAAGGGTTAATTAAGTATATTTACAGTATACTTAATTAACGATCGATCACAAGTCGACCGCACTCCCCTCACTGAAACTCCTACAGCTTCATTATCCTATGACCAGCTCAAACCCAAACAGCATCACTTCTGACATCCAGCTACGTTTGCAACAATTGCGTCACGCCATGCGAGAGCATGGTATCGATGCCTACTTGATCCCGTCTGCCGACCCGCATCTGTCCGAATATTTGCCCGAGCGCTGGCAAGGGCGCCAGCATTACTCAGGCTTTACCGGTTCAGTAGGAACACTGATCGTTACCGCTGATTTTGCAGGCTTATGGGTAGACAGCCGTTATTGGGCGCAAGCCGAGCAGCAGCTAGCTGGCACTGGCATACAAATGATGAAGATTCCCACAGCTGCCGCTACTTTGCATCTGGATTGGCTCGCTACCAATCTGCGTGCTGATCAGGTCGTCGGGGTCGATGGCGCAGTGTTAGGGCTAGCCAATGCTCGCGCCTTAGAATCTGCATTGGAAGCGCAGGGCATACGTCTCACTACTGAATACGATCTCCTGGAGCAAGTCTGGCTAGATCGCCCCAGCTTGCCTGAGGCCTCCATCTATCAACATGCCGCACCGTTTGCCACAGTAAGCCGATCTGAAAAAATCGCAAGGCTGCGACAACAGTTAGCAGAGAAAAAGGCAAACTGTCATTTCATCTCTACGGTGGACGATATTGCCTGGCTATTTAACCTGCGCGGCGCCGATGTCAGCTATAACCCGGTGTTTGTAGCGCATGCCTTAATCACACTAGAAAGCGCCACGCTATTTATCGTCCTGCCAAAAATTCCCGCAGAACTGGCAGCAGCATTGGTTGAAGATGGCATTACTCTGAAGCCCTACGAGCAGGCCGCCAGTGCGCTGGCGAGCTTAGCAAACGACGCGTGTTTACTGATCGATCCTCGCCGCATCACGCTGGGTTTTAAACAAGCGATACCAGCACAGGTGCGCATCATAGAAGCGATCAACCCTACGGTGCTGAGTAAATCGATTAAATCGGCAGACGAGGCGCAGTTTGTCAGAGACGCCATGGCGCAAGATGGTGCCGCCCTGTGCGAATTTTTTAGCTGGTTTGAAGAGAACTTAGGAAAACAAGCAATCACCGAACTGACATTAGACCAGCAAATTACCGCCGCCCGTGCCCGCCAGCCGCATTTTATCTGCGCCAGTTTCGGCACCATTGCCGGCTACAACGCCAACGGTGCCATGCCACACTACCGAGCTACGCCCGAGTCGCATGCGAGCATCAGTGGTGACGGACTATTGCTCATTGATTCAGGTGGACAGTATCTCAACGGCACCACCGATATCACACGCGTGGCTGCGGTAGGCACAGTATCGGCGGAACAAAAACGCGACTTTACCCTGGTTCTCAAGGGCATGATTGCGCTGTCACGCATGCAGTTCCCGCGCGGTACTTACTCCAGCGTTTTAGACACGGCTGCGCGCGCGCCGATCTGGGCTGAAGGCATCAATTACGGCCATGGCACCGGTCACGGGGTTGGTTATTTCCTCAATGTCCACGAGGGACCGCAATCGATCTCGTGCATGGCGATTCCGGATCAGCACATGGTGATGCAAGCGGGCATGATTACCTCGAATGAGCCTGGTATTTATCGCCCGGGAAAATGGGGCGTACGTATAGAAAATCTGATGCTATGCGTACCAGCAATCAGCACCGAGTTCGGCGAGTATCTGAAGTTTGAGACACTGACACTGTGCCCGATTGATAGCCGCTGCCTGGATCTGGCGCTACTCAGAGAGGATGAGTTGAATTGGCTCAATGACTACCACGCCATTGTTTTACAAAGACTCACACCGCACGTCAGCGGCAAAGCCTTAGACTGGCTACAAAAAAGAACCATCGCCATAGAGAAATAATTCCCTACTATTTTTTGCAGATCTGGAGCTAACCCAGCGAGCACTCAAAAAAAAGCGCTCCAGATTCTGGAGCGCTTTTTTTAATTGAGTAAAATGACATTAGCAGGAAACTGTACGCAGAATTTACTGCCTACATTCGGCGTAGACTCTATCAACAAATGCGCTTTATGTCTTAACAAGACATGTTTGACGATCGCCAAGCCCAAGCCGGTACCCTGAGTTTCGCGCGAGCGACTCTTGTCGACCCGATAAAACCGTTCAGTCAAGCGTGATATATGTTCAGCACTAATGCCTATGCCATCATCTTGAACGATGAATTTTGGGCCTAGCGGGCAATTTTCCCAAATCAAAGTAATCTTCCCTTTTTCTGGTGTGTAGCGTATCGCATTGGTTAGCAGATTCAAGAAGGCGCTGCGAATTTCATCGGCACTACCTAGAATATCCGGACCGTCATACTGCAAGCTAAGTTGATGACGCCCGGCAGACAGGGCTTCACCTTCCTGCAAAATCTGCACCAACATACCGTGCATATCGATCGCTTCATGATGCACGGAATACTCCATCGATTCCAGACGACTCAGCGTCAGCATATCTTCCACCAGACGCTGCATACGCTCGCCCTGCTCAGACATCAGTTTAAGATGCGATGAGCGTATTGAGACTTCCATGTCCGGCTGCATGGAAGCGATTTCCAGAAAGCCATTAATCACAGTCAGTGGAGTACGCAGTTCATGCGAGGCGTTCGCAATAAAATCACGTCGCATCATATCGATACGCTCAGACTCAGTCACATCATGAGTCACCAAAATCTGCCTACGGTTTTCAAACGGAATAATATGTACGATCAGCTTGCGTTCGCGAAAACTTAAAGTCAGCGGGGTCTCATAGCGACCGAGAATAATGTAATCGATAAATTCTGGGGTGCGTACCAGATTAGTGACGCGCATGCCCTTGTCCTGACTCAGACTCAAACCCAAATGTTGCTCTGCAGCTGGGTTACACCACTCCAGAAACATCACATCATCCATGATCACAACACCATCCGGCAATAGACTCATAGCCTGACGAAAACGCGCCAACCACTCGGCCAATTCAGCCTGATTTTTTTCATCGCCACGACGTAGTTTGTAGAGCCTCGAAAACACTTCCGTCCAGGCTCCCCAACCATCAGGCAAGTGCGAGCTACTCGGTTGATCCAGCCAGTCCGCCAGGCGCAATAAGTAATTCAATTGCACGAAAATCAGCGTCATCATCCCTAACATCGCCAGCACTAATCCTGGAACTAGCCCCCAGAAAAATCCTGCCACTGAGGAAGCAACTAAAACGATGATCATCCGCACGACCGCGGAAATCCAGAATACAAGATGGGGATGCATTAGAACCTGTAATAGAGTATTGGTATTTTAATTATTTTAATAATCTGGGACTGATCACGCTATCAACAGCCAGCGTCGTCAATTGAAAATCGGGCACCGCAAAATTAGTAATTTGCCGTGCCCATAGCTCCTACTATTTCTCAGACAGCATATATCCTACGCTGCGCACCGTCTTGATCAGACTTTCAGCCGACTTCAAGACTTTACGTAGGCGTAATACGTGCACATCGACGGTACGTTCTTCGATGACCACATGGTCGCCCCATACTTTATCGAGCAATTGGCTGCGCGAGAACACGCGCTCCGGATGCGCCATAAAAAACTTCAACAACTTGTATTCGGCATGACCAATTTCGACCTTACTGTCATCAATTTTTACGGTACAGCTGACCGGATCCAACACGATACTGCCAGCGGCCAGCGTGCCCTGAGCATGCTCAGGGCTCTTACGACGCAACATCGCCTTGATCCTGGCTGTCAACTCACGAGGAGAAAATGGCTTGGTTACATAGTCGTCGGCACCATGATCCAGGCCGGCAATTTTGTCTTCCTCCATACTCTTGGCGGTCAGCATAATGACAGGCATTTCATTAAAATGCCGGTCTGAGCGTATCTTGGAGAGTAGTCGCAAACCACTTTGATCTGGCAACATCCAATCTAGCAAAATCAATTGCGGTGTGCGTCGCTGCAGAAACTCCCAGGCTTCTGCCGTGTTATTGACTGCAAAAGTTTCCCAACCAGCTGCGCGCAAAGTGAAAGTCACCAACTCCACAATGGCGGGCTCATCTTCAACGATGAGTATTGTCGTTTTATCGGCTGCCATCATGAATTACTAGCGATAGTCCCTTGCTTAGTGGCGACATAATCGGAATGCCGTATGTCCTTGCCTTCTACAATATAGATAGTATGCTCGGCAATGTTTTTGGCGTGATCACCGATACGCTCTATCGCCTTAGCCACCCACAATGCATCTAATGAGGAAGAAATTGTGCTTGGATCTTCCATCATAAAAGTAATTAAATTACGCATGATAGAGCGGAAATCATTGTCGATAATTTCGTCATAAGCGATCAACTTAAGCGCCTTGTCGCCATCCTGACGCGCGAAAGCATCCAAAGACTGATGCAGCATCTCGGCCACGCTACTAGCCAGAACGCGTACCGTCTCATAGCCGCTAAACATCGCAATGTTTTTATGTCTGGCATGCGCTTCGTGTGCAATGCGCGCGATCTTGGTCGACTCATCACCAATGCGTTCCAGATCGGTAATCACCTTGCCGGTAGCCATCACGGTACGCAAATCGTTGGCAGCTGGCTGACGTTTGACGATTAAGTGACTGCACATATCATCCAAAGCGACTTCCAGACGATTAACTTCCTCGTCGGACTTGATGACGGCCGCCGCCTGTACAATATTGCCGCTACGGAAGCAAGCCATGGCATCATGAAAATGGCTCTCTACTAAGCCGCCCATCAGCAAGACCTTGGAACGTATGGTTTCCAAATCGGTGTCGTACTGCTTTGAAGAATGTTCGCCTGTCATCGTATGCTCCTAAATTTTTATCAAAAGGGCTAAGGAATTAACCAAAACGGCCCGTAATGTAATCTTGCGTTTCTTTTTTTACCGGATTCATGAAGATATGATCGGTCTCGCCAAATTCGACTAACTCGCCCAAATACATATAGGCGGTATAGTCAGAGCAACGCGCAGCTTGTTGCATATTGTGCGTGACGATGGCGATCGTGTAATCCTGCTTTAATTCATGGATCAATTCTTCTATCTTCACGGTAGAGATAGGGTCCAGCGCAGAGGTTGGCTCATCCAGTAATAAGATCTCAGGCTTAACCGAAACTCCACGCGCGATACACAGACGCTGTTGCTGGCCGCCAGACAGACTCAAGCCGCTCTTATTCAACTTGTCTTTGACCTCGGTCCAGAGTGCTGCTTTTTTCAAGGCCCACTCGACACGTTCATCCATCTCACCCTTAGGCAAGTTTTCGTACAGGCGCACACCGAAAGCGATGTTGTCATACACCGACATAGGGAAAGGCGTAGGTTTTTGAAAAACCATACCTACTTTGGCGCGCAACAAATTAATATCTTGTGAGGCTTCCAAAATATTTTTACCGTTGTACATGATTTTTCCTTCGGCGCGTTGGCCAGGATAAAGCTCATACATACGATTGAGAGTACGCAATAGCGTGGATTTTCCACAACCAGATGGGCCAATGAAGGCCGTCACTTTTTTATCGCGGATACCTAAATTCACGTCGCGCAAACTGCGGGTAGTGCCGTAGAAAAAATTCAAACCTGAAATTTCTATAGCCATCTTGTCTGGTGTAATGCTGGGAGTCGACATAATATTTTCCAAAAAAATTTAATTTTTTACTTTTTGGCTGAACACGGTGCGCGCCAAAATATTCAGGGTCAGAACACTAAAGGTCACCAACAGAGCACCGCCCCAGGCTAATTCGCGCCAGTTATCATAAGGGCTCATGGCAAACTGATAGATCACCACCGGCAAGTTAGCCATAGGCTGATTCATATTCGAACTGTAAAACTGATTATTCAGAGCGGTAAACAATAAAGGTGCGGTTTCGCCGGAGATACGTGCAACCGCCAATAAAATACCCGTCATTACGCCAGCTTTCACAGCCCGCAGGCGTATCAACAAGGCGACTTTCCAACGTGGTGCACCGAGTGCAAATGCGGCTTCACGCAAACTAGTCGGGACCAAACCTAGCATATTGTCCGTAGTCCGTACGATGACGGGAATAGCGATGAGAGAAATCGCAATACTACCGGCCCAACCTGAGAAATGTTTGACATGAAAAACATAGATCGCATACACGAACAAACCTATCACGATCGATGGTGCCGACAGCATGATGTCGGTGACAAAACGCGTCACGCCACCGAACCAACTTTTATCGCCATACTCGGCCAAATAAATGCCAGCCAGGATGCCGATAGGAGTACTGATCAAAGTGGCCGTGCCAACCATCATTAAACTACCCAGTATGGCATTCATCAGGCCACCGCCCTCACTACCTGGCGCTGGCGTACTTTCGGTCAGCAGGCTGATGCTCAGAGCTGAAAATCCTTTGACCAATAAGGTGAATAAGATCCACATCAGAAAAAACACGCCGATTGCCATCGCTATCGACGACAAGGCTATACCTACTTTATGCATCAATAAGCGACGCTGATATACGGCATTATTAATCGTTGTCATTATTTCGCTCCCTCTTTTTTGCTCAAGCCCAACAGCATTAATTTAGCCGCTGACAAGACGATGAAAGTAATTACAAACAAGATTAGACCAAGCAAGAATAAAGATGAGGTATGCAAGACCGTCTCGGCCTCGGCAAATTCGTTTGCCAGTGTGGAGGCGATACTATTACCTGGGGCAAATAACGACCAGGAGAGTTTATGCGCATTCCCGATCACAAAGGTGATCGCCATGGTTTCGCCTAAAGCACGCCCCAAGCCCAGCATCACACCGCCAACTACGCCGATTTTTGTGTAGGGTAAGACGATTTTTCGTACCACTTCCCACTTGGTACAACCCAAGCCGTAAGCCGATTCTTTTAATACTGGCGGCACCACTTCAAACACATCGCGCATTACCGAAGAAATAAACGGTATCACCATCACCGCCAAGATCATGCCTGCCGACAAAATACCTATGCCTATCATAGGACCAGAAAATAACATGCCGATTACCGGCAATTTACCCAAAGTGGCAGACAGTGCAGGTTGCACGTATTCTGAAAATATAGGTGCAAAAACAAACAAGCCCCACATACCATAAATAATACTAGGAACACCGGCCAACAATTCGATGGCCGTACCGAGTGGGCGCTTTAGCCAGGGCGGGCAAATTTCCGTCAAAAATAAGGCGATGCCGAAGCTGATAGGGAAAGCAATCAACAAGGCAATAAACGATGTCGCCAAAGTGCCGACAATAGCAATCAGGCCGCCGTATTTATCATTCACCGGGTCCCACTCTATGGTGGTGACGAAGGCGAAACCGAATTCCTGCATTGCAGGCCAGGCGTTGATGAAAAGGGAAATAATGATACCTAGCAACACCAGCAACACCAATAAGGCGAAGCTAAAGGTGAGCTTATGAAATAGAAAATCTTGCCATTGCTGACGCCGCATCACTTTATGCATATTCACAGGCGCAGCATTACTCGAAGACAAGGAATTTGCCTGAACTTGAACCGCAGCTTGAGCTTGAGTGGAAGACATAACAATAGGAGCTGGTTGGGTATTCATGGAATAGGGTTTCCATCTGTAGAGAAAGCTAGTGACCTACACTTGTCACTAGCTTTCTACGTTTTAATTACTAAAAACTACGAGGAGTAAGCTCAATTACGAAAGGCAAACTTACGGCAAGCAGACTTACCACAAAGCCTTACCACTAGTATCTTTCAGCTTGGCTTTCCAGCCATCTTCGATCAACTTAATCACAGCAGGTGGCAAGGAAACGTATTCCAATTCTGTCGCCATGGCGCCGCCATTTTTGAAAGCCCAGTCAAAGAACTTCAAAACTTCTTTGCCTTTTTCAGCATCAGCCTGCGCCTTGTGCATCAAAATAAATGAAGCGCCAGTGATCGGCCAGGTCGACTTACCTGGTTGATTCGTCAGTACCACGCCCATACCTGGCGTTTTTACCCAATCAGCACCAGCTGCAGCTGCCTTGAAATTTTCATCATCTGGCTCAACAAATTGACCATCCATATTTTTCAACTGGGCGTAGGTCATTTTGTTCTTTTTGACGTAAGCATATTCTACGTAACCGATAGAATTTTTAATTTGCTTGACGCTAGCAGCAACGCCTTCATTGCCCTTGCCGCCCAAACCGACTGGCCATTTAACTGCAGTCGAAGAACCAACCACAGTTTTGAATTCAGCATTTACCTTGGACAGATAATCAGTCCACAGGAAAGTCGTACCAGATCCATCAGAACGATGCACCACAGTAATATCTGCAGCTGGCAATTGTAGGCCTGGGTTCAATGCAGTAATTTCAGCAGCGTTCCATTTTGTAATCTTGCCCATGTAAATCGCAGCGATCACATCGCCCGTCATTTTCATTTTACCTGGAGCAATCCCCTCGATATTTACCACCGGAACCACACCGCCAATGATTGCTGGGAACTGGGTCAAACCTTCAGCATCCAAATCTTCGGCCTTCAAAGGCATATCGGAAGCACCGAAATCAACGGTCTTAGCCTTGATCTGCTTAATCCCGCCACCAGAACCTATGGACTGATAATTCAAGCCATTGCCGGTCGCTTTTTTGTAAGACTCTGCCCACTTCGCATAAATCGGGTAAGGGAAAGTTGCGCCAGCACCTGTCATATCGGCTGCATGTACGCTAGAAAAGGCGATCGCTGCACCAACAGCAATGACCAGAGATTTAAGGACACGTTTCACTTGCATATACACCTCAGGGTTAAATGTTCGAGCTGATTCAAAAAACTTCATATTTCAACTTCTGTATCACGAAACGAACTGTACTAGCCGATTATGACAAGATTATGACGCACTTGAAATAATTACGAAATGATTACGTAAACCGTAATAATCTGTCATAAACTTGTCATATTAGCTGTTTAGAATGAGTGTCACCAGAGACAGAAGGCTTTATGACATGCAAAAGACGATGCAAGACCAAGAAGTTTCCACGACGCCCGACTCAAAGCAAGTCAGTCCAGACCTACTTGTCTCGAATAGCGCAACTATCGTGCACAATGCGAAAAATGCTAAGGCCAGCGATAGCGAGGTCAGCCCAGTGAACAAAATAAGCAAAGTTCCGCCTAAGCCTGAGCTGTCGCGTGCAGTGGTCTTTCTCGACAGAGAAATGTCACAAATCGCCTTCAACTGGCGCGTGTTGGCGCAAGCCGAAGATCGCAGCATCCCCTTGCTAGAGCGTTTGCGTTACTTATGTATAGTCGGTAGCAACCTCGACGAATTTTTTGAAGTGAGGGTTGCCAGCCTCTTGGCACAAAATACTATTGATGGGGAGCTCGCCCAGCACCCTAGTTTTTTAGCCATGATGGAGCGTATTGCTACTGAATGCCATCAACTGGCAACCCGCCAGTATGAAGTTCTGAATCAAGAAATTCTGCCGCAGTTAGCTCGTAAACGTATTCATCTGTTACGTCACACCGACAGGAACGAGGAGCAACGTGCTTGGGTGAAAGCCTATTTCGATAGAGAGGTTCGTCCTTTATTGACACCGATAGGCTTAGACCCGGCGCATCCTTTTCCTCAGGTGGTCAACAAGAGTCTTAATTTCATTGTATCTCTGGCTGGCAAGGACGCGTTCGGACGCGGCACTGCCATTGCTATCGTCAAGGCACCGCGTGTATTACCACGGGTAATACGTCTGCCGGATGAGCTATCCACTAAAGGCGTCTCTTTCTGCCTATTGTCATCCATTATCCATGCGCATATTGGCGACTTATTCAATGGGCGTGAAGTGCTGGCCTACTCACAGTTTAGGGTGACGCGCGACAGCGACCTATGGGTAGATGAAGAAGAAGTTAAAAATCTAAGGCATGCACTACAAGGTGAATTGCAAGGACGGCAGTTTGGCGTCGCAGTGCGCCTAGAGGTTGCAAAAAACTGCCCTGAGGAACTTTCACATTTCTTATTAGAGCAGTTTAATTTAGATGCAGATAGGCTATACCAAGTCGATGGTCCTGTGAACATGGTGCGCCTGTCTGAATTGGTAGACCATATTAAGCAGCCAAATCTTCGCTTCCCGCCGTTTGCCGCGAAAGCCAGCGTCAAACTGAGCAACACGAATATTTTTTCTCTGCTGCAAAAGCAGGACGTCTTATTACATCACCCATTTCAACCATTTCAGACGGTCATCGATTTCATACGTTCAGCCTCTTTAGACCCGAACGTGTTAGCGATTAAACAGACCATCTACCGCACCGGCATGAATTCCGATTTAATGGAATCCTTGATCACAGCGGCGCGCCAGGGCAAAGAAGTCACGGTGATAGTCGAGCTAATGGCACGCTTTGATGAAGAAGCCAATATCAATTGGGCAGACAAGCTACAAAGAGCGGGTGCACAAGTTGTGTACGGTGTGGTTGGACTAAAAACTCACGCCAAATTGGCCTTGGTAATTCGTCGCGAAGAAGGTGGTGTACTGCGTCACTATGCCCATTTAGGCACGGGCAATTATCACCCATCTACCACCAAGTTTTACACCGATTTCGGCTTACTGACGGCGCATCCGCAGATGGCGGCCGAGGTCAATGAAGTCTTCATCCATTTGACTGGTTTAACCAAGCCGAATAAACTCAGCTATTTATGGCTGGCACCGTTTGCACTGCAGCCGCAGATTATCAAGGCAATCCGTAACGAAGCGCGCATCGCCCGCGAAGGCCGGCCCGGCCGCATCATCGCCAAGATGAATGCACTGGTTGATGAATCAGTGATTCGCGCCCTGTATGCGGCCTCGGCCGATGGCGTCAAAATAGACTTGATCATACGCGGCGCCTGCACGCTGCGCCCTGGCGTGCCTGGCCTGTCTGAAAACATCAAAGTACGCTCCATCATCGGACGTTTCCTCGAGCATTCGCGGATTTATTATTTCCGTAATGATCTTGAACACGACACCTATCTGGCCAGCGCGGACTGGATGAGCCGCAATCTGTTCCGGCGTATCGAAGTGGCCTTTCCAATTCTGGATAAGGCGCTTAAAAAGCGTGTGATGTCGGAAGGACTGGAGCCCTACCTGAAGGATAATGTGAATGCCTGGGTGCTCGATGATGAAGGTCAGTATGAACGCAAGAAAGCACGCGCCAAGCAAGTCGTCTTTTGCGCCCAAGCCACGCTGATGCAAGCCCTAGGCTCGGTAAGCGAAGACTAAGTGCACCATGTCGACCAGCCCGCCACGATCAGAGAGCGCACTATGGATCTAATTTTATGGCGACATGCAGAAGCGGAACCGGGCGACGCTGACTTGCCCGACGAGGCCCGCAGGCTCACACCCAAAGGCATCAAGCAAGCCATCAAGATGGCACGTTGGCTAGACAGCAATCTGACCGAGAGTTGTAGGATTTTGGTCAGTCCGACCTTAAGAACCAGAGAAACCATGGCTGCCCTGGATAGGAAATTCAAGGTAGTGCATGAGCTAGCGCCGGATGCCAGCGTGGAGCAAGTGCTAGCTGCTGCCAACTGGCCTAACAGCCGCGAGCAAGTCCTGATCGTAGGCCACCAACCTTATCTCGGTCAGGTCGCCGCACGGCTGATCGCCCCATTTCAGGATGAATGCGCAGTGCGCAAAGGCAATGTCTGGTGGATCAGCCAAAAACAAAAAGAAACTGAAGGCCTACATATTTACCTAAAAGCCATCATGACACCTGAACTGGTGGTGAAATAATCTTATTTCTGGGCTACGTTAAAAAGCTAGCTTTGACAAGTTAAACCCAGCATCCATGCGCCTTTGCAGGCCAAATCATGCCAGCAGGCGCATCAACATTGCGCAAGCGATTTCACAATCAAATAAAAAAACCTCGCAGTCGCGAGGTCTAGTCAAAAGCGCATTGAGATTAAGCTTGTTTGCGTCTGCGCATAAAGCCAAGCCCCGCCATAGCAAGAGCCATCAAGGCCAGTGTCGATGGTTCTGGAACTGTCGTTGCCGCTTCACCTACATTAATATTGTCTATACTCCAAGCGTGTTCATTGGCAGTTCCACCTATGCCATTAAAGGCGACGCTGGTCAGATTATTCCAAGATCCATCAAAATTCACAGTCTGAAAATCATTCAGTCCGCCAGCTCCGTCAAAAATACCATCCAGAGTAAAGTCCAATACAACACTGCCGCCACCGAAGAGACTACCAACTATGTGTACTTGCTTTGCACCAAAATTACTAAACCCCTCTGAGAGCCAGGCACTGCTCATACCGAAGGTGCCGCCGCCAATTTTAGTCATCGTCAGACCATTACCAGCATTTGCCCCGCCGTTATCATGAATCATCAGATTAGTTGAGCCGGAGTCACCGAAGCTCCCAGACTGATTGACACGGTGGATGTGATTACTCGGCGAAGTGAATAAAAATCCACCTGATGCATCCGGCGAGGTATCAAAAACAGTGTTGCCGGCGGAAGTTGCAATGTCTTCAAAATTGATCACGGCGGCCTGACTAAACTGGCTCCAAGCTCCTAAAACCAAAGTAATGGCGATTGCTGACAGGTGGCGTTTCATGTTTGCGCTCCGAAATAAAGGTGTTTTTGCTATCGATTAAGCGGTTTATAACCGCAGTTAATTTAATCTAAAGCAAATATCAAGCCACATAAACAAAAACAAAATAAACTGAATAAAAACAATTACTTAAAAAACATAAACAAGAAAAACCAACAACAACTGTAAAGTTTACCGACACAACTCAGTATTTCGCCACCAGCTATTTATCAGTATTCAGGCACAGATTTTTGTGCAGAAATTTATCTGATCTGCTTAGGCATGCAAATTCGAGGCCATCACCAGTTCCGGCATTTCTTCTATGGCTTGCTCGCCAAGCACGATCTCATGCCAACTCACCAGGCGCAAGGCACCGTTGGCATCCTCGACTAGCGCCGATAAACTTTCTACCCAATCGCCATCATTGCAATAGGTGATGCCGTCGATATCGCGAATCTCTGCCTTGTGGATATGGCCGCAAATGACACCATCAAGGCCGCGCTTACGGGCCTCATCGGCCAGTGCATTTTCAAACGAGCTGATATAGCTGACGGCGTTTTTGACTTTGAGTTTCAGATATTGCGAGAGCGACCAATACGGCAAACCTAGGCGCGCGCGCCAAGTATTCAATACCTGATTAAATTTCAAGATCATGGTGTACAAACTATCGCCAACATAGGCCAGCCACTTGGCGCAGGCGATCACGCCATCGAAGCGATCGCCATGCAAGACCAGCATGCGCTTGCCCTGAGCAGTGACGTGTATCAATTCGTCCCTGACCTTGATACCGCCAAAATCGAGGTCGATGAACTGACGCACCGCCTCATCATGGTTACCTGGCACAAAGATGACATTGGTGCCCTTCTTGGCCTTCTTCAATACCAACTGCACCACGTTGTTATGCGCTTGATCCCAATACCAGCGCCGCTTCAGCTGCCAGCCATCAATGATGTCGCCCACCAGGTACAGTGTTTCCGACTCGGTGGCCTGTAAAAATTCCAGCAGCCGGGTGGCCTGACAACCAGTCGTGCCCAGATGCAGATCAGATATCCAAATAGTACGAAAACGACTCACTTCTTTTTTGCTGGGATTAAACAGCTTGCGATTCATTTTTTTATTCAGAAACTGGTCTGCAGGTTTCATGCTATTTACTCCCCGGTGCCGTAGTGTTTGGCGTAGCGATTATCCAGATTCGCTAAAGGCAGCATCACAAACAAATCGGCGCAATGAAAATCCGGATCCCAGGCCGGATCGCCGCAGACCCAGGCACCAGCGCGCAGATAACCTTTTAACAGAGGCGGGATTCTTGCCACATGGCCCTCATCCATATTTTCGATTGGGAAAGGCAGATGCGGCGTCACGCGATAATCAAGCGGCGCGTAGTCTGACTCTTTAAAGCTACGGCAAATCGCCGCCGCATTATGCCCGCCATCGGTCAGACTGATGCTGGCGCAACCGATCAGATAGGTGCAGCGCTCGCGCTGCATATACGCCGCCAGACCGGCCCACAACATCATGATCACGGTGCCGCTACGGTAATCGGGATGGATACAGGCGCGCCCCGCTTCGGCGATGCTGCCGCGGATATTTGCCAGTCGGGATAAATCGAATTCGGTTTCGGAATAATAGCGTCCGATATGGCGCGCAGCATTTGGCCCCAGGATGCGGTAAGTACCGACCACTTTCAGGGTCTTGGTGTCGCGTACGATCAAATGATCGCAGTGCTCATCAAACTCATCTTTATCTAAACCATCGGGATTGGTTAAGGCGGATAAGCCCATGGCTTCGATAAATACCTTGTAACGCAAGCGCTGCACTTCCTTGATCTCTTTGGAGGTGCTGGCCAAGCTTAAAGCTAGTTTAGAAAAACTAGGATTAGCGTCTGCAGGTAGCGTGAGTAATCTCATTTATTATCCTTTTAGTCAGTTGACGGACGAAGAATAAAGTAGGATTACTTCAAGGCGATGACAGTTTGATGTCGGTTTTATGACAGATAAAAATACAACAGCCGCACGAATAAATCGTGCGGCTGTCAGCTTACTATTCTAGATTTTTAGCCCCGAAAAACAGCAGAACCGTTTATTTTTCTTTCTTAGGACGCCCAGCTTTTAAAGGCGCCAGATTGGCGATCAACTTTGCCAGGCTCTTGACGTCTGTATGACTGAGCAACAATAGTCCTACGCGCAGCAACTGGCTTTTTTTCACTTCTACACCCGCGGACAGACACGCTTTTTTCACTTGCCCGAGCACCGCATATTCCGGCTCTGGCATAGTAAAACTATCGCGTACCAGTTTTTCTTTCTTAGCTTTTTCTTTCGCTAAGGTGCTTGGTGTTGGTTTTGCCACCGCAGGTTTGACTGTCTTCACTGGAGTTACTGCTTTAGCCGGCGTGGCAGGCTTAGCCGCAAGCACCGCTTTGATAGGTGCTTTGGCAGGCGCTTTTGCCGCTACTTTAACGATGGCTTTAACTGGCGTTGTCGCTACCGCTTTCGCTGGTGCGTTCACTGCTGCTTTTGCCGGTGTTTTTACAACCGCCTTTGGCGCAGGCTTGCTCACGGCTTTGACCACGATCGCTTTTTTGGCAGGGCTTGCAGCTTTTACTGGCGCAGCTACTTTCGCAGGCGGCGCTTTGCTCACTAGCGGCTTCTTAACAATGACTTTTGCAGCAGCGCTGTTAACCGTGCCCGTTGCCGACTGGGGTGTTTTTTTGGCGACGACTAGTGGCGCATTAGCGTCCGGCGCGGCGGCTAGCTTGGTATTTTCAGTTACAGCAATCTCTGATTTGGTATTCATTTGAAGCTCCTAATGTTAAACACTATTAATAATATAAACAATTTACTTAATTTGCACAATACTATTTTTTTTAATAAATTTGAGCTTACGCAAAAATTGTCCCAGCTAGGCGTGCCGCCGAAGACAGTACTTGAGTACGGCAAGGCGGATACAAAGCCGCTGGGGCGGTTTTGCGTAAGTCCTATAAATGCATAAACTAATAAGAAGAAGATGGATGGAATCTAAGTCTGAAATGTGACGACGGCATTACAATGCGAGGTTTCATCACTTAGTCATAAATTTCATTGATAATTGCGATATGGCAATATCAATTAAACTTACACAAATTCGCTCCTGCCCGGCGTAGCGCCGAAGACTGTACTTGGACGCTAGAGCGATTTTTTGTCAGTTGCAATCAATCAAAAGCCTTTATTAACGACTCAACTCCACTATCAACATGCTGCGACTCATTTCCTTATTATTTATACAGATATTTTTTTATTTATCACTAGCCTCCTCAGCCACAGCTGCCGAGGTCACTGGCGCAGGCTCTTCGGCGGCAGCGCCGCTTTACAATAAATGGTCGGAAATTTTTCAAAAGAAAACCAATTTGAAGATCGAGTACCTGTCGCAAGGTTCGTCTGCAGGGATTAAGAAGATCAAAGAAAAAAGCGTAGACTTTGGCGCTAGCGACGTCGCCGTGAGTCAAGAAGACTTAAAAAAATTCAGCCTAATCCAATTTCCATCGGCGATTTCCGGTGTGGTAGCTGTGGTGAATATTCCCGGCATTAAAGCGGGCGAATTACGCCTCAGTGGCAGCGTATTGGCAGGGATTTTCTCTCGTAAAATCAGTAAATGGAACGATGCCGAAATCAGCGCACTCAATCCGAATTTAAATTTACCGAATAAGGGCATTGAGGTCATCGTACGCTCTGACGGCTCAGGCACAACCTATAACTTTACCGACTACCTGAGCAAGATGAGTAGCGACTGGCAAACCAGTTATGGAAAAAATTTCAGCATCACCTGGCATAAAGATTTAACTGCAGTCAAAGGCAGCAGTAGCATAGTCACCAGTCTCAAGAAGACAGCGTACGCGATCAGCTATATCGATTTCAACTATGTGGTGCAAGATAAGCTAGATTTTGTACAACTCAAAAATCGCGATGGCAACTTCGTGGCGCCAAGCGCGGCCAGCTTCTCTGCCGCCTTAAATGCCAGCGCCTGGAAATCCTTAGGCACTTTCGAGGAAATGCTCACTGATAAGCCTGGCAGCAATGCCTGGCCAATTACCATGGGCACTTTCGTGATCATGCAACAAGCCAGCATCAATCCAGAAAAAGCGGCGACCACATTGAAATTCTATACTTGGGCATTTATGTCAGGCGATCAATTTGTTGACAGCGTCGACTTGGTGCGCTTACCCGATAAAGTACAGGCGCGCGCCTTCAAAGAAATGATGAGAGTCACTGATGCCAAGGGCGCGCCACTGGTGTGGAGCAAACTATAAAACTAGGTCTAGGGCAAAACCTGCGAACTGTTAGAGCAAGCATCTAGAACTGTCGTGGATGGCAAAGACCGTAAGTATTTCCGAGTGGAATGTAAACTTCAAACTACAAGATGAAAAGCAAAAATATTTTCAACTTTACGTCAGTTTAATGTTACTCAGACATCTATTTATATTTTAAACAACGTAGAATTCTGTCTTCTCATTTTACCTACCGGAAAACTCAATGTCCATGAAGAAGTTTGCACTCGCTGCCCTGATTTCCCTAGTTTCATTTGCCGCTCATGCTAAAGCGCCCGTCATCACTATCGCCGGTGGAAGCTTAGAAGTTGCCAAGACTGGCCATGTTTACGCGACGTTTTTGGGCTCCGATGCCGGCTACACCGATATTTTGTATTTCAACGGCAAAAAAATCTTTAACGGACAAACGTCGACATTAGGTCAATATGTTGATCTGGGTAAGTTTGTACAAGGTACCGCATTAACTTTTCAGTTGTATGTAAAAAACACTAAATATACTTTCTCTAGCGGCTTAGCGAGTTTAAATGCCGACAATGTTTTCCATGCGAACGCGGTATTAGGTAAGCATCACTCGGCCACTGTTGGCTTTGAAGACGCCTTCGGTGGTGGCGATAAAGATTTCAACGATATGAAATTTAGCTTGAGCAATGTGGTCGCCTACAATGCGATTCCTGCGATACCTGAACCATCTAGCTACGCCATGTTATTAGGCGGTTTGGGCTTGTTTGGTTTCCTGGCACGTCGCCGTCAAAAAACCAATTCTTTCCAAATGTAAATTTTAGTTCGAAATAGACAACGGCGCTCAGGCGCCGTTTTTTTCGTTCTTATTTTGCTACCACAGCTAGCTCAAGATTGTTCAGCGATCAAAATAAGTACTCGCACCATGCGGTGCCGCCATGAAGGGCGCCTGTGCCTCGGCACGCACTGAAAATGCCTGCAAAGCAGGGAAACGCGTAGCAGGCACCATCTCTGCATGCATTTGCTGGGTGAAATGCCAAGCCACTGCGGTGCTGATTCCGGCTTGGGTGTATCCCCGATTCTCAAAACTTAAGGGCTGCGCTTGTAACTCAGCCTCTAGTGCCGTGTAAGCGGCCAGCATCTGTCCTTGCACTCGCTCCAACCAGGGTGCGTGTATTTTTTCGGCCGGTCTGAGCTTGAGTTCATACACGATTTGCACACTTTTTTCGCAAGCCGCCAAAGCCAAACCTATCAAACGCAGGGCATGCTGACGCTCGGCGAATGTCGCTGGCAGCAAACTCTTGCCGGGCGCCGCCATGGCTTCGGCCAACTCCAGTATCAGGCTAGAATCCATCAGCACTGCACCTTCATCGCAGACTAGCGTGGGCGCTTTGACCACAGGATTAATTTGCTGGAATTCGGCAAAACCACCAAACACCGAAAGTGACTGGTGCTCGAAGCGCAAATCCAGCAATTGCAAAGATATCGCCACCCTGCGGACATAGGGTGAATCTAACATTCCTATCAATTTCATGAAATTCCTTTTCTGTAAATTTAGATGTTATTAAAACATATTTCTCCCAACTAAAAATATCTCATTCAAGGCAGGCCCAGCGCGCATATTCCATGCGGCTTTCCACCCTGCCTGGCCGCTAGCCCGCATGGGATATGTGTGTTGGCGGGGGGGACTGTAAAAAATGCGTCCCTGGGGCTTGAGTCAGAGACACGGGAGCCACTAGCGGCAAAACCACAAAGATGAATTTTCTTCATCGAATGACGTTAACGTTAACGTCAATTAATATGCTATTCTAAAAACAACAGGTGCAGCACGCATGGTCTTGCGTGCTGTTAAACGGGAAAGTGGTGCGGGTCGCTCAGAGTAATACTGACCTCATGCCACTGCTGCCTCCGCAACGGTAAGTACTGCGCAAGCATCATCAATGCCACTGGTCGAAACTGACTGGGAAGGCGATGTAAGCGAATGTACCAGCCCGGATACCGGCCTGTTGATCTTCGTGAATGCTCAACTCAAATCGATGATTTGTGCTGGCTTTTTCTGGAATCTGCTCAGGTACGGAAGGTGCGTGAGGGCTGCCTAAGTCTAGACTTAGCTAGCCGTGGCCGGCAATTTTTGCCGTTTTCAGAACCTCATTGCAGCTGCGACGGGCCAGGTCTCGCCGCAGTGCTGCATAGTCTCAGGAGTAAAGCATGAACTCAGTAGCGAACAACCCCAGCGTTAAATTACTCATCAACGGCCAATTTCTAGAATCGCAAAGTCAGCAATGGCGTAGCGTGATTAATCCCGCCACCCAAAAAGTCCTGGCACGGGTACCGTTTGCCACGCCAGCCGAAATGCAGGCGGCGGTGGCCAGTGCGCAAGCGGCCTTCCCGGCCTGGAGCAAGACCGCAATCGGTACGCGCGCCCGCATCTTTTTGAAATACCAGCAATTAATACGCGAAAATATGAGCGAGTTGGCGGCGCTGCTCACGGCCGAGCAAGGCAAAACGCTGGCGGACGCCGAAGGTGATATTTTTCGCGGTCTGGAAGTAGTCGAACACGCGGCCAGCATAGGCAATCTGCAAATGGGCGAGATGGCCAATAACGTGGCCGCTGGGGTTGATACCTATACACTGAATCAGCCGCTGGGCGTGTGCGCTGGCATCACCCCGTTTAACTTCCCAGCCATGATCCCTTTGTGGATGTTCCCGATGGCGATCGCCTGCGGCAATACCTTTATCTTAAAACCGTCTGAGCAAGATCCTATGGTCACCATGCGCTTGTGCGAACTGGCCATGCAAGCCGGGATACCGGCAGGCGTCTTGAACGTAGTGCATGGCGGTGAAGAAATCGTCAATGCGATCTGCGATCATCCAGTCATCAAGGCAGTGTCTTTTGTAGGATCGACTAAGGTCGGCACGCATGTGTATCAACGCGCCACACTGGCAGGCAAGCGCGCGCAATGCATGATGGGTGCGAAGAACCATGCGGTAGTGTTAGCCGATGCAAATAAGCAGCAAACGCTAAACAATCTGGCTGGCGCCGCCTTCGGCGCGGCCGGTCAACGTTGCATGGCCTTGCCTGTCGTGATCCTGGTGGGCGAGGCGCAAGCTTGGGTAGGAGATTTAGTCGAAAAAGCCAAAACCTTGAGCGTCAACGCCGGTGCCGAAGCAGATACCGATATTGGCCCCCTCATTTCCTGCACCGCCAAACTCAGAGTGGAACAACTCATAGACTCCGGCCTACAGCAGGGTGCCACCCTATTGCTCGATGGCCGCGATGTGCGCGTGGCTGGCTATCCAGAAGGCAATTTTGTCGGGCCGACCATCTTTAGCAATGTGCGCACCGAGATGCGGATTTACCAGGAAGAGATATTCGGCCCGGTACTGTGCATCCTGCATGCCGCCAATCTGGCTGAGGCCATCGCCATCATCAATGCCAATGCGCACGGCAATGGCACTGCGATTTTTACTCAATCTGGTGCGGCGGCGCGCACTTTCCAGGAGCAAGTCGATGTCGGCCAGATCGGTATCAACGTGCCTATCCCGGTGCCGGTGCCGCTGTTTTCCTTCACCGGTTCACGCGCCTCCAAGCTCGGCGATCTGGGTCCTTACGGCAAGCAAGTCATACAGTTTTACACCCAGACCAAAACCATCACGTCCAGGTGGTTTGATGATGAGCTCGCGGCTGGAAAAGTGAATACGACTATTTCTTTGAAATAGGCGGCCACATGGACTTTGAACTCAACCAAGACCAGCGCGCCTATCAGCAAGCAGCGCGCACGTTTGCGGCGCACGAGATGCATGCGCAGGCGGCACAATGGGATGCACAAGCGATCTTTCCGCGCGAGCTGATTGCGCATGCCGGCCAGCTCGGGTTTTGCGGTCTATACGTGGCGCAAGAACTGGGCGGGATGGGGCTAAGCCGGCTCGACGCCGCCATTATTTTGGAAGAATTAGCGCGCGCCTGCCCTTCTACCGCCGCCTACATCAGTATCCACAATATGGCGACCGCAATGATCGCTGCCAGCGCCACGCCCATGCTGCAAGCCGATTGGCTACCAGCGCTGGCCAGCGGAGAAAAACTCGCCTCGTATTGTCTGACCGAGGCTGGCGCCGGCTCGGATGCGGCCGCGCTAAGCACCAGCGCCAGCCGCAGCAGTGATGGCGAGCACTATATTCTCAATGGCAGTAAGGCCTTCATCTCAGGCGCGGGTGCCACCGATGTCTTGGTAGTGATGGCGCGCACCGGTGCCGCTGGTGCCGCTGGTGCCGATGGTATCTCGGCTTTTGCGATTGCCGCCGATACACCCGGCATTAGTTACGGTCGCAAAGAAGAAAAAATGGGCTGGAATAGCCAACCCACGCGCAGCATTCATTTTGATAATGTGCGCATCCATCAATCCCAATTACTCGGACGTGAAGGCCAGGGTTTCCGACTCGCGATGCGGGGTCTGGATGGTGGCCGTATCAATATCGCGACCTGCTCTATCGGTGCGGCGCAATCGGCTTTAAACAGCGCGCAAACGTATATGAGTGAGCGGCGTCAGTTCGGCCAACAACTGGCGGCTTTTCAGGGCTTACAATTTAAGCTGGCCGACATGCAAACCGAATTAGTCGCGGCCCGTCAGATGGTGCGACTGGCGGCCACCAAGTTAGACAATCAAGCCGAAAATGCCTCAATCTACTGTGCCATGGCCAAACGGCTGGCGACCGACACCGGCTTTAAAGTCTGCAACGAGGCGCTGCAGATACATGGCGGTTACGGCTACATCCGCGAGTATCCTTTAGAACGCTACTTGCGCGATGTGCGGGTACATCAGATACTGGAAGGCAGCAATGAAATCATGCGCGTGATCGTGGCGCGCCACATGCTCAAGCATGCAGTCAGCGAAGAATTTTTATGACTATGCAATTTTTTTCAATTTGATTTTCTAGGAGAGCTGCATGCAGCAGTCAGAAGATAGCGCCGTCCCTGTGGTTTTATTCCAGACCCTGGACGCCGCCAATGGCAAACAAATAGCTATCGCCACTTTAAATGTAGAGAAAACGCTCAATGCCTTATCCATGGAAATGGTAGAGCTACTGAGTACGCAATTACAGCTCTGGGATAAGAATCCCAACATCGCAGCTGTCGTGTTGCAAGCGGCCGGTGACAAGGCCTTTTGCGCCGGTGGCGATTTGCAAAAACTGTATGCCAGTATGTTAGAGCAGCACGCTACACCACAAAAAAATGACTTACTCGGCAATCTTCAGGCCTTGAAATTTTTTGAACAGGAATACCGGCTCGATTACCAGATCCATACCTATCGCAAGCCGCTACTGTGCTGGGGCCACGGCATTGTGATGGGCGGCGGCATAGGCTTAATGGCCGGTGCCAGTCACCGCGTGGTGACGGAAAAATCGCGCCTGGCGATGCCCGAAATTAGCATAGGCCTGTTCCCCGATGTGGCCGGCTCCTGGTTCTTAAACCGCATGCCTGGCCAGCTAGGTCTATTCTTGGGTTTAACCGGTGCCGCCATCAACGCCAGCGACGCCAAGTTCGTCAAACTGGCCGACTACCAATTGCCACATGCCAGCAAGGCCGCAATACTGGCGGGCATGCAGGCGCAAAGCTGGAGCGAGGATGCCAGTGCCAATCAGCTCTTGCTCAGCGCGCTCTTGCTGCAGGCCGAGCAAGCTAGTGGCTCGCATGAACACGGTCCACTACGCCGCCATTTTGATCTGATCAACCAACTCTGTGCCAGTGCAGATTTAGCGCAAGTGGTACAACAGATTACTCAGCATGTCAGCGAGGAAGCATGGATGCAAAAAGCCATTGCTGGTCTAAAAAAAGGCAGCCCTGTATCGGCATGGTTGGCGCATAGCTTACTACAGCGTTGCAGCCATTTGTCGCTGGCCGAAGTGTTTCGACTAGAGTTGGTAGCTGCACTGGCCTGTAGTAGCGCGGGCGATTTTGCCGAAGGCATACGCGCCTTGATCATCGATAAAGATCAGCAGCCGCGTTGGCAGCATTCCAGCTTGGCAGAGATCAATCAAGACCAATTGGATCAGCGCTACTTCGCCACGCCATGGGACGCCAACAGCCATCCTCTGCGTGATTTGGGTGCTGCGCAGGAAATATCGTCACTGTTCAGCCCGCTATGAAGAAAGTCAAAACCACTCAACACAGAGGCACAGAGGCACAGAGACACAGAGATTCACAGAGGAGAACAAGGCGGTTCTCCGTTTTTCTCTGTGTCTCTGTGCCTCCTTTGAGAGGTTTTCGTTTTGTTTTTAATGATCTTAGTAGCAGGCTGAGCAGTTACGAAATATCGTAAAACACCCAGCAGGCAGGCTGGAGGGGCATATTCTATGCGGGTTTCCAGCCTATCTGCCCGCTAGGCCGCATGGGCTATGCGCCAGCGGCCTGCCCACTTTTAAAATTTATATTCGGGAGTAGCTATGTCATCCTCATCAAAAATCGCCTTCATAGGCCTGGGCAATATGGGCGCACCGATGGCGCTCAATTTACTGCGCGCCGGCCACCAACTTAGCGTCTACGATTTGTCGGCCAGCGCGCTGCAAGTGGTGCGCGAAGCTGGTGCCAGTATCGCCGACTCGGCCGCCGCTGCGGTGCAAGTGGCCGACATCGTCATCAGCATGTTGCCCGCCAGCCGACACGTAGAACAACTGTATTTGGGAAGCGCCGTGGGCAGCTCGACAGAGGTTCCCGGCATCCTGGGTCAGATCGCCGCGCATGCCTTAATCATAGACTGCAGCACGATCGCCGCCCTCACTTCACAAAAAATCGCACTGGCAGCGCAAGCGCGCGGCCTGGCCATGCTCGATGCGCCAGTCTCGGGCGGCACTTTAGGAGCGGCCGCTGGCACCTTGACGTTTATCGTAGGTGGCAGCGCCCGCGATCTGGAAAGAGCCAGGCCAGTGCTTGCTGCGATGGGGAAAAATATTTTCCACGCCGGCGGCAACGGTGCTGGTCAAACCGCCAAAATTTGCAATAATATGCTGCTAGGCATACTCATGGCAGGCACCGCCGAAGCCTTGGCACTGGGCGTGGCCAACGGGCTCGATCCCAAAGTATTGTCCGACATCATGAGTAAGAGTTCGGGACGCAACTGGGCGCTAGAGCAATACAATCCCTACCCTGGTGTGATGGAAAACGTACCTGCGGCGCGTGGTTACAGCGGTGGCTTTGGGGTCGATCTGATGTACAAAGATTTAGGTCTGGCGACCGAAGCAGCACTGAGCGCGCAAGCCACGATACCGCTAGGAGAATTGGCGCGCAATCTGTATGCCATGCATAGCAAAAATGGCGCTGGCGCCGAGGATTTTTCCAGTATTTTGAAGCTATTTCAAAACACCTCGAAATGAGCCGGTAAGCGATTGAGCTAGTAAAAGAGTACTGCGGAATATCCAAGTCGGCTAGATCTAGTCTGGCATCATGGGCAACAAGCGCTGTCATCGTTCTGAAAGCCATGCTAGTTGAAAACCCTAGCGTGGTGCGCGGCTTATGGAATAAACTCAGTCTCTTCAGCCACAAAAAAGGGCGACATGACTAGCATCCTCATCCTCGGAGCGACGGGCTTGGTAGGTCAGCAATTACTCACTCTGGCACTCGACGATACCCGCATCAGTCAGGTGATTGCCCCTAGCCGGCGAGCTTTAGCGGCGCACCCCAAACTAAGTAATCCTATCGTCGATTTCGAGCACTTGCCGCTAGACGCCAGTTGGTGGCGTGCCGATGTCGTATTGTGCGCCTTGGGCACCACCATGCGTCTGGCCGGCTCGCAAGCGGCTTTTTATAGGGTCGACCATGATTATGTCCTCGATGCCGCGCGCTTGGCACATCAGGCCGGCAGCTCAGTTTTTGTACTCAATTCATCAACTGGGGCAAAGCTCGATGCCAGCTCATTTTATTTGCGCGTCAAGGCCGAAACTGAACGCGATCTGGCTGCGCTGAAGTTTAGCTCGCTCATCCTGGTGCGCCCATCCTTGCTCGATGGCGGGCCAAGACGCCAGCAGCGCTTAGGCGAAAGCATCGCGATTGTGCTCTGCAAGTTACTAGGGCCTTTACTGACAAAAAGGCTGCGCCCGATTAGCACCGCCAAACTGGCCAAAGCAATGCTGTGCGCGGGATTAAGCGCTAAGCCGGGTATCCATGTGATTGAATCGGAACAGCTACATTAGCAGGGCATGCGTCGTGACATAGCGCCTTGAGCAGGCACTGAATATCGATTGCTCAATCTGCGTCTATCTAAATTTGCTGCGCAGCAATCTGAGGAAAATGCACGGTAAAGCAAGTGCCCTGCCCCAATTCGGAAGTGACAGTTAAATCGCCGCCCAACACCGCGGTGGCTAAATTACGCGAAATCGACAAGCCTAGACCAGAGCGGCCCTGGCCTAAGCGTGTGGTAAAAAACGGGTCAAACACCCTTGCCAATATATCTGGCGCCATGCCTATGCCGTCGTCGCTAAAGCTGAGCGCTATTTGCCCCTCTACCAGCTCGACAGAAATTCGTAGATTTCCATGACTACGTCCGACAAAGGCATGGGTCAAGGCATTTTCAACCAGACCGACGGCAATCTGACTCAAAGGCTCGGGATAACTATCGCAGACAATATCGGCCGCGATCTGGTACTCAATCTGCCAGCCAGGCTGGACTAGCTTTTGATTGTGCGCCAGTACGCTATCTTGTAACAGGTCCAGCAAATTAAACCTCTCGCGCTGCGCCTGGCGCCTATCCACCGCAACCTGTTTAAAGCTAGCCACTAATTGTGCGGCACGTTCGCAAGCGCGCGTCATCAAGGCTGCCAGGGAAGTGACATCAAGCATATAACTATCAAGTTGCGAGCGCCGCAAATCACCACGGGCAATGCTGGCACTGACATCCTGGCAAAGCTCGCTCAAGGTAGATGCAGCCATCAAGGCGTTGCCTATCGGCGTATTGAGTTCATGCGCCACACCGACCACCAAAGAACCGAGCGCCACTTGTTTCTCGGCCTGTAGCAGATCAGCCTGGGCTTTTTGCAAAGCCGCCTCTGATGCTTTAAAGCCAGTACGGTCTTCCACCAGCCAAATCGTGCCCTTACTCAGGTCTTTAGGATCAGCCAGATAGGCGATCAACTTCACCCACAATCGTTTTTGGCCGTTGCTATGCTGGGTATACAACTCGGTTTGCAGAGACAGTCCGGTGGATAATAAGGGAAAGGCCATCTGACCAAAGGCCTCGTATTCGTCCTGCGAACTAAAAAAAATCGAGGCTGGAGAGCCGATAGCTTGCCCATCCGGGTAACCGAACATTTCGCCGAAACGCGGATTGTAACGGGTGATTTTTCTATCTTTGGTAAACAAAATACCGATGGAGGCATTTTCTACCAGCGCCTCCAGCTCGCGCATGGATTCGGCTAGTTGCTCACGGGTGCGCCTGGTCACTTCGGTATCGACCACGATCCAGATACTGCCTTGACTAATATCCGCCGGATTGAGTGCCTTACCGTGTAAATGACACCAGCCTAAACTGCCGTCTTTACGTTTGCACTGAACTTCGGTCTCATACGAGCGTCCGCCATCCATCACTCTGGCCGCCTTTACCCGAAACTCCTGATAGGCTAGTTCACTAGGGAAAACCGAGATGGTAGGCAAGCCCACCAGGCTTGCTGCGGCATAGCCGAAGATCTCGGCAGAACGATCGTTGCAACGCTGTATTTTATGTTCGCGGGTATAAATAAATCCTACCGCAGCATTGGCAAAAACCGCCTCCAGCTCCAACAGAGTTAGGCGATTTTCTTCCTCAGCCGCTTTGCGGGCGCTGATATCCGTGAAGATCCAGATCACTTCATCACCCACCAGGGTAGAACCTTGCACCTGGCTACCGGTCGCATGCACCCAAATCAGATGCCCATCGCGGTGCGGCATCTGTAACTCGGTGCTAAAAGACCCATGGGTCTTAAGAGCCGGATAAACCTGTCGACTTAGCTCGCCAAAGTGCGCCTCATCGCGAAACAACAGGCGCGTCGAACGGCCTAATAATTCTTCGGCGCTATAGCCAAACATGCTGGCCATACGCTCGTTACAACGTGCCACTGTGCGCTGATGCGAGTACAAAATGCCGACTGCCGCGCTGTCAAAGATGGCGCGCTGCTCTTCTAAGGTTTGGCGCAGTTGTTGCTCATGCAGATGTTCAAGCGTGACATCCTCAACAAACCACAGTGTGCCGTCTTGCTTATTATTGCGATTGACGGCCTTAGCAGAAAAGCGCGCCCAAAACAGACTGGCATCTTGCCGACTAGCTTGTATATCGGCCCGAAACGCCTTGCCCGCTGTCAGCGCTGGCCCCGCAATTCGGCCAATTTCCAGATAATTTTCAGGAATAGAGAAGAACAAGAGACTGGCTGGTTTGCCTAGCAATTGCTCGCTTTGATAGCCCATGATCTCCAGGAAACTAGCATTTGCCTGCAGCATAATGCCATCCTGCGTGAACAAAATGCCCATAGGAGCACCATCCATGATGGCATCGTATTTCAGCAGCGTATCTGGAGTTTCTAAAGATACAGTCTTAGCAAGCCTCGCAGTTTGATCAATTTTGTTTCCAGCACTCACAGCTTTATATCCTAGTCACACAAATTAGCTCTGCGGACAAACATCCGCATCAAATACGACATTATGCAGTCATAAAACTATGTCAGATATAAAAGAATGCTGCAAAGCTAGACAAATATCCTATATTACTCATATAGCAAAAAGCATAAATCCATTGCCCAGATCCTAGTCCTAAGACACTAGTGATAATGTATTAAATTCTTGTAAGAGTGTTTAAAAGTGCATTATTAATAAAGTGAAGTCTACTTAAAAAGCAAAGTCTCTTGTCTTCTTATTTAGAGAACTGTCTCTTCTGAGTATTACCTCTAATAAATCTTTATTCTTGACAATAGCCTGTTGATACTATCCAGTTTGAAATTTTTTACATCTACTTACACGTGATCGTATCCACTTGTTGGTGAAGGACTCCATGAGAGGGCTAACATTAGCGTCGTTTAAGCTTCACGACTATTTTCCTTCCTAGATAAAATAAAAATGTAAGCAATTTACTATTCGAACTCATACGCAACTTTTGGAAAGAAAAATCATGCAAGTACGTAAATCATTATTACTCATCGCCAGCGCCACCAGCTTACTAGGCAGCAGCCAATTGGTCAGCGCGGCAGAAAACAGCGAAGTCGCAGTACCTTTGGGTATCTGGGGTCTGGACTCAGCAATCCTGCCGGTCTCTGGCCTGTACGGCCAAGTTTTGCTACCTAGCTATAGAGCCAGCGTCGCTAAAGATGGCAATGGTGATGATGTCTCCTTCGCCAAAACAGTTCCTGGCATTCCAGTGACAATTAGAGGCACAGTCAATGCCAAGATTAAAGTTGACGCCGTCGTCCCAAAACTGGTCTACGTCAGCCCAGACCCGATTCTTGGTGGCCGTATTGGTGCCTATATCGCGGTTCCGCTGCTAGATAAAAGCCGCGAGGTCGTCGTCAATGTCACAACGCCACTACCTGTCCCTGGTTTGCAACAAAAAATCGCTCAAGGCGCATCCCATGCCGCCAGCGGCAATGAGCGTGGTTTGGGCGATATAGAAGCCACCGCATTCATAGGCTGGAAATACGAGAGCCTGTCTATCGTTGCAGCGATGAATGTAGACTTGCCGACTGGTTCGTTTAATAAAGATAGCCAAGTTAATTTAGGCATGAATTCTTACTCCTATCGCCCTTTGATATCAGCAGCCTGGTCAACTGAGTCGGGCTTCGATTTTGCCGGCGCACTGGGCTACAACATCAGCTCTGCCAACCGCACGACCAACTACAAATCAGGTCAGTATTTGCAGTTTGAATACGTAGGCACTTACCAGTTTTCAAATAATATTAAAGCTGGCCTGCAGGGCTACTACATAAATCAAACCACCGATGACAAAGATCCTAGCGGCAGCAGCGCCGTGCCTATTCTGAATGGCAACCGCGCTCGGGTAACATCATTGGGACCAGTGATGAGTTATCTGTCGGATGATTTAAAGACACAGCTTGAAGTCAAATATTTCCGCGAATTTTCTGCGAAAGCCCGACCAGAAGGCGACATGGCCTTGGTTACGGTTAGCCGTCTGTTTTAAAAAAATAAAATTACTTCACCTGCCTAGAGGGCGAGACATGAGAACAAAAAATCTTGTAAAAACCACGCTAAAGCTAGCTAGCTCAGTAGCATTAGCGACATGCTTAATGGCCGCAGCGGTTTCAAGCTCGCACGCTAGGGATGTCAATGGTGTCAATATGGAGGAATCGTATGTTGTTGATGGCCAGAATCTGATACTCAATGGCGCTGGTGTGCATGTTATCAACCGCGTTAATATTTTTGCGATTGGCTATTACCTGCCCAAACAAAAGACGACCCAGGCCGAGTTATTAGCCTCGCCCGGCCCTATCCGTCTCAAACTGGTGATGATCAAAGCGGTGGAAAGTGAATTAATGAGCCGCCGCTTTCTGGCCGACATGCGTACCAGCACCAGCAAGGATGAGCGCATACAATTACTCAGTCAGTTAATGGCTCTGGGTCAAGGCTTTGCCACAGTAGGCGACTGGAAAGTCGGTGATGTGATGTCGATAGAATGGAATAAGAGCAAGGGCACTTCTTTTTACTCGAATGGCAAGCATATTGGCGAACCCCTCAAAGACGATTTAACCATGCAGGCGATCATGCGTATTTGGGTAGGCGACAATAGCGCTTCACCAAAGTTAAAGCGGCAATTGCTAGGCGAAAAAGACTAAATTACGCAGTCTATGAATCATCTGTAAATGCCGTAAATCATGTTTAATCGCATCATTTACGGTATTTTTTGAGAGTCAGTTTACTCTCGCTTGAGGCAGTTCTGCTTTCAAACTGCTAGCGAGTCGGGAAAATTTTCTTTTTCTGCTGCGCATCAAACCAGTCACGCAACATTCTCTCCTCATACGGAAAGCCAGAGTTGCTGACTAAGGATTTGGTTTTAGCCATAAAACCCATATCTCTGAGTTGCTCAGTACCCGAGGCGAGCAAATCGCCTTTTTGATTTTTCAAGGTATAAGTAAAACGCATACTCGGGCTATACAGGTCTTTCACGATACGGATATCGCGGCTCGCCATACTGTAGCCAGCGTTCACATCCCCAGCCAGATCGATATCGGTGATATTGACTTCTAACTGGTTATCATCTGGAAGCTTTTTTGCCAGGTCGGCAAACATGGCTTCAAAATCACTCATCAAGCGCTTTTGAAAAGCATCTCGATTTTCATTGCCGGGCCGAATATCCGTAAATTTATCGGGCGCTTGCCAGCTTACTTTAGATACGCCAGCAAACACGGCAGTTGGAAAAGTAGTGGCGACGATTAAAGCAATGAAGAAATGTTTCATGCTAACTCTCCTTTAGGGACAAAAATAAATATCAATGCCCAGTTCACACACCTGAGATTAGATACTCTCTTGTTCGAGTCCACAAGCAAAGCAGAGTTCCACTACAAAAAAAAATTTTAGAAAATAAAAAAGGAGGGCTAAAAAGCCCTCCTTTTTTTATATCAAATCAATGCAAGCTTACGCCTGCAGTTGATTAGAAAGCGTGACGGATACCGACGTTGAACAATTTGTCTGAATTACCGCTATAGCTAGTAGTAACTTTGCCAGTAACTGGATCTTTTATATTTGCAAGAACGTTGTAGTTCGCTGCTGTATCGTTCTTAGTTTGTGAGTAAGAAGTGTACAGGTTAGTACGCTTGGACAAGCTGTATGTGTAACCCAAAGCAAACTGAGTTGCATTTGCGTTAGATTTCACTGTATCAGTGATACGGCTGTAATCAGCGATGATAGAGCCAGCACCAACTGGTACTGTTGCACCAATCATCCATACGTTTTTCTTAGTCAAAGCAACTGTAGTACCGTTACCACCTTTGAGCAATTCGTAGGCAGCGTGCGCTTTAGCCATACCGAAGTCATAAGTACCACCGATCAAAGTTTTTTCGCCAGTGTTAGCAATAGTAGCTGCTGGATCTTGACCATCTTTTGCTTTTTCGTAAACGATGCTAGCAAAAACAGGACCATCGCTGTAAGTACCAGACAAAGAACCTACACTTTTAGCCGAATTGTTACCAGCTTCTTCGCCGAAAACATACAAAGCAGAAGCAGAGAAACCACTCATTTTAGGAGTAGAGTACACAGCTGCATTGCTGAAACGATTTGTTGTCGAGAACAAACGGCTCATGTCGCCAGCCAAACCAGCGCCGAAAGGATCGATAGACTCAGAAGCAACATAAGTCAAAGATTTTTGACGACCGAAGTTAACCGCACCGAAATCACCAGACAAACCTACGAAAGCTTGACGGCCAAATGTAGCTGAAGAGTTGCTTACGTATTTACCTTGAGCCTTGTCAAAATCAGTACCTTTTTCAGAAGCACCAGTATCAACGCCTACACCCATTTCTAATACGAAATTAGCTTTCAAGCCATTGCCCAGATCTTCAGTACCTTTGAAGCCCAAACGGGAGCCTGATTGAACACCGCTGTCCAAAGAGTACTTAGTAGCTGTGCCATTGTCGTCACGTACCACGCCCATGTCTACAACACCGTAGACAGTCACAGAAGATTGAGCCAAAGCGGCACCGGAGAAAGCACCCATCAGAGCGAGCGCGAGTAATGATTTTTTCATAGCTTTTATCCAAAATATAAAAATAATTTTCTGTTGCAACACAACAAATACACAACAGAAACAGGTTTGCAGGTCTAATTTAAAGCCTTGAACTTGTATTGCTATCCAATGACAATAAACACTATACCTGCGGAAAATGACAATTTGATGAATTCCCTAAGCACTGCCACCAACATTCTCGCCTATGTCGTATGCCATCCACATTGCTGCTAACGACATCTTGCGACACCAGACTACGAGATTTGTTAGATACCACATTAACAAATTAGTTCGCATTATAACTAAAAAAAGCCAATGCTGCATAGCACCAATGAAGTAAGGCTATTTAAAACGAATTCAAGCCCTCTTGATAAGATATATTTTAGCGTGGCATTTCTGCGACAACTTGAGCCTGCGCAAGCTCCTTACGTCGGTATTCACGCCCCGCATACCAAAGCGACATCCCTAACAGCGCAAACAGCAGTTGCCCACAGGCCAACAAGAAGGCGGAATGATCGAGTGCTGGCGCAACCAAGCCGGCCACTACCGCGCCTAATAGTGTCAGCATGGATGACTGACAAGAGGCGACAATCCCACGGATGTGGGGGAATAGATCGAGAACTCTAATCGTGACTGGCGGTGCCACCAGAGACATGCCGAAGCTATAAAAAAACAGAGGCAACACCGACCAAGGCAACATAGGCGGCCAAATCGCGTGAAAAACCACATTGCAGATGGCCGCACCGACTAGAAAAGCAAAGCCAACCGCCAGTTGCAAGGCGGCCGAGACTTTGCCAGCGAGTCGATTAGCCGCCAGCGCCCCGAGAAAAATACCGGCTACCGAAGGTACAAATTGCCAGCCGAATTGATCGGCACCCAATTTCAGATGTTGAGTAATGAAGGCGGGCGCTGCCGATACATACAAAAACAGCCCGGCAAAATTGCAGGCAACCGTTCCAGCCTTCAAATAAAACAGGGGTGACTTAAAAACGCCCTTATAGTTGAGCCACAAGAATTCGGCACTAAAGGGCTGGCGTTTTTCTGGTGGCAAAGATTCTGGTAAATATTTATAACAAGCCCATAGCAATAACAGGGTGTAGACAAACAATAATAAGAAAATACTGCGCCAATTACTGAAACTGACGATCCAGCCACCGATAATCGGAGCGATCGCGGGCGCGATCGAGAAGATCATGGTCACCATCGATAACAGCCGCTCGGCTGGCGCACCGGCATACAGATCACGGATGATGGCGCGTCCTATCACCATGCCAGCACCGGCGGACACGCCTTGCAGTATGCGAAAGCCCCACAGATAGTGCACGCTATGCGCCGAGGCGCAGCCAAACGAGGCCACCGCGAAAATAACTAAGGACACCAACACCACGTTACGCCGCCCAAACGCATCCGACAAAGCACCATGCCACAGCGCCATGACCGAAAAGGATAAAAGATAGGCTGTCAGGGTTTGCTGTACCTCGATAGAGCTGGCCTGCAGACTGCTCTGTATCGCCGGAAAGGCCGGTAAATAGGTGTCGATAGAAAACGGCCCCAGCATGGCCAAGGCCGCCAGTAAGCTGGCTAGAGCGAAGTTACCGTAATGAGGACGTGTTTGCATGTAGGCTATCGTGGGATGAATACCTGCGGCCGCAGGCATGTAATTTTAAAGCGAGACATGGCCCGCCGCGCAATAGGCATGCGGGTCTTGAGCCGGTCTGGCCTGCAGCCCGCATGCAGATTGCGTCTTGGCGGGGTCTATAAAAAAAGCCTAGCCTGGGCGCTAGGCACTTTTTCCAGACCAGCCTTAGCAACTAGGCGGCGTAATTAAGCGTCGGACTTAGGCTTCGCTTCTTCGCGACGATTAAAACCTGCCACCATATCGAAACGGAACAAACGGCATTCCAGCGCACCGTTGAAAAATGGCGTTTTACGCGATTCTTTTAAACGCAAAAATTTAGGCAAACCCAAATCGGCGGTAAACAAGAACACGCTCCAGCCAGTAAAACGCTGCTTCAAGGTCGTGCTAAAAGAGCTGAAAAAATCACGCGCCAAGTCATCCGGTTCCAGACTGCCATCACCACGCACACCGATACGTTCGCCGTAAGGAGGATTGGTCAGCAAGATTCCCGGCGCGTCGGTCGGAGCCTTGATCTCTTGCGCCTCGATTTGTTTGAGTGGCACTTCAAATTTAATGCCGGCCTTGTTCAAATTATTCCGTGTCATGACGATGGCATCGCCGGAAATATCACTTCCGAAAATACTAGGCACTTCTGGAATATGCGTCAGCTTGACCTGATCTTTAATCGCTTGCCACTCTTCCTGGTCAAAACTACCAAATTTTTCGAACGCGAACTCTCTATGCAAGCCTGGAGGTATGCCTGCCAGCATTTGCGCCGCCTCGATCAGGATGGTGCCGGAACCGCACATAGGATCGAGCAAAGGGATGCCAGGCTTCCAGCCAGCAGTACGCAACAATCCAGCCGCCAGATTCTCGCGCAGCGGGGCGTCGCCAGTTTCCAAACGCCAGCCACGCTTGAACAGCGCCTCGCCAGAAGTATCCAGATACACCGTAAAATTACGCGCATCCAGAAAACCGACAATACGCATATCCGGCATTTTGGTATCAACCGATGGACGCTGGGTAAATTGATCGCGGAAGCGATCACAGATCGCATCTTTGATTTTCAAGGTCGCAAATTCGAGACTCTTGAGCGGGCATTTAATCCCGGTGACATCGACGCGTATCGTGTGGTGATAGCCGAACCAGTCTTCCCATGGCTGCTCCAGTGTCAGGTCATAAATATCATTCTCGTTGATGTAGCCTGAATGCGCCATGCGCAGCAGACAACGCGAGGCGATACGGGAATACAGATTAATGCGATAGGCGTCAGATAACTCGCCGGAACAATGCACACCGCCCGGCACTTGCGTATGCACGTGCAGGGTCTTGTTGATCTGGCCGATTTCATTGAGCTCTTCGGCCAATGCCGCTTCCAGGCCGCGTGGGCAAGGGCAAAAATAGGAATAACGTGTTTTCATGGGTGAACCTTTTATCCGTTGTGATTCAAATTAAACCTGCAGGCACCGTGCCTGTCAGGGTGTGACGAAACTGCTTATTACTCAACTTATTGCTCAACTTATTGCTCAATGATTATACTGATCCTACCAGCATGTTGGTGGCCGCTTACTTCTGAAAAGCCCGTTCTAAAAAATCTAGTCTATCCTGACCCCAGAAACTTTCACCCTGGTACACGAACCAGGGTACACCAAACACATTGGCGGCGATTGCCTCATTAGTGAATCTGTCGTAATCGGCTTGTACGCTGGCGGTCTCAGAAGATTTCAGCAATTGCTTGCCATCCAGTTCGCAATCAAAAGCCAAGCCAGCCAGAGTATCCGCATCGGCGATATTTTTTTGTTCAGCCCACACCGCACGCATGATGGCGCCACTCAGATTAAGCGCCGCCTCAGTACCATGCGCCAATTGTGCAGCGATAATCATTAGAGCCGCAGGATCAGCAGCCACAGGGAAAAAAGTCGGCTGCACATGCATGGGTAACGCCAAATATTCGCTCCAGCGCTGCATTTCTGTCAGGCGATAGGCCTGACGCTGGGGTGCTCGTTTAGCCAAAGGCAAGCCACCCGAAATGGCAAATACTTTCCCTAAATCGAAAGGCTTGATCTCTATCTTGACGCCCTGCTGTTTAGCCAGATCAAGGAAGCGTTGATGCCCCAAATAAGCCCAAGGTGATTGCGGTGCAAAATAGTATTCACAGACTTTACTCATGCTCAACTCCAGTTGCTGTTAGCTAAAAAGACAAAAATCCTTGGTTAATTTCTTTAAAATGGTTTTACCACCACCAAGATCACCGCAATCAACATCAAGACCACCGGCACTTCATTAAAATAGCGATACCAGACATGGCTGCGGGTGTTGCGTTGCCCTTCAAATTTTTTCAGGATACTGCCGCAGGCGTGGTGATAGCCTATCAGCAGCAAGACGATGGCTAACTTGGCGTGCATCCAGCCATTGCCGGGGCCGCGCCCTATGCCATAGCCCATCCACAGCCAGATACCCAGGCCCAGTGCTGGAACCGCCAAGATCGTCATAAAGCGATACAGTTTGCGCGCCATCAGCAGCAAGCGTTCGGAGGCATTGGCTTCAACTTCCTGCGCCAGGTTGACAAAAATTCTGGGCAGATAAAATAAGCCAGCGAACCAGGAGGCGATAAAGACGATGTGTAGAGCTTTGATCCAGAGCATGAGTTTTTTCCTAATTAATTATTCGCGTACTTCACCATGGTGAAGTGGGGACTACACGGGGCATGCCCCGTGCCTGCGTAAGGGTGTGGGCTTGCAAGGCAGCACATCGTTTGCATGGCACTTATTCACGTGCTTACTCACGCACTTCACCGTGGCCAAACACCACGTATTTTAATGATGTCAAACCTTCCAGTCCGACCGGTCCGCGCGCATGTAGCTTGTCGTTGGAAATTCCGATTTCGGCACCCAGGCCATATTCAAAGCCATCGGCAAAGCGGGTCGAAGCATTCACCATCACAGAGGCAGAATCAACCTCACGCAAGAAGCGCATCGCCAGGCTGTAATCCTCGGTAACGATAGACTCGGTATGCTTAGACGAATAGGTATTGATATGCGTAATCGCCTCATCCATATCTGCCACCACCTTAACCGCCAGGATAGGCGCCAGATATTCGGTGCTCCAGTCAGCTTCGGTGGCGCTGGCCAGATACGGATATCCAGCCAAGATCTGCGCTGCAGCGACATCGCAACGCAACTCCACTTGCTTGCCAGCGTACAGTTCGGCCAAGGCGGGTAACACTAGCGGCGCGATGCTGTGCGCCACTAACAAAGTTTCCATGGTATTGCAGGTGCCATAGCGGTGACATTTAGCATTAAAGGCAATCGCGATCGCTTTTTGCAGATCGGCTTTACCGTCGATATACACATGGCAAATGCCATCGAGATGCTTGATCATAGGTACCGTGGCTTCGCGCATCAGGCGCTCGATCAGACCTTTGCCGCCACGCGGCACGATCACGTCAACATACTGCGACATAGTGATTAACTCACCGACGGCCGCTCTATCAGTAGTAGCGACGACTTGCACCGCATCGGCTGGCAAACCAGCGCCAGCCAAGCCTTCTTTGACCAGCGTTGCCAGCGCCTGGTTGCAGTGCATCGCCTCGGAACCACCGCGCAGTATCGTTGCATTGCCGCTCTTGATACACAGACCGGCGGCATCCACCGTGACGTTTGGACGGGCTTCGTAAATAATGCCGATCACGCCCAGCGGTACCCGCATCTGGCCGACCTGTATGCCACTAGGCCGATACTTCATATTCGAAATCTCACCGATGGGATCGGCCAGACTAACGATTTGCTCCAGACCTTCGGCCATTTTGGCGATGCCCTGCTCGGACAAAGTGAGTCGGTCAAGCATGGCAGCATCCATACCGCCCGCTTTGGCGGCTGCCAGATCAAGCTCATTGGCGGCGCGCAAGGCGGGCGCTTCGCGCCGTATCGCCGCGGCGATCAGTTGCAGCGCTAGATTTTTGGTGGCGCTGTCGGCTTTCGCCATGGCACTAGAGGCCTTGCGGGCGCGCATGCCTAGCTCGTTCATGTAGTGCTTAATGTCTATCTTGATATCCATCTCGGCTTTCAATCTTATTTGTGTCTGGTCTAACAGGGGATGCCAGATAGATCCTTGCGCCATCAATATACTCCACCCTGTATATTTTAATCGCGCAATCAGGATGCCGGCAACCCATGCTGTTTTTGCCTATACTCCCCTATTTTCTCAAAATAGAAGGGGCGAGCGGAGCTAGCTTCAGGCAGATCCCGGAGCGCTGCGCGCTACCCGCAGACCCAATTGCAGTAAGGCATCCCAGGCATCGCCAGCGAAGGCCTTGGCGCGCAAACCCTTGACCATTTTATCGACTTGCGCCGCCTCTTGCAGTGCAGCCTGCAAGCTGGCCAGGCTAACGCGCCGTAAAGCGGGCTCCATCAATTTTTCGCGTGGGCCCCAGATCCTGAATTCTTTCAGCATCACACCTAAAGGTCGCCCCTGTGCCATTCCGGCCTTCAGTTTAAGTAAGGTACGCAGCTCTTCAGCCACTGCCCATAGCACCAGCGGCAGCGCCTCGCCCTCGCCCTTCAAGCCTTCCAGCATGCGCACCAGACGTGCCACATCACCGATCAGCATTGCCTCATTAAGTTTAAACACATCGTAGCGCGCCACATTGAGCACGGCATCGTGGATCACTTCGAAACTGAGCTTACCCGGTGCCTGCAACAGACCTAGTTTTTGGATTTCCTGATGCGCGGCAAGCAGATTACCCTCGACTCTATCGGCGATGAAATCGAGGCTTTGCCTATCGGCACTCTGCCCTTGGGCTGACAGGCGCTGCGAGATCCAGCCTGGCAATTGCGCCCGCTCCACCAGAGGGATGTCGATATACACGGCAGCTTGCTGCAAACTGGTCACCCACGCCGCCTTTTGGGTGGCCCAATCGAGCTTAGGCAGGGTGATCAGAGTCAGATTATCGGGAGAAAGTTTGGAGATATATTCCTGTATCGCGGCGCCACCATCTTTACCTGGTTTGCCAGTAGGAATGCGCAAGTCTATCAATTTTTTATCGCCAAACAGCGATTGCGACTGATTCGCCGCCAGCAAGGCCCCCCATTTAAAACTACGCTCTACGCTTAAGATGTCTCGCTCAAAAAATCCCTGAGTCTTGGCAACCTTTCGAATTTTATCGGCAGTTTCCAAGGCCAGCAAATGCTCATCACTGGTGATAACATACAAGGCAGACAGACCTTTAGAGAGATGAGCGTCAACCGCATCAAAGCGCAATTGCATGCTGTTATTCCATTTTCAGCACGGCGAGCCGGCGCATAATTTGCTGCACCAAGTCACTCTGCATGTCGCGATACAATAAAGCCTCTTCGGATTCTTTCGCCAACACCTGGGATTCATTAAAACTAATAGTACGTTTTAAACTGATCACGGTCGGCACTAAGACTTCCTTGCCAGAGGTATCGACCACTCGAAAGCGAAAATTATAGATCAGCTTATATTCGCGCGCGCGTCCCTGACTATTGTAGGAAAGTATGGCTTTTTCCCGAGTTTCGGCCAGCACTTGCAGCGCCACATCGGCACTTTTGGCGTCTGCCGCTATCGTGGTCTGGCCACTGGAACGAATATTTCTTTTCAATTCCGCGCCTAGCGGTGAGCTGAGCGGCATATCCACAAAAATACTAGTGAAGGGGAACACCACGGCGCCGCGCAAGGCGAAGCCGCAAGCGGACACGCTCAGCATCATGACGATGATGCTGAGCGCACTCAGCCATTTGCGCATAGGAGAAGTCAGGCTTTTCATCAGGCGACGATATTGACTAGTTTGCCTGGCACGATGATCACCTTTTTCGGTGGACCATCGAGGAATTTCTGTACGCTTTCAACCGCCAGCGCAGCTGCCTCTATCGTCCCCTTGTCTGCATCTTTGGCGACCTTGACGCTACCGCGCAACTTGCCATTGACTTGTATCATCAGCTCTATTTCATTCTGAACCAAAGCCGCCTCATCGACTTGCGGCCATGGCGCATCAATGATTTCGCCAAATTCTGCCGCCAGAGCTAGCTCGACCCAGAGCGCATGCGTGATATGCGGACACACCGGATACAGTGCACGCAACAGGATACTGAAGGACTCACGCAGCACTGCCGCATGCCCTTCACCTTCAGGCTTGAAGGCCTCTATTGCGTTGAGTAACTTCATCGCGCCGGAAACGACCGTATTGTATTGCAAACGCTCGTAATCGGCATCGATCTGTTTTAAAGTCAGATGCACTTCGCGGCGCAGGCTCTTGACGTCCGCGGCATAGGTATCGGGCGCGATACTAGCGCCAGCACCGCTGGCAACCGTTGCCGACAATTTCAAAGCAGTTGCCCACAGGCGACGCAGGTAACGCGCAGCACCTTCTACCCCACTATTATTCCAAGCTGCACTTTGATCCGGAGGGCCGGCAAACATGGTAAACAAACGTGCCGTATCAGCGCCGAATTGCTCGATAATATCCTTCGGTTCGACTACATTGTTCTTGGACTTCGACATCTTCTCTATGCCGCCCATTTGCACAGGCTGACCATCGCTTTTCAGGATGGCGGCAACCGGACGACTTTTCTCGTCGTACTGCACTTCGATTTCATTCGGGTAGAACCAGATCTTCTTGCCGCTAGCTTCTTCACGATAATAAGATTCGTTCAGCAGCATCCCTTGCGTGAATAAGTTCTTGAACGGCTCGGAGATTTTCACCAGACCCATGTCGCGCATAGCCTTAGTCCAGAAACGCGCATACAACAAATGCAAGACCGCATGCTCAACGCCACCGATGTACTGATCCATACCGGCATCACCCATCCAATAGTCGTTGCGTTCATCGACCATAGTCACCGCGTCCGGGCAGGTATAGCGCATAAAATACCAGCTGGAATCGACAAACGTATCCATGGTGTCGGTTTCGCGTTGCGCTGGTTTGCCACATTTTGGACATGGCACATTCAAAAATGCTGCATGGGTTTTTAATGGATTACCAGATCCATCAGGAATACATTCGGTCGGCAAAACGACCGGCAAGTCAGCGTAAGGCACTGGCACATCACCGCAAGATTCACAATGAATAATAGGGATAGGCGTGCCCCAGTAACGCTGGCGGGAAATACCCCAGTCACGCAGACGCCAGGTAGTTTTCTTTTCACCGATTTGCTTTTCTGCCAGATCGGCGGCCACCGCATCGACTGCAGCTTTGTATGCGAGACCATCATATTTACCAGAATTAACCGTAACACCGCGCTGTTTGTCGCCATAGGAATCAGCCCAGGCATCTGTAGTGAAAGCTTCGCCTTCAACTGCGACCACTTGTTTGATGGCGATCTGATATTTTTTAGCAAACGCAAAATCGCGCTCATCATGCGCCGGCACACCCATTACTGCGCCATCGCCATATGTCATCAAGACGTAATTGCCGACCCACACCTCGACCTGCTCACCAGTGAGCGGATGAATGACGAACAAGCCGGTAGGCATGCCTTCCTTTTCCTTGGTTGCCATCTCTGCTTCGGTAGTGCCGCCGGCTTTGCAGACTTCGATGAAAGCCGCCAACGCTGGATTATTTTGTGCAGCGACTGTCGCAATCGGATGCTCAGCTGCCACTGCGCAAAAAGTCACGCCCATAATGGTGTCTGGGCGCGTTGTGAACACATACATCTTGCCGTCTTGCAGCAGCGTGCCGGAAGCATCTGTAATCTGATGCGGGAAAGCAAAGCGTACCCCTTCGCTCTTACCTATCCAGTTACGCTGCATGGTGCGCACTTGATCGGGCCAGCCATCCAGATCGTCTATGCTATCAAGCAATTCATCGGCATATTGGGTAATGCCGAAGTAATAGCCAGGAATCTCGCGTTTCTCAACTAAAGCACCGGAGCGCCAGCCGCGACCATCGATCACCTGCTCGTTCGCCAACACAGTGTGATCAACCGGATCCCAATTGACGACCTGGGTTTTTTTATACGCAATGCCTTTTTCCAGCATCTTCAGGAACAGCCATTGATTCCAACGATAATAATCAGGATCACAGGTTGCCACTTCACGGGTCCAGTCAAATGCCAGGCCTAAGGGCTGCATTTGCGACTTCATGTCTGCTATATTTTCGTAAGTCCACGCCGCCGGAGATTTTTTATACGCAATTGCTGCGTTTTCGGCAGGCAAACCAAAGGCGTCCCAGCCCATAGGCATCAAGACGTTATAGCCTTGCATCCGTAACTGGCGCGCCAGCATGTCATTAATCGTGTAATTACGCACATGGCCCATGTGCAATTTACCTGAAGGGTAAGGCAGCATAGAGCAAGCGTAGTACTTACCTTTGGGAAAACGCGTATCGTTCTCTACCGTTGTGTAAGCATCGATTTTCTTCCAATGCGTCTGTGCTGATTGCTCGACTTCAGATGGGGTATATTTTTCTTGCATGAGGACTCAATAGTGGCGATGACAGATAAATTGCGCGGAAATTCCAATTAACCCTGAATTATAACTGCTTAGTGCCCGTATTTAAAAATGAGCGGATGGCAGGCTTACTCTATTTTAGGAAGGATTTGGCAGAATTGGGACTAATATTGCTCTCTGTGATGAAACCGATTTTACTTATTCCTTGCGTCTGTGCCGCAGCCATCACTTGTGCAATGAGAGCGTATTGGGTAGTTTGATCGGCGCGCAGGAGTAATTGAGCTTGCGGCATACGCTTAGATAAGGCAGACAATTTCGCATCAAGTTCGGACATTTTTATCACTTCTGCATTCCAATGCAAATTGCCCTTGTCATCGATGGAAAGCGTGGTCGAATCCGCCGCTTGCCCAGTTGCCTTTGCCTGCACCTTAGGCAAATCTACTGGTATGGAATGCATTAGCAAGGGGGCTGCGAGAATAAAGATCACTAGCAACACCAGCATCACATCTACCATGGGTGTCACGTTAATCTCAGACATACTCGGTAAAGGGCTGCGCTCAGAGCTTGAATTAAATTTACCAAAAGCCATATACACGCTCCCCTTACCAGTGCTTGAAACTACTCTGCCTTACTCAAATAGGCATGTAAATCGTAGGCAAACGCATCCAATTCGGCAAACGTAATTCGATTAATCCGGTTAAAGGCGTTATACGCCAAGACCGCTGGAATCGCCACGATCAAGCCAAGTGCAGTCATGATCAAGGCCTCACCGACCGGCCTGGCCAATTGATCTATCTGTACAATTCCAGAACCAGCGACCGAACTCAGGGCGTGATAGATGCCCCAGACCGTTCCCAGCAAACCGACAAAGGGCGCGGTCGCACCTATCGACGCCAAAGGGCTCAAACCAGACTCTAGCTTGACGCTGACCCGATTGAGCTCTTGCCGCAGAGCCTGAGTCAAGACATCAGAAATCTCGGCCTTGGCATTTAATGCGCCACTGCGCCCTACTGGATCAGCGGCAGCTAAGGCTTGCCGCGCCAAACCGGCGAACACATCTTCCGTATCACTTGCACTGAGCAAGGCCAGCGCATCTTGATTGCTTGGAGACTTCCAAAATGCAGGTAAATTCACAGCAGCCGCACGAATCTGCCTGAACGACCAGGCCTTAGCAAGAATCGTGGTCCAACTCAAAAGAGACATCAGCAGCAAAACATAGCTGAGTAAATGACTAAAGCCATCCACTTGTGTCCAATACTGAGTGAGCGCAGCGGACATGTCTCTAGTTCAAACTTAATTTAAACCAAGCACATCATACATATCGTAAAGACCGGTCTTTTTATCCGCCAGAAAACGAGCCGCACGCAAACTGCCATGTGCATATGTGACGCGACTAGATGATTTATGCGAGATTTCAACTCGTTCACCGATACCGGCAAACAAAACCGTATGGTCACCAACGATATCGCCACCACGTATGGTTGCAAAACCGATAGAAGAAGGATCGCGCTCACCGGTAACACCCACCCGTGAAAACACCCCTACTTCATTTAAATCGCGACCTAAAGTATCAGCGATGACTTCACCCATCTTCAAGGCAGTACCAGAAGGCGCGTCAATTTTATGGCGATGATGCGCCTCGACTATCTCAATATCGTAGCCGTGTGAAAAACTTTTCGCTGCCATTTCCAAGAGCTTTAAGGTGACATTCACGCCCACGCTCATATTCGGAGCAAATACGATCGCGGTTTTTTCTGCCGCTGCAGCAATCGCCGCCTTGCCTGCCTCATCAAAACCAGTCGTGCCTATGATCATCTTAATACCATGTTCGGCACAATATTCCAGATGTTTGAGTGTGCCTTCCGGGCGGGTAAAGTCAATCAGATAGTCAGCATCAGCCAAGGCAATAGAGAAATCTGAGGAAATCAAAACCCCTGCTGGTTTGCCCAAGGTCGCGCCGGCATCACTACCAAGAAATGCTGACTCAGGTATATCCAAAGCCCCGGCCAAAACTGTGTCTTGCGCTTCAGCGATGCTCTCTACTAACATCTTCCCCATGCGGCCTGATGCGCCAGCCACTGCAATTTTTAATACCGTCATATCACTAGTCTTTCTTATTTTTTCTTGGGAGCTTCGATGTCTGGAGAAGTTGCCGCCTTCATGCCTATAGCCGAACTGGTAATGTGTGCCAGATAGTCTTTTTCGGTCGGCAGATTGCCGCCCTCAAAGCGTTCCACGGTATTATTTTTAAAGAAGACGGTGACACGGCTAGTCACCAGTTCACCGTCGGTTTTCAGCAAACGGAATGGATAATCCCATCTGTCTTCATGAAACATATCGGTCAATAAAGCAGTACCAAGCAGGAAGCGCACTTGCTCGCGTGTCATACCGTTCTTGAGTTGAGATACCATTTCTTGAGATACAAAGTTTCCCTGCTGTATCGTCATACGATAGGGAGAAACGTAGCCAAACAGTTTATTTAAGCCCGTAGGAGCGATCACTTGAGTGCCATCCGTCTCGGTAGTAACTGCCGGTGCATCCTTCAGCAAGGGGCTTTTCGTGGTGCAGCCAGATAAAAAAGCAACCAAGCTAAGGCCAAGCAATGCGCTTAGCGTGTGGTGGGATTTCTTAGAAAACAACAATCGCATAGAGAACCTCAATATATTGAGCAAAAATGTAGGAGCTGCAAATTTCAGATAAGATGGCAATATAAATATTAGCAGTCGCCAAAACCCTATATCATAAAGCAGATAGTAATTCATTTACCGAAAACATGACGAATAGCACCCCCAACCTCAAAGCTAGCGGATTAAAGGCGACCTTACCGCGTCTAAAAATCTTGGAAATATTCCAAAGCAGCTCAGTCCGGCATTTGACAGCGGAAGATGTGTATAAGATCCTGCTGAATGAAAATATGGATGTAGGCTTAGCCACAGTCTATCGGGTATTGACACAATTCGAGCAGGCAGGCTTATTGCATCGCAATCATTTTGAAACCGGCAAAGCCATCTTTGAATTGAATGAAGGCTCACACCATGATCACTTGGTTTGCCTCAATTGCGGCATGGTAGAAGAATTTTATGATGAAGAAATAGAACGCCGGCAGCAGGCCATCGCAGACAGCAAAGGTTTCACGATTTCAGATCATGCCTTGGCGCTTTATGGCTATTGCTCAAAGCCAGACTGCGGTCCCAAAAACAGAAAAAATTAACAGAAAAAACTAAGCATTTTAGTTTGCCGCCTAGTTTTTTTCGCAGTGATATCAATGTGGGTTCTGGCGCTGCTGGCGAATTTTCGTCGCCACTTGCGCCACCGCATCTAGCACCTTTTTTGCATTAAACGGCTTCACGATATAGCCGCTAATCCCCGCATGTACTGCCTCGGTCACGGTTTCCTGATCCTTGTTTGCTGTGACCATCAAAATAAATACATCTGGCATGACTAATTTAATGCTTTTCAGGGCTTCTAAACCGCTGACCTTAGGCATGACCACATCGAGCAAAATGATGTTTGGCTTTAATTTAATCGCCATTTCATGCGCCACATCACCATCGGTAGCCTCGCCCACCAAGTTGTAATCCTCGCTTCTCAAGATAACTCTTAAAGTTTCTCTTGTGATATCGCTGTCATCAACAATCAATATGGAAATATCTTTATTATTTAACATAGCGGCTCATTATTGATTAGTAAATTTTATTTGCTTTGCACTCATCTACTTAATTTAATGACTAAGTGCATTCGAGAGAAGTTTGGCGGTGATATCCACAATAGGGATTACCCTTTCATAAGCCATGCGAGTTGGCCCTATCACGCCCAAGGTACCTACAATCTTACCATTAACCGCATATGGTGCTGTCACCACGCTCATCTCATCCATAGGCACTAGATTCGATTCACCACCGATAAAAATCTGCACCCCGGTCGCCTTACTCGACATATCCAACAATTGCATTAAACCAGTTTTTTGCTCAAACATGTCAAATAACTTACGCAAAGACGTCATGTTCGAGGACAGATCTGCCACATTCAACAAATTGCGCTCACCTGAGATCACGACATCGTCAGCATGCTCAGCCATGGCGTCACTTCCAGCCTCTACTGCGGCCTGCATTAAACGCGACATGTCATCGCGCAACTGGCGTAACTCAGTAGTGATACGCAAGCGCGCATCATCAAAACTAAGTCCGCCAAAATTTTGATTCAGGTAATTTGCTGCCTGCACTAATTGCGAGGGGCTGTAATCGACATCGGTCAGCAGTAGGCGGTTATGCACTTCTTTACTTGGTGTGACCACCACCAACAAGATACGTTTTTCCGATAAACGTAAGAATTCAAGCTGCTGAAAACTAGACTCTTGGCGCGCGGTCATGACTACGCCTGCAAACTGCGACAAAGACGACAAAACCTGAGCCGCATTGGCGATAATTTTTTGCGGTGGAGTGGAAAAAATGCGCGACTGCAAACGTGATTCCAAAGCTGCTTCATCGATCACTTGTACCGTCAATAACTGATCGACGAAAACACGATAACCAAGCGGCGTCGGCACCCGCCCCGCTGAAGTATGCGGGCTAGTAACGAAACCCATGTGCTCCAGATCCACCATCACATTGCGTATCGTGGCGGGCGATAATTCTAGCCCGGATATTTGCGACAGCGCACGCGATCCGACTGGCTGCCCGTCAGCGATATAGCGTTCCACCAGAGCCTTGAGCAAGGTTTGTGCACGAGTATCAAGTTGCATAAAAATTTATTCAGAAAATATGAAGAAAATCGGAAATACCCTGCGTTACAGACTAGCGTAAATTTTACGACTGACTCACTATAGATAGGTAAAAATTTGATGCAAATTCGAAATTGTGACATCCGGTTTGACGTGTTGATGACGCGTGTCTTCGGGTTTTAAGTTTCGACGATTCATCCATACTCCCTGCATTCCGACCTGCTGCGCTGCAGCCACATCCAAAGCTAAATCATCCCCAACAAACAAGACTTGCTGAGGCAGTAAATTTAAGGCGGCGCAGGCTGCTGTAAAAATACGTGGATCAGGCTTAGCGCAACCAAAACTATGGGCTGCCAACGACACTTTAAAATACGGCGCCAAACCTATTGCCTGCAAATCCGCAAAACCATTCGAGATTGAGCCTAAAGATACCTGCGTCTGCAGCTGATTCAACACGGGTATGACTTCATCATACAATTGCACCTTATTGCGCGCATCAGCAAACACCGCCATGGCTTGATCCGCCAAACTTTGATCGCTACCGTATTCATGAAACACCTGACTCAACATGGTATGCCTGAGCGCCCACAAATCATACTCGAAGCGCGGATTGGTTTTCACCAGCGCCTGCCTGCGTTTGCGCAAACTCTCTATCGTATGATGTTGCGCAATGCCAGGAGCATGCACATCCATCCACTGATGCAAAGTCAGTTCCGCCTGCATAATGACCGTTTCTACGGGCCACAAAGTGTCGTCCAGATCAAACAGCACCGCTTTAATACTCATACTTACTCACTTTTAATATTCACAACATAAGTAATTATGTTCTAATCTGGCTCATCTTTGCGATCAATCCACGTACTTTATGACTTCTCCTGCAAAAACTATCGCACTAGTCGGTAAGTACAATGCGCCGGGCATTACCGAATCCCTGATAGAACTGGCAAATTTTCTGGATCATGCCGGACATACCGTCGTGTTAGAGTCAGAAACTGCACTCAACATGGATCTGAAAAACTTTAGCCAGATGGCCGCGCCAGAAATTGGTAAATATGCGGACGCTGCCATCGTTCTCGGTGGCGATGGCACCATGCTGGGTATTGCACGCCAGCTGGCACCTTACAATGTTCCACTGATAGGGATTAATCAAGGCCGCCTGGGCTTTATTACGGATATCCCGCTGGAGCGCATGATCCCTGTCGTCACAGAAATGCTGGATGGAAAATACGTTTCTGAGCGTCGTAGTTTATTGCAAGCCATCGTAATACGTGATGGCAATCAAATCTTTAGCGGCATGGCATTCAACGACATCGTTGTTTCGCGTGGCGCTGGCTCTGGCATGGTTGAATTGCGAGTCGATGTGGACCAACAGTTTATGTACAATCAACGCTCTGACGGTCTGATCGTATCCACCCCGACTGGCTCTACCGCGTATTCCCTGTCAGCCGGAGGCCCCCTGCTACACCCGAGTTTATCCGGCATCGTGATGGTACCGATCGCGCCACATGCGCTATCTAACCGACCTATCGTTTTACCTGACACTAGCGAAGTCAGTATAGAAATCGTGGCAGGACGCGACATCAGCGTCAACTTTGATATGCAATCCTTCGCGAGCTTGCTGTATCAGGACAGGATAATCATCAAACGTTCGGCCCATACCGTCACCTTTCTGCACCCGCAAGGCTGGAATTATTACGATACTTTGAGAGAAAAATTACACTGGAATGAGTATCCCTCGGTAGAAGGCGCTTTGCGTTAAAATAAGCACTGGTTTCTGCCATGCTATTTCGCGGCTGTATTTTTAAGTTTTAATTTCCAGCAGCGCCTTCTTCCTCAACCTTTTCCTGTCAAACCCTATGCTGCGCACGCTTGCTATACGTGATTTTGTTATCGTTGATGCGATAGAACTAGAATTTTCAAATGGATTCACCGTTTTCACGGGAGAAACCGGCGCCGGAAAATCTATTTTGATCGATGCACTGGCGTTGGCGCTGGGTGGCCGTGGCGATGCCAGCATGGTCAGAGAAGGTGCCGCCAAAGCCGAAATTTGCGCGACATTTTCGATTAATCCACAAAGCGCTATGTGGCTAGAAGAAAATGATTTTAGCGATGCTGAACAAGAATTATTGCTCAGACGCGTAATAGACAATGCAGGGCGTTCCAAGGCTTACATCAACGGCAGCAGCGCCACTGCATCCCAGTTGCGCGAATTGGGAGATATGCTGGTCGACATTCATGGCCAACACGCCCATCAATCACTGTTAAAAGCCGATGCCCAACGCGACTTACTCGATATGCAGGGCGGCTTACAAAATCAGGGCATAACGGTAAGCACACTGTTTAAGCAATGGCGTGCCCTGAGCAAGCAACGTGAACAATTCGAGAATAATGCGAAAAACATTTTGCTAGAAAAAGAACGCCTGGAGTGGCAGGTGGGCGAACTAGAAAAACTCCAGGTCAAACCTGGGGAGTGGGAAGCCATCAGTCACGAGCACAGCCGCTTGGCACATGCAGCCAGCCTGCTGGAAGGCGCACAAGAAGCGGCTGATCTAATCTCAGAGTCTGAGCATCCTATGTTGTCTCAACTCACTTCGCTACACCAAAAACTTTCTAAATTGCAGAGCTTCGACGCGGCATTGACGCCGGTGATAGAGGCGCTCGATTCGGCCCGGATTAACTTGCAAGAAAGTGCTTACGCACTCAATGATTATTTAGGCCGGGTCGAACTTGATCCAGCGCGCCTGCGTGAAGTCGATGCCAGAGTCGAGGTGTTACACGCTACCGCAAGGCGTTTTCATGTAGCACCAGAATTACTGCATCAAGAGTACGCGACACTCTCTAGCCAACTGCAACAATTATCTGGTGTCTCAGATATGGCGGCGCTAAAAGCACAGGAAGAACAGGCTCAGCAAAAATATCTAGAGCAAGCCAAAAAACTTAGCCACTCACGGGCAACAGTGGCACAAGATTTAGCTAAAGCAGTCAGCAGTGCGATGCAAGACCTGAGTATGACAGGTGGATCGTTTGGTATCGCCCTAAACCCTTGTGAAGCGAGCGCTAACGGCATCGAGCAGATAGAACTTCTCGTCGCCGGACATGCGGGCGTACAAGCCAGACCCTTAGCCAAGGTTGCATCTGGCGGTGAATTGGCGCGTATCTCCCTGGCGATTTCTGTGATTACTTCTTGCGCCACTGCGACCCCTACCTTGATTTTTGATGAAGTCGATAGCGGCATAGGCGGTGGTGTGGCCGAAGTCGTTGGTAGACTACTCAAACGACTAGGGCAAGACCGCCAAGTCTTGTGCGTCACCCACTTGCCACAGGTGGCGAGCCAGGCGAATCATCACTTTGAAGTCAGCAAGGGCAACGATGCCGGCCGTACCGTTTCGCGCATAGACAGCCTGGACAACAAGCAAAGAGTAGAAGAAATCGCACGCATGTTGGGTGGCATAGAAATCACCGCAACCACGCGCAAACATGCCAGAGAATTGTTAGCGTCTTAGCCGCAATTAAAACAATTAAACAATTGAGTTAAATTTAAACGCAACATCAAAAAGAGTAAGACCAAAAATATTATGCCTTTTCATAAAGAGCCGCCCTACGCACACGGAACGATCGCTAAAACCGCGGTCGTCTTAATCAATCTCGGCACACCCGACGCACCGACCGCAGCGGCAGTGCGGCGCTATCTAAAAGAATTTTTATCCGATCATAGAGTGGTGGAAATCCCCAGAGCGATCTGGTGGTTAATACTCAATCTGATCATCCTGCCATTTCGTTCCAGCAAATCGGCCGCCAAGTATGCCACTATCTGGAGCAAAGATGGCTCGCCTCTCAAGATCCATACCGAAAAACAGGCCTTGTTATTACAGGGTTATCTAGGGGAACGAGGTCACGAAGTAAAAGTGACTTATGCGATGCGCTATGGATCGACCAATATCCCGGAAGTGCTGAGCAAACTGAAAGCTGAAGGTTATGAACGCCTGCTGATACTGCCAGCGTATCCGCAATATTCCGCCACCACCACCGCGTCTAATTTCGATGCGGTGTTTCGCCATTATCAGCAAGTGAGAAATATTCCTGAGCTGCGCTTTATCAAAAACTATCATGACCATGAGGCCTACATTCAGGCACTGAAACACTCCATCCTGCATTACTGGCAAAGCAATGGAAGACCAGAAAAATTGGTCATGAGTTTCCATGGCTTGCCAAAAGCTTTTTTAATGCGCGGCGACCCGTATCACTGCGAATGCTACAAAACTGCACGCTTGCTGGCCGAACAATTAGGCTTAAACAAGGAACAGTATGTGGTCACTTTCCAGTCTAGACTGGGGCGAGCGGAGTGGCTGCAACCCTACACGGCACCGACAGTGCAAGCCTTAGCCAAGCAAGGGCTCAAGCGTATCGATGTGGTGTGCCCGGGATTTATTGCCGACTGTCTGGAAACGCTAGAGGAGATCGCGATGGAAGTGCGCGATGACTTTCTGCAAGCAGGCGGTAAAGAATTTCACTATATCCCTTGTTTAAATGAGTCTCCTGAATGGCTGCGCGCCCTAGCTGAAATTACTGAGCAACATCTGATAGGTTGGCCGACCATGATGACGGGCAGCTTGCGCGAACAACTCAAGCAGCAGGCTTTATTAAGCAGGTCAGAAGCGAAACGTTTAGGTGCAGAACATTGAGCCCTGAAATAGCCTCTGGAAATGCCTGTTACGTCATTGGTGATATCCAGGGCTGCTGCGATCAACTGGAGCAATTGCTAGCGTTGATCTCCCATACAGCACCGACAGCAAAGATTTTGTTTGCGGGTGACCTGGTTAATCGCGGCCCTAAATCACTGCAAACTTTAAGACTAGTCAAAGCCATGGGCGCGCGCGCCGACAGTGTCTTGGGTAATCACGATCTGCATTTACTAGCGGTCGCCAATGGCCTACGCCCAGCTCACAAGAGCGATACCTTAGATGAAATCTTACAAGCACCCGACCGCGAAGAATTATTAGACTGGTTACGGCAGCGCCCGCTCGCCCTAATCGAGCAAGGGCATTTACTAGTGCATGCTGGCGTATTCCCGGCTTGGAGCATAGAGCAGACGCTGGCCCTGGCGCACGAGGTAGAGCAGGTACTGCGTGGGCCTGACTGGCTGAGTTTATTGCGCGAGATGTATGGCAATACACCAGAGCGCTGGAGTGATGATTTACACGGCAGCGAGCGTTGGCGCGGCATCATCAACGCGCTCACCCGTATGCGTTATTGCAGCCTGGATGGCGCGATGGATTTTGACAGCAAGGATGGCATGGCAGCTACGCCGCCAGGACTGTTACCGTGGTTTGACATCGCAAACCGAAACAGCGCGGGTCAGCCTATCATCTTTGGTCACTGGTCTACCCTGGGCTTAGTGCTGCGACCGGATCTGATTAGTCTCGATACCGGTTGCGTCTGGGGCGGCAAACTGACTGCAGTTTCGCTGCCTGGCAGAGACGTACTGCAAGTGGACTGCCCACAGCAGCAACGGCCTGGAAAATCCAAGTAATCATCCAGGGCGATGTTAGGCGCCCGGCTCACAACGGCATTAAGCGTTGATCTCTATGCTTTGATCTCTATGCTTAAGCTGTGCGCGACCGCCACTCGCGCCGCTTGTGCGATTTCTCTGCGATGCGCATCGACTGTGCTAATCGAGCGCAACTGACGCAACTCTGCGGTGATTTTTCCGCCACCAAAGATAGCCTGCATGCTTTCAACGATCGTCATCTCGCCAATAAAATCCACGGCAGAATGCAATTTGCCACTGGCATCCAGATAGCGAATAGAGAAAGGCTCGACCGGCACTTGCGCCTCGATCGCAGCCTCAAACAGATTGGCGTGAAAAGGCAGCACTGAACCTTGCGCAGCGGTGGTCCCCTCCGGAAAAAACGCGATGCGTTTACCAGCGTGGATTTGATGCACCAAGCCTTCGTAGATACGCCTCACTTCTCTTTGTTTACCGCGCTCCAGGAAAATTGTTCCGGCTTTTTGACTCAGCCAGCCTATGATAGGCCAGCTACGGATGTCTGATTTGGCGACGAAATAACAAGGCTGCTGTGTATTCATAACAAAAATATCTAGCCACGACACATGGTTGGAGACGATCAGCGCGCGCGATACTGCAGTGCCCTCACTGTCATCGATAAATTTCAATTGCACTTGAAAGATCGTCAGCAAACGCCCAGACCACCAGCGTATCAGGCGCTCGTGAGTGGCGATTTTACTCAAGGGGAAACACACCCCACAGATCAGCAACCCCACCAACAGGTGGGACATCAAACATAGTAAACGCCAAGCGATCATGCACTGCCTCTAGGAACATACTCATCTGGAGTATGACTAATTATTTAAAATTGCCCGCATAGAATATGCGCAAATGGGGAGTCATCACAGATACCCCCTCTTTTTTAAAATCCAGATTGGAACTTAGGTAATATTATCCCAGCTAGGCGTGCCGCCGCAGACAGTACTTCAAGTACGGCAAGGCGGATACAAGGACGCTGGGGCGGTTTTACGTATGTCCTATTGAAATTTACTTCAGAGCGTCAAACGCGATATGACCCGCCACGATGGTCGCCTTCACCACACCCGGCAATTCATAGCCCAGAAATGGGGTGTGCTTGCCCTGGCTGACCAAGGCACTAGCAGCCACGGTCCAGCGCTGACTGGCATCGAACAAACACAGATCGGCGACCTGCCCAACCGCGATTTGACCGCATGGCAGATTCGCCAGTTGCGCTGGTTGATGCGTAATTTTGCCTAACACCTGCGCCAAACTAACGGGCTCACGACTTTCTTCAGCCCACTTTAAAGCCAGGGACAGCAGCAACTCAAGCCCTGTCGCGCCTGGCGAAGCCTCGGCAAACGGCAACAACTTCTCGTCATCATCAACCGGTGTGTGGTCTGAGCAAATCGCATCGATAGTGCCATCGCGCAAAGCTGCCTGTATCGCATCCCTATCACGCTGACTGCGTAAAGGTGGCGTCATACGTGCATTCGAATCGAAATAGCCGATATCTGCGTCGGTCAGATGCACATGGTGGACGCCGACGTCGCAACTTAATAACAGACCTTCTTGTTTGGCCTGGCGCACCAAATCCAAACCTGCGGCAGAAGAGATACGACATAGATGTACTCTGGCACCAGTGGCGCGCATCAACTCAAACAGGGTATGCAAGGCAATCGTTTCACTCATCACAGGCACGCCAGAGAGGCCCAAACGCGTCGCCAGGGGGCCGCTATGGGCCACCCCGCCCTTGCCGATAAAGGCATCTTGCGGACGCAACCATACCGTGTAGCCAAAGGTACTGGCATATTGCAAAGCGCGCTGCAAAACATTAGTGTCTTCTATCGGCTCTTCAGCTTGCGAGAAGCCGACGCAACCGGCCTCGGTGAGCGCTGCCATCTCGGTCAGTGCCTCGCCCTTCAAGCCCAAGGTCAATGCCCCCAAAGGGTAAACGTGGGCTTTATTTTGCACGCGCGCTCTTTGCTTGAGCATCTCGACCAAGCCGGCTTCGTCCAACACCGGATCGGTGTCGGGTGGGCACACCAAGCTAGTCACACCGCCACGCATGGCGGCTTGTAATTCGGATTCCAGCGTCGCTTTGTATTCAAAGCCTGGTTCGCGCAAACGCGCACTTAAATCCACCAGGCCAGGCGCCAGCACCAGACCGCTCGCGTCGATCACTTTATTCGCGATAAAATCAGCAGGGGCAGCCCCCATCGCAAGTATCTTACCTGCCGCAATAAACACATCCTGCACGGCATCCATACCGCTGGCAGGATCGATCACACGGGCATTCTTAATCTGAATTTTCATCTTTTTGTTTTCCTTACTCGCCACTAGTGCCAGCGACTATGCTCATGACCGCCATCCGCACTGCGATACCAAAAGTGACCTGAGAAAGTATCACTGACTGCGGGCCATCAGCGACCGCAGAATCAATCTCTACGCCGCGATTCATAGGTCCGGGATGCATCACGATGGCATCCGGTTTCGCCAGCGCCAGACGCTCGGGAGTTAATCCATAATTTTTAAAATATTCTTGCGCCGATGGCAGCAACGCACCATTCATACGTTCATTTTGCAAACGCAGCATGATGATGACGTCCACGCCCTTCAAGCCTTCGTTCATATTATTGAAGACCCTGACACCCATTTGCTCCAAGCCGCCTGGCAATAAAGTACGCGGGCCTATGACGCGCACTTCTGGCACGCCCAGGGTAGTAAGTGCATGAATATCAGAGCGCGCTACGCGGCTATGCAGTACGTCACCGATGATGGCCACCGTCAAATTACTAAAGTCTTTCTTGTAATGGCGAATGGTGTACATGTCCAGCAAACCCTGAGTCGGATGCGAATGTCGGCCATCGCCAGCATTCACCACGTGCACATGATGCTGCTTAGTATCGTTGAGGTGTTTGGCAATCAGATGCGGTGCACCTGAGGTCGCATGACGCACCACAAACATATCGGCGTGCATGGCAGCCAGATTGTCGATGGTATCGAGCAAAGACTCGCCCTTGCTGGCGCTAGAAGCCGCGATATTGAGATTAATCACATCCGCTGACAAACGCTTAGAAGCGATTTCAAAGGTGGTACGAGTGCGCGTCGAGTTCTCAAAAAACAAATTGAAAACGCTTTTACCACGCATCAAAGGTACTTTTTTCAGCTCGCGGTCACCAATGCTAACAAAGGAAGAGGCGGTATCGAGAATGTGATTAACGATGGACTTAGGCAGGCCATCTATGCTCAGCAAATGCTGAAGCTCACCATGTTTATTGAGTTGGGGATTATGCATGATCGATCGAAAGGCTTAGTTTTCCATCCACTGCACGCTGCAGATGAACGGAGGAAGTAGTGTCAAAATTGGCGGAGTAAGCAACAAAGTCAGCAGCGACCGGTAATTCGCGGCCACCGCGATCAACTAGTGCTGCCAGCAGGATTTTTGCCGGCCTGCCATAGTCAAATAATTCATTGATAGCAGCGCGGGTGGTGCGGCCAGTGTACAGAACATCATCGACTAAAATAATGGTGGCGTCATCCACATCGAAAGGAATTTTGGTGGGCTTCACATCGGGATGTAAGCCTTTTTTAGCGTAATCATCACGATAAAACGAGACGTCGATATAGCCTAAGGCATCATCCATACCTAGATCAGTCGCCAATCTTTGCGCCAACCAGGCACCGCCGGAATAAATACCAACGATCGCCAATTTTTGTATGTGCGCGGTCTGGGTCTTAATCTGCGCAAGCAACTGCAGATACAGGGCTTCGGCATCTAGAGAGGATTTCATAGTTGTCATCTGGTTTGGTCAAAATATTGTTGCAAAATGAGCGCAGCAGCGTGGTCATCTATTCTCTCCCCGCGCTTCGCATGCAAGACTGCGGAAGTGTAACGTTCATCTACCAGCACAGTCGGCAAGGAAAAGCGCCCTTGTAACTGATGGGAAAATCTTTGACAGCGTTGCGTCATTTCGTGGGATGCGCCATCTGGATGGGTAGGTAAGCCCACCACACATAAGACCGGCTGCCACGCCAAAATTAACTTAGATAACTCAGCAAATTTGCCGTCATTGGTCGCTGCACTAATAATGGTCAGAGGTTCTGCTTGCCTGAGTAAGGTGTTACCAACGGCAACCCCGATACGTTTCAATCCAAAATCAAAAGCCAGAATGGTTCCGGATAACTCGGACATCAAGCATGCCCTGCATCGGCGACCAGCATCAGAGGATCGATCCCCAGCAATTTCATCGCCGCAACAAAGCGCTCTTCCAAGGGCAAATCAAACAAAATCTGCATATCAGCCGCAACCGTCAGCCAGCCATTGGCAAGTATCTCTTGCTCCAACTGCCCGGCGCTCCAGCCCGAATAACCTATGCTGAGCATCATGCGCTCTGGCGCTTCACCCGCCGCTACTGCCTCCAGGATATCGCGCGATGTCGTAAAAGCGATTTCGTCAGTCACTTTTAAGGAAGACGAAAATTTTCCAATGGGTGCATGTAACACGAATCCTCGGTCATCTTGCACAGGGCCACCAAACATCACCGGATGTTTGCCCATAGGATGCGAGTCAGGTATATTTTCCAGCTTCAAATCTATTCGATCAAATAAACCAGCGACCGTCATATCGGTCGCTTTATTGATGACTAAGCCCATGGCGCCGCGGGCATTGTGCTCACAAATATAAATAACCGTGCCGCCAAATATAGGATCCAACATAGAGGGCATGGCAATCAAAAAATGATTACTTAAATTCAGCTCGTCTGATCGAGAGTTTTCTACGGACAAGCCGACCGCAGCAGGCGTGCTGAGATTCGAGGTGCCTTGTGCGCCAAATAAATTGGTGTGGATAGAGGTAATTTGCTTCGCCATTTCGACATTTTAGCATTTTTACGTGCTTTTTCTATGTGTGCTATGGTGTTCGCGCTGGATTTTATCTCCAAACGTGAGAAGTTTCTCCTCAAAAAATTTCGTCAGAAACAGCACCATAAAAATCAATGCTTAAAACCATACGCCCCCCTCTAAACACTAGCCTAGTCTGGTTCAGACGCGATCTACGTTGTTTTGACCATGCCGCGCTGTACGCCGCATTAAAACAAAGCAAGTCAGTGTACTGTGTATTTATTTTTGACAAAGACATACTCGACTTACTGCCAAGTAAAGACAGGCGCGTACACTTCATAGATCAAAGTGTGCGGGAACTTGCGGCAGAAATCGAAAAAATGGGCGGTAATTTAATCGTACGTTATGGCTCTCCAAAACAGGAGATTCCCAAACTTGCCCTAGAGTTACAAGCCCAGGCAGTTTTGGTCAATCACGATTACGAACCTCAGGCGATACAGCGTGACTCCCAGATTAAGCTGTCGCTAGCTCAGATTGATTGCGATTTCTTGAGTTTCAAAGATCAAGTGATTTTTGAAAACGACGAAGTATTAAGCCAAGCCGGCACACCGTTTTCCATTTTCACACCGTATAAAAATGCCTGGCTAAAAAAATTTCTAGCCGGTGGCGATGATTTTTATTGCAAACCCTATCCAGTACAAACATACGCAGAAAAGCTGAGTAAGTACAGCTGCGCTGAATTTCCGGACTTGGGACGTATGGGTTTTGCCGCGATAGATCAGTCGGAACTGGCATTACAAGGTGGAATGAAAGCTGGCGCGATTCTATTTGAAGATTTTTTATCCCGAATACACAATTACGAACTAGCACGTAATTTCCCAGCGATCAAAGGCCCCTCTTACTTGTCGGTGCATCTGCGCTTTGGGACGGTTTCCATTCGTCATCTGGTGCGAGAAGCAATCAATTGCGTCAGAACCGGCAACGCTCACCAAGGGGCTCAGGTTTGGCTCTCCGAATTAATTTGGCGTGATTTCTACTTCATGATTTTGCAGCATCACCCCCGTGTAGTGGATCGCAGTTTCAAAGCTGATTACGATGCCATAGTCTGGGAAAGCGGCACGCATGCGGAGCAAGTTTTTATCGCGTGGTGTGAAGGCAAAACTGGTTATCCTTTAATCGATGCTGCGATGCTGCAATTAAACAATACAGGGTATATGCATAATCGACTGAGGATGGTTACAGCCTGCTTTTTAGTCAAAGATCTTGGAATAGACTGGCGATGGGGAGAGCGCTACTTTGCCTTACATCTGAACGATTACGATCTTTCGGCAAACAATGGCGGCTGGCAGTGGGCCGCCTCGACGGGCTGTGATGCGCAGCCATACTTTCGTATTTTCAATCCGATTACTCAATCGGAAAAATTCGATCCTCAAGGAAAATTCATACGTCGCTATCTCCCGATACTGGCGCGATTGGAGAATAAGCAAATCCATGCGCCATGGATGCTGAGTTCGAGTGTTCTCAAACAAGCTGGAATCACTTTGGGCGAAAATTATTCAGAGCCGATAATCGCCCATGATGAAGCAAGAAAAACTACTTTAGCACGATACGCCGTAGTCAAAAAATAGACAAAAAAATGCATCGCTTTGAGCGATGCATTTTTTTGGAGATTATTTCTGTCTAGTTGGATTTAAATTATTTTCCGACAAAACCCGCAATCGCACCTAATAAATCATCTTCGCGATAGGGTTTACCAAAGTACTCATTCACACCCAACTCGGCTGCATAGTTGCGATGTTTATCCGCAGTACGCGAGGTAATCATAATAATAGGAATATGACTAGTGCGCGCGTCACTACGAATATTGCGAGTTAAATCGAAGCCATCCATCCTAGGCATCTCAATATCAACCAACATCACGTCCGGCGTCACCGATTGTAATTGCTCAAGTGCATCAATGCCGTCTTTCGCCAAGACCACATGGTAACCCTCACGCGATAACAAGCGCTGAGTAACACGTCGCACAGTCAGAGAATCATCGACCACCATCACGGTATGTTGCGTACGCAAACCCTGGACTGGAACAGTCTCTTGCTTAGACGTATCTTCGCTAAGATTGGCGATTGCGCCGATCTCCGGAGTGGCACCAGTCAACTGCAGGTCATGGTGACGGGTACGCTCATGTTCCATTTTATGCGCCAAAGGCACAGGATTGAGAATTAGAACGATGTCACCTGAACCCAACACAGTAGCACCTGCAATACCAGGCATACGCGCTAATTGTGGTCCAATATTCTTAACCACGACCTCGCGATTGCCGACAATATCATCGACGTGAATAGCAACTCTATCGTTACCACTCTTCATGATAAGCAGAGGTGAATACTGTTGCGGCTGCGGCACTACATTGCTTTCACCCAGTATGCTAGAGAGGAAGTAAATTGGCACCAGACTACCTTGCCACATGATGCCGCCATCGTTATAAGCATTCGCCAGCACAGCTGATTTCAATTGCTGAACTTGCTCAACCAAGACAGATGGAACCGCGAAGGTTTTGCCGCCGGCCGATAAGATAACGACCTGAGTCACCGCCAGGGTCAATGGCAAATGAATGGTGAAATGCGCACCTTTGCCCTCGACAGAATTGACCGAAACTCGCCCGCCCAATGATGCAGCCTCTGAACGCACAACGTCCATACCGACACCACGTCCGGCTAACTCGGTAACTTCACTGGCAGTGGAAAAACCGGGCTCAAAAATCATATTAACGACATCGGCATCGCTAATACTATCTTCATAACCAAGCAGACCGACTGTCTTCGCTTTGTCACGAATGCGCGCTAGGTTCAGGCCTTGTCCATCATCCGTAAAGTGAATAACAACTTCATTACCCTCTTGCCGAATTTCAATGAGAAGTTCTCCGGTCTCTTGCTTGCCATTCTCACGGCGACGCTCGCGTGACTCTATCCCATGCACAATCGCGTTACGCAATAAATGCTCAAATGGACCGACCATTTTTTCCAGAACGCTGCGATCAATTTCAATTGATGTACCGCGTATGTCAAGATTGACGCGCTTATCCATTTCTTTGGAGGTTTGGCGTGTCACTCTATACAGCCGCTCAGAAATACTGGCGAACGGTATCATCCTTACCCGCATCAAATCCTGCTGGAGTTCACGCGTCAAACGTGCCTGCACATGCAAATCATTGGTTGCGCCATCGATAGTGCGATGCAAGTTTTGCTGTACGGTAGCAACGTCGCTGACGCTTTCCGCCATCATGCGTGTCAACTCTTGCAAACGAGTAAAGCGATCAAATTCCAAGGGATCAAATTCACGATCACCCGAATGCGCCATACGTGATGTGATTTGTGTTTCCGCCTGAATTTCAACTTCGCGTAATTGATCACGTAAACGATTCACGTTATCGGTCAATTCTATCAGGGACGATCTCAATGTCCCCACTTCATTCTCCAATTTGGAGCGTGAAATTGAGACTTCACCAGCCTGATTGACTAAGCGATCCAAAATATCAGCACGTACCCGCACCAAGGCAACCGGACCAGCTGGAGTGCTGACCGCGACAGCAGGAGCAATAACAGATCTTGCGGCAGCCAAAGGCTTTTGGCTGACTGGCGCAAAGCCGGCCAACTCGTTACCAGCAGGGGCAAGCGGATCGAGTGAACCGCTCTCCAAGGCTGCCTGAAACTGTTCCAACTCTTGTGCCGGACTCAATTCTGCATACGGCGTGCTCTCGACTGCAGCACTTGGGTTTTGCAAACGATCGAACAATTGCATGCTGTAGTCATGCCGAGACAATAAATCGTCCAGCAATGGTTGGCGTACCGCGCCACCGCTATGCATCAAACTCTCAATGCGCGTTTCCATGTCATGCGTATGCTGCCCCAATTGCATCGCACCCGCCATACGGGCACTACCCTTGATCGTATGCATGAGACGCAAAATTGCTTGCGGTATCGAAGCATCGTCGGGCTGTTGCTGCCATGAGCGCAGCAATTGTCCAACCATAGGCAAGAGATCATTTCCCTCTTCTATAAAAACCGGCAACAAATCTATATCTAAATCGTCTTTCAGCTTTACATCAAACTCTGAAGACGATGGTGGCACCTCATATGTCTCAACCACTAACGCGGCAGGAACGGCCTTATTTTCAGGCTGCATTTCATCTTTTGGCGTATTCACTGCAGCTTCAGCGACCGGATCAAGCTCTATCGCCACGACAGTGTTCACAGATTCTGGCACTGGCTCTAGCGCTACAAGCATATCTTCTTGAGCAACATCTTCATGAGCAACATCTTCATCGAGTGACAGTGGTGCTAGAAGATCGAGGTCAGTCGTTACTTCTTTTACTTCGGCAGCAAACGTATCGTGTATTACACCATCCTCGGATGAACTCGGGTTAAAAGACTCTTCTGTGACAAGTGCACTTTGATCGAGCCTCTCATTGGTCGATGTAATGAATTCATCATCGTCATCACCAACACCTGAACGGAAAACCACGGCTTGAAGTAGCTTTTCCAACTGAAGTATTTCTGCCGGCTCATGTTGCGCCATTTCAGATACTGCAAACTTCTTAAGCATAGACTTTAAGCAATCTACCGCATGATCAAGCACATCAAATTCGCTTAACTCCAAGCTAACTGGATGACGCTCTACACGTTGCAAGACCATTTCTAAACTATGCGCCAACTCTTGCGCCGCAATCAGACCGACGGTAGCAGAACTTCCCGCAAGTGAGTGTGCAGCATGCACAGAGTGTCGTGAAACATGCCTAGAAGATTCATGCCGCCACTCAGCAAAGTCTTGTGATAAAAAGCGTACGATTTCATCTGTCTCTGCCATGTAGATGGTATGCAAAGGCAGGCTAATTTCGATATCACCGATGCGCTTAACGTTGTCGTCTTGAACCAATAATGGCGAAGGGAAATCAATGATTTCCGCACTTTCGATCTGCTGCGACAAGTCTTCTGAAGTAGTCTCATCAACTTGAATCGATGCTTCTTGATTAGTAAAAGTATTCTCAGAAACAGGCTCAGCAATTTCATCGACTAGAACAGGCATCTCAATTTCAGATACTGAATCCGAACTCAATTTCGGATCAGCAAGCTCTGTCAAAGCAACAAATGCGCTAGGGTTGGTCGAAGTTGTTTGCAAAGAAAAATCAAGAGCTTCCGAGTCATCAGGTTCAAAAACTGCCGCAGCAATAAGCTCAGGCTCATCCAACTGGATCTCGGACAAGGGGGTCTCAATTTCAACGCTTGGTTCGATCATTTCGTCTGATCGAGCACCCGATGAGTCTGGATTTAAGTCAACGCCGCTTAACTCTACAGCTTCAACACTATCGAGCGCCGCGATTTCAACAGCAGTTACAGTATCTGTCGGTGACGCTAGTTCAAGCACGTCTTGGCCATTTTTTAGTCGTTCGGCTGCGGCAATAATTCCGGCACCTGAACGATGGGCTTGACCAGTTTCTTTCAAGTCAGACACCCATGCGGACAACTCAGGCTCAGTCAAATCCAGCAAAGCATACAAGGGTTCGGCGCCCTCACGGGACTCCGACAACCATAAATTCATGACTTGTTCGATACTCCATGCCGCTTCGCCAAAGACCATCAAGCCGACCATGCGGCCACTTCCTTTTAGCGTATGGAAAGATCTACGTAAGCTAATAAGATGCTCTTGGTTCGTCGGGTCGAGTCGAGATAAAGGCACGGTATGACGTACATACTCAAGGACCTCTTCAGCCTCCTCTAGAAAAATCTCAAGCAACTCAGCATCTATTGCCTCATCATTTATCGGCAAATCGACAGCAGGAGTAATCTCCTGAGCGCTACTAATTTGCGTCGTAGCAACAACAATATTATTCAGATCTTCAGATGATGAACTAAAGTCCGATTTATCCAACAAATCAATCGCAGCGCGCGCACGCGCACTGGCGTCTGCATCATCCAACAATATCGCAACTGATCGTTCGGACTCAAGTGAGTCTTTTAGCTGAGCCTGCAATTCCGAATTATTTGGTTCTTCCACCAGGGAAACCGCAAGTCTCGCTGATTCATGCTGCTGATTACTCAACTCTTGCTCAGCCGTCATCATTGTTACTAGCGGAGTAGCTGGTTCCATTTGCACTGAAGGCAGCAATTCCTTTTCAGCTGGTTTTTCCAACAAATTCGAACGGAATACGCCTATAGAAGTATCAAAACTAAATTTCTTCTTGGCTAACTCGGGTTGATTTTGTAAGGTTTCTATGAAAAATGACAATGCACCTACATTTTGAGCAACATTGCGATAAGCATCAGAATCAGTATCGATTTCATCTGCATCATGCGCATCAGAAAACTGTTTAACTACGGCACGAACATGTTCGACGGCCAACATTGCATCATCTTGATCCAGAATTGCTAAAGCGCCGCCAATCTGGTGCAAAATCCCGTCAACAGGTGCTAACACCTCGCTGTTTGCGGCATCTCTAAAATACTCATCCAAAGTCTTTTCCACTTGACGCAGACTAACCTGCATCTCAGAAACAAGCACAGACATGGTTTTCTTTTGCTGCGCCTCTCTTGACAGGTCGCCCATCCAACTCGCTTGAGTAGGAGGCTCGTCACCAGAGACAACAGCAAGCAGTCGCGCAGCTATCTCGTCAGCACGATCGGAAAAATCGCTAGGTAAATGAGTAATCTGCTCCAGCGCATTCTCGACAAAAAGCAAACTCGTGGCTAGTTCCAGCCCCATCTTACTTCTATCAGGTGAACCCTCAGCATGACGCGCAATTCCACTTAGTTCGCGCAGCAATTTATACAATGGCGGCGAATTCAAGCTAGCGCCCGACTCAGCCAAATCCTTCATTTTTTGAGAGAATTTATCGGCCAATCCTGTGTCGCCATTTGCAATCCGTCCCCACAAGTTTTTGACTAGCGACAATTGCTCTTTCGCCGCAGCTAAAATATTTGCAGAAATTTGACCATAATTTTTTTGCTCATAATCAAGTGGAACCTGATTATTTAGGCGATAAGCCAAAAGGATTTGAGCAACGAACGGCGACGGTTGATCAACTTGGGCAATAAAGAATAAGGCGTCCCTTAGCAAGCGCTCGGGAATAGTAGTAACGCCATCAACTAGGCGTCTTATCTGGAGATTAATTCGTCCAAATATCTGTTTCACATATTGCTTATTTTCGATCGCACCTTGCGCTACCGATTCAGAAAATCCGCGCATAACCAGCCAAAATGCTTTTGCCTGAGAAGTACTTTGAGCTTGTTCGATTTCTTTAATTAAGTCATGCATAGCCCGGACTGCGACCATTTGCTGTTCATTTTCCTTAGCCGTCAAAACATTGAGTAGGAGCTTCTCAAAACGTTGTCGCAAATTAGAATAATTCACGGGCTTAATCGGATGTACCAGCGTCAGCTCTGGGATTTTTTCATGAACGGACAAGGAAGGAAAAAATAAATCCGCCGGATGTATTCTTTCCGCACCTTTAATCTCTAACAAGGCTCGATAATAAGGAAACAAGCGCACTGGTTGATGAGCACCACCGCTTAGCAAATCTTCCAAATAGCACAATATTGCGTGAAAAGCATCGGAGATAACATCGACGTGAGCGCGACTAATTTCTAGTTGCCCAGACTGCAAACGATCAATCAAATCTTCTATTGTTTCAGTAACAATAGATACGCCATCGATATCGACAATTTGTAAGGCGCCGTGTGCTTGATGTAGATAACTTTTAGCGTGAAGCAAGGTCGTCGATTGTGCTTCTGCGTCCTGTGAAGTCGCATCTAATAACAATTTCCCTGCATTGCTTATCGCTTCCCGCACCTCGCCCATAACCCAAGACAAGGGGCCAATATCAAATTGCTCTTGGGGGATTTCTGGAGAATTAGAAAAACTAGATGTCATGCGTGTACCCCGCAAACTCAATGGGCGATAGGCCGCAACCTATCGCCGTGCATTTATGATCAGGCTGAAATATTTTCAGCCCAAGACTGAAAAATCAGGCCGTAACTCGGAAACGGGAGACCGAGTTCTTGAGTTCTTCAGCCAACATTGACAACTCCATAATCGACTGCGCAGTTTGTTGAGTACCACTCTGAGTTTGCTCAGTAATAGTCAAAATGTGCTGAATGTTTTGAGCCACACCGTTTGCAGAAGTTGCCTGCTGCTCCGTTGCCAACGAGATACCTTGAATCAATTCAGCTAGGCGATTCGAAACGCTACGAATTTCGGACAACGCAGTACCCGCAGCATCTGATAGTTTTGCTCCTTCAACCACACCCTGAGTGGATTTCTCCATAGCGGCAACCGCATCATGAGTATCCGTTTGAATCGTTCTTACCAAGGCGCCAATCTGTTTTGTTGCCTCAGCTGAACGTTCCGCAAGACGCTGAACCTCTTCCGCAACCACCGAGAAACCTCGACCTGCTTCACCTGCGGACGCTGCTTGAATCGCTGCATTCAAGGCCAATACGTTAGTTTGCTCGGTAATATCAGAAATCAATTCGGTAATCTCACCAATCTCTTGTGAGGATTCACCCAGACGTTTAATCCGTTTTGAAGTCTCTTGAATTTGCTCGCGAATCTCATTCATACCTTTAATCGCATTTTCCACAGCGTGTGCACCTTGCTCAGCAGCAGCAACCGATTGACGCGCAACTTCGGCCGACTCATTCGCAGAACGAGAAACCTCGGTAATATCGTTTGCCATCATAGTCACCGCGTGTCCAGCATCAGCGATTTCTCTCGACTGTTGATGTGAGGCTTCCAGCAAATCGTTAGAAACGCCCTGTGCTTGTGAAGACGCTGAAGTAACTTGAACCGCAGTATTAGTAACCCGACCGACCAATCCACGCAACTCTTCCACGGTGTAATTAACCGAATCGGCAATCGCACCAGTAATGTCTTCCGATACCGTAGCTTGAACAGTCAAATCTCCATCAGCAACTTCTTGCAACTCATTCATCAGTCGCAAAATCGCAGCCTGATTTTGGTCATTTGCTGACTTTGCTTCTTCTTCTTGCTTCTGGGCTTGCAACATCTGTATATCTGCATTTTTGCGTCGGGCGTCCGCTTCTTTGGTGCGATTACGACTATCTTGTAACAATACAATAGCAATACCGACAGCTGCCAACAAAGCACTAACAGCACTTACCAAGATCATCCAAAAAGTCCAATTGATCGAATCTTGCTGCAAAGTATAAGTTTTCTGCAATTTGGTAATTCTTTGCTTCAAATCTTCATTTTCGTTAAACAGCAATTGCTCTGCTTGTTTTGCGCCAATGAAATTTTGCAAGTTACCAAGAATACTGGAAACAGAAACTTGATAGTCCGCAAAAGTTTTTTGCAACTCAGTCAATTTCTCACGAGTATCGGCATCTTTTGTTGCGCTAATACGTAAAATTTCGCTACCATTCAAAAAGCCATCCACCAAATCACGGAAGGTATTGGTATCTTTACCAAGCAGAAAAGCTGTTTCAGGATTAACACCTTCAGCAACCAAAAATTCATTCGCACTACGACCTAAGCGCTGAGTCAACATAACCAACTGGCTTGAGGCTGCAATTTCGCGCGATGAGCCACCGCCCTGCAACTTCAAAGTAGAAATTTGTTCAGTTAATTCAAGTAAAACTGGCGATAAGGTATTCAATTTTTCGAGCGTCTGTCCAAAACCAGTCAACTCTTTACGCAAATCCAAAATGGTTTTAGCTGCCTTGTCCGAATTTTTCCATGCTTTTTGTGTGTCTTTTACCACTGGCTCCAACTTTGTATCTGCAGCATCAACATCGCGTCCTTGATATGCGCCACCACTCAACAAAACGACCAAGTCACTATTGAGTTCCTTGCGGCTTTCATCGAGTTGCTTAAACGCAGCAGGATTACCCTGAATCGCATTTGGCGCTGCCTTACCGATACGTTGTGAATGCATCAAAGCATCACCGGCAATCTGCGCTTGTGTTGAAATCAATGCAGATTGTTTCGCATTTAAAAATACAAAAATACCACTCAATAAGAGTGCAACGCCCATTGAAATCAACAGAACGCGTATTTGTTTTTGTAATGGCAAGTGCCCGATAAGTGGAAGCCTGACGTCTCCACCTTTTTCGAGCGCATCACCAATAAAAGTTGCATCAGCATGATTCTCAGCTGCTTTCGATATTGGCGCGTCACTCTGAGCAAGCTCATTCGTTTCCGATGAGGGCGTCAGCATTTTGACATTCGCAGCCTCTTCTATAGAGCCAGTAGCGTTTATCAACTCCCGGGCACCATCTTTCTCTAGCTCAAGTTCTTGATCTTGTTTTTTCTTGGACAAAAACGGTAGTTTAAACGCCATTACTAGGTCTCCTAATCGATTGAAATACTGTACTAATTTTATTGAAAATTACAAACCAACGTGCAAAAATTCTTGATTTTGCACCAACATTGACAAACTAAGTTCAGACCAAAGTTTCCCGTCTTGATCACGATGCACGGCAACAATCCAAGGCTTATGCTCAAGCCCCGTGCTGCCTGCATTCGTATCAGCGCTGACTTCTGCCTCCATTTCACTGGAATTCCGCAAACCGAGAACCTGAGAAACTAATAGTCCGCTATTAAACGCCAAAGTTGGCGCAAATGCGACTACTCGGCACGACGAATCCAAGACAGTAGCTTGACCACCATCAAATCGAGCCAGATCAACTACACTAGTTAAATTACCTCGGACATTTGACAATCCAAGATACCAATCTTTAGTGAGCGGGACTTTTACCATATGCCCAGCACTTACTATCTCTCCAGCTTCGCGCAAATCAAGTAGGTAACGGGATTGACCTATCATAATTCCTAATTGGCTAACCCTTAGCTGCGTCCCACGTTGAGCTTCCTGCATGCGATCCATCAACTGAGCCTGGAATTCACGCAATCGGGTACGTCGCACAGCCGGATCAGATTTGGGTACTTTTAGACCGGTCGCTGCTGACTCACGCAAAGTTTGGTTCATAAATAGTCCGAAATAAACAAATTAACCGAGAGCCGCAATTTTGGCCAGCAACTCTTGTGGATCTATAGGCTTCACCAAATAGTCCCGAGCACCTTGACGCAAACCCCAGATACGATCAGTTTCTTGATTTTTACTAGTGCAAATAATGACCGGAATATCTTGCGTCTCAACATCACGCGCGATAGCCCTTGTGATTTGAAATCCATTTTGGCCTGGCATGACGACATCCATCAGTATTAACTGTGGCTTGTCAGCCTTAATTTTCGTCAGGGCCTCTTCGCCATTTTCGGCGGTAGAAACAGAAAAGCCATTCTTGACCAAAATATCAGTCAAGAAATAGCGTTCGGTCGGTGAGTCGTCGACCACTAGAATTTTTTGTATAGTCATTTTTTACGCCTTAAAATTATTTTGATGCTTGCACTGAGGTGTAATTACGAACCGTTTTAAGCAAACTGTCTTTCGTAAACGGTTTAGTCAAATATTCATCCGACCCCACCATTGCCCCACGCGCCCGATCGAACAAACCATCTTTGGATGACAGCATGATTACCGGTGTATTGCGAAATTTCGCACTTTTCTTAATTAGTGCGCAGGTTTGATAACCATCCAGTCTAGGCATGAGTATGTCGCAAAAAATCAGGTCTGGATGAGTGTCATTAATTTTTGCCAAAGCGTCAAAACCGTCTTCGGCTAAAATTACTTTATACCCCACTTGCCCTAAAAATATTTCAGCCGATCGACGGATAGTACTACTATCATCGATCACCATGATTTTTAAGTTTTCATTACCTGTCAACATTGACATAAAATTATCTCAGATTAGCTGGGTTGAAAGTCATACATCACTTTAACAAAATTTAGCTGTCTTGCGCCATCTTTTTCCATCAATAAACATTTCAACTTTAAATTCGATAGTGCAGACTGGCATAAGGCTAAAATTATGTGCATAAATTGAAGAAAATTCTTATTTGATAGTAATTTTAGTTCAACTCTTTTAAATTGCCAGCATTTCGAAGTCTTCTTTACGCGCTCCGCATTCGGGGCAAGTCCAATTCATAGGGACGTCGGCCCATAAGGTGCCAGCCGCTATACCGTCTTCCGGCATACCATGCTCCTCCTCATAAATCCAACCACAAATCAGGCACATCCACGTTTTATATCCCACACTTGCCACCTTATCAATAGACACTACCAAAATCCTTCAATCAAGTAAAATACCGTTACGCTCTCAAAATCGCATGAGAAATATGATTTTTTGATAAACATGTATAAAACATCACAATTCACGAGATTTTTTGAGCACTGACAATCATTTTCCGCAAAAACAGCTATATTAATCTACCCCACGTGCAAAACCAAACACCCTTACTCATTCTAACATTTGGTGAATCCGATCCTGTTGCCGCGGCAGGCATACAGGCCGACCTTGCAACTTTCATTGCGATGGGTTGTCACGGCTTACCTGTATTGACTGCAATATTGATAGGAGACACCTCTCAGGTCGACGACGTCCATCCGCTTGAGGCAGAACTGGTGAGTGATCAGGCTAGGACACTGCTTGAAGACATGGAAATTACAGCAATCAAAATCGGTCAATTCGGGAGCGTAGAGAATATTACCGTAATTGCCGAAATCATCTCGGATTACCCCGAAATGCCAGTGGTTCTCGATCCATTTAGCTCAACTGCTCAACTTAACGAAGCGGAAGAAGAAGACTGCTTGACAGCGATACAAGAATTACTCATCCCTCAAGCAAGCTTGTTACTTATTTCTGCAGTTGAGCTTTCTAGGCTGGCAGAGAACTGGCGCGAAATCGATAATGACGACAAGCATAAGGATATAAGTTCTGATGCATTGCATCTAGTCGCATCGGGCTGTGAATATGTCCTGGTGACTGGAATCTCGGGCACAGGAGATGAAGAGGTGAATACCCTGTTTAATGATACTGGAGTTGTGCGCAGTGATCATTGGAAGCGCATACCCGGCTTATATCTTGGAGCCGGAGAAACTTTATCAGCAGGGATTACTGCGGCACTCGCAAATGGACTAGAGATGTCCGATGCTGTGCGTGAAGCACAGGAGTTTACGGTGGCAACGCTGCTCAATGCACAACGGATAGGAATGGGTAGGCAGATGCCTAATCGTTTTTTTTGGGTTAACGATAGTGACCCAAAAATCCCCGAATAAATAGATACTAAGCATTTTTTAATCATTAAATTTACGTAAAAATCATGACCAATAAAAACGAAAACTTATTTCTTCGAGCTCAAAAAACAACACCAGGAGGCGTAAACTCTCCGGTACGCGCATTTCGCTCGGTTGGTGGGACCCCCCGTTTTATTCAGCGCGCTGAGGGTGCATATTTTTGGGACGTTGAAGATAAGCGCTACATCGACTACATAGGCTCTTGGGGGCCGGCGATTGTTGGTCACGCTCACCCTAAAGTTGTTCAGGCAGTACAAGAAGCCGCCGCACGTGGACTTGGTTTCGGAGCGCCAACCGAAGGCGAGATCGAAATGGCAGAAGAAATATGCAAGTTAATGCCATCGATAGAGCAAGTCAGATTGGTTTCCAGTGGCACTGAAGCGACCATGAGTGCCTTAAGGCTTGCGCGAGGCGCGACCAATCGCGACAAGATTATTAAGTTTGAAGGTTGTTATCACGGCCACGCTGACTCGCTATTGGTCAAAGCAGGGAGTGGCTTACTAACACTAGGCAATCCCACTTCGGCAGGTGTTCCGGAAGACTTTATCCAGCACACTTTGGTGCTTGATTACAATAACAGCCAACAGTTGGAAGACTGCTTTAAAGCGCACGGAAAAGACATAGCCTGCGTCATCGTGGAGCCGGTAGCTGGCAATATGAATCTGATCAAAGCCACACCCGAATTTTTACGCACTATGCGTAGACTTTGCACAGAGTACGGCAGCGTATTGATTTTTGATGAAGTCATGTGCGGTTTTAGAGTTGCATTAGGCGGAGCTCAAAGCCTTTACGATATTCAACCTGACATTACGGCACTGGGTAAAATCATAGGCGGTGGTTTGCCTGTTGCTGCTTTTGGTGGGCGCGCAGACCTGATGGCCAACATGGCGCCCTTAGGCCGAGTTTACCAAGCCGGTACTTTATCGGGCAACCCTGTGGCAGTGGCGGCAGGATTGACCACCTTGAAACTGATACAAGAACCGAATTTTTACGAACAACTCTCATCACAAACAAATAAATTAGTACGGGGTTTATCCGAGGCTGCACGCAAGGCTGGCGTCACTTTTTGTGCGGATTCTATAGGCGGGATGTTTGGACTTTATTTCGCTCAGAGCATTCCTGCTTCTTACACAGAAATGATGGCGACCGATAGTGCTAAATTTAATCGTTTCTTCCATTTGATGCTGGATGCTGGCGTATATCTGGCCCCCTCGGCTTTTGAAGCTGGCTTTGTCTCAGCGCAGCATGATGATGCGATTATCGCGGCAAGCATCGCTTGCGCCGAAAAAGCCTTCGAGCAATTGGTATCGTAAAAAAATAAAAATAAGTTAATTAATTGATCACAATGAGCATCTTATATTTTCCACATGGAAATAATAAGATGCTTTTTTGTTAGGGAATGTTATTTCTACCCGCTAATAGCTTCCCTAGATTTTCACATTCTGTTACTTTTCGGATCATCAATTATTTATCCCATTCTTTGATCGAATCATGCAAATACGCTTACGTAAAAAATACTTAGCATTGACCCTGGCATTTTTACCACTGTATGCCTGCGCACAAGTACAAACTTTAAAAGATGCAACCCAGCAGGCTATTCTATCCAACCCGGAAGTACTAGCACGCTGGCACAACTTTCAGGCGGCGGGTTCAGAGCGTGAAGCCGCTGCTGGCGGCTACTTACCGAGCGTAAATCTGAGTGCTGGCGCCGGGCGTGATCAAAACGAAAATCGTTTGGGGAAATCCGACTTTAATCGCAATGGCGCCACCTTAAGCTTGAATCAAATGCTTTACGATGGCTTTTCCACGCGCAACGAGGTCAAACGTCTTGATCACACGCGCCTGGTAAAACTATTTGAACTTCGTGATGCCTCTGAGAGCGTTGCCTTGGAAGTGATACGTGCGTATTCGGACATTTTACGTTACCGGAAATTAGTTGGATTGGCAGAGGACAACTACGTACGTCACCGCACGGTTTTCGAACAAATACAAAGAAAAGTCAGCGCGGGTGCAGGGCGCCGTGTCGACCTAGAACAAATCTCTGGACGGCTTGCCTTAGCTGAGGCTAATTTACTGACCGAGACTTCGAATTTACACGATGTCAGTGCCCGCTTTCATCGTCTGGTTGGCACCCAAGCGAATAAGAATTTAGAAAACCCTGCCTTGCTGAGCAAGGATATGCCATCCGATATTGGCGCAGCCCTAGCTTTGGCGAATAAACAGCATCCTAGTCTGCTAGCAGCCATAGAAAACATACGCTCGGTACAAAGCTCGCAACAGGCACGCCGCGCCAGCTATCAGCCCCGGGTTGATTTTCGTGCGCGAACTGAGCACGGAAATAACATAGACAGTATTAGCGGTCGTACCAATAACAACACCGCCGAAGTTGTTCTATCTTGGAATTTATTTAACGGCGGTAGCGACAGTGCTCGCGTACGTCAATCCGCCGACCTGATCAATTTGGCACAAGATCAGCGTGACAAAGCTTGTAGAGATGTGCGCCAGAATGTGGTCATCGCATTTAACGACACGCGCAAACTCACCGAGCAGTTAAGCTACCTAGATCAACACCAATTGTCGATAGAAAAGGCCCGTGATGCGTATCGCCAGCAATTCGATATTGGCCAAAGATCTTTGCTCGATTTACTCGATACTGAGAACGAATTATTTCAGGCCAAGCGATCGTTTATTGGTGCCGAATACGACTTGTTGTACGCGTATGCCAGAACCCATGCCGGTATGGGCTCGTTGTATAGTGCTTTGGGAATTACCCAGCAAGACGCAGGTCCATTGCCGAACATGGAGAATAATGACCGCGACGATGTACCTCAAAATTGCCCATTAGAAGCAACTGAGATCTATGTTGTGGATAAAGTCGCCCTAAACGCACGTGCCAACCAACAAATTGGCCAAGTGCCCGCCGCGATTGCAAAAAACCCTCTACCAACAACGCCAATAAGCGTAGCACCAAATTTATCGGCATCAAAAACCGCAGTACTCAATGGGCTGCAAAAATGGCGTGAAGCCTGGATGGGCATGAATCCTCAAGCGTATTTTGAGATGTATTCAAAAAAATACACGTCTCGCGAATCATGGAAATCTGCGCGGAAAGCCCGGCTACTGGGAGCGCAAAAAATTGCTCTCAACCTGAGCGATATTAAAGTTGCGATTCAGGACGAAAAACATATGACGACTAGCTTCCGTCAAGATTATCAGTCTCCCGGCTACAAAGATGTACTAGAAAAAACCCTGTATTGGGAAGAGATTGGCGGCACCTGGTTAATCGTCAATGAGACAGTAGACGGACCACCGAATGCCAAACAATGGTAAATCGATGAAGTAAGCAAAATAGCCCGCGCTTGTTAAAGCTGACGGGCTATTTTTTTGAGCGCAGACTTGCTTAAACATTTTTTCAAATTAAACATTGAACAATGTTGCATAGAAGCAGAGAAATTAGTGCGCGTTTGATATATAGTGGCAGTCAAATTCAAGCATCGCCAGCCAGCAATACCGAGCTTTCGACTTTGCGTATTTCCTCTATTTTCAAAGCCTCACTTGCCTACGCCACTACGTTTATTGTCGACATTTTCAAAATTGGCTTTCGTAGTGCTGAGCTCACTCGTGCTTATTCCTGGCAATGCGCTGGATCTGGGGCGAATACAAGCTAGCTTAAAAAATCTGGGCGGGAATCAACAAGTTTTTGTCGAGTGGAGCGCTGTCATGCAAAGCTATGGCGAGGCGACGATTGAAACGAAATTGCAAAAGGTGAATGAGTTTTTTAATCGAAAAATTCTGTACACCGATGATCTAGAGGCATGGGGGCAATCTGATTATTGGGCTACGCCCATGGAAAGTTTAGCCAAAGGTAAGGGCGATTGTGAAGACTATGTGATCGCAAAATATTTCACTTTGCTCAATATGAACATCCCAGATAAACAGCTGCGACTCATTTACGTTAAGGCGCGTATCGGTGGCCCTGCTAGCAATGTACAACAAGCGCATATGGTGTTGGCATACTACGCCTCCGGTGAGGCCGAACCTTTAATCCTTGATAATCTTATTTCCGAGATTCGACCAGCCTCACGACGCAGCGATTTGTTTCCTGTTTTTAGTTTTAATGGTCAGGGTGTGTTTGCCGGTGCCGCCGCCAATGCCGCACTTGGCCCCGGTGGCACCGGTCGTTTAAGCCGCTGGCAAGACCTGCTAGAGCGTGCCCGTCGCGAAGGATTTGATTGATGCTAATAGCATTGTTATGCGTTTGCCGCCAGGCGCGAATCTGCGATGTCCGGAATTTTTTGATATTTAAAAAGGAAGTGTAATGTCAATGTATCGCCAACTTTGGCTTGCCATCATACTCAGCACCTTGCTCGCCTCTATCGGCAGTTTGCTGGCCTCCACCCTCAATTCGCGCGCCTACCTCAACGAGCAGTTGCGCATGAAAAATGCCGACAATGCGACAGTACTGGCACTTTCCCTGAGCCAAAAAAATATCGATGCCGTTGAGCTTGAGTTAGTCGTTGCTGCTCTGTTTGACAGCGGTCACTATAGTTCGATTAGCGTTAGCGACAGCAACGGCAAAGAATTCATCACACGCGTTGCCGCGCCTGAAAAAACCGCGGTTCCGGCCTGGTTCATCCAAGCTTTCCCGATACTATCAACACCTGGCCAGGCACAAATTAGCAGTGGCTGGAAACAATTGGGCACGGTCTCGCTCGTGACGCAGAGTAGCTTTGCCTACCAGACCTTGTGGCAATCCACCAAAGACATGATGGCGACACTAGCCTTGTCCGGCTTGATCGCCGGTTATTTAGGGACCCTCATCTTACGACGTTTACGAAAACCGCTCAGCGCCGTCATCGCACAAGCTAACGCCATGACTGAGCGCCGGTTTATTATCGCTCCAGAATCGAAGGTGCCAGAATTACGGCAATTATCGACGGCCATGAATTCCACAGTTAGTTTACTTAAATCCATGTTCGCAGAAGAAGCCGAACGCTTGGAAACCTTGCGTCGGCAGGCCAATACCGACCCTGTCTCAGGCGTGGCCAACCGTAGCCATTTTATGGCGCAATTGCATGTCATGGTTGAGGCTGAAGACGCCCCGGCAGGTAGTCTAATCATGTTGCGTCTATCGCATTTGGCAGAGATCAATAAGCAACTTGGTCGTAATAAGGTCGATACTCTACTCAAAAGACTCGGTGCTGTATTGAACCATCAAGCAAGCCAATTGCCGGAAGCTTTTGCAGCGCGCATGAACGGCACCGATTTTGCCTTATTGTTCCGGCAAACCGATGCAGCCCTGGTGGCGGCTTCAGTCTTGGACTTAATCTCTAAGGAACTGGCCGAAATCGAGAATAATCCTGTCACTGCTTACCTAGGTTACGGTCAATTTGAATTTGGAATTTCTCCAGGCGCCCTGCTATCTCAAGTGGACGAAGCCTTGGCCAGCGCAGAGATAGGCGGCGTCAGCGCAGTACGACAGGCTGCGCCTTTAGATATAGCGCAAGCACCAAGAAGCAGTGAAGAATGGTCAAAACTAATTCATCGAGCACTCGAGCAGCAGTGGGTAAAATTGGCGCTGTTCCCAGTAGTCGATTTCGCGAAAAAAACTTCGCATGCGGAATCCGCCCTGCGCCTCATGTTTGGTGGAGAATGGTTTCCGGCTGGCCGTTTCCTGCCGATTGCAGAGCGCCTGGGATTGACCGATAAACTCGATTTAGCAGCGATCAATTTAGGCCTTAATGAGTTGAGTCGAAATAGCCAGATGGACGATATCGCGATTAATTTATCGGCGCAATCGATACAAAATCCAGCTTTCAGAGAGCAATTACGCGCCCTACTGTTATCGCGCCCGGCTGTCAGCAAGCGTTTGTGGCTGGAGGTGCCAGAGAACGGCGTATTTGCCAACCTCGACGCATTTCGAGCCTTCCATCGCGACGTCAGCGCCAGTGGTTGCAAACTAGGAGTGGAACATTTTGGACGGCAATTCGACAAGATCAATCTCTTGCATGATCTTAAACTCGACTATGTCAAAGTTGATGCGGGCTTCATCCGTGGCATAGACATGAATGCCGGAAATCTAGCCTTCGTCAAAGGCATAGGCTCTATCGTGCACAGGATGGGCTTGCAAATATTTGCAGAGGGCGTGAGCTCTAGCGGCGAATTATCCAGTCTATCTGAGCTTGGCATCGATGGCGTCACCGGACCAATGATAGGTCAATCGACCGAGACTAGCTAAGCAGTTTCGGCTAGCCGCAGTGGTGTTGGTAAATCGCGATAGACGTACCATTGAGCCATGCTCAGACTAGCGATTTCAACAGGGCACCTGCCCAGCACGCATATTCCATGCGCCTTTCCAAGGTGCCTGTCCGCTAAGCCGCATGGAATATGCGCGTCCAGCTAGGTGCTTTGCAAATTTTGAGTTGTATTGTCCCTGCCAAATAATAATTTATCGGTTCATCTGATTTTTCAAGTACAGCTTTACAGCCTGCAGATATGCGATGCCTAGCGCTTTAATTTTCCGCTGAAGTACAGACCTAAAGCATGAAAAACCTTTTGAGCCCTCATCGATCCGGAGTATTAACATGCCAAAATTTGCAGCTAATCTGAGTATGATGTTTAACGAAGTCGCCTTCCCACAGCGTTTTGCCGCTGCCGCTGCAGCAGGCTTTAAAGCGGTGGAATTTTTGTTTCCGTACGAGCATTCGCCACAGCAGCTCGCGTCTTGGCTGCAGCAAAACCATTTGGAAAACGTTTTATTTAATCTACCGCCTGGTGATTGGGGTGCAGGCGAGCGCGGTATCGCTGCCCTGCCTGGTCGCGAGGTGGAATTTAAAACTGGCGTGGCGCGTGCGCTTGAATATGCATTAGCTCTGGGGACCAAGCGTCTGCATATGATGGCGGGAATCCTAGCTGCCGATGCCGATCCTCTGGTATATCGAGCGCAGTATTTGAGCAACCTAGGCTATGCGGCACGCGCAATGGCTGAACACGGTATCTGCTTAATGATAGAAGCAATCAACCCCAGAGACATGCCGGGATATTTTATCAACACTCAGGCGCAAGCCCATGCCCTGCGCGAAGAATGCGGCGAGCCCAACGTCAAAGTACAAATGGATTTTTATCACGCACAAATCGTCGAGGGTGATTTGTCTATGTGCTTGCGAAAGCACTTCGATGGCATCGGTCATGTACAGATCGCCAGCGTTCCCAGTCGCAATGAACCGGACCAGGGTGAAGTGAACTACCCTTACCTATTTAATTTACTCGATGAACTCGGATATGAAGGCTGGATAGGCTGCGAATACCGTCCGCGCGGACGCACGGAAGACGGACTGGGATGGCTACAAAAAGCGATGCAGCAGACCGCCATAAAAATCAAATAAGCCACCGCCAAAACAAAAAAACAGGGCGAAGAAATCGCCCTGTTTTGCTACACATTTCAACTAAATATACGGATCAAATTAGTCAACGATTAATTTTCCTTTTGTCAGCAAATCATTGATGATAGCCGCATCATCAGCACCGGTCAGTAAGACGTTACTTAAAGTAATAACTTGATCATCTTTAGCAGCGCTAAACCCACCTGCAAAGCCGCCAGTACTACTAATATGCACGACAGTGTCATTACCAGTTTTTACAAAATGCAAGTAATCACCCAAATTACCGTTGCCGCTAGCATGGTTTTCACCTTGTAACAAATCACGCAAATCAAGTCTATCGCCACCAGCGCTGAAAGCTGCAGGATCAAAATCAGTCACTCTATCGTTTGCGGGTAAAGTGGTAGTGCCAGCGTCTCCAAGTGACCAGCGGAAAGTATCGGCTTCGGTACCGCCGGTCAGTGTGTCATTTCCAACTCCACCTACCAGCACATCTTTTCCAGCGCCACCAAGGATAATGTCATCGCCACTACCGCCGAATACCCTATCGTCGCCATTACCAGCGTTGATCGTATCATTACCGCCCATGCCAGAGATGAAGTCTGCGCCCGCTGTACCAGTCAAAGTTTCGTTACTGTTAGAACCATTAAAGACGGTAGTATCAGTCACGATATTGACGAACTGCGTCACTGAATCCCCTGCCGTGGCACCGGTAGCGGTAACCGCAAGCAAGGCTGAATTTGTGCCCAGATTGCCAACTGCAAGCTCGGCTTGCGTCCAACCAGTGAGGTCGACGATCTGCCCTACACTAGTGGTCGTGACACTATGCCCGCCCACACCGTCGCTAAAGGTTGCGCCTATCGGGGCCCCGGTGACCTCGATATGTGTATAGTCATTGCCGACCAAGGCAAAGCGAACCGATCCACCGTCATTATCGAGCACAGCATTAGCGCCAAGATTATTACTCTCCACTGCATAGATCGCCTTAATCTGCGCGCCTGTGAGCGTTCTGTCGTAGATACGAGCATCATCTAAGGTACCGTTCAAGTAACGGTCAGTCGCCGCGCCATCGTCCGCTGTAACGCCAAAGCCTAGGAATTTATTAGGCATAATCGCACCAGGCAAGATATTGCCTGAGCTATTGAGTACGCCATCCACCCAGACCTCGGTTGCTCCAGTGGTGAAATTATGATTCATTGCCACGTGATGCCATTTACCATCATTGATAGGATTTGTACTCTGAAATCCTAACGTGTCCGCCATCCCAAAACCGATACGTCCATTACTATCTAACCAGCCCCATTGAATATCGGTTGTGCCACCGTTATTTTCCATACCGATAACACTAGGTGAATTCCAACCTATCGATCCACCAGTCTGCGTTGTATTCAACCAGAACACCAGCGATGCGCTACCGCCACCAGAGCCATTACCACGCAAAGGATCAGTTACAGATGTGGGCAAGGCAAGGTAGCCGCCATCGCGCGCGCCACTAGTCGTCGACCAGATACCGTTGAACTGCATACCAAACCCTTCATGACCGTTCGCCGTGAAAGTCGGGCTCCTATCAACACCGCCAGCGATACCATCGGTACGTGTTCCTATCTGATCTAGCGTAGGATAAATATTTGTCGTAGTCGTACCCACACCTTCATTAAACGTCCAATGCTGGACATCCTGTACGCTCAGATCAACTCGTGGCGATACTGCGATAGACAAGGTATTGGGTACGGTGTCATACAGGTTACCGCTATCACGCACACTAAAAGTGAAGTTTGCGTAACTAGCTCCGTTCGCATTCGCAGCCGGCGTAAATGTCAGACTACTTAATTCAGTGCTTAGCAAAACCTGCCCTGCAATCACAGTAACGCCATTTAATTGCAAAACACCGTTGCCGGGCAAGGTGTCGATACGTATTGCCGTCGGTGTGGAATTTAAACCATCCTCGACATCGTTCATACGGAAATCAGCAATGCTGAAATGGTAAGGCGTATCCTCACCGGTCGTCACCGCACGATCAATCCCCAATGGCGCATCATTGACAGCGGTCACCGTAATGATCTCATTCGCATTGGAAGTGAGTAGGCCATCAGTAATCACATATTGGATGCTCACTTGACCATTGAAGTTCGGGCTAGGCGTAAAACTAATAATATTTGCCGCAGTGATATTGACCGTACCGCCAGTGACTAAAATAGTTTGGGCAATACCAGGAGTAAGCGCTATGCCGTTGATGCTCTTGATAGTTGGAGTGGTGCCATCAGGATCACTATCACCGCTTAATGGTGTCAATGTAATCGCGCTGCCATCTTCTGACATCGTGTAGCGATCATCGACAGCAACCGGAGCCTCGTTCACGTTGCTTTCTTTTAAAGTAATGATCGCAGCGGTGCTGTTACCTGCTGCATCAAACACCGTAACGCTATAGTTACCAGTGTTGGGGCCTTGCTCAAAGTCGTTCACGGCCGAAGCCGCTCCGGCTGCAGTCAAGGTAATGGCGCCGGTGCTATCGATTTGATAGTAGCCATCAGCGCTGGTATTGGTGCCAGTCACGGTGAACTTGTAGCCTGTCACACCCTTGGCATCACTGGCCATCACATTAGCGATAACGCTATTAGCAGCACTGTTCTCAGCATAGCTAAAAGTTTGCGCTGCAACTGCAGGTCCGGTGGTGTCGACTGTGTAAGTATGGTCGGCTGTTGCTACTGCTGGATTGCCGGCCGTGTCGGTGCTGCTGACGCTGGCGTGGACATTGCCGTTGCCCAGTAAATCAGCGCCTGGTACGGCCACGCTGTAGCTGTAGTTACCCGCTGTGCCGGTCACTGTGGCGTTGTAGGTGTGGGTACCCACAGTCAGGGTTACGATATCACCGGCTTTGGCGTCACCGCCTACCGTGCCGCTTAAGGTGACGAGCTTACCGGAGCCTGATTCTGCAGCATTGACGATGTCGTCACCGGCGACCGTAGCGATGGTGATACTGGCGCTCGCTGTGGTGTCGACTGTGTAAGTATGGTCAGTCGCTGCAGTGGACGGATTGCCAGAGGCACTCATTGTGCTGACGCTGGCGTGAACATTGCCGTTGCCCAGTAAATCAGCCCCAGGTACTGCGACGCTGTAGCTGTAGTTACCGGCAGTGCCGGTCACTGTGGCGTTGTAGGTGTGGGTACCGACGGTCAGGGTCACGATATCACCGGCTTTGGCGTCGCCGCCTACCGTGCCGCTTAAGGTGACCGGTTTATTCGATTCTGCGGCGTTGACGATGTCGTCTCCGGCTACCGTGGCGATGGTGATACTGGCGCTGGCTGTGGTGTCAACTGTGTAAGTATGGTCGGCTGTTGCTACTGCTGGATTGCCGGCCGTGTCGGTGCTGCTGACGCTGGCGTGGACATTGCCGTTGCCCAGTAAATCAGCGCCTGGTACGGCCACGCTGTAGCTGTAGTTACCCGCTGTGCCGGTCACTGTGGCGTTGTAGGTGTGGGTACCCACAGTCAGGGTTACGATATCACCGGCTTTGGCGTCACCGCCTACCGTGCCGCTTAAGGTGACGAGCTTACCGGAGCCTGATTCTGCAGCGTTGACGATGTCGTCTCCGGCTACCGTGGCGATGGTGATACTGGCGCTGGCTGTGGTGTCAACTGTGTAAGTATGGTCGGCTGTTGCTACTGCTGGATTGCCGGCCGTGTCGGTGCTGCTGACGCTGGCGTGGACATTGCCGTTGCCCAGTAAATCAGCGCCTGGTACGGCCACGCTGTAGCTGTAGTTACCCGCTGTGCCGGTCACTGTGGCGTTGTAGGTGTGGGTACCCACAGTCAGGGTTACGATATCACCGGCTTTGGCGTCACCGCCTACCGTGCCGCTTAAGGTGACGAGCTTACCGGAGCCTGATTCTGCAGCGTTGACGATGTCGTCTCCGGCTACCGTCGCGATGGTGATGCTGGCGCTGGCGGTGGTGTCGACTGTGTAAGTATGGTCGGCTGTTGCTACTGCTGGATTGCCCGCCGTGTCGGTGCTGCTGACGCTGGCGTGGACATTGCCGTTGCCCAGTAAATCAGCCCCAGGTACTGCGACGCTGTAGCTGTAGTTACCGGCAGTGCCAGTCACTGTGGCGTTGTAGGTGTGGGCACCCACAGTCAGGGTCACGATATCACCGGCTTTGGCGTCGCCGCCTACCGTGCCGCTTAAGGTGACGAGCTTACCGGAGCCTGATTCTGCAGCGTTGACGATGTCGTCACCGGCTACCGTCGCGATGGTGATGCTGGCGCTGGCGGTGGTGTCGACTGTGTAAGTATGGTCGGCTGTTGCTACTGCTGGATTGCCCGCCGTGTCGGTGCTGCTGACGCTGGCGTGAACATTGCCGTTGCCCAGTAAATCAGCCCCAGGTACTGCGACGCTGTAGCTGTAGTTACCGGCAGTGCCGGTCACTGTGGCGTTGTAGGTGTGGGTACCGACGGTCAGGGTCACGATATCACCGGCTTTGGCGTCACCGCCTACCGTGCCGCTTAAGGTGACGAGCTTACCGGAGCCTGATTCTGCAGCATTGACGATGTCGTCACCGGCGACCGTAGCGATGGTGATACTGGCGTTGGCTGTGGTGTCAACTGTGTAAGTATGGTCAGCTGTTGCTACCGCTGGATTGCCGGCCGCGTCGGTGCTACTGACGCTGGCGTGAACATTGCCGTTGCCCAGTAAATCAGCCCCAGGTACTGCGACGCTGTAGCTGTAGTTACCGGCAGTGCCGGTCACTGTGGCGTTGTAGGTGTGGGTACCAACGGTCAGGGTCACGATATCACCGGCTTTGGCGTCGCCGCTTACCGTGCCGCTTAAGGTGACAGGTTTATTCGATTCTGCAGCGTTGACGATATCGTCTCCGGCGACCGTGGCGATGGTGATACTGGCGCTGGCTGTGGTGTCGACTGTGTAAGTATGGTCAGCTGTTGCTACCGCTGGATTGCCGGCCGTGTCGGTGCTGCTGACGCTGGCGTGAACATTGCCGTTGCCCAGTAAATCAGCCCCAGGTACTGCGACGCTGTAGCTGTAGTTACCGGCAGTGCCGGTCACTGTGGCGTTGTAGGTGTGGGTACCAACGGTCAGGGTCACGATATCACCGGCTTTGGCGTCGCCGCTTACCGTGCCGCTTAAGGTGACCGGTTTATTCGATTCTGCAGCGTTGACGATGTCGTCTCCGGCGACCGTGGCGATGGTGATACTGGCGCTCGCTGTGGTGTCGACTGTGTAAGTATGGTCAGTCGCTGCAGTGGACGGATTGCCAGAGGCACTCATTGTGCTGACGCTGGCGTGGACATTGCCGTTGCCCAGTAAATCAGCCCCAGGTACTGCGACGCTGTAGCTGTAGTTACCGGCAGTGCCGGTCACTGTGGCGTTGTAGGTGTGGGTACCAACGGTCAGGGTCACGATATCACCGGCTTTGGCGTCGCCGCTTACCGTGCCGCTTAAGGTGACAGGTTTATTCGATTCTGCAGCGTTGACGATGTCGTCTCCGGCGACCGTGGCGATGGTGATACTGGCGCTCGCTGTGGTGTCGACTGTGTAAGTATGGTCAGTCGCTGCAGTGGACGGATTGCCAGAGGCACTCATTGTGCTGACGCTGGCGTGAACATTGCCGTTGCCCAGTAAATCAGCCCCAGGTACTGCGACGCTGTAGCTGTAGTTACCGGCAGTGCCGGTCACTGTGGCGTTGTAGGTGTGGGTACCAACGGTCAGGGTCACGATATCACCGGCTTTGGCGTCGCCGCTTACCGTGCCGCTTAAGGTGACCGGTTTATTCGATTCTGCAGCGTTGACGATGTCGTCTCCGGCGACCGTGGCGATGGTGATACTGGCGTTGGCTGTGGTGTCGACTGTGTAAGTATGGTCCGCTGTTGCTACTGCTGGATTGCCGGCCGTGTCGGTGCTGCTGACGCTGGCGTGGACATTGCCGTTGCCCAGTAAATCAGCCCCAGGTACTGCGACGCTGTAGCTGTAGTTACCGGCAGTGCCGGTCACTGTGGCGTTGTAGGTGTGGGTACCCACAGTCAGGGTTACGATATCACCGGCTTTGGCGTCGCCGCCTACCGTGCCGCTTAAGGTGACAGGTTTATTCGATTCTGCAGCGTTGACGATGTCGTCTCCGGCGACCGTGGCGATGGTGATACTGGCGCTGGCTGTGGTGTCGACTGTGTAAGTATGGTCAGCTGTTGCTACCGCTGGATTGCCGGCCGCGTCGGTGCTGCTGACGCTGGCGTGGACATTGCCGTTGCCCAGTAAATCAGCCCCAGGTACTGCGACGCTGTAGCTGTAGTTACCGGCAGTGCCGGTCACTGTGGCGTTGTAGGTGTGGGTACCAACGGTCAGGGTTACGATATCACCGGCTTTGGCGTCACCACCTACCGTGCCGCTTAAGGTGACAGGTTTATTCGACTCTGCAGCGTTGACGATGTCGTCTCCGGCTACCGTCGCGATGGTGATACTGGCGTTGGCTGTGGTGTCAACTGTGTAAGTATGGTCAGCTGTTGCTACCGCTGGATTGCCGGCCGCGTCGGTGCTACTGACGCTGGCGTGAACATTGCCGTTGCCCAGTAAATCAGCCCCAGGTACTGCGACGCTGTAGCTGTAGTTACCGGCAGTGCCGGTCACTGTGGCGTTGTAGGTGTGGGTACCGACGGTCAGGGTCACGATATCACCGGCTTTGGCGTCGCCGCCTACCGTGCCGCTTAAGGTGACCGGTTTATTCGATTCTGCGGCGTTGACGATGTCGTCTCCGGCTACCGTGGCGATGGTGATACTGGCGCTGGCTGTGGTGTCAACTGTGTAAGTATGGTCGGCTGTTGCTACTGCTGGATTGCCGGCCGTGTCGGTGCTGCTGACGCTGGCGTGGACATTGCCGTTGCCCAGTAAATCAGCGCCTGGTACGGCCACGCTGTAGCTGTAGTTACCCGCTGTGCCGGTCACTGTGGCGTTGTAGGTGTGGGTACCCACAGTCAGGGTTACGATATCACCGGCTTTGGCGTCACCGCCTACCGTGCCGCTTAAGGTGACGAGCTTACCGGAGCCTGATTCTGCAGCGTTGACGATGTCGTCTCCGGCTACCGTCGCGATGGTGATGCTGGCGCTGGCGGTGGTGTCGACTGTGTAAGTATGGTCGGCTGTTGCTACTGCTGGATTGCCCGCCGTGTCGGTGCTGCTGACGCTGGCGTGAACATTGCCGTTGCCCAGTAAATCAGCCCCAGGTACTGCGACGCTGTAGCTGTAGTTACCGGCAGTGCCGGTCACTGTGGCGTTGTAGGTGTGGGTACCGACGGTCAGGGTCACGATATCACCGGCTTTGGCGTCGCCGCCTACCGTGCCGCTTAAGGTGACAGGTTTATTCGATTCTGCAGCGTTGACGATGTCGTCTCCGGCGACCGTGGCGATGGTGATACTGGCGCTGGCTGTGGTGTCAACTGTGTAAGTATGGTCGGCTGTTGCTACTGCTGGATTGCCGGCCGTGTCGGTGCTGCTGACGCTGGCGTGGACATTGCCGTTGCCCAGTAAATCAGCGCCTGGTACGGCCACGCTGTAGCTGTAGTTACCCGCTGTGCCGGTCACTGTGGCGTTGTAGGTGTGGGTACCCACAGTCAGGGTTACGATATCACCGGCTTTGGCGTCGCCGCTTACCGTGCCGCTTAAGGTGACAGGTTTATTCGATTCTGCAGCGTTGACGATGTCGTCTCCGGCGACCGTGGCGATGGTGATACTGGCGCTGGCTGTGGTGTCGACTGTGTAAGTATGGTCAGTCGCTGCAGTGGACGGATTGCCAGAGGCACTCATTGTGCTGACGCTGGCGTGGACATTGCCGTTGCCCAGTAAATCAGCCCCAGGTACTGCGACGCTGTAGCTGTAGTTACCGGCAGTGCCGGTCACTGTGGCGCTGTAGGTGTGGGTACCGACGGTCAGGGTCACGATATCACCGGCTTTGGCGTCGCCGCCTACCGTGCCGCTTAAGGTGACAGGTTTATTCGATTCTGCAGCGTTGACGATGTCGTCTCCGGCGACCGTGGCGATGGTGATACTGGCGTTGGCTGTGGTGTCGACTGTGTAAGTATGGTCCGCTGTTGCTACTGCTGGATTGCCGGCCGTGTCGGTGCTGCTGACGCTGGCGTGGACATTGCCGTTGCCCAGTAAATCAGCCCCAGGTACTGCGACGCTGTAGCTGTAGTTACCGGCAGTGCCGGTCACTGTGGCGTTGTAGGTGTGGGTACCCACAGTCAGGGTTACGATATCACCGGCTTTGGCGTCGCCGCTTACCGTGCCGCTTAAGGTGACCGGTTTATTCGATTCTGCAGCGTTGACGATGTCGTCTCCGGCGACCGTGGCGATGGTGATACTGGCGCTCGCTGTGGTGTCGACTGTGTAAGTATGGTCAGCTGTTGCTACCGCTGGATTGCCGGCCGCGTCGGTGCTGCTGACGCTGGCGTGGACATTGCCGTTGCCCAGTAAATCAGCCCCAGGTACTGCGACGCTGTAGCTGTAGTTACCGGCAGTGCCGGTCACTGTGGCGTTGTAGGTGTGGGTACCAACGGTCAGGGTCACGATATCACCGGCTTTGGCGTCGCCGCTTACCGTGCCGCTTAAGGTGACAGGTTTATTCGATTCTGCAGCGTTGACGATGTCGTCTCCGGCGACCGTGGCGATGGTGATACTGGCGCTCGCTGTGGTGTCGACTGTGTAAGTATGGTCAGTCGCTGCAGTGGACGGATTGCCAGAGGCACTCATTGTGCTGACGCTGGCGTGAACATTGCCGTTGCCCAGTAAATCAGCCCCAGGTACTGCGACGCTGTAGCTGTAGTTACCGGCAGTGCCGGTCACTGTGGCGTTGTAGGTGTGGGTACCAACGGTCAGGGTCACGATATCACCGGCTTTGGCGTCGCCGCTTACCGTGCCGCTTAAGGTGACCGGTTTATTCGATTCTGCAGCGTTGACGATGTCGTCTCCGGCGACCGTGGCGATGGTGATACTGGCGTTGGCTGTGGTGTCGACTGTGTAAGTATGGTCCGCTGTTGCTACTGCTGGATTGCCGGCCGTGTCGGTGCTGCTGACGCTGGCGTGGACATTGCCGTTGCCCAGTAAATCAGCCCCAGGTACTGCGACGCTGTAGCTGTAGTTACCGGCAGTGCCGGTAACTGTGGCGTTGTAGGTGTGGGTACCCACAGTCAGGGTCACGATATCACCGGCTTTGGCGTCGCCGCCTACCGTGCCGCTTAAGGTGACAGGTTTATTCGATTCTGCAGCGTTGACGATGTCGTCACCAGCCACCGTGGCGATGGTGATACTGGCGCTCGCTGTGGTGTCGACTGTGTAAGTATGGTCAGTCGCTGCAGTGGACGGATTGCCAGAGGCACTCATTGTGCTGACGCTGGCGTGGACATTGCTGCTGCCCAGTAAATCAGCACCAGGTACGGCCACGCTGTAGCTGTAGTTGCCCGCTGTGCCGGTCACTGTGGCGTTGTAGGTGTGGGTACCAACGGTCAGGGTCACGATATCACCGGCTTTGGCGTCGCCGCTTACCGTGCCGCTTAAGGTGACAGGTTTATTCGATTCTGCAGCGTTGACGATGTCGTCTCCGGCTACCGTCGCGATGGTGATACTGGCGTTGGCTGTGGTGTCAACTGTGTAAGTATGGTCAGCTGTTGCTACCGCTGGATTGCCGGCCGCGTCGGTGCTACTGACGCTGGCGTGAACATTGCCGTTGCCCAGTAAATCAGCCCCAGGTACTGCGACGCTGTAGCTGTAGTTACCGGCAGTGCCGGTCACTGTGGCGTTGTAGGTGTGGGTACCGACGGTCAGGGTCACGATATCACCGGCTTTGGCGTCGCCGCCTACCGTGCCGCTTAAGGTGACCGGTTTATTCGATTCTGCGGCGTTGACGATGTCGTCTCCGGCTACCGTGGCGATGGTGATACTGGCGCTGGCTGTGGTGTCAACTGTGTAAGTATGGTCGGCTGTTGCTACTGCTGGATTGCCGGCCGTGTCGGTGCTGCTGACGCTGGCGTGGACATTGCCGTTGCCCAGTAAATCAGCGCCTGGTACGGCCACGCTGTAGCTGTAGTTACCCGCTGTGCCGGTCACTGTGGCGTTGTAGGTGTGGGTACCCACAGTCAGGGTTACGATATCACCGGCTTTGGCGTCACCGCCTACCGTGCCGCTTAAGGTGACGAGCTTACCGGAGCCTGATTCTGCAGCGTTGACGATGTCGTCTCCGGCTACCGTCGCGATGGTGATGCTGGCGCTGGCGGTGGTGTCGACTGTGTAAGTATGGTCGGCTGTTGCTACTGCTGGATTGCCGGCCCCGTCGGTGCTGCTGACGCTGGCGTGTACATTGCCGTTGCCCAGTAAATCAGCACCAGGTACGGCCACGCTGTAGCTGTAGTTACCGGCAGTGCCGGTCACGGTGGCGTTGTAGGTGTGGGTCCCAACGGTCAGGGTCACGATATCACCGGCTTTGGCGTCACCGCTTACCGTGCCGCTTAAGGTGACAGGTTTATTCGATTCTGCAGCGTTGACGATGTCGTCTCCGGCGACCGTGGCGATGGTGATACTGGCGCTGGCTGTGGTGTCGAGCACTGCAGTGTCCGTACCAGGTGCAGAGACATTGCCAGCTTGGTCCGTGACCGTTGCACTCACAGACAAGGTCGCGCCTTCGGCCGGTTTGGCAACCGTGCTGCTGTAAGTACCTGCAGTGATTTCTGCGGCGGTTAAGACATGGCTTTGCGGTGTCGTGCCATCAGTAATCGTCAGAGTGTCGCCCGCTTTAGCCGTGCCTGGCAAGGCGACTGTAACTGCCACTGTGCTTGCGGCTCCGAGTTCTGCTTTACTGATCAGGCCGTCGTTGTTGCTGTCGGTGGTGATCGTGATCGTTGGTGCTGCGGTCGCCGTTGTGTCTAAAGTCGCGCTGTCGGTGCCCGGGGCTGAGACATTGCCTGCCTGGTCGGTGACGGTTGCTGTGACCGTTAAGCTTGCACCTTCGGCCGGTTTGGCAACCGTGCTGCTGTAGCTACCAGCGCTAATTTCTGCTGCGGTCAAGACATGGCTTTGCGGTGTTGTGCCATCAGTGATCGTCAGAGTGTCACCTGCTTTAGCGGTGCCTGGCAAGGCCACGGTGACGGCTACTGTCGTCGCTGCACCGAGTTCTGTTTTACTGATCAGACCGTCGTTGTTGCTGTCGGTGGTGATCGTGATCGTCGGAGCTGCCGTGGCGGTGGTGTCAACCGAACCGTCATCCGTACTAGTGGCTTGATTACCGGCCGCATCTCGGCCACTCGCCACTACTTTGTAAGTACCGTCCGCCAAAGGTAACGCAGGTGTCGCATTGTAAATACCACCGGTCTGTACCGTGGCAGTGATGGTCTGCGACTTACCTGAACTATCGGTCACAACTAGCGTAATCGTACTGCCTACAGGCAAATCACTGCTACCGCTAATGGTCGGGGTGTTATCACTTGTATTATCCGGTGCTTGAACAGTGATGACTGGTGGAGTGGCATCTACCGAGCCACCGTCTGTACCAGTGGCTGGATTGCCTGATGAATCTTTACCGCTTGCAACCACGCTATAAGAGCCATCTGACAAAGCGGTCGTCGGCGTCGCGCTATAAGTTCCATTCGGCTGAACTATCGCAGTAATGGTCTGCTGCGTACCGCCGCTATCGGTAATGAGCAGCGATATCGTGCTGCCTGCGGGCAGATTACTAGTACCCGAAATGCTAGGCGTACTGTCGTTTGTATTGTCCGGTGCATCAACGGTAATTACAGGCGATGCATTATCGATCGCGTTTGCAAGCAATCCTGCTGAGCGCTCTATTGGTAAAATAGTGGCCGTCGTGGCGGCAGCGCCAAAGAAGGATTGGGGTGTAACCGCTTCTGCGATTCTGTCCAACTGCACAAAGCCATTACCATCGCCGACATCGCCGCCACCAAGGCCGGCCGCGGTTTCTTCGAGTAATTTATCGAGACTATTACCTCCAATTACTGCATTGGCGACATTTGCGGCGAGCGCGGCATCTGGCAACAAGGCCGCTGCGGCGATTTCGGTTTGGGCGGGTGCGTACACACTAGCGTCAAGTGTGACCGTTTCGCCTTCTCTCAGGAGATAGTTGCGGCCTTGATCAAACGCCAACTCCACGCGTCCGTTTGCCTCGGTGACGATAACATCATTTTCATAAATGACATCACCCAAATGAAGTTGATGCTGACTACCGTCCGCAGAACGTACTATGGCCTGGCCTTGAAGCGCAACGACTTTACCAACGATGTTTGCTGAACTTGCCATGATAGATCTCCGGACGAATGAATAAGAATGTCCGTACTCTAACAAGAATGTTTCCAAAACCCAATTGTACCTAAGTACTAGGCTGGCATCATTTAACTATCTTTTACCAATAAGGCCAATTGCAGGCGATCACGTACCTGAAGTTTTTCGAAAATAGCACCTACGTGCGCCTTGACGGTGCGCTCAGTGATAGCCATCTGCAGCCCTATCTCTTTGTTACTGCAACCCAAAGCTATCGCCTTGGCGACCTCAATCTCACGCTCCGTCAACTTGCTGGCCCAAGACTTACTGCTAACCGCATGCAAAACCAATTCAGGCGTGGGCGCACTCAATAGACGTTGCATGATAGATTCACCTATCCACAAGCCGCCTTGCGAGACCACTCCAGCGATTTTTTCCAGCACCTCGACGCCTGCGTGCGTATTGCAATAAGCGCGCCCACCAGCCGAGAACACTGCCAAAGCTTCCAAATCATTGGGCATATCACTCATCACAACCAAAGCTTGTATTGGAAAATACTTGCGCGCTTTCGCAATTTGTTGCGCCACGGAAGCATCCGTCGACAGGCGCAACCAGATCACCCCAGCATCGACCACGGCAACAGTTTCCGTTTCCAGGCTAACAGTAAGTGCGCGTGGAAAGGCTTGCAGCCAAGTCTCCAAAGAGTTCGCGGTTTTTGATACAAAAATATGTTGAATCGGTTTCAACTTAATATCCTATAGAGATGATGTTCATCATCGTTCAGTTAAGGCAGATTGTTTCGCTCTTAAGACAGGTTTGAGCAGGTAAGAAAGTATAGTTTTCTTACCGGTAATGATATCCACCTCGGCCACCATACCCGGAATAATCGGCTGGCCACCGGATAAAGCGGCATTTGTGGTCGACACTCTCACAATATAGAAAGTATTGCCGCGTTCGTCGGTGACCGAATCGGCCCCTATGTGCTCTAATTTTGCCTCTAAGCCACCGTAGGTGGAGAAATCATAAGCAGTAAATTTCACCACGGCTTTTTGTCCCGGCGCCAGGAAAGCGATATCTTTTGGAGCCACCTTGGCCTCCAATAATAATTTACCTTCAGTAGGCACCACCTCTACCACATCACGGCCTGGCTGCACCACGCCACCAACGGTGTTGACCAGCAAGCGCTTGACCGTACCACGCACCGGCGAGCGTATTGCCGACTGCTTGACCTTATCCGCCAGACCGGTACCGCTTTGTATCAGAGCATTTAATCTTGCCATGGTTTCTGACAATTCTTTACTAGCGTTGTTACGGGCTGCCAATTCGACTTCTTGTATTTTCCGATTCGCCTCACCGATTGCAGCCTGAGTACGGGCGATCTGCGCGGTGGCGATATCGCGCTCCCCCTTGAAGCGGGACACATCGCGCTCCAGGCGGAGTAATTCAACTTCAGAAACAGCGCCAGAACCGAGCAAGGGTTTGGTGACAGACAGCTCTTTTTGACTAGACTCATACGCTTGCGAAGCTTGTCTTTGGCGCGCGCTAGCCTCGGCCTGCTCCTGCCCTCTTTGCGCCAACTGCTGCCGCGCAATGGAGACTTGCGCCTGCATTTCAGAATTCGCAGTTTCATACAGACGCTGCTCTTCATCTGCGGTTTTAGGATCTTCCTGCATTACCTCAGGCGGTGGCACAAAAGCCTTGCCATCCCCCAAGGCACGCAAACGCGCGGCCTTGGCGGTGAGGGAAAGATATTGTGACCGGTTTTCTTTGACGGAGGACTCAAAACGGGTGGTGTCTACCTGTAGCAAGATCTGCCCTTCCTTGACTACCTGTCCCTCCTTGACCAAAATCTCGGTGACGATACCGCCGTCCAAACTCTGCAATACCTGCAACTGTCTTGATGGGATAACCTTGCCCTCACCTTTGGTGATTTCATCCACGTGCACCAAACCAGCCCAAAGTATAAACAATAGGAAGGAGCCCAAGAGTGCATGCAAGAGTATGCGCGCGCGCAATGGCTCCTGTTGCAGAATGATGCTATCCGCATCCTGCATGAAGTCAGATTCAGGAAGGCTGACATCGTCCTTCCAGCGCTCTAGCCACAGTCCGGGTGAAATACCGAAACGCAGACGCAGTTTCTCCATCCATGCAATCATTGCCAAGCCAAACAAGCGCAACTTAGCCATTATTTAGCCCTCCCAATCTGACCAGATTGCAAGGCCGCCATGACTTTATCCTTAGGTCCATCCGCTACTATCATGCCGTGATCGACCACGATAATACGACTTGCCAAATCCATCAGGCTAGGCCTATGAGTGACGATGATCATGGTTTTATGCATTGCGTATTTGCCGATACGCTCTTTGAACTGCGCCTCGGATGGGTAATCCATCGCGCTAGTAGGTTCATCTAACAAGAGCACAGGCGGATCCAATAATGCGGCACGCGCTATCGCTATACTTTGACGCTGTCCGCCAGAGACATTTTCACCACGCTCACTAATGAGCATATCAAAACCTTCCGGGTGGCTATTCACAAACTCGGTCAGCCCCGCCAGCTCTGCCGCAGCGACCACGGCCCTATCATCCGCATACGGAGCGCGGATGGTGATGTTTTCACGCAGACTGCCATAGAACAACATAGAATCTTGCTCAACATAGCCTAAACTACGGCGCAAGTCGGCAGGATCCAATTGGCGCAGATCTACGTCATCGAGTAACACAGCCCCCTTAGTCGGTGCGTACAAACCGAGTATCAGTTTTTCCATAGTCGACTTGCCTGAGCCTACCCGGCCTATGATCACGACACGTTCGCCTGGCGCGATCTTAAAACTGACGCCGCGTAGTGCCTCTTCGCTACGGCCAGGATAACTGAAATGCACGTTTTTAAATTCTATCTGTCCGAGAATTTCAGGTCTGTGCACAAACGCGCTCTCATCACTGCGCTCTGAGGGTGTCGCCATGATTTTCTCCAGCGATGCCAGAGAATTCTTGGCGCCCTCATACTGCAACAGTAATCCGACCACCTGTCCGACTGGCGACATAGCACGTCCCGCCAACATGGTCGCTGCAATCAAGCCCCCCATAGTCATCATTTTTTCATGGATCAGATAGACACCGGCGATTACCACTGCCACGTTCACCAATTGCTGTATTGCGGCCGCACCATTGATGCTGGAGGCGGAGAGCAGCTTAAGGTCGGAATTGACGCGCGCCAAAAATGCCGTGGTTTTTTCCCACTTCGCTTGCATCTGGCTTTCCGCGCCATGCGCCTTGATCGTTTCCAAGGTGGTCAGGCTTTCGACTAAAGTCGAATTACGCAAGGCGGCGGCACGGAAAGTCGTCTCCGACAATTCACGCATCTTGTGCTGCACCATATAGCTATAAATGACCACGATAATGATACCAAGCATAGGCAATAGAGCCAAAGGCCAGGCGATCCAGATCAAGGCAAATAGGAATAGAATGGCGAACGGTAGATCAATCAGCGCGGTCACGGTAGCCGATGCAATGAAATCTCTGACTGTTTCAAACGAGCGTAAATTTGAGGCGAAAGCACCAACCGAGGCGGGTCTTTGCGACATACGCATGCCCAATACGCGCTCCATGATCAGTGCTGATAATTTTAGGTCGATGCGATTGCTCACCAAACTGATGAAATGCCCGCGCAATAAGCGCACCACATATTCGAGTATCAGCACAAGGCTAATACCAAAGGCAAACACCCACAGCGTTTCAACTGCAAAATTGGGAACCACTCTGTCATACACGTTCATGGTGAACAAAGGCATGGCGAGTGCGAACAAGTTAATCAGCAAGGCCGCCGCCAATATGTCTTTAAATATAGGTTTTTGTTCGAGGATCGCGCCCCAAAACCAATGCCGCTGCGGCACCACTACCAAAGGCGGGGTACGCTGATCAAAACGAAAATGCGGACGGGAAAAAATTGCAACGCCAGAATAGCGCGCCTTGAGCTCATCATGCCCCATGCTGACAGCGCCTTGCCCAGAATCAGGCAATAACAATTGCGCACTCAAACCATCTTCAGACCACTTTTGCAATAAGCAAGCCTCATTATCCTTTAACAAAAGAATAACGGGAAAAAGTGCCGTATCGATTTTATTTAGATCACGTCTGACCACCTTGGCGGAAAAACCGGCATGCGCAGCAGCTCTGGCAAACAATGAAGGAGTCAATCCCTCAGCTAGCAAAGGAAGCCCAGCAGACAAAGCGGCGCGGGTGCTCGGTCTACCGTGGATGCGGGTCAACTCGACCAGACAATCGAGCAAAGGATCGCGATGCAATAAATCCTCACGAATTCCGGTGCCAAAGCCCGCGGTATTGCGGGCATTCACTGGGGCCGGATCTAAAGGCGTTTCCATTTGTGTCATGCGTATCGCACCTTATCTATTTCTAAAGCCTTGGAATACATCAAGGACTTGAGCCACTACCACAATTTCATCCTAGAGCAAATTTACCAAAGAATTATCTTCGATGAATAACAATATTGCAATAGCGAAAGTTTAGCTTAAAGGCTAAGCCTAGTATTTTTAAGCTTCTGATAACAATCGTTGACATTTTTATGAGAGAGTTGCGCAGTTCAGGCTTGTACAGCAAACTCTCGCATTCGTAAATTGGATACAGATTCGACACTGAAATTTATTTCAGCCAACCACGTTGCCTGAAATACCAAAACGGAGTAATCGCGGAAGCCAGCATTAAGGCAAGCGCAAAGGGATAGCCAAATGTCCAATCCAATTCGGGGAACCAGCCGTGGAAATTCATCCCATAAATACTGGCGATTAAGGTAGGAGGGAGAAAAGCCACCGAAGCGACCGAGAATATTTTAATGATCTTATTCTGGTTAATATTAATAAAACCGACGGTGGCATCCATTAAGAAGTTGATCTTATCGAACAAAAATGAGGTATGTCCATCCAGTGATTCTATATCGCGTAAAATTTGTCTAGCTTCCTCAAACTGCTCAGAATTTAATAAACGCCCGCGCATCAAGAAGCTGACAGCGCGCCGAGTATCCATCATATTGCGGCGGATTCTCCCGTTCAAATCTTCTTCTTGCGCAATCGCGTTCAAGGCCAGTGCGGCATCCTGATCTGAAAAGTTTTTTTGTAGAACCGCGCGACTGACGTCTTCCAGATTTTGATAAATACCTTCTAGTGCATCGGCCGAATATTCGGCATCGGTCGCATACAAGTCCATCAAGACATCTTTGTAATCTGCAATAGAGCCTGGTCGTGAACGCGCCCGCATACGCACCAGACGAAACACCGGAAGATCGACCGCATGCACGGAAAATAAAATATCGCGTGCCAGAATAAAAGCCACCGTCACAGTACTGGCTGGCTGATCGTCATCATCAATTAAAAAATCTGTGCGTAAATGCAGATCTCCGCTATCGGCTTCGTAATAACGGGCTGATGCTTCAATATCCTTGACCTCATCCTCGCCCGGCAAGGTCACGCCATAGATACTTTTTACCCATTCGCGCTCATCCTCGTTCGGGTCGGTGAGATCGACCCAAATCGGCAAAGTATTTTCCAGGTCTTCCCGATTTTCAACATTAATCTGGCTCAAGCGCCCGTTATGCAAGACAAAAACATTAATCATGCTTGACCTCTAAAAAAAGCAAAGTGTGAAAATGAGGATATAGAACAAGTTAAACCAAAGCGCGAAAGTAATCAACGCTGTTGGCTACTTACTCAATTTATCGATCATTTTCATTTTTAAGTCGACCTCGGAAGCATCTTTATCTTCGTTCGGCTTGGTCACTGGTTTGGGTGCATCTGCGCGATTATCATGCAGTTTGATGGTGCGCGTCGTTGCATTATTACTCAAGCACTCAGTATCCGAATAGACCACTTTGCCGTGAATAGTGCAACGCTGGACACCGCTCTCTATCGTCACCGTGGACTGTAGGTCCGCCGATTTAGAGAGCGCTTTATTGGTCGCGGTCGCAGTCGCCGCAGCCTTAAGCCCACTGACACTTTTTAATTCATTCGAAATCACGTCGGCAGAATGGCCCCAGCGTGCCCGCAACTCGGGAAATGGCAAATGCCCATACCTAGCCATGTAGAGAAACAGCATCGCCATCACCGTGATTAACATCATCAGTAGCGCCGTCATGAACAAGCTAATCGCACCTTTTTGACTTTGAAAAATCATGGCAACTCCGCGGAATTCATACGCTTTAAGATTAATTCACTGCGTTTTTGTAAGTAAACCGAGCCGGTATGTGTATCAAAAAACCGCGGCTTTGGCAGCATAACGGCAAGTCTGGCCGCTTGCGCTGGCCCCAGTGCTGCCGCACTAATTTTGTAATAATGTTGTGAGGCTGCCTCGGCGCCAAACACCCCGACACCCCACTCCACCACATTTAAATAGATCTCGAGTATGCGCTCCTTACTCATACACAATTCCAGCATATAGGTAATGATCAACTCCTGACCCTTACGCAAATAACTGCGTTCACCGGATAGAAAAAGATTTTTAGCCAACTGCTGAGTGATGGTCGAGCCGCCGTATTTGAGCTTGCCCTTTTTTTGATTTTTTTCGTAAGCCTTTTGCATCGCATCCCAATCGACACCGTCATGCTCAGAAAACCCATCGTCTTCGGAACTGATTACGGCGCGCTTCAAATTGACCGAGATACGGGCGTACGGTACCCATTTATGCTGCAATTTTGCATCAGGATTTTTTTCCTGCAAGACGGATAATTGCTGGCGCATGAAACTGGTGGAACTCGGGTTGAAATTAATCCACCAGCAAATTTGCAAGAAAAAATAGATCTGCAATAGAAAAAATAATCCTAGCGGCAGCAAGATCAACCATAGAAGTAATTTTTTCATTGCGACTCCAAAGCCCGGCGCAACTCCAGCATCAGTGCTGCCGTTTCTGGGCGCACGCCACGCCAGATATAAAAAGATTCAGCCGCCTGCTCTACCAGCATCCCCAAACCATCACGCAATTGCGCGCCCTGAGTTTGCGCAAAGCGCAAAAACGCCGTCATCTGCGCGCCATACATCATGTCGTAGGCTAAGGTATTACTGTCAAACAAAGTGGCTGAAATCGGCGGCACCTCATCACTGAGACTGGCGGAAGTCGCATTAATAATCAGATCAAACCTGCCTTGCAAGGCAGCCCATACACAGGACTGCAATTTGACAGTGCCGTTGCCATGCTGCTGCGCTAATACTATTAATTCTTCTGCCTTACTCAGAGTGCGATTGGCGATCACAAACTCAGCAGGCTGCTCAGACAATAGTGGCAGCAAAACCCCACGCGCCGCGCCGCCCGCACCTAATAATAAGATGCGCTTATTTTTCAATGCAATGCCAGCATTGCGCACAATATCATTGACCAAACCGACGCCGTCGGTGTTATCACCAAAAATTTGATCTCCATTAAAGCTGAGGGTATTCACGGCACCGGCCAGTTGCGCACGTGGCGACAGTTGTGTCGCCAAAGCATACGCCTCCAACTTGAAAGGCACAGTCACGTTCGCGCCTTTGCCGCCCGCCTGCCGAAATGCCGCAACGCTAGCAGCAAAACCATCCAGCGGGGCCAGTAGCCGCGCATATTCCATATGCTGCGCGCAAATGCCTGCGAAATGCGCGTGGATGCTGGGTGATTTACTGTGGGCGATAGGATTACCTATCACCACATACTGATCCGGCGCAGAGAAATGACTCATTTTGCCCCTCCGCGCAATTCTGTCTCCAGTTGTTCATCCCGGGTAAATTTAAAACGGGTAATCACTACCCATAAATCATCTTTATCCTTTGAGCGCATATTCGGCGGGAATTTCCCAAAAGGAGCGGCGCGCCTTACGATGCGCAAGGCAGCGGCATCCAGCGCAGGATTACCTGAAGACTTCTCTACCTTAGGTCCGCCATCTCTTTCGTAGATGCTGCCATCCTGGAAAATCGGGATATAAATAATCAATTCGCCATACAATTTACGCCCATCTTTTTGCGGGAAATTCATGGTTCCCATATCCTCTACGCGTTTTTGCAAGGCCTTGTAATACATGGCGTAGCCAACTGCCTGAGTGCTGGGAGTAATGAAAGTTTTGCGCGGACGTTTATTCTGGTCTTCTATGGTCTGAGAAATTTCGGCGGCCATACGCGCTAGCGCCTGCGTACTGTCCTGAGTATCTTTTCCTGTGTTATAGAGTTTATTTTCTTCTGGCGTCAGTTTTTCATTCGGCTTTTGCGTCGACAGCTTGGTCTTACTACGAACCTGATCCATCAATTTTTTCTGGTTCTCTTCCAATTCTTCTATCTGTCGCTTGGCCACCATGACGCGTTCGCCATTTTCGGTTTTACTCATGTCTGGCAAAGGCGATTTGGACCGACCACTATCATTTGCGCCACCGCCATCGAGATTGGCTTGCGCCAGCGCTTGCGCATTGATCGGTTTTTTATCGTGTTTGGCATTGACTAAAATGACTTCCAAACCAGGATCGGTGGCAGGAGTCTCAGCCGGTCTGGGCGCGACAAAATGCATCAACAACAGCATACCGTGCACCACCACGGAAATGAAAATAGCAGAAGTCAGTATCAGGTTATCAAGAATCGATTTCACAAATTTTTATCACAAAAATACAGAGATTAATCGTTAGCCTAAGCGCTCAGGGTATCGTCAGGACCAGTGGCTGACTCGGACTCGGAATCAGCCTCCGCACTCTCTTCGGCCAGTGTTTCCGCCTGAGTTTCAGCGTCAGTTTCAAATTCAGCCGCCTCGCCATGTGTGTCGGTGCTGGTTTCAGCGCCATCAACTTGCTCGGCTTCCTCCTCCATGCCCTCATCGGTGACGGTCGTGAGCATTTCTAATAAGCGTGCTTCAACACTCAGATCGAGCTCATTCCAACGTAAGATATCGAGCTTGACCTGAGCACCGCGCGCCACCGATGGCATGCCTGCTAAACGAATAATTAGAGGAATTTCTACCAGGCGCAAAACTTCATCCTTCAACACCACGGCTTCCACCTGGCGCTGGTTTTCTTGCTGCAACCAACGTAAGCACCAATAACGTTCCATATTATTTTGGAAGTCGGAATACGCTGAATAGGCCGCCTCAAAAGCCGAGACGATGGCGAACAGGTCAGCATCTTTCGGTTTAAACGGTGCCACCAAGGGTGCTGTCACACCATTTTGTACGCAGGCGATGATTTGCCATTGATTGACTAAATCGGTGTAACGGCGCAGCGGTGAGGTGCTCCAGGCATATTGATCGACCCCTAAGCCCTGATGCGGCGCGGCATGTGTCACCATGCGCACCTGCATCTTGGCAGCCCAGCCACCAGAGCCGCCGCCTTGCGCGCGATAAATACCCGGCACGCCATGATCGGCCATGAACTTGCCCCAGGTGCTATTGGCGAAGATCATCAGTTCTGCAACCATTTTATCTAAAGGTGCACCGCGCTTGCGTCTAACGATAGAGACCACATCGTCATCCACATAAAAATTAAAATCGACCCGATTGGTTTGCTCAGGTTTCAGGCCAAAGCCTTCGCGCTTAGCCATGCGACCTTGCTCCAGCACCAGCGCCCACTGCCAGATCAAGGCAATGTCGGCTTTGTGTGGGTACTCACCAGCGTCATTGGCGAGGTTCTCTTCCGTCACCAGCGTGTCGAGATCATTGTGTCGAAGATTGGCCGCCATCGGCACCGCTTCCACCTTGGTTTCGGTGGACAGCACGCTCCAGTCCTGCATATCCAAAGTCACATACAAAGACAGCGCGGGGCGGGTTTGCCCAGCTCCCAAAGTGTAGGTCTCGACCAGCGCATCGGGCAACATGGTGATTTTGTCGCCCGGCATGTACACGGTCGACATGCGCGCGCGCGCCATCAGATCGAGCGCATCATCGCGCTTGATACCTAGCGTAGGCGCTGCGATATGAATACCGATGCGTACCTGATTGTCGGCTAAGCGCACCACAGAAAAAGCATCGTCGATCTCGGTGGTGGTGACATCATCGATAGAGAAGGCTTGCACCTCGGCCACCGGCAAATTATCCGGCAAAGCAGGAATCGCCACATCAGGAAAAGCCAGTCCCTTAGGGAAGCTCTCAAATAAAAATTTGGATAAGTGAAAATCTTTGGCGCTGGCGAGACCGCCGCACTCCAACATCAACTGCGCGGGCGCAGTTTGCAAGGCATCGCAGGCTTCGGCCCAGGCTTTATATTCTATGCTGTTCTTGTCTGGCTTAAACAGCAATTGCAAAGCCAGCGCCTTCAATTGCTCAGGCAAACGGTGCTGCTTCAGATGCTCGACATACGACGCCTGGATCAAGGCTTGTTGCTTTTTCTTTTCTATGCCCGCTAAGGCCGCCTTCAAAGAAATCTCTGGCGCGGCCTTATAACGACCACGGCCTTTTTTATAAAAATAGATGGGTGCGGTATGCAGCGCCAGGATTAAACCGGCAGCCTCGACCGCTTGTGGTGCGTGGCCAAAATATTCGGCACCGAGCTCAGCGAAACCAAATTCTTCCTGACCCGCGACTTCCCACAAAAACTCCAGATCGATCTCAGTTGCCACCAATTTGGCTTGCTCCATCAAACTGGCCGCATCGGGCGTCGCAAATTGCAGCAAGACATCCTTGACCCTGACCTTGCTACGCTTGCCACTGGCAAGTTCTACCTGGTAAGCCTCGCCGGCCTGCGACATCACACTACCCGCCTTAAAATCACCGGATTCTTCAAAAAATAAATTCATTCCACACTTCTCTTCTGTCTTATTGATAGAGCTGAACGCAAGCAAATAATGCCTTTCATTCGTCGCTCTATTTATTTAAATTGGAGGGAGTATAGTAAAACACCAGCCAATTGCGCACGTATTACTTGCGCAAAGCAACGGCATACCTCTATACCCCCTCCTAGTATCTTATTTATTCAAAAATTCAATTGCAGGTAAAAAAACTTCGGTCACCAATAAACAGCCGCCCTTACGCCGAAATACTGAGCGTCGCGCCAATAAGCTGTCGACATCCTCGTCCAGCAACTGCAAAGCATGAATCCGCCGCATTAAGGCATGGTCAAAGCGCAAGCGTGCGTAACTCAAGGCGCAGCGCTCTACCAAGGGATCCTTAAACAAAGTGCTGCCCAGGGATTTTTCACCGAGCGCCGCGAACAAAGGCCATTGCGATGCGCTGGCCGTAAGCGGTACCACGGTGTGCGCATACACCATCGCGTCACCGTCGCAGCGTAACAACACATCGCGCTCCAGCACTTTCTGAGGTCTATGCAAAGCGATCTCGGCAAATTCATCGGCCAGACAAATAGCCTGCCGTTGATGCAAGCGCTGCACCCGAAACTGCTGGCTAGCTGCCACCAACCTGGCCGTCAAAGAGGCTCGATTAATCAGCCAATCGCGCATAGGCGCAGAGGCGCACACCGCATTAACATGATTATGCCATTGCGCAGCCTTCAAAAACTGCGTAGAGCGCTTAGACGACTTAGTTTGCATCACAAAACGTCAGGATAGTAGCAAGATGATCCACCACATCGGCCATCCCATGATCGCTACCGTTTATGATGATTTGCCGGGCGGCCGGATAATGCGCCTGCATTTCGCGCCAATCGAGCACCTCGTCACCGGTGGCTGCCAGTAGCAAATAGCGCTCTGGCCGGCTAATCTGCGCCACCTCGTAAGACCGTAATTGCGCCACATACTCAGGCTTAAATTCAAATAACTCATCGCTATGGTAGGCCGTCGTCACACCCACATATTTTTCCAGATCACGCGGCGGCTTGACTGCCGGATTGAGCAATACCGCTTTGCAGCCGTATTGCTCGGCCAACCAGGTCGCATAATAACCGCCCAGCGACGAACCTATCAGGGTCACCGCATGCGCAGGATAGCTTTTCAGTAGCTCCTCGATCAGCTGTATCGCCAGTAAAGGCGAAGCTGGCAGTTGCGGGCAAATATACTCATCAGCGCGCCCGATCTGCTGCAAATACTCGCCCATCTTGCGCGCCTTGAATGAGCTTGGGGAAGAACGGAAACCATGTAAATACAAAATCATGCGGAACTCGAATTAGATTAAGGCGTAACGACAGTCGCCGCCAAGGCCGTCAGCAGTTTTTGATGAATGCCACCAAAACCACCATTGCTCATCGCCAAAATCGTATCACCAGCGCGCGCCTGAGCCACGATCGCAGCCACCAGGGTATCGAGATCAGTAAAGGTCTTGGCTTTATCACCCAGCGGCGCCAGGGTTTCGGCCAGATCCCAACCGACTACATCCTTACCGCTACTGGCGCTGTACGCAAACACCAGGTCAGCTTGCTCCAGACTCGCTGGCAAAGCTTGTTTCATACTCCCTAGCTTCATGGTATTTGATCTAGGCTCAAGCACCGCCAGGATTCTGGCACTGCCGAGCTTGCGGCGCAAACCCTCAACGGTGGTCGTGATTGCGGTCGGGTGATGGGCAAAATCATCCACCACAGTAACGCCCGCAGCCACTCCGCGCACTTCCATGCGGCGTTTGACGTTGACAAATTGCGCCAGCGCCTCGATGGCGAGCGCCGGCAACACACCGACATGCTTGGCTGCGGCAATTGCCGCCAGCGCGTTCATACGGTTATGTGCGCCATTCAAAGCCCAGTTGACTGTGCCCTGCAATTGGCCATTAAAGTACACCTCAAAATCTTCGCCCCGCTGCAAGCGCAAGCTCCAGCCTTGTTGAGCTTGTGCGTGCTCGGTGTCAGCAAAAAATTCGACTTCGCTCCAGCAGCCGCGTTGCAATACATTGCGCAATGTGGCTTCTTGACCATTGACGATCAAGCGACCTATGCCAGGCACGGTACGCACCAGATGATGGAACTGGGTTTCTATCGCCGCCACATCCGGAAAAATATCGGCGTGATCGTATTCCAAATTATTTAGAATCGCAGTTTTCGCGTGGTAGTGCACGAATTTACTGCGTTTATCAAAAAATGCAGTGTCATATTCGTCCGCCTCGATCACAAAAAAATCACTAGCGTTCGCGCCAGAAAGGCGCGCCGAAATGCCGAAATTGAGTGGCACGCCCCCAATCAAAAAGCCCGGCGCGTAGCCAGCAAATTCCAGTATCCAGGCCAGCATGGCCGAAGTCGTAGTCTTGCCGTGAGTCCCAGCAACCGCCAGCACCCACTTGTTTCGTAAGATGTGCTCACCCATCCATTGCGGGCCTGAGATATACGGCAAACCACGGTTAAGTATCTCTTCCATTAAAGGATTGCCGCGCGAGACCACGTTGCCGATCACAAATAAATCGGGCGCTAATTCGACCTGCTCATTAGCAAAACCCTCGGTCAAAGTGATGCCCTGCGCCTGCAACTGGGTGCTCATAGGCGGATACACGTTCGCATCACAACCGGTCACCGTATGACCCGCTTCTTTTGCCAAGACTGCCAGGCCGCCCATGAAGGTGCCGCAAATACCTAATATATGAATATGCATTTTTTGCTTATTTTTGTACGTAAGGATGTACTAAATTTAGAATTCCGCAATTCTACCTGAGAGACGCAGCTATTCCGTATGCGTTATGATGTAACAATGATGATTACAACTCCTAACGATGCCGAAGCGCTGCGCACAGAAATTGCGATGCTGGCGGCAAAAATGATCGCCGAAGATGGCACTGACTATGGCTCAGCCAAACGCAGAGCCGCCAAACAAATCCTCGGCAATAGCAAAGTGCAAGGCAATATCCTGCCTGATAACGCCCAGATAGAACAAGAAGTACGTGAGTACAATGCCCTGTTTTTTGGCGATAGTCAGCCGCAACGCTTGCACTTACTAAGAAATATCGCCTTAGATACCATGCTCGATCTAGAGCAATTTAATCCCTATCTGGTCGGTGCGGTCTTAAACGGCACTGCTGGCAAACACTCAGATATCTACCTGCACCTGTACGCAGACAATAGCAAAGAGGTGGCGATTTTTTTGCTGAACAAGGATATCCAATTTGAAGTATCCGAGCATTTCAATAAACGCAACGAATCGATCGAAACCCTGAGCTTCTTACGCCGCCAGGAAGGTATACATTTATTACTACATAGCATGGACGATATACGCATAGGCGCCCGCAACGAACGCGCCAACATCGCAGCGCTGCGCAATCTGATCGCAGAAAGCCAGAGCACTGACACATCAACTAGCGATACTCTTTAAGAATTACTTCACATGAATAAACGTTTTCTCTCGATTGCCTTGGTATGCGGCCTCCTATTTGCGGCGATTGGCGCCTACGTAGGCATGCAAGGCATACAAGTTCAGCCACCGCAGAACGGTGCCGTGCAAAAATTAATGAACCTGACACTGACTGACAGTCTGGGCGCACCACAAAAATTATCGCAATGGCAAGGAAAAATTCTTGTAGTTAATTTCTGGGCAACCTGGTGCGCACCATGCGTACAAGAAATGCCAGAGTTGTCCGCATTACAAAAAGAATTAGGCAAAAACAATGTTCAACTACTTGGCCTTGGCATAGACAGCCCCAGCAATATCAAGGATTTTGCAAAAAAATATGCCATTACTTATCCACTATTTTCGGCCGGCATGGAGGGCACCGAGATTTCTCGCTTGCTAGGCAATCAAGCCGGTGGCTTACCCTTCACCCTACTTATATCAACTGACGGCAACATAATAAAAACTTATTTAGGCCGTCTGAAAATGGATGAATTACGTGCAGATATAAGTAAAATAACAGGAGCGCCTTAATTTAACGCGATAGTTTTCCTTGCAAGCACGTGCAATTGACGGCAAAATGCGCTCACCTTCGTAAAATCATTAGAGATTATGGCAAGTAAGCTGCTGCTGCTAAACGGACCAAACCTGAATTTATTAGGGACGCGCGAACCTGAAGTGTATGGGTCGAGTACGCTGGCCGACATAGAATCGGCTGCCAGAATACAAGCTGAAACTAGCAACGCCAACCTTGTCACATTTCAGAGCAACCACGAAGGTGCACTGATAGATCGCATCCATGCGGCACGTGATGAGCAGATCGATGCCATCATTATTAACCCTGGTGGATTAACCCATACCAGCGTTGCACTGAGGGATGCCTTGGCCGGAGTGGCAATCCCTTTCATCGAAGTGCATATTTCCAATGTGCATCAAAGAGAGTCATTTAGACATTACTCTTACCTTTCTGGCATCGCTAAAGGTGTGATCTGTGGCTTGGGCATAGACGGATATCGCATGGCGATTGACTTCTCCTTAAAAAATCTATAAATTCTCGCATCTTCACGCAATTAACCGATATTGACTTATAATTGCGCTCATTCTAATAACGCACTCTGAGATAATTTAATGCTCAGAGGCATCTTCATAGGGGGATTTCACATGGATTTAAGAAAACTCAAGACCTTGATCGACCTAGTGGCCGAATCAGATATTGCAGAACTCGAAGTCACCGAGGGTGAAGGTAAAGTTCGTATCGTTAAATCCTCAGCCATGCAACAGCCGCAGATGATGATGCAACCTCAGTATATGCAGCAAGCGATGCCAGTTGCCGCAGCTCCAGTTGCCGCAGCGGCAGCCGCTCCAGTGGCCGCAGTTGTGCCTGATGGCCATGTCGTAAAATCCCCTATGGTCGGCACCTTTTATCGCTCAGCCTCGCCAGGATCTGCCCCGTTTGCAGATATCGGCAAGGTCATCAATCAAGGCGACACCCTGTGCATTATCGAGGCAATGAAACTTTTGAATGAGATCGAAAGTGACTTCTCCGGTAGCATCAAACAAATTCTGGTGGAAAACGGCCAACCAGTTGAGTACGGTCAGCCGCTCTTCATCATAGGCTAAACCGGCTTAATTATGGCTCTTACCTGGCGCTGCATAAGCACATGTAAGAGATATTGCCTGCAAGGCTAAAACCATTGCCAAAGCATATCGAAAATCATGTTTGAAAAAATTCTTATCGCCAATCGCGGCGAAATTGCCCTACGTATTCAACGCGCCTGTCGCGAAATGGGCATTAAAACTGTAGTCGTGCACTCAGAAGCCGACCGCGAAGCCAAATACGTCAAATTAGCCGATGAATCTGTCTGCATAGGTCCTGCGCCGTCAACGCTTAGTTATCTCAGCATGCCAGCCATTATCAGCGCGGCAGAAGTGACCGATGCCCAGGCGATCCATCCGGGGTACGGTTTCCTGTCTGAAAATGCGGATTTCGCTGAGCGCGTGGAGCAATCTGGCTTTGTATTTATTGGACCGCGCGCTGAAACCATACGCATCATGGGTGATAAGGTCTCGGCCAAACACGCCATGATCGCTGCCGGTGTTCCCTGTGTACCTGGCTCAGAAGGAGCCTTACCGGACGATCCGAAAGTAATCGTACAAACTGCACGCAAAGTTGGCTACCCTGTCATTATCAAGGCCGCTGGTGGTGGTGGTGGACGTGGTATGCGGGTAGTGCACACCGAGGCTGCCTTGCTTAACGCAGTCACGATGACCAAGGCGGAAGCAGGCGCAGCCTTTGGCAATCCTGAAGTCTACATGGAAAAATTTCTGGAAAATCCACGTCACGTGGAAATCCAGATTCTGGCCGATCAACATGGCAATGCCATCTGGTTAGGTGAGCGCGATTGCTCGATGCAGCGACGTCACCAAAAAGTGATAGAAGAAGCACCGGCACCAGGCATTCCTCGCAAAATCATAGAAAAAATCGGTAACCGTTGTGCCGAAGCTTGCCGCAAGGTTGGCTATCGCGGCGCCGGTACTTTTGAATTTTTATACGAAAACGGTGAGTTCTTTTTCATAGAAATGAACACCCGCGTTCAGGTTGAACATCCGGTCACAGAAATGATTACCGGTGTCGATATCGTACAAGAACAAATCCGTATCGCCTTTGGTGAAAAGCTGCGCTTCAAGCAATCTGATATCGAATTGAAAGGGCACTCTATAGAATGCCGTATCAATGCCGAGGATCCGTTTAAGTTCACGCCTTCTCCAGGTCGGATTGCCACCTGGCACACCCCAGGCGGCCCGGGAATACGGGTAGATTCACATGCGTATGCTGGCTACTATGTGCCGCCACACTACGATTCCATGATAGGCAAGGTCATTTCTTACGGTGCGACGCGCGAACAAGCGATCAAACGTATGCAAATTGCGCTCTCCGAAATGGTGGTAGAAGGGATACAGACCAACATCCCTTTGCACCGTGAATTGATGATCGATGCCCACTTCATAGAAGGTGGCACCAACATTCATTATCTGGAACATAAATTGGCGGATATGCCAGATTTATCAAAAAAATCGAAATAGAAATACGCAACACCAACGGGGGGAAGCTAGCTAAAAAGTTAGCCTCCCCCTAATGGCGAATATTAGGACTAAAGGGTAGAACATGGGTTGGATAGAGATAATCATAGAAGTTGCACGCGACCACGCTGAAGGCCTGTCGGATGCTCTGATGGAAGCCGGTGCCTTATCGGTTTCCGTAGAAGATGCGGATGAAGGAACAGATGCGGAGCGGCCTCTGTTCGGCGAACCCGGCATGGAACCTGACGAAAACGCCTGGGATCGCAGCCGTGTCGTGGCGCTGGTCGATACCGACACCAATCACGCCGCGATCGTGGCCGAGGCTGCCGCCGCAATAGCGCTAGCCGAAGTGCCCGCTTACACACTGCGTTCGGTCGCCGATCAAGATTGGGTACGTCTGACTCAATCGCAATTTGAACCTATCCATATCGGCAAAAATATTTGGGTCGTGCCTAGCTGGCACGCGATTCCTGATGCCAATGCCTTAGTCCTGGAACTCGATCCGGGTCTCGCTTTTGGTACCGGTAGCCATCCGACTACCCGCCTGTGCATGGAGTGGTTGGAAGCGCATGCGCCTAAAGATTCCTCAGTACTCGATTACGGTTGCGGCTCCGGCATTTTGGCCATGGTGGCCGAAAAACTCGGTGCCAAGGCTGTCATCGGCGTGGATATCGATCAGCAAGCAATCGAATCGGCACGCTTTAACGCTGAGCGCAATCGCTGCAATATCGAGTTTTCTTTACCTAAAGAATTTGGCAATGCCCATCCAGCGACAGAAAAATTTGATGTCGTGGTCGCCAATATTCTGTCTAGCCCCTTGAAATTGATGGCCCCTATGCTGTCAGGACGTGTGGCTGCTGGTGGTGCATTAATTTTGTCCGGCGTATTAGCGCGTCAGGCCGAAGAAGTTGCCGCGGCCTACGCCCCCTTCATCACGCTCACAGTCTGGGCTGAACATGAAGGCTGGGTTGCCTTGTCCGGCAATTTGGCAGCATAAGTTCCGCTTCCCGCATGGCCCTCGCCACTCAATGCCCGTATTGCCATACCGCTTTTCGGGTTGCCAATGATCAACTAAAACTGCATGCAGGTTTAGTGCGTTGTGGCGCGTGCCAGCAAACTTTCAATGGCATAGAGCATTTACTGTCTCCTGGTCAGGCTACTGTTGCCCTGGTCGCGCCGCCTGCAAACCCTGTCAGCGCTGCAGCTGCAGCTGCGACTGAGGCTGCCCCTGCAGACTCGCGAGCAGTTGCAGAGACGACGACTACGGTCACCAGCAGCGCTGCGCCAGCAGTCTCAGTAGCCGCTCAGGCAAACACAGCGCATCTAGCCTCCGCCAGTGCTCTGGAATTTGATATGGGTCAATTCGAGCTGAACAAGCAGGCTGAGCTTGAAGCCGACGCTGAGGCTGCAGCTAAACCTGATGCTGAGGCAAGCTCCAGCCCTGAGCTTGCGCTAGATGCCGAAGTACACGACCTGGAGCTAGAAATACGCTCTACCCTGATGAATCAGGAAGATACAGACTGGTCTATCAACACAGCTCCTAAAAGCGAAACTGAATTTGAGTTGGCTAGCGCGGCAGCGATTACCGAACAGGCGCGCAATGAATCTGCCTTAGAGCGCAAGGAACCACACTTTACTAGCGATGAGAGCGAACAAAGCGAAGCTAACGAGTCCACCAGTGACGAGCTAAATCCGGACAGCGCAAACGATAATGACAACAACGACGACGATGAAAATCATTTAGAGAAACCCGATTTTGTCGTCAAGGCCGAGAAACAAAAAAACCGCAGCCGTGCAATACGCTATCTGATGCTGTTTTTTTCCTTCTTATTGCTACTGAGCCTGCTGGCGCAAAGCACGTACAGCGCGCGCGACATGATCGCTGCCTGGTTCCCGCAGACCAAGCCCACACTGCAAAAGCTCTGTGTAACGCTGCGGTGTCAAATTGCCCTACCCTCGCAAATCGACATGATCACGATAGAGTCGAACGAGTTGGAAGCACTGGAGACTGGTAGCAAAGTTTTCTCCCTGGCGCTGCAATTGCGGAACAATAGTGCGACCTTACAAAACTGGCCTATGCTGGAATTAATCCTGAACGATGCAAAAGGAAAAGTATTGGTCCAACGAGCCTTTGCTCCCAGTGAATACCTGAGCAAGCAAGAGGATATCTCCAAAGGCTTCGGTGCCGGCAGCGAACAACCCGTAAAACTATTTTTTGAGTCCAGTGCAGGCAAAGCATCCGCTTACCATGTCGGCATGTTTTACCCCTAGGCGCTGGGCTAGCCGGGTCTGGTCTGAAGCTGGTTTGATTTAACAGCAATCGGAATCGGAATCGGAATCGCAAAATAGATTTATAAAACCGCTGGCGCAATGTCTATGCGCCTTACAGAAGCTTTTGGCTTGAAAAGCCGCATGGATAATAGCAACTGGCTCCCAAATGCACGTGAAAATCTTATGCGTTTTGTCGGTCAGCAGGCGATACACCGCAAAGCTAAGGAGTCGCTGTAAAACACGACAAATAGAGCTCGATCGTAAGTAGTTCTTGACTTGCCTAGAGCTAGCATAGTTAAATACCAAAATGATGGCGCAAACGATTGCGCACCCCATTTTTGATCATGAGAACCGAAAAAAATGAAGCCTCGCATCACCGTAGTTGGTAGCGTCAATATGGATTTGGTGTTCCGCACACCGCGCATGCCCGCCATAGGCGAAACTTTGCATGGCCACGAATTTCGTCAAATCCCAGGCGGCAAAGGTGCCAACCAAGCGGTAGCCGCAGCCCGCCAGGGTGCTGCTGTCAGCTTTATTGCTGCAGTCGGTGATGATGGCTTCGGAGAATTTTCACGTAACTGCCTCACCACAGAAGGTATCGATCTAAGCTTTCTGAGCACCTGCAAGGGTCTGGCTACCGGTGTCGCCGGGATTATGGTGGAAGACTGCGGAAATAATAGTATCGTGCTGGCAGCTGGCGCCAACGCCGCTTTGTCGATAGCTCACATAGACGCTGCCAGTGCCGCCATCAGTTCGGCACAGTACTTAATCTGCCAACTAGAGACACCTATCCCTACAGTGAGCCGTGCAATTGAGATTGCGCATACGCATGGGGTAAAAGTGATACTCAATCCGGCACCGGCTTTCGCCTTGACTGATGCGCTATTGCAGCAAGTCGACTACCTGATCGTCAACGAAACCGAGGCCTCGCAATTAAGTGAGATCACCGTGCTCGATCAAAACAGTGCCGCCCTTGCCTCTCAGGTTTTATTAAAACGTGGCGTTGGCGTAGTCTTGCTGACCATGGGCGAACACGGCACATTAATTACCCAGACCACAGGCACGCAATTCATTCCAGCAATTAAGGTTGAGGTGGTCGACACCACTGCCGCTGGCGACACCTTTGTCGGTGCCTTTGCAGTCGGTCTGGCAAATGGTTTGAGCTTGCTTGAAGCTAGTATTGAGGCACAATATACCGCCGCCCTGACCGTTACCAAACTCGGCGCGCAAACCTCGATACCGCAGCGCCAGCAAGTGCTAGAGTTCATGGCACAGCGAAAATCCACCGCCGCAGAATAAGCGGCGATCGCATCAGTGGCTGCGCTTAAAATCAAACTCGTGATAGTCTTAATAGCCTTAAAAAATTGTCGATCCGCTTAGCTCGACGCATACAACATCTAGCCCCTTAGGATATACCAATGAAACTCCATAGTCTCTGTCTGGCACTGGCAAGCGTGTTCACTGCGGCCAGCGTACATGCTGCCGATCCTAAGTTGGCGGTGATTTATGATGCGGGCGGCAAGTTTGATAAATCCTTCAATCAGTCGGCCTCGGAAGGCGCTGAGCGCTTCAAGAAAGAAACCAAAATCGGCTATATGGAAGTACAGGTCGCCAGCGACACCCAGACCGAACAGGTGCTGCGCAATCTGGCCCGTAAAAATGTAGACCTGATCGCAGCAATTGGTTTCGCCCAAAGCCAGGCCGTGCAAAACATTGCCAAAGAATTCCCGAAAACAAAATTTGTCTTGATTGATGGCGTCGCCAGCGGCGACAACGTCAGCTCGGTTTTATTTAAGGAGCAAGAAGGCTCTTACCTGGTCGGGGTAGCGGCAGCCATGGCAACTAAAACCAAAAAACTGGGCTTCATCGGCGGCATGGACATTCCGCTGATACGCGCCTTTGTCTGCGGCTATGCGCAAGGTGCAAAATCGGTAGACCCGAAAATAGAGATTACCCAAAATATCGTCGGCAGCACCTCCTCCTCCTGGAACGATCCAGCCAAAGGCGCAGAACTGGCGCGTGCCCAATTTGAACGCGGCGTCGATGTCCTATTCGCGGCCGCTGGTGGCAGCGGCATGGGCAGCCTGCAAATGGCCAAGGAAAAAGGCAAGCTGGCAATCGGCGTCGATTCTAATCAGAATGCACTACACCCTGGCACCATGCTTACTTCTATGGTCAAACGGGTGGATCAGGCTATTTACGACAGTTTCATGCAAGTGAAAAATGGCACATTTAAAGGTGGCATTTCAAACAAAGGCCTGAAGGAATCCGGAGTCGATTGGGCGCTCGATAAAGATAATCGCAGCCTGATCACACCTGAGATAGAAAAGCGGGTGAACGCCGCCAAACAAGACATTTTGAGCGGCAAAGTAAAAGTCATCGATTCGCGCGAAGCGAACAAGTGTCCGGTCTAATCGCAGCCTGCATTTTAGTCCGCATGGCCGCCTACAACATCGCCCGCATCACAGTCAGCTTTTCTCTTTAGAACCTCGTATGCACGCAGCCGTAGAATTTCAACACATTTCAAAACGTTTTGGCGCGGTGCAAGCCAATCGCGACGTCAGTTTCGCCGTCGCGCCCGGTTCCATCCATGGTGTCATCGGTGAGAACGGCGCTGGCAAGTCGACACTGATGAGCATACTGTATGGCTACTACCATGCCGACGAGGGGCAACTGCTGATCCATGGTCAGGCACAAAAAATACGCAACAGCCAGCAAGCGATACAGCTAGGCATAGGCATGGTGCATCAGCACTTCATGCTGGTCGAGAACATGACGGTGCTCGACAATGTCATGCTCGGTAGCGAAGGCGGATTTCGGCTGGCTCCCAAGCGTAGCCTGGTTGAGGCAAAGCTGCGCGAAATTTCTCAGCGCTACGCATTGGACGTCGATCCACTAGCGCGGATAGAGGATTTATCGGTAGGCGTGCAACAGCGCGTCGAGATTCTCAAGCAAATTTATCGCAGCGCCAATATCCTGATTTTAGATGAGCCGACAGCGGTACTGACGGTGCAAGAAACCGCATCCTTATTTGATGTCTTGCGCTTGTTTAAGGCGCAGGGTAAAACCATCCTGCTGATCAGCCACAAATTACAAGAAATTCTCGACATCACCGATGAAGTGACGGTGATGCGCGCCGGCGCCGTGGTTGGCTCTCTGCACACCGCCAACACCAGCAAAGAAGAGCTGGCAACGCTGATGGTAGGTCGCCCTATCGAGACCCATTTGCCGCGTGCGCCTTATGCGCCGGGCGCTACCGTACTCGAAGTACGCGATTTGCAACTGCGCAATCAACAACAGCTCAGCTTGTTGAAAGATATTAATTTCAGCATACGCGCTGGCGAAATCGTCGCGATTGCAGGCGTCTCTGGCAATGGCCAGAGTGAGTTACTCGAAATCATTAGCGGCATGCGCTTAGCCTCCGCTGGAAGTATGCACTTTTTAGGAAAAGAGCTGCCCGTGGCGCATCGTAAAGATGCCGATGGCCTGCCTGCCGAGTTCCGCGCACTAGGGATAGCCCATGTGCCGGAAGACCGCTTGCGCGATGGCGTCATCAAAAATTTCTCGGTGATGATGAACAGCTTTCTCGGCTACCAAAATCAAGTCAAAAAACGTTTTGGCCTGCTCGATTTTTCATCCATCTTAAAAAACTGCCGCGCGCTGCTAACGCAATTCGATGTGCGCCCTGCCGATCCCGATTTGCGTATCGGTCTGCTATCGGGCGGCAACCAGCAAAAAGTCGTGATCGCCCGCGAAATCGCTGCTCAGCCCAAGCTCATGCTGGTCGGCCAACCTACCCGCGGCGTGGATATCGGCACCATAGAAACCATCCACGCCCAGTTGCTGGCGATGCGCGATGCCGGTGTGGCGATTTTATTGGTGTCGGTAGAACTGGAAGAAGTACGTGCGCTGGCCGACCGTATCCTGGTGATCTCGGGCGGGTGTATTACCGGCGAGTTAAAGGCGGAAGAATTTGATGCCACCCGTATCGGCCTGCTCATGGGCGGCTTACATAAATCATGAGAAACGCGTATGAATAATTCCGATCTGCCACGCTGGGCCACGGCGCTGCTACTGCCTTTACTCAATTTGCTGTCTGCCTTGTTGGTGGCGGCACTGGTGATCTATTTACTCGGCGAAAATCCACTCGAATCGCTAAGCATACTGATCAATGCCGCCGTCCTCAATCCCGAAGGTCTGGGATATACCTTGTTTTATGCCTCTACCTTTATCTTCACAGGTTTGTCGGTCTCGGTAGCGATGCAGGCCGGCTTATTCAATATCGGTAGCGAAGGCCAAATGTACCTGGGCGGACTAGGCATTACTCTGGTGGTGTTAGCGCTGGACGCCAGCCTACCGTCCTGGATCTTAATCCCGCTGGCATTGGTCGCCAGTGCCGTCTTCGGTGCCGCCTGGGCTTATCTGCCTGGCTATCTACAAGCAAAGCGCGGTAGCCACGTGGTGGTCACCACCATCATGTTTAACTTCATCGCCGCCAGCCTGATGAATTTCATCATCGTCGCCTATCTGATACCGGCCGGCCAGCAAAACACCGCCAGCCGCATCTTCGCCGACAGTAGCTGGCTGCCGAAACTCAACGCAGTGTTCCCGATTTTAGGCGAGACGCCACTCAACATCAGCTTCGTGCTGGCCTTACTGGCGCTGGTGATTTACGGTATCGCGGTATGGCGCTCGGCCTGGGGTTATCAATTGCGCGCTACCGGCCTGAACCAGCATGCAGCACATTACGCGGGCATCTCTATCACCAAGACCATCGTGGTGGCGATGTTGATTTCCGGTGCCTTGGCCGGACTCGGTGCGGTCAATTCGCTGATGGGTTCTACCCATTACCTGAACCTGAATTTCCCGGCCGGTGCCGGCTTCATCGGCATTGCGATTGCCCTGATGGGACGCCAGCATCCTATCGGCATCTTGCTCTCTTCTATCTTGTTTGGCGCCCTAATCCAAGGCGGATTTGATCTGTCACTAGAAAAACCGAATATCCCGCCTGAGACCTTTATCTTCATCCAAGGCCTGATCATTCTATTTTGCGGCTCCATGGAAAATCTGTACGCACCAGCACTGAGCGCGTGCTTTAAAGCAAAATCTACATTCACAACAAGGAAGAGCGATGTTTGAAGACTTCCACCTCGCCAGCATCCTGGTCGCTACCATACGCAATGCGCCAGTGCTGATGTTTGCCGCTTTGGCCGGGCTGTTTGCCGAGCGCAGCGGTATCGTCGATCTGGCGCTAGAAGGCAAGATGCTCGCTGCCGCCTTTGTCTCTGCCGCTGTGGCTTATGCCACCCAGAATCCCTGGCTGGGCGTATTAGCTGGTGTAGGCATTTCGGTTGCCGTAGCGATGTTGCAAGGTTTCGTCAGCATCACACAAAAAGGCAATCAACTGGTAGCGGGAATCGCGCTGAACATTGCCATCAGCGGCCTCACCTTTGTGCTGGCGCAGTTTTTCTTTGCGCAGGGCGGCCGTACCCCAGACCTGGGTCAGGCGCGCCTGTTTGACATCGTCTTGCCAGGTTCTGCACTGGTGGCCGATATCCCTTTCCTGGGATGGTTCTACACCCAATTTTTAGGTGGCCACAGTGCGCTGGTATATCTGGCCTTCGCGCTGATCCCTGTCGTTCACTGGATTATCTATCACAGCAGCTTTGGCTTGCGTCTACGCGCAGTCGGTGAAAATCCGCATGCTGCCGATGCCGCTGGCGTCAGCGTAGAAGCCACCCGTTTCATGGCGATGTTATGCGCCGGTGTGCTGTGTTCTTTCTCCGGCGCTTACCTGTCGCTGGTGCAGAGCGGTTTTTTCCTGCGCGACATGTCGGCCGGTAACGGCTACCTGGCATTGACGGCCTTGGTGTTTGGTAACTGGCGTCCTTTACATACGGCACTCGGTTGCCTGATGTTTGGTTTTTTTGCTGCGCTACAGGTACAGATAGAAGGCGTGACTTTCCCAGGCGTAGGAAAAATACCCGGCTCACTGATACAGATGATTCCGTATGTGATTACCGTCATCGTACTGGCAGGCTTGATGGCCAAATCGGTCGCACCTAAAGCCATAGGCCTACCGTTTGTGAAGTCACGTTAACTTAATTCCTAATCTTAAGCCCTAATTTAATACGGCCTGCTTGAACCAGGTCTCTAGCAATCTGCAGCGAAGCTTGGGTTCGACCTTTACGGCAAAGCTTCGCAGTCCAGGAGAAAAAAATGAGTACTTCTAGCGCTAAACATAAAGTTATTTTTGATACCGACCCGGGTGTCGATGATGCCATGGCACTGTACTTCGCCCTTGCGCATACTGACATCGACGTGATCGGTATCACCACCACCTTCGGTAACGTCACCGTAGAACAAGCCACTACCAACGCCCTGTATCTGACCCGCATCGCCGGCCGTGCTATTCCGGTAGCGCAAGGCGTAAACGTACCGTTCGCCAAAGCGCCTGGCACGCCGCCAGATTTTATTCACGGTGCCGATGGTCTGGGCAATTTGCCTAGCCGCATCGAAGCCGGCGGGCAAGCTGAGCCACTCAGTGCTGCCGAATTCATCGTCAAGATGGCGCGTCAGCATCCCGGTGAAATCACCCTGGTCGCTGTCGGCCCGCTGGGCAACCTGGGTCTGGCCTTGAAGCTGGAACCTCAATTGCCTAAGCTCCTCAAACAAGTGGTTCTGATGGCCGGTGCCGTCGATGAGCCGGGCAATGTCTCGCCCGTAGCGGAAGCGAATGTCTGGAACGATCCGGATGCCGCCGATCTGGTATTTACCGCAGGCTGGGATCTGACCATGGTCGGTCTCGACGTCACGCACCGCGTGGTCTTGCTGTCGAAATTCTTTGAGCGTCTGGCCCAGCATCACAAACACGTCGCCATGGACACGCTGCATCACGCGGTCATGTTCTACAGCGATTTCTACAGCTCTATCCGTCCCGACATGGGACATGGTTGTTATGGCCACGACGTGCTGGCGTTTGTCTGGCTGGTCGCACCGGAACTGTTCAAGACCCAGAGCGGCCGCGTGCGCGTCGCTACCGAAGGGATAGCCAATGGTCAGACCATGATGGCAAAACTGGCGATCCCTTACCCGCAAGCTGGCTGGGAAGCGGACAAGCCAGAGACCCGCGTCTGCATGGAAGTCGATGCCGCCGCTTGTGAAAAACTGATAGCCGAGGTTCTGGCCAGTGACTGGTTGTTAGCGCCATTAAGCAAATAAGCAAATAAGCCAAAAAGGGAAAAATATGTTCATCCAACCAGTCGATTACCGCAGCCCGGATGCGGCACAAAAATTCACCGAAAGCCTGCACAACACCGGCTTCGGCGTCTTGACCCATCATCCGCTGTCGCAAACTTTACTTGAAACTATCTACAAGGAATGGTACGAGTTCTACCAGACCGATGCAAAGAATCAGTACCAGTTCGACCCGGTAAAAATGGATGGCTATTTTTCTCCTAAAATTTCAGAGACCGCCAAAGGCTATACCAAGCGCGACCTGAAAGAGTTTTACCATATCTACCCAACCGGCCGCTTCCCTGCCGAAGTATCAAAAGCGGCGCTGGACTACTATGCCCAAGGTGCTACGCTGGCCGCCGAGCTGCTGCAATGGGTAGAGCAATATACGCCGACTGACATCAAGTCCAGATATTCTATGCCGTTGTCCGACATGATCACCGGCAGCGATCTGACCTTGCTCAGGGTCTTGCACTATCCGCCTTTACGCGGCGACGAAGAGCCTGATGCAGTGCGTGCCGCCGCCCACGGTGACATTAACCTGCTGACCCTATTGCCAGCCGCCACCCAAGCCGGTTTGCAGGTACTGGGCAAAGATGAAGAATGGCATGATGTACCCTGTGATTTCGGCATGCTGATCGTGAATATCGGCGACATGCTGGACGAAGCATCGCAAGGCTATTACCCGTCTACCATACACCGGGTACTCAATCCAACTGGCGAAGCCGCCAAGCAATCGCGCATCTCTCTACCGTTATTCCTACACCCCCGCCCCGACGTAGTACTATCAGAACGCCACACCGCAGGCAGTTATCTGAATGAACGTTTGATAGAGTTAGGCGTTAAGAAGTAAGTAGCCTAATTGGCCATCACGCTCACCTAGAGCCTGGTGGCCATTTTTTACAGTGCCCTGCCCGCTCACGCATATCCCACGCGGGTTTCCAGCCACATGCCTTGGTAAGCCGCATGGAATATGCGCAGTGGCAGGGTGACTTGTAAGATTTCATGTGGAGCAATGGATAAAGCCCATTACGCCCTGCAAAAATTTACGCTGTATAGCCTTATTTTGTAGTTTCGGGTAAAGATTCGACTTGAATGAATTTTTCCTTTGGAAATAATTTTTTTGCAGTACAACGTAAATTTGAAAAAGCAGCTGGTACTTCTTTCGCTGAAAAATCAACATGTTTATATATTTGATCTACGCCTTGAATAGCTCCATGAAAAAGTTTTTCTCCAAAAATTTCAACTAACTCTTCCTTCGTGAAATTTTTTCCGTTCAATTTCTTTTCACTGATAATTTTTTGGAGCTCTTCAATATACATTTCATTTCGTGAGCTCAATGCTATCTTAGTAACGTCAAAACCTTCTTGAACAATAGTTAGCTTCATTAGAATTTCAATCTCATTGGTATCAAGATCAAGGAGAAAAGATAAATCACCAAAATTTTGTACTAAATCGTTATATTCAGGTGGTTTAATTGCCGGGAGACTAAATGCTCTGTTTGGTTTATCTCTGAATGGCTCAATTTCTTTCAATATATTTTGTAACGCATTATGTTGCCTTGCCAAGACGAATAGAGCTAAATTCAATGCTGATTTCTTCTTTTTCAATTCCTCTTTATCGTCTTTCAGTGAATTTAATCTAAATGCTAAAACCGCACCTAGAAATGTAGTAAACGCTGGCAATATTAATTTGAAATTGGTGCAGTATTTATTGTCGATTAAGTATATGGAAAATATTCCCATTATAGAAAATCCAATTCCTATATTGGCAAACGTATGAGATGTCGATTTTTTAATCATTTATTTCCTTGGGAAAAATTATTTGCCTTTGTTTAATTTTAATTCTTCGCGTTCATACTGCTCACAAGCACACCAGTTCTAAATGCCGTTAGCGTTCTAACGCAAAATCGTAGCACTGTGTGATTAGCTAAGCATAATCGCACACATGTCTCTGTACCGTCGAGTATCTAAACACGGCCCCTGCCACCACGCATATTCCATGCGCTTCTTCAAGCAACATCGGCCTGCGAGCCGCATGGGATATGCTCGGTGGCGGCATGCTTGGTTTAATTCTGTCGTTATTGTGCGATTGCTGGCCGGTGGTAGACCGGCGGCTACTCCCGTTTCTTGCTTCGCCAAGAAACGGAAGCCAAAAAAGGCGACGCAAAGTTTTGCATTTGTTATTTTAGACCGCCCTTGGTAAAACCCTATCTGGTTTCAGCTGGCGCGCAGGCAATCGACGATCTTCATTCTGGCGGCTTGCCAGGATGGGATGAAGCCGCCGACGAACCCCATGAATAGCGAGAACAGTAAAGTTTTCAAGGCGATTTCCGGCGTCAGCTTAAATTGAAATGCCAGCTCGCTGAAGGTCTGGAAATTGGTCGTGGAGATATCGACCGTTTGCATCCAGGATGCGGCAAACAAGCCGATCACGCCACCGACCAGCGACAGCAATAAAGATTCCAATAAAAACGCCAATAACACCGCAGTACGCCGAAATCCCAGGGCGCGCAAAGTCCCGATCTCGCCCACTCTTTGTGCCACGGAGGCAAACATGGTGATCATGGCGCCGACCACGGCACCGATAGAAAAGATCACCGACAGACTCAGCCCGAGGATGCGGATGAAGGTCGCCAAAGCTTCGCTTTGCTCGGCATAAAACTGTATCTCTGGCTTAGCTTCTATCTGCAAACGCTGGTCGGCTTCGATCGCGCTTTTGAGGCGATCAAAAGCAGACTGATCTGCCAGACGGAACACAATGGTGGAGTAAGCGTTGCGTCTGAACGCTGCCATCATCTGCTCCGAATCGCCCCAGATTTCGCTGTCGAAGCCAGTCTTGCCTGAGTCAAAAATGCCGACCACCAGCCAATCGCGTTGAGCGAAGTGCAGCGTCTCGCCCAAACCCGCGCCACGAAAACCGCTGGCAATCGCCTGGCCGGCAATGATCTCCGAGCTGCCTGGCCGAAACATACGGCCATGCTTTAACTGCACTTGTGGACGCAATTCTAGTGCCAGCGCCGAGGTACCGCGCACCGTCACATTGCTAGGTTTGCCATTGCTGCGTTTGGGCAGATTATTTAGCACCACCGGTTCTTTGCTGAGCAGGCGCAGACCATTGCCGTTGGTCGCGATGCCCGGCAAGCTTTCGATGATGGCGGCCTGGCCCCGGTCTATGCCGCTATTGATCTCTGCACCGGCCCCTTTGCGCAACACCAGTACATTATCGACCTGGCCGGTTGCCACTAAGGTGGCACGTATGCCCTCGCTCATCATCAGCACCGTGGCAAACACAAACACCACCAGCGCCATGCCGCCAGCGGTCAATAGCGTGGTCACGCGGCGTACCCAAAGATTGCGGGCGATGTAAGAGAGAGGAATTTGTTTCATGTCGCTTTCATGTCACTTTCATATCGCTTTCGTATCGTGCTCATACGCACTACCTCAGGCAACGTGCCGTAAGCCGTTGACGATATCGATGCGGCTCATTTTCCAGGCCGGCCAGGCGGCAGCCACCACGCCGACTATCGCACTGGCAAGTAATTGCAGTGCCATGGTCGTTTCGGAAACCACAAAACTAGGGAACAAAGTACCAACGGCTTTGGCAAAAGCGGCAGCGATAGGCAAAGTCACTAGCATGCCTAGTCCGCCGCCCATCAGGGCGATCACCAGACTCTCGCCAAACAAGAGTTTCACCACAAAGCCAGGTGAAAACCCCAGCGCCTTGAGCGTTGCGTATTCCGCTAGGCGCTCACGCGCCGTCATCGTCATGGTATTGGCCATGACTGCCATGATGATGATGACGATCACAAAACTAACGGCGTTAATCGCCACCAGAATGGCTTCGCTCATGGAGACAAAACCTAACTGAAAGGCTTTCTCGGTTTCGGTCAAGGTCTCTGCCAGTGAATTTTTAAATTGTGCATCGATACGCTCTGAGATTAGTGGCGCGTTATTCGGCTCATTAATGCGCACCACATAGACGCCAACATAATCGGCCCCCTTAGCGCTGCGCTTGCGTACCGATTCAGCCAAAAACTGCCAATGAAACAGAAACTGCGATTCGTCGGTTTTAGCGTCTACCCCATCCCAGATGCCGCGCAAGGTAAAGGCCCAGGTGCCGGGGAAAATCGTACCGCGCAGCGGGATTTGATCACCAATTTTCCAGCCATATTGATTGGCCAGTTTGCGCCCGACGATCGCGCCCTGACGGTCTAGTATGAAGGCTTTTTTTTCGTCCTCATTGAGCACGTATTCAGGATACAGCGCCAGATAACTGGCCGGTTCGACCGCAAACTGCGGAAAGAAATTGCGTTCGGTAATGTAGATGCCACCAAACCAGTTGGACCAGCTGATACCAGTGACCCCCTCAACGGTTTTTAAGCGCTCAGCGTAATTGAGCGGCAGCGGAAACGTCAGCGAAATCGCATTGCGGGTAATCAGGCGCGTACTTGAGGTCCCGTCCACACCAGCATACCAGGCATCGATAATGGTGCGCAGCAAGCCAAACGCGCAGATAGCCACGATCAGTCCCAGCATGGTGAGCAAGGTACGCAGCTTATGCCGGAAGGCGTTTTTGAGCAGCAGACGAAAAATAAACATGGTCGGCTTCGCTAGTGCGCAGGTACAGCCGCTTCATCTGGCACCAGTACGCCTTTTTCCAGATGAATCAGGCGTTTGGCACGTGCCGCCGCCTTAGGATCATGGGTCACCATGACGATGGTCTTACCCAAATCGCTATGCAATTCCTCCAGCAAATCCAAGACTTCGCCGGCCGTAACTCGATCCAGATCGCCGGTCGGTTCATCGGCTACGATCAGGGTAGGGTCAGTGACTAGCGCACGCGCGATTGCCACCCTTTGCTGCTGGCCGCCTGAAAGTTCATTCGGATAGTGATCCATGCGATCGGTCAAACTCACCATCCCCAACGCCGCCTCGACATGCTCCTTGCGCTGTGCGCGCGACAGGCTGGTGAGCAGCAAAGGCAGTTCGACGTTTTCAAACGCGGTCAACACTGGCATCAGATTGTAGAATTGAAAGATAAACCCGACGTTGGCGGCGCGCCAGTCGGCCAACTGGCCTTCGCTTAAATTAGCGATATTCACGCCGCCGATTAGTATGCTGCCGCTGGTGGGCTTGTCGATCCCGGCGATCAGATTGAGCAAGGTGCTTTTACCTGAGCCGCTAGGCCCCATCAGAGCGATAAACTCGCCGGACTGCACCGCCAGATCGACCCCCTCCAGCACAGGAATCACTTGTCCGCCACGCACATAAGATTTATTGAGTTGGTGGATGCGGATCAGCGCGTCGGCGCTGTTGACGCTACTGGCGCTCATTTACTCGCCACCACGATTTTTGCACCGGTCTTGATTTTTTCCGAGGGTGACAGCAATAGCTTATCGCCGGACTTCAGCGCGCCCGTCACTTCACTATTGTCACCGATCTTGCGTCCCAAACTCACCGCAACCGCTTCTACGCTATCGTCCTTGATGCGAAACACCCATTTTTTACCATCACGCTCGACTACCGCCTTGGGATTCAGCGCCAGTAAGGCTTGCTGATCGGCGTCGCTCACTGCTTGCGACAGAATAGTCACCTTGGCGCTCATTTCAGGCAGGATACGGGCGTCAAGTTTCTCAAAGCGTATCTTGGTCATGACAGTCGCTTTGGCTCTATCCACGGTCGGCACAATACCGACGATGCTGCCGCGAAAACGTGTATCGGGTAAGGCATCTAAAGTAATTTCTACCGGCTGACCTATCTTGGCCTTGGCCAGATTGCTTTCCGAGACATCGGCCTCGACTTCCAGGGTACTCATATCGGCCATCGTGACGACCGCGCCCTGACTACCGGCTGCGCTAGAAAAGGGCGTGATAATGTCGCCCACATTGGCGTTCTTGATAAGCACTACGCCATCAAAAGGGGCGCGAATCTCGGTAAAATCCTGATTGACCTGCTGCACCTTAAGCTGCGCCTGTGCCACCGCCACCGCAGACTGACTCAATCGCACTGCCGCTCTACTCGCATTGACGCGATTGTTCGCACTATCCAAGGCTTGCGGCGAGACAAAACCTTGCGCTTTTAAACCCATGGCACGTTTTAACTCTGATTCAGCATTGACCAGTTCAACATTGGCTTGCGCGACTGCGGCCTCGCTCTGACGAATGCCGGCCTGCGCTTGCGCGATAGCAGCCTGCACATCGCTGGCATCCAGACGTGCCAGCACCTCGCCCTGTTTGACCTGGCTGCCTTCACGCACATTGAGCATGACTAATCGCCCTGTCGCCTTACTTGCAACGGCTGCACGGCGCTGCGCCACCACATAGCCGGAAGCGGTTAATTGCGCATATTGCTGCGAGGGATAAGTGGTCACAACCGAAGTCACCTGCACCTCATTCTTGGACGGTTTGAGGACAAAACCTGCTGCCGCCAGCAACACTAGCGCCAACACTATCCAGCGTCCCCAAGCGCGTTTCTTGACCGGCCCATTGCCAGCGCGGTCGATTTTTAATTGCTTTAATGCCGAAGGTGGCGCAGATGGAGTCGCAGTCATGGGATGTCAGCTTCTATCATTAAGGAGGTGAATTGGCGAAGGAATTTTACACTGATTAACTTTTTAACACCATGTGTGCGATATTTTTTAGAATCCCTTAATTTACGGGATAATTACGCTTTCAGCGGATACGCCCGGTATCCCCATTGATAGCCTTCGATAGACCCCATGTCCAGCAAATCTCGCACTAAAACAGAATTACATCCCACCCATCCGGAAGTGTCCATCTCAGAATTTCGGGGCGTACGCTCGCTGCACCTGAACGACGATTTCAGCGGCGATACCGCGTATGCCGCGATCCAAGGCTCGATGCGCATGGCGGTACCAGAACAGATAGAACTGGAATACGTGCAGCAAATGATGATGTGGATGTTATTTGTCGAGAATCCAGCGCACATCGTGCAACTCGGTCTGGGCGCGGCGGCGCTGACCAAGTTTTGTTATCGCTATTTTCCTGAAGCAAAAGTGAGCGCGATTGAACTCAATCCGCATGTCATCGCGATCTGCCATGCACAATTTCAATTGCCAGAAAACGATGCGCGCCTGCAGATAATAGAAGCTGATGCACTCGATTTCGTGATGAATCCTGCGCGCCATGGCAAACTCGATATTCTGCAAGTCGATCTGTATGATGCAGAGGCGCAAGGCCCGGTGTTAGATAGTCCTGAGTTTTATCAGGCCTGCGCCGATTGCCTAAGCGAAGACGGCATGATGACGGTGAATTTATTTTCCAGTGCGGAGAATCGCATTAAAAATCTGGCAGCGATGGAGACGGCCTTTGATGCCGTGGTGTGGTTACCAGAAGTGCATGATGCCAACGTCGTGGTATTGGCGTTTAAACGTGCGCCAGCCATCGATTTTGCAGTTCTGTATCAACGTGCCGCGATTATCCGTGTCAATTACAAGTTACCGGCACCGTATTGGGTCAATGGCTTGAAAGAGTGGATGACGCTAGACACAGAAGCCTGAATCTAGCACACAAAAAAACAGGCGATGCTAATTCGGCATGCCTGCGGGTACCACTGGAGAATTCTAAGAGTGTTTTAGGCGGTTGTATTGATACGGGTCCCAGTAACCTGACCGCTCGTATTCACGGAAGGCGTAGGCGGCTTTGGGGCTGGCTGATTATTTACTTGCTCGGGTTTAGCAGCTGCTGCGGCTTGCTTAGCCGGGGCCTGACTAGACTCAGGAGGCTTCACCTGTGCATTGACTTTGGCCGCAGCCGCTTTCTGGATATCGTTCGTGCTGATAGCTTTGACGGGTGGAGGCGCGGAAGCAGCCTGAATACCGGAAATTGCCATGATGCTCACCTTTATTGTAGATCTACTCTTGCAATCGGACCAATGTCTGGTTTCAGCATAGAAGAGTTCTTAGGATAGTTCAAGTGCAGCGCTAAGATATCCGCATTTGAGTCAGCCCGCGTGCTCGCACAATTCAGAAAGTCTAAATACTCCTACCGAGTATATTTTCGAAGCGCAAGACGAATATGCGCGAACACCATGGTTTTATAAAAATTTAGGGGGAGTATATCCAGATTCGCCTAAAACAGCAGAAAGCGATGGACGAAAAAAAACGCTGCCTAACTCAAGGATAGGCAGCGTTTTTTTTGATGCAAAAATTAGTTGCGGATGACGCGCTTGTACTCGTTAGTGCGAGTATCGATTTCTATCATATCGTCCTGGCTCACGAACAGTGGCACTTGAACATTATGGCAATGCGCTTCAACTGCATTTTCTATCTTCGCGTCTTTCAAGACGTTGCCTGAAGTATTACCTTTGACTGCTGGCTCAGAGTAAATAATCTGGCGCACGATCGTAGTTGGCAATTCAACAGAAATTGCTTTGCCATCATAAAAAATCGCTTCGCATTCCATGCCGTCTTTCAGGTAATGCAAAGCATCGCCCAAATTCTCTTCTTCGATTTCGAACTGTTCGTAGTCTGCATCCATGAAAACATACAAAGGATCAGCGAAATAGGAATACGTTACTGGCTTTTTGTCGAGAACTACGACATCAAACTTATCATCACCGCGGAATACGTTTTCTTGAGGACTATTGGTCAACAGACTCTTCATCTTCCACTTGTAGGTGAAGCCCGTGCGGCTTGAACCATTGACGTCAGAACGCAGCACGATCATAGGCTTGCTATCGACCATAATAATGTTGCCAACACGAATTTCTTTTGCAGGTTTCATAATAAATATACGTAAAAAGTAGGTTGCGTAAAAATCATCTGTCGCCTACTGGTAACAACACCGCAAGCTCACGTTTGATTGAATTTTAAAATAGGTTAAAATTTAACCGCACATTTTACCTCATTTTTGCGCGCCACCTAAATTAAGTGTGTCGACAAAGTGCAGTAAATTTGATGTCATATCGCCATTGCTCGCGAGTTGCTGCTGCCAATCTTGCGCCATCGCCTGCATTTTTGGCATATCTTGCAAAAATTTTTGCCATAGCTCAGTCCACTCTGGGGCAGCTAAACTCTCCACTGCAAGCGCATTCCAGGCGCACGACAGCCTATGTAAATGCTCGGCGTCCAGCGCATAGCGGTCTAAGAAGGCAAGTAGTTTTTTATGGTGAAGGTTTTCGTCTTGTGGATAAATATGCCAGATAAAGGGTTTAGCAGCCCACTGCGCCCGCACGAAAGAATCCTCACCCCGCACAAAATTAAGATCACATGCCCACAGTAACTTGTCGTAATCAGTCTGTGGAATAAACGGCAATACATGCACGCTGAGAGCGCCGTGTGTGGCACTCGCCCCTACCTTCGCCTCGCCGCCCAAAAAGGCCTGCACAGCCTCCACCGCGACACCTTGCGGCACCAGGCAGGTAATCGGGCGCTTGCCAGTTTTCCAGGCCTCAAATAAGGCGCTGACCGGCGCTTGCGGATAGCAAAATAAAGCGATCTTAAAACTGTCCATCTGCGCCGCAGTGAGGCCAAACTGCGCTAAAAATGCATGCATAGCTACCGGATCAGACTGAAATTGCTGGCGCTCCTGCTGCAAGCAGGATTCCATCAACAGCCCTCCGGTTTTCGCAGTAAAGCCGGGGAAGAAAAAATACTTGGTGAGCGGCAAGCGTGGATGCGGTGACGACAAAGTATGGCAACCCTCAACCCATTCCTCTGCCGTCAAACCCTCCAGATTGAGCCAGACTGGGCGCGGGGTACGCTCGGCCATCGCATTGATTAAACCCGGCGGTATATCGCAGGCAAAAAATTCGATCACGATATCTGGCACCTCAACTACCGTAAACCGCCCATCCTGATCGCGCCAATGCCTGACCAGCACTCCAGCAACGACTTGCTGTTCGAGGTCGATAGCGACTTGCGGGCAGATGCGTTGAAAACTGATTAAGTCGTCCACCCATAAACTCACGGCAATGCCATGCTCTTGCTGCAACTGTCTGGCGAAACGCCAACAGATACCGATGTCGCCATAGTTATCAACGACTTTACAAAACAGTGCCAGGGATCTAGGCGTATTTTTTTTTAAATGCATTTTTGATGAGACGGGTAAAAATTTTTATTGGTCGCAAGCCTGAGGACTGACTTCCAGACTTAGGAAAAATTAGGCGAAGTTGTTTTTCCATTCGCGTATTGCGGCAAAATAACTAACCTCGTCCCCATCCGCAGGATGCTTCCCGGCGACCAGTAAACCTTTGCGGATAGACGCCACTCTACTGCGCAAAAAAGGATTGGTTTGTTTTTCTAAGGCCAGCACACTAGGCACGGTGGCCAGACCATTTTGGCGCATGCTCTGCGCGCTCAGCATGCGCTGCCGCAAAGCTGAGTTCTCTGGCTCTAGCGCAAGCGCAAAACGTAAATTAGATAAGGTGTATTCATGCGCACAATGCACCAAAGTATCGTCGGGCAAGGCTGCCAACTTATCCAGTGATGCCAGCATCTGCTTGGGACTACCTTCAAACAGGCGACCGCAGCCACCGGCAAACAAGGTATCACCACAAAACAGCCAATGCTGTTCAGGCGCGAAATAGGCGATATGCCCGGCAGTATGACCAGGCACATCGATAATATGAAGCGTCAAGCCTAGCACCTCTATCGTGAGCTTATCGTCTTGCCCTAATGGATGCGTAACTGCAGCAATATTGTCATTCTTAGGCCCATACACGGGCACAGCGGCGTACTGCAACAAGGCGGGCACACCTCCTACATGATCGGCATGGTGATGCGTCAGTAAAATAGCGCTAAGCTGCAAGCGATGCAGCGTCAATGCTGCTAAGATCGGGGTCGCATCGCCCGGATCGACCACAACAGCATGCTGCCCATCATGGATAATCCAGAGGTAGTTGTCGTCAAAAGCCGGGACGGTTAAGATACTGAGGGAATTCTTCATAGACGGTTTTATTAATAGTGGAAACTGTGAATCATCCCATTATAGACTTAGGTACTTGGTTAGCGCAGCCAGCAGGCAGCTATATCCGCGCATGGGAGCAAGCGCAACTCGATCAATTGACCGCAGATATCTTTGGCTACAACGCGCTACAGATAGGGCAGCCGCAGATCGCGGCGCTTGCAGCGAGCCGTATGCCGAATAAATGGCTGGCGACCACCAGCATGCAAAACATCGCGACCAGTACACTATTGATCGATTTTGCCGAGTTGCCGTTCGCCTCGCAAAGCATAGATCTGGTGGTATTGCCGCATGTGCTGGAGTTCGCGGCTGAACCGCATCAAGTCTTGCGTGAAGTCGAGCGCATCTTGATACCTGAGGGCAGATTAATTATTAGCGGCTTTAGTCGCACTAGCTTATGGGGCGCCAGACAACTCGCCGGACGCATCACGGGACATCATTTTTTGCCGAAACAAGGCGAGTTCATCAGCGCGCCGCGCATGAGGGATTGGTTGAAATTACTCAATATGGAAGTCATGCCGACTCAATTCGGATGCTATGCCCCGCCTTTTCAAACCGAATTATGGTTGCAGCGCTGCGGTTTTATGGAGCATCTCGGCGCGCGCTGGTGGCCGTATCTGGGTTCTGTGTATATGATGCAGGCAATTAAGAGAGTGAAAGGCATGCATTTAATCGGTCCCGCATGGAAAGCGCAGCGCTTCCCACGAGGACGCGCATTACCGGTCACCAATAAAACCAGCAAGTCGAATAAATTTCCAGCAAAATAAAGCCAATCAAAACAATCAGTGATGCACTCAATTTTGAGTGCGCCGCAAGTATGACAATTAGAACAAAGGATGTAGTTTAGGATGGATAAAATTAGTATTTACACCGATGGTGCGTGCAAGGGAAATCCTGGTGTAGGCGGTTGGGGTGCCTTGCTGATCGCAGGGGAAAAAGAAAAAGAACTCTTTGGCGGTGAAAAAGACAGCACCAATAATCGCATGGAATTAATGGCGGTGATACAGGCACTGACAGTCTTGAAGCGACCTTGCGAAATTATCTTACATACCGATAGCCAATATGTCCTAAAGGGAATTACCGAGTGGATACAGGGCTGGAAAGCCAAGGGCTGGAAAACTGCCGCCAAGACTCCAGTTAAAAACGTCGATTTATGGCAAGCATTAGATCAAGCCAGAAACACCCACAAGATAGAATGGAAATGGGTTAAAGGTCACTCCGGCCACCCCGGCAATGAACGCGCCGATCAACTGGCTAATCGCGGCGTGGATTCGGTACGTTAAATGCCTGTTACCCGCAGCGCGCCAACTCAGCACGCTTCATCTTCCAACTAAGATTTTTGCAGTAAGGCCAGGCAACTCGTACGCTGACTATCATTGGCAGGTAATTTAGAACAAATGCCATCGAGTTGGCTGCGCAGTTTTTGCACCGTAGCCTGATGTTTACCCTCTTTATTCCAATCGCCTATTTTTTTACTCATACGCTCCATAGCAGTCCGATTGCGTTCAAAGAAAGCGTTTTCTGTCGTCGCCACTTCGGTTAACACCTGTTGTGCAATCTTTTGTATCCTAGCCTCGTCTTGCGGGGCCAGCTCTATCATGCCATTGACATAGCTGACACCCCACTGCAGGCGCGTCGCGGGCCCTTTGGCCGCGTTGTAAGCTTGCTCGTACCAGTTGATAGCGCCTGCTTTGTCTCCACGTTTTTTGGCATTCGCCCCCAAGCTGGACATGAAATAATAGGCTGAGTGCGAACGGCTCAATTCTGCCTTTAACAAGGCGTCAGACGCATCGAGTAAATCGAGATCGCTCAAAGCATGTGCAGCAGCATTCACCACCGACTGACGTTCATAACTATCGGTGGTGGCGCGCTCTATCTGGGTAATGCTCTTTTCCAGGCTGTTTTGCAGGTTTTTCTCAGGGCCCGCCTTGGCGAGGCTAGCGATAGCGATTTGCCCGCTGATCGCGCTCAGTCTATCGGTCTTGGAGAGACTGGTATCGTCGGCCAATTTAATCAAAGCAAGATTCCAGATCTGGCTTAACTGGCGGCGCGACTCGGTATTGATGGATGTGAGCAACTCAATTACTTCACCCGGTGACGCAGTGAAAAGATCCATATTATCTCTAGCGATGCGGCTATCAGTGAGCGCCTTACTGAGCTTGGCTAGCGCTTGCGATTTATCGATCGCGGCGCCTGCGTCAGCCGGTTTTACGCTGGCACTGATTACGATCGCCTTCATATACAGGCGCGTGGCACTGGCCTTGTTGGGACACGCTTCAGACAAGCGCAACAAACTAGCGACCACGTCTTTACTACTAATGAGCTTTTGCTCAGGATCATCCCAAGAGTAATCGGCCAATAAACTCCAATCTTCGGCGCTGAGTTTTTTACTGCCAGCCAAAGCTAGTTTTAAGGTGTCGGATACCGACAAACTAGCATTCATGGCGCGCTTGAGCACTTGTACGTAACGCTCGCCATCCACCTCACCCGGCAAACGCGTGATTTCGCTGCCATCAGGCTTAAATAAGATCATCGTCGGATAGCCGCGCACCTTGAAACGCGCCGCCAATTTTTGTGCGCCAGGACTATCACCATCGAGATAAACCGGCACAAAATGTCGTGATTTATCGATGAAATCTGCACGATTAAAAATCGTCGCCTTGACCTGATTGCAGGGCGGACACCACACCGCGCCCCAATATAAAAACACCGGCTTATTGCTTGCCTTTGCCAAGGAAAACGCAGCGTCAACATCATTGTCTTTGCGCCATTCTATGTCCGCATGTGCAGCCTTAGCTGACTGGATTTGATCAGCAGCATAACCCGGATAAGAGAAAATCAAGCCAACAGCAATTGCAATCGAAAATAATTTCATATCTAAGGATGTCCGATAAGCAGCAAAAATGGCGGCCAGCAAGCCGTAAATTAAGTTTGCTTAGTGTAGCAAGAGTAGCAGTTGAGTTTAGATATTTTTTGGTGCGCGGTGGCACTTCCCAAAAGGCAAGAAACGAGGAAAGTATTACAATTCGGAAAAAAGAAATTGAAAAAAAGAAATTGAAAATAAAAAAGCCTTGATTTCTCAAGGCTTTTTTACATTCCGATGTGCTTACACCAGAATATTTTGGCGTCCCCAAGGGGATTCGAACCCCTGTACTCACCGTGAAAGGGTGATGTCCTAGGCCTCTAGACGATGGGGACAATGATCTGTCCGTATTACTGACCTGTTTGCTACACGCTAAATATTATTTAGCAATTTATGCCATGCTGACATAAATAAAAAAAGCCCCGACCTAACAGGGCTTTTTCAAACTTCGATTTAAAAAATCAAAGTAATTTGGCGTCCCCAAGGGGATTCGAACCCCTGTACTCACCGTGAAAGGGTGATGTCCTAGGCCTCTAGACGATGGGGACAATAATCTGTCCGTGTTACTGACCTTTTATAACTTACTCTATACATAAACAAGCAAGAGCAATATTATATACTACTTTTCTTGATACTAGCAAACTACTTGCATTTAACTAGACTCATGAAACTCTGCTTTGAACTGGTGGAGGTGAGCGGAATCGAACCGCTGACCTCTTGCATGCCATGCAAGCGCTCTACCAACTGAGCTACACCCCCAGCGCAAAACAGAAACGAGAGTATAGCAATATTTCTCTCGTTTTGTAAAGGCTTAGTCGCGCTTATCTCGAACTATTCGGCGATTTTACTCAAACGCGCCAGAACCACTTCGCGCCCGAACAACTCAACGACCGCATCGATAGACGGCGTCTGCAATTGCCCCGTCAACAGCAAACGCAAAGGCATCGCCAGTTGCGGCATCTTGAGTGCAAACTTAACCAGAATTTCTTTCAGCATGCTAGCCAGTGCGGCTTTATTCCACTCTACCGTTTGACAAGCCTGCGCATATTCGAGCAAGGCAGGTAAGACAGCGGCATTAATATGCAGCTCACGCAAAGCCGCATCGGCTTGCGGTTGGCGGTAGAACAGCATGCAGGCCAAACCCAATTCCAGGGTAGTGTTGACGCGCTCTTTCATTAAGCCAACCACCGCGGCCAGATCTGGAGCATACGCAAACTCAGCACCCAAACCCAGCATCTGCGGGCGTATCAACTCTGCCAGTCTTTGATTATCGGCCGCCTTGATGTAATGATTATTCAGCCATGCCAGTTTCTCAGGATTGAACTGCGCCGCAGATCCCGACAAATGACTAAGATCAAACCAGCTGCACATCTGCTCCATAGAAAACACTTCATCGTCGCCATGGCTCCAGCCCAGGCGCGCCAGGTAATTCAGCATAGACTCGGGCAAATAACCCTTTTCGAGGTAATCCATGACACTGACCGCATCACGACGCTTAGACAACTTCTGACCATCGGTGCCCAAGATCATCGGCACATGCCCGTAATGCGGCAATTTGGCGCCTATCGCCAGCAGGATATTGATTTGGCGCGGGGTATTATTGACGTGATCATCGCCGCGTATCACGTGGGTGATTTGCATGTCATTATCATCGACCGCAACGCAAAAATTATAGGTAGGAGTGCCATCAGGACGGGCGATCACCAGATCATCGAGTTCACGATTACTAATGGTGATCTGTCCCTTGACCACATCGAACCAACTTACATCTCCATCCAGCGGGTTTTTAAAACGAATCACGGGCTTACGATCGGCTGGCACTGCTGGCAACACCTTGCCCTCTTCAGGACGCCAGGTGCCATCGTAGCGCGGCTTATCACCGGCTGCACGTTGACGTTCGCGCATCGCTTCGACTTCCTCTTGCGAAGAGTAGCAATGATAGGCAGTGCCCTCAACTAGCATCTTGGCCAGCACTTCGCGATAGCGATCCATGCGTTTCATTTGATAAAACGGACCTTCATCGTGCTGCAAGCCCAGCCAGCTCATGCCGTCCAGAATCGCCTGCACCGCTTCTGGGGTGGAACGTTCCAGATCGGTATCTTCTATCCGCAACACAAAAGTGCCGCCGAAGTGACGGGCGTAGGCCCAACTGAACAAGGCGGTACGTGCGCCACCCACATGCAAATAGCCAGTCGGGCTAGGCGCGAAACGGGTACGAACAGGAGTAGTCGGAATGGCTGCAGTCATGGGATGGTGCGCTAGCAAGGCGATAATCAAATACTTGGGCAAGTAAAGAGATCAAAGGCGCGAGCAAGACGGAAAAAGTTAAAAGCGTCATTTTACCGTTTTCGGAGATCAGATGATAGGCGCAGCCGGCCTAGGCAGTAGAACAGTAGAACAGTTGAACTGTGAAGCATTGCGTACTACACCTGGGTGTGGACGGATGCAGCTCAGACTTTAAACAAATCTGGATTAAGCGCAGCCGATGGTGGCTCTAATTCAAATTCGAGTCGCTGCGGATGCGTCAGGAGTAAAAAATGCCGTCCGGTGCAGCGAGAAAATAAGCTCATACCCACCTGTTCAGCCACTTGCAGCCCCATCTCGGTGGTGCCGGAGCGCGATAACAAAACCGGTATCCCCATTTGCGCGCCCTTGATCACCATCTCAGAGGTGAGCCTGCCAGTGGTGTAAAAAATTTTATCGCCACCCTGCATATCATCTAGCCACATCTTGCCAGCGATCGCATCGACCGCATTATGGCGACCGACATCTTCGACGAAATACAGTAAATCCCCGTTGGCGGAAAACAGAGCGCAGGCATGTACAGAGCCGGCTTTTTTATAAATCGATGGATGGGTGCGTATGCAGTCCACCACACGGTACAGCGCAGATTGAGTGATTTTGGCATCGAGCGGTAAATGGATTTGATCGACCTCATCCATCAAGCCACCAAACACCGTGCCCTGCCCGCAACCCGTGGTCACCACGCGTTTGGCAGTACGCTCTTCTATGTCGCTGACACCTTGATGGGTAGTCACTGCGACCGCATTCACCTCCCAGTCGACTTGCACTGCGGCGATTTCATCCAGTGAACGGATCAGGCGCTGGTTGCGCAAATATCCGAGGATTAAAGCTTCTGGATTGGCGCCTATCGTCATCAAAGTGAGTAACTCGCGCTTATCCAAATACACGGTAAGGGCACGCTCACAGGGAATCGAAATAGTCGAAGAACGGCCACGCTCATCGAGCACCGTGACTTCTTTGGTCAGTGCCGTCTGGGACTGCGTCAGGCTAGGCAAAGATGACATAAGCCGCTTAAGTGAGGAGGTTAAAGGTAAGAGCGCCGCATACTCACCCCTAGTATTATTTAAACACCCACGTATCTCGTGCGCAAATGACAGCATTTAAAAAGTATTTAGGGGAGTATATGTAAAGCCCTGGTATTTTTTTAGCTCTGAGCACGCCCCAAGGAAAACCTTACTCAGATTAAACCACTTATTTTTTCGGCGCGCTAGCCGCCGGGCTGGTCGCCACCACGGCGGACGCTGGCGTTGCTGCGGCTAGCGGCGCAGGCCCGGCAGGCGCCGCAACATACGGCCCAGGATCTGCGCAAGCTGGTGTCGCTAGCGGAGTCGGTGCTGCACTGCCCTTGGCTTTCAAATAGCCTGCAGCGACTTTATCCTGAGCTTTGCACAATTGATACGCGCCCACTTTATCCGACCAGGCAGTCTTGGCTTTCGCCTCTGCCGCTTTCAATTTTGCCTCTTCGCTAGGCGCAGCTAATTTGGCAAAGCTACTGGTGGCAAGGCCTAAGCTGGCGATACAAAAACCGGCGATCAAGATTATTTTTTTCATGTTGATTCCATCAAGCGTTCGAAGAACTCACATTAGCTGTATGCGCAGGCTGAGCATGGCTGCCATTGCCTGCTGGCTCGCTGCGCAGTCTAGGGACTTTGCCATTTTCTATATCGGCATACCAGGCTTCATGGTGCTCCTTGGCCCAAGCGTCATCCACGTAACCCGTGCGCATAGAAGCGTAGGCCCCTTCCATACCCAGCGTCCCCAGATAGATATGCCCCATCACCATCGTTGCCGCCAAAATCGCAGCGATGACGTGAATGATATTGGCGATCTGCATATTGGCTCGGCTATATTCCAAAGCAGGCACCAGCATATCGAGCACCAGGCCGGATGCACTCACCACTAAACCCAGACCGACCACGGCACCCCAGAATAAGATTTTTTCGCCAGCATTGAAACGCCCAGAACTGACGTGCTCACCACTAACTAAGCCACCAAATTTAGCCAGCCAAGGCAGGTCGGTCGCATTTGGCAAATTATCTTTTACGAATTTAATAAAAAATAAGATGATGGAAATAGTAAATACCGGACCAATAAAATTGTGTATGTTTTTACACAAAAAAGCCAACCAACCAAACAGAGTTAAGCCAAACACCGGCAATAACACGTGCTTGCCAAATAAGATGATCATGCCTGATACCGCCAGCGCAACAAAACTCAGCGCCATGCTCCAGTGTAAAGTACGCTCGCCCGGCGTGAAGCGCTCGATCAGGCGTCCCGTCAATGCAGTTTGTAACTTAATCTCGCCCCGCCAAAAATAAAATCCCGCGATAGTCGCCGCAACGGTCAGCAATAGCCAGCCACCTAGCATGGTCAAGGGCCCGTTGCGATATTGGCGCCAAGCCTCACCCGCAGTAGTTGCACGGGCTTGCCCTGGAAACTGGGTTTTGCCCTGAATCAGAACGCCAGTCTCCAATCCTGGCAAACTAGAATAATGTTTTGTACCGTCGTTGACCAGTCGAAAAGTAGGCGCAGCATTGCCCGGTTGATCGCGACTGCGCTCAGCTTGATTTTGCTTAAGGATATCGATAGATTCGACCGCGCCCAAATTGGCGCTCGTAACGACCGCACTGGCGGATGTCTCGGCAGCAGTGGCAGGCGCATTCTGCGCGAGGGCCAAACTGCTAGCGGCACTCGCCAAGGCCAAGCTCACAACGGCAATTAAAGTTTTCATGTCAACTCGCAATTGAAGTTCATCCTAGTTGGTCTTGAGATACTCGTTTTGATACTGACCGCGACTACGAATCTGCGCCTTCCAACTCTCTTCATTACCGGCCGTCCAGCCAGCAACCACATGCTCGTTTTTGGCACCAGCCCAGGCTTTTTCGCCGCGCGAGCCGGTCTTATTACTCAATGCTTGATTGCGCTCGCCACAGGCAGTCAGGCTTAACATCAAGACTAAACTCATCGTCGTCATGCCCGTCAGACTCTTCACGGTTTTCATGATTTTTTCTCAGTGCTTGCGAGTTCTGGCTTGGCTTCGGAATTTGTCGCTTTGCCATAGGCCGTGCCCCAACCCCACACCTCACTACCTTTACCGCGTCGCACCACGCGATTACGGAAAATATCCGAGATCACATCACCATCTCCGCCCAGCAAAGCCTTGGTAGAACACATCTCGGCGCAGATCGGCAATTTACCTTCGGACAGGCGATTACGTCCGTACTTTTCAAATTCAGCTTGCGAACCGTCTTCTTCCGGGCCGCCGGAACAAAAAGTACATTTGTCCATCTTACCGCGCAAACCGAAAGCGCCATTTGACGGGAATTGCGGCGCGCCAAACGGGCAGGCATAAGAGCAATAACCACAACCTATGCAGATATCCTTATTATGCAAAACCACGCCTTCGTCGGTGCGATAAAAACAATCGACCGGGCAAACTGCCATACAAGGCGCATCCGAGCAATGCATACAGGCGACCGACATCGATTTCTCTTGCCCGATCACGCCGTCGTTGACAGTCACGACACGACGCCGATTCACGCCCCAAGGCACTTCATTTTCATTCTTGCAGGCGGTCACGCAGCCATTACATTCTATGCAGCGCTCTGAGTCGCAGATAAACTTCATTCTTGCCATTTTATTCTCCTGTCCCGGACCGATTAAGCCGTGAATTTTTCGATGTTGCAGATCGTTGTCTTGGTTTCCTGCATCATGGTCACAGAATCATAACCATAGGTGGTTGCCGTATTCACCGCCTCGCCACGCACGATAGGCATGGCACCTTCAGGATAGAATTCTTTCATATCCTTTCCTTGCCACCATCCGGAAAAATGGAAGGGAATAAACGCTGTACCGGCATCGACCCGCGGCGTAACCATGGCCTTGACCTTGATACGCGCACCGGTCGGGGTCGACACAATCACGAACTCGCCGTCACGGATGCCGCGATCAGAAGCCGCTTTTGGATTAATTTCAACGAAATTTTCTTGCTGCAATTCAGCCAACCAAGGATTAGAACGCGTCTCCTCACCACCGCCCTCATACTCAACCAAACGACCAGAGGTGAGGATGATAGGAAACTTCTCGTACATCTTGGTCTCAATATTCTTCTGCTGTACCGATTTGTACAAAGTAGGTAAGCGCCAGAATGATTTCTTATCGTCATGTGTAGGGTATTTCGCCACCAGATCAGGGCGGGTACCGAACAAAGGCTCACGATGCAGAGGAACCGGATCTGGGAAGTTCCAGACCACCGCGCGCGCCTTGGCATTGCCAAACGGGTAGCAGCCATGCACTTTCAAGACCACACGTTGAATGCCGCCTGACATATCGGTTTTCCAGTTCTTGCCTTCCGCTGCTTTTTGTTCGGCTTCGGTCAAGTCACTCCACCAGCCCAGTTTCTTCAGCAGGACATGATCGAATTCAGGATATCCGGTAGTAATATCGGCACCCAAAGAATGCGAACCGTCTTCAGCCAGCAAACTGACGCCTTCGCGCTCTACGCCGAAGTTGGCACGGAAGTTACCGCCGCCATCCATCACATGCTTGGAGGTATCGTAAAGATTTGGCGTGCCTGGATGTTTCAACTCAGGGGTGCCGTAACACGGCCAAGGCAGGCCAAAATAATCACCAGTCATATCGTAACCAGTAATGGCATCCTTACCGCCCTTGCATTTGAGTGTTTTCACATCAAACAAGTGCATATTGCGCATATGCGATTTAAGACGATCCGGTGATTGACCTGTATAGCCTATCGTCCAAGTGCCGCGATTAATTTCTTGCAGCATCGATTCAGGTTCCGGCTCCATCATGCCGCCCTTGCCTGGCACTAATTTTAGCTTCGCCACCAACTCTTTTCCAAAACCGAGTTTTTCCGCTAACTGATACATAATCATGTGATCGGTGCGCGATTCAAACAAAGGTTCTATAACTTTTTCGCGCCATTGTATAGAGCGATTCGAGGCAGTGACTGAGCCAGACGTTTCAAATTGTGTAGCTGCCGGTAACAAATACACCTGACGTTTGGCATTTAACTCCTGGCCTTCAGTCGTCATCGCCGCCATCGCCGCAGTCGCTGATGGATAAGGATCGATCACCACCAATAAATCAAGCTTATCAAAGGCTTTCTTCATTTCCAGACCACGGGTTTGCGAATTCGGAGAATGTCCCCAGAACACCATTGCCTTGACACTATTTTCCTGATCGATCAACTCGCTTTTTTCCAAAACCGCGTCGATCCAGCGCGACACTGTCGTGCCAGATTTTTCCATCATGGCTTGTGAAGGGTATTGTTTCTTCACCCATTCATAATCAACACCCCAAACATTGCACCAGTGCTTCCAGGCCCCCGTTGCTAAACCATAATAGCCAGGCAGAGAATCCGGATTCGGGCCGACATCGGTCGCACCCTGAACGTTATCGTGGCCACGGAAAATATTGGTTCCGCCGCCAGATTTACCGACATTACCTAAGGCTAATTGCAATAAGCAGGAAGCTCGGACTATCGCATTGCCTATGCTGTGCTGGGTTTGCCCCATGCACCAGACTACCGTGGACGGACGGTTTTTCGCCATGGTTTCAGCGGCTCTAAAGACTTCCGCTTCCGGCACACCACAAGCCTCTTCGACTTTTTCCGGCGTCCACTTCATGACTTCTTCTTTGACCTTTTCCATACCATACACGCGGTCATTGATGTACTGCTTATCTTCCCAGCCATTTTTGAAAATGTGGTACAGCATGCCATACAGGTAAGGAATATCCGAGCCTGAACGTATCCGCACATATTGATCAGATTTCGCCGCAGTACGGGTATAGCGCGGATCCACCACGATCATCTTGCAGCCATTTTCTTTAGCATGCAGCATGTGCAGCATCGATACTGGATGCGCCTCTGCCGCATTCGAGCCTATGTACATCGCGGCTTTAGAATTCTGCATGTCGTTATAGCTATTGGTCATCGCCCCATAGCCCCAGGTATTCGATACCCCGGCAACTGTCGTCGAGTGACAAATACGCGCTTGATGATCGGTATTATTCGTGCCGTAAAACGAGACAAATTTACGCAGCAAGGCCGCCTGTTCGTTATTGTGCTTGGACGACCCGACGAAGAAAGCCGAGTCTGGACCAGAGACCTTCTTAATGTCTAATAATTTTGCAGAAATTTCTGTTAAGGCCTGATCCCAGCTAATGCGCTGATATTTGCCGTTAACCAGTTTCATTGGATACTTGAGTCTGTACTCACCATGTCCATGCTCGCGTAACGCAGCACCCTTGGCACAGTGAGCACCGAGATTGATCGGTGAATCAAATACCGGCTCCTGCCTCACCCATACCCCGTTTTCGACCACAGCGTCTACCGCGCAACCGACCGAGCAATGCGTGCAGACGGTACGTCGCACTTCTATCTTGCTGCCAGCATCTTTAGCACCAACGGCCGCCTTGGCTTTTTGTATCAAACCTAGCTGCGAGGCTGCAATACCGGCTCCCACACCTATGCCAGAGCGTTTCAAGAAGCCGCGTCTATCCATAGTTGGTAAGGCGCGCGACAAAGTGTCTGCGAGACTAGATGAAAAACGATTTTGTGCGCGCGATCCGGCGTCACCCTTGCGAGTTAACAACATGGCTTACCCCGTTGGTCAGATGGTTGTAGTGCGGTAGTATTTTTTGACGTGCTCAGTAAGGCGATAACCATCGCCCTCAGGCTCACTAGCGGTGGCTACGTCATTTATGTTTTTTTGAGGGCTGGCAGTTACTTTTACCGCAACGATTGCTGCAGCTGCAACACCCAAGCCAGCTAACAAGCCACGACGTTTGATTTTCTGTTCCATTTTTATCTCTTTCTAGCGCGATAATAAGTTTAGAGGCAGATCATCAAAAACTGACTGATAGGGTTTGCATGCTGCATACCGCGCCTCCGCGACACTCTGTGCTTATTGGGCACCTTAATGTACAAATAATTGAGCACGTTAATAAACATTTCCTCAATATACATTACTTACATCATATTACAATAAATTGCCCAGTGAACATCAATTCACAATGAAACATTTTCATCTCCGCAACACGATAACCAAAAATACTTACTCTTGGCTTTCATTCAACCAAAAAATTTCAGGGCAAGATCTCATTCCATATCAAAGGCCTGCATCTCCACTTCAAAAAATACCTTACTCAATCCAGCCAAGGCTGCATAAAATTTTGCATTTGGATGACCGCTAATCGCATCGCACAGATTCAAAATCCAAGCTTGCATATGTGTGCCAAAGAATTTTTTTTGATTCAGCACATTCGCTTGCAAAACATCATCCGAGGCGATCAGGTAGCGCATCACCTCACATAGTGAGGCAATGTGATCCTCGCTTTCAGTAATAGCGTCGGCTCTTTGTAAACCCATTTGCGCCAGATCGGTGCGTAAAGCTGCGAGCGGTTTCTCCATTAAAAAACCGCTCAGGTAATACGAGCCATATAACATTACTTCAGGTTTGCCGACACCAATAAAAAGCTGCTCATACTCCTCTCTCAGCACTTCGGCATTAGCACTGCGCGCAACCTCCACCAATACTGTCCATGCAGCACCAAGCACTCCTTCGCCATTGGTCTGCGCAGAAACCAATGTCGCCAATAATGCGCTCGATGGTGGCGCATAAAACAAAGTCGCTAGCAAACCATATAGATCGGCCCTCGCTGTTTCTTCGCCTTGATCCTGAGTTTCAAATTTAATAGCGTGTGCAGATGTCATTGAAGCTTTCTTTTTTTTCTCAATTTAATTTCTAGGCATAATCAGGTAGTTAATGCGGTCGGCTTAATTCTTTAGTCTGCATCATATCGATCACGCGGCAATCCGAACACATTTTTAGCCTATCAAGGTTGCCGGAAAATGCGCCGTGCCCAGCCAATTTGAGTAGCATAGTCTCCATCATTTTTGCTGTAGCAAACGGTGTTTGACATTTTATACAATGGAAGGCTTGCGCCTCATTCAGTACGCGCGCCTCACGGGCGACATCGGTGAGCAATAATCGCGGCAGCAATTGAATTGCATTCTCTGGGCAAGTCTGTTCGCACAGGCCGCACTGGACACAATTACGCTCAATAAAACGCAATTGCGGTGCATTGGCATTATCCATCAAGGCCGAGGATGGGCAAGCACCGACACAGGACATGCAAAGCGTACAGGCATCTTTATTGATCCTCACTTCCCCGTACATAGCACCCTTGCCTCTTGGTAAAGCAATTTCTTCCGCTTTAACGGGCGCATGCTTATACAAATGCTCAAGCGCAAAATCGAGAGTTCCGCGTTTTTCAGCCGCGACATTAAATAGCGCGGCGACTGCAGGTGTCTGAGCTTGCTGCATGCCAAATAAGGCCTGATCTAATTGCGCCACGGTTTCTGCTTGAATCAGATGAAAATGCTGACCAGCGTAGCCCAAACCAGTCAAAATAGTTTGCGCAACCTCCATCTGATTTTGCACGGCTTGCCGGTACTCCTGCGCTTCCTCGTCAGTCATGAGGACCGCGATATTGCTAGCACCAAAGGCAATCGCTGCCATCCATAAGTCAATACCAAGCGAGGCGGTGTGATGTAAATCTACGGGTATCACATGCGCTGGCAAACCCCTTCCCTTTTTCGCAGCATTTTGCCCTGTTTGCAGCAGCAACTCAGCGCCTCCCTGCTTACTATGAAACAATAGCGCCGGCGCTTTACCGCCAGCTTTAGCATAAGTAGACAGCAGGGTTTTTAGTCGCAAACCTTGGTCCGCCGGACGCAAATACGCATAACTCATGGCACCTGTCGGACACACCGTAGTGCATGCACCGCAACCAGCGCAAAGATTAGGATCAACCAAGACCTTATCGCCCTTGGAACTGATCGCCGCCGTAGAGCAGACATCGATGCAGGCATTACATCCGGTTTTAGCGCTGCGACTATGTGCGCACAATTTTTCCTTGTAAGTGAAAAATTTTGGTTTCTCAAACTCACCCACCATTTGCGTCAGACGCAACACCGCATCGAATTGCGCGTCCAAATCCTTACCTGGCGCGAAATACCCTTGCGGAGGCTGCGACATGCTCAATAAAGGTTTTACCGATAGATCCAAAATCAAATCAAATGCTGAATTTCTGGCGATTTCCTTGCGATTAAAATCGATAGCACCGATCGCACCGCAGGCCTTGACGCAATCAAGGTGATTGCTGCATTTATTTAAATCAATTTGATAGGAGAAATCAATCGCATTTTCTGGGCATACTTCTACGCAAGCATTACAGCGGGTGCAACTTTCCAGATCAATAGGATTGGCTTGTTGCCACTCAACGTTAAACGCACCTAAATGACCAGAGATAGCAATTTTTGCTCCGGAAAACACCGGAAAACCTCTCTCAGTCAAGCGTTCAGACCCGCTCACGCCCTCGGTGATTAAAACATTCACATCCAACTGTGTCGCAAGGCGTTTCGCCCATGCCAAGGCCGCCTGGGCACCACCTATGATCAGTAGATTGCCTCCCGAGCGATAACTAACCGTAGGTACCGGCTCTGGATCCGGCAAGGCAGCGGCAGCGAGTAAAGCCGCCATTTTTGGCAGCGCCAAATTCGACTGCCGAGACCAGCCTGCTGCCTCACGAATATTCACAAAACGTAGCGGTGCAACAGATTGCTGTGCTAATTCAGAGAATAAAGCGCGCTCCTGAGTGCAAGCAACAACGACGTCTTCGCTGCCTTTAATCGCATCCAGAAAAACCCCGGCTTCACGTCGACACAGGGCATCACTGACGGTAAGCGTCGTTGTACCCAAAGACTGTTTCAATGCAGCAGCGGAGTCTGCATCTAGCGGCATTGTTTTATTGCAACTACAAATTTTAAATTGGGTACTCATACCTGAATCGGGTCTTTATCGTTAGAGTTGTCTAAATGCGGCGCATCTGTTTTTGTAATGAGTTCGTGCTCTGGCTCATCATCCTGCACAGCAACAGAGGCTGGCATGATGTCGGGCGACGTAATTGAATTTTGATTTTCAGTCGCTATTGTCAAATCTGAAGCCGCGATTAGACGCGGCAATAAATTTTGCAGAGGTTGAGCCAGTTGCGCCAAGGGATTCAACAACATCTCGGCGTGGCGCAAACTTGCCAGCATTCCCACTGGAAGCGGGTCAGGCTGACTGTAATCCGCGACATAAATATCTAAACCATCCATAAGATTAAAATGTGGATTGGTAAATAATTTTTTCATCGCTGAACGCCGCACCGACTCGTCCACACCATCGCGCATGAACACGGAAAAATCTGACCCCTCGTGTAACTGCTCGACATCCTGCATTTGCGGCAGAGGTGCAGGTTCTACTGACTCAATCTCAGTTGTGTCGCAGCCATCGGGCAACTGCGGACTGACTCGCTCGCACTGTTTATCTACTTCCGCATGTTTGGTTTTAGACCAGCGATTAAAAAAATCATTTGCCGCCATGCCTAGCTCCTATCTAATTCGGCACGTGCCATTTTAGCCACCTCTGCACCACCTTCAAAAGAGGGGCGCTTACGTTTTTTCTTAATTTCGGGCTGAAAATATTCCTGAGTATATGCCGCCAACCAAGCTGCAATTTCATCGGATAGCTCTAGGGTTTCGACTTGCTCTCCCGCATCCATCCAGCGCGCCGCCTCATTGTATGAAAGCGTGATGGCTTTAGGTACTGCCAACTCATCATCACCCAACTGCTCCATCCTCCACATAACGAACCAACAGGGAGTATCTGCACTGAGATTTAAAAAATAACCCGGCGTTTCATCGACAAAAAGTTCAACAGAAAATCCTGACGATACGCAGCGACCGGTTTGTGCATCGAACTCCAGCTTAGCGCGATCCTGCGTTTCAAGTTCATTTGCAAGCGGTGCAAGGGCCTGCACCTCCAACAACTTCCATTGAAAGGATTGCCAGCGGTTTTGCAAAATTTCACGCTGCATCACAATGCTGACGGTAAAAGGAAGAGAGGCGTTTTTATTCATAGATGCTAGTATTGCAGAGTACGGAAAGTTTAGTCCAGAGAATAAAAATCACCTATGCAATTTAAATCCCCCTTGCCCATCCGTGATGGTGTCGCAGCGAGCTACCTTTGGCTACCGGAAGGACACTGGAACAATATGCTGGAATTTTTGCTTATGCAATTTCCAGATGTCCTAGAGGCCACCTGGCGCCAGCGCATGGAAAAACATGAGCTGCTGGACATGCATGGAAACGCACTGCAAGCGAACAGCGTGGCGAAGCGTGGGATGTGTATTTTTTACTACCGCGAATTGGAGGCGGAAACCCTCATCCCGTTCGAAGAACGCATACTGCATCAAGATCAACACTTGCTAGTAGTCGATAAACCACATTTTTTGCCAGTCACCCCAGGCGGTCGTTTTTTGCACGAAACTTTGCTGGTACGCCTAAAGAAAAAACTAGGGCTGGAACATCTGACACCCATTCATAGACTGGACAGAGAAACCGCTGGCGTCATTTTGTTTTCATGTGAGCCTAGCAGCCGAGGAAATTATCAGAGCTTATTTCAGCAACGCACTATCCAAAAAACTTACCACGCACTTGCCCCACATCTGCCTGAACTGCATTTCCCCTTGATCCATCGCAGTCACATGCTAGAAAGCGAACAGTTTTTCGTCATGCAGGAAGGCTTAGGAGTTGCAAACTCCGAAACCGCGATAGACATCATCGATCGCCGTGGCGAATTAAGTCTTTACCAACTACAACCTAGCACGGGAAAAAAACATCAGCTGCGTGTCCATTTAGCCAGTTTAGGAGCTCCGATCGTCAACGATAGTTTTTATCCTGTCGCACTCCCTTGCAAAGCTGACGATTTTTCTATGCCCTTAAAACTACTGGCAAAAGCGATTGCTTTTACCGATCCAATAAGTGCGAAGCTACGTTACTTCGAAAGCCAACAAAGCCTGTAATCACAGCGTCAACTTGCTGTCCTCGATATACGGACAGCGACAAATCTATTGACAGTACCGAACAGCCGGAGTAATATCTTGCTCTTCGGAGTGTGGCGCAGTCCGGTAGCGCACCTGGTTTGGGACCAGGGGGTCCAAGGTTCGAATCCTTGTACTCCGACCAAATTTTAAGGATCATCGAGCTAAAACTTGGTGATCCTTTTTAATTTACAAAATTCAGGGATTTGCTTTAAAAACAAATCCCACATCAGTTTCGGAGTGTGGCGCAGTCCGGTAGCGCACCTGGTTTGGGACCAGGGGGTCCAAGGTTCGAATCCTTGTACTCCGACCAAATAAAAAGGATAGTCGAGTTTATCTCAACTATCCTTTTTTCTTTTCCGCATCATTTCTTCCACGAACTTTCTACATAAGCTTTCGCGACTAACTAAGCGAACCTGGCCAAGATCCGTATTGCATCACCAACTTTGCTTACCTCATGAAAAATGAGCTTTTTAGCCTGATCCAACGTACTTAGTTCTGGCAAGTCAAATAGTCCTGCACCATCTCCCAATAATTTGGGTGCCAGATACACCAATAATTCATCGACGCAACCTTGCTCTATCAAGGCGCCATTGAGTTTTGCTCCGGCCTCTACATGCAACTCATTGACTTGCCTACGCCCAAGCTCAAGCATTAACTCTTTGAGATCTACCCGCCCGACCTGATCTCGCAATAGCAAAACTTCCGCCCCCACACTTTGCAAAGCAGATCGTTTCTCAATCTCTGCAGTTGCGCACACCACGGTAGCACCACCGTGCTGCAGCAATTTTGCAGCAGTAGAGATACGCAGATTGCTATCAAGTACGAATTTTCTCGGTTGAGGCGAGATATTTATTCCTCTCACATTCATTTGCGGGTCATCAGCCAGTACGGTACCGATGCCCGTTAATATCGCATCAGCACGAGCCCGCCAGAAATGCCCGTCCTGCCGCGCATCCAAGCCGGTAATCCATTGACTATTGCCATTTGGCAGTGCGGTACGGCCATCCAGACTAGCTGCCACCTTCATACGCACCCAAGGCCTCCCGGTCTCCATACGCTTAAAGAAGCCAATATTCATTTCTCTGGCCTGCTCCGCCAGCAAGCCGCAATCGACAGAGATACCTGCAGTACGCAATAAATCCAACCCACGCCCGGCCACCCGAGGATTGGCATCCTGCAGCGCAGCGACAACGCGGCCAATCCCCGCATCAATCAAGGCATTGGCACAAGGTGGAGTGCGTCCAAAATGACTGCAGGGTTCCAGCGTCACATAAGCGGTAGCGCCACGAACATCATGGCCACGGGCGGCAGCGTCACGCAAGGCTTGCACCTCTGCGTGCGCCTGCCCGACAGGCTGCGTCCATCCTTCACCTATAGGGCTACCATGCTTGACGATGACACAACCGACTTTGGGATTGGGAGAAGTGGCCTGCGTGGCGCGGGAAGCAAGTTCCAATGCCATCCGCATAAAACCAAGATCCACCTCTGTTTGACTCATAGTGCGTATGCTCAAGTATTTTGTATCGTTATATTTGGAAATTTACTTGTCATATCTTTAGCTTTTTCCGCTACCTTGATCGCCAACTTGCGAGCGATCTCTTTATAAATCAACGCAATCTTGCCATCAGGATCAGCAACTACGGTCGGCTTACCAGAATCAGCCTGTTCGCGAATCGCCATGGTCAACGGCAAACCACCGAGGAAATCCACGCCATATTCGGCGCACATTTTTTCTCCGCCGCCTTCGCCAAAAATCGCTTCGGCATGACCACAGTTTGAGCAGATATGCGTGCTCATATTTTCCACGATACCCAAGATAGGGATGCCGACTTTTTCAAACATTTTCAAACCCTTACGCGCATCGAGCAACGCGATATCCTGAGGCGTAGTGACGATCACCGCGCCTGTCACCGGCACTTTTTGCGACAAGGTCAACTGCACGTCGCCGGTGCCAGGCGGCATATCAACGATCAGATAATCGAGATCGCGCCAATTGGTCTGCTCAAGCAATTGCTGCAAGGCTTGCGTCACGATAGGCCCACGCCACACCATGGGCTCATCAGGATCGATCATGAAGCCGATGGAAGACACTTGTAGTCCGTGATTTTCCAGCGGCTCCATAGTTTTACCATCGATCGTTTCTGGTCTTCCAGAAATACCCATCATCATAGGCTGAGATGGCCCGTAAATATCTGCATCCAAAATACCTACCGCTGCACCTTCAGCTGCCAATGCCAGCGCCAGGTTGACTGCGGTGGTGGATTTACCGACACCGCCTTTGCCGGACGCAACGGCGATAATATTTTTTACATTCGGCATCAACTTAATTCCGCGCTGAACTGAGTGAGCAACGATTTTCGACGTTACGTTCACACTCACATTGCCCATACCCGGCAGCGCGCGCAAAGAGGCAATCACACTCTTACGTATCAGATCAAATTGACTCTTGGCGGGATAGGCTAACTCCACATCAAGCGCCACATCAGAGCCATCAATCTTAATGTTTTTAGCTGACTTGGATGAAATCAAATCTTTATTCGTATTAGGGTCTATGACCAGGGATAAGGTGGCCTTGATATCTTCTAATGTAGCGCTCATGCAATTCTCCGTTTATGTGCCGCTAGTCTAGCGTAAAAATGCTAAACATCAGAGATAGCCTTGCAAAAAGTAGGCGTTTTATCGAACACTAAAACTAATCTGAGCAAGCCTAAGTTATCAGTTTTGGGAAAAGCAAAATTAGATCGCAATGTGACTATTCATACAAATAAAAAAGCCTCGTCACAGTGCCGAGGCTTTTTGCAAGAAGCTAGAAAATTAGTTTAAACGACAATTAATACCAATTATTCAAAAAAAGTTTTAACCTTATCCATCCAACTCTTACTTTGCGGATTATGCTTAGCGCCACCCTCAACCGTCAAGGTTTCAAAGTTACGCAACAAATCTTTTTGTTTCTCTGTCAGCTTGACTGGTGTTTCTATCACTACGTGACAAAACAGATCACCAGCATATCCCGAACGCACACCCTTGACGCCCTTGCTGCGCAAGCGGAAAGTTTTTCCGGATTGAGTCCCTTCCGGTATCGTAAAAGACGCTTTACCACTTAGAGTCGGCACTTCGATGTCACCACCAAGTGCGGCCTTGACAAAAGAAATTGGAATTTCACAATGCAGATCATCGCCTTCGCGCTGGAACACAGTGTGCTGCTTAATGTGAATTTCCACATACAAATCACCAGGAGGTCCACCGTTCACGCCAGGCTCACCATTACCAGAGGAACGTATGCGCATGCCATTATCGATACCAGCTGGAATTTTCACTTCCAATGTCTTATTACGCTTAATCCGGCCAACACCAGAACAACTAGTGCAAGGCTCAGCGATCATCTTACCAGTACCGTGACATTTAGGGCAGGCCTGCTGAATGCTAAACAAGCCTTGCTGCATACGCACCTGGCCGTGTCCACCGCAAGTCGTGCAAGTGACAGGTGAAGTACCAGGCTTAGCACCAGAACCATGACAAGGCTCACAAGCATCCCAACTTGGAACGCGGATAGTGGTATCGAAACCGTTCGCGGCCTGCTCCAAAGAAATTTCTAAGTTATAGCGTAAATCAGCACCGCGAAATACTTGCGGTCCAGAACTACGTCCACGACCACCACCAAAAATATCACCGAAAATATCACCGAACGCATCCGCAAATCCAGCCCCACCACCACCACCACCACCACCGCCACCCATATTTGGGTCTACGCCGGCATGACCGTAACGGTCATAGGCATCGCGTTTCTGCGCATCAGAAAGCATCTCGTAAGCCTCTTTGACCTCTTTAAATTTATCTTCTGAGGTCTTACTATCTGGATTACGATCCGGATGGTATTTCATTGCCAACTTGCGATAAGATTTTTTAATCTCATCCTCTGAGGCATTCTTGGCTACACCTAGAATCTCGTAAAAATCACGCTTCGCCATTTCGATTACACCCTGTTATATCTTGCAAAAATTAAGCAAAAACGCCGAGTAGAGTGTCGCATTCACGATCACACTACCCGGCGAGTCATAGCGGAACTAAGCCGCCGGACTAATTATTTAGCGTCTTTAACTTCTTTGAAGTCTGCGTCAACTACATCATCATCCTTGGCTTGCGCATCCGCTGCACCTGCTGCACCAGCTGTGCCTGCAGCAGCTTGTTGTGCCTGCGCGTCAGCGTAAACTTTCTCGCCCAACTTCTGTGAGGCTGTCGACAATGCCGCCAGTTTAGTATCGATCTCAACCTTATCGCCGGATTTCAAGACATCTTCTACGTCCTTGATCGCTGCTTCGATTTTCTCTTTCTCACCAGCCTCGAGCTTATCGCCATGCTCAGCCAAGGATTTTTTGGTAGAGTGAACCAAAGCATCGCCCTGGTTGCGAGACTCAGCCAATTCCTTGGCTTTTTTATCTTCTTCCGCGTTCAACTCGGCATCTTTCACCATGTTTTGAATTTCTTCTTCAGTCAAACCGGAGTTTGCCTTAATGGTGATCTTGTTTTCCTTACCGGTTGCCTTGTCTTTCGCGCCCACATGCAAGATGCCATTGGCATCGATATCAAAAGTCACTTCGATCTGTGGTGTGCCACGTGCTGCTGGTGGAATGCCTTCCAGATTGAATTCACCCAGACCTTTATTACCAGCGGCAATTTCACGTTCACCCTGGAAAACCTTAATCGTTACCGCAGGTTGATTGTCATCTGCAGTTGAGAACACTTGGCTGAACTTAGTTGGAATCGTAGTGTTTTTCTGTATCATTTTAGTCATTACGCCACCCTGGGTCTCAATACCCAAAGACAAAGGTGTCACGTCCAGCAACAGCAAATCTTTACGGTCACCCGACAATACTGAACCTTGAATTGCAGCACCAACAGCAACTGCCTCATCCGGATTCACGTCTTTACGTGGCTCTTTACCGAAAAATTCTTTAACCAGCTCTTGCACTTTAGGCATACGAGTCATACCGCCGACCAGAATGATATCGTCGATGTCAGACGTCTTAACGCCAGCATCTTTAATCGCCATACGGCAAGGTTCGATGGTTTTCTTGATCAATTCCTCAACCAGCGCTTCCAGCTTGGCACGAGTAACTTTTAAATTCAAATGCACAGGTGCGCCGTTGGCCATCGCGATATACGGCTCATTGATTTCTGTTTGCTGTGCGCTAGACAATTCGATCTTGGCGCGCTCAGCAGACGCCTTAATACGCTGCAAAGCGATAGGGTCTTTGGATAAATCCAAACCATTGATTTTTTTGAATTCGTCTATGATGTAATCAATAATGCGTTGATCAAAATCTTCACCGCCGAGGAAAGTATCGCCATTGGTAGACAAGACTTCAAACTGCATTTCACCATCAACGTCGGCGATTTCAATGATGGAAACGTCGAAGGTACCGCCACCCAAATCATACACAGCAATCTTACGATCACCTTTTTCTTTTTTATCCAGACCGAAAGCCAAAGCAGCAGCAGTAGGCTCATTGATAATACGCTTTACGTCTAAACCAGCGATACGACCCGCATCTTTTGTTGCTTGGCGCTGCGCATCATTAAAGTAAGCTGGAACAGTAATAACTGCTTCGGTCACTTCTTCGCCCAAGTAATCTTCAGCCGTTTTTTTCATCTTACGCAAAACTTCGGCAGAAATTTGAGGAGGTGCTAAACGCTTATCGCGCACACTCACCCATGCATCACCGTTGTCGGCCTTGGAAATAGAATAAGGCATCATGCCTATATCTTTTTGAACTTCTTTCTCGTCGAATTTGCGACCTATCAAACGTTTTACTGCGTACAAGGTATTCTTAGGATTAGTGACCGCCTGACGCTTAGCAGAGGCACCGACCAAGATCTCGCCATCTTCTTGATAAGCGATAATTGATGGTGTAGTGCGCGCACCTTCAGCATTTTCGATTACTTTAGGCTTGCCATTTTCCATTACAGCTACGCAAGAATTTGTTGTACCTAAATCGATACCGATCATTTTTCCCATGATATTTCCCTATAGATTTAATATTATTTTTGAATTTTGCTGAGTCATGAAGACCAGCTTATTTTTAATATTAGGCAAAACCACCCTTTTTCAAGATAATTTCACCTATTTTTTCTAGCTTTTTTTATTTTGTTTGTGCCACGGTGACTAAAGCTGGTCGCAACAATCTATCTGCGATGGTGTAGCCTTTTTGCAATACAACGACGACTGTATTCGCATCTTGTTCAGCGGGAACCATGGAAACAGCCTGATGCTTGCTCGGATCCAGTTTTTCGCCCTGAGTCGGATTAATTTCAATTAAGCGATTCTTTTCAAAAGCGGATATAAGTTGCTTCAACGTCATTTCAACGCCTTCTTTGATCGACTCCAGTGAAGGAGTTTCAACCTTCAATGCCATTTCCAAGCTATCTTTAACAGGAACCATGGCTTCTGCAAAGCTTTCAATCGCAAATTTATGTGCTTTGGAAATGTCTTCCTGAGCACGACGACGAATATTCTCGCCCTCAGCCTTAGCGCGCATAAAGGCATCCTGCAACTCCAGCACCTTCGCCTCCAATTGTGCCAAAGTGTCGCTTGGCACCTCTAAAACTTCAGCTATGTTTTCGACATCAGTCACAATAGTTTCAACTGGATTGGTGTTCTCCACCGGCTTTTCTTGCTCTTGCATTAACAATCTCCAAAATTAAAAACAATGGGATAGAAATGGGGGGATATTCATGCCATTTCAAGGGCTAATCTCAAAGAATTTCAAAGAAATCGGAGCTCCATGCATTTCACAAAGGAAATTAATGCTTCACAGATATAATTTATTATCTACAAACACGATCTATCACTCCTTCTCGCGTAAAATCATGAGATTTTTCTCTGCGCATACAAAAGTTTAAACTTATACAATACGGCGTGGAAAAATAGCAAATAATGGCCGTCATAACTGTCACGCGCGCACTCTCTGCAAAGGTAAAAAGAGTAATTTTCAATTCAATCGCAATTATTGTCGCCGGCACATTTTTAAAAAATTAGACAATGTCTGGCAACTATGCCAAATAGCAATTGAAGAATTCAAGAAAAAACAGAATCTAATCGAAGAGCATTTCGGTTTTTCTGTTTAAAAAACGCAATTCAATAGCCGAGTAAGCGAATATGAATACATCTAAACAAAATGCGTCCATTTTATTGACAGGCGCCACTGGTTTTGTCGGACAAGGGATGCTCAAGCAAGCCTTACAACAATCTATAGATGTTTGCTGTGTCAGTCGCAAGCCTATGCAAATCATCTCGGGCACGGGCGGGAGTATGCGCAATATCGTCATGCCTGAACTGGCACCCGATACCGATTGGAGCACGGCACTGTCCGGCATCAATAGCGTGATTCATTGTGCAGCAAGGGTACATGTGATGCAGGAAACCAGCGCCGATCCGATTAGCCTGTTTCGACAAGTAAATGTAGCTGCCACTTTAAAGTTAGCGCAACAGGCAGCCCAAGCTGGCGTGCGCCAATTTATTTTCATCAGTTCGGTCAAGGTCAATGGTGAGCAAACCCCACACGGCAAGCCGTTCACCGAACAGAGTAAGCCGCAACCTGAGGATGCCTACGGTATTTCTAAACATGAGGCCGAACTTGCCTTACTAGAATTAGGGCGAAATACCGGTATGGCAATCACGATAATCCGACCGCCTTTAGTCTATGGGCCTGGCGTGCGCGCCAACTTTCTGAGTCTACTGCAAAGCGTAAGGCGCGGTCTGCCACTGCCTTTGGGGCGCATCCACAATAAACGCAGTTTCGTCTATCTCGATAATTTGGTGAGTCTGGTATTGTGCTGCCTGGATAATCCCAAGGCCAACAACCAGGTATTTCTGGCATCGGATGGTCACGATCTGTCCACCACAGAACTACTACAAGCTTGTGCAATAGCACTGGACGTGCCATCCCGCTTAATCCCATTCCCCGCCAAGCTACTGAGCCTCGCTGCCAGCTTGATCGGAAAAAAATCCATGGCCGACCGGCTTTGCCAGTCCTTACAAGTGGATATCAGCAAAGCAAAGCAAATATTAGGTTGGACTCCGCCTTACACGGTAGCGCAAGGTTTATTGGCTACAGTAAAAAATATAAAGACATCATGAACCTAAAACGACTATTTGACCTGACCATCGCCCTGCTCGCAACCTGCCTGCTGCTATTGCCCATCTTATTGGTGGCGTTATGCGTAAAACTGACATCGCGCGGTCCTGCCGTATATTGGTCGGACCGCGTCGGTCGTAACAATGCCATATTCCGCATGCCAAAATTTCGTAGCATGCGTATCGATACGCCCTCTGTCGCCACCCATTTGTTAGGCAATCCGGATCAGTATTTGACGCCTATCGGTTCTTTCCTCAGAAAATCGAGTCTGGATGAACTACCCCAGTTATGGAGCATACTCAAGGGCGACATGAGTCTGGTCGGTCCTAGACCGGCGCTCTATAATCAGGATGATCTGATTGCCCTGCGCACAGAAAAACAGGTGCACCTGATCGTTCCCGGTCTAACCGGCTGGGCTCAAATCAACGGGCGTGACGAACTACCGATCCCAGACAAAGTAGTGCTGGATGTCTACTATCTTGAGCATCAGTCTTTCTGGATGGATATGCGCATCTTGCTCTTGACGTTTTTTAAAGTAATCAAACGCGATGGTGTTACACATTGATACGTATTTGTCGCGGCTTAATCGATGATTAACCGGCAAAGACACCTGTATGTCACGCAGCACACGTATAATTAAGGCAATATGATTATTGCAGCACTCGGACACCTAACACATGGAATTTCTTCTCGTACTACCGCGCTTTAAAAAGCAGCTCATCACTGCCATGGTAGATGCCATCTGTCTGCCCATCACCTTTATTCTGGCGATCTGGTTGCGCTATGACACCTTCAATCTGGCGTTATTCTCTCAGTATTTTTGGCTCATCATCGCAGTGCCTCTTGTGGCAGTTCCGATTTTTATCCGCATCGGTCTGTACCGTGCCGTGATCCGCTATATCGATCAAAAAATCATCGGGGTCGTATTCATAGGCGTCACCTTGTCAGTACTCGGACTGGCCTTCATCGGCATCATGACCCATATCATCGCGCCTTCGCGTGCCGTGTTCGGCATTTACTGGGCCGGTGCCTTGCTGTATGTCGGTGCCAGTCGTTTTCTGGCGCGCGCTTATCTGGTCGGCGTGGATCGTAATGAAGACACTGTCAAAATCGCCATTTATGGTGCTGGCTCGGCCGGCGCACATCTGGCCACGGCTCTGCGCAGCAGTGGCGCCTATACCTGCGTGGCCTTCATCGATGACAATAAAAGTTTGCATGGTTCCTTAATTGCCGGGATTGCTGTTAGCTCGCCCGATAAGCTCGCTGAGCTGATCACACGCTTAAATATAAAAGAAGTATTGCTGGCCATGCCTACCATTTCCAAAGCGCGCCAAAAACAGGTTTTGGATCATTTGGAAGCCTACAAAATTCGCATCAAGGTGACGCCCTCGATTAAGAGTCTGGTCAATGGGGAATTGCGCGTACAAGATATACGCGATGTAGAGATAGAAGATTTGCTGGGCCGCGATACGGTAGAGCCCGATGCGCGCTTACTTGCCGCCTGCATCACCGGCAAGAACGTGATGGTGACCGGTGCTGGTGGCTCTATCGGATCTGAGCTATGTCGCCAGATTTTAGCCCAGCGGCCAGCCCAACTGGTGCTGCTGGAGATGTCAGAATTTGCCTTGTATGCGATAGAGCAAGAACTGAGCGCCTTACGCCAAACTACCCAGATCAAGTGCGAGATTATCCCCTTTCTTGGGAATATTCATGATGCCGCAAAACTAGATAAGATCTTCCGCGCCTACGACATCAATACCCTATACCATACCGCCGCCTATAAACATGTACCACTGGTGGAGCATAACCCGATCGAAGGCATACGCAATAATGTGTTTGGTACTTTGCGTCTGGCGCAAGCGGCGATGGCGGCGCAGGTAAATCATTTCGTTTTAATTTCTACCGATAAGGCGGTACGCCCAACCAATGTGATGGGTGCCACCAAACGTCTGGCTGAACTGATTTTGCAAGCCTGCGCCCGGCGTCAGAGTGCCACCCGTTTTTGTATGGTCAGGTTTGGCAACGTACTCGGTTCTTCCGGCTCGGTAGTGCCGCTGTTTCGCAAGCAGATCATGCAAGGCGGACCGATCACTCTGACGCACCCGGAAATTACGCGCTACTTCATGACCATTCCAGAAGCGGCACAATTAGTGCTACAAGCTGGTGCCATGGGTGAAGGCGGCGACGTGTTTGTGCTCGACATGGGTGAACCGGTGCGCATCATCGATCTGGCGCGCCGCATGGTGCATCTGTGCGGGCTGGAAGTAAAATCAGAGACGACACCAGAAGGCAGCATAGAAATCAATCATGTCGGTCTGCGTCCTGGTGAGAAACTGTATGAAGAATTGCTGATCGGTGACAACGTCGAAGGCACCAGCCACCCGCTCATCATGCGCGCCCAAGAATCAGAAATCCCCTGGGATCTATTGCAGCTATCTCTGCAACAGCTAGACGCGGCTTGCGCTGCCTTTGATCATCAGCAAGTACGCGCGCTATTGCAACAATTAGTCCTTGAGTACGAGCCACAATGCGGCATAGAAGATTTCATCTGGCAGGCCAAATTGGCAGCGCCCGAAGCGCCACTCTCTAACACCGTTCTGCATTGATACCCGCAAACTGCTCGTCAAGTCTCCAACATTATTTAAACCTAAAAACTCAACTCTTGGTAAACCACTATGTCCCTGCTCTCCCCTAGTATTTTTAAAGCCTACGATATCCGCGGCATTATCGGCAAAACCCTCGATGCCAAAGTCGCTTACCAAATCGGTCAGGCGTTTGGTTCGGCAGCCCTGGCAAAAGGCGAAGCAAGCGTGGTCATCGGTCGTGACGGCCGTCTTTCCGGCCCGGAACTGACTGCCGCATTGGCACAGGGTTTGCAATCGACCGGTGTCAACGTCATCGATCTGGGTATAGTCGCAACGCCCATGGTGTATTTCGGCACGCATACGCTGGGGGCTGCTTCGGGCATCATGGTGACCGGCAGCCACAATCCTCCCGACTACAATGGTTTCAAGATGGTCTTGGCCGGTGAAGCGATTTATGGCGATGCGATACTGGCACTGTATCAGCGCATCTTGCATAACGACTTCGTTACCGGCAGCGGTAGCTACCACACGCACGACATCAAGGCCGCCTACCTGGCGCGAATCGTCGATGACGTCAAACTGGCGCGTCCCTTGAAGATCGCGATTGATTGCGGCAATGGCGTGGCAGGTGCTTTCGCCGGCGAAATGTACCGTGCCATGGGTTGCCAAGTGACAGAATTGTTTTGCGAAGTCGATGGCACATTCCCGAATCACCATCCTGATCCGGCGCATCCGGAAAACCTGCAAGACCTGATACGCTGCCTGCAAAATGGCGACGCTGAAATCGGTCTAGCCTTTGATGGCGACGGCGACCGTCTCGGCGTAGTGACAAAAGACGGCCAGATCATTTATCCGGATCGTCAATTAATGCTGTTTGCCGAAGACGTGCTGACCCGCAATCCTGGCGCGCAGATTTTGTATGACGTCAAATGCACACGCCATATCTCGGCCTGGGTCAGAGCACGCGGTGGTGTGCCGCTGATGTGGAAAACCGGTCACTCACTGGTCAAAGCCAAGTTGCGCGAAACCGGTTCACCTTTGGGCGGCGAAATGAGCGGCCACATCTTCTTCAAGGACCGCTGGTATGGTTTTGACGATGGCATGTACGCAGGCGCGCGCCTGATGGAAATCTTGAGCAAAGTCAGCGAAATGACCGCTACCCTCAATAACTTGCCGCAATCGGCCAGTACCCCGGAACTACAATTGCAATTAAGCGAAGGCGAGAATTTTGCCATCATCGCCCAGATGCAAGCCAATGCCAACTTCCCAGGCTCGGATGAAATCATCACGATAGACGGCCTGCGAGTCGAGTATCCGGATGGTTTCGGCCTGGCCCGCTCATCGAATACCACACCGGTGATCGTGATGCGTTTTGAAGCAGAAACACCGGCGGCGCTGGCGCGCATACAAGCGGCGATCAAGCAAGCGGTGCTGGCCGTCAAACCGGATGCAGACTTCCCTTACTAAGTAGGCCAACCGCAAACACCCACATACTCCCCTAGGTATTTTTTGTTTGCGCACTAAATACGTGCGCAAACAGCTAGATTTTAAATATTTTAGGGGGAGTATATGGAAATCTCTCCTTCTACCGTCAAGCAAGCATAGTGAAAATCTTACTCGTCCGCGTCTCATCCCTGGGGGATGTACTCCACAATATGCCGATCGTGGATGACCTGTTGCAGCACTACCCAGAGGCCCAGATTGATTGGGTGGTCGAGGAAGCCTATGTCAATCTGGTCAAACTTAATCCCGGCGTGCGCAAAGTGTTTCCGTTTGCCTTAAGGCGCTGGCGTAAAAATTTGGGCGATGCGCTTGGCAAGCAAGAGCTACAAAATTTCTTTAAGGATTTACGCCGCGAAGAATACGACCTGGTGCTGGAGACTCAGGGTTTGCTGAAAACCGGTCTAATCATGGGGCTGGCGCGGATTAAGGCCGGCGGCAAAAAAGTCGGCTTGGCCAATGGCACCGAAGGCTCAGGTTACGAAGCGATCTCACGGGTTTTTCATAGCGAAAGCGTGAAGGTCGACAGCCGTACCCATGCGGTTTTGCGTGGCCGTCTGGTGGCGGCACAAGCTTGCGGCTACCGCGTCAACACGCCAGCCAGTTTCGGCTTACGTGGCTCGGCACTGCATCCGGCCTGGATGCCCGCCAAACCGTATGCGGTGTTTTTTCATGGCACCGCCGGCGCCTCAAAAAAATGGGCGCGCAGCAATTGGATCAGCATCGCACGCACACTGATGCAAAAAGACATGCCGATCTTGCTACCGTGGGGCAGTGCAGAGGAAAAAGCCGAGGCCGAACAAATGGCAGCACAGATGCCCAATGCCACTGTCTTGCCGCAATTATCCATGCAAGAAGCGACCGTGTTAGCACAACGCGCCGCCCTGGCGATAGGCGTCGATACGGGTTTAACGCATATCGCGGCAGCTTACGAGACCCCAACCATAGAAATTTATTGCGACTCGCCACGCTGGAAAACTGAGGGCAATTGGTCGTCTAAAATTATCAATCTAGGCGACCAGGGCAAACCTGCCAGCGTAGGAGAAGTTGAGCGCGCCATCCACAGCTTAATACCAGACAAAACTTAGACTAAGCTCAGATTAAACCTGGATTAAACTCAGACCAAAAAAAACGCGCCGATAGCGCGTTTTTTATTCGTATCGTCTAGATACTTATTTCGATTCTTCACCCAGCAAAGCATGCTTGAGCTTGTCATCCGCTGGGCTGGCACCTAGCCAAATCCTGAGCAAGGCATTATAGAAATTCGGATCTTGTATCGTGTCGCCGATTTTTTTGCCGTTATACTGACTCACCACGCCGGTGCCGGGCAGCCAATCTACCGTCAAGACATCGCCTTTTTTCATCTCGGGTATGGTGGCAAACATCTGGCCAAAGCTAAGCATGGCATTGACTAATTTCGCACGCTCCGCCACTTCTGCATTCTTGCGTATGCCGTCCATGAAACGCTGACCGAGGTCATCACTACTCAGATCTCTGAGAATGACCAAGGACACCCGTTTTGCGCCCGGCAAGGCCAGTACCTCGGCCGTCGTGGTTTTCTTCTCTGTCATATACAGCGCTGCCGTGTAGACCTTGAAAATCACTTTATAGCGTATCCCGGCGCCATTGAGTTTGAGTTGCTGGGTGCCGACCTGAGCCGTGTCTTCTATCTTCACTCCCGCCAACTCCAGCGCCCCAACCGGAACCGAAACTGCCAATGCACAGGCCGCCAAAAATAGTGCCAAACGTCGATGTATAGAAACCCCAAATGTCATACTGCCCCCAAGAAATGGTCAAACATTAAAAAGCGAACGAACGTATTATTTTATTATTCTAGGATAAAGATAAACTCCCTTGCTGGCAAGCATATCTCCAATAAATAGACATGCTTAGGGGCAAGACTCTAGCCCCTAGCTCTGGTGTTTAACAATCTGCGCCAATGTTTGGATTACCCAACTTGCGCTCGCTTATCGCAGGTTCTGCTTGCGCTGTACAAGCATGACAAGAATTTCAACAAATTCCCGCTTTTAGGGTATATTCCACGCTTAACGAGAATTTCTTACAAGGAAGTATCGCCGCTGCGCTGTACTTCTTAAAAATTAACACCACCTGCATCCCTTATGCGTCTTATTTACTCTCTCGTCTGGTGGCTAGCCTTACCGATCGTCTTACTGCGTCTGTGGCTGCGTGGCCGCCAGGAACCTGGCTACCGCCAACACATCCTTGAGCGCCTCGGCTTTTACACCAGAAAGCCAGATACTAGCGCCCAGACCATCTGGGTGCATGCGGTATCAGCCGGTGAAACCCGTGCCGCCGAGCCACTGATACGCGCGCTCTTACTGCGCTATCCTGATCATCGCATCTTACTCAGTCACATGACACCGACTGGTCGCGCCACTGGCATCAGCCTGTTTAGCGATGTCGCCGAGCGCATCACACCGGTGTTTCTACCCTACGACATCGACAGCATGATACGGCGTTTCCTACGCCATTTTTCACCGCGACTCTGCATCTTGATCGAGACTGAGGTCTGGCCCAATCTGGTGGCGCAATGCCGCCATGCCAGAGTGCCGGTGACGCTGGTGAATGCCCGCCTCTCTGAAAAATCTCTGAAAAAAGCCATCAAACTTGCCTCCCTCATCTTGCCAGCAGCCAGAGCTATCCATTACGTCGCCGCGCAATCCGGGCCGGATGCCGAACGACTGCTAAAGCTAGACGTACAAAGACTCTGTGTCACTGGGAATATGAAGTTTGATGTGAGCCCACCAGCGCAGATGGCAGAACGTGGCGCCCGCTTGCGCCAGCAGTTAGGTAGCAGACCGGTGTTTATCTGCGCCAGCACCCGCGATGGCGAAGAAGAACTGCTACTCAAGGCCTTTGTCGCGCTAGCTCAACCACGTCCGCTACTGATACTCACGCCGCGCCACCCGCAACGCTTCGATCAAGTTGCGGCCATGCTGAGCGCGCACCAGCTCACGTATCTGCGACGCTCCGCGCTTCAATTGGAACAGGCCCCAGCCGCACTGGCAGAGAATATCGACGTCATCCTCGGCGACAGCATGGGCGAGATGTATATGTATTATGCAGCGGCCGACGTTGCCTTCGTCGGCGGCAGTCTGGTGAATTTGGGCGGGCACAATCTGATCGAAGCCTGCGCCATGGGCAAACCGGTACTCACAGGCCCCTACACCTTTAATTTTTCTGAAATCACCGAGCAAGCCATCGCCGCCAAGGCCGCCCTGCGCGCCGCCGATGCCACCGAGCTGATGGCACTGGCACAGCAACTGCTCGCCGACCAGCCCAAGCGCAGCGCCATGGGGAATAATGCCCACGCTTTTTTCATGCAACACCAGGGCGCGACCGCAAGAACCATGCAAATGCTGGAACAGTTTTTGTAAAATTCCCCTGTATTATTTTTTTCAGTGCCCTGCCAACGCGCATATTCCATGCGGCTTTCCAAGGCATATTGGCCTGCAAGGCGCATGAAATATGCGCAGCAGGCCTGCCTGTTTTTAAACCGGAAAACTACTTACAGCTCTGCCCACTGGCGCAAGAGGTTGTGATAATGTCCGGTCAGGCCTATCACTTCGTCGCAATCGCCTAGCCGGTTTCTGAGCTTGTGGATATTCTGGTCTAGCTCAAACAACATGCTGCGCTGGGCGTCGTCGCGCACCATGCTTTGGGTCCAGAAGAAGGAACAGACTCGCGCCCCGCGCGTCACCGGCAAAACCTGATGCAAGCTGGTCGATGGATACACGATCAGATCACCGGCCGGCAGCTTCACCTCATGCGTGCCATAGGTATCGACCACTACCAACTCACCGCCTTCATACTCGTCCGGATCACTCAAGAACAGAGTGGATGAAACATCGGTACGCAAGCTCACACCACTACCGGGCAATTTGCGTACCGCGCCATCAACATGCAGACCGTAATGTTGGCCACCTTCGTAACTATTGAAGAGCGGCGGTATCGTGGTGCGTGGCAAGGCGGCAGCGAAAAACAGGGAATTTTTTGCCAGCGCTGCCAGCACGATCTGGCCTAATTCCAGACTCAATGGCGAGTGTTCAGGCAATTGCCGGTTCAGCTTTACCATCGCCCCCTGCGCGCCCACCGTGGCGCGACCATCGGTCCAATCGGCCTCTGCTAGTTTTGCGCGCATCTTCGCCACTTGCTCAGGGCTCAACACGTTAGGGATATGTAGCATCATACAAATTTCCTTAAAAAACAAAAAACCCCAAGCGCACACAGACATGCGCGCTTGGGGTCATTAATACGTGCAGAAAAAACTGCACAAACAAGCTAACACTAAGCCGGCATCAGAACGCGATATTGGCCGTCACACTGAAAGAACGAGGCGCCCCCGGCGTGTAACGATAGCCGCTCTTATTGATAGACGCTACGTATTCTTTATCGGCGAGGTTATATAGATTCAATTGCAAATCAAGATTTTTACTCACGCGATACGAAGCCATTGCATCAAACACCCAATACGCTTCGGTATTGACAGGAGTGCCAACGGCACCGTCTTTACCACGCGTCAATTGATCCACGTAGCGGGCGCCACCGCCTATCATCAAGCCCATAGGCAGGGTGTAGGAAGTCCAGGCAGTAAAGGTCTGTTTCGGTGTGTAATTGAGATTATTTACACCACTGGCAGTGACCACACTACCGGCTTCCACGCTGGTGTCCATATGTGCATAGCCAGCACTGATCAGCCAGCCGCGCACGATCTCGCCAGTCACACCTAACTCCAAGCCTTGCACACGTTTTTTTCCAGTCTGGCGATACGTCAAATCGAGCGGATCTTGTTCAACTTCGTTCTTCACTTCGGTTTGATACAGCGCCGCGGTGAATGCCAGTTTTTGCTGCAAGAAATCCCACTTGGTACCGATCTCTTTGGTGATGGTTTCTTGCGGATCAAACTTAGGATTGGCGGCACTACCGGCTTGTGCGCTTAAGGCAAAACTATTCCCACCCGGTGGCTGCTTCGAGGTCGCCACCATCGCGTACACACTGCTATCGGCAGTCGGTTTATACAGAGCGGCCAACTTACCGTTGATTAAAGTGCCACTAGTGTCGATTGCCAGCGCACTCATGGTGCCGGGCGGTATGCCTTTACCTGTCAACTCAGAAATACTGGTGTAAGTGGTGCTGTAATGATCGGCGCGCAGGCCAAGATTAAATTGCCATTGCTCACCGAGCTTCAAGGTGTCAAACACATAGGCGCTTTGGGTGCTGGTGCTACCATCAGTGCGTTCGCCATTACGTTGCAAGTTAAAATCACTCACCGGAGCGCTAGGGTCGGGATGATACAAATTCGAATTTGGTAAAATTCCCTTCCCTTTATAGAAAAAGTTGGTTTGTTTCTCGTTAATAAATTCCAGGCCCGACACCACGGAATGAGCGATCACACCAGTGGTAAATTGTGCGGTCAGCGTAGTTTGGTTGGCGAAGATTTCGTTAACTTGATCTTTCACGGTAGGGATGGTGCGCGCCATGGTCCAAGTCGACAGATCAGTGGCAGATGGTGTCAACAGCCCTTCGCTATGGGTACGGTAGGAAGTGAGTAAATAGTTCTGACTGTTCTTACCGTAGCGGCTAGTATTTTGCAACTTGCTGGTGCTAGAGAAATCATGCTCTACCCGCACAGTCGCCATATCGGCCGTGACCTTATTAAAATCAGTCATGGCACCGTAAAAATTCTTGCTATCAACCTTAGGCGCATTCGTGATGAAGGGGCGCTTAGGGTCTGGACTGGTATAGCCAGGCAAGCCTATGGTAGGGACGCCGCCATCGGGTAAATTATCTTGCTTCACATGCAGATAATTGAGGTTCACGCGAGTCGCGCCATTCAAACCAAAGGCGAGACTAGGGGCAATCGCCCAACGCTTGTTTTTAACTTCGTCACGTGCCGGATTGCCACTATCCTGATCCATCAGGTTCACGCGAAAAGCAGTGCCGGTCTCGGCGTTAATGACTTTATTCCAATCGGCCGTAACGCGTTTGTTACTGCCGCTACCTGCGGTGACCAGCGAGTAAAAAGCATCTTCCAGTGTCGGCTGTTTTGAACTTAAATTGATAGAACCGGTTGGCGAACCACGACCACTATCGGTGCCCGCCGGGCCTTTCAAGACGTCGATCTGCTCAATATTAAACATGTCGCGCGAGATCGAACCGAGATCGCGTACACCATCGACATAAATGCTGCCCGAGGTATCAAAGCCACGCATGTAGACCGCGTCACCGGTACTGGTGCTGCCGTTTTCACCCAAGAAAAACGTGCCTACGCCTGGCGTATTGCGCAGAGCTTCAGTTAGCGTGACTGCGCCTTGCTGCTCTATCAATTCGCGCTTGATGACGGTGATGGTTTGCGGCGTATCGACCAGTGCTTCGGTGTATTTGACCGAGGCGGCCTTATCGGCCTTGAATTCATTGACGCCTTTTTTACTTCTGTCGCCAGAGACATTGATCTCTTTGAGGCCTTGCGTACTGCTCTCATTTTTTGTAGCTGCGGGGCTAGTCGCCACATCGGCGGCGAGCGCAGTTTGCGCTGCGAGAGGAAGTAACATCACAGCCAGAGCGCTACTCATCTGGACCGAAATTTTTTGCTTGGGAGTGTTAGTTGCGTGCTTGCGACTGGTAATGAAAGCCATGAAATCTCTCTGAAAATGTTAAAAGAGTAGCTGGCTAATTCACATACGAGGTCAGTGCAAAGCGAGACGCTGATACTTTATTTGGCTGGCGGAAAGGTGCTGCGATTTTTTAGCATTGTAACGAAGTCTAACAAGATTGTAAATGCGAATTAATATCATTTAAAAGATACTCAACTTAAAACCCGCCAACAAAACCCTAGAAGCTTGTCGCTTGCAGGCGTAAAATTCGCATCCTTAAACCCTCTACTTTATTTTTCGGACGCAGCGCATGTCATTAGATTTTCCTTTCAAGCAGCACAGTTTGTGTGCCCTCTTTTGCATCCTTAGTGGCCTCGGTTTAAGTAAGTGGAGTGTGGCCAACAATACTGCCAGCGCCGCTGATCTGAACAAAGCGCCAAGTGCTGTGCCGCAAGGCATGCTCAGTTTGGAGGGTATGTATCACCCCACCAAAAAACTCAGTTTCGAGACTGTGCCACTGACCCAGTTATCCTGGGATAAGCAAGATAGATTGATAGAGTCGCAGACCAAGGATGGCATAACGCAGTTATTCGTGATCAATCCTGACAACTGGGAAAAACAAATACTGCCGCTCGATGGCAACTTATTGGGCATACTCAAAACGGCTGCGATCGATGACAAGCAGGCGCTCAAGATTGCCGAGAAACTGGCGCCGCAAATTAGTCCTCAAATCAGCGTCTACCTGTTCAACTATCAGAACGACATCTGGCTACTCGATCTAAAAAATCAGCTGGCGCGCGCCTTAACTAGTACTCCGGAAGTGGCGGAAGATGAGGCCTTACTTTCGCCCGATTTTAAGTCGGTCGCCTACCTCAAAGGCAATGATCTGTATGTGACCGATCTGGCCAGCAGCCAGGAAACCCGACTTACCAGCGGTGGCAGCGAGACTGTGTTTAACGGCCGGCTAGATTGGGTTTATCAGGAAGAGGTTTATGGACGCGGTTCTTTCCGCGCTTTTTACTGGTCGCCGGACTCGCAACGCATCGCCTTTCTGAGCTTAGATGAAACGAAAGTCCCGCTCTACACACTGGCGGGCGAGCACGCACAGCCGCTCAAAACTAATCTCACTCGCTATCCCAAAGCGGGCGACCCAAATCCGCTCGCCAAGTTAGGCGTGGTAGATCTGCAAGCCAGATTAAGTTGGGTCGCCGATCCCTATCCAGGTCAAGAAAGTCTGATCGTTCAGGTCGGCTGGACACCGGACGGCAAACTCCTCAGCGCCTGGCAAGATCGGGTACAAACCTGGCTGGATTTACGTATCAATACGCACAACAATGAAAGCAAGCTGATCTTGCGTGAAAGCAGCCCCGCCTGGACCGAGCGCCTGCCATTGCCACACTTTCTCAAGGATGGTAGTTTTATCTGGGAGTCGGATCGTACCGGGCATAGGCATCTGTATCGCTATCTCAATGATCAAGGCAAGTTTACACTGCAAGCAGCCGTCACTGAGGGCGACTGGGATGTGCGTCATGTCTACGGAATCGACCAAAACAAGGGTAAAGTCTACTTCTCCGCCAACGCCCACAATCCTATCGGTGTTGATCTGTACGCCACCAATCTGCAAGGCGGAAATCCGCAAAGGCTAAGCAGCGAAGGAGGCGCGCATAAAGTGCGTTGGAACGCTAGTTTCACCCATTATCTGGACAGCTGGAGCGGCCTCAGGCAAACGCCAAAACAAGCCTTGTTTAGCGACAACGGTGCATTACTCAAATTGGTCGACGATCAGGGCACCCCTGAAAACATGCGAGGACTAAAACTGGCCACGCTCAAGCAGCAGCAAATCAAAGCGCGCGATGCTCACTTACTGGAAAGTCTGTTATTTCTACCGCCCGATTTCGATCCGTCCAAAAAATACCCGGTGTATCAGCATCTGTATGCCGGACCGATGGCGCCGCAAGTAATCGATCGCTGGACTAGCAATCTGTGGCATCACTTTTTAGCCCAGCAAGGCTATATTGTCTGGATACTCGACAACCGCAGCGCCAGCAATAAAGGAGTTGTCAGCGCCTGGCCCATCCACAAAAAACTTGGTCAGCTAGAACTGCAAGATCAACTCGATGGTCTGGAGTGGTTGCGTAGCCAAGGCTGGGCCGATATGCAGCGTATCGCCCTCAATGGCTGGAGCTATGGCGGCTATTTCACGTCCTATGCGATGACGCATAGCCAGGCATGGAAGATCGGTTTGGCGGGAGCGCCGGTCACCGATTTCCGTCTGTACGACAGTATCTACACCGAGCGCTACATGGGGCTGCCAAAAGACAATGCCACTGGCTACGATCAGGGCAGCGTATTGAAGGCGGCCAAAGACTTAAGCGGCAAGCTACTCATCATGCACGGCACCATGGATGACAACGTACACCCGCAAAATTCCATCATGCTGATCGATGCATTGATCAAAAACGGCAAAGACTACGAGCTGCAGCTCTATCCGAATAGTGATCACAGCGTGCGTGGTGACTGGGAGACCTGGTCATTGCAAAAAGCCAAATGGAACTTTATAAAAAATAATTTATAGAATTTCCCGGCTTTAGAGCGATACCGATTGCTGCAACTGCTGTGCGGCTATCGTTTGCAAGGCGAACCAGTATGTGCAAGCGGGCATTAAGACAATTGCACCAGTTCGCCGCTCTGATTGAATGCCAAATACTGGCTGATATTGCCATTCCGCAGGGATTGCACCATCATATCCAGCGGCCGGTTGGCTTCCTCGGTACTTGGTGCGACGCCGCCCTTACCCGACATGGTCGTCACGAACACAATATCCCAACTCTTGCCGGTATGTGAGGACTCTGCCGCCAGATGGGCAAAATCGCGCAATTCTGTGCTTAGTTTGTCGACGCACATGACCGCGGCAAGCGCACCGCCCTGGCGATTTTCAAATAACTGTTTTTCTTCCGGATTAACGCCAGGCGGCAATTCTGCCTTGGCGAACATAAACAACAATCTCTGCGGCTGTGGCTGCGCTCTAGCGGCCTCTAATAAGTCGGCAAAACTACTAATTTCCACGATGTTTTCCCTATAACTAATTCAAATTTTGAATTAAATAAGCTTACGCCAACTTATCTTTCCAGCATACCAAGTGTCCAGAAATTCTTGAGTCGCATCAAGGAAAAAACAGAGCCTAGGGTTATAATGCCTGACGCGATTTGGCTTTGGCATGAGCACTTTTAACAAAATTCCTCTGCAACAATTTCCCTAAAAACATACTCTTATTTAATCAATAATGACGATTTCGACATAGTTCTCTGTGTCGTCTTATTTCCCAAGTATTTTTTGTTTCTTGCTTTTTGTTTGCCTATTGTTTGCTTGTTATTGCCCCGTTCTGCCGCTGCTCTGACCCTGTGCTGGCCCTGTTCTGCCCCTGTTCTGCCCCTGTTCTGACCATATTGTTAATCTGTTATTAGCTATTTCTTTTTGTTCTTAAGTTAATTTCACGTTTTACCCAAATTTCGCCGCACTCCACTCACCGTTACCACCACTACTTATTCATCCAGATGAACGCCAACGAAAAAATGTTAGGACTGACTGAAATGTCGCCACAAGAAATCTCTCTCGATGTGTTACTAGAAAAATACGCCAAAGGCGAAGAAAGCAGTATCCAGGACGTACAAGCGCGGGTTGCCAGCGCCTTAGCCAGTGTCGAACAGCCCGATTTCCAAGCCTATTACGAAGAAAAATTCTTGTGGGCGCAAAAGAATGGTTTCGTCCCGGCTGGCCGGATTAATTCCGCCGCCGGCATGGATTTGCACGCCACCCTGATTAATTGCTTCGTGCAACCGGTAGGCGATTCGGTCTCCTCCACCACCAATGGCAAGCCGGGTATCTATACCGCCTTGTCCGACGCTGCAGAAACCATGCGTCGCGGTGGTGGTGTCGGTTACGATTTCTCGACCATACGCCCGAAAGACGCACTGGTACGTGGTACCCGTTCACGCGCCTCCGGCCCTGTCTCTTTTATGCAAGTGTTTAATGCTTCTTGCTCCACGGTAGAATCAGCTGGTGCGCGCCGTGGTGCGCAAATGGGCGTATTGCGCGGCGACCATCCAGACATCCTCGAATTCATACGTTCCAAAGACCAGGGCGGCCTGACTAATTTTAATATCTCCATCGGCGTTACCGATGAGTTCATGAACGCCGTCGCTAACGATACCGATTTCTGTCTGGTGCACAAAGCTGAACCTGGCGACGAGAAAAAAGAAGCCGGCGCCTATCTGCGCGAAGATGGTCTGTGGGTACACCAGACCGTCAGAGCCCGCGATCTGTGGGACGAAGTCATGAAATCGACTTACGATCACGCCGAGCCTGGTATTTTGTTTTTGTCGCGCATGAACGCAGAAAACAATCTGTACTACTGCGAAACTATAGAAGCGACCAACCCTTGTGCCGAACAGCCTTTGCCTGACTATGGCTGCTGCTGCCTCGGTTCGGTCAATCTGACGCGTTTCGTCAAAGCAGCATTCGGCAATACTGCCAGCTTTGATTTTGATACTTTTAAAGAAGTCGTCACCCTGGCAATTCGCATGCTGGACAATGTGCTGGAAGCCACTGCATGGCCTCTACCACAGCAAAAAGCCGAAGCCATGTCGAAGCGCCGCATCGGCCTTGGCTTCTTGGGTCTGGGCAGCACGCTGGTGATGATGGGTCTGCGTTACGACTCAGACGAAGGCCGTGCTCTGGCACAAAAAATCTCAGAAGTCATGCGCGACACTTCGTATCTGGCATCGATAGAACTGGCCAAAGAAAAAGGCGCGTTCCCGCTGTTTAACAGCACGAAATACCTGGCTGGCGTGTTCGCAAAACGTCTGCCTAAAGCCATCCGCAGCGCCATGTCCAAGCACGGTCTGCGCAACTCACACCTGCTGTCGATTGCGCCTACCGGCACCATCACCTTGGCCTTCGCCGACAATGCCTCTAACGGTATAGAACCGGCCTTCTCTTGGGTATACAACCGTAAGAAACGCATGGCCGTTGGCGACAGCAAAATCTATGAAGTCGCCGATCACGCCTGGCGCCTGTATCGCCACTTGGGCAACGACGTTAGCGATGACAATAAGTTGCCGCATCAGTTTGTCACCGCGCTCAATATGTCGGCCAGCGATCACATGAAGATGCTGGAAGTGGTGCAGCCCTTCATTGATTCGGCGATTTCAAAAACCGTCAACGTGCCGGCTGATTACCCTTACGAGGACTTCCAAAATCTGTACATGGACGCCTGGCGCGCAGGTCTCAAAGGCCTCGCCACCTACCGTCCGAACAGCATTTTAGGTAGCGTGCTGTCAGTCGCCAGCACCACACCGGATGTACCAGCAGTAGCATCCATTCCAGATGACGATTTACTGCGCAAGCAATTCGATGGTCGTCCGTTTGGCGACCTGGAGTCAGTCACTTCTAAAGTGCAGTACATGACTTACGAAGGCAAGAAAACGGTTTATCTGACAGTTAGCTTCATTCACATCCAGGGTGTTGTCGGCGGCGAGCGTGCCACCATAGAAAGACCGTTTGAATTCTTCATGCCAGCCGGCCAGAAGAACGATGGTCAGCAATGGATATCGGCCAGTATGCGTCTCTTGTCGATGGCAGCGCGTTCGGGTGGCTCGATCGCCAAAGCGCTGGCCGACATGCGCGAAGTGGTGTGGGACAAGGGCACGGTACGCTGCGGCATGATCACCAAGGAAGACGGTTCGCAAGCGCCGATGTTCCATGAATCAGAAGTAGCCGCCATCGGTTACTCGCTGCAACGCATCTTGATGAAACGCGGCTTTTTGGATGCTGCCGGCAATCAGGTACCAATCACGGTACTGGCAGAAAAATTCAAAAACAAAACCTTAGCCTACGGCATGGATGACCTTGCCTACGAAGCAGATGCGGCACCCATTACCTATACGGCTACCGGTAAAAAATGCCCGGATTGCGGTGCCTATGCCTTGCAAAAAATCGACGGCTGCAGCCGTTGCGTTTCCTGCGGTTATGTCGGTGCTTGCGGCTAATTCCACAGCAGACGATTGTTGATTATTTTTGATTGACGTTGAGTTAAACTAACTTAAACTAACGAGGGCCAGTGAAATCACTGGCCCTCGTTTTTTTATTGTATTTATTGCGCACTGAGTGGGCGTATGCTGATTTTGACGACCTCGGGCGAGTACACTTTTTGATATGCACGCCAGGCTTCGCCAGATTGCCCAGCCTGCTCCAGCATCTTAGCCAGTTTTTCGCGGTCAGCCTGAGTCAGCGCAGTCTTGGATAAATAGCTACCGCTATACGACCAGGCCAGCTCATCGAGTGGTTCAAATCTGAGTTTTCCTAGCATATCTTCAACCCGGCTATCGGCTTGCAACTCGCCAGTGAAAATACTCGGCGCCATAATCGTGGCACTCGTTGGGCGCAGTTTAAGTAAGCGTGCCACCGACAGCGGCTCACTTTCAAACGACACGCGCGCTTGCTTATTGAGCTCATCGATCAAGCGCTGATACTCGGGACCGTAATCAAAACCACGCACTAAAATTAAATGCATGTCAGATTGCTTGAGGACATCCTTGAAATTGCTTATGGCCGGCCGTGAAGTCGCGATAGAGATCAAGGTTGCCCGAATACTCACCATAGGAAAAAAGATACCAAATTCGTCTCTGCGCGGCGTTTTTATGGAAGCCAACATCATGTCAGAGTTGCCAGCCTCAAACATCGCTGCCACCCTCGCCTTGGGAACACTGGTAAAGGCAAAGCTGCAGGCATTTTTCTCACCGAGGCGGCGCAGTAAATCGGGGAAAATCCCGTGAATTTTCTCACCGGCGGTAATCACGCTCAAGCCGGTAGCGGAAACCGGAACGTTGATGACGCGGGAACACTCGGCATGCAACTCGGCCGAGAGGCATAAAGCGCTGCAACTAAGCGCTATTAAGCGTATTAACTTCGAGGAATAAAAGGCGGGCATTTTTTTGAGGTCTCTCAGAAAAAAGACATAAAATTCTCACCGAGGAACCATGCTACGCTTATTAACTCACTTTTGCATCTCTTAATTTTTCCACAAACTATTTTCTTGGAATTCGACAGAGAGCCGCTCAAAACTATGCTGTAGTCGCCGCTTAGACCCGCTCCAGCGCCCTATGTTCGCCCTCGGGCAGCAGGATTTTAATCGTATCATCAGGACTAACTATCCCTGTCACCAGCACGATACCCATTACCCCGGCTTTGCGTATCAATTCTCCCTCGGGACCAAAATCAAGCACCGCGGAGAGTAAGCCGGCTTGGAAATTTTCTATCTGCGCGCAAGGATTGCGTAAGCCCGTCAGCTCAACGATAGCCTGCGTCCCCAAATGCAGCTGGGTGCCCACAGGCAGCGCCAGCAAATCGATGCCACGGGTAGTAATATTTTCACCCATCACCCCAGGGCTGAGCTGAAAACCTTGTGCCGCTAGCTCGTCAAACAGCTCAGCGTGCAATAGATGTACTTGCCTTAGGTTAGGTTGACTAGGATCTAAGGCCACGCGAGAACGGTGTTTAACGGTAACGCCGCAGTGCGCATCGCCTTCGACGCCTAAGCCTTGCAACAGTCTCAGTTGCGAACAACTGTTCTTGCTAAAATTGTGATTTGTGTCTTTGTGAACGGCAATAATGCGTGGATTCATAGGGGCTAAAGAGGGGGCTAGATAGAGTCAGAGTTTGGATGCAGCACATGGATCGCCGTTATTTTATCTGTTTTTCAACATGCAGAAATCATACGCCCATTTTATGCAAACTCTGGGCCTAAACTATGCGCTCTAAGCTCCATTTTTGAAGCCACCCTGCCAGCGCGCATATTCCATGCGGCCCGCAGGCCATGTTGCCCGCAAACCCGCATGGAATATGCGCCTTGGGCCAGGCTCTAATATTTTCGATGGTATCAATACGCTAAAATCTATTTTGCTGCATGCACTTCAAAATGCAAGAGATCGTACCAGGTAGCGCCCAATTGAAAGCAACGCTTGGAGTGACCGAATTGCGCGAAGTCGTTCGCCAACAAGACCTTCACCGAAGCCAGGTTTTCTGGTCTGGCACACGCCTCTATCCGCCACAGATCCAGTTCAGTAAATGCCTGCTGCAATGCCAGACGCACTGCCGCTTTTGCGACACCGCGTCCGTTGTGCTCTTGCGCGACCCGGTAACCCAAACTGGCCTGTCTATGATGTGGGCGCTTTACCTGGGTCAGATTGACTCTGGCCAGCAACAGCCCATTTTCACGCACCAGATACTGATACGCGCTATCCTTGGCGGCATCTTGCTGCGCGGCCTGTATCGCGAGCGCGACACCCTCTAGTGAGTAATAATCTGCAGGTCGTGCATTGATCCAGTGCTCAAAATAAAGCCGATTGCACATCTCGAAGGCGTACAAATCATCCAGGTCGCTAAGTGTGGGGGGATGTATGGTTAGGGTAGGCAGACTGGCAGACATAAGCGTGTGATGAAGGGAAGGGAAGGATAAATATCTATGCTTGGCTAGCGGCACTCTGAATAAATATGCAGCCAGAGCGACGCCAGTGAAAATACGGCTTACTTTGCAGCGAGAGCCTTGTCATCAGCGCCCGTCGGGCCACCTTGGGCGCGACCGTAATTATTTATAACGTAAGCACTCGCCAAGTTGGCGACGCGAGTCAGCATCAGATTATCGTGTACGCCAAACAAAAAGCCTGCGGCCATGGCATCGGCGCGTTGAAAAAATTCTGGAGTCGCCACAATTTTACCTTGAGCATCAGTAATTTTGATACGCATCAGCACGCCTGAGCTACCCGCCAGTGGCCCCAGGAACACGCGCGTCGCACCACGGGTAAACTCTAGCTCTTCCACGATAGGCTCTATGGTTAGAGTGCGTCCATTTGCAGCCGTCTTGTTCCAGGTTTCCAGAGAAGGCGCCAGATCCTTAGCCAGATTTTCTTCAATTTTCGCCAGACCAGCGGCGCTCCCTTTGTAGCCCTGCTTAAATGTTGCCGGCTTTAAGTTAATCCGTCCATAAGCAGAAAATGCTTCGCTAGGCGCGGGATTACTCGCAGTGCTGGCCTTGACCTTGGTGGCGCAGCCTTGCGTCAAACTCAGCGCCAGCAGGCAAGATGCCAGAGAAATAAAGCGTATCGATTTTTTCATCACATTCCCAAAAAGTAGTTATTAAATTGCGCCCCGAACCTGGCATTCGCCATCATTGCAGGATCAGGCCGTGTTATACCAGTAAAAGCTAGATTTACAAAAAATATTGTCCCAATAACCAGCAACTCAACAGTGGCACATCGCAAGATCGAAGCCTGGCTGGCCTGCAAATAGCATTCTGCTTTTTTGAAAAGCATGCCTGCCAGCGCGCATATCCCATGCGGCTTACAGGCCATGCAGGCCGGAGAGGCGCATGGAATATGCGCCTGCAGCTACCCTTAGATAGGACTTACGCAAAACCGCCCCAACGTTGTTGCACTCGCCTTGCCGTACTAAAGTACTGTCTTCGGCGGTGCGCCTAGCTGGAACAATTTTGCGTAAGTCCTATTAGAAAACTATGTTGAACTAGCGCCGCCAGTCGTTTTGAATAAACTGCAGCACACTGTCTTCGTAATGCGGGCCGATCACGGTATGTGCCTCTTGCTTGACGGCGGCGATCGCGTTTTCCATGGCGATGCCACGGTGCGCGGCACGCAGCATGCTGACGTCATTCACATGGTCACCAAACACCACGATCTCGCGTTCATTCAAACTGTAACGATCTGCCAGAGTTTTGATGGCCTGATCTTTGCTGGCACGTCTATCGTGCACCGTCAGCCAGGGCCAGCCAGGCAGATACAGATCGTCGGCCAGATGGGTCTCGACCGCATCACCGCACAAGGCCGTGATCTCAGCCTGCAACTCCAGTAAGGGCGCAGCGCGGTCTATGATGACGAAGGTGACCACCGGGTCCAGCAAATGATCTTGCAAACGCGGCGTATGACGCAGGCGCGGATCGGCATTGCGCAGGCGTTCGCTGACAAAGCCTTGCTGCCCGAGATTTTGCGCCTCTTGATAAAACAATTGATCGTATTGCCCGTTATGGGTGGAGAAAAACGGCATCAGATCTAGCCGCCTTATCAGCGCAAAAATAGACTGCGCCAACGCGGGCTCCATCGCATGCACTAGCTCATGCTGATCGCTAGCCATCGCCCCGAGATAGGCGCCATTACCCGAGATCACCGGCAAACGCAGCGGCAGATCACCCAGAATGCTGCGGATAGACGAGACATGGCGGGCACTGGCAACCGTAAACAACAAACCTTGTTCTAGCAAATCGGTCAGCCCGGCGCGGCTACGCGCCGACAGCTTGCCGTCACGGTCTAATAGGGTGCCGTCCAGATCAGAAACATACAAAGTCATTGCGCTACCACCTTATTCCTAATATAAAAATCTGTGCGCAGCCTGCTGAGTAAGGCTGACGACATCTTAAACATCGTATTTTACGCGCTAGCGCTGAATTTGCTTGGGCTTGGTGCAGCCACGCTGGCTGAATCAAACCTATCATGTGCAGCAGCGCTTAGGTAAAATAGCCCAACTCCACCACTAGCGCAGCGCTGGCACCACCATGTCGATACAGATATTTCCACCCCACCCCAAGCTAGCCAAGCTGCTCATGCATATCCTGGTGCTGGAACTGGATGACTGCGAATCCTACATCCCAGCGAGCTTAACAAGCTCGGTGATGCTATTGGTACGCGGCAGCGTGCAAGTGGAGCAAGCCGATGGCAGCCTATTGTCTATGCAGCGCTGCATTTTGCGCGGCCCCTTCAATCAAATGGCCCATTCATTTTCCGGGCCTAAGACACTCACGATCTCGGTCGGAATACGCCCCGGCATGCTGCATCAGGCTAGCGGCATTTTCCCGGCCACGCTACTGTCTAGTTATCTGCCTATGCAGCAAGTCACCGATCCCCTACGTGTCGAAACTCTGCTGGCCGCCATGGATGAGCCGCGTGAGATCGCTGACTATGTCGCCCTATTTCAAGAGTTTTTACTCGATACCCTGGATCACCAGAAAAAACCCAGCATGGGTGCGCAGTTTTTAGCTGCGCATCAAAAAATGTTTTCTCCGCTGCTAGACCTGTCGCTATATTTTGGCATAGGCGAGCGCCAGCTAGAGCGGCGCATGCGCGAAGCCTTCGGAGTCAACTTGCGCGATGCCCGCAGGGTGGTGCGCTTTGGCTGGTCCTTATTGCACATTATCGGTATGCCGGTAGGCTGGGGTGATTTAACTCGCATCGCCCATGATTCCGGTTATTACGATCAAGCCCATATGCATAAAGAATATCTGGATCTGGCTGGCATCTCGCCGATCGCCCTGTTACAGAAAATTGCCAGTGATGATCCTGCGTATTGGCTATACCGCCTCAGTGAGCAAGACACCAAAAAATTATTTTTACCGGTCTGATGTCGGCTCGGTACAAATTTGACAGATCGATACAAGTAGCTAGGCTTAAGTCTCTTTAGAATCTACTCCAATGATAGCTAGCTAGACATTGCACGCAATGCGCAAAGCAATCAATGGTCGATTTTTATCTTTTGGGAACTTCTAAAAACCCCATACTCGGGCGCATCGCGGCGTTGCAAATCCTCGCAATACCGACGTATTGCTCCGGTTTGCGCCTTGCGCTGCATCCCGATTAACGGGTTTTTAGAAGTTCCCTTTTGGAGAGCATGATGAATCCTGTAGTTCTTAAAAACGTCGCCAAGATTTACCAAATGGATACGGTCGCTGTGCCGGCCTTAAGCGACATCAATCTGGAAATCCGTGCCAATTGCTTCAGCGTGATTTCTGGTCCCTCTGGCAGCGGCAAGACCACCCTGCTAAATCTGATTGGCTGTATAGACCGGCCCGATCAGGGCAAGGTCTACGTGGCGGGGCAAGATATCAACAGTATGGAAGACGATGATTTATCGGATTTTCGCGCCCAGCATTTGGGCTTCATCTTTCAAAATTTTAACTTACTGCAGGTACTGAGCGCGTATGAAAATGTCGAGTATCCACTGCTATTGACCAAGATGCCGGCAGCCGAGCGCAAGCAACGCGTGCTGGCAATGCTAGACGCCGTCGGCTTATCAGACAGAGCGCAAAACCGGCCCGGCCAATTGTCGGGCGGCCAGCGTCAGCGTGTAGCGATAGCACGTGCCCTGGCGACGTCGCCAAAATTGGTGTTGGCCGACGAGCCCACTGCCAATCTGGATAGCCAGACCGGCGCCGCCATCATCGCCTTGATGCGCAAGATGCAGCGTGATCTGGCTGTCTCATTCGTATTTTCCTCGCACGATCCGCAAGTACAGGCCGAAGCCGACGACGCCATTTTTATCCGCGATGGCCGCATTACGCACATAGAACAAGGCAATCAAACTAGCGCCACCGGAGTCACAGCATGAAGACCCTATCTCTGGCCCTGCGTAATTTACTGCGCAACCGTCGTCGCTCACTCACCACCTTGTTAGCCATGATCATCGGTCTGGTCACCATCCTGGTATTTGGCGGCTATAGCCGTAACGTGATTTTTGCAATGCAAACAGGGTATGTGCAATTGCATGGTCATTTACAAATCCAGCACCAGGATTATTTCCTGTACGGCAGCGGCAACCCAGCTGCCTATGGTATCGCCGACTACCAGCGCATGATAGAGCAGATCAAACAAGATGCTGTGCTGGCACCGATGTTGCTCATGGCCACGCCCAAGCTGCAACTGGGCGGCATCGCTGGCAATTTTTCTGCCGGGGTTTCAAAAAACGTGATCGCCAGTGGCATCCTGGTCGATGATCAAAACAAGATGCGCCTGTGGGACGATTACGGCAGCGCCAGCTACACGCCGCAGATCGCACTGGCCGGCACTGCCCAAGATGCGGTGGTGATAGGCACAGGCGTAGCGCGCATGCTGCAACTCTGCGGCCCGCTCAAGGTTGCCAACTGCAGTCAAGCTCAGCCTGCCAGCACGCTTGCAGCCAAGAGTTCCCCGGCGCCTGCTGTGCTGGCGGACGACATCGCCGCCTTGTCTGCCTTGGAAGCTCAACCAGAGCTAAGCAAGAGCGCAAGCAGCATAGAAATGCTGGCAGCCAATCTGCACGGTGCGCCCAACGTCGCCAGCCTGAACGTCATCAAGGCAGAAAACTGGGGCCTCAAAGAGTTCGACGACAGCTACATGGTCATGCATTTAACCCAGGCACAAAGACTGATCTTCGGCGCCGATGCCCCGCAGGTAACCGCAATACAAATACAGCTGCAACATACAGCGCAAATGTCTATCGCCAGAGAACGTCTCAAGGAAATATCAAAAAGCTTTAAGGAACCTATGGAATTACTTGGCTTTGAAGAACTGGCACCAATTTACGGCCAGACCATACAATTCTTTGATTCTGTGTTCGGCTTCATCGCCACCCTGATAGGCGTGATCGTCTTGTTTACTGTTGGCAACACCATGAGCATGGCGGTGGTCGAGCGCACCACCGAGATCGGCACCCTGCGCGCCATCGGTCAGCGGCGTGGCGGCATCCGTAGCCTGTTCGTCTGCGAAGGCATGTTGCTGGGCTTGATCGGTGCCAGCCTGGGCGTGCTAATCGCTTTGCTGATCGCCTTTTTGATCAACCATGCAGGACTCAGCTGGACCCCGCCTGGCTATGTCTACGCCTACCCGCTCAAGGTCAGAATTTGGGGTGATTTAGGTCTGATTTTTGGCTGCGCCATAGGTCTGTTTCTGGTGGCTGTGATCTCTGCCTGGTGGCCAGCCAAGCGTGCCGCCAAAATGATGATAGTTGATGCCCTGCGTCACGTTTAGAAAGAACTCAGCATGAAAAATTTTAGATTACTCTTTACCATGGCAGCTTTGAGTTTGAGTCTAGCCCTTCCCTCAGGCTCGGCACTGGCAGCCCCGCCAGATGCGCAAAGCATACTGGCAGCCAGCGATGCGGTGCGCAATCCCGATTTCCCTTTCGGACTCACCACGACCCTGATCGAATATCGCAATGGTAAACAAACCGATAGCAGCACGCTGGCGGTGTACTCCAAGGCCGACACTCAGAACGGGCAATTTCGCAACCTGATACGCTTTGTGGCACCGGCACGGGATGCGAATAAATTGATGCTCAAGAACGGCAATGACTTGTGGTTCTATGACCCGGCCAATAAAGCCAGCATACGCATCTCGCCGCAACAACGCCTGTTAGGACAAGCCGCCAATGGTGACGTGGTCACGGTGAATCTAGCCAAAGATTATCAGGCCAGCCTGCTCGCCGAAGAAGAGACCCAGGACGGCGAGCGCCAGACCAAGCAAAGCTACAAACTGGCGCTGGCCGCGATCACGCCCGATGTCACCTACCACCATATCGAGCTGTGGATAGATCGCAGCAATAACCACCCTATCAAGGCGCGCTATTACACCGAAAGCGCGCGCCTCTTGAAAACCGCGTATTTCAGACATTATCAAAAACAACTAGGGCAGGAACGCCCTACCGAAACCGTGATCATCGATGGCCTCGATCCGCAATGGGTGACCGTGCTGCGCCTGTCCGACTATGCAAAGCGCGAAGTACCGGACGCCTGGTTGCAGCGCGATTATCTGTCACGCTTCAAGCCAGACTAAGGCCAGGCAAAGCATGCGCACTTTCTTTTTAGGCCTAGCCTTAGCGACGAGCTCGGCGCTGGCGCAAGGCTCGGATGATCTGGATGCCTTGCAACTGGCCGACCAGGCACAAATACCTGTGGCCAGCGCCAGCGATTGGCATAGCTTTGTCGAAGTCGCGCTAGGGCAAGCCGCAACGCCACACGGCCCTACACTGGCCGGGCAAAGGCTATCCTTCGATCTGCAATTCGATCAACGCTTCGCGCCAGAATGGCGTGCCGTGTTCTCGGACCGCCTCGACCTCAACCGGCAGCAGCAGCCTGGGCAAGCCAGCGTAGATAAAGACGTCAACACCATCCGCGACGCCTATCTAAGCTGGCAGCCACAAGCGCATCAGCTGCTCGACGCTGGACGCATCAACGTCCCGTATGGTGCCGCCAGCGGCTATAACCCCAGCGATTATTTTCGCGACTATGCGGTACGTTCGGCAGTATCGGTCGATCCCTCCAGCCTAAAGAAAAACCGCATGGGGAGTGTCATGCTGCGCGGCCAACAGCTATGGGATAGTGGTTCGCTGACAGCCCTGTACTCACCCCAGCTAGCGCAGCAAGCCAATGCGGGCAGCTACCATCCTGATCTCGGCGCTACCAACGCACAAGACCGCTGGCTAATCGCCTACAGCCAAAAACTGCCCAGCAGCATGGCTGGCCAGTTGACGCCGCAATGGCTGCTGCAGGGCGGTGCCCACACTCACCCACAAATCGGGATGAATCTGAGCGCCCTGCTAAACGATGCCAGCGTGGCTTATCTGGAATATTCAGGCGGACGCAGCGGCTCCATGCTGTCACAAGCCTTGCAGGGCAAAGACGATACTGTGTTTCGCAATCGCCTGGCAAGCGGCATCACCTACACCGCGGCCAACAAGCTCTCGCTGACATTAGAATATGAATACAACGGCAGCGCCCTCGATGATCAGGCTTGGGATGCATTGCGCAAGGGCATCAAACAGGGCGCGCCACTGCCCTACCTGCAATACCGGCAGTGGCAGCAAAACCAGCAAGAACTAGCCACCAGACAAGAAGTTTTTGTGTATGCCAGTTGGCCGGATGCGCTACTCCAGCATCTCGATCTGAGCGCCATGCAAAAGCTCAACCTGGCCGATCACAGTCGCCTCTATTGGCTAGAAGCGCGCTACCACCTGGAAAAACTGGATCTGGCCTTGCAATGGCAGCGCAACAGCGGCGAAGCCAGCAGTGCCTACGGTGCCGCCTTGCAAAAATATAGCTGGCAGGCGCAGCTGCGGGTTTACTTCTGACCACCCATTTAGCAGTAGCGCGCCTGCCATATGCATCGACTATTGACACACGAGTTATGCTGGATTAATGCCATAGAAATTGGACTAGGAGCCCGACTATGTTTTTAGCGCATAGGCAATAAAACTTAAGCTTGTGATAATGGGTTTGGTGTGAAATACTTGAGCCGAAATACTTGAGTTGAAAATACTGAAGTAGACGTAGTAAGCACCAATGCAAGCAAGCCCTTGAAAGAACCTGAATGGAAAAAATACCGGCCCCACACCGTAGCGATTTTCTTGATCGCATCCGCGTCATGCTCACGATACTGGTGATTCTGCACCACACGGCGATTATGTTTGGTGGTGATGGTGGCTGGTATTTGCGCTACGATGCTAGCTCGACAATGGCGAAAGCTTTACTCACGCTGCTATGCGCGATTGACCAGTCTTTTTTTATGGGCACTTTCTTTTTACTGGCAGGTTATTTCACGCCACGCTCATTCGATAGCAAGGGCTGGCGGCGTTTTGGAATTGATCGATTAGTCCGCCTGGGCCTGCCTGTATTCGTGTATGGTTTTTTTATCGGCCCACTGACAATTGCACTATCGGAACCGTCCAACACCGTAGGTGTGCTAGAACACTGGGGTGTTTTAATTGGACGATTCACGTTTAATATCGGCCCACTCTGGTTCGCTTATGCCATGCTGATTTTTTCCGCGATATACGCCTTGCTACGCACGCTGATCGGCCAACACATGTGGGTAATTAAACTCGGATCCTTGCGTCATTCCAGCATATTGGCGATCGTATTAATCTGGGGCGCAGGCGCCTTTCTACTGCGCTTATGGGTGCCAACCGGGCAAGAATTTGGATTACTGCAAATCGGCTATTTTTCTTCGTATATTTTATTATTCGCCATCGGTTGCGCCGCTGCACCAGCACGTCTGCTGGAGCAGATAGACGCAAAGCTCGCAGTACCATGGGGATGGATCAGTTTATTGAGCATCCCCACGCTATTTATCTATGCAGCATTGAGCGGTGCTTTTGATGGGAAGCCATTCGAGATGCACGGCGGCTGGACTCTGCCAGTCACAGCTTACGCGTTCTGGGAGCCTATGGTCGGCTGCGGCATCATCCTGATGCTGTTATGGCGCTGCCGTGTAGCTAAAAATCCTGCACCAATTTTGAGCCGCTTAGCACCTTATGCTTATGGCGCGTTTATCTTGCACCCACCTGTTGTGGTTTCAATAGGCTTAATTCTCGAACCGTGGGAGGCATCGAGCCTGCTTAAGTTTGCAGTTTCCGGTGTGCTTGCAGCGACTGCCAGCTTTGCTTTAGCGTCCGCAATCGTGCGTTTGCCAGGTGCGCGGCGTGTGCTTTAATTTGCAATCCTTAGGACTTACGCAAAATTGCTCCAGCCAGCCGTAGCACCGAAGACAGTAGCTTGGAAAAACTGGATCTAACGCTGCTGCGGGTTTATTTTTGAGCGACACAAGCCCCGACTACGTCATCGGCATCGTCATCGATCAAGCCCCTGAACTTGTTACTCATGGCTTTTGACGTGCAAAGAATTCCCAGATCAATGCCGGTCCATTTGGCGTCATCGGTGATGGTCCTAATAATCTAGGACGACGCCAGTAGGCTTGTGGCAGACCATGACCACCGTCGTGTATGGTAACCAGTTCCACTTCCAGTTTGCTGTCGTCACGCCACACGGCACGTTCGACTTGGGTCTCGCCACCCGCAGTCGCGGCGGACAGCGCTGGTGGGGCCGAGAGTTTATTTTGCACGGCAAAATAATCCGCCGAGGCAAGCGATGAAAGCAACATGCCGCCCTTAAAGAACAAGCCAAACAGGCTAGACTCGCCCCCCGCATACGGCACCAGAGGATCTTTAGTCCCGTTCATGAGCATGACCGAAGTGCCTTGCGCTACCGGCTTGCACTTAAAATTTTCTGTGCTTGGCAAATTGGCCGACACCGCTGCCACAGCACGAAATTTTGTCGGGGCCTCAAGCGCCAGGCGGATAGCCATAAAACCGCCAGATGAAACGCCGGTCGCAAACACGCGACGGCTGTCGATGCCGATGTCGGCGATGAGTTTATCGGCCAGCACGCCCAGAAATTTAACATCGTCGACCGCGCGACCTTCAAAATTGAAGTCCCCGGTTTTACTGCAGTCGTTCCAATCGAAACTGCGGGCATCCGGATAGACCACGGCAAAACCAAATTGATCTGCCAGACGCTCAAAACCATAGCCAGTTTCAAGTCGGATTTGCGCGCCATTTTGGCCTGAACCATGCATCACCATGACCAAAGGCGCGCCTTTCGCTAAGCCTTGCGGGAGATAGCTTCGGTAACTGCGTTTCAGTCCATCCACCTCAACAAAAGCCTTGTTCACGCTGCCAGACAGTTGTGGAATTACGGGGTCAGGCGAATAAACAAAATACCAGAACAGCGCAGCGCCCAGTGCAATCAGCGCGAGTAAGCCGTACAAACAGAAACGTAGAAAAGTGAACAGTTTTTTCATGATGAGGCTCATTTTTGCCTATTTTCGATTAGCTTTTTGAGCGGTGTAGATCATTCCACTTGCTCAGATTGACGCCCTTCACTAGCAGCCAAAGACACAGTGAAGCTTCTCCAAGCAGGGGCAGTGCCAAAATAGCCGGGTTAATCAAATTCGACAACACCGGAGCGAATAAGGCGGCGAAACAGGCAATCAAATAACTGACCCCGCCAATTTGCATTAAGACCCCGACAAACTTAGGTAAATAGCCGGATTTAAAAATCAACTGGCCATACAGGATGCAGGCAGCACCAAAAAAAATCAGTGCCACATTGAAGGCGATATCATGCGACCTTAAAGCAAAATTTACCAAAGCGTGTAATTGCCCTGGTTCAAAGGCTTTCGCCATACTGGTGCTGGTCAAGATAGGTTTAACCATCAGCTGAAATAGCTTGCTAAGGGTTTCAACTGCCAGTGAGACTATATTAAAGAAGGCAGCGAGCAACATCAGATTGCGGTTAACCGGCCGCAGCAATAGATACAGCAGCCACGATAGAGCAGTCGCGCACAACACGAGTAGTAAATTGGCGAATGCGCCCAGATTCCAGAGGATGGGCTCCGCAAGAATATTCTTGGCTAAGCTTGCGACGTCAGCGGCAGAACGAAAATGATTGAGCACGTAAGCCTCGGCAAAAATACCGAGGGCGATTACCGCCAGATACAAAGCACCAGCAAGGCGTGCATACAATTGCGGGTTAGTCTCAAGACTGTGGTTTTTCATAATGGATTTTCTCGAAGTGTTTAACATTGTTCTTTAGCCACAGGCCATTTATCACTTTGCGCTTGAGCACAGCGACATCACGAATCTTGTCACTGAGTCTTGCGCCATGTGTCACCCTGTTTTTTCACATAATGACTATAAACGTAAGGCCAGGGTATGGCGAGGTAAACCAGCACTACCAGAGAAATCGCAAAAACATTTGGCAACATCTTTTCGTCCAACTGATTCGACTGCCACAGTGGCAAGGCGATGATCGCGAGCCAGATAGTCTTCCAGATCAATTCCCACATCAGTACCGGTAACATCTGCAAGGGATAGCGTATGCCCAGACCGCAGAGTAAAGAAAAAGCTGCCAACATACAGATTTCGACACCGTGCATAAATTCAAACGGCTTGCTGTGCGCGAGCAGAGTAGGCCATACTTGCACTCCCAGCGCGATGAACACCAGCAAGTATAGGGCGCGTAACACATAGAGCCGAAACAGCGAGACTTGATACATTTGAGGTGCTCCTAAATTGTTTTAGCTAGCTAGGAATTGCTAAACTCAGGATCAGAATAAATCAAGGGGCCTCACTAGCGTAGTCAATTACGACGACGCACAGACTTCTAGCATCGAACCACGCTAGACTGTGATGAATTACAAATTGTGTATTAAGTCAGCCGCACTGCGCGCGATACAAGAATACGACAGCGGGCTCAAGGGTCGTGTCAAAAATTATTTCCCTAATGAGCCTGATCAATTGTCTGCCAGCGATCCAATATCAATGCTGGTTGATGCTGGGTGATGCCGCCTAAGCGCACCGGCATAAAGAGCCTACGTTGCCCCCCAGCCCGGCTTTAGTTTGGTTTTACCCCCGCCAAAAATGCCTGATACGCGATGGCGGTTTCTTTGGTGCGTTCGAGTTGCGGGGCGTGCCCTACGTCTTTGAAAATCACTAGCTGTGCCTGTGGAATAAGATGGGTGAATACCTCGGTGCTAGAGACATCCACGGCTCTATCTTTATCGCCCCAAATCAAGAGAGTAGGCATGCTGATTTTAGCTTGCAGCGTTTCTAGTTCGCGCGAATAGGGCGGTCGGATTTCTGTAAAAATCTTGCTGGCGATCGCCTCACGCGCGATCGCGGTGCGCGTTAGCGAGGCGATCACCGGACCAGGAATATACGGTGGATCGCTCATGGTAAATGCCAGCAGATCCTTAAAACTTTGGGTATCGTGGGCGATCAGGGGATTCTCGCCATGCTGCAGACGCATGAATAACTCACTGGGCCGGCCAGACACGACTCCGGCCGCGCTCATCAAACCCAGACTCTTGACACGTGCCGGCGCATTTGCTGCCACATGATAGGCGATCGCACCGCCCATAGAATGGCCCAGCAGATGAACTGGTTGCATCAAGTGCAGCGCATCCATCAGCGCGATCACGCGTAATGCTTGCTCACTGACACTGTAACTCTGCGTCATCAAGATCGTGCTATCGCCATGCCCCGGTAAATCGATGGCGATCACATGGTAGTGCTTAGTCAGTTGCGCCGCGAAGCGTATCCAGATATCTTTGTTCGACTCAAAGCCGTGTATCAAAAAGACGGTATCGCCCTGCCCACCCTCCAGATAACTGAGTTCAAATTCACCCACACTGATCTGTTTTTTCTCCACACTGGCCAAGGCCCGTTCACCGTTTATGGCCCAACTAGAGAGCGTATTTTCGACGCTGACACAGCCCACCAGGCTCCAGCTTAGGGTGAGACCGCACAGCAATTTAAGGAGCGGACGAGTAATAAAAAATAGTTTTTGCATAGTTTGGTTTAAACGCCTCTGTGGAATTGCGGAATCTACAGCTACCCTGCCCAAGGCGCATAGTCTATGCGGCCTGCAGCCTTGCATGGACGGAGAAGCGCATGGAATATGCGCGTTAGGCCTGCCGGTATTTTGATGACAAATTCTACACGCTTAAACCTAGTCGAAATTAGAATTTAAGCTCAAGTCGGCGCTAGCTTAGAAATTAAAACGCAGCCAACTACCCGGGGTCAAGCGCCGTTAATCTTCAGCGCCAGCCATTTGCGGTAGACCAGCAAGGCAACCTGCGCGTCATCGGCAGCGTATTGCAACTGGCGCTCGGAGAGTGCTGCAGCGGCCCAATTGGAGGTCGAGGTCTTCTTGGATTTTTGCAGTTTCATGCCAAAGTACTTGGCCACTGCGGCCTTGGCGCCCATGTCGCGATGCTTACTCTCGCGCATCAGGCGCGACAGATCCAGCACATTGGCAGGGACGATGCCGAGCTTGGCATGCAGACGTTTATTATCGTCGGAGAGGCCAAAGCCGACCTTGAGTATCTGCTTGGACTCCAACACCGCTTGCACCGCCAGTATCTGGGTAGGCTGCAACACCGGGAACAAAAAAACCTCGGTGTCGGTGGCCAGCTGTATCAGATGCGGGCCATCCGATTGCTGGCCCTTGAAAAATATCGGCTTCGATTCGGTATCAAAACCAAGCACATCAGCCGCGCTCATGGCGGCATAAGCGCGCGCTGTATCCGACTCGGAACGCACCAGGCGGATATTATCGAAGGGAATACCGGGATACGAGGGCAGCAGGAGGATTTCTTCAGAGGTCATAGCCAAGATGATAGCAAAATAGCGCCCTGCATAGCGACCACGGCGAGAAATAACTTATAGGACTTTGGCAAAACCGCCCCAGCGTTGTTGCACTCGCCTTGCCGTACTAGTACTAGTACCGGCGTACTGTCTTCGGCGGTACGCCTAGCTGGCGCAATTTTGCGTAAGTCTTACTTATTTACTAGCCTCAGGATATTTTTAGACGGCAGGCCAGACGCGCATATTCCATGCGGGTTTCCAGCCTGCATGGCTGGCAAGGCGCATGGAATATGCGCCTCCGGCAGGGCTCATTCTGCGCCGCTTGCCCTCACCCTAGCCAACCACGCGCCCAGCAATTGCCAGACCTGATGTCTGGCGGTCGGGCGCGACAGCACCAGATCATGAATGCCACCGGCGATCGCATGGCGCTCTACCTGCAAGCCTAAAGCGGGTGCCAGCCGCTGCATGTCGGCCACATCGAGCACAATATCGGCGCTCAGCAGATCCTCACTCCAGGCGGTAGCGCGCAGGCTGTGCTCAGCGTGCAGCATCAGACAAGGGCAAGCGATTTGCAAACCGCGCGCCACCTCCTCATGCGCCAGATGGATGGCGCGAAACCAGCCTGCGTACACAGGGAAACCGGCAATCGGTTTCCAATCGGTACGGTAGTCCCATTGCCCTTGATGCATCACATGCAGGCTGCGACCGTACCAGGTCGGCAAACCCGGCAGACGCCAGTAAGGGAAAAACTTGCCCAGCCAGGCCAGCACTGGTTCGGCATACTTCTCTTGCCAGGCCGCTAGATTCATATCCAGAAACGGGCTATTCAAAAACAGCGCCTTAACCTGCGCACGCTGCGCGCCGCGGTGCGCATACAACGCCGCCACCAAGCCGCCGGTAGAATGGCCATTGAGCATCAGCCACGCCACTTGTTCGCTCTGGTGCAAGACGCTAATGGCGGCATCTACGTCTTGCAGATACTCATTCACATCCAAAGTAAAATTGGGCAGTTGTCCAGGCCGCAAAGATCGGCCATGACTACGCAAATCCAGCGCATAAAAATCCAGCCCTTGCGCATGATAAAAATCAGCCAGCTCGGTCTGAAAAAAATAGTCAACGAAGCCGTGGATGTACAAGACCGCCGCCCTAGGCTTGCCCTCCTCACCTTGGCGTCGACACAGACGTCGCACCAGCGTGATCTCAACGCCATCCGCCTGCCCCTCCGCGCTCGGAGCGGCCTTCGCGCTAGTGGCGGCCTTCAGACTCAGTTGTTCAAAGCCAGGCAAAATGTCAGCGCACCACTGTGCCGCAGTCGGCGCGAAAGAAAGAGTCGAAGTCATAAAAATTCTATTGCTATCATCGTTAAGCCAGGCATGAAAAAACGCGGCCAGAAAAAATCCATGCAGCAGAGTAAGCGCCCAGCCAGTGCGAAGCAAGTGCCAGCCCTGAATATATGCGCAAACTACCCAATAGAGTAGCAAACCGTGCATAAAATCCATCAAACACTATCAAACACTATCAAATTTGTGGCAGCGCAAGTGATGCATGGCCATGCCCGGATCGCGGTATAAGGAAATTAAGACTCATGGCAAATATTTTTCGGTCGCGCCAACTTCATTGGTAAAATGAAAATGTCGTTCAGCGCCTTTTTTTGCGGATCTGCTTATACCTTCTGTTTTTAAGATCATCAAGGTAAGAGCTAAACAGAACAAGAATGTGCTGAGAAAAATAACCTTTGACTAGCTTTTTAATTATCGGTTAATTTTAAAAATGAAAATTAAAATACTTTTTATTCAGGTAAGAAACTCTTTATGCCATCAGATTTAACTTTAAATGCATTACTTGTTGACGCCTTGGAAAAACTAGATTTAGCTTTGAACGAGGCGTTAAATTTGTCGCAAAATAGCAGCGAAGATTTCTATCACATAGGTACTCTTGGCAGATCAATTGGTCTCATTCGAGAGTTTCAATCACCAATATTAGAAAAATATCCGGAATTAAAACCACCGCCTCCTTGGCAAGACTGGTCGCTTCCGGAATTAACTCACGAAGAAATAGAGAACGTTTCTGAAATAACAAATGAGGAGTTGGAAGCAATTGATTTGGCTTTGCTTTCATACTCAAATCATCAGTTTCAAAAAGTTGCACGGATAGTCGGTGTATTTATGACTGAATCAAAACTCCATAAAGCAGGGATACCTGATATTTTCTATAGTCAACGTATTGAGGCTCTGTGTGGTAAAGGTCTTTTTGAATTTAAAGGTAATTTAAAGTTTATGCGCTATTGTGAAGTCCGTTTGACGCAAACGGCCATGTAGGGAGGCTTAAAAGCCGCCCTACTTAATTGTGACAATTAAGGCTGTGCCCCGTACTAAGCAAGCCAAACTCCACCAGCGGGTTGTTCCATATTGGATTTCGCCAGCATCCCCGCCACTGCGCATATCCCATGCGGGCTGCAGGCCATGCAGGCTGGAGACCCGCATGGAATATGCGCGAGCGGCCAAGTGCTTGAAAATTTTATTGCAGCCATTGCGTCATCGCTCGCTAATGCCAGCGATGACGCTTGCTGCTTTTTTACTGTTTATTTTCTGCTTTTTTCTACTGATTTTCTACTTATTTACTACGACCATACTTGGCGGTGAAGCTGGCTTTTTTGATGCTGTTGGCGTTGATCATATAGCCAGCCAATGCCGCAGTGGCGTCGGCCGGGATCTCTAGTTTTTCGACCTTGAGTGCATGCACGGTGAAGATATAGTGATGTGCTTTATCGCCAGCTGGCGGGCAAGCACCGCCCCAGGCTGCGACGCCATAATCGATACGCACTTGCGTAGCACCCGCTGGCAGATTGGCGCTGCCAACTGCGCCGGCATCGGCTTTTAATTCTGTCACGCTAGCCGGAATGTTGATAACTGACCAGTGCCACCAGCCAGAGCCAGTAGGCGCATCCGGATCGTAGACGGTGACAGCAAAACTTTTTGCGTCTTTCGGTGCACCTTCCCAATGCAAGGCGGGCGACTTGTTTTCGCCGGAACAACCAAAACTATTGAATTCGAATTTTTTATCCATCAAAGCGCCGGCCTTGATCTCGCTACTACTCAGATGGAAATCGGCGGCGTGCGCCAGATTGACGGCGCCAAATAGCGCAGCGCTACAAAAGATAGTCTTGATGAACTGAGTTCTCATGGAATTTCCTTGGATAATTGAAGGGAGAATAATCATCGCATCATTCTGCTCGCCTCACTAGCCCGATTGCGCCAAATGCTGTGCGCCAGAGTTCATGGGCGGGCGCAAATGCGAAGGAGTAAATCCAAAGCGTTCGCGGAAGGCGGCGGAAAAGCGGCTGTGCGAGGCATAGCCAGAGCGGTAGGCAATATCGGACACTGGCAGCATGGTGCTCTGCAGCAGTAACAGCGCAGTCTCTAGCCTCACTTCACGCACGCAGTCACTGACGGTGCTGCCTTCGCTATCGAGGCGACGCCGTAAGGTGCTGGCGCTAAGATTAAAACTAGTCGCCAGTTGATTAACGGTCCATGCATCGTGCGGACGCTGCGCTACCATACGACGCACACGATCTGCCCAACTGAGCTCTGAGGCGCGCGAAAAAACCAGACCTCGTTCGGCCAGCATCAGCAATAATTCCAGCAAGCGATGTTGACTCAGTGCGCTAGATACCTGAGTGTCTGTCAGCGAGGCAAAGGCACGCGCGTAAGCCGTGTGCAGCGTTTTATCTTGGCCGATTTTGGCGCAGGCGGCGAGCGGCAACAGCGATGCAAACTGGGCAAAGCGCTCATGAAACAGCTCGATCAAGGCTGGCGTCAACAGCAAGACATGCGCCACATACTGTCCTTGCGGCGCGCTGTCATTCACCATATCCCATTGCGTGCCGCGTGCGATCAGAAAAAATTCGCCCGTTTGGTATTCTTCGCTCTCACCCGGGCGCAACAGGCGCTTGCTGCCAGAGACGATATAACCGAGCATGTCGTCGCGCACCACACTGGTACGCACTCTATGCGCTACGCTAGTGCTAAGGATGTGGGCAAAAGCCTGAGTCATGATTTATCCCAAACGCGGCAAGCTGTGATGCACAGATTTGGCTCACTCACTGATGGCACTAATATGGCCAGCGATGATCTGCCAGCCACCATCGGCACGCTGCTGCCAGACACGGGTGTAGCGCAAATCGCCGTCAAATGGGGCGTCAGCATAGGTACCAGAGAGCAGCATACGGGCCGATACCACGGCGGTATTTTGTTGGATTTTTATGTATTGCTCTAACAGCTGCATACTAATAAATTTCAACACGCCCGAGCGATGCAAGGCCAGATCATCCTCCTTCGTAAACAACTGTCCCAGATGATTAGTAAAGATAATATCGCCACAGATCAGTTGATCTAAGCTCGCGACATCGCCATTTAACATAGCCAGGCGCAGCGTTTCTTCCAGTACTAGAATTTCTTGTTCGGCATTATTTAGCATTATTCACTTTCAATTAAAGGCCTAAAAACTCCAGGAGTTTGAGCTTCACTGTTTGAGCTGCACTGCGCGGGCTAGACTTACTATCAGTGCGTGATATTTTTGTAGACTTTACCGTCTTTCATGATCAGCCATAGATTTTTCGAGGCATCTTCCAGTAGTTTGATATTCGCGATAGGGTCACCGTCGACCAACAGTAAATCGGCCAATGCGCCTTCCTCGACCACGCCCAGTTTGCCAGGGTAAGGGCTGCGCGCACCGGACAGCGCCAGCAATTGCGCATTGTCGGCAGTCGCCATTTTCAGCACGGCGGCAGGTGCAAACCATTTCACCATTTTTGTCAGTTGCTCAGTCTGGCTTGCCAAAGTGTCGGCATTAAACAAAATGTCGGTGCCCCAGGCGGTTTTGATTTTGTATTTTTTGATCAAGGCATAAGCGCTATCGGTGCCGCTAAACATCTTCAATTGCTTGATGCGATTCGGTGTGCCCTCGGCGAAGTTGGATGGTTTATCGTCGGCAAACGGCTGCATGCTCCACCAGATTCCTTTGTCGGCGATCAGCTTGGCACTGGCATCGTCTAATAATTGGCCATGATCGATACATTTCACCCCGGCCTCGATCGCTTGCCTGACCGCGCGCGGGGTGTAGGCGTGCACCGTCACATAGGTTTCCCAGTTCTCTGCGGCGACCACTGCGGCACGAATTTCTTCGACCGTGTATTGCGTCACTTCTAGCGGATCAAAACTAGAAGTGACGCCGCCACCAGCCATCAGTTTGATCTGTGAGGCGCCTAGTGCCAACTGTTCACGCACGCGTTTTTGCACGCTGGCGGCATCGTCGGCAATCATGGCAGCGCCGATTCGTTCGGTATAACTAAAAACGCCAGGAGCCGAAGGCAGCTCGGTCGGTAAACGGAAATCGCCATGCCCGCCAGTCTGCGACACCATCGCCCCCGAAGGCCAAATCCTGGGGCCGATCACCATCCCGCTATCGATGCCTTTCTTCAAGCCGAACACGGGGCCGCCCAGATCGCGCACACTGGTATAGCCGCGCATCAGCATCTTGCTAGCGGCGGCACCAGCGGCGAGGTTGACGTAGCCGATGTCACTGGTCATCACGGCAAGCTGCGAGATACTGTTCATCATCATATGCGTGTGATTGTCGATCAAGCCTGGCATCAGGGTGCGCCCACCGCCGTCTATGCGCGTCAGCTTAGCGCCGGGCGGAGCCGCGATCGGCGTTTTGGAAATACTTTTGATCAGATTGCCCACGACCAAGACATGGGATGACGGCGAGAGTTGCTCGCTACTGCCATTGAAAATACGTACGTTCTCTATCAATATCGCATCAGGCGCCGCATCAGGCAACGTAGTCTGCGGCGTACTCTGCGCCTGCGCTAAACCAGCTAGCCCGTAGCACAAGCCAATGACTGTGTATAAGCTAGTTTTATTCAGTTGGTACATGACTATCCTTGTTTGGGTAAATGATAAAAACAACGAACAATAAGTATTTACTATTGACTAGTCGAGATACGTCCAGCTATCAGCACCATCAAAATGCCGGATAGGAACATCGATCCATACACCTGCTTCAAAATTTCTGGCGTTGACCGCCATTTTCCGGTCCGGTTCGGTGGATAACGCCTCCCAATGCGTGACACAGCCGCACACCGCGCAATGCATGGTCTGTATGCTTTGCTGGCCCCACAGATAAGCAACGCTATGCTCAGGATGCCCAATTATTTCAATCTGGTTCAAACTATAGCAAGCCCACAGTGCGCCATAACGACGGCAGATAGAGCAATTGCAATCGATTAAAAACGCACTCTTTGCTGGCACCTTGATTTGAATACGGCCGCAGTGGCAGCTAGCGCTCAGCATATTCCTAGCATTCAGAGCATCGTTCACTTCGGCCTCGCCGTATCAGTAGCAGCACCAGCAGTGGCTTGTTGCGCCTTGGCTTCCAGCTCTTTGGCGAGAGTCCAGCCAGCCGCTTCTATCATCACAACCGAGATACCCGGTGCGACTACTTGCCCGAGGAAAGGGATGAACTTGGATAATTCTTTACTCAGAACTTTGATGGGTTGCTTGAGCATACTGTTTTTCAGACTGGCAATAGCCAGCGCTTTGGCTGCTTCTTGCGTGATACTGCCACCAAACACTGCACACAAGCTCATTGCCATCGCGGTCATGCACAGCATATCGGTAGCCACACCCATGCCGGGTACAGGTACAGCATTGCCCGCTGCGGCAGCCACGGCATGCGCATGGATAATCGCGTGACACTTCTTTTCTTGGATTTGGTTCATGGCATAAGCAAAATAGGGAAACATCTAGACAGGGCGATTTGCCTGATCTTTCGGCAGATTAGCATCAAATTTGTATTTCGGACATGTTTCCCACGCTGTGCTCTTCATTTCTTGCTGATTTCACCGTTAATCAACTAGCAGTCCCGCAAAAACCATTTTTCTTCGGACAAACTCAAGTGATCAGCATAGGTAAATATCTCTACGTCTCGTCAGCGCAAGCACCGGAAATTAAACTCGGCGCGAACGGCGAGAACGCCAAAACTTCGGCACCGACGGCTAGCGCCGCAAATGCGATTACGGCTGTGACCGTGAATTTAAATGTGAGCCCACAAAAAGCCAGAAATACGGCAGCCCTGAGCGCCTTCAATAATAGCCCCATGCAATTTCCCTCCCGTAAAGACGCTGCCAGGGAAAGAATTGCCTGGATAAAAATGCAGTTAGAAGGCTTGATGAGATTTGCCGGTGTCGCAGGCAACCCACGAGAAGCGATCCGTCTGGCCAAAGAACTGGCTGCGGCGGTGCGTGAATATGGCGGCGGCGATACTGGCCCCGCTATGCCACAGGTCAGCGTCGGTAGTGCAAGTCAAGCTAGCACCGGTGAATCAGGCGCGACCAGCGAGCTTGCCAGCGGCGAAGCGTCCGACAAGACTGTCAACGAGACCGCCAACGCGTCGGCGGCGACGGCGGCGACCAGCGAAACCAGCGCGGCAGCAAGTCTGGCAGCGCAAGTGATGAGCAACTCGAATAGCATTACCAGCAAACAGTTGACCCAAAATTCAGGGCAAGATTCAGAGCAAGATTCAGAGCAAAATTCAGTGCAAACGTCGGCGGAAAACTCAGCGGCGGCAGCGCAAGTTACGCAAGCGCTAGCACAGGCCATGCATTTCGCGATGGCTGATCCAGCTAGCAAAGAGCGACCCAGCACCGACTCCGGCAACGCTTTGGCAGCGCTAGCGCAAGTCAACACCTCGGGCCTGAGCGCGCCAGATCGTGCTTTTTTAGCGGAAGCGAAAATCTTGATGGGCAAGATCAAACTTCTCATCGCGCTAGAGAGCAAAAAAGCCGAAGACGATAAAAAGGCGCAGCAAGCGAGTAAAGAAATGGATGACGCGTTTGAGACGGCAACGATGTCACTGATGCAGGAAAATACTAGCCTAGCCTATGCCGCCAACGGGCAGAGCGTGAGTGAGACTAGCAGCGCGCCGATACTCAATGAAACGGCTTGAAATTGCATTGGACTTACGCAAAACAGCCCCAGCGTCGTTTTTTGTGTAAGTCCTATAAAAATAGATACCCCACAAAAAAATAGCAAATACTTCAAGTTTTCTGAGCATTTGCCGTTAAATGCCTAAATTTCAATCAATGGCTAACTTATTTCATGTTTTCACTCAAGGCACTGCGCTTTTTTGAACAAGCCGCACCCAAGCTTCCTACGCCCACCTTTGCGCCACGCCCGCACCTAAGCTCGGCCAGCGCCAATTCCGAGTTGCCAGCCGCAGCTAACTGGCCAGAAATTGAACGACGTGCAAGTGAAGAAAGACGTGCCAGCGACAGACGTGAACAACAACATGCGACCTTCCTGGACACCCGCAAACGTCAGGGCCGTAGACGCAGTAGCGGCCGCAGACAAGACGATAGCAGCGCCAGCAAGCACACCATGCCTATCTCCATCCTTGGTTAAACCTGATCAAAAAATACACGCATTTAAGTCTAAGCAGATTACACTCTGCGCTTCAGTCTAAATCAAGGCTCAAGATGAAAACTTCTACTTTGCCAAACTCACTGCGTGCGCTACTCATACTGCCAGCCCTGCTAACGCTCTCATCGGCCTACGCGCTCGATTGCCCGGTCGGCCAGAAAAAATATTATGTGGCGTATCAAGCGCTCAGCAGCAAGGGCGTCAGCAGCGTGGGTGCGAATTATGTTTGCGGCGATAGCCAGCAAACCAAGACGGAAGAAGGCTTAAATCAAATCCAACAACAAATACAAAAGCAAAACAAGGGTCTGGAAAAAGCCACGATAGTCATCACCAATATCATGCCTTTGGATAGATAAGCTAGTAGGACTTAGGCAAAATCGCCCCAGCGTTGTTGTACTCGCCTTGCCGTACTAAAGTACTGTCTTCGGCGATACGCCTAGCTGGAACAATTTTGCCTAAGTCCTGTTTAGAATAAAAACCCAGGCAATACGTGCTTGCGTTTCTGCACACTGCCCTAATCTGCAAGCCATGATACCTTTCTCTATCCTCGATCTCTCCCCTATCACTGAGGGTAGCGATGCCGCCCAGTCTTTTCGTAACAGCTTAGATCTGGCGCAACATGGCGAACGCTGGGGCTATCAGCGCTATTGGCTAGCCGAACATCATGGCATGCCTGGCATTGCCAGTGCCGCCACCGCAATTCTGATCGGCCACATTGCAGCGGGAACCTCGCAGATACGGGTGGGTGCTGGCGGCATCATGCTGCCAAATCACTCGCCCTTAGTCATCGCCGAACAATTTGGCACGCTGGAATCCCTATTTCCTGGTCGTATCGATCTAGGTTTGGGGCGGGCACCGGGCTCAGACCAGCTCACCGCACGTGCCTTGCGCCGAAATCTAGCCACTGATGCCGATCAGTTTCCGCAAGATGTCGTCGAACTCATGGATTATCTATCGTCTGAACCTAAGCGCGCCGGACGTGGTTTATTGGCCGTGCCAGGTGCTGGTCTGAATGTACCAATCTGGATTTTGGGTTCTAGCCTGTTTGGCGCGCAATTAGCGGCAGCCTTGGGTTTGCCGTATGCGTTTGCCTCGCATTTTGCACCGGCCCAGATGATGCAGGCGATTGCGCTCTACCGCGCCACTTTTAAGCCATCAGCGCAACTACAAAAACCGTATGTGATGTTGGGCTTTAATGTGTTTGCGGCCGACACCGATGCGCAGGCGCAATTACTGGCAACGTCTATGCAGCAAGCCTTCATCAATTTACGCAGCGGTCACCCGAAACGTCTACAGCCACCCAAGGCCGATTATCTGCAACAACTCGGGCCGCAAGAACATGCCATGCTGGAGCAAGTTTTATCCTGTTCGGCGATAGGTTCACCCGCAACAGTAGCGCGCCAGTTGCAAGCATTTATCGCCCATACCGGTGCCGATGAATTGATGATCACTTCGCAGATTTTTGAGCATGCAGCGCGCCTGCGCTCTTACCAGATTACCGCTGAGCTTCAGACGGCATAGGCTGACCACCTCAACGCTCAAGCCCTTGCTTGAGTGCGGTCTTAAAAAAGACGGCAGTATCCGAAAAATTCAGCAAGACGCCTGGAAAACCTATCAAGCACACTGCACCAGCGACTAGCCCAGCGCGCATTATCCATGCGGCTCACCAGCCATGCTGGCTTGAAACCCGCATGGATAGTGCGTAAGCAGGCAGGTGCGATTTCAATTCTGAATAGTTTCAAGCAGCTCAAGTTTGCGCATGAAACGCGATTACGTGATCGATCTCAAGTTGGATCCCTATCAGCTCACCAATGGCGTGATTGTGGTGACTAGGCACCAGCGACAAGAGACGCACGCCACTTGCTAACTCCAGTGTGTACAAAAAATCCGCACCACGAAAAGCCTTGGCAAGCACGCGCGCCTGCACCTCACTGTGATCGTCATGGATCACATCATCCGGTCTGACTAAGACATCGACGGTACAACCGAGACAGCAATCGAGCGGCATATTGCCAGCGATTTCACCTAACTCGATTTGTATCCGGTCGGGAGCCAGTACGGTGCCTGGGATGAATACGCCCTCCCCGACAAAATCGGCGACGAAGCGATTGGCCGGTTCATGATAAATTTTATACGCGCTATCCCATTGTTGTATCTGGCCCTGATGCATGACGCCGATCTCATCGGCAATCGCAAAGGCCTCGTCCTGATCATGCGTCACCAGAATCGCGGTGGCGTTTTGTTGCTTGAGAATCTCACGCACCTCCAGACCTAGGCGCTCACGCAAGGCCACATCCAGATTCGAGAAAGGCTCATCGAGCAAGAGTAAATCTGGCTTGGGTGCCAGCGCCCTGGCCAATGCCACCCGCTGTTGCTGACCACCGGATAACTCGTGCGGGTAAGCATTTTTGTAGGCGCGCAAACCAACCACGTCCAACAACTCATCAATCCGTTGCTGGCGCAATTGGCGCTGCATGCCATGCAAGCCAAAGCCCACATTTTTTTCTACGTTCAGATGCGGGAATAAGGCGTAATCCTGAAACACCATGCCGATCTGGCGCTGTTCGGCAGGCAGATGCAAATCGGTGCTACTGGCCAGCTTGCCATTCAAAAATATGCTGCCAGCAGCCAGCTGTTCAAAACCTGCAATGCAGCGCAAGGCCGTGGTTTTACCGCAACCGGATGGTCCCAGTAAGCAGCCTATCTGGCCCTTTTCCAATGAAAAACTCAGCTCAGAAAAAGTGTTTTTTTGCTGATAGGCATGCGACACCAGACTCAGGCTTAGGACGGGAGGTAGGGACAAGGAAGTAGTCATCATCATGTTTAGTGTTCGGCCTGGCGCGTGAGTAAAATCACCGGTATCAGACCCGCGATCACCAGCGCCACGGCAGGTAGCGCGGCGCGCTCCCATTGTCCTTCAGAGGTCATTTCAAACACCCGCACCGACAGCGTATCCCAGCCAAACGGACGTGTCATCAAGGTGATCGGCATTTCTTTCATGACGTCGACAAACACCAGCATGGCGGCGCTAAATATGCCGCCGCGCAAGAGCGGCAAATGTACCCGTATAAACAGGCGCCAACCAGACAAACCCATGCCACGCGCCGCCTCTTCCTGGCTGCGGGTGATGCGCTGCATGGCGCTGTCGATGGCATTAAAACCTGGAGCCAGAAAACGCGCCACATAAGCCAGTAACATCACGGTCAAGGTGCCGCGCAAAATTGCACCGCCCCCTAACCAGGGCTTGAGAATCGCGATCAATTGATTATCTAACCAGGCCACAGGAATAAACACCCCAACCGCCAGCACGCTGCCGGGTATGGCGTAACCCAAGGTAGAAAGACGTCCAAAAAAACGTGTAGGCCAGTCGTTGTACAGACGCAGCGCATAAGCTAACAGCAGCGCCGCGACGACCACGAGCAAGGCTGCCATGCTAGACAAGAGTACCGAGTGCAGCACAAACATCGGATAACGGCTATCAAAATCTTCGGCAAACACTTCCACACACCAGACCAGCAATTGCCCCACTGGCAAGGCAAAGGCCAACGCCAAAATTAAGCCCGCATACAGACAACTGATCCAGCCTAAGAATGGCTGCAAAGTGTAACGAGATTGATTCGATTTGCCGGTGGCGTGATAGCGCTTGGCGCCGCGCCAGGATTGTTCGCCCAAAGCCAGTAGCAACACCAGCATCACCAGGATGGAGGCCAATTGCGAGGCCGACGACAGTGAAAATAAACCGAACCAAGCTTTGTAAATGGCCGTGGTGAAGGTGTCGTAATTAAACACGGCAACAGTGCCAAAATCAGCCAGACTTTCCATCAAGGCCAGCATAATGCCGGAAAAAATCCAGGGTCTGGCCATCGGCAAAGCCACCTTAAAAAATCCAGCAAGGCGACTCAAACCCAGCGATTGCGCCACTTCTAGCGAGCGCTTACCCTGAGTCATGAAGGCATTGCGCGCCAATAAATACACATACGGATACAGAGATAAAGTCATCACCAGGATCACCCCGCCACGCGAGCGTATCGGTGGAAACCAGGCGCTAGAGCCGAACCACAGACGCAAGGCGGTCTGCAAGGGCCCGGTAAAATCAAATAGGCCTATATTCACAAAAGCAGCCACGTAGGCGGGAATTGCCAGCGGCAACATCAGTGCCCAGGCAAAAATTCGACGACCAGGAAACTCACACACGGCGGTCAACCAGGCCAGACTAACACCCAGAAAACCCGTTCCTAGCGCCACGCCCAACGCCAGCCAGAAAGTATTGATCAGCAAATCGGGCAAGACATACTGACGCAGATGATCCCAGATCTCAGGCTCGGGAGAAAATAGCGAGAACAGGACCACCAGCAATGGGACTAAGGTAATCAGCGACACCAAAAAAGCGGCCAGCCGCCAACCAGTCAGGAAGCGCGCAAGCGACAAGCAGTAAGTAGTGAGCGCATGGCGGTTGGCTAGCACTGTATTCATTAATTTTTTATTCTATTTTTTCAACATGCAGCGACTGCAATAGCTTGATTTTTTATGCAAGCTAAACGTGTAAAAAGCGAACCGTAGAACAAGGTCCGCTTTTTTAATCGACTACCAGCCGCGCTTTATTTGTAGCCAGCTCTATCCATCAACTTGACCGCTGCTGTCTGCAACTCGCCAGCCTTATTCACGTTGATCAGATTTTGTTTAAACGGACCCCAGGCCAGTAATTTAGGATCGGCTTTGACGGCAGGATTGGCCGGATACTCCATGTCCAGATCAGTAAATAGGTTTTGCGCTTTATCTGAGGACAACCACTCCAGCAGTTTCTGCGCACCAGCGCGATTTTTGGCGTACTTGGTGATCCCCGCGCCAGAGACGTTCACGTGCACACCTTTGGCGTTTTGATTGGCCCAGAAAATAGAAATCGGGAGCGTCGGCTTCTTCTCCATCAAGCGACCATAGTAATACGTATTGGCGATACCAACTTCACATTGTCCGGCCGCGATCGCCTCCAGCATTTTGGTGTCATCGGCAAACACATCGGTGGCTAGATTCGCTACCCAGCCCTTGATAATTTGTTCGGTCTTGGCTTCACCATGCTCGTCTATCAGCATCGCGGTCAAAGACTGGTTATATACTTTTTTGGAAGTACGCAGACACAGCTTGCCCTTCCATTTAGGATCAGCCAAATCTTCATAGCTAGACAGATCTGTGGCTTTTAATTTTTGGGAATTGAAGAAGATAGTGCGTGCGCGCACTGACAAGCCAAACCACTGATTCTTAGGATCACGCAAATGCGCAGGGATGTTCGCGTTCAAAGTAGTTGAAACCACCGGCTGCAATAAGCCTTGGTTGGCGGCCTGCCACAAATTACCAGCATCGACCGTGATCAGCATATCGGCAGGCGTATTGGCGGCTTCAGCTTTCAGACGTTCCATCAAAGGACCTTCTTTATCGGTGACAAATTTAATTTGCACCCCAGTCTGCTTGGTGTAGGCATCAAACAACGGTTTGATCAATTGTTCATTACGCGCCGAATACACCACCACTTCTTCGGCTTGCGCAAAAGAGGCTAAGGATATAGCGGCTGCACTTGCGGCAAATAGCCCAGCTTTAATCGGAGTCATCAATTTCATAGGCACACCTCACAAGAATATTAATTTAATACTTCATGCGAGCAACTTCACAGTCGCTCTATCCAGCAATATTAACATAAATAGTAATGATTATCATTTGACGAGGCGCAAGTTTCAGCATGTTTCCAAAGCAGGCAGGCTGGAGGCGCATATCCCATGCGGGCTACAGCACAGGCAGGCCGGAGAAGCGCATGGAATATGCGCGCTGGCCGGGTGGTGAGTTGAAAACTGACCAATGGTGAATGTTAAGCGCAGGCGGCTGACAGAAAAGTCGTTACGAATCTTCAGTTAGCAGCGACTTAAGGCACCTGCAAGGCATAAACTGCGTCTGCTGGTGAAGGCAAATATCGTGCGCCGTATAAGGTATTTCCTGATAGCACAGCGGTGGCATATTGCACGGCTGGATCTGCGCGAAAATTGTAAGCTGATTGGTTAAAATCGACTCTTAAAGCACGAGCAGCGACCCGCACCGGATAGGCGATTTGTATGCCGTTGAGGTAATTGCCATCGTCGTCAATCGCCATCAAAAATGCCATCAAATTTTCAACCGCAGTGGCGCTGCGCAGACTAGAAACCGTGTAACGGCTGGCCTCGTACAAAGACGAGTATGCAGCTGGCAATTCACCTGGCATGGTAAATAACAGGATATTGCCTAAATAAAAGCTCACTACGTCATTCCCGGTGTAGCCGGTATAGCGCCCAGCGGCAGTCGTAAAATGCAGATCTGATCCGGTACTCGTATTGAAATACTCCAGACCTGAAATCGTCGGATGGGTTAAATATTCAATTCTTTGCTGTGGCGGGATGGGACGATTATCCACCACATCAACATCCACAACGGCGCCACCACAAGCAGTTAGAATGAAAGCGCAAGGTGCTAAGAGTGCGAAAAATTTATTCATGGGTTCTCCTATACGTCTACCCTTAACGCAGTGTGAGCAGATCAGTTGACCCAGAGCGAGCGCAGCCCATTTCAATTGGTTTTAATAAGGGCATGCCGCAAGGCGCAGTATCTATGCGGCTCACCGGATGCATGCCGCCAACAGGCGCATAGCTACTGCGCCTTGGCAGGACGTGTTTTAAAATTCTCTTTTTTAATCAGCTCCACTCAGCCCGACGCGCGCACAATCAAGTGAGCCAAACAAGTGACCGAAAAAGCTGAGCCGGGTTAAGGAAAACTCTGGTGTAGTGCTGCGCGATGCAGTAGCATCTAGTCTCTTTTGTTTAGCAGTGAAACGGCGCATGCATTTACTCTCAAGTTGTTACTGTAGGCATCAGTATCCGTCAGCCCACCTACCCTTATTATTTGGATTATTCGCACGTCTATTTGCGCTCTTGCTTGCCGTCAGCGCCCTATTGAGCATTAGCGCCTGCAACACCACATCAAGCACTAACGCGCGCTCCACTACTTCGCCAACAGTCGCTGCATGGCCGGCAATGACGACTGCCAACTCAACGATAATACTTACGCCCGCAAACGACGCTGCCCTGCCGCCATTGGCACCGCGCGAGTTTCGTGCTGCCTGGGTCTCAACGGTTTCGAATCTGGATTGGCCGAGTCGAAAAAATCTGAGCAGCGCCCAACAGCAAGCCGAAATCATCGCTATTTTAGACACTGCGGCCCAACTCAAACTCAATGCCATCGTCTTGCAAGTGCGCCCCAGTGCCGATGCGCTGTACGCCTCTGAACTAGAGCCATGGTCAGAGTTTCTCACGGGTGAACAAGGCAAAGCGCCCAAGCCATATTACGATCCTTTGCTGTTTTGGATACAGCAAGCACACGCCCGTGGACTTGAGCTGCATGCATGGTTTAACCCCTACCGTGCGAAAACCGCGAGTGGTAAAGCGCCCGTCACCGAGGCCTATTTCAAAAAAATAGCAGGTAATGCCATCAAACGTTATGGCGATCTGTGGTGGCTAGATCCAGCCGAACCAGTGGCGATGCAACATACGCTGGCCGTGATTCGCGATGTAGTAAAACGCTATGACGTCGATGGCATACAAATGGACGACTACTTTTACCCCTATCCATTAAATAACGCCAAAGGCAAGCCGCTGCCATTTCCTGACGATGATACTTGGCTGGCTTACCAGCAGCAGGGCGGTAAATTAGCGCGGGCTGATTGGCGCCGTCAGAATGTCAATCAACTAGTTCAAGCAGTGCAGCAAAGCATCAGACAAGAAAAATCCTGGGTAAAATTTGGCATCAGCCCGTTTGGCATAGGCAAACCTAGCCGCCTGCCGACCGGGATTAAAGGCTTCAGTCAGTATGATCAGTTATATGCTGACGTAGAACTATGGCTAGAGCGCGGCTGGGTCGATTATCTGGTACCGCAACTCTATTGGCCTATGGCGCAAACTGCACAAAGTTTTACTGTCTTGCGCGACTACTGGCATGCGCAGAATCCGCAAGGCAGGCATATCTGGCCGGGTCTATTTACGAATAATCTAGCGCATAAAGATAAATCCTGGTCTGCTGAAGAAATTTTGCAACAGATAGAGGCGAGCCGCGCACCCGGCTTGCATACACAGAGCCAGGGTCATGTGCACTTCAGCATCACGGCGCTGATGCAAAACCGCAAGAATATCCGGCAAGGCTTAAGCGCAGAAAAATATCAGAGCCAGGCCTTGGTACCGGCTAGCCCCTGGCTGACGCAGGAGGCGATGGCGGCACCGATATTGGTCGCCGATCTGAAGCAAAAACTACTCAGCGTTGAGCCCGACCCAACACTGGGTTTTAGTATGCTAGCGGTCTGGAAACGTTACGAAAATGGCTGGGTATTCGCTAGCCAGCCCGCCTCAAACGCTGGTATCAGCCTGAATGACGATAGCGTCCATGGCGCGCTCAAGGAAGTGCAGGTTTCTAAAATTAATCGCGTAGGTCAGGAGAGTCCGTCTACTCGCTACAGCCTGAATTGAACTAGCTGATGCACGCTTGCTACTATTTGAATAGGCACACCGTTTATCCTGCCACATTTCTGATTAAACCCGAGAATTGACAGCTCGTCGCAAAGCCTTGGAGTTTGCGTTATGCCCCGCCTACAGTAGCTATATCTGATCGCTTGTGATCGGCTAGTTTGGCTAAGAAAATCACATGGCCTAACATAACAATATGGAGAGCATCATGGAATTAAGCAAACACATGGATGGACTGCTGATCGCGACGATAGGCTTACTCATCATTGTATCGACCAGCGTATTCCTTAGCCAGCATTTGCTGATACAAATAGTCAACTGAGTTCGCCATGCTGAGCTTACTTTTGTTCTCGATTTTGCTGTTTGTATGCTGGCCTTTGGCCTTGCTGGCGCTCTGCCTGTATCCGCTGTTTTGGCTACTGTTACTGCCATTTAGATTACTGGGGATAGCGGTCGATGGGGTATTTGAATTATTGCGTGCCGTGATCATGCTACCGGCACGCCTATTGCGCGGAAGAAACTAAAATTTTCAGGCTTTAATTGTGATTGAACAAGTCTTGTAACTCATCAAACCTATCCGCCGCATCGTCGTTGCCGATACCAAGAAACTGGCAAGCTTGCTCACCGCCCTTTTCCCATTCGGCAAACAATTCCTGCCCGTGATATTTTTGTATCGCATATTCTGCCAAAAGCGCCAAGGCGATGAGACCTCTGACCATTTCATCGGTAGCGCCATCCTCCATCTCGCTATACGCGTGATGCAAGAGTATCGCGGTGACGATTTCCTCTGGCAAGCCCCAAGTGCGCGCCATCAAGGCACCGATTGCAGCATGATTGGTATTATGCTTTTGATCCTCGACCTCGGTAAAACTACGCTCGAACTCGGCATTGGCAAGACCCAAGGTGCTGGCGTAATCTGGAAAACGCTCAGATAACAAGGGCATCCCTATATCGCAAAACAGACCAAAGGTATGCGCCGTATCGGCCGAACAAATTGGTATATGGCGCGCCAGATAAGTCATGGCCTGAGCGCGTTTACTAGAAAAATCCCAAAATTTCTCGTGCGCGCTATTTGGCGCATTGACCGCCTGGCGCGCCAGTATCCCCATCACCAGCGTTGCGCTCTGCTCAAGGCCAAGCAAATTCACCGCATGCTCGATAGACTTGGCCTTTAAACGCAAGCCAAAAAAAGACGAGTTAGTCAATTTCAATAAAGAGGCAGACAGGGCAACATCGTTGGCAATCACTGCCGCCAATTTTTTCGGGCTAGGCTCAGGCTGTGCCAACTCGGCTTGAATATCGATTAACAGACTGGGACGGGCCGGTATCCGTATGGTCTTGACCAGGGCATCCATGGACAATTCTAAGCTCGCGGCCGCTTTGACATTTTTCTTCATTGCAATTTTTATTTTCTTTCCATGCGGAAATTTTACAGACTTAAGTAATTAGACCTGAGTTCTCAAGCAAAATCAAATAACGCCTAGTAAACATCAGATGCCAAAGCATCGCGACAAATGCATAAAGGACAGTTTAGGGCAAATTTACTAAGATATAATTGCATAAAATCAAACAACACTCGTAGCTTGAGGACTTCACCAAGAAAGAGTTTCCATGGGCAGTGGCACGCTGATTGCTGTTTTTCGTAGCCTCATTACTCCGCCGCTCAGTTTGCTGCTGTTGTTCGCCATCGCTTATGCAGTCAGAAATACAAGGCCACGTCTGGCAAAGACGCTAAGCCTTAGCCTTGTTTCTATTTTTTTGCTCATCAGTACCAATGCCGGTGCCTGGCTCTTGGTGTATCCGCTAGAACATCTGGAGCGTGCTTTACCCGACACCAAAAATACCGGCGCCCAGGCGATCGTGATACTGAGCGCAGGATCACTAGAGCATAGCCCCGAATACGGCGGCCAAGCGATTCCCGACTACATAGGTTTAGGCCGCATACGCTACGCCGCCAAACTTTATCGAGATACCGCTTTGCCTATCCTAGTGAGCGGTGGCTTTGGGAGTAAATCGCCGGCCAAAGACTCGCTCGCCAGCGCCATGGCAAGCGCTTTGCAGTATGAATTTGCAATCCCAGTTTTATGGCAGGAAGATCAAGCCAGAAATACTTACGAAAACGCGCAATTTTCTGCGCGCATCTTACAGCAGGCTGGAATTACCCGCGTACTCTTAGTCACCGATGCCATGCATATGCGGCGCGCAAAATTTGCTTTCGATCAAACGGGTTTAGTGGCGATACCAGCACCGACTCTATTTTTTTCCAGCAGTGATTTCGGGCTACTCAGTTTTATCCCCGGGGTAGAAGGTCTGCGACGATCAAATTATGCGATGCACGAATGGCTGGGCTTGATCCAGTATTGGCTCTTCCATACAAAGAGCCGCCCTCAGCCTTAATCTTTAGAAATCAAAAAAGAACCCTGCCCATGTCTAGCAAGCATCCATCAGCACAAAAAAATACCGGTGTGCTCAAAGAAAAATCACCGACATCCCGACTACCAGCCTGGGTATTTTTTTGGGCTGTAGTGGTATTTATTATTTACGGATCGCTGTTCCCTTTTGATTTTCAGGCGATACCCGCACCGTTTGATCGATTTCTCGATGAGTGGCATCTATTTCAAAATATCCCCGATGTTCTGGATAATTTTTTACTCTTCGTCCCCTTAGGGATTGCGCTACACGCCTGTTTTAGTAGTCTACGCGCACGCATCATCGCCAGTTTTTTTTCTATCCTGATCTTGGCTTTCGGCATACAGTTAGTTCAACTATATTTGCCCAGTCGCACCGCTTCGCTGTCGGATGCTTTTTGGAATACGGTAGGCATGGGAGTCGGCCTGCTGATTGCCGCCAGGGTCTGGCGTGCCTTGCAAAAACGCTTAATACACGCCGATACAGCTGCGCCTCAACAGGATTATTTTCCTATGCTGCTGGTCCTATGTTGGTTTTTTTATGAATCCTTTCCCTTTGTGCCGACCTTGGATATAGGCCTGCTGCGCGAGCATGTGAAATCTGCAGTCTTTGCGCCGCCATTTGAATTGATGCGGCTAAGCCAACATTGGCTGGCCGCCACACTGGCTGGCTGCGCAGCATTGAAAGTGCATGGCTTGCGACCACGCCGACTCAATCTAATGGTCATCGGCGCTGCGGCAATTTTTATGGAGGTGTTCGTCGCCTATGGCAGTTTGCGCAGAGAGACGCTGCTAGGTATAAGTTTAGGTCTATGCACTGCTTATGGTTTAGAAATTGGCTTGAAAAACCAGGCGCGTCACGCGATTTTCTGGCTAGCACTAAGCACTTACCTACTTACGATTTTCACACCCTACCGGGCGCAGCCTTGGGACGCGAGCTTTACCTTTACGCCCTTCTCTAATTTACTATGGCATGGCATCACCAAAGACATCCCGCCAGTCGCCTTTGAGACATTGGCAATCGGTATCATGATGTGGTCGGGCAGTTTGCGCGCTGGACGCAAACAATCATTCTTGACGATCTGGGTAGTGGGTATCTTGGCGCTACTAAGCCTACTGGAAGTATTGAGGGTATTCTTTGTCGGCTACCATGGCGATACCACGCCCTTAATCGTGGCATTAGTGCTGAGCCCATTTGCGCTGAGTGCCAGCACCGCGATGATTCAGGATGAGGATCAAGTCGTATTGCCAGCCTCGACCGCGCAGGCTGAGCGAGAAAATACGACGACTCATTTAACACCGTCGCCCCAGACATCGGACTCGCATTTGCGTGTGGAGGCCTCGATTCCGCTTAATTCCGCCACAGCTGCTTCACACTGGCGCTGGCTGCTGGGCAGCAGTCTGACGCTGACGCTAGCGCTTTGGATACTGCTCCATCTGCCGGGCATTCCCTACAATCTCAAAAAAATTTTTGGTGACCAAATCTTGCTGGGTGCAAGTATTTTTTCGCTGGTACTGCTGTGGTTGGGCATGGCCCCCTGGTGGCTGGCACAAACAATCATCCGACGCAATGCACAAAAACGCCACATCTTGCTTTGGATTCCTTTGGCATTGCTAGCGATGGCCTTGATTAGCCTAGGTCTGCTGTATTTTGCTACTCCAGAGATTATGTTGAATAAAATCATCGGTGCGCCAGACCTGTATCGGCGCGTGGTCACAGAAGATTATTGGGGTGATGTCTGGCGTCTGCGTTTCTCTGTGCTGCCGCAGGCGCTGGTGGAAACTCTGGAATCTAGCTTGCGTTATTGCGCACTGTACTCGCTGTTTATGATACCGCTGACCTTAGCTGCCTTGGCATTGCCTAAGACAAATCGACTGGCGCGCTTGATCGGCTATAGCTTGTTCCTGGCACCATTCTGGTATGCCGCAAAATTAGTAGTGATCGATAATGCGATTACCGACAATCTGGTGGAATTGATTGCGCCGAATGGCAATCTCTTTTTGTTCGCCATAATCATCCTGTTGGCACTGCATGCCAGCTTGATGGCAGAACATCTGTATCGCGCCCGCACTTACCTAAAACCTGGTCTGATGAGCTTGGCCATGTTGCCGCTGAGCTGGTATTTACTCAATCAGGGCATAGATACCTTGATCGTCAAAGACGGGCTGGTTTTCTCTGGCATACAATTCATCCTGGGCGAAAATCGCACAGCGCCAATTTCTGAAATCTCACTCTTCATACGCTGGTGCCTACTCTACACATCGGCAGTTGCAGTCATCGTTATGGGCATGCTGTTGGCGATGCGGATCTTCCCTGCCGCCAGCCTAAGCAAGAGACGACGGCGTAGTAAAATAAAGCATAGCAGTACATCGAACAACAGCTTGGCAGCTGAATAAATGCTTAGCGACAGCGCCCCCACGGCCGGCGGCCCAAGGGTGCGCTAGCGTCTAAGCTCGCTACCGCCACGCTTGATATGATTGCGAGCAAACGTGGCATGCTGGTGCTACGGAATTATCGCAGCGGTATCGGGTTGCTGCGATCTACCGGCACCGCAGTAATGCCGTTCTTCGGCGAGCCGTCCACCAGCTTGTCGGAATACGTCAGGTAGACCAGCGTATTGCGCTGCTTATCCACCATGCGCACTACCCGCAATTTTTTAAATAACACGGACAGGCTTTGGTTGAAAACCTCTTCCTGTTGCTTGAGCGGCTTGGCAAAGCTGATAGGCCCGACCTGGCGGCAAGCGATAGAGGCTTCGGCCTTGTCTTCCGCCAAGCCCAAGCCGCCTTGTATGCCGCCAGTCTTGGCGCGCGACACATAGCAGGTGACGCCCGCCACCTTAGGATCATCATAGGCATCAACCACCACTTTATGATCGGGACCTAGCAAGATAAAGGCTGTGTCGACACTGCCTATGGTTTCGCCAGAGGCTAACCCGGCCATCAAGCTGCCCACTAGAAAAACGCGTAACTTAAGATTACTCATCGCGGTTCAGGCTTGAATTGCGCATGCTGTAAGCAAAATACACCACAACGGCCACTGCCATCCAGATGAAGAAGATATGGTAAGTCGCTGCCGATAAATCCTTCAAGATATATAGGCAGGCGGCGATACTCAAACCTGGCACCAGATACGGCCCAAACGGCACTCTAAAGCCAGCGCGCTCAGCGCCTATCCCCTTGTGACGCATCACAGGTACCGCGACCGACACCACGATGAAGGCGACTAAGGTGCCCATACTGACCATATCCCATAAAAAGCCAGAATCAACCAAGCCAGCCACGATACCCACCAGCAAACAGACAATCACGGTATTGCTGACTGGCGACTTGGTACGCGGGTGCACAGTTTGAAATGAAGAAGGTATCAAGCCATCTTTACTGATCGCATACAAGATACGACTTTGCCCGTAGATGGTCACCAGGGTGACGCTAAAGACCGAAATCACCGCGCCCGCCGACAACACCAGGCCCGGCCAGGCCTTGCCTGTGACATTTTGCAAAATCACCGCCAAACCGGCTTCTTGCCCGGCGAACATACTGGCAGGTTGAGCGCCCACCGCAGCAACTGATACCAGCAAATAGAACAGCGTAACGATGATGAGCGCAGCCAAAATACCCAGCGGCACATTGCGTTGCGGATTTTTCACCTCGGCACCAGCAGTAGCCACGGCATCGAGACCAATAAATGAAAAGAACACGGTACCGGCGGCGGCAGTCACCCCTGCCATACCGCCCAGCCCCTTACTATTATCTTGATTAAAAAATGGGGTGAAATGTTCTGCATTAAAACCAGAAAACGCGATCACCACAAAAAAGCTCAAAATCACTAACTTGATCACCACCATAATCGCATTCACGGTAGCCGATTCTTTAGTACCGCGTAACAACAAAAAGCCACAAATCGCCACCAAGATGACCGGAGGCAAATTAAATTGCCCGGCATGCACTTCCATGCCTTTGACACCGGCGACCAACATCGGTGAGCGCAACATTTCAGGAATCTGCCAGCCTACGGTATTCATAAGAAAATGATTCAGATAGGAGGACCAGCCTATCGCAGTGGCGCTGGCGGCCAAGCCATATTCCAGCAGCAAACAAGCGGCCACGATAAAGGCGGAAAACTCGCCGACGGTGGCATAGGCAAACGAATAGGACGACCCAGAGGAGGGAATTCTTGCCGACAATTCGGTGTAGCACAGGGCCGTCAAACCGGCGGTCAGCGCCGCCAATAAAAAGGCCAGAATGACCGATGGGCCAGCCTTAGGCACCGCCTCTACCATAGTAAAAAATATTCCCGTGCCTATGGTGGAGCCTACCCCTATCATGGTCAAGGGGAATAAACCTAAGGAACGGTGCAGACTATGCGCCTCATGCGCAGCTGAGGCGGTTTGATCAGCATTCTCGACCGGTTTAGTGCGTAACAGACGCTGTATGAATGTTGCTTGTCTCAAGAGAATTCCTCTTCGTATTGTAATTAGGTGGGCGCGTAAGCCTACAGATTCTATTGACGAGTATGCCTGCTGATAGTGCGGCTGAAGCCATCAAAAACCGTAATAATATCTGCAAAATCACTGGTATTGGCATCACAGGGACGAAATTTTAAAGCGCGGTGCGCGCGCCCTTGATAAGCCCACAGACAGTGGTACAATGCCGCCCCCAGCTTGATCGGCATCCCAGATCAAGCGCTAGCAGGGCCTCCATTTTTTAAAAACCGAGTACGCCACTGCGCATATTCTATGCGCCTTCCCAAGGCATATGCCCGCTAAGCCGCATGGGATATGCGTCTCCGATATGCGTCTCCGAGGTGGTCGTGTTTTATTTCTTTTGAGCCTAAACTTTAAGCCCTATGCCAAGCTTGGCGTAGGCAGCACGCTCAGTTAGCTCATACAGAACTGCAAACGCATAGTTTTCATTCATACCTACGCAAAATTATTGCATAATCAATGCTTACGATTTTGAAAGCCTTTCATGAGTATAGAGTTAATCGCCTTTAGCAAAGCCCTGATCGTGGTGCCGATCACCCTGCTGCCTATCTTGAATCCGATTGCAATTGCGCCTATTTTCTTATCGATGACTGGGCCTCTGGAACAGGCAGTAGCAACACGACTGGCCAAGCGCATTGCGATTAACTGTTTTTTCTTGCTGATGGGTGCCTTGTTTATCGGCTCGCACGTATTAGATTTTTTTGGAATTTCGCTGCCGATAGTGCGCGTGGCGGGCGGCATCGTGGTGGCGATGGCTGGCTGGCGTCTGCTCAATGACAATGGTCAGGATAAATTACATTCCTCGGTAGAGGCATCAGCCAATACCTGGAGCAAAGTCGAATTACGCCAGCACAGCTTTTATCCTTTCAGTTTTCCATTGACGGTAGGTCCGGGCACGATAGCGGCATCCATCACGATAGGCACCGAACTTCCCACCAAACCAATCGATTGGTTACTCACAGGCTTCGCCTCAGCCTTAGGCGTGTTACTGACCACCGTCAGCATCTACTTATGCTATCGCTATGCGCGTAACCTGGAACGCTTCTTGGGCACTGTCGGAGCGACCGTATTAATGCGCTTGTCCGCCTTTATCTTGCTTTGCATAGGAATAGAAATAGGCTGGACTGGTTTATCGGCCTTGATCGAGGAATTGAAGCTTCATTGAAGCTTCATTGAAATTTCAATCAACTTACACCTTAGCATGGCAGGCGCAGGCTTCGCCATGCGCCGCCGCCACCAGTTCTTGCAAGATGCCGCAAGCCTGGCCAGCATCAATATACGTACAATGTTTGCGTAACTGCCCTAGTTGTTTTTCCAAGGCTCTCATACTCTTTAAGCGCGCCCGTACCCGCCCCAATTGCGCATCGATCAGTTGATTGACCTCGGCACAGTCGGCAACCGGCTTATCAATAAACATCAATAGAGCGCGCACTTCGGCCAAAGGCATATCCAAGGCACGGCAATGCCGTATAAAAGCTAGCCGCTCCAAATGCTCATTGGCATAGCTACGATAGCCATTGGCCTGACGCTCAGGCTCGGCGATTAAACCTTGCTTCTCATAGTAGCGTATGGTTTCAATCTCGACTCCGGTAGCGTTTGCTAATTCACTGATACGCATCATCTTTCCCTCCCGAATAACAACTATACTAAAAAAAGCCACACACTAATTGCACTTGACTCTGTAGTCGCTACAGAGTCTACACTGACTTCATTCTTAGGAAAAGAAAGAAAAAGAGAGTCATTTATGTCAGAAAAATCCTCCTGCGCGTGTGAGCACGCCCCTATTGATGCAGCCAACGATAAGGCAGCAGCGCCACATAATTTAGCAAAAAATGAGTCGACTGGCGGTCAGGATACTCAATCATTGGCGCTCAAAATTCAAAATATGGATTGCCCAACCGAGGAAAAACTCATACGTCTGAGTCTCAAAACTGTCGCTGGGATCGCAGCCCTCGATTTTGACTTGCTCAATCGGATACTGACGGTACATCACACGCTCAGCAATACCGACATCATATTTAGTAAGCTCAAGGAAATAGGCATGTCTGCTCTGCCCTTGCCTGCGACGACAACAGCCTCGGCGACTACTCAGACGCAAACACCTTCAGTTTCCCGGCGACAAATCATCACCATGAGCATCGCTGCTGTGGCGGCATTTTCATCCGAGTTTCTGGCCTGGCGTGGCGCTGCTAACGATTCGCTGCCAGTCATAATGACGGCCTTGATTGCCGTCTTTGCCGGTGGAATTCCCACATTGAAAAAAGCCTGGGTTGCGCTACGTCACCTAAGCTTAAACATCTATTTGCTGATGGCGACTGCCGTCATCGGTGCGGTCGCGATAGGTCAATGGCCAGAAGCGGCGGTCGTCATCGTCTTGTTTGGGATTGCCGAGTTGATAGAAGCGGCCAGCCTAGATCGCGCCCGCAACGCAATTGCCGGTTTAATGGCACATGCACCTGAAACCGCGAATACTTTGCAAACAAATGGCGAGTGGAAAGATAGCCCCGTCAATGAAATTACGCTAGACCAAATGATACGGGTGCGTGCTGGTGAGCGGATTGCGCTCGATGGCATCGTTGCGAGTGGCCACTCTAGCGTTGATCAGGCCGCCATCACCGGAGAAAGTATGCCGGTAGAAAAACGCACTGGTGATCAAGTCTATGCAGGCACACTAAATCAATCTGGCACTCTGCAATTGCGGGTTAGCTCGCTACAGGCGGATACCATGTTGTCTCGAATTGCCCGCTCGGTGCAGCAAGCGCAAAGCCAGCGCGCGCCAACCCAGAGTCTGGTCGATCAATTCGCGGCCTACTACACGCCTGTCGTTTTTGTGGTCGCGCTCCTGATTGCCGTATTGCCGCCGCTACTGGGCACAAATTCATGGCATGACAGTCTGTATCAAGCCCTGGTATTGTTGGTGATCGCCTGCCCTTGCGCCTTGGTCATTTCGACCCCAGTGACCGTGGTCTGCGGATTGGCATTGGCCGCAAAGCGCGGAATTTTAATCAAGGGGGGCCTGTATCTGGAACAAGGTAAGAACTTGCGGCTGATTGCGTTGGACAAGACCGGTACACTGACCGAAGGAAAACCAAGTCTGACGGATGTCATCGCCTTGGCGCATCTTAGTCAAGCTGAAATTTTGCAGATTGCAGCTAGCCTTGAGGCCGGCTCACAACATCCGGTAGCGTATGCGATCTTATCGCGCCACGCTGAATCAGGTGAAAACCTGATGCCGGTGCTGCATTTTTCATCGATCACTGCCAGCGGTGTTAACGGTGAAATAAACGGGCAGCGCTATTCCCTTGGCAACCTACGCATGTTCGAGTCGCTCAACTTGACGCTAGCGCCAGAGGTAAAAAAAATACTCGATGAAAATCTGGCACAACTGGAACAGCAAAACAAGACTGTCTTAATCCTTGCCGATACGCGCCACGTACTAGCCTTGCTGGCGGTCGCTGATAAGCTTCGTGTTAGCAGTCAAACTGCAGTTCGTGAATTACAAACTATGGGCATCGATCTGGTCATGCTCACCGGCGACAATGCACAAACGGCTAAGGCGATCGCTGCACAAGTTGGTATTTCTGAGGTTCGCAGCCAACTGCTACCAGAAGAGAAGTTACTCGCCATCACACAATTTAGCGACAAACAGATTACTGGCATGGTGGGCGATGGTGTTAATGATGCACCGGCCTTAGCGCGCGCTCATATAGGCTTCGCCATGGGGGCTGCCGGCTCTGATACCGCATTGGAAACGGCTGATGTCGCCTTGATGCAAGATGATTTACGCAAACTGCCAGAGTTCATTCGCATCTCAAAGCAGACTGCCAGAGTCTTATGGCAAAACATAGGATTTGCGATCAGTGTCAAAATCCTGTTTTTTGCGCTAACTCTGACTGGGCACTCGAGTATGTGGATGGCAGTATTCGCCGATACCGGAACCAGCCTATTAGTGGTTTTGAACGGTTTACGTTTATTACGCTATCAAGTTTCAAGCGTTTCAGAGACATCTTCATCCTGAAGCATCAAGGCATGCTCTACATGACTAGTTTCGTCACCGATTTTACTCTTCCATGCCTTGAGAAAATAGGTTTTCTCTCTTTCTGTCGGTGCCACGTGCCAGATCGCCATCAAGGTGCCTTTGTGATCGTGTAACTTGGCTAATTTGACGATGCACTCGGTATTCCCATCGACATCTGCCATCGCAATCGCATATCCGTAAACACGGTATAGGCGCTCTAAGCGATCCGGTTCTGTTTCGCTATGTGTTGCAGAAATTTTCGCATGATCCAGATACATCGTCATTCTCCGTCTAGTCGATTTACTTCATTCTATCTGATCTGTCCGGCAACAGCTATCATTAGCGCGCCTGATGTTTCGAATCTGCTGTACTAGCGTATACGGCTGCGTTTTTCCCATTTGCATTCTTGGGTACTCAATACGTGACTGTTTTCATCAACGATTTCGAGATAAACATCAAAACCCCAGAGTCGCGCCACATGCTTTAGCATATCGCTACTTTGTGCATTTAAGGGACGGCGAAGATATTGATTATGCCGCAAGGTCAGCGCCCTATCGCCCTGCATATCAACTGCCCACACCTGTATATTAGGCTCCCGATTACCCAAATTATATTGCCCCGCCAATTGCTGACGAATAGCCTGATAACCACTTTCGTCATGAATCGCAGAGATACTCAAATTCTCCCTACTATCATCATCAAGAACCGAAAAAAAATGAAAATCCCGTATTAATTTCGGTGACAAAAACTGAGCAATAAAACTTTCATCCTTAAAATTGCGCATCGCAAAGTTTAAAGTAGCGAGCCAGTCAGAACCGGCAATATCAGGAAACCAAGCCCTATCCTCTTCTGTAGGATTTTCACAGATACGCCGGATGTCACGCATCATGGCAAAACCAAGAGCATAGGGATTAATCCCGTTAAAGTAGCGACTGGTCACCGGAGGCTGATACACGACATTGGTATGGCTCTGCAAAAATTCCATCATAAAACCATCGCCGACTATTCCTTCTTCAAACAACTGGTACAAGATGGTGTAATGCCAGAAGGTAGCCCAACCTTCGTTCATCACCTGAGTCTGACGTTGCGGATAAAAGTATTGTGAAATTTTTCGGGTAATGCGTACTAATTCACGCTGCCATGGTTGTAATAGCGGAGAATATTTTTCTATAAAGTACAAAATATTTTCCTGTGGTTCAGGTGGAAATCGTTTTTCCTCCGGGCTGATTTCTGCATCCTCTCGCCGTGGCAAAGTGCGCCAAAGATCGTTGATTTGAGACTGCATATAGCGTTCACGATCCTCTTGCTTTTCACGCTCTTCAGCTAAAGATAATTTAGCCGGTCGTTTGTAACGATCTACGCCATAATTTTGAAGTGCATGGCAAGAATCAAGCAATAATTCAACAGCCTCGACCCCGTGACGCTGCTCACATTCGTTGACATAATTTTTTGCAAACACCATGTAATCGATAATCGCATCGGCATCGGTCCATGTGCGAAAAAGGTAGTTTCCTTTAAAAAATGAATTATGCCCATAAGCGGCATGCGCGATCACCAGAGCTTGCATAGTCAGACTATTTTCTTCCATCAAATAGGCAATACATGGATTTGAGTTGATGACAATCTCGTACGCTAAACCCATCTGCCCGCGTTTATAACTTTTTTCGGTGGCGACAAAATGTTTGCCGAAGGACCAATGATGGTAAGACACAGGCATACCGACCGATGCATAGGCATCCATCATTTGCTCTGCAGTGATGATTTCTAGTTGATTTGGGTAAGTATCCAAACCGAAATTTTGTGCTACCCGACGAATTTCCTCATGCGCCTGCTCAATCAATTCAAAGGTCCACTCAGATTGTTCCGGCAACCGATTTGGATTAACTTTTTTAGCGATACCTTCAGGGCTGTTCATGATTTACCTCATTTGCTTTGTTTCTTGAACAACTCTCTAAACACAGGGTAAATATCGGCCTGTGTCCTTATCCTTTGCATCGCAAAATGTCCGTGATGCGCCGGCACTTGTGTGTACTCCTCCCACAAGTTTTGTGGATCTCCTTCGGTAATTTCAACATAGGCATAATATTGAACCAAGGGCATGATGGTATTAATCAACAAATCACGGCAAGCGACAGAATCGTTGTCCCAGTTATCGCCATCTGATGCTTGCGCCACATAAGCATTCCAATCAGCAGCTGGATAGCGCTCCTTAATGATCTTAGTCAATAGATGTAGGGCTGAAGAAACGATGGTGCCACCCGACTCACGCGAGTGAAAAAAGTCGTTTTCATCGACTTCTGCGGCCGCGGTATGGTGCCGGATAAACACTACCTCTATCTTGTCATAGGCCTTGGTCAGAAAAAGATATAGCAAAATAAAAAAGCGTTTGGCCATATCTTTTTTCTGCTCATCCATAGAACCTGAGACATCAAGTAAGCAAAACATGACTGCCTTGGTGGATGGTTTGGGAACCTTGATACGATTGTTGTAACGCAAATCAAAAGGATCAATAAAAGGGATCGCCAACAAGCGGGTGCGCAAATGATGGATTTCCTGCTTCAATGCAAGAATGCGCAGATCAGCCATGTCTAAGCCAGAATCGAGCAGCGCGGTCATTTCCGTCTCGGCTTCTTTAAGACGTCGAGCTGATCTTCCTCCAACCGCGATCCGCCGTCCCAGAGCGCCACGCAGGGAGCGCAACACATGCAAACTCGAAGCGGTGCCGGATGTCGTATAGCCTGCCCTTTGGCTCTTAAAATCCGTTGTTGAGGCAAGTTGAGTCTTGACTAAATTTGGCAGCTCTAAGTCTTCAAAAAAATAATTGAGAAACTCTTCACGACTAAGCTGAAAACCAAATTCGTCTTCGCTCAAATCGTCGCTATTTCCAGCCTGTCCTTTTCCGGAACCACCGCCACCTTTGGGTCTGGCGATTTGATCGCCCTTCAGGTATTCCTGATTGCCGGGTTGCACCGTTTCCCAAACACCTCCATGCGCATGGCCGAATGTGGGTTCATTGACGTCTTTGACTGGTATTGTGATCTTCTCACCACTTTCTATGTCGGTAATAGAACGTCCTTTAATCGCGCGTGCCACAGCCTCCTTGATCTGTCCTTTATACCGACGTAAAAAACGCTCACGATTCGGTGCAGATTTATTTTTCCCTTGAACTCGCCTATCAATTAAGTGTACCAAAATAGTCTCCCTGTCAAAGCCAGCGCAAACCTTCTTAGCATAAACACCCAGCGCTGCGCTGTACTAGGACGACTTTCTGACTCGCAAATACCACTCGCACAACAACCTAACCTGTTTCGCGGTATATCCCTTGGCAACCATCCTATCGACAAACTCCTGATGCTTGTTGACGTCATCCGCGCTGGCTTTAGCATTAAATGAAATGACGGGTAACAGCTCTTCGGTATTAGAAAACATTTTTTTCTCTATCACCGTCCTTAGTTTTTCGTAGCTGGTCCAGGTAGGATTTTTTCCAGCGTTTTGCGCCCTGGCGCGCAAGACAAAATTGACGATCTCATTGCGAAAATCTTTAGGATTAGAAATTCCAGCTGGTTTTTCTACCTTTTCTAGCTCATTATTTAAGGCGTCCCGATCAAAACTTTCACCGGTATCCGGATCTCGGAACTCTTGATCCTGTATCCAAAAATCAGCAAAAGTAACGTAACGATCGAAAATATTTTGACCATATTCAGAATAGCTTTCTAAATAGGCAGTTTGGATTTCTTTACCAATAAACTCAGCATAACGCTGAGCCAGATATTCTTTGATATACGAAAAATACTTCTGCTCCAACTCGGCAGGAAATTGCTCGCGCTCTATTTGTTGCTCCAAGACATACAATAGATGTACAGGGTTGGCCGCGACTTCGGTATTATCAAAGTTAAACACCTTGGATAAAATTTTGAAGGCAAAACGAGTTGATAGACCATTCATACCTTCGTCAACACCAGCATAGTCAGAATACTCTTGGCGAGATTTTGCTTTCGGATCGGTATCCTTTAAGTTTTCACCGTCGTACACCAACATTTTGCTGTAAATACTAGAGTTTTCTGGCTCCTTGAGCCTGGAGAGCACCGCAAATTGCGACATCATTTTTAAAGTGCCGGGAGCGCAAGGCGCCTCGGCCAACGATGATGTACGTATCAGCTTTTCATATATTTTTATTTCATCGGAAACTCTCAGGCAGTACGGCACTTTAACGATATATATCCTATCCAGAAACGCTTCGTTATTTTTATTGTTTTTAAAGGTTTTCCATTCAGACTCATTCGAGTGAGCCAAAATAATTCCTTCAAACGGTATCGCGCCAAAGCCTTCGGTTCCTTTAAAATTACCTTCTTGAGTCGCTGTCAACAGTGGATGCAAAACTTTGATAGGTGCCTTAAACATTTCCACAAATTCCATCAAGCCTTGGTTCGATAAACAAAGCCCTCCAGAAAAACTGTATGCATCCGGATCATCTTGACCATAGTCCTCTAGTTTACGGATATCGACCTTACCAACCAAGGAAGAAATGTCTTGGTTATTTTCATCACCCGGCTCAGTTTTTGAAACTGCGACCTGCTTCAAAACCGAAGGGTAACGCCGCACTACCCGAAATTGATTAATGTCCCCATTAAATTCATGTAGACGTTTGACCGCCCAAGGACTGGGAATACCGCGTAGATAACGCCGGGGAATGCCAAAATCCTCTTCAAGGATAGCGCCATCTTCGTCCTCGCTAAATAATCCAAGAGGCGATTCATTAATAGGCGAGCCTTTAATACAATAGAAGGGAATTTTTTCCATCAAATACTTGAGACGTTCTGCAATGGACGATTTACCACCACCCACTGGTCCCAATAAATAGAGTATTTGTTTGCGTTCCTCCAAGCCTTGCGCGGCATGTCTGAAGTAGGAGACAACCTGTTCTATCACTTCTTCCATACCGTAAAATTCACGGAAGGCCGGATAGATTTTAATGACTTTATTCGAGAAGATACGAGAGCGTCTAGAGTCGTGACGGGTATCGATTTGCTCTGGCGCACCGATCGCTGCCAGCATACGCTCAGCGGCGGTTGCATAAGCGAGCGGTTCCTTTTTACACAATTCCAAGAACTCAGAGAGGGAATATTCTTCCTCACGAGTGCGTTCATAACGTGCCGCGTAATTGTCAAAAATTTTCATCGTGATCTCCTTTGAAAGCGATAATCAAAACCACATGCCAAAACTATTTTTGCACATGCCAGAGATTCATGATGTTCCAGCACGTTACGATTTTACTATAGGTGATATTAGTAAGAATGGTAACGATTTTTTTAAAAATTTGTTACTTGAGCGAATTAAACCACAAAGGGAAATACTCATTCCAGCAATCTAAACTAGCGAATCCAAACAGATCTAAAAAGAGAAATATATAGAAGCCGAGGCGGAGCTTAGGCATCGCGAGTTACTAGTGAGTATAAACATGACTGTTCATGTCCCCTGTTTATAGAAGGGATTTCCTGGTGAATATCGGTATATTTCAAAAACTCAAAATGTCTCGATTAAAAATTTTCACAAATAACCAAGCGACATTTAAGCAGGAAACACGCCCGTAGAAAGATAACGATCACCTCGGTCACAGACAATAAATACTATCGTCGCGTTCTCTACTTTTTGTGATAATCGTAATGCGATTTCGCAGGCTCCGGCGGCTGATATTCCGCAAAATATGCCTTCCTCCACAGCTAATCGTCTCGTCATGTGTTCAGCATCCGATTGGCTGACCGAGGCAACCTGATCGACTCTGGATTTATCAAATATTTTCGGCATATAGGCTTCTGGCCATTTTCGAATGCCAGGTATTTGAGAACCATCTTCTGGTTGCGCGCCAACAATTTGTATCAGCGGATTTTGTTCTTTTAGAAAAGCCGAAACGCCCATAATAGTTCCAGTAGTTCCCATCGCGCTGACAAAATGCGTAATCTGTCCTTTTGTATCGCGCCAAATTTCTGGCCCTGTAGTTTCATAGTGCGCTAGGGGATTATCTGGATTTGCGAACTGATCAAGAATAGTTCCTTTTCCCTCTTTTTGCATTTGCTCAGCCAAATCCCGGGCATACTCCATCCCTCCGGTCTTTGGCGTTAAGATAATCTGCGCGCCATAGGCGGCCATACTTTGACGACGCTCTATACTTAGATTTTCTGGCATCAAGAGTAGCATTTTATAGCCACGCATCGCTGCAGCCATCGCCAGCGCGATCCCAGTATTTCCACTCGTAGCTTCGATTAAGGTATCACCGGGCTTGATACGTCCGCGTTCTTCAGCGCGCTTAATCATAGACAAAGCTGGCCTGTCCTTGACTGAACCTGCAGGATTATTCCCTTCCAGCTTCCCCAAAATCACATTATTTCTACGCTTAGCGTCTTCACCGGGAAGTCGTTGCAATCTTACCAAAGGGGTATTTCCTATGGTGTCTTCAATGGTCAAGTAAGGCATAAGTGTCTAGTGAGAATGGGGATTAGAGCATCATTCTAAACGCTGAGGCATTTTCATGCTTGCGTGCTATCAAAAGATAAGACGAAGAAAATAAAAATGAAAAATCCTCTCACTAATTATGAGAGGATTTTTATCACCTATTCAGGATTGCTGAATAGGCATCGAGTTACTTAGTTGTTGCAGGCTTGGAAGCAGTGCTTGCTTTAGCAGAAGCCGCCGGCGCGTCAACAACCGACTTTGCTGCGTTAGATTTAGCATCCTTAGCATCCTTAGCGGCCTTATCCTCAGCCGCTTTATTGGCTTTAGCTTCGGCTTTCGCGGCCTTTTTTTCTGCTTTGATTTCCGCTTTTGTTTTTTCTGTAGTTGCAGCGCTCGCGGCTATTGGTTTGTCTACCACTTTTGGTGCGACAGTTGCCGGGGCTTTAGTTGTAGCTGCAGCCACTGGTTTTGCCGCCGCAGCAGCAGCTCCGGCTTTGGCTTGGCCATTCACTGTCAATCCAGCCTCAGAAAATTTAACTGAATTTTTTTCGCCCACACCTTTGACTCTGGTTTCAAAATCAGCCCAGTCCTTGAAATTACCACCTTTACTACGCTCATCGATAATCGCTTTCGATGTTGCGGGGCCTATGCCCTTGATACCATCCAAAGCCGCCTGATCGCCCTTATTGACCTCCACAGCAGCAAACGCGAAACCCATGGTACCAATGAAAACCGCTAACGCTAGAAATAGTTTCTTGAACATGTAAATACTCCAAAAGTGTTAAATAAGAAATCCCTCGAGTTCCTGTTTGCGACAAAACTTTGTATCATGCAATCATTCTTACTCGCTTGCTTGATCAACTACCTCATCTGTCTGCGCACTCAAGATAACGTTGATTTTAAGTGATGGTTGACAGATAAAAGCAACTTACCATAAAAATAACAACTATTTACAAATTTGAAAATAATTCTGCTCTCGATGCGGTGGCAGTTCCTAATTTCCCAACGACAATACCACCTGCTTGATTCGCGAGCATCACAGCTTCTCGCATAGTTTTCCCCTCGGCCAGCATGGCTGCCATCGTGGCAATCACAGTATCCCCCGCACCAGAGACATCATAAACTTCACGCGCCATGGCTGGCACATGGATGACCTCGGTATCAGTGTAAAGCGTCATCCCTTCTTCTGAGCGTGTCAACAGCAATGCCTGCAAATCCAGTTTAACTCTTAGGCTTTGCGCTTTTTCGGTTAACTCCTCTTCACTATCCCAGTCACCTATAATTTGGCGCATCTCTGATTTGTTTGGTGTCAGCATGCTCGCTCCCTTGTAGCGCGAGAAATCACTCCCCTTAGGATCGACCAGTATTAGCTTGCCTAATTGTTTGGCTGCAGCGATCATCGTCGCGACATTAACCAAGCTTCCCTTGGCGTAGTCTGACATGACAATTACATCATAATCAGCAATCAGCCCATTAAAACGGGTCAACTTGTCTTGTAAAACTCTAGCGCTAGGCTTCTGTTCAAAGTCTATCCGCAACAATTGCTGTTGCCGACCAATCACACGTAATTTAATAATCGTAGAAATTGCATTATCCCGATTAAGATAACTTTCAATTCCAGACTCTTGCAATAATTCCTCAACAATATTGCCTGCCTCATCTTGACCAATAACACCTAGTAAACCAGCCGACAAACCCAAAGCCACTGCGTTGCGTGCTACGTTGGCGGCGCCGCCCAAACGCTCCTCGCGTCGTTCAACCCGAACGATAGGTACCGGTGCCTCAGGCGAGATACGATTGACCTCCCCGAACCAATAGCGATCCAACATCACATCGCCCACCACCAACATACGTTTTGCTTGCGCTATTGTAGATTCCATAGGAGTTTTCAACTACGCGTCAATATTGAGCGGCCGATACCGTGGTATTCCAGCCCTAAATCTGTCATCAGCGCTGGCTCAAACAAATTACGCCCATCAAAAATGACAGCTTGCTTCAATCTAGTTTTAACTTGCTCGAAATTAGGGCTACGGAAGGCCTTCCATTCCGTCACGATGGCCAAGGCATCGGCCTGATCCAAAGCGCCCATCGGCGTGGCGGCATAATTAATGTTTTCGAGTAACTCCGGATTCTCTGCGAAATCAAGTGCGAACACACGTTTGGCTTCTGGTATAGCAACTGGATCATAAACCGAGACCGTAGCACCAGCGCGCAACAGTTCCCCCAATAGCACACGCGAGGATGCCGCCCGCATGTCATCGGTATTTGGCTTAAATGCGAGTCCCCAAACGGCAAAATGCTTTCCACTCAAATCATCACCAAAACGCGCCATAATTTTTGCACCTAAGACTTGTTTTTGTTTGGTATTGACCGCCTCAACGGCATGTAATATCAATAAATCCTGTCCATAGTCTTGCGCGGTAGGCTCTAGTGCCTGAACATCCTTAGGAAAGCAAGATCCGCCATAACCACAGCCGGCATACAAAAAACTATGTCCGATACGCGGATCCGAGCCTATTCCATGCCGCACCGCTTCAATATCAACACCAACTCTATCCGCCAGATTTGCTAATTCATTCATAAATGAAATACGCGTCGCCAACATGGCATTCGCTGCATACTTAGTGAACTCGGCAGAACGCACATCCATCCAAAAAGTCCGCTCGTGATTGCGATTAAATGGCGTATACAATTTTTTCATCTGTGCTCTAGCAATATTGCCGAACGAATTATCATCGCAACCAATCACAATACGATCAGGACGCATGAAATCCTCAACTGCCGCACCTTCTTTGAGAAATTCAGGATTTGACACTACAGAATAAGTCGCGTTCGAGCCTCGTAGTTTTAACTCAGTTTCGATTGCAGCGCCAACTCGTTCCGCCGTCCCCACTGGAACTGTGGACTTGACTACAATCACTTTAAAGCCCTGCATGTGTTTGCCGATATTTCGTGCCGCTGCCAATACATATTGCAAGTCAGCTGAACCATCTTCATCAGGAGGTGTACCGACCGCGATAAACTGTACATCACCGTGCGCGACACTGGCCGCGATATCGGTTGAAAATACCAATCGCCCAGCGCTACGATTACGTGCAACGATTTCTTCTAAGCCGGGCTCATGGATAGGGATGCCACCGCCATTCAAAATGTCAATTTTTTGCTGATCAAGATCAAGGCAAAATACGTCGTTGCCTAACTCTGCAAGACAAGCACCCGTAACCAAACCGACGTAGCCGGTACCAATAATTGTAATTTTCATTGCTTATTCACGTTCAAAGATAAGTTTCTACTACACGCCATTGAAATAACTTCAGACTTAATTCATGACACTCAATTCTTCGGTGCGTCGAGGTGGATAGGTTTCCCATCGACTGCATCCCGGACACTGCCAATAAAATTGGCGCGCTTTAAAACCGCAATGCGAGCATTGATAACGTGCCAGTTTTTGCGCATAGCCATGTACCAAGTTTTTAACGACCGATAATTCAGGTCTAATCTCGGGCTGCGCCACCATTAGACGAGCGTCCAACAGCTTATCTAATGCGAGCAAAGTTGGGGTGCGGCGCAACTCATCGCTGACCAACTGATTGGCCAATTCAACAGTATCAAGTTCTAGCGTCGCTTTAAAAACCACTTCCAACAAATCGATAGAGGGAGCCTCCGCAAGATAGCCTTTTAAAAGGTTTAAACCTTCTTGCGGTCTATCAAGCGAGCGGTAGCCATCCATCAGACGCTGTGCGACCAAGGCAACATGCGGCACACTTTGCTGCTCTACCCTGCGCCATGACAACAAGGCATTTTCAGTATCGCCTTTACTGAGCTGCACATCACCCAATAAAATCGCGGCACGGACATTATGTCTATCTGTCGCTAGCGCCTTGTCTAACATAGCCAGAGCAGCGTCCGAATTTGTGTGGACCAATTCGTCCTGCGCCAATTCACAATAAAACTGAGCAATTTCTTTTTGCCTGCCACCAGCACCGGACTCCTGCAGTGCGTGTGCAGCATCAATGGCACGCGCCCATTCTTTTTCGCGTTGATAAATTTCCAGCAAGGAGCGCCGTGCCTGTATCGCATAAGTGCCTGCCACCAGTTGATTAAAGGTTTCTTCGGCACGGTCGAGTAAGCCGGCTTTCAAATAATCCTGGCCCAGTTCGAACATAGCCTGGGTTTGCTGCTCTAAGGGTAAATCGGGGCGCGATAACAGATTTTGATGGACGCGAATCGCACGCTCTGTTTCACCACGACGGCGAAACAAATTACCTAAGGCGAAGTGTAACTCTACCGCTTCGGGATCAAGTTTTACGATATCGATAAAGGCATCGATCGCCTTATCATGCTGATCGTTGAGCAGGTAATTTAAACCTTTGAAGTAACCATTAGGCAGGCTACGTGACTCTGCGAGCAATTGCCGTATATCGACCCGCGCGGCAACCCAACCTAAGGAGAAAAACAAGGGAATACCGAGTAACCACCAGATTTCTAATTCCATATTTTTATATTCGTTTATATTTTACTGATGAATCAGATATTTCGAACGCTGTCGATCTGAGGTGCCTGCGTACTGGCGCGCTGCTCAGCAGCGCGCTCGGCCTCAATTTCCGCGATGGTTTTTTTGTGCTTGGAGATATCCTTACGATGATGAAAAACGATAGGGACCATAGCTAAGATACCAAGAACGGCACCTGTGACAAAAAATGCGAGCAACAAAATAGCTAAAGGAGCCGATTGTGCATACCCCCAAAAATATTGTAGGGTAACTATCTGATCATTCTTTAATGCAAATCCAAAAAATAGGATGAACAAAACTAGCGCTAATGCTCTTGAAATAAATTTCATATTTATACCTTAACTAAAGAAGTCAGACCTCGCGTAGCGCTATATACGGCGTGCGCGCAAAGAATTTATATGTAGATATGAAATTGTACGTGAAAAAAAACGGCATATCGGAAATCCGCTATGCCGTTTTCAATTTTGTTGCTTTAGATGCCAGCTACCACTCAATCATCAAGGATGGGTTGCCCCACCATTGCATCGACTCTTTCGCGCAATTCTTTGCCTGGCTTGAAGTGTGGCACCCGCTTTTCGGGAACCATTACTTTGTCACCTGACTTAGGATTACGACCAATACGTGGCGGCCGGCTATTCAGTGAAAAGCTGCCGAAACCACGTATCTCGATACGCTGCGCACTAGACAATGAATCTGCCATCGCATCGAGTATGGCCTTGACCGCGACATCCACATCTTTTGCAATCAGTTGCGGATATCGCTCTGCCAGCCGAGCAATTAGCTCCGACTTCGTCATAGTTTTTGAAACATCAAAAGCCTCAATGACACTGTTGTTGCTTAGTTCTTATTATCGAACTTTGCCTTCAACAACGCGCCAAGGCTAGTTGTACCGGAAGCTGCATTAGAATTAGTGTCAGTAGACATCTTTTGCATTGCTTCTTGTGTTTCAGCAGAATCTTTTGCCTTGATAGACAATTGGATGCCACGTGCTTTACGATCGATGTTCAATACCAGAGTTTCGACAGTATCGCCAACTTTCAGGTGAGTACCAGCATCTTCCACGCGGTCGCGGGAGATTTCGGAAGCGCGCAAGTAGCCTTCAACTTCGTCAGCCAATTGAATCACAGCACCTTTAGCTTCGACTGACTTAACAGTACCAGTAACGATGGCACCTTTGTCATTCATTGCGCAATAGTTGTTGAATGGGTCGCCTTCGAGTTGTTTAACACCCAGGGAAACACGTTCACGCTCAACGTCGATCGCCAGAATGATGGCTTCCAGCTCGTCACCTTTCTTGAAGCGACGTACGGCTTCTTCGCCGGTTTCGTTCCAAGACAAATCAGACAAATGTACCAGACCGTCGATGTTACCGGACAAGCCGATAAATACGCCGAAATCAGTGATAGATTTGATTGCGCCGCGCAGCTTATCGCCCTTCTTGTGGTTGATCGCGAAATCATCCCAAGGATTAGCTTTGCACTGTTTCATACCCAGGCTGATACGACGACGGTCTTCGTCGATTTCCAGAACCATGACTTCAACTTCATCGCCCAATTGAACAACTTTATTTGGTGCAACGTTTTTGTTAGTCCAGTCCATTTCGGAAACGTGTACCAAACCTTCGATACCCTGCTCGACTTCAACGAATGCGCCGTAGTCAGTCAGGTTCGTTACTTTACCGAACAAACGGGTGTGTTGTGGGTAACGACGTGACAGTCCAGTCCAAGGATCGTCGCCCAATTGTTTTACACCCAGAGAAACACGGTTTTTCTCTTGATCAAACTTCAGAATCTTAGCAGTGATCTCTTGACCGACTGTCAATACTTCTGAAGGATGACGTACACGACGCCATGCCAGATCAGTGATATGCAACAGACCATCGATACCGCCCAGATCCACGAATGCGCCGTAGTCAGTGATATTTTTTACGATACCGACGACCACTGTGCCTTCTTTCAGTGTTTCCATCAGTTTTTGACGCTCTTCGCCCATCGATGCTTCAACTACAGCACGACGTGACAGAACCACGTTATTACGCTTACGATCGAGCTTGATAACCTTGAATTCCAAGGTTTTGCCTTCGTAAGGGGTAGTGTCTTTTACTGGACGAGTATCGACCAATGAACCTGGCAAGAAAGCGCGGATGCCGTTGGTCAGAACAGTCAAACCACCTTTAACTTTACCATTGACAGTACCAATAACGATTTCACCAGACTCCAACGCTTTTTCAAGCGCAAGCCATGAGGCCAAACGTTTTGCTTTGTCGCGGGACAAGATAGTGTCGCCGAAACCGTTTTCCAGCGAATCAATCGCTACGGAAACGAAATCGCCGATGTTAACTTCCAATTCGCCTTGGTCGTTTTTGAATTCTTCAACAGGGATAAATGCTTCAGACTTGAGGCCAGCATTTACGATCACGAAATTGTGGTCGATACGAACGACTTCAGCAGAAATGACTTCGCCAGAACGCATATCTTGACGAGACAGCGATTCTTCAAACAAAGCAGCAAAACTATCTGCGCCGGTATCGAAACCTTGAGACATGAAAACAGTAGACATAATATTCACGAGTGAGCCGGAATAGTGCAAAGGCGCTATTTACCGGGTTAGATTAAACAATCCCTTATCATTTTCATATAAGGGCACGGCAACTTTCATCATATAAATGATTTAATTCATATATTAGAAAGCTTTACTGCATCTGCGTATAAGGCTAGCACCGCATGTACCGACTCATCGACGGTCAACTCTGAAGTATCTAGAATTACAGCACCTGGCGCTGGCTTAAGCGGAGCGGCAGTTCGGGCAATATCCCTCGCATCACGCTCAGCCAAATCTTTTACCAAGTCTTCCATAGTAGCAGAAATTCCCTTTTCTTTCAATTGCTTATAACGCCTGCCAGCGCGCGCTTCGACACTTGCAGTTAAGTACACCTTTTGTAGTGCATCAGGGAAAATTACGGTCCCCATGTCGCGGCCATCTGCCACCAAGCCAGGGGCAAAACGAAACGCAACTTGCAAATCAAACAAAGCCTGGCGAACCTTAGGCAATACCGCCAATTTGGAAGCGGCTACGCCTATTTCCTCGGCACGCACAGCATCGGTAACATCCTCGCCATCGAGTAAGACGTGCCCTTTAACAAACTGACATGGCAAGACCCGCGCCAAATCTGCCAAAGCAGCTTCATCCTCAAGGGAAATGCCTTGTTGCGCAGCGGATAACGCAGTCAATCGGTACAAGGCGCCAGAATCAAGGTAATGAAAGCCCAAATGTTTGGCAACTCTATGTGCCACCGTCCCTTTGCCGGAAGCGGTAGGCCCATCTATTGTAATTACGGGAACAGTCAAAATAACTCCTTATGATTAATCTTGGCAAAGGCTTCAAAATAATCAGGAAAAGTCTTCGCCACACATTTTGGATCGTTGATACGCATAGCCGCACCGCACCTTGCCTTACCATCGAGCGTTGCCAATGAAAAGCACATTGCCATCCTGTGATCATCATAGGTGTCAATAGTTGCAGGCCGTATCTGCGCCGGTGGCGTCACGGTCATATAATCTTCGCCTTCTTCGACTATCGCACCAAGTTTGCGCAATTCGGTGGCCATCGCAGCGATTCTATCGGTTTCCTTGACGCGCCAACTGGCGATATTACGCAATACCGTGGTGCCATTGGCATACAAGGCGGCGATCGCGATCGTCATGGCAGCATCGGGAATATGATTAAAATCCATATCGATAGCTTGCAATATGCCGTTCGATTTGGCTTCTATCCAATTATCGCCACGGGTGATGGTCGCCCCCATTTTTTCCAATGCCTCGGCAAAACGCACATCGCCCTGGATGCTGTTTAAGCCTACGCCCTCAACCCGGATTGGGCCGCCGGCAATCGCCCCGGCCGCCAAAAAATACGAAGCTGAGGATGCGTCGCCCTCGACATGAATCACACCCGGCGAAACATATTGCTGCCCGGCCTTGATGGTGAATGCTTGCCAGCCATCACGCTCGACCTCAACACCAAAACGCTGCATCAGATTTAAGGTAATTTCTATATATGGTTTGGAGATCAGCTCTCCCACCACCTCAATGACAACGTCATGCTGCTGCGCCATCAAGGGCGCCGCCATCAAGACTGCAGTCAGGAATTGACTCGATACATTTCCCTTCACCTGCATGCGCTGCGCATGCAGGCGGCCACGGCGTATATGCAAAGGTGGAAAGCCAGGATTGCCGGTGTAGGTAATTTGCGTGCCCACAGCATTGAGGGCATCGACCAGATCGCCGATCGGCCTTTCATGCATACGTGGCACACCATGCACCGTATAGTCGCCGCCCAAAACCGCCAGGGCCGCCACCAGAGGCCGGATCGCAGTACCGGCATTGCCCATAAACAGGTCGGCCTGATGCTTGGGGAATGCGCCATCGGCACCCTGCACTGTGTAATTTTGGCTGGCCCCGTCTTGGGTCCAGTGCACGCCTAGCGCATGCAAAGCATTGAGCATCACCAGGGTATCGTCGGAGGCCAGCAAATCCATGATCTTCGTATCGCCCTTGGCCAAGGCGGCCAGTAGCAAAATACGGTTCGAGATACTTTTAGAGCCAGGCAAGCGCACCACGCCCTGCACCTCCATGGCCGGATGCAAATCGATGTAGTGCGGATAGTGTTTGGTTGCTTGTGTCATGTGTTGTGTCATGCTTAGTCCCTAGCTTGTATACAATAGGTATGGCCGCTGCGCTCTGCTTTACTCAAGCACCCAGCAAGCTCAATCGCCGCCGTCCTTGCGCTGCTTCTCTGCCGTTTCGATCGCAGTAATCCAATTATGCCTAGCCAATTGCGCGTTTGAATATATGGCTTCAATTGCCTGCGCATCGCCCGCCAATAAATGCGCGCGCAAGCGTCCCAATTGAGCAGTATACGAATCAAGTTCCTGCAACATGGCATCGCGGTTCGCCAGGCTAATGTCGCGCCACATTTCTGGCGAAGATCCGGCGATACGCGTGAAATCTCGAAAGCCGCTAGCCGCATATTGAAACAAGCGTTCGGCATGCGGTTTTCTGGCAATATCGTCGACCAGTGCATATGCCAACAAATGCGGCAAGTGGCTAACAGCGGCAAACACCGCATCGTGTTCTGCAGGGCTTAAATGGTGAATGATGGCGCCGCATTGCTGCCAGGCATTTGCCACCAGATTGACATCGTCTGCCGAATTTTCCGGCAAACGCGTAATGACGATTTTTTTGCCCGCATATAAATCGACTAAGGCGGCATCGGGGCCATTTAACTCACGACCTGCAATCGGATGAGCCGGCACAAATTGGGCTAATTTCTGGCCCATCGCCTGTCTTGCTGCAGCCACCACATCGGCCTTGGTACTACCGGCGTCGGTGACTACCGTCCCCGTCTGTAAATAAGGCTGCATTGCCATCAAAATGGCAGCCGTCTGCGCCACTGGGGCAGCAATCAAAATCAGATCAGCGCCACACACCGCATCTTCAACAGAACTGGCGATCTGGTCGATAATGCCCAGTTCTTGCGCGCGCTGCAGCGAAGCCTGACTGCGCCCTACCCCCACCACCTGCTGCACCGCACCGGCTTTCTTTAAAGCCAAAGCAAAAGAACCGCCTATCAAACCTACCCCGAAGATGGCGATACGCTTAAATACATGTGAACCTGGTTTGCTATCGTTTACCATCACTAGGCCATTCACGTTTTTACAAATCTAAAAAGGGAACTTCTAAAAAACCCATACTCGAGCGCATCGCGGCGTTGCAAATCCTCGCAATACCGACGTATTGCTCCGGTTTGCGCCTTGCGCTGCATCCCGATTAACGGTTTTTTAGAAGTTCCCAAAACCATTGCGCAATATCCATGCGCCTTCTGGCACGAAAATGGCTGCAAAGCCGCATGGATATTGCGCAGACTAAATTGAGTTAGCGACACTATGCGCCTAGGTACAAGGATAAGAGCCCAATACTTTAAAGAAGGCGGCATTGTCATTGAGATCAGCCATGGCAGCGGCCACCTTGGCATCCATCACATGACCTTCCACATCGACATAGAAATAGTATTCCCAATTGCCGGTGCGTGCTGGGCGCGATTCAAAGCGCGTCATGGAGACACTGTGTTTGGCAAGCGGAGCCAATAAGTCATACACCGCTCCAGCCTTATTAGGCACCGCCAATACCAAGGAAGTTTGATCCTTGCCACTAGGTGTAGTCTGCAGACGACCAATGACTGCAAAACGAGTACGGTTATGCGGATCGTCTTGAATGTGGGCACTAACTATACCCAGATGATATTGATGCCCGGCGATTTCACTGGCAATTGCCGCCACACTAAAGTCGCCGCTGGCCATGCGCGCCGCTTCTGCATTCGAGGCAACCGCCTGTCGTTCGACGTGCGGATAATGCTGATTGAGCCAGGCCTGACACTGCGCCAGTGCCTGAGAATGAGCGCAGATACGGGTAATGCCTTCCATATTGCCAGATTTACTCATCAAGCTATGCTGTACTGGAATCGCCAATTCACCGCTGATCGCCAGACTCGTTTGCAATAATAAATCCAGGGTGCGATTAATCGCGCCTTCGGATGAATTCTCTATCGGCACCACGCCAAAATCGGCAGTCCCGGCCTCGGTAGCGCGAAACACTTCGTCGATAGAAACACAGGGTAAAGCCTGAATCGCATGACCAAATTGCTGGTACACCGCTTGCTCACTGAAGGTGCCGACCGGCCCCAAAAATGCTACGACCACGCGGCGCTCTAAAGCGCGACAGGCCGACATAATTTCACGGAAAATCAATTGCACATCGTCGCTATTTAAAGGACCAGGGTTGCGCTCGGCAACGCCGCGCAAGACTTGCGCCTCACGCTCGGGACGAAACACCGGCGCATTCGTCTCTGCCTTCAGATGGCCAACCGCTTCCGCTACGCGGGCACGCTGGTTCAGTAAATCAAGAATCTGGGCATCGATCGCGTCTATCTGATGACGCAAGGGGAGTAATTTATTGTCGCTCATAAGTAACCTAAAAACCGTTTTGCATCACAAGGCCGCTAACAACAATCTCAGTTAACGCTGGACATCTTACCTGCTCCCGCCAAGCTTTTGACTTGGTTCGTCAGCGCCACGGTTTCCAGGTGATGGATGATTCCATGCAAAGAAAGGGCTAACGAAGAGAGGAGACTAAATTTTACATCTGAAGCCAGAGACTGGATTTTCGAGTCCAGTCTACACACTTAGCGTAAGGCGCTTAAGCGTGGCTACTGGCAAATTCCTGCATGAAGTTCACCAATGCTTGCACACCTTCTATAGGCATGGCGTTATAGATAGAAGCGCGCATGCCGCCTACTGACTTATGTCCTTTTATTTGCAATAAGCCGCGCTCTTTGGCTGCTGCCAGAAAAGCCGCATTATGCGTCTCATCACGCAAAAAGAAAGGGACATTCATGCGCGAACGGCAATCCTTTTCAATGCGATTGAGGTAAAAATCAGAGGCATCGAGAAAATCGTAAAGCAGCTTGGCTTTCGCAATATTTTTTTGTTCAATAGCGGCGACACCGCCCTGACGTTTCAACCACTGAAACACCAAGCCTGCAATATAGATCGCGTAAGTAGGCGGGGTGTTGTACATGGAATCATTGTCGGCCACGATTTTCCAGTCAAACGCCGATGGGCAACATGGCAAGGCATGCCCCAACAAATCATCACGTACGATGACGATAGTTAAACCGGCCGGGCCTATATTTTTTTGCGCCCCGCCAAAAATCACACCATATTTAGAGACATCGATCACGCGCGACAAAATCTGCGACGACATATCGGCAACGATAGGCGCCTCGCCCGTATCGTCTCCAACCTCGGGCGTGAAATGGTACTCGACGCCATCGATGGTTTCGTTACTGCAAATATGGACGTAAGCAGCATCCTTGGATAAATTCCAGCTGGCACGCACTGGCACAACGTTAAAACCACTAGCTTCCGCTGAGGCAGCAATATTTACGTTGCCATATTTGCGCGCTTCTTTGATCGATTTTGCAGTCCATGAACCAGTATGGATAAAATCAGCGGTCGCCGGTTGCGGCTTGCGCCCCATCAGATTCATGGGGACGATGGCATTCTCGGCCAAACCACCGCCTTGCAGAAACAAGATTTTATAGTTGGCTGGCACTGCCAGCAGCTCGCGCAAATCACTTTGCGCTGCTGCCATGATGGACATGAACTCGGGACCACGATGACTCATTTCCATGACCGACATACCACTACCGTGCCAATCAAGCATTTCTGCGGCAGCCTGCTGCAATACTTCTTTAGGCAAAACCGCAGGACCGGCTGAAAAATTGTAAATCGTCGTCATCAGCTTACTCCGCAGCGCCAGTATCGGTGCCTGCATCATTCGCTGCGTCATCTGCTAAATCGCTACCGGCATCAGTCGCCACATTGGTCACGACTGCACTGGCATCGACTTCGCCTTCAATCTCAGTATCGACATCCGTTTCAACGATACGCTGTAGCCCGGACAACTTAGTCCCATCTTCTACCGCGATCAGAGTCACGCCCTGAGTTGCCCTACCCATTTCACGAATCTCCGCCACCCGGGTACGGATTAAAACGCCACCGGTAGTAATCAGCATAATTTCATCAACTGGATCGACCAAGGTTGCGGCAACAACTTTACCGTTACGCTCGGAAGTTTGAATCGCGATCATGCCCTTAGTGCCGCGACCATGGCGCGTGTATTCAGAAATAGGGGTACGTTTACCGTAACCGTTTTCAGTCGCAGTTAATACCGATTGCTGCTCGTTCTCAGCAACCAGTAAAGCGATCACTTGCTGACCCTCTTCCAGATTCATACCACGCACACCACGTGCGGTACGGCCCATAGGACGAACATCGTTTTCGTCGAAGCGCACCGCCTTGCCGGAATCGGAGAACAACATCACGTCATGCTTGCCATCGGTCAGCGCCGCACCGATCAGGAAATCGCCCTCATCCAGCGCCACCGCAATAATGCCGGCCTTACGTGGATTGCTAAAGTCATTCAGAGGGGATTTCTTCACCGTTCCGAGACTGGTCGCCATGAAGATGTAATGATCTTCAGGGAAACTACGATTTGCGCCAGACAAAGGCAAAATCACGGTAATTTTTTCGCCATCCAAGAGCGGGAACATATTCACGATAGGTTTGCCGCGCGAATTGCGCGAGCCTTGTGGCACTTCCCACACTTTTAACCAGTACAGGCGACCGCGATTACTGAAACACAAAATGTAATCATGGGTATTGGCGACGAACAATTGCTCTATCCAGTCATCATCTTTAGTCGCCATCGCTTGTTTACCGCGACCGCCGCGCTTCTGCGCACGGTATTCAGAAACTGGTTGGGACTTCATATAACCGGTGTGCGACAAGGTCACTACCATGTCAAGCGGCGTGATTAAATCTTCGGTTTCCAAATCGGTCGCGTTATGAACAATCTCAGAGCGACGAACATCCTTGTTACCTGCACCGTATTCGTTCATGCAGGCAGTCAATTCGTCAGTAATGATGACGGTAACGCGCTCAGGCTTGGACAAAATATCCAGCAAGTCGGCAATCTCCGACATCACATCTTTGTATTCATTGACGATCTTGTCTTGTTCCAAGCCAGTCAAGCGTTGCAAACGCATTTGCAAAATTTCTTGCGCCTGATCGTCTGACAATTTATACAGACCGTCAGTTTGGATACCGTAATGCTTAGGCAGGCTCTCAGGACGGAAAGCTTCGATACCGGCAGGATTATCCGCAGCAGTACGCGTCAACATCTCGCGCACCATAGAGCTATCCCATGCACGATTCATCAACTCGAGTTTCGCCAAAGGTGGCGTAGGCGCGGCCTTGATGATGGCGATAAAATCGTCGATATTAGCTAGTGCAACCGCCAGACCTTCTAATACATGGCCGCGTTCGCGTGCTTTGCGCAGTTCAAATACGGTACGACGTGTCACGACTTCACGACGATGCGACAAGAAGCATTCCAGCATCTGTTTAAGGTTCAACAACTTCGGCTGACCGTTCACCAGCGCCACCATATTCATACCAAAGGTGTCTTGCAACTGCGTCTGCTTATACAGATTATTCAAGACCACTTCTGGCACTTCACCGCGTTTCAATTCGATCACGACGCGCATACCGGATTTATCTGACTCATCACGAATATCAGAAATACCCTCTAGCTTCTTGTCACGCACGTTCTCGGCGATACGCTCTAGCAGGGATTTTTTATTCACCTGATAAGGCAATTCATCCACGATGATGGCGGTGCGGCCTTCTCTGCCATACTCTTCAAAATGGGTCTTGGCGCGCATCACCACACGGCCACGACCGGTGCGATAACCATCGCGCACACCAGACACACCATAAATAATACCGGCGGTTGGGAAATCCGGAGCCGGAATAATTTCAATCAACTCATCGATCGTACAATCTTGGTTACGCAAGACGTGCAAAGCACCATTAATAACTTCGGTAATATTATGCGGCGGAATATTGGTCGCCATACCGACAGCAATACCGGATGCACCGTTGATCAACAGATTAGGGATGCGCGTCGGCAATACCGACGGCTCTTTTTCTTTGCCATCGTAGTTAGGAACGAAATCGACTGTTTCCTTATCGATATCGGCGAGTATCTCATTCGCGATTTTATCCAGTCGGCACTCGGTGTAACGCATCGCAGCGGCATTATCGCCATCGACAGAACCAAAGTTACCTTGACCGTCTACTAAGGTGTAACGCAAAGAAAAATCCTGCGCCATCCGTACCAAGGTATCGTAAATTGAGGCATCACCATGGGGATGGTACTTACCCATGGTCTCACCGACCACACGGGCGCACTTAACAAACGGACGGTTGTACACATTATTCATCTCGTGCATCGCGAACAACACGCGTCTGTGCACAGGCTTCAAACCGTCACGAACATCTGGCAAGGCTCGACCAACAATCACGCTCATGGCGTAATCGAGGTAGCTCTTGCGCATTTCTTCTTCAAGGGAAATCGGGAGTGTTTCTTTTGCGAATTGATCCATTGGCGGGCCGGCAGATTTAGAGCTTGGTTGATAATAACGAGGGAACGATACGACTACAGTATGTTGCCATCGAGTCCAAAAAAGCGGTCTCTGAATTCTATTAAATCACATGAATTCTGCGACTAACTTTATTTGGCGCTGAACTTCTGATTCTAACATGTCTATACAGTGACAACATCGTTTTTACACATAGCAAAAATACCCCAGCTCCAAATATTTACAAAAGCCAGCCTTGCGCCAAAACTCTAACCAGACTTCAACAAGATTAGACTCAGATCAACAAATCGGAAATTACATTAAAGAATAGACACTTAAAATAGCGCCAAAAGTAAGTCAAAGCCGCATTCAATTCTACAATTTGCTGCAAACGCACAAATTAGCAAACTAAAGAAAAAAAAGCATGAAAAATCTTGATAGAATATTCTAAATTATAGAAAAAACTACCAAGATATTTATCATTAAAACACCATAAACGAACATCAACCAGTACCTGGCGCTCGCATTAAGCACCAAGGCAAAATCCTAGAAAACCGCACATTTCGATCGTCAGCATCGTCAGCGCACAAAGCTTAGCTTCATATTAGAAACACAGGAAAATAAGCCTCAAAACATAAAGGGGCTGAACTCGAATGGCAGTAGCCGCAGCCGTCGCAAAAATACGACAGTCCTTACAGAATGCCACTTTACCAACTTCAAGCACTAGCATAGGCTCGATTTTTATGTCAAAATGCTGCACAAGTACGATACTAATTGAATATTTGTTTAACGACATGACACAGTATTGTCATCAAGCACGTGGTAATATCCGATTTTATGCAGTCTTTTTGCGCAGTTAATCTGCGGTAATCTCACTCGAGAAGAGAAATATGAAAATTTTAGTCAAACTCGTTATTGCAGCGTCCGCAGTCGCCGCTTTTTCCGCATCCGCACAAACAATCACGGATATCAAAGCAAGAACTCCACACAGCGCTTATGTTCAAGATGCTCGTGGCGTGATCGCTCGCGATCCTTTCGGTCTGTGCTGGAGAACTGGCTACTGGACACCTGCAGATTCAGATGCAGTCGTAGGTTGCGACGGTGTTGTTGAAAAAGTTGTCGCTGCACCAGTAGTTGCACCAGTCGTAGCACCAGTTGCTGCAGCTAAAGTTATTCCAGTTGCACCTACATCAGAAAAAGTAACATTCGCAGCTGATGCATTCTTTGACTTCGACAAAGCAGTTCTGAAGCCAGAAGCGAAATCAAAATTGGATGACATGGCATCTAAACTGAAAGGTATTAACCTGGAAGTTGTGATCGCTGTTGGTCATACTGACTCTGTTGGCTCTGATGCTTACAACCAAAAATTATCTATCAAGCGTGCTGAAGCTGTTAAAGCTTACTTGGTAAGCAACGGCGGCATCGAAGCTAGCCGCGTATACACTGAAGGCAAAGGCAAAAAACAACCTGTTGCTGACAACAAAACTGCCGATGGCCGCACTAAAAACCGTCGCGTAGAAATCGAAGTTGTTGGTACACGCGCTGTAGCAAAATAATTAAATACACTTTAGTGTGTTTAAACAAAACCCCGCCACGGCGGGGTTTTTTATTATCCTCAAAAAAACAGATGCACCAGATACATAAGCAAGCCTACATTTATTTCTGCATTCTAAATAAAGAATTCAAACAGGGAACTTGTGAAAGTGGCATAAAATACTGATTTGCCGCTTTCAGCAGCCCTTCTCTATCGACATCCAATGACCACTATTAACGCAGACCCAGCAGAAATCAAAAAATTCAGCGACTTAGCGCATCGCTGGTGGGATCCAAGTTCAGAATTTCGCCCCCTACATGAAATAAATCCTTTGCGCTTGGAGTGGATCAACAACAGCATTGCTCTCTCAGGAAAAAAAGTCATCGACATCGGTTGCGGCGGCGGGATACTGGCAGAATCAATGGCAAAAAAAGGTGCCAAAGTGACAGGCATAGACTTATCCGATAAAGCACTCAAAGTCGCAGATCTACATGGATTAGAGTCTGGCATCAGCGTCCACTATGAGAAAATTTCCGCTGAAGAGATGGCAGAAAGGGAGGCCGCGCAATATGATGTGGTCACCTGCATGGAAATGCTGGAGCATGTGCCCGACCCTGCCTCGATTATTCGTGCCTGCGCAAAACTGGTTAAACCAGGTGGGCACGTGTTTTTCTCCACTCTTAACCGCAATCCCAAGTCATATTTATATGCGGTGATAGGCGCAGAATATCTGCTGCAACTGTTGCCGAAGGGCACACATGACTATGCAAAATTCATTACGCCTGCGGAATTAGCACAAGCTATACGCAATGCGAATTTACAGGTAAATGCGATTAAAGGCATGGGCTACAATCCCATTAGTAAAATTTACTCACTCAATCAAGATACAAGCGTCAACTACCTGGTTGCCTGCACCCGCCCGGTCTGATCCCTTAACACCACACGTCATGATTTGCATTGTGTTTGGCGTGTACTTTTTTCTAAGCCATGAATTTGCCAACTCCGCTCGCCATACTGTTTGATCTCGACGGCACACTTGCCGACACCGCGCCAGATCTGGCTGCAGCTGTCAATCTGATGCAGATCAAGCGCGGCTTAACGCCATCTCCCTACCTAAGCTTACGACCACACGCCTCTGCCGGTGCGCGTGGCTTGCTCGGTGCTGGCTTTGATATTAGTCCAGAACATCCGGGCTACGAAGCAATGCGCATCGAATTTCTAAATAATTACGAAGCCTCGATCGCGCTACACAGCCAACTCTTCGAGCATATTGCTACCCTATTGAATGGCTTAGATAAACTGAATATTCCCTGGGGTATCGTGACCAATAAAGCGTCACGATTCACGACGCCTTTAATTCAATTACTAGGCCTGCAAAAAGCAGTCTGTGTTATTTCTGGCGACACCACTGCGCATGCAAAACCACATCCAGAACCCATGTTTGAAGCCGCTAGGCGTCTGAATATACCAGCAGCGCAATGCTGGTACATAGGCGACGACTTACGCGACATCCAAGCAGGACATGCCGCTGGCATGACCTCAATTGCCGCAGCCTGGGGCTATTGTGGGGCAATCGAACCCACCCACTGGAAGGCGGATGCCATCCTGGATGCCCCATTAGAGTTACTCGAACTGGTAAAAGGCAAACATTTAGCCAGTAGCGCCTCTTGAAACTAGCGGACAAGCCCCTATTTATTAGGGTATACTGAACAAGCTTTGGGGACGACCTGGCTTCGACAGGGGTTGCAAAGCAGCGCAGGGCATACCGAGGCCTGACTACCTCGTAAATACAATCAGAAATATATAACTGCAAACGATAACTCGTACGCATTAGCAGCTTAATTGCTTGCTAACTCTACACCGCCTCTTCCCTAGGGCGGGCTGGCAACAGCAGTAGAGTCATTTATAGGGAATCGTATTAAGTCGGGTTACTTGGCTTAAGACTAAATAATAGGTGACTCGTTTTTGCGCAGCGTGTGCGTTCGCGTCGTAAAGATTAAATTAAATAACAGCACTAAGTATGTAGAACTGTCTGTAGAGTGCTTCTGGACGCGGGTTCGATTCCCGCCGTCTCCACCAGAATCGAAAAACAAAAGGCCACCCAGTTTCATCGGGTGGCCTTTTGTTTTGCTGCTTAGGTGGGACTCGAAGCCGCCGCCGCACGAATCTGAGCCGCATACCTGTTGTGAAGTGGCGAGCGGGGATGTCGCGCCCTAGCGGTATCTAGAGCGAACGCTGTGCGCCCTTCAATTTCCCAAGAATCTGGGTTTTTTGAGTTCGCGTGCTTAGCAGGTATTTTGGCTGCTCATTGAAATTCCAGCTTGCTAGCTTTACCTGGATACCCGTCAGCTTATTGATACTCCACCCTAGTATTTTTCGGATGCGCATATTACATGTGCGTAAATGAGGGTTTTTCTCCTAAAAATTGGGGAGTATATTGATTATTCTTCGAATGCGCATGTTTTGTGCTCTTGAGCAGCACATCGTATGCTTAGACTTGGCTTAACAACTCTTTATACAAAACCCGCTAACGCTAGGCATTTTTCGGTCGCAGCGCGATGAGTCCTTTAAAATAGCGTCTGCTCAGACTTTTAAGCCCGCCCATGTTGAAACTTCCCTCCCTGCTGCTGCCCTTCTTCTTTTTTTGTTTGCCTGGCTACGCACAAACCGAGCTGCCACCTAGTGTCGATGCGGCCTTAAAAAAAGCCAACATCGCCCCTAGCAATCTCAGTCTGATGGTGCTGCCCGCGGTCGGTGGTAGCGCAATATTGAGCCAGTATGCCGAACGCTCGATGAATCCGGCGTCCACTATGAAACTATTGACGACACAGGTGGCGCTGGAAGAGTTGGGGCCAAATTTCCGTTGGAAGACTCAGTTCCTCAGTGATATTCCGGTCAAGCAAGAAATCTTATCCGGCAAGCTGTATCTCCGTGGTGGTGGCGACCCGAATCTGACCTGGGATAAACTGGCCATCATGCTGCGCAAACTACGTCAGCAAGGCCTGCGAAAAATCGAGGGCGACATCGTACTAGACCGCAGTTATTTGCAGCCCACCCGGCCCGACCTGAATGCCCCGTTGTTTGACGAAGCCCCGGATGCCTATTACAACGTAGTGCCAGACGCCCTGCTGGTCCATAGCAATATCATCGCATTCGCATTGGAAGCAGATGCCAGCAAACTGAGCGTACGCTTGATGACACCGCTGGATAAAATAACGATCAATAACCGCCTGCAACTCAATAACAAGCCCTGCGCCGATTGGGAAAAAACCTGGTTGCCGCCGACTATAGAAAGCGGCCAGGCACAGCAAATCGAAATCACACTAAATGGTAGTTTTCCACGCCGCTGCGAGAAAACCACCTATCTAAATCTCCTAGATCGCAATCTCTACATCGCCCACATGCTGCGTTTATTGTGGCAGGAAATGGGTGGCAGTTGGCAGGGTGAGGTAGTCGATGGCATCACCCCTGCCAACGCTATTTTGCTGGGCGAACGACTATCCGACTCACTGGCGGACACACTACGCATCATCAATAAGTATTCAGATAACAGCATGGCGCGTTTATTGTATTTGACGCTGGGCGCTGAATCGGTGGCGGCAAAAACCTATCCCGATCATCTGCAAGCGGCACAAGCGCGGATACGTAGCTGGCTAGTTTTACAGGGGATTAATGAGCAAGGGCTGGTCTTGGAAAATGGCTCGGGTTTATCACGCATAGAGCGCATCAGTGCCGCGCAACTGGCTGGCGTGTTACAAGCTGCAGCGCGTAGCAATTGGTATCCGGAATTTGCCAGCAGCTTGCCTATCGTGGCGCTCGACGGCACCATGCGCAAACGTCTAAAGAACGGTTTAAACGGTGGCAACGCCAGAATTAAAACCGGCAGCATCAAGGATGCCATTTCTATCGCTGGCTATGTGCGTGACATCCATGGCGCCAATTGGATCCTGGTCGGCATCATCAACGGCGAGAATGCCGGCAAGGGTAGGCCAGCCTTAGATGAACTGATCGCCTGGGTCGCCGCAGGCCAACCTTAAAAAATTTAAGACCCCTAATATCTTAAGAAGGCTTGGACAGGGCTGGTGGCACCGGCTGCTCTACCTCATTCGGAGGATTGGTCCGACTCCGAAATAAGGCAGCCCGCGCCAGCATGATGGTCGTTACCGGCACCGTCAGTGACAACAAAATGATGATCAGCCAGGCATGCAGCGCCAGGCTTTGCTCCAGCGCCGAAAAGTAAATGATGGTGGCCAAAGTCACACACCAGGAGGCAATGGTAAATGTCATGGCCGGTGGGTGCATGCGCATAAAAAAACTCTTGAAGCGCAGCATGCCTATCGCAGCTGCCAGCGTAAATATACCGCTAGCAATCAATAGCAAAGCCACCGGTATTTCTATCCATAAAGAGAGTGCTTGCGGCGCTATCATTCGATCACCTCACCACGCAGTAAAAACTTGGCCATGGCGCTAGAACTCACAAAACCAAACAAAGCGATCAAGAGCGCCGCTTCGAAGTACATCGCGCTGCGATAGCGTATCGCCAGCACCATCAAGATTAGCATGGCGATTGTGCAGATGACGTCCATCGCCAACACCCGGTCTTGCGAGGCGGGGCCACGTATCATGCGCAGCAAACATAAGGCCATCGCTGCCACGTATAAACCCAGGGTAATGGCAATGGCGCCAAATAGAAATGAACTCATTCGAAAATCTCCTGCAATGGGCGCTCGTAGCGCGACTTGATCAAGGCAATTTCAGCCTCTACGTTGTCGACCTCAAACATATGCACCAGCAGCGCACTGCGATCCAGCGCCAGCTCGGACCAGATGGTGCCAGGAATTACGCACATGATGGCCGCTAACACAGCCAGGCCATTGGGGTCGCGTAACTCTAAAGGCACAATCACAAAGCCGCCTTCAGGCAATTGATCAGTGCGCGCCAGGGTGCCGCGCAACACGCGCCAATTCCAAATCAAAACGTCATAACCGACTTGCCAGAATAGACGCAGCGCCACGCCTGGTTTCTTGAAACTCACAGGCGTTGGACGCAAGGACGCCGTCAGAAATGGTGCTAGCACACCGACCAACACGGCCAGCAAGCATTGCCCAAGGCTAAAAGAATTATTCAACAACAGCCACATGGCAATCAAAGCCAGACTCAGAACAGGTGCTGGCAGCAGGCGCGCTATCCATCTCTTTAACACTGTAGAAATCATGGCTTCACCGCTATAGGTGCCGCTTGCAAACGCTCGGCATTGGTCTTGGTGGGTATCGGCTGAGTGCTGAGTACAGCGGCAATATAGGCTTGCGGCTGATACAGTAAAGCCGCGGTAGCGCGCGCATATTGGGTCAGCGCTTCTGCGTGTATAGTCATGCTCACGCACACTGCCACCAAGATCATGATAGGCGCAAACTCTAGCAGCTTGAGCACTGGTGCCTGACGTCCTTGCGGCGTCCAAAAAAAACGCATGCCTGTGCGTGACAGCGCAATCAAGGCAAATAAACCTGAGATGATCAGCAGACTTAAGAATACCCAAGCCGCTGGTGCTATCGTTTGCGCCGTATCGCTGTTCTGGAATAGCGCAGTCAACATGGCAAATTTTCCGACAAAACCAGACAGCGGCGGCAAGCCTGCCAGCAACACGCTACAGCACACAAAGGCCAGACCTAATAAAGCCGTTGAAGCGGGGATCACCCGCCCCACCAAGAGTTCTTCATTGTCGTCAAGATTACTATTGTGCTGTTTTTCAAGTTGACTTGTATAGGCGATATCCTGCTCCCCTAAAGCAAAGGGCAGCTTATCTTCCTCATCTTCTGGCGCGCGTTGCAGCGCTGGATCCGGGTTGCGTGAGCGCTCCATCAGCTCGGCCAGCAAGAAAAAAGCTGCCACCGCAAAGGTCGAGCTAGGCAAATAATATAGCGCCCCTGCAGTCAGCGCGGGGTTGGCAAAACCGAGTACGCTCATCAAGGTACCAGCCGATACGATCACCGCAAAGGCGGCCAGACGCGCCGGTCTTTGCGCACTGAGCATACCGACAGCGCCGAAGGCCAGCGTCAGCATACCGCCCCACAGCAGCCAGTCCTTACCAAAGCCAGCCGATGCGCCCGCCTCGGCTGAAAACAGTAAAGTAGAAAGCCGCAACAGCACGAAAATCCCGACCTTGGTCAACAGCGCAAACACGGCGGCGGCCGGGGCACTCGCCGCACTGTAGGCGGGCACCAGCCAAAAGTTCAGCGGCCACAAGGCTGCCTTAGCCAAAAAAGCCACCGCCAGAATAGCGCAACCGGCGTGTAGTAAGCCCCTATCCGCACTCAACACCGTCGGTATCTTGGCTGCCAGATCAGCCATATTCAAAGTACCTGCAACACCGTAGATCAAGGCCGCGCCTATCAAAAACAGGGAGGATGCGGCCAGATTAATTCCCAGATAATGTAGTCCTGCCCTGACCCGTGCCGGCCCGCTACCATGCAAGAGCAAACCATACGAAGCGGCCAGCATCACCTCAAAAAACACGAATAGATTGAACAAATCGCCGGTCAAAAACGCCCCATTCAAACCCATGATCTGAAACTGCAACAACACATGAAAATGTGCACCAGCCTTATGCCAGCGCGCCACCGAAAATAGCAAGGCGAGTAAGACGACTATGCCCGCCACCACCAGCATCAGCGCCGACAAGTGATCGAGCACCAGCACAATCCCAAACGGCACATCCCAGTTAGAGGGCAGATACACGCCAAAGCCCTGCGGCTGCGCCTTGTCTATTGCCACGCTGAGCATCAGGAACACCGCCACCGCCAAATTACAGACAGTGGCCAGCAGCGACAGCAAGACCTTGCGTTTATGCCGCTTCTCGCCCAACATCAACAATAAACTGGCAGCGATCAGCGGTACCAGGATAGGTGCCATGGTCAGATGCGGCATCAAAGCCGCATTCGCGATCAAGGCCCATTCATTAAGCAAGGCCATCATGACTGCTGCTCCGGTTCTGGTTCCGGACTTGGATCTGGCGTGCCATCCACATGATCGTTGCCAAAGAAACCGCGCTGCGCCAGCATCACCACCAAAAATAAGGCTGTCATGGCAAAACCGATCACGATCGCGGTCAGCACCAGGGCCTGCGGCATAGGATCGATGTAATGTTGCAGCGTGGTCGGTACCCCAGCCGCCAGCACCGGTTCTTTATCGACGGCTAAACGCCCCATGCTGAAGATGAACAGGTTGACTGCATAGCCCAACAAAGCGAGGCCGATGATGACTTGATAGGTACGCGCTCTGAGTAGTAGCCAGACCCCGCAACTGGTAAGCAGGCCGATGGCACAGGCCATGACGATTTCCATTAGGCGCTCCCTTCGGTAGTTGGTGTGTGATAGCCCGCATCAACTTGCGCATCGACGTCTGCTTCTGTTTCTGCTGCACGCAATTTACCGCGATGACCGCGCACCGCCTGATGGCCCAGAGCAGTGAGTATCAATAAGGTCGCCCCCACCACCAGACTAAACACGCCTATATCGTAAAACAAGGCGCTGGCGATATGGATTTCACCTAACCAAGGTAAATGCAGATGCGCGGTATGGGTGGTCAGGAAAGGATAGCCGAAGAAAAAAGAACCCAGCCCGGTAGTGGTTGCCATCAGCAAACCAAAAGCGATCCAGCGTTGCGGCCTTAGCCGTATATTTGCCTCTACCCACAAAGTGCCTGAGACTATGTATTGCAAAATAAATGCGGTAGATAAAACCAATCCTGCGACAAAACCGCCACCCGGTTGATTGTGACCACGCATAAATAAATGTACGGCAATTAGCACCGAGATCGGCAGCAGCAAGCGCACCAGCACCGCAGGCACCAGCAGATAACCACTGGCTGTATCGGTCGCAGTATTGGCATGCACCAGATCGGTGGCGATATCAGCGGCTAACAGGCGCTGCTGCAAAGGTAGTTGCTTACTCTCTGGTGCCGGACGAAAGCGTCGCAGCAGCGCATACACTGTCAATGCCACGATGCCCAGCACCGAGATTTCACCCAGAGTATCAAGGCCACGAAAATCAACCAGCATGACATTGACGACATTGGTGCCGAAGCCCTCGGGTAAAGCACGTTCCAGGAAAAACGGCGAAATACTTTGCGGAAAATCGCGACTCATCATGGCATACGACAGCAACGTCATGCCAGCGCCCGCCATCAGCGCCAGCAGCAGGTCGCGCCCGCGTCGGCCCATGCGCCTGGCCCTGGAAGTTAAACTCTCAGAGTTTACTTCAAGCGCCTCCAAAGCGGCGATACGCTTGGGTAACCAGCGCAATCCTAGCAAGATCAACACCGTCGTGACAGTCTCTACCGATAACTGGGTCAATGCCAGATCCGGTGCCGAGAACCAGGCAAAAGTAATCACGGTACAAAGTCCTGCGACACCCATCAATGCCAGCGCCGTCAATCTGTGAAATTTGCTGGCCCAGACACAGGCCAGTGCCGCACTGCCACCGATCAGCCAGAGCAGCGCGAAGATAGGTGAAAACGGCAACAGCGTGCGCTCACCTGCTTGGATGTCCTGCCCTTGCGTGGCCAGCGTTGCGGCAATCAGTAGCACGCTCACCAACAGCAATAACTGCGTCTGCAAACGCCGGCTAGAGAGTAGTCGTAACAGCTGACGCGCGCCCATGGTCAAAGCGGCCAAGCTAGACTGAAACAATTTTTGCCCATTTAAAATACCCAATAACGGCGTGCGACTAAAACGCTCACGCCGCAGTGCTCCACGTAGTGCGCAGTACAAAGCAATCCCGCCAAACAGCGCAAGCAAACTCATGATTAAGGGCGTATTGAAGCCGTGCCACAGCGCCAGATCAAAGTCTGGCAGTTGCCCCCCCACTACCGGTGCGGCAGCGGTTTCCAGCACAGACTGCATAGTCCATTGCGGCAAAGTACCAACCACAAAACATGCCAGCACCAGCAACTCTACCGGCACCCGCATCCAATGCGGCGGCTCATGCGGATGGCGCGGCAATTGCGCGCTGGTATCCGGACCAAAGAACACATCGACCGTAAAACGCAGTGAGTACACCACACTAAAAATGCCCGCCAACACTGCCACAGCCGGCAACAGCACTTGAAACCAGGGCACGCTAGTGACGAAGACCGCCTCGGTAAAAAACATTTCTTTGGAAATAAAACCGTTGAGCAAGGGCACTCCAGCCATGGCCGCGCTAGCCACCATCGCCAGCGTGGCGGTAACTGGCATACTACGCATCAATCCACTCAGACGACGGATGTCACGCGTGCCGGTTTCGTGGTCGATGATGCCGACCGCCATAAATAAAGAAGCTTTAAAAGTGGCGTGGTTCATGATGTGAAACACTGCGGCCACCGCGGCCAACGGACTATTCAAACCTAATAATGTCGTGATCAAGCCCAGGTGCGAGATGGTCGAATAAGCCAGCACGCCCTTCAAGTCTTGTTGAAAAATCGCCGCAAAGCCACCTAGCAATAAGGTAATCAAGCCCGAGCCGGTCACGATCCAAAACCATTCTTCACTACCGGCCAGCACCGGCCACAAGCGTGCCAGCAAGAACACGCCTGCCTTCACCATGGTGGCAGAGTGCAGATAAGCCGAGACCGGAGTCGGCGCTGCCATCGCGTTCGGTAACCAGAAGTGAAACGGAAATTGTGCACTCTTGGTCAGTGCGCCCAGCAGCACCAGCACCAAGGCGCTGACATAGAGCGGATGGGCGCGCACCAGCGCACCTGAGGCCAGCACCACATCGAGATCATAACTGCCGACGATATGCCCCAACACCAGTACCCCGGCCAGCAGGCACAGGCCGCCGGCGCCTGTCACCGTCAAGGCCATGCGCGCACCGCGCCGTGCATCCATGCGGTGGTACCAGTAACCAATCAACAAAAACGAAAACAGGCTGGTGAGTTCCCAGAACAGCACCAGTTGCACCAGGTTACCCGACAACACCACGCCACTCATGGCGCCCATGAAGGCTAGCAGGAAAGAGAAAAACCGTGGCACCGGATCGGATGGCGACATGTAATAGCGTGCATACAGCACCACCAAGGCGCCCATCCCCAGCACCAGCATAGAGAACATCCAGGCAAAGCCATCCATGCGCAGTACAAAATTCAAGCCCAACGAGGGTAGCCAGCTAAATTCTTGCCGTATCACGCCACCAGCGGCCACTTCAGGAAAATACAGTGCCGCCTGCACCACGCAAAATAGCGCGACCAGTCCCGCCAAAGTCGATTCTGCATTGCGCGCATTGCTAGGCAAAAAAGCCGCAATCAAACTCGCCAAAAACGGCAGAGCCACCAGGCTAATCAGCCCAAAATGCTGAAAAAAACTAAGGTAGCTCGCTAACTGTAGCGTCATGGATATTCAGGATAGTAGTGAATGTTGGAGGTGCTTACCAAGCTGCGTAGACATCCTGGGTAGAAGTCTAGGTATAGGCCGGCCGTGTAAGGCCGTCAAAACTTAGTCCACATTCAGGATAAAAAGTTCACAGCTTGCTGGCGAAGTATTCCTTATTTAGGGCATTATCACAAGTGCATTTTTACCCTGGTGCGCTCACGCCAAGCGTGCCGCCATCAACTGCGCCAGCAATCGCCCCAAGGTCTGCATGCCCTGCTCCAACTCCTTATCCCAGGGACGTCCAATATTCATGCGCATGAAGTGTGCATATTTGCTCGAATTGGAAAACATCACACCCGGCGTAAACGCGATACCCTCAGCGACTGCCAAGCGCAATAAAGCCAGACTGTCGATATTGTCTGGCAGTTGCAACCACAACCACCAGCCGCCAGCCGGACTGAGCACTTGCGTCCCAGCAGGAAAATAGCGCTGCACCGCCGCCAGCACCAGCGGAATATTTGCCACCAGCCGTTCACGCAGCTTGCGCAGATGCGATGGCAGCGCGCCGGAATGCAAGAACTCGGCCAGCACCGCTTGCTCAAACAAAGGCGTGACTAAGGAGTTACTTAATTTTAATGCGGCGATGCGACCGTGGTAGCGACCACCTGAGATCCAGCCCAGGCGAAACGCCGGTGCCATACTTTTACTGCAAGAGCCGCAATAGATCACGTGTCCATGTTTATCCCAGGCCTTGACCGGCTGCGGACGTTCACCCTGATGCGCGAGATCGCCAAACACATCATCCTCGATCAGGGCAATATCATATTGCTCGACCAATTTTAGTAAGCGCCGCTTATTTTTCTCGCTCATGGGGCAACCGAGAGGATTCTGAAAATTGGGCATCGCCACGATCGCCTTTACCCCGGCATGATGTTCCAGCGCATATTCCAGTGCTTCCAGGCTGAGACCCAGACCCGGCACACAAGGCACTTCCAGCGCTTTCAAACCTAAATTCTCTATCATTTGCAGCAGCCCGAAATACACCGGAGACTCGACTATCACGGTATCGCCCGCTTGCGCCACCGCCCGCAAAGCCACGCTCAGGGCCTCGGTACTGCCATTGGTGATGAGTAAATCCGCCGCTTGCAGATCGACGCCGAAACTGGCCAGATGATGAATCAAGGCACTCTTTAAGGCCGGCAAACCAGTGCCGGTTGGGTACAGCCCTATGGCTTGCGGATCGCTGCGTAGCAAGCGCTGGCCTATTTTCGCCAAGGCGTCGCACGGATACCAGGCCGGTGCCGCATTGGCCAGGTGCAGACCCAGATGCAGAGGTTGAGAGGTGAGCGCATACAACTGCATCATGCGATGCTGGTGCGACATCAGCTTATCGTATTCCATAAGCGGCGCACTCATTGCACCATGCGTTTGCCGCGCGCTACGGCTGACACTCTGCGCCTTCCAGTCTGTTACGTACATGCCCGATTTAGAGCGCGCCTCGACCAGGCCTAAGGACTCCAGATAACGGTAGCAGCGGATCACGGTGGAGGCACTCACGCCGTGCGCCAAGGCATAGGCACGCACCGACGGTAGCCGCTCCCCCACCTGATAATCGACAGCCTTGATCGCGCGCACCAGGTGATCTGCCAGCTGACGGTAACTGTGCTGCATTACAGTTTCAGATTTTTTCATCTGTACAGCATAAGGCAGTTCGCAACTGTAGGCAAATAGTCTCTCCGCTTGCCCTACACTGAGCACATGACTACTTCCAAACCTATCCCCCTCTCACAGCCTGCCGGCACTCTTGCGGACAGTTCTTTGCTAAGTCGAATAACATGGCGTCAGGCCCACGATGTATTTCCGGCGGTGCTGGCCGGTTTCATCGCAGTGCTCATTTCCTACACCGGGCCTATGCTACTCATTTTGCAGGCAGGTCAAACGGCCGGGCTGAGCCAGGCGCAAATGGCGTCCTGGGTTTGGGCCATCTCTATCGGGGCCGGTGTTTGCTGTGTCTGGCTGAGCTGGCGTCACAAGATCCCCGTGATCTGCGCCTGGAATACACCGGGCGCTGCTCTGCTGGTAAGCGCCTTAGCCACAATACCGTATAACCAGGCCATCGCTGCCTATCTGTTTGCAGCAGCCGTGATGTTGCTCATCAGCCTGAGCGGCGTATTCGAACGCCTGATGGTCCTGATTCCAAAGAGTCTGTGCGCCGCCATGTTGGCCGGTATCTTGTTTAAGTTTGGGGTCGAAGTTTTTGCTGGCGCGCGCAGTTCTGTGGCTGGTGCGCCTTTACTGGTGGCGGCGATGTTTGTCGGCTATCTACTCTTCAAGCGCAGTTCGGCACGCTATGCCATCGTCCTGACCTTGTTACTGGGAATCGCCCTGTGGCTGGGTTTGGGCTGGGGCGGCAGCGCGGTCAACAGCGCCAGCGGTAGTGTCATGCAATTTTCCTTAACCCAGCCAGTCTGGACCACTCCAGAGTTTTCACTGAGCGCCATCATTAGCATAGGCCTGCCGCTGGCGGTACTTTGCCTCACTGGCCAACAGGTACCGGGGGTCGCGGTACTGCGTGCCGCCGACTATAACGCTCCGGTCGATACACTGATCAGTACCACTGGACTGGCCAGCCTGATCACTGCGCCGTTCGGCTCACATGGCATTAACCTGGCAGCGATCACGGCCGCCATCTGCACCGGCCCGGAAGCCCATCACCAGCCCGAAAAACGCTGGCTGGCGGGCCTCGCCTGCGGTGCATTTTATCTGCTAATCGGCAGCTTTGCAGGTTCCTTGACCGACAGCTTCATGCACTTGCCACCGGCACTGGTGGGCACCGTTGCAGGGCTGGCCTTACTAGGCGCGATCCAGAATGGCCTAGTCAATGCCATGCAGGAAGCTAGCGAAAGAGAAGCGGCTTTATTGACCTTCATCGTTACCGCCTCCAACGTCACTGTGCTGGGATTGGGCTCAGCCTGTTGGGGCATAGGTATAGGTTTACTGAGTTATTTTGTGCTGCGACCAAAAGCTAGTTAACAGAACAAGAGAGGCATAAAAAATGGGCGCCAATTCACAGAGTGCGCCCATTTTGCGAGTCAAACTAGCACCAACAAATTACATGGCGCGGCGGCGTAAGGCCAGCAACACCAAGGCGCCACCAAATAAAGCAATGCTGCCTGGCTCTGGCACTTTGCTACCGCTATTCGCTTGCAAGAAGCTAAAAGTATTTAAAGCATAGATACCATTGTCGTTCAGCGGCGCATAACTTGCCCCGCACACCGGACTTCCGCACGCGCTGGTTGTTGCAATCATATCGATGTCAGCGATGATAAACAAAGACCCAGCACCAGCGGCATATTCACCCGCATGCCAATATGCAGAGGTCACTTGATTGCTGGCGTTTCTACCACCAACGTGGCCATGTTTTGCCAGAACTGCGGTTTCATCTAATTGCCCGACATTGTAGAATTGTTTGACGTTACTGGCGTTGCCGAAGGGGCCACTAAATAGCGGGGCACTGCCATTTGAATCTGAGCCGTCGCTGGCCGTGGTACTGATGCCCAACGTGGTTCCCAAGATGTCGTGACTGGAATCGTCTTGTAGTAAAAAGAGATCACCACCGCCCAAGAAAAAACTCATCATTGCGGCAGAAAAACCTGCACCTTGCGCATCCGATACCCAAGTTCCGACAAACATATTCACACCAGCCAGAGTGCCGCTATTCACCGCGTTCAGATTGGTGGTGGAAATAGTGCGATTGACGATACCAGCCGGACCAAAATTACTAGTATTTTCCAGTGCACCACGAAAGCCAGCCATATAGGCGCCATCCCAAGCCCATCCCCCACTATCAGATATGAGAGAATTAGTTGCTCCGCCAACGATATAACTCGCATGGGCGCTAAGACAGGAAGCCGCGAGCACGAGCCCGGCTAAGATTTTTGATTTTAACATTTTCATATTATTCCCAAAGTTTGATTTATTGAAACAATCACATCATCCAAAACAGGACCTACATAATCGAAACACAGAAGAAAAAAAAACTTAAAACGAAACAAATTAAAATATTAATCTCAGGAAACCAAATACTTAGCCACAACAACGCAGTTTCCGTTTAAACGAGCCCGTATCTATCCAGTAATTATCAAGAAATGTTCAAGCAAATTACATACCAAATCATGCATGTAAAATATTAGCTAAGTAAAATCAAATACTTAATTGCGCAACTAGGCTTAGGATGCACTCCACAAATCGCAAGAGTGTAAAAATATTCGACATTGCTAAAACGACTAAGAATTGCAAGATATAAACGACCTCCCCTGCCAGCGCGCATATTCTATGCGGCTCGCAGGCCTAGGTGCTTGAAGAAGCGCATGGTATATGCGCCTTGGCAGGGCGGCTATTCAGCTTTTGGCTGGTATGCTTGCGCTTTAGAGTGGGCAAAGCCATGCTGTTACCAGCATTAGCGTTTAGTTAATAAACAGAGTGGCGTTGCTATATTTTTTGATGCTGGAAAATTTCTTACTATAGTCTTTGAGTAAAAAATGATGCACATCGGCGTGCTGCACCAAGAGCGCGATCGCGCCATTATCCGAGGCGCCGTCAAAACCGTGGTCGCTCAACACGATATCATTGACGCGCAGCTTATTGCCCCAGAATAAATCACTACTACGCGAATCCACCAGCGGCAAAGATTTCTTCAGATAAAACGGCAAAGAAGAATGCTCTTCATATCCGCGATATAAAAACACGCTGCGCTCGCCATGCTGCTCTTGTAGCAGACTCGCCATGCCCTTGGTTGAGAGCACAGGCTCGGCCGCTTGCAATAAGCTCAGACACAAGCACAACTGAGCCAATGGCAACAGCAGATAACTGAGTAAACCGGTTCTCGGGTAGCGCCATGTCAGGACGCTACAGAGCAGACTCAAACACGCCATGGCCACCAGCGCATATGCCAGAAACACGCTGGCCGGCCAAGCGCCTATCTGTATCGCATCGAGTTGCGACTCACCTAGTTCAGTCGCACCCCATGCCAGTAACAACAGCACAGCGCTCAAAATCAGACCAGGTGCGACCCGCACGCTGCGCGTCATTCTGCGCTGTTGCAAAGCCAGTGAAAATTGCAGCGCCGCCATAGGCATGACCACGATTAAATAGTAATTCGCCTTGGCCTTGGAGAAAGAAAAAAACAGCAGTGGCAGTAACCAGGCCAGCAATAAAAACCATTGCAAATGCTTGTGCTTAGTGTGCGCTGTAGGTATTTTTACACTCGCACGATTTTTTTTCTTAGCAAACAACAATACCGGTATCAGCAATGAACCAGGGAATAAATACAAGAACATACGAGGCAGGTAATACCACCAACTCCCGGCATAATAATCGTGCGGCAGCCTTTGTCCTAAAAAGCGTAAGACATGTTCATTGATGAAATAAAACCAGGCAAAATTTGGCTCTATGTAGCTAGCAATCAGATGCCAGGGTGCTGCGATCGCCAGAAAAATCAGCAAGGCCTTCACATCAAAATAGGCCTTGAGACGCGCGCAAAAATTAGCACCCGAGGTCGCGCTGACAAGACTAAAACTGCCCATGATTAAGCCAAACAAAATCAAGGCGACCAAGCCCTTGGTCAACACCGCCAAGGCCAAAAAAACGGCGGCCCAGCGCAAACAACTCAGCTTGCCCTCAGTGCTAAATAAATACGCAGAAAACAAGGCGCTAGTCAGACTAGCGGTCAACAACATATCAAACATCAGAGTGCGCGACATCAGCGTGACGCCAAGTCCGCTGATAAACAACAGAGCCGCCACACGCCCGTCACGGGCCCGTCCCAGGCGCGCGCCGAACCACAGCAAAGCACCCACGCATGCCAGCGAAGACAAGGCGGGCACCAGCCGCGCCGCGGTCTCATTCTCACCAAAAATAGCGAAGCAAAGCGCGGTCAGCCAATACAGCAAGGGCGGCTTCTCCATGTACAAAAGACCGTTCAGGTGCGGAATAATCCAATGCTGCCAATCACCTGAGCGCAGCATTTCACGCGGAATTTCTGAGTACAGACCTTCGTTATTATCGAGTATCCCATAGCTGCCAAGACCGGCACCGACCATGATCAGCGCCAGCGCCCACACCAGGCATAAGGGCAGCAGTGCGCCAGCCCGCGCGCGCGCAGCAAAAAATGAAATTGCATCAGCCGCGCTGGCACCCCATAGTGGTCTTACAGCATGCGCAGTAGCGGGATTTGAAAACATATTAGATCTGAAGAGCGGTAAAAAATGCTGCGATAGAAAAAGCCAGCCAGCAGGCGGCCGGAAAATCGGAAACTGTTTTGTATTTTTTGGTCTGTAGATCGGCCACAAAGCTGGCATCTAGCTGGTAACCAGCGGGCCGATAGGCGATGGCTTGGTATAAGTACTCAAAACCTTGCAACGCTGGCGACCATACTTGGTCTAGCGCACTGCCTGCCAATTTTTTAGAAAAAGTATTAGAACGCGCACTGTTTAGTACTGAGCTGCGGTACTTTTTAGCCTCAAGCTGGGAACCAAGGCAAGCAGCAACAGCAACGCCTGGCGCGGGCATGATCCTGATTTTTCTTGAGCTAGCGCAAGCAATACAGCAATGTTGTTGCGTGGCGAAGATGGGGGTTTATGATCACCAGTAAATCTACTTGCCCTGAATTTCTGCGCCTATCCCATAGGCTCAGAAAACCAGCCCCACAATAAGGAAACGGTATGCAAAACACAGACAACGGCGATTGGTTATCGGCGCAACAGGCGGTAAGACCAGACGGCACAGAAATTAGCAATCTGCCGCTGATCAATAAAAAACTACCCCCGCTAGCGACTACGCCAGCAGCTGAGCCAGAACCTGAGCCTGGGGAGGAGCAAGTAGCTTGAATGGCGCTTGCCTCTATTGATATTTCAACGCCCCCCCCCTGCCAGCGCGCATATCCCATGCGGGCTGCAGGCCAGTGTGCTTGGAGAAGCGCATGGGATATGCGCGTTGGCAGGGATGACTTTAAAAATTTTAGACGATAGGCAAACTGCTCACCGGTTTAATCTCTTCCATGCAGATCATAGAGCGCAGGGTGGCGACACCCGGTACTTGCATCAGGCTATCGGTCAAAAACTGCGACAGGCTTTTTAAGTCGGGCGCGACTACCTTCAGCAGATAATCGAAATCGCCGGAGATGGTGTGACACTCTATGATGTCGGGGAAAGCCATGATGTTGCGCTCCACCTCGCGCACATTACGAAACTGCTCGCGGTCTAGCGACAGACTGACAAAGGCCATCACCGCCAAGCCTATAGCTTCGGCCGAAACCTGCGCCACATAGCCGCGTATTACGCCCTGCTCTTCCAAACTACGGACCCGGCGCAGAGTCTGCGGAGCCGACAGGTGGATGCGCTCGGCCAGCAGCAAATTACTCATGCGCCCGTCTTCTTGCAGATGCTTCAAAATATTCTTGTCGTAGTTATCCATGCTATCTCATTAAAAATCATATGTTTTATCAATTATACGATTAAGGAAAGATAAATCCACATAAAGCACAAAATAGAAATTTAATTTCATATTTTTACAATGCAGCGTTAAATTTCGAAATCTAATGTTTTTCCGCCAGCCTATACTCCTTATATCGCAGCAGATTCCTTACCCCGACTATTTGCATCAGGTCTGGTTTGGCATTGCGGCGTGTAGTACATCAAAAAACCCACGGAGATTATTATGGTGACGTTTATCGGCACACAAGAAATGCAAGCACACTTGACTAAAACCCGCCACGAGAACGCGATTGCGACTCTGTCCGGCATGATCAAGGAAGATTATTTGCGATGGAATAGTTTTGACAAATGTGCGCGCGTCGCCAGCCACTCTGATGTAGGTGTGATCGAATTAATGCCGATTTCCGACGGCGTGCAATACTCGTTTAAATACGTCAACGGTCATCCTAAAAACACCCAGGCCGGTTTACTTACCGTCACCGCATTTGGCGTATTGTCGGATGTGAATACTGGCTACCCACGGGTTTTATCCGAATTAACCTTGACCACCGCACTGCGCACCGCCGCCACTTCGGTGCTGGCAGCGCAATATCTGGCACGCAAAGACAGCCGCAGCATGGCCTTGATCGGGAATGGCGCGCAAAGCGAATTTCAGGCGATTGCCTTCCACTGCATATTGGGCATCACAGAATTGCGCGTGTATGACGTCGATCCGGCTGCCACCGATAAACTAATCAACAATCTGCGTGCTTATCCAAACTTGCGTATCATACGTGCCGGCTCTACTGCAGAGGCGACCAAGGGTGCCGACATTATCACCACAGTCACTGCGGACAAGACCAATGCCTTGATCTTGCTGCCAGAAATGATTAGCCCTGGTACGCATATTAATGGTGTCGGTGGTGATTGCCCGGGTAAAACCGAGCTGCATCCGGCAATACTGGAAAATGCGCGCGTGATCGTTGAGTTTGAGCCGCAATCCCGCATAGAAGGCGAATTGCAGCAAATGCCGGCCGATTTTGTCGTCACAGAACTATGGCGCGTGATAGACGGTAGTGCCGCTGGTCGTGAGAACGCGCAGCAAGTGACGGTGTTTGATTCGGTAGGATTTGCGCTGGAAGATTTTTCTGCCATGCGTTACGTAGAAAAATACGTAGTACAAAAAGATTCGCGTATTTTAGATTTGATCCCAGAATTGCAAAATCCTAAGGACTTGTTCGGCATGGGTGCTGCTGCAGAAACCAGCAAACCGAGTAGCCCGAGTAGTCCGATTGCGACCGAGAATGCCGTACCAATATCAGCTTAATACTTTAGATAGATTGAAACGCTAAAACAATGAAAACAATTTCCTTAATTGGAGCGCCTACCGATGTGGGCGCAAGTGTCAGAGGCGCGGGCATGGGCCCGGACGCATTACGTGTAGCTGGCTTGGTCGAGGCGCTAGAAGCGCGCTCTTTGACGGTCATCGATCACGGCAATTTACACGGCCCCGCTAACCCTTGGCTGGAACCGGTAAATGGCTTGCGTCATCTGAAAGAAGCCATAGACTGGAACCAAGCGGTGTATAACGCCGTGGAAGCCGCCTTGGCAGCTGGCCAGATGCCTATGATGCTGGGTGGCGATCATTGTTTAGCGATAGGTTCTATCAGTGCGATTGCCAATCATTGCCGCAAGGTCGGCAAAAAACTGCGCGTCTTGTGGTTTGATGCGCATGCCGACAGCAATCTCTCGACCATTAGCCCTACCGGCAATATCCACGGCATGCCAGTAGCTTGTTTGATGGGGCATGGCCCGAAAGAGTTGATCAGTTACGGTGCGCACACACCGGCCATGCTGCCTAGCGAGATTCGTCTGATCGGCATCCGCAGCGTCGATGAAGGCGAACGCCGCTTCATCCACGAGATGGGGATGCAAGTGTTTGATATGCGTTACATCGACGAGCATGGCATGCGCGCAGTCATGACTTCCGCTTTGGAAGGTATCGATGCCGACACCCATTTGCACGTCAGTTTTGATCTCGATTGCCTCGATCCTGCGATTGCGCCTGGCGTAGGTACCGCAGTATTGGGCGGCCCGACTTACCGTGAAGCACAGCTCTGCATGGAAATGATCGCCGACACCGGTATGCTTGCGTCCTTAGACGTGGTCGAACTTAATCCGGCACTCGATTTACGCAATCAGACTGCGGTGTTAGCGGTAGATTTGATAGAAAGTCTGTTCGGCAAATCGACCCTGGTCAGGCTGAAAGACTAAAGACATATTTACTCTAATTTGCGGGTATGGCAAATGCAAAAAGGCTGAACTTCAGATGTTCAGCCTTTTTTATTTTCCACTATTAATTTTTATTCGTGTCGCTGTTGGCTTATTCCATTTCCAAATCATTTGTGTTTAGGCGTCGAGGCGAAGGCAACAACGACACGAATGATTTAGACATGGAATTACAGCAGTACCAGATTATCTCTGTGTATCAACTCCGGCTCGACCACGAAACCCAAAATTCCCAGTATTTCGGAAGAGGCATGCCGCTTGATGCGGCGCGCATCGCTGCTGGTGTAATTACTCAGGCCACGCGCGATTGCCACGCCCGCTTCATTGAAGCAGGTAATCACGGCACCGCGGCCAAATTCGCCCTTTACTTCCAACACGCCGATAGGGAGTAAAGACTTGCCTTCGGCCGTGAGTTTTTGCACCGCACCGGCATCCAGCACGATCTGTCCTGCCGTTTGCAAATGATCAGCCATCCATTGCTTGCGCGCCGCCAGTGGTGCCATTTGCGACACCAATTGCGTGCCGATTGCCTCACCTTGCGCCAGGCGCACCAGCACATTGTCTTCGCGGCCCCAAGCGATCACGGTGTGGGTACCAGAGCTGGCACCACGTTTAGCGGCCAGAATCTTGGTCAGCATGCCACCGCTACCCAGACTGGAACCAGCACCACCGGCCATCGCTTCCAGCGCCGGATCGCCGGCTCTGGCTTCATGCACAAACTGGGCATTGGGATCTTTACGCGGATCAGCCGTGTACAGGCCTTTTTGGTCGGTCAAAATAATCAGGGCATCGGCCTCGATCAGATTCGCTACCAAGGCGCCGAGGGTATCGTTGTCGCCGAATTTAATCTCATCGGTCACCACGGTGTCGTTTTCGTTAATCACAGGGACGATGCCAAAACCGAGCAGCGTCACTAAGGTGGAGCGGGCGTTCAGATAGCGTTCGCGGTCGGCCAGATCGGCGTGCGTCAGCAAAATTTGTGCGGTCCCCAAACCATGCGCACGAAAACTGGTTTCGTAAATCTGCGCCAAGCCCATTTGTCCAACGGCCGCGCAGGCTTGTAATTCATGGATACCGGTCGGGCGTTTCTCAAACCCGAGGCGCTGGCGCCCTTCGGCGATGGCACCGGAACTGACCAGCACCACTTCCTTACCCATCTGGCGCAGCTGGGCGATCTGGGCCGCCCATTTCTCGATCGCGACCCGGTCCAAGCCTTTACCGTCATTGGTAACCAACGAGGAACCTACTTTAATAATTAATCGTTTGGCGTTTTGAATAACAGAATGCATAGAGTATAAACAGATCAAAATAGCGAATTTGCCAGACACGTCATGTAGTAGTGCGTCTAAGCATGAGTCAGAATTATACTTTATGCGGATAAGTTAGATGGATGCAAAATTTAATTTTGATTTGAACTTAATTTTCCAATTAATTCAATACCGTATCCAGCGGAGATTAGGCTGGTCGCGACACGCTCCCTATGCGTACTCAGTGTCTGGTCGTAAGCCGTCTGTGTGGATGTGCAGACGGTGGCGTGGCATAGGCGCTTTGCCATACGCGACGAAATTGCCGGGGCGAGCCAAAACCGGCAGCCTCTGCGACCCGTTCTACCGACCAATCAGTTTGACTTAACAATTGATCAGCCAGACTTAAGCGCAAACTACTCAGATACTCTTGCACCGAAATTTCGGCATACAAACTAAATAAGCGGCTCAGATGGCGCGTGCTGGTGCAGGCCAGTTCGGCCAGTTGTGTCAAATCCCAGGCATGCGCCGGATCTTTGATCAGTACTTCCTGCACTTTATGCACCACAGGATGTACATGATTACGGTGCCTTAGCCATGGTGATAACTGCGTATCGTTGCCACTGCGCCGCATATACACCACCATGGCACGCGCCACCGCAATTGCGGTTTGTGGCGAGGTAATGCCACTAATCAGGTGTAGTACCAAATCGACGCCTGCCGTGACCCCGGCACTGCTGCAGATATTCCCATCCTCGACAAAGATACGATTTTCTTCCACCAGAATAGAGGCGTCGATAGCGGCCAGATCGGCGCAGTGGCTATGATGTGTGGTGGCGCGCCGTCCGCGCAACAAGCCGGCATGGGCAGCGGTGAGCGCGCCCGAACAAATGCAGATCAAGCGGTGCTGCGGCTGTATTATATTTTTCAACCAGCTCAGACTGAGCTGGTCGGCTGCGCCTGCATAATCAAACTGCATGCCGACTAGCCCGGGCAAGACCACAATCGCATCCTCGGCCAAAGTGTCAGGCAGAGCACTCAAGGGTCCGAGCGAGAGACCGATAGAACAGCGGATTTCTGGCAAGGCGCTAATAAACTCCAGCTCAAATTCGACCTCAGTTTGATGGCGATTGGCAAACAAAAATGCATCGGCGGGCCCTGCCAGATCCGACAGCATGGTCTCAGGCAATAAGAGAAAGTAGATACTTTGCTTGCGCATGACAGTTCCGACTATAGTTAACTTTGATCTTTTTTCAAAAACGTCTGAGGACATTTAAGGACATTTAAGGACATCATACTTTGATATAAATACAATATACCAAAGCCTAGCGATCTTGCGGTTCCAAACCATTTAGGCTGGCGACTAGGGCTGCGTGCGCGCTCGCATCCACGGGCTTGAAGACACGACGCGTACCGGCACCATCTTTACCTAGAAAATTATCGCCTTTCCAGTTATGTGACGGCCGTATCGGGCGCGCCACGAAGCCGCCGCCACAATTAGGGCAGACATTGAGCAAGACTTGCGCTACGCAATCGGCGCAAAATGTACATTCGTAACTGCATATTCGCGCTTCGCTTGAATTCGGTGGCAGAAGCTTATCGCAATGTTCGCAGCTAGGGCGTAGTTCAAGCATGGGAGACCTTTCGTGAGAGGGTTACAGTGAAGGTAGACGAGCTCAAGTTTAGCAGAGCGCTGGTCTGTCACAAGGCAGGAAGGCGACAGATTACGGTCATATCTGGCCATACATTGCCACACTTCGCCACACCTCGTCGGATCTCGATAGCTGACGACGGGTGCGAAGACGAGTAGATTGATTTTGAAATGGCAGTGCCGCCCACGCGCATATCCCATGCGGCCTGCAGGCTAGGCAGGCTGGAGAGGCGCATGGTATATGCGCACTGAGCCTGCCTGCATTAAAGCTTCAGCGCAGCAGCTAAAGTCTTACGGCCCGAGGTAAGATTACTCTAAAACAACTGCCGCCGCCTTCACCCGCCAGGCATTGCACCTGACCGCCATGTCGCTGTGCGATTTGTCTGACCAGACTCAGGCCTAGCCCGACACCGCCATGGCTTTCGCTGGCACCAGGCACGCGATAAAAAGCCTCAAAAATACGCTCGCGCTGCTCCAGGGGGATCCCGGCACCGCGATCACAAACATCTACTTGCAGCTGTTGTGGGCTGATCAGCAGTAACACTTCGGGCGCCGCAGTGCCACCGTAACGCTGGGCATTTTCCAGCAGATTACGCAATAGCCTCCTGAGCAATTTCGGATCACCTTGCAATAACGCGCCCCCCTCAGCGGCTCCGTGCTGAACCTGTATCGTTAACAAGGCATCCGTCAGCGCGCACTCTTCGGCCAGTAAACCGGTCAGATCGAGCTCCTCATTGGTGTGCGGATTCGCCATGTTCGCCTCCAGGCGGCTGCTCAATAAGATCTCCTCTATCAGCTGATCCAACTCGTTGATATTGCGGCTCAGCTCTAGCCGGATGGCAGGCGCAGCCTGCTCTTGCATCAACTCTACCGCCATGCGCAAGCGCGTCAGCGGCGAGCGCAATTCGTGCGAGGCGTTCGCCAACAAAGATTTTTGCGCCGCCATCAAGGCCTCGATACGCGCTGCCGATTGGTTAAAACTCATCGCTAAATGCGCCACTTCGTCATCCCCTTCGACCGCCACCCGGGTCGCCAACGCTCCCTGTCCCAAGGCATGGACGCTCTCTTGCAAATGCTCCAGTCGCTTGGTCAAACGCCGGACAATCGGGTAGGAGCCAAGCGCCAGTGCCAATGCCACCAACAGCGCCAGTAGAACTTGTCCTAAAGTCGGAGCAAAAAAGACGCGATTACTCTGCATGAGCAGCCAGCGTTGATCCGACAAGTGGCCGATCACGCTAAAAGGAAACCCAAAGAACCAGCCTTGTTTAACATTATCCGGAACGCGCGCTGGCGCATCGCTTTTTGTCGAGTTCAGCAAGGTTCCGTCTGGCGCATACAGCGAGAGATCGGAATCCATCCACGTCCCCCAACGTTTTAGCGTCACTAATTGGCGCTCCTTAGAAACACCGGAGGCCGGCAAGACATCGGTCGCTATCTGCGAAAAATGTTCCATATTGAGCTTGAAATAGCGCGGACTATTGAGCAGTATTTGCCAGATCAAGGCCATGAGGACGAAAGCGAGCACCAGACTGGCCAGCATCGCCAGATAGATACGCAGATAAAATTTCAACGACCAGCGTGAGCGCAATCTCGATATCCAGTTTTTCATGGTTTTACACATCTTGTAGTTTGGCGAACACATAACCGGCACCACGCACCGTGATGATGCGACGCGGCTGCTTGGGATCGTCCTCAATGGCGGCGCGCAGGCGACCGACATGCACATCAATCGAGCGATCGAAAGCATCCGGGGTCTCGCCCTTGAGCGCATCCATCAAATGCTCGCGCGACAGCACTCTGCCGGCGCTTTCGGCCAGCACCAGCAATAGATCGAATTGATAGGCCGTGAGGCTGCGCTCTCGCCCATCCAGATACACGCGGCGCGTATCGGATTGAATCTCTAGCCGGCCAAAACGCAAAACCCTGGCTGGCTCCAAGGACTGCGGCGAATACGCCGGCAGCTGTTGCTGGCGCCGCAACAGAGCGCGCAGGCGTGCCAGCAGTTCACGCGGCTCAAACGGTTTAGCAACATAATCATCCGCCCCCAGCTCCAGTCCTATCACCTTGTCCATAGGATCGCCCTTAGCGGTAAGCATCACCAGAGGAATCGTCGCGATAGGTCCTTGCTGTGCGCGAATCTGGCGACAGACATCGAGGCCAAAGGCATCCGGCAACATTAAATCGAGCAACAGCAAAGCATAGCTCTGAGACTGATCCTGCAGCAATGCCAAACCTTGCTGCGCGCTGCTGGCATGCACAACCTCAAAACCGTTTTGCTGCAGATAGGTCTGCAGCATATCGGCCAGACGCTGATCGTCTTCTATCATTAACAAGCGTGGATGCATAGGTAGAGTTTTCGTGATTATGATGCGTTATTCGCCTGGGGCAGAGCAAGACTACAATTGCAAAGTCTTGACTACCTTGCTTTCCATTTTTTCGCCAGCACCGGAAGAGCTGAGCCGGCTTTCTCTGCGCATGAGCAGCAGGCGATCACCACTCAAGCCGTAGATGCTGTCTTCATCGTATTTTTGCTCAAAACTGACCACCACAAATGCGCGCCCGGAACCACTCTGGCGAAAACTACTGGCCAGTGGAGTGCCATCAGCAGCGATCCACAGATCGAGTGTGCTTTCCATTTTTTTTACATATTTACGCTCTCTTTCGCTCAAGCGATCCATAGTGAATTCAAAACTCAGCAGACGCGCTGGCTTGCCATTATAAGTGTCGAATTTCTCCCCCTTAAAAATACCCTCATCGATCTGCCTTGATAAGCCAAGCGCCGCCGCCACCATAGGGCGCAGTTCAGCCGTACTCAACTCACTCAAGGCAGTCACAGTGGGTGTCTTGCTCTTGGGATCCTTGCCTTTAGCACGAGCCTCAGTCTCAGCCCGCGTCAAGGTCTCTTTACTGTAAAAAACTTGCATGCCACGCGCGCCGTCTTCGACGCTCAGACTGGCGTGCGCGCTGCTTTCTTCCAACTCCTTACCTTCGCCCAGGCGCCGGACGCTTTTCAGCTCTATCGTCGCCTTGAGTGGGCTTTGCCCTTGCAAGCGACTCAGGGCAGATTTCAGATCAGCCAGACCGTCGGCGCGGGCCGGCCCCCAAAGCGTCAATAGCATCAGGCCCATCGGGAACAAAGTTAACTTGTTTAAGCAATGCATAGCTTGTCTTTCAGCACAAAAATTTTTGACAAAAAAGAAAAATAAATCCAAGTCAGTACACAGGAAAAATCGTTCCAACAGGAAGGATAGCCGCTCATTTTAACTTCAGCATAGGCAATAAAAACGGCAAGACGTTTTCCTTCATTCTGGCCTGTCCCTCCTCCTTAGGATGAATGCCATCGGTCTGCATCCACTCTGGATGAACCGCCACAGCTTCGAGTAAAAAGGGCACCAGAGACAGCTTATTTTTAGCTGCAATTTTAGGAAAAATTTCCTTAAATTGCTTACTATAGCGCGCCCCGTAACTACCCGGTATCTGCATCCCGACCAATAATACTCTGGCACCGGAACCCAGAGCGGCATCTATCATCGCTTGCAGATTACTCTCTAGCAAAGTGAGAGGCTGACCACGTAAGCCGTCATTGCCACCCAACTCCAAGACCACGATACCAGGCTGATAATCGCGCAGTAGGGCTGGCAAGCGAGTAAGCCCGCCACTACTGGTTTCTCCGCTAACGCTGGCATTGAGCAATTGCACGCCATGCCGTGTCTGTAAGTCTTGTTGCATCAGGCGCACCCAGCCGTACTCTGAACGTATTCCAAAACCAGCACTGAGACTATCACCAAGCACCAAGACTTTAACTGCGGCGCTCTTTGCACACACCTCCAGGCTAATGCAAAGCAGGAATAAAACACCGCCTAGTTTCATCATTCGCATCATCTTAATTTACTCCTCGCAATACCAGACCAGGTGCGCTAGTGAGCACACTGCGACAAGCCGTAGCACCGAAGAGCCCTAGCAAGGCAGCGCTTAGCAAGGGTGCCGCCAGCCAGTAAGTATAGTGTGGCTGTAGCGGCGTTTTTAAGACCAGTACTTGCAGACCGAACAAAATAAACTCAGCGCCCAGAATGGCGACCACGCCCGCCAGCAAACCCAAAAGACTAAATTCCAGCCAAAGACTAGCAAGGATCAATTCCCTGGGGCTACCCAGCGCACGCAACAATGCGCTCTCTTGTCTGCGACTATCAATACTACTCATCACCGCAGAACCCAATACCAGAGCAGCCGCTGCCAACGTCAGCCATAAGATCAACATCACGCCATCCGAAACCTGCTTGATAATATTCTGCAATTGCTCCAGGAAGCGATCTAACTGATACAGCAGCATACTAGGATGGGCACGCAAGAGTCGTGGCAAAAAGTTTGTTTGCGGCGGCGGCAGAAAAAATGCCGTGCTATACGTGGGCGATAAATGATCTAGCGTGCCGGGCTCAAACAAATAGGCGAACGAGCGTTTAACGGCACTTTCTTCAAACTGACGCAAACTGGCCACTTCAGCTTCAAACTCGAAACCGGCCACAAAAAAACGCAAGCGATCACCCACGGTTACGCCTATGTTTTTGGCGGTGGCAGCAGCGACTGAAACTCCTGGCAATTGCCCAGGCTGACGCGACTGACGCCACTGATCCCACCACTGACCAGCGACCAACTGATTGCCATCGGCCAAGCGAGTGCTCCAGCTAAAATCATTTTCGAACTCCAGAGTACGCGATTTTTTACGCATCATTTCATCTGGCACTATGCCCTTGACCGCGCTGATACGGCCGCGCACTACGGGATGAAACGGCTCATGTGACAGTTTTTCCTGCTCAATCAGAGCTTGTACTGCAGCGACTTCGGCGGCCGGAATATTCTCCAGAAAATGATTTGCTGCATCTTTGGGGAATTTCGCACTCCACTCATCCATCAACGAAGTGCGCACTATGCTCAAACTGAGCAAAGACATGAGGGCAATCGCAAACACGATAATTTGCATCACGTTTGATCGTTTGCGTCTTAGCAAATTGGCGAAGGCGAGCCGAGGGTAGCCACTCAGATTAGCAGAAAAATATCGGCTAAAACTTAAAAAAGCCACACTCAGCAATATCGAAAAAACCACCACCACGATCAGCCCAGCGACAACCAGTAAGGCCAGAATCAGATCGCCACTAAATAAGACAAGTAGGGAAAATACCGCTGCCAACGCCAGCGCTGCCTGTAACCACTGCTGGGTAAAATTTACTGTCAACTCTTTACGCAAAATTTTCAAGGGTGGCACTGTCGGTAAGAACCAAAGCGCTGGCAGGGCGAAAAAAATCAGGCACAACTGACCACTTAAAAAACTCAGGGCATACGGCAAGGCGCGCCCCTGCCCTAAACTGATTTTATAGATTTGTAGCAAGCTGGCGGCCACCGCTCTTTGTATTAGTTCGCCAAAGACCAAGCCGATCAAAGAGGCGACGATGCCCAAGGCTAGCAATTGGCCAAAATACAGAGCGCGGATCCGACTAGCGCTGACCCCGAGACTCTTGATCAGGGCCACTTGATTGATATGTCTTTGCGAAAACTGCTGTGCTGCGATAGCGATCGCGACGCCCGCCAACAACACCGCCAGTATCGCAGTCAATAACAGAAATTTTTTAGCGTTTTTAGCCACGCTACCCAAACTTTCCTGCACGCTGGCAGCATCCGTCACAGTCTGACTCGGACTTAGACGTGGCTTGAGTTTTTGTACAAAGTTTGCCAATTGCCCGATGTTATCAGAGGCCAGCAACCATTTATATTCAATGCGGCTACCTGCTTGCAGCAGCTTGCTCGCAGCTAAATCCTGAAGATTAATTAACACAGGTGGGGCTAAACTAAATAACTCAGGTTCACGTATCAGTATCTGACTAACTTTCAGACTCAGCTCACCTAGCTCTATTTGCTGTCCCAGTTGTATTTTTAAGCCCGCCATTAAGCGTGAATCTATCCAGGCTTCCCCCTCCGCAGGGATGCCTGTAGCTTGTTGAATATCTTGTGCTTGCACGGCAAACGGCAGTTGACTGATTTCTAAATGTCCACGCAAGGGATAGTGCTGCGCCACCGCTTTGACTGAGGCTAGCGCCATCTCATCACCGGCATATAGCATGCTCTCAAACGCTACCGCCTGGGTATGTGCGATCCCATCCCGTTCGGCTTCGAGCGCCCATGCTGCGTTGTGTGCCTGAGTACCTGTGAGCACACTATCGGCACCTAGCAGACTGCTACTTTGTGCCAGCATCGTTGTCTCTAACCGGTCGGTAAACACCGCAATACCACTGAGTACGGCAACCGCCAATACCAGAGATGCACTCAGCAGTTTAAGTTCGCCACTACGCCAATTACGCAGCAATAATTTCAAGGCTAGCATGGCTCTCTCCTTTCCCAACTTGGCTAGACGAAGCGCAAACCATTTGTCCGGCCTCTAGCACAATGCGACGCTGACACAAACAGGCCAGACGCTCTTCATGCGTAATAAAAACCAGGGTGGTAGCGGACGCTCGATTGAGTTCAAACAGTAAATCGATAATCCGCGCACCGGTCTTGCTATCGAGATTACCGGTAGGTTCATCGGCAAACAAAATACGTGGCTGACTGGCAAAGGCGCGTGCTATCGCCACCCTTTGCTGCTCGCCGCCGGATAACTGGGGCGGGTAGTGGCGGATACGCGACTCCAGACCTACCCGATTTAAAAATTCTGTCGCCATAGGTCTGGCCTGCTGATTGCCGCGCAATTCCAGCGGCAGCATGACGTTTTCAAGCGCGGTGAGCCCCGGTAAAAGCTGAAACGACTGAAAGATAAAGCCCACATTCTCAGCCCTGACTCGGGCACGCCCCTCTTCATCGAGTGCCGTCAGGCAATGCCCGCTCAAAAACACTTCTCCGCTAGTAGGCACATCTAGCCCCGCCAAGATACCCAGTAAGGTCGACTTTCCAGAGCCAGAAGCACCGGTAATGGCGATCGTTTCACCGGCCATTATTCGCATAGAAATCGGACGCAGTATTGCCAAATCCCCCTCTTGAGTAAGGACGTTTTTGGTAATGGCTTTAAGCTCAAGCACCGGCGTTGCAGACATCATAGACTCACCTGTAAGCGTAGATTTGAGTGGGCAATTTGGCCCACCCAGCAGAGTTAGTCTGCTCAGCGCCTACTGTAAGCGTGCCGCCTTGCTAGGATATGTCGCTAAGGTAAAGTTTTGTAAAGCACAATACTAGCCAATAGCAAGGCTGCACGGCCGCTACAAGCCAGATTTGATGCCAGAGGCCGAATAGATCATTGTTTTCAATTAGCAAGTATTTTCCATATTGCACTAATGGCATCGGATTTCCCTCATCGTTGACCTAATATAAATATTATTGTCTCTGGGTGCGCCGCTGAGGTTTCTGGGGTGATTTGATAGGAGAATAAAATGACTATGAGCTCTCAACTCGGTCGATTTTTGCTATGGCAAAAATTTGAACTCCTGAGTATTATCGCCCTGGTCCTGGCTGGCATACCGACCTACCTATATATGCACGAAGCGGCCAAGAACCTGGAAGCGGCACGTGCTGGCGAGCAGGGGCGGGGCTTTGCGGTCGTGGCGAGTGAAGTGAGAATTCTGGCACAGCGTAGCGCCGCCGCCAAAGAAATCAAGACCCTCATTAGTGATAGCGTAGAACAAGTTGACGCAGGGAATAAATTAGCGGGAGACGCCGGTGTCGCCATGAACGATATCGTCGCCAGCGTCAAACATGTAACCGATATCATGTCCGAAATCGTCACAGCCACCGATCAGCAAAGGGCGGGCATAGAACAAATCGACTTAGCGATTACCCAAATGGATGAAATGACGCAACAAAATGCGGCACTAGTCGAGCAAGCTGCCGCAGCCGCCGAAGGCTTGCGTGAACAATCCCACACTTTAGTCGAATCCATGAGTGTCTTCAGGCTATGAGTACCTAGTATTTACTGTTGGCGAGCCCAATTTTGAGAGCTGGACGCCTGCGCCAGCCTGTCTTTGTGTACCCATTAGACAACAAAAGTATTTTGCTATCGCTTTCTTTATTCGTTAAGCTAAGGAAAAGTGATGAAATTAGGACTTACTCAAAACTGACCCTGCGTCCTTGTATCCGCCTTGCCGTACTCAAGTACTGTCTACGGCGGTAAGTCTAGCTGAAACAATTTTGCGTAAGTCCTAGAAATAAAATCGGCTTGCCTTTGTATCGAATAATTTCCTTTAGCGCTCATGATGAAAAATACTCGCGACGAAACCAATACAAGCCAAGTTTCATCTTTAAACGCTAAAGATTTTGCCTTACCACTCTTCATTTTTGTAGTTGGTTTACTCGGAAGTACGCTGGCTTTTTTTTCACTACACGAAGCAGATCGACTGCGTTCGCAAGATGCCCGACATCAACTAAGCGATCGCGTTGTGCAGGCGTTTCACACCAGACTCTCGAGCGCCATCAGCGCGGTCAAGTTTGGGGCTTTAATGATCGAGGTCAACCCTGATCTGAACAATCTCCAATTTCAAACCTACGCCAACCGCGCGTTGGCGAAACAAGACAGTGTACGCATCCTAGAATGGCAACCACTGGTAGCGGCGAGTGACTTAGCTCAATTTGAGAAAAAAGCCCGTGCCGAGGGCAAGCACAATTTTCGTGTGATACAACCAGATGCGAGCGGCGACGAATGGATAGGCGTAAGTGGTCGCGAGGTCTATGTGCCGGTTTTATATGCATGGCCCTCGACCATAGGGACCATAGGCTTTGATATGAGTTTTAGTCCAATTCGTATGGAGTCAAAACTGAGGTCCGCTGAAACTGGCGAGGGAGTAGCCTCAGGCGTATTTGATTTGATGCAAGGAGGAAAGGTCTCTTCCGGTCAAATGGCATTTGCTATTTCTCAAGCAGTATTGGATCCGCATGCATCCGCCCTTACTAAAGGCGGCAAGCAAGCTGTTAAAGGTTATTTGGCGGCGGTCATCCCTATTACCCCCTTATTTGCACAGGCCTTAAGCCTAGCTAATCTTGCACAGTATGACTTAATCGCGGTTGATCTTACTGCCAATGACGGGAAATTTATTTATAGCTCAATCCATCCAAGCACAGGCAAATTGGATAAGACGAGCACGCCGCAAGATACGGATATTACGCAAACATTGGAGGTGGCAGGTCGCAAATGGAATTTAACCCTACGCCCGAAATCTACTTTCTTTGCTGGCTATTTTCATTATTTTTCATATCTCGTGCTCGTGATTGGAATTTTACTTAGCGCAGTCATCGCCTTCATTGTGGCAGCAACACTGAGAGCCAGACACTGTTTAAAAACCGCAGGCCTGTTGCTGGAACATAGAGTCATGGAACGCACGCGAGAACTCTCATCGGCAATGGAAAGCTTAGCCACCGCGCATACAGAATTAGTCAGCATGGAAAAAAATTCCGCCTTATTTTCTATGGTGTCGGGCATAGCCCACGAGCTCAACACGCCGATAGGAAATAGTCTCACGGTGGCAAGTACACTAAAAGATCACGTTATCACCGTAGAACGCCAGATAGAACAGGGCATGTCGCGCCGTCAGATGAACGATTTTATAGAGCAAGCGCGGACGGGAAGCGAAATTTTGGTGCGAGGCTTGCAAAAAGCGGCCGAGATGATTAATAGCTTTAAACAAGTCTCGATCGATCAGGAAAGCGAAGCGAGGCGTGTGTTTTTTTTACATGAGGCCATAGCTGAAATTTTATTGCTATTAACACCTAGCCTGAGCCGCTCTCACATCAGAATCAGTTGCGATATTCCTCATGATTTACAAATGGATAGCTATCCTGGTGCTATCTATCAAATCATCACCAATTTGCTCAACAATTGCGTACTGCATGCCTTTGAGCCTCAACAAGAGGGCGAGATTAATATACGTGCCGACAGTGACCAACAGGGCAGCCTTCTGCTTGAAGTACGTGACAATGGCAAGGGTATTTCAGAACATGATTTAAAACGTGTCTTTGACCCTTTCTTTACGACCAAACGAGGCAAAGGCGGCAGTGGTTTAGGACTCAACATTGTCCACAATTTGGTTAACAATACACTTGCAGGTGAGCTCAAGCTAAGCAGTGAATTGGGTCAGGGAACGACGGTGTCAATACGTATCCCTTTGTGCGCCAAGTAGGCCACAAGAACATGCCAGACGGCACATAGAAACGGTAGTGATTATGGAGCGGGTGAAGGGAATCGAACCCTCGTCGTAAGCTTGGGAAGCTTCAGCTCTACCATTGAGCTACACCCGCGTTGGCAGATCGGATATTCTACGCCTGATTGTCGGCACTTGGCAAATTCCTGACTTGATCAAGATCATAGCGAGGGCGGCTCATAAGCCACTCTCGAATAATCTCGAAGGGTCTTACTTGCCGCCCGCCTCTTGGTCATTTGCAAAAATTTCCCAACTGGCGATGAACATGGCTGCGATCACGGGGCCGATCACGAAACCACTCAAGCCAAAAACGGCAAGCCCGCCCAGGGTAGAAAGCAACACCACATAATCGGGCATCTGCGTATCTTTACCAACCAAAATAGGACGCAGGATATTATCAACCAAGCCAATCACCAACACACCAAACAAGATCATGCTGATGCCTTGCCACAGCGCGCCAGTCGCCAGATAATAAAGTGCGACCGGGCCCCAGATCAGACCAGCGCCTATCGCCGGCAATAAGGACATGACAGCCATCAATACCGCCCATAATAATGCTCCCTGTATTCCCAGGAACCAAAACATCAGGCCACCTAGCGCCCCCTGAGTCGCTGCAACGCTGAGATTACCTTTGATCGTTGCACGTATCACAGTCGCAAATTTGGCAAACAGTTGTTGCTTATCAGCATTTTCTAATGGTAAGGCCAGTGTGATTTTTGCCGCCAGCGCGACACCATCACGCAAAAAGAAAAACAACAAATACAGCATGATCCCTAAGCTGATCATAAACTGAGCCGTAATTTGCCCCAGGTTCAAGAGTTTAGAGGCGATCAATTGACTGGCGTGACTAGCCGCAGTTGAGAGCGTACTTTTGAGCGTCGTCAGGTCGTCGACCCCAAAGCGTGACAACAGCTTCAACATCCAGCTAGGTAGTGCCGCCATGATTTGCTGAAAATAGACGCCAAAATCAATTTGACCAGAGCGCATCTTGGCATAAAAACTCGTCCCTTCCTGCAGCAGAGATGCGCCTATCAGCAAGAGCGGAAGCAGCACCGCAACCAGTACCAATAACAGACTGGCCAGCACTGCCAGATTGCGGTGTCGAGGCAGTATTTTGAGTAAACTTGTTTGCAAAGGAGCGCACAAAATTGCCAGGACCAAAGCCCAGAAAATCGCTGCATAAAATGGCAGCATGATCCAGCCAAAACCCAAAGTGACGGCGATGAGCAAGAATAAAAAAAACTGATGCCGTAAAGTGCTCTGATTCATGTCCTTGCAACTCCCTTGTCTAGATCTTGTTTAATCCAATGGTGCGGTCCGGTAGCGATTAACTTCTGCTGCGGTGATGACGCTAGCCTGATTGCCCCAGGCATTGCGTACATAAGATAAAACGATGGCCACTTCAGCGTCTGACAACACTGGTCCAAACGGCGGCATTCCGTAAGGACGCGGATTGGCCTCGGTGGCAGGAGCAAAGCCGCCCGCTAAGATGATACGCAAAGGGTTGGTGGCGTTTTGCATCTGCACTGCACGATTACTCGCCAAGGCAGGATAAATGCTGGCAACCCCGGAACCATTGGCGCCATGGCAATCGGCACAATGGGTTTTATACAGACTGGCTCCCTGTTGCATCAGCATCGCCATCTGTTCTTTGCCTAGCTCGGGAGCTTTTAGCGCCTTATCCAGCATATCGGCAGCAGCAGTTTTTGATACCGGCAGGGCTTGCAGATAAGTGCCCATGGCGGCAATATCGGTCGCTGTTAAGTATTGCAGGCTGCCAGCCACCACCTCAGCCATAGGGCCCGACGCGACGGAGTGCTGCGAGACACCGGTTTTTAACAAGGCTTGCAACTGTGCCGGCTGCCAATGCAAGACCCCGGCCTCGTCTTGCGCCAATAAGGATGGTGCATACCAATTGACCATGGGCAGCGCACCTCCAGACAGATCGTGGCTACCGCCATTAGCGCCCAGCACGTTACGGCTACTATGGCAGGCACTGCAATGGGCCAAGCCATTCACCAGATAGGCGCCACGATTCCATTCTGTAGTTTGCTGCGTATTATTTTGATACACGCCCGGACGAAAATACAGGGCGCGCCAAAATGCCAGCAAGATTCGCTGGTTGTAAGGGAAGCGCAAATCATGTGGCTGATTCTCTCTGGCGACAGGTTTAACCGTCTTGAAGTAAGCGAATAAAGCATCGCTATCGGTGCGTGTGATCTGGCTGTAATTGGCAAACGGAAAAGCTGGATACAGCATGCGCCCATCCTTAGACTTACCATTGTGTAGTGCCTGCCAGAAGTCTTCGGCACTCCAGGCACCGATGCCATAGTTAACATCCGCAGTAATATTGGGCGTCAGAAAATTGCCAAACTCAGACTGAATCACACGACCACCGGCATAGGCGTCGCCACCACGCATCGTATGGCAGCCCATGCAATTTCCGGCACGCGCCAGATAGGCACCGCGCGCAACTTGTCCGCCAGTATTTGCATCGACCGCTGGCGTGCCAGGCAGATGCTCGTCCAATAAAAAATAACCGTAACCAGCCACGCCAGCCAGCACCAACAGTATGCTGGTCAGCAGTGAATAAAGAATTCGTTTAATCGACATATTGAGCTTTATTCAGTAACGCTGCCGCAGGCAATTGGCAATTTAAAATGAGGGATATCTTTGGCCACTATCGCTCGAGGGTCAGCCGGCATGTGCTGCGCCGCCAGCCACGCCGATACCGCGCCTATGTCTTGCGGCTGCAATTTCAACGAGATTTTCTGCATACAATCGGGTGCAGTAGCATGGCGGCTAGCGTTTTGCCAGGCCCCCAACTGCGCCACAATATAGTCACGCGGCAGGCCGAGTAAGCCAGGTATAAAAGGCGCGACCCCGGTCATTTTTTCGCCATGACAAGATATGCAAGCTGGAATATTTTTAGCCTTATCACCTTGATGGACTAGCAGCCGGCCACGCTCTAACATGGCGGGGCTCGCCTCACTGATTTGGGGCGCAGAGTACGGTGGATGTTGCGCCGAAAAATACTGTGCGATTTCTTTCAAATACGCATCAGACAAATTCGTCACCATATAAGTCATCAAAGGATAAGTACGCTTAGCATCACGAAAATTGATCAGCTGATTGTAGAGATAGCCCTCGGGCTTACCTGCAATGCGCGGGTAATAGCCATCACTGGTGGCTCTACCGTCTTTTCCATGACAGGAAGTGCAGACCTTCAGCCTTTGCTCTAAGGTGTCTGGCACTGTTTGCGCACTGGCCAATATTGGCAGACAGACGCAACAGGCGCTCAGCAAGCTCAAACGCAAACCATTCAAAAAACTAAAGGACAGATTCGTCATAAACAGCTAAATCGATATGCAAAGGACGAAAGCATAACAGGCTATTGAAAAACGCAGTGCATCGCGTTCCTCAATAGCCTGTCTTCACTGCCATTATTTTCTTAGTCGGCCTCAAACGGATAAGGAGCAATCACCCGCTTGAGAACTTCAGCTCTAGCACCAGCAGACTTTAATGCCGCACATCGCAAGCTGCCTCAACAAGCTACCTTAATTACACTGCCAATAACTTGCGGTTGGCAGCGCCCGGCAACGTCTTCAGAGTCTTACCCGGAACCATGTTGTAAGTCTTAGATTTAACGGTACTGACATAACGCCATTCGGCGCGTGTTTCAGTTGGCGTCGCAGTAACGATCATGAAACCACGATTTTTAGTCTCGGCATACACCAGAGGCCCGATCAACTGTTCCAGACCAGCCGCCAACACCGCAGGATCTTCTTTAGGGAAAATATCTTCAAAGCCTGGCGAAGTCACCGAGGTCACGCCGAACTCTACGCCTACCGCAGCACCCGTCATATCAGCCAAATCACTCGCCCAGGTATTATGGGTGTCGCCCGCCAAGGCAATCAGATTTTTATCCAAAGCTTTAGCAGTGCCGAACACGGTTTCACGTGCGACAGCGTAGCCATCCCAAGCATCCAGATTGTAAGGAATCGCTGGCTGCGCCAGGATCAGTTTCTCTTCGGTCGTCAAACTGGCCGGCGCTGCCTGCGCCTTGCCTACCAGCGTGATGTAATTGGCAAACGTAATTTGCTGCAAGACCAGAGGCGCGGGGATATTCATGCGCGCCATCAATACTTGCTGACCCAGTATCTGCCAGGTCGCACTCGATTTCCCCATCTGTGCTTGCAACCAGGCAGTCTGCTCGGCGCCCATTAACTGGCGCGCAGGGTTGGCCATGTCGGCAGTAAATTTTCCAGCATCAAAAGCACCGCCAGCACCCATGTAATTGGCGAAGGATAGTTGCTTGTCGCGCCCTATCAGACGAGTGTCTAGCATGTGCAAAGAAACCAGATTACCGAAGTCGAAAGAGCGATAAATTCTGTCGTTCTTAGTTGCATCCGGCAAGCGGATCGGCATCCATTCATTGTAGGCTTGCAGCGCAGCCGCACGGCGCGCGCTAAACGGACCTTCGGTAGCAGGATCATGGTTCTCTGCACCACCGGACCAGGCATCATTGGCAAACTCGTGATCATCCCAGATCGCGATCAAAGGCAATTTAGCGTGCATCGCTTGCAGATCGGTATCGGTACGATAGATCGCATAGCGACTGCGATAATCGGTCAGCGTAATGATCTCAGTCTTAGGGTCGACCAGACGATTCAAAGCCGCCGCATCTTGCGAAGCATAGCCATCGCGTGGATATTCGTAGATGTAGTCACCCAGATGCAACACGGCATCAATGTCTGTCAGTTTTGCGACTTCGGCATATACATTGAAGTAACCAGCCGGATAATTAGAGCAAGTCAACACAGCCAGTTTCACTTGATCTAACTTACCGACCGGCAGGGTCTTGGTGCGGCCAGTCGCAGAACGGGTGCTGTTATGTGTGAAGCGATAAAAATACACGCTATTTGGGCTCAAACCAGTGACGTCTACTTTGACCGTAAAGTCACGCGCGGCATTCGTGAAAAAACTACCGTTTTTAACGATTTTAGTAAATTGATCGTCTGCTGCCACTTCCCATTGCACTGCAATGTCTTTGCCATCAGTGCTGTTGGAAGGCGTCACGCGTGTCCACAAGATCACGCTGTCGCTCAATGGATCGCCGCTGACCACACCATGTAAAAAAGTGACGGAAACGCCGTCATCGGAGCTGCCAGCACCACAGGCACTCAGTGCCAATGAGCCAGTAACAGCTGCAGTAGTAAAAGTAAAATCGCGAATAAATTGACGACGGGAAGGTTTGAGATTCATCTGGCTGATCCATGAGTGGCTAAGCGCAGAATGATAGGAAATGAATATTACTGGGGCGTGACGCGATTTAGAGAGATGGCTCTAATTAGTTATTGATGACAACCCCATTCTAGGGTATTTCCAAAAACCATATACGCAATATCCACGCGGGCTGCAGGCCGAAATGCCGCCACGAGGCGCATGGATACTGGGCATACCAACTTGAAAATTTTTAAACGTTGGCCTTCACCAGAAATTCGACACCGACTTCGCGCCAGCATTCGATTTCTTTTTGCAGCCAGAACGCCACGGTAGGATGTAGGCTGACCCAGTCCTGTCGTATCTCAAGTTCAATTTTGCTTTTCATCTTTAAGCGCAAATCGGCATAATCAAGCTCTACGCGGGAGTGCATCAGGGTCACAGCCAAACGTAATGCCAGCACTGCCTTGGCAAAATCGAGATCAGAAAAACCATCGCTGATTTTTCTGAGATTACCTTTCTGGCTCAGGATCAGCTTACTCATGGTGCGCTGCTCACGTGTAGTAAAGCCCGCCATGTCGGCATTCTCTACCATGTAGGCGCCATGTTTGTGATAACTGGTATGTGAGACCACCATACCGACCTCGTGCATCAAGGCACTCCAATACAGATGGCGCGTGTAAGCGTCTGAGCTAGGCTTGAGTTGCGCGTACAAGGAACGCACCATTTCAGCAACCCGATTGGCGCGCGACATATCAGCATGAAACAGGCTGGCGACCGTGTGCACAGATTGCTCACGGCGATCGCGCTTAGTCGAGCGTAGGTACATGTCCCACATCACGCCCATACGCAAGCCGGCTTCAATCGGATGCAAAACCTGGATATTAAATTCTTCCAACAGACCTATCAATATCGCTAAACCACCGACCACCATGGCCACCCGTTCCGGTTTGATGCCGTTCAGTTCTAGCTCGCTGATATGCCCGGTTTGCTCACAATAGCGGCGTAGTGAATTTAGATTTTTCAGAGTAATGCTGCCATCGCCCAGACCGTTTTTATGAATCGCATCGGAGATCGCGCGCATCGTTCCAGATGAGCCGTAGGCGCTACGCCAATGCACGGGCTGATACGGTGGCGCGGCATCTTCAAACATCGAGCGCGCCGACAGTATCGCGGCATCAAAGCCGGCCTCGGAGATATGTCCATCAGGGAAAAAACTGGCGCTATGCTTAACCGTACCAATCGCAAAAGACTCTACTTTAACAATTTCATGGCCACGCCCCAAGATCACTTCGGTAGAGCCGCCGCCGATATCAAGTACCAGTCTGCGCTCGCCCGGGATCGCAATCGAGTTAGACACGCCCATGTAAATCAGGCGCCCCTCTTCCAGTCCAGAGATCACCTCGATAGGATAGCCTATGGCAGCTTCGGCGGCGGGCAACAGCGCACCGGCGTTCTTGGCGATACGCACGGTATTGGTAGCAACCACACGTACCCCGACGATAGGATAGGCATTAAGAATTTCGCGAAAGCGCGCCAGGCAAGTGACCGCACTTTGGATTGCGGCTGGACTTAAATTACCCTCGGCATCCAGACCGGCAGCAAGGCGAATCGGATCACGCGCACTTTTTACCACCCTGATCACATCACCATCATGGTGGCCGATGTGCAAACGAAAACTATTAGAACCAAGATCTACGGCAGCAAACATAGCTAGACCTTCCTTTTTTGTATGCGATGAGACTAAGGGGCTAGATGAAAATCACGCTTAGTCAATAAAGATAAATTATATTAATCATTATTTATGACGTGCTAGTGACGCAATTACCATTCGGGCGAATTTACCACAGTGCAGTTTCAGGGCGTAAAAAATCGACTGCTTAGACTTTCCAAACCGGTGCTCGTCAAGACTTGATTCAGGCGTTCGGCGGCACGCTTAAGCGGCTGCGCCTTGTATTCAGCGATGATTAGTTCATTCTTCATAGAATGTTCCCAACCTACCAGTTCGGTCACGCGCACCTGATAACCATGCGCCTCTAATTGCAGACAGCGCAGCACATTGGTGATCTGACTACCAAATTCGCGGGTATGTATCGGATGGCGCCACATTTCGGACATAGGATTATTTTTGAGCACCTCGCCTTTACCCTTGCGCAATTCGGCCGCTACTTCAGCCTGGCAGCAGGGCACCAGAACCATAAATTTCGCCTTCTTTTTCAAGGCAAATTCTATCGCATCATCGGTCGCAGTATTGCAGGCATGCAGGGCCGTGACTATATCGATCTGATCAGGTAAGGCACTTGAGGAAGTCGAATCAGCCACCGATAAATTAAGAAACGACATGCCTGGAAATTCAAGTTTTTGCGCGAGCTCGCGCGACTTTTGCACCAGTTCGTCACGAGTTTCTATGCCGTAAATCCGCGAAGCGCCACCATCATTGAGCGCCTTGAAAAACAGGTCATACAAAATAAAGCCGAGGTAAGATTTACCAGCACCATGATCGACCACACTGACGGAACCATGACTAGCTCGCACCTGTTGCAACAAGGGCTCGATGAATTGATACAGATGATAGACCTGCTTAAGTTTGCGCCGGCTATCCTGATTCATCTTGCCGTCACGTGTCAGGATATGTAGTTCTTTAAGTAGCTCTAGCGATTGGCCTGGACGGATTTCGTGTTTTTCCTGCACTGCATTTTCCTGCTCCGTTTTCACTGCTACCCGCTTGGCTTGGCTTTCTGGCTTGTGTTTCATCGGGCATCCTTGAATGAGTAAGAAATTGAGGCGGCATAGGCGTGCATATTTATATACGCGCAGCTTATCACCGAAAAAACAAAAAAGGACTCAGGTTTTCACCTGAGTCCTTCGTATTTGGTAGGCCGTGCGGGATTCGAACCTGCGACCAACGGATTAAAAGTCCGCTGCTCTACCAGCTGAGCTAACGACCCAAAGACTGCTTGTATCTGTACATAATTGCCATAAGCTATTAAGTACAAATGAAAAAGACTTAGATCTAGACCTAAGTCTTTCGAATTTCGTGGTAGGCCGTGCGGGATTCGAACCTGCGACCAACGGATTAAAAGTCCGCTGCTCTACCAGCTGAGCTAACGACCCGAAAGAACGAAATTATAGGGGGTTTAGCTCAGCCTGTCAATCGCCTACCGGGTTTATTTTCCTGCAGCCAAGCGACTCTTGGCCGCTTGCGCGGCTTCCGAATCTGGATAATGAGCGATGATGGCCTCTAAAGTTTTCTTATTCGCGGGCTTGTCTTTTAGCTCTAGCTGGCAAGCGGCAATATTGAGCATGGCATCCGGCGTCTTAGGGTGATCAGGAAGAGACTTCAGCATAGGCTGTAGGGCCGTGATGGTGTTTTTGCAATCGCGTTGCGCATAGTAGGAGTTTCCCAGCCAGTATTGCGCCGCGCCAGCATAGGCGGACAGCGGATAATTCACCACAAACGCCGAAAACGCAGCGCTAGCGCTCTTGTAGTCAGCCGCCTTAAACAAAGCCATAGCAGCGTCATAGGAGCGCTGCTCATTGACCTCTACGGTCGATTCCTTGCCGTCTACAGTCATCTTCTTAGGTTCGATCTTGCGCAGCCGATTATCTAAGTCCACATAAAAATCTTGCTGGCGGCGTTGAGCGTTGGTTAAATCATTGGTCAAGACTTCAATTTGACCACGCAATTTAGCAATCTCACTGCGCAACACCTCATTTTGATTGGCTAAATCAAGTGCACTACTCTTGTCCGCCTTAGTGTCCACTCTGACATTCACTGCATCGATCTTGGCGCGAATATCGAGAATTGCTCTACGCGCCTCATCATCATCGAACAGGCCGGCAGAAGCCAGGCCAGGAGCAAGCGCGGCGGCGAGGACGGCCACAGCGGAGAATTTAGTTAAAGAGAGAAATTTCATAGCAGCTCAAGCTTCAATTAGTTTGATACAGGTAGAGGGGGATAATACTGCGTAAAGGAAGGCCAGCACAATAGCATTCGGGCTTTGCAACAGAAGCTGCAAAGCCCGATATGGATCTCGTTTAAACGCTATCCGAGTTCACTAGCAAGTGAGGCTCGATTATTGATAAACAATATCAGCACGACGGTTTTCTGCCCAAGAGGCTTCGTCGCTACCGGTGGCCTTAGGTTTTTCTTTACCCAGGGAAACCGCTTCTACTTGCGCTTCAGGCACACTCAATAAAGCCAAGGCCTTGCGGACTGCTTCTGCACGTTTTTGACCCAGAGCCAAATTGTATTCACGGCCACCGCGTTCATCGGTATTACCTTGAATTAAAATCTTACGGCCTTTATTCGCGGACAAATATTTAGCATGGGCCTCCACCAAAGATTTGAACTCATCCTTAACCACATAGCTATCATAGTCAAAATACACACTACGCTTAGACAAGATACCTTTAGGATCATTCAAAGGATCGACCGAAGTTGCTTCAACCGGGCTAACAGTGCGCGTGTCTACTGGTGTGACGACTTTTGTTGACTTGTCTTCGACGACAGGTTTGTCATCGAGTTTAACTGGTGTGCTGCAAGCGGTGATCAAAGCAAGACTGGAAATGATCAGGGCGAGACTAGTATTTTTGAAATTCATTTATTTCTCCTATTAATTTACAAGCAAAAACTACACTAACAAAAAATTTACCTTGCCGACTACTTCATGAAGGGACCCCAAGTAGGCTCGCGTATATCACCAGCCTGCACCGTCAACTTTTGCTTCACTTTACCATCAACAGAAACTACCGCCAGCGAACCGCGACGTCCAGATTCTGTGGCATACATAATGTAACGACCATTCGGAGAGAAACTCGGCGACTCGTCCTTGACGGTATCTGACATTCTTTGCTCTTGCCCACTAGCTAGATCCAAAGTATATAACTGAAATTTACCTTCACGACGTGAAATATACGCCAAAGTTTTGCCATCCGGTGAGATACGAGGCGTGATATTGTAAGAACCACCGAAAGTCACGCGCTTGGCATCTCCGCCTGAGCTGGACATACGGTAAATCTGCGGCCCGCCACTACGATCACTTAGAAAATAAATCGACTGACCATCGGCAGAAAATTGCGGCTCAGTATCTATTCCGCTAGAACTAGTCAATCTTTGCAAGCCGCTACCGTTGGCGTTCACAGTATAAATCTGCGTCAAGCCATCACGCGACAGGGATACCGCCAACTTACTACCATCAGGCGCCCATGCTGGCGCAGAGTTACTGCCCTTGTAATTGGCAACCACGGTGCGCTCACGGGTAATCAGGTTTTGCACATAGACCACAGGCTTTTTTGCTTCAAACGAAACATACGCGACCTTGGTGCCGTCAGGTGACCAGGCCGGCGAAATAATTGGCTCATTCGAGCGCAATGCAACTTGCACGCCTTCCCCATCAGCATCGGCAATCTCCAGACGGTATTGATTACCCGCCTTGGTAACATAAGCTACCCGCGTGGCGAAGGCGCCACGCACTCCGATTAATTTTTCATAAATATCGTCGGAAATTCTATGCGCGGTCAATCGCATATTTTCGGGCGTGCTTGCCAAAGCAAAACCAGATAGCGTGGAAGATTTAATGGTATCGAGTAATTTATAGCGCACATCAAAACGCCCATCGCTGAGTCTTTGTACGCTACCAACGACCAAGGCTTCGGCCCCACGTGATTTCAAGTCCCCAAAATTCACCGAAGTCGTTTCAGAGATAACGCCAACTCCGTCTATCAATTTAAAATAACCGCTGCGCGTCAAATCATCTTTAATGATGGCACTAAGCTGCTGAGTCGCCAGACCTTCATCCGAAAAACTGGCTACAGCTATCGGTATTTGAGTGGAACCTACACCGGAAACCTCGACGCGCAATTGTGCCTGTGCCGCAGTCGTAAACACTAATACGCTTAGCAATAGGCTCTTCAACATTAAGGTCTTCAACAATATTTTCATTAATCTATTCTTTCATGCGATGAACATACACAATACTTGCCGGCACCTCGCCAGACTTATCGCGTGGAAATGGCAATGATTTTTCTATTGCTTTCTCCACCGCCTCATCGAAGGCGGGCACGCCCGAGGACTTTAATTTACGAATAGCGCCACGCAGTGAGCCATCCGGCAATAGGTCGATACGATATTCTACGGTAGGATTATTACTTGAATTATCGCTGGTATTAAAAACTGTATTCGAGCGCACTTTGGCCGCAATACGTGCTGCGTAACTAGGATCGCCACGGTTATTTCCAGTCGATTTGGCGGCATCACCACTACCGCCGCTACCACTAGTACCGGCCTGCCCTGTCAGCCTACGCATATTTTCTTCATAGGCTTTATCGCGAGACGCCTGCTCTTTGCTTTTCTGCTTGGCCAGTTCGGCTAGTTTTTGCTTCTCGGCCTCGTCGAGCTTAGATTTCTCCGCAACTTTCTCAAGTTTTTTCTTTTGTTCAGCCAGTTTTTCTTTCTCCAGCTTCAAAGCCTTGTCCTTCTCCCTCTCCCTCTCCCTCTCCTGCTCCAGCTTTAATTCCTGCTCTTGCTTTTGTTTTTCTATACGTTTACGTTTTTTCTCTTGCGCCAAAGCGATTTCCGGATCTTCCAGAGGTTCTTCTTTAGTCACAATTTTTTCTGGTTTTGGGATCGTTTTTTCTGGCTCTAGCTGCATTTCAATTACTGGTAAAGGCGCGGCCTCGCGCGTTGTCATATCCCACACCTCAGCCTCGACTGCAGTCGATTCCTTATTTTGCCACTGCACACCAACCCAAAGAAATACGATCAACAGCACATGCACCATCGCAGCCAGAGAGATGGACTGCCATTGCACGGGCCGCTGCCCAATCATAGGCGACAAAGCTGTTAAAGAAGAGTTTGTCATGAGATTATTAGAGCTAGCCACATTCACTTAGTTCCATTTAGTTTTATCTTAAACTCAAAAAAGTGCGTTAAGGCAATTTTATCAATTGCTATTTGCATGCCTATCACACTTATATTTATAGTTAAGAAATTATATGTCAATTCATTTTTGTATCATTAATGAAAAGAAAAGGTGTAGTAGGCGTCTAGCGATGCTTCTGTACCCGACCGGGCAATTACACTGATACGTCGCGTCAATTGCCAGCTTAACTTAACCGCACCACTGGCATCTGACAAGCCTCTTTCCACTGATAATACCAAACCTGGCAGCAAACGCTTGCCAACACTCACTACCTGGTCTCCGGATGAAGATCCTACCGAGGTAGATCCTGCCACTGTCTGCGCTGGTAGTTTAGAGCCGCCACCGACATCGGCAGTGCCAATAGAAAATTCATCAAACCCTATACCCTGGACGATCTCACGCGGTACATTGCGACTCCCATCGCCACCAAAAATTGTACTGGCAGCCGACATCAGTAGACTCGCGTCACTGCCACCCAGTTGATTTGATCCGCGTCCCAGAACTAACCAAGACAATTTTTCCGCATCGGGTACCACCGGCTCGGACACCAGTCGTACTTGAGGCGAGGAAACGGTACCAACCACTTCAACACCAGCCTCGACTTCAAGACCGGTTCTTAAGGCGCGTATATTTAAACCAGGATTACTAGGAGAGCCTTGAAAATTCAAAATCCCTCGCTCTATATCCAATTGTTGACCGTATCCCTCGTAGACTCCGCCTACTGTTCGTATCGACCCTGTCGCTTGTAGTGGCGAGCCATCGCTACTGCGCAAGCGTATGCTGCCCGCCAGGCCAGTATCTAAGCCACTACCGGTGAACACAAAGCGTTCCCCCATATCAAAGTTAACATCTACCCGCGTCTTGATGGCTTTTTTCTCTTCACCAGCGCTATCCGCTTGCGCTTTGCTTGCGGCACCACGTTTGACGATGACGTCACTGGAGAGGCTAGGTGGCGGCGATTTAGGCAACTTAAAGTAGGCGCCATCGGTAGTGATATTGCCGACCAAAGCCCAGATATCGCTAGTTTGCTTAATACTGGTCTCACCACTGACGACCAGCCAACGATCTTTACGCTGCAAGACTGGAAATTTCTGAAATTTTGCTTCTATACTACCGCTTTGCTTGCTCCAGTCTATCTCCCCTGCTGCATTAAATTCGCCTTTTTGCCCTAGCCACTTGGCGTCACGAAACTTCGCATGCTGCGGCATAGTAGTAATTTTATTAGTAAACTGTAGTTGCTTAAGCTTTAGTTGCTTTTCATCCAACTGCGCACTGAGTATGCCATTTGGTAACAGCAGCCCCTCCGATGCGAAGGCGACTTCCAGATCGCGGCCATCTATCTGCGCCTGATATTTTGGCGCTGAAAGTATACCCGCCAAACTTGCATCCACCAGCAATTTACCTTTGAGCGCTAAGCCGGGGTTTAGCCAAGGCCCCAGCCATTGCAGATCAGGCACGTCAGCATTGAGCCTACCTTCAAGAGCAGCATTGCTTGCCAGTACCCATCGTTCATCTTTCTTGCTCACTTGAGAATTTGCATTCAAATGCCAATTTCCCAGGAGTTTTCCAGAACCATCTAATTTCAAGGAAAGGCGTTCAGCATCGGTACCCGCTATCAAGCCCCCCAGCGCCAGGCTAAGTTGCAGCTCTTTCATTTCCAGAGCTAAAGGCTTACCAGTCCCATCAACATCTCGGACTCGCACATCGCCACTCTGTCTCTGCAAGTTAAGTTCACCACGTATGTTATCTTTTAGTTGCAGATCCCAACTGACCCCAACTTGCAAATCCCCATCGACGGCCGACTGCGGCTTAACTAAGTTGACCAGCTCCAATACTTTAAGATGATCAATTTTTCCGCGGGTTTTCATCTGGCCTGGTGTCCATTCAAATTTTTCCAGCGCCAGGCTTCCTAAGGCACCGTCAAATTGCGCAGATCCCAGCTTAAGTAATTGCGCGCCGGCCTCGATACTCATCGGTGTAGCCAACTTTAGATCTGGATGTCCGCTAATACTTAAGCGTTCCAATTGGCCCGCCCATATTGGCGGTTTACTCTGGTCCATCTTCACGCCACCGCTTGCATTTAACTGCAACTGACGTGCGGCATTAAAACGCAAATTTCCATCGATCTGATGTAGCTCGCGCCTTCCCTTAATCGTCACTGAGGCTTGTTCCGCCAACAACGGCAATTTAACTGTTTTTTTATGCTCAGCGGATTTCACCGCATTAGCCACACTCTGCTCTAGTTGGGCATTATCCGAGTTAGTTTTAGTTCGAATTTCTTGCACCTGCAACTGCGCGTTAATGCCACCCTGCAGGGCGTTTTCCAGATCGATATCCGCACTCAATTTTGCCAGGTGTAGCTGCTTTTCTATTCCCAAGCCCTGCGCCGCGATATGCAACTTAGCCGATGGATCGGATATTTTCCCGTGTAATTGCAGCTCCGCTTGCGCACTTCCAGTCAGGTTGATGTCTAGCAGGCTAGACAAGGCCGGCAAATCGGGTGCATCGAGTTTCAGTTGCAGACCGTCTTTCCCGCTACCCCATATGCCCTGTCCGCTGATGCTATTTTTACCCCAGTGCAAATCCATTTTTGATATTTCTAAGGCCGCACTTTCCAATAAATTTAACTGCAGCACGCCGGACAAAGGCTGGCCTGCATAACTCCCCTGCAAACGTGGCAACTGCACTTGCAAGGACAGCTTAGTTTGCAACTGTCCGATTACTGAAAGATCTGCATCAATATTTCCAGTTGGGCCAGCGATCCAGCGTGCCGGATCAAAGCGTCGCAATTCACCTTGGAAATTAAATTTTTGCTTATTTGAAAAACTAAATTCGCCCTGCCCTCGCATTTGTGCACTACCTGAAAGAAGCTCAAATTTCTCCAACTTCAGCACATCTGCGGCGTCGTTTAAATGATAACTGGCCTCGGCGTTCAAACTGGCACGCGGCTCAGTTAAGCGGGTTTGCAGCGTCAAAATTGTGTCGCCCTGATTTGTGTCGCCCTGATTTGTGTCGCCCTGATTTGTGCTGCGAGTTTGTGCTTGTAGGCTTCCGGATATATTGCTCGCTTGAATATGTTTGTCTATTTGAGCCAAATTAATTCCAGACAGATCAAAGCGCGATTCAATCAAAGGCAAGCCAATTGCGGCTAATTGTATGCGGGCGTTTCCACTCACTTTGCCATTGCCTGGCAATTTTAACTGCGTCCCTTTGAGTTCTATCAAACTTTGATCCCAATGCAGATCAGAGTCGAATGACAGCAAAGGCAAGCCCTGTTGATCTATCCTGGCCGGCTGAGTATTTTCGATAGCGATATGACCGATCAAGGCTAACGGCGGCATCACCACTGCCGGTTTTTTTTCTGCAACGGGTCTTACTTGCTGAGCCGATAAATTTGCACGAACATGCAGAAGTGCCTGTGGCGCTGAACTGGCAAAGTCAGCAGGATTCAAGCCTGCGATATCGGCATGCAAAGAGCGTATAGGCTGACTAGCAAATGGCGCCAGCACAGTCTCGAAACCACCTTGCAAAACAGCGTTTTTGGCTGAAATCGGGTTCTGCGCAGCTTGATCCGCAATGGCCTTGCCCTGCAGAGATAATTCCAGCAGTGAACCCTGCGCACTACCCTGTATGCCTAAATTTGGCATAGCTGGATTGAGTTGCCCGCGATAGCTAAATTCTCCTTTTAGCTTAAAAGGCTTACTCGTCTGTATCACGGTTTGCAATTGCAAAGCCCCCCAGGGAGAGCTTACAGCGCCCGCTATTTTGTGCTGGAACTCAGTCGTGTTCAGACTTGCTGTGATCGCAGTCAATTTCACGATCGCATGCTCATTGCCATCGGGCAGCAGATCAGCGATCAATAGACTACCAATCGCAGCGCTCTTAACATGTAGCGCTATTGGCAGTTGCAAGTTTTCTGGTATTTGCGTAGGGGTTGGATCGGGCGCACTGGCCAATTTAATCGACGATACCTGCAGCGTCTCTAGCTCTAGCTGCCTGTGTAATAAAGCCCAAGGACTCCACTCCAATTTGATGCCGCTCGCTTTGAACTTGCTGGTAGTATCAATATAAGTAAGTTCGTCTATCTGTAACTGTCGCGCCAGACTACCGTTGATACCGGAGATGCTTAAAGCGCCGCCACTGGTATATTGCGCCAACTGCAGTATTTTTTTAGTGCCCGACTCTGTCGCACATAGCCCGATGAACGTAACCATTAATACGCTGATAAACAAGCTCAGCAGCAAAGCGAATCTTATTAAGTAGCTCGGTAAGTTCGACCAAATTTCCTGGCCACTAGCGCGTCCTTTTTTCTCCCGCATCGCGGTCTTCACCTCAACGCTGACCTCGTTCTCTTTTTGGGTTTCGGGAGTGATTTGCGCGCTACTCATACTAATTCACTCAATTAAAATGCGATGGCAATAGAAAAATCTATCGCAAATTTTTTCTTCTTGGCGGCGTACGCAAGATCCAGTGCGATAGGGCCGGCCGGTGTCATATAGCGTGCGCCTACGCCATAAGCTTGCTTGCCACTAAAATCGCGCCAGGTATCTGCTGCATCGCCGACATCCATAAAAACAGCGCTGCCCCAACTAGCATCTATCCAATGCACGTATTCGGCGCTGGCGACCGACATCACGCGACCACCAGTGACGCCCGTTTCGTGTTGTATGCCCAAGCTTTGGTAAGGATAGCCACGCACCGTCGTACTACCGCCGCTACGAAATAAATAATCCTCGGGAATACCATCCGAGCCTTCAGAAAAAACCTGGCCCAACTCAGCACGCAAGATGATGCCATCGCGCGCGCCCACCGGTATCCAACGTTGATATTTTCCGTAGGCACGAATAAAGCGTTGATCAGAAAAAACTGCCTTTTCTGAGACCGCCAAATCGAATAAGGCGATCTGGCCTTTACGCGGCGCAAAATTATTATCCACATCGCGCCAGGTCCACCCTATAGAAGCGACCAGAGCACGATTTTTTTCGGCAAGTTCACCGTCCAACTGGCTGGTTTCGAAAGTTAGATTCAGACCAAGGCGCTGCTCCAATTTATTTTTTGTCGTGGTGCGTTTTATTCCCATTGCCGTACGGGTGGTGTCGAGGCCGTTCAAAGCAGTGTGATCATTCAAGACGCCGAAGGAATCTAATTGATTACCGGCGGTCGGTGGCAAATAAATATCGGCATAGGCAAGCTGTCGCCTTTGCTCAATTCTGAGGGCGCTACGCAAATCCCAGGCGCGGTCAAACAGGTGTCTATCTCTATACGTCAATTCAGATCTAAAACCCGTATTCGTACTATAACCAAGGCCCAGCGCAACATCACGTGCGCGACGCTCAATCACGCTGACATCCAAAGGCACGGCCTCGGGCGTGCTGGAATCTGGGTCGACACTCACCGCCACGGTAGAGAAATACGGCGAGTTTTGCAGCACCCTTTGAAACTCAAGCAAACGCTCCCTTGAATACGGCTCGCCAGCCTTGGGTGGTGAGTAACGGTCCAGCAACCAACTTGGGTAGCGCTGCAATCCCGTGACCGCCATTTCTCCAAGTATGAAAGGGGGGCCGCTAGCAACCGCCACATCCAATACCGCTGTATATTTTTCTGCGTCTATGGTGGCGCTGCTGTCTTCAATTTTTGCGCCTGCATAGGATTCATCCCGTAGATTATCCAGTAGCTTGATTTTCGCACGGCCCCATTCGGCATCACGAAAAGCAGTGCCTTGCGGCAGCAACCATTTTTTGATCAAACTATCACGGCGTGCGACTTCTTTAGCTAACCCGGCATTCACCGCATCAGCCAAAGCTCCGCTAAACTGAATATTAAAAGACCGCACCGTAGTGCGTTGCCCTGCATCGATATTGACCAAAATCAGCTTGGCATTGTCACGTTCTTTTTCGAATTTGACGACAACAGAAAAATATCCCTCGGTTGCAAGAATCGACGAAATTGCATTGCGTATTCTTTTTAAGACGCCCGGTGTCAAAGTAAGGGCATCGGCAGATTTGGATAGTTCAGGGATGTGCTCGACCAATAGACCTTGCCACTCATCATCGGCTTGCCCTATTCGAAAACGTGTCAGCTTGGAGTTCGCACTGAGAATTTGGTCTTGTTCCAGGTCTGGATCAGCCTCGTCTGCAGTTGGCGTTAAGCTCGCAGTTTCATCTGCTTTTTCTGCATTGAAGATGGGGGGTACGTTGTCCGCGCTGCTACTTTCTGGCGGCGCGGCTGCCAGCGTGAATGGCATAGACCAAACCTGGCTGCTTGGCACAAGCAACAACAAAGCAGCTGTATAAGCGAAAACACGCAAATATGTCACTTGGTCGCCAACCCTACCCTATTGATGCCCAACTTTTTGGCTTCAGAAATAACTTGTATCACTTCATCATATTTTATTTCATTATCGGCAGATACCAGCACCGACAACTCCGGCTTAGCTTCATGATATTCGCGTAATTTTTGCATCAATTGTTTGCGATTGGCAGCTGTCTCTTTGGACTCTTGCTTGCCGTTACCATTACTACTACCGCGGGTGTTGAGGCTAATGGTGGCGGAAGCATCAGGGCTAAGCGAGATTTCTATGTAATCGGAAGGAGGTTGGGTAGACTGTCCTGCGGTCGGTAAATTGATTACGCTAGGGTTGGTCATCGGTGCCGCCACCATAAAAATTACCAGCAGTACCAACATCACGTCGATGTAGGGCACCACATTGATCTCGGCTTTGAATTTACGTTTACGTTCGCCACGCAGAGTACTCATGCAATCTCATTCACTTTCATTTTGCGTCGACTGTTAACGTGATTGTCTTTGTAAAATATTTGAAAACTCTTCAATAAAAGTTTCAAAATGAATCGCCAATCTATCAATTTCATGGGTGTAACGGTTATACGCCAATACCGCCGGGATCGCCGCAAACAGGCCGATCGCAGTAGCGATTAAAGCTTCGGCGATCCCAGGAGCGACCGCTGCCAAGGTCGCTTGCTGAACATTCGCTAAACCGCGAAACGCATTCATGATGCCCCACACAGTACCAAACAAACCGACATATGGCGAGACAGAACCTACCGAGGCAAGGAAAGACAAATGGGTCTCGAGGGTATCCATTTCACGCTGGTAAGCAGCGCGCATGGCACGGCGTGCGCCATCTAACATGGCACCGGGATCCATTGTGGTTTTGGTGATCGCCTTGACCTTGTGGTATTCGTTCATGCCAGCCTCAAAAATACGCTCTAGCGCACCAGTCTTAGCCTGATTATTTCTATGATTGGAGGACACCACCTGATATAACTCGACCAAACTACCGCCCGACCAAAAATTGCGTTCAAACTCTTCCGTTTGGGCGCGTGCTTTTTTCACCGCAAACATTTTGCTGAAAATATAGGTCCAACTGGTGAGAGAAACCCCTAACAGCAAGAGCATCACTAACTGCACCAGCAAGGAAGCATTGGTGATGAGGGTAATAAAGGAAAGATCTTGAGTAACGGTCATGGCGGGATTTTCTTTTTTACTGAAATAACGAATAAATAAATCAAAAATACGGCAAAAAATTTGCCCTGTATTATAGGGAAATCATTGCCAAAACTGGTTCAGGTATGGCGCTAGGGCGCAAGCTCAGCGCATCGACACAGCCAACCTTGATCTTGCCGCTGCACAGCAAACGATCGCCGCACCAAGCCTCTTGAATGAACTGCACCGAGGCACGTCCTAAACGCTCAACGATCACCGCGATCCTGATTTCATCGTCGAGTCTGGCAGGTGCATGATACTCGACTGCCGTCGATTTGACGACAAACATAGCCTGATGCTGCGCCAGCATCTGCTGTTGATTGACACCGGCCGCGCGCAGCCATTCGGTACGGGCCCGTTCAAAAAATTTCAGGTAATTGGCATAGAAGACGATGCCTCCGGCATCGGTATCTTCGTAATACACCCGCAGCATCCAGTTAAACTCTTCAGGCATCATCATTTATCTACATTAAGGGGGAGTATCATCGATTTTCGAGCTAAGGCCAGCATAGATACTGCGCAGTTAAAATATACTCTACTCCAGTATTAACAATAATCAGGGAACATTCCGGCGTACATTCAGCGGTCCGAAACCCTGACAGGTTGGCATCATCTCTATGTAATTAATATTCACATGCGGCGGTAAAGTCGCGATCCAATAGGCGGTCTCGGCAATATCGACGGCAGTCAGGGGAACGGTACCTTCGTAGACTTTAGCTGCGGCCGCATCGTTGCCACGAAAACGCACATTGGAAAACTCGGTGCCACCACACAAGCCAGGCGCGATATTGGTGGTGCGGACCCCGGTGCCAGCCATGTCGGCACGTAAATTTTTAGTAAATTGCTCGACGAATGCCTTGGTCGCGCCATACACATTGCCGCCCGGATAAGCAGTAGACCCGGCGATCGAGCCTATGTTAATGATCATGCCGCTATTGCGTGCCACCATTTCAGGCAAAATCGCGCGCGTCACCATCACCAGACCTTTGGCATTGGTGTCTATCATGGTTTCCCACTCGTCCAGCGAGGCCTGATGCGCCAACTCGGTACCCAAGGCCAAACCGGCATTATTGATCAAGACGTCAATCTGCTTCCAGTTGGCGGGCAAACCGGCCAGCGCCTTGCTAATCGATGCCTTATCGCAGACATCCATGGTCACTGGCAACAAATTCGCGCCCAATTCCTGCTGCAGACTGCTCAGACGCTCTGCGCGTCTGGCGCTGGCGATCACCATGTGTCCGTGCTGCACGAACTTGCGCGCCATTTCCTCGCCGAAACCTGAACTTGCTCCTGTAATTAAGACGATCATGGCACACTCCACTAAAATTAATAATCATAGGACTTACGCAAAATCGCCCCAGCGTCGTTGCACTCGCCTTGCCGTACTAGCGTAAGTCTTCGGCGGCACGCCTAGCTGGAACAATTTTTCGCAAGCCCTAAATTAATGTAAAAAAAACAAATAAATCGTATTTTAAGATATTTCAAAAATGAGCTGGGATTTTGCGATACTCGCTCTAACTATTCCCGTGCCGTCTGAAATACGCGATCAAACCAGCGGTAGAGGCATCCAGATTCTCGTCATAAGCTTGATCGCCATTAATCGCTGGCAATAGGCGATTCGCCAATTGTTTGCCCAACTCCACGCCCCATTGATCGAAGGAATTCAAACCCCAGATCACGCCTTGCACAAAGACTTTATGTTCGTACAGCGCCAGCAACATGCCCAACTGAAATGGATCCAGGCTAGGCATCAATATCGTGGTCGAAGGCTGATTGCCGGCAAATACTTTATGCGGCAGTAATTTGGCGATACTCGCCTCGTCCAAGCCGGCCGCACTCAGCTCAGTGCGCGCTTGCTGTTCGGTTTTTCCAAAAGCCAGAGCACCACTTTGTGCCAGACAATTTGCCAGCAAGGGGGCTTGATGTCCGGGCAAAGGATAATCGCTGGAAGCGGTCACCACAAAGTCGCAAGGTATCAGCCAACCGCCTTGATGCAGCAACTGAAAAAACGCATGTTGGCCGTTCACACCGATCTCACCCCAAACGATAGGGTTAGCACGACAACTCAAGGGCTCACCATCCCGATTGACGGTCTTGCCGTTCGACTCCATCTCTAGCTGTTGCAAGAAGGCGGGGAAATGCCGCATCGATTCGTTATACGGCAAGACTGCACTGGTTTCCGCGCCTAGAAAATTAGTATTCCAGACCGAGATCAGCGCCAACAACACTGGCATGTTTTTCTCTAAGGGCGCCGAGCAAAAATGCTTATCCATGGTTTCAGCGCCTTCCAGCAGACGCTCAAAACGGCTCATGCCTATCGCCAGTGCCACCGACAAACCTACCGCAGACCACAATGAATAACGACCGCCGACCCAATCCCAGATTTGCAGAATATTTTGATCAGGAATGCCGAACTCGTGCGCCTTATCTGGACTGGAAGTGACCGCAATAAAATGTTTGGCAACCGCCCACTCTTCCATCGCAGCAGCCATCAGCCAGGTGCGCGCAGTATGTGCGTTGATGCTAGTTTCTTGTGTCGTGAAGGTCTTTGAGGCGACGATAAACAAGGTGGTGCGTGGATCAAGTTTTTCTAATAAGGGTGCTAAGTGCGCACTATCAAGATTCGATACATAGTAAAAATCGATACCAGGGTGCTCGGTCGCGGCGAGCGCGCGCGTCACCAGTTTAGGCCCAAGATCAGAGCCTCCGATGCCAATGTTGACCACGTTTTGGATCGCGTCACCCTTAAAGCCACGCCATAAACCACTGCGCACCCGCTCGACGATGTCGCGCATCTGCTTGCGCACCGCACGCACCTGCGGCATCACATCATGTTCGGCATTTGGAAATGGCGTAAACGCGGTATGCCGCAAAGCGGTATGCAGTACCGCCCGTTGTTCACTGACATTAATTTTCTCACCGGCAAACATTCTATCGCGCCAACCAGCCACATCGGTACTGCGCGCCAAAGCCAGCAAGTCATCCAAGACCGCCGCATCGATTCTTTGCTTGGAATAATCGACCAGCAAATTATCCAGTTCTAGTGAAAAACGGCTAAAACGCTGAGTATCAGCCGCGAATAAATCGCGCAAATGTTGCTGCTCAAGTCTGGCTTTATGCGCCAGCAGAGTTTGCCATTCTGGAGTGAGTGTCAGATTCATAAAAGCGATAAAAGTTTAGTCAGTAAGCTTAATCAGCGAGTAGATTTGCCAGCGCCACGTACTGTTCAAGTGGGATAGTTTCTGCACGCAACTGAGGGTCAATCCCAACCGAGAGCAACTGTTCTTCGGTAAACATACCGGCGACACAATTGCGCACTACCTTACGTCTTTGCGAGAAGGCCTTGGTCACCACTTGCTCCAATTTACGTACATCGCAGGCTAGACGGGTGGCTTTAGGGATCATGCGTACGATCGCAGACTCCACTCTGGGTGGCGGGTCGAATGCAGTTGGCGGTACCACAAACAAAAGGTCCATGTGATAACGCCATTGCAGCATCACCGATAAGCGGCCGTAGGCTTTACTACCCGGCTCGGCCACCATACGCTCTACCACTTCTTTTTGCAGCATGAAGTGTTGATCCTCAACCAAATCAGTAAATTCGGCCAGATGAAATAATAAGGGGCTGGAAATATTGTAAGGAAGATTGCCGACGATACGCAGTTTTTTCCCGGCCGCGACGGGCAAGGCAGCAAAATCGAATTGCAGAGCATCGCCCTCATGCACGATCAATTTGGCAGGATCAAAACTCTTTTTCAGACGCGCGACTAAGTCCCTATCAAGTTCCACCACATGTAAAGTCGTCAGACCAGCTAGCAGTAAGCGTGTCATGGCTGCCAAACCTGGGCCTATCTCGACCATGCTTTGATCTGGCTGAGGATTGATGGCCGCGATGATGTTATTGAGTACCAATTGATCAGTTAAAAAATTCTGACCGAAGCGCTTACGTGCGATGTGTTTCATGGATAATTTTCTTGTTGTTTTTTATAGGACTAGCCTAAATCTAGACTTGCCGATGCACCATCTGTGCAGCCATTCTGAGCGCCACGAGCATGCTACCGGCATCAGCATGACCGACCCCGCGCTTACTCAGATCAAGCGCGGTACCATGATCGACCGAAGTACGTATCAATGGCAAACCCAAAGTGATATTGACACCGAGTCCAAAACTGGCGTACTTCAAAACCGGTAGACCTTGATCGTGGTACATCGCCAGCACACAGTCGGCATCTTGCAGATATTTTTGTTGGAACAGCGTGTCGGCAGGATAAGGGCCTAGCACGTTCAAGCCCAAGCCTTGCGCTGCCGCGATCACTGGACTGATGACATCAATTTCTTCGCGTCCCAGATAGCCATTTTCACCGGCATGCGGATTCAAGCCGGCTACCAAAATACGCGGCTGAGCAATGCCAAATTTAGTCTGCAAATCATAGTTGATGATTTTCAGAGTATTGAGTAATTGCTCAAACTCGATTGCTGCAGCAACTTGTTTCAAGGGTAGATGCGTAGTCGCCAAAGCCACTCTCAGAGGCTGCGGCACACTAGCAGATGCCTCACAGGCCAGCATCATGACGACTTGCCCGGTGCCGGTTTTCTCAGCGAAATATTCGGTATGCCCAGTGAACGCGATGCCAGCATCATTGATGGTGCTTTTTTGCAGCGGCGCGGTGACGATAGCCTGACACCATTTTTGCTGCACACTTTCGATGGCGACGTCGAGCGTCTGCAATACCGCACGGCCATTGCGTGGATCGAGCTGCCCGGCGATAACATGGGCGTCGAGCGGGCAATCGAGCACGGTGATTTGATCCTTGCCGCAGCCAGGCAAGCCGTTGTAGTGTAGCGCCTGTTGCGAGACCCCCATCAAACGTATTGAGGGATCGATTTCATGAGCTAGCATGGCTAAATAGGCCGCATCGCCCAACAGTACCGGTCTCAGCTCATGCCGCAATTGCCAAGCCGCGCGCAGCGATATCTCTGGTCCTATACCGGCAGGTTCCCCTACCGTGATAGCGATCACCGGGCGCTGTTGTGACATTATTTATCGTCCAGACGAAATTCAACATAGGCGCGGTCGCGCAATTGGCGCAACCAGTCTTGCAGAGCTTCGTCGGCTTTGCGTTCGCGCACCGCCTGACGCGCCGCCAGTCGTTTTCTATCCTTGGACACGTCGTCGGTCTTGCGCTCTAGTACTTGTATCAAATGTACGCCGTAAGGTGACTCGACCGGCTCACTGATCTCGTTAAGCGCCAGCTTATTCATGGCTTGCTCGAACTCCGGCGCGGTATCGCCAGGGAAGACCCAACCTACATCACCGCCTTTAGACGCCGACAAATCATTGGAAAAAGTTTTCGCCAAGTCTTCAAAATTGGCAGCCTTATTATCCAGGCGTTGCTTAAGCTCTACCAATTTACGCTTGGCCTCGGCCGAACTGACCACCTGGGTCACTTTAATCAAAATATGGCGGACATGAGATTGCTGAGGAGCGTCCACCGCTGTAGCAGCGCCAGCCGCACGTTTTCCGAGTAGTTTAACCAGATGAAATCCATTTGCGCTACGCACAATTTCAGAAACGCCGCCGACCTTGGTTTTATTGATGGCATCGATAAACAATTGCGGCAAGCGATCTTGTTCGCGCCAGCCTACATCGCCCCCTTTTAAGGCCTCAGGTCCATCGGAATACGTCGCTGCGAGTTTTGCAAAATCTTCACCAGCTTGAATTTTTTTCAAAACTTCTTCAGCGCGCGCGCGTTTTTGTGCGATCACTTCGGGCGAAGCATTTTCAGGGAGTCGGACTAAAATTTGCGCTAGATTTAACTCTTGTTGACCACCTACGGTTTTTTCTTCGGCCGCGAGGAAGTTATCGACTTCTAATTCAGAAATTTGGATTTTGCTATCGACTTCACGCTCACGTATGCGCTGCATCAGGATATCTTCACGAATTTCCTCACGGAAACGAGCAAAGGGTGTGCCCTCACGCTCGACCTGATTTCTAAATTCCTGGATAGACATCTTGTTTTGTTCTGCCAGGCGCTGCATAGAGCGATCCAGCATCACATCGTCGACCCGAATTCCGTTTTCTTTGGCCAATTGCAACTGAGTACGATCGACGATCATGCGCTCCAGCAATTGTTTCTGTAAGTCGATACGATTTGGCAAAGCCGTACCTTGAGCGGCCAGACGTTTCTCTACCGAGCGTAGACGCTCATTGAGCTCTTGACGCGTAATCACTTCATCATTCACCACCACCACGATGCTATTGACCACTTCCGCTTTGGCATTTTTACTCGTAGCTGGCGTCGCCGTCACTAAGGGCTTAAACAAAGGCGCTTCGGTGGCGTTCGTTTTAAACTGAGCCCAAGCCGAATTCGATGCCAGCAAAGATACAGAGACCGCCAAATAAATAATTCTTTGATTCATGGGCAAGATGTGTCGCATAGTGATCCAAATTTCATGTTAAAAACGAAGGAGTGCTTGAAGCGCCACCCCTCCCATCACCAGAGTCTGGTGAAAGCTGCAATATACACGCTAATTAATCGGTTGATAACCCGATATGCCCTTTCTCAGGGCGTCCATCGTATTCGACCCCAACTTGGCCAAACCGTTCAGTTCTAACTGTATCGAAATCCCGGTGGTACTGGTGGAGGTGGCGGTCACGAATCTTTGTGCCAAGACCCGAAATGACCAACAATCCTGTTTGTACTCAAAGCCGGCCAAACCTTCGATCAATTTATTTGTTTGCAAAGAAAAATTACTCCGCCCCACCATATACCAGCGATCCGCCACCGGCCATTGCATAGAGATATCAATCTGCTTAACCTGATTATCCGGTGTCACTTTGTCGCGCTGAAACCGGTACTCGGCATTGATGACTTTTTTCGGGCCAGGGTTCCAGCGCACCCCAAAGTTAGAACGTACTGACTCTTGATCGGTTTGACTGATCTGCAAATTGATATCAGCGCTCAAGGTTTTCGAAAATTTACCGCTTGCCGACAATAACAAATCCGAGCGACTCTGGTTCTCACCAGCGCCTAGTGTCACTTTTTGTTGATTGAAATAGAGTCTTTGCCCTATCGCCATCTTAAAACGCTCTTCCCCATCACTCTCAATAAAACGCGAGACCAAGGCAGTAGTGATCTGATTGGCATCGCCAATTCTGTCTTGCCCCGTGAAGCGGTTTTCGGTGAACATCTGAGCGAAATTAAAATCTGCCGGGCCGCTGTCAAAGTTCGGGAACAGGCTTTGATCGCGATACGGGGTATTCACATAAAACAGCCTAGGCTCCAGAGTTTGCGTCATCAGCGAGCCGAACCAGTTGGCCTGACGCTCAAAAATCAATCCGCTATCGACCGACACCGTAGGCACCGCTATTTGAAAGTGATCGCCCAAGCCTGGCCCTGGATTCGACAAGCTATAACTAGCCGCATGCAAGGATAGCTTAGGTATAACAAAAAATCCTGACTGTATAAAAGGCAGCGACACTTGCGGATTAAGCACCAGTCGCTCGCCTTGCACCATAGTCGGATGACCAAAGCTGGTGAATATCGTATCAACCGCCCAATCAAAACCTTTCACATCAAATTGCCCGCCATGTAGCGTCAGTTGTGGCAAGCGATCATAGGGTGGCGTGATCGGTGCCGCTAACTCTTGCAAAACCTGGTACTTAGAAGTCAGAAGGTTCACATTCCAAAAAGTTTCGGCGTACATGAAAGTCAGATCACGCGGCAGCACGCGCACCGCAGTTTTATTAATGCTGGAAGCGAAATCGGCCGGATAGGCATCATCCGAAGCATAGTTAACATTCCAAGCCATCGTCAGCTTAGGCATCAAAGTCTGGGTATGTATAGAGTTCAGGGCATAGCGATTGGTGCCGGTTTCTTTGTCGCTAGGCAAAAACTCAAAATTTGATTCACCGGCATAGCCCACGCCTAAATACCGGCCATCCAAGCCCACTTGCAAACCGCGTTTTTGTATGTACTTAGGAAACACCGTCAAATCGCGATTCGGCGCGATGTTGAAATAATACGGCAGGCCCACTTCCATACCGCCATTCGAGGTACTCCCCAAACTCGGTGGCAAGACCCCGGAGTGACGCGCATCTGACAATGGAAAACTCATCGCCATAAAAGAAGGCACTGCCAGAATAGGTACCCGTTTGAAATAGACCATCGAGGTACCAGCGATACCGGTATCGAGACCTGTATCTAGATTTAAGGTATCAGCCTTCAGATACCAATCCGGATTCAAACCTTCGCAGGTACTGTAAGTGCCATGGAAAATCGTGGAGCGCTCTTCATCCTGAAAATCGATGCGATCGCCGCCGCCCTGTCCATTATTGCGCAGCAATTTATAGGTAGGATTGAGCACCGAACCGGCATTGGTATCGAGCCGCATCTTCATGGTGTCGCCGTTATAGCAATCACCATTGCGCGTAACCCGCACATCGCCGCGGGCATCGACTTCATCTTCCAGATTACGGTAGGTGGCGTGATTGGCAATGATGGTGGTATTGCCCTTCACCACCTCCACTTTTTCATCGAAATTAACAAACCTGTCCGGACGTCCGGAAATTTGTTCGGCCTGAATAAAGGTCGTGGCGTTTTTGTCGTCGGTCTTAGGCTTACCGGCGATTGCAACACTTTGCACCTGAGCTTGCGCCAAGAGTGGCCAGTACAGTGCCGCCAACATGGCAGGCAAGACGGCTAAGCGCCAAGCCGGACGCCTAGCATCCACGGCATTTGCCGGAAATGTAGAAAACAAGGGCTGCGGGTGAGATAATACGGTTTTCCGGCGCATGTAATGAGTAGGCTAGGGCGTTAAGGCGAATATTTTCTGTTTATGCAAAGTGCGGGCAGCCATCATTTGTGATGAAGCTTAAAATCAAGCGCACATTATAGGGGGAAATAGCCTAAGCCCGTCGTTTTTACCCATAAACCGTCCCGCCCGCTCCATAAAATGGTTTTTTCTAAGAATTTTCGCTATGTCAATTAATCCAGATCACCCCCTCACACCTACAGCAAGTAGCAATTCTGCCGATACCAATGCGATTGAGCAAGATAGTCTGCGCATGGCAGCGATTCATGCCTGGCTCGCGCAAATAAGTAACCCTACCCTGCTCGCCGCCAGCTTGCGTCCGGCCTCGACCGATGCCAGCTTTCGCCGCTATTTCCGCATCGATGCCGCCGATGGCAAGACTTACATCGTCATGGATGCGCCACAACCGGCCGAGGATGTCAGACCCTTCATCCAGATCGCCGAACTGTTTTCGCAGATCAATCTGACGGTACCACAAGTACTGGCACAGGATACAGTGCAAGGTTTCTTGCTGTTGAGCGACTTGGGCACGACTACCTATTTCGATGCCTTCCAGGCGCAGCCAGAACAAGCCCATGCTTTGTATATGGATGCGATTGCCTCGCTGGTGCAAATGCAAAGCCATAGCCAGCCCGAGGTGTTGCCAGAATACGACCGCGCCTTTTTCTTGCGCGAGCTGATGATCTTCCCGGAATGGTATTTAGGGGTACACAGAGGGGCCACTCTCACCGAAGAGCAAAGCACCAGCCTGCACAAGGTGTTTGAGGCGCTGCTGGCGAATATTATGGCGCAGCCGCAAGTCTACGTGCACCGCGATTACCATTCGCGCAATCTGATGGTGATGGATCAGGGCAATCCCGGCATCCTCGATTTCCAAGGCGCGCTGTACGGCCCCATCACTTACGATCTGGTGTCGCTGCTGCGCGATGCCTACGTCTACTGGGATGAAGACAAGGTACTCGATTGGGCGATCCGTTATTGGGAACAGGCACGTCGTGCCGGCCTACCGATCAGCCCTGAATTTGACAGCTTCTATCGCGATTTCGAATTCATGGGCCTGCAACGCCATCTGAAAATCCTCGGTATTTTTGCCCGTCTGGCACATCGTGATGGCAAAGAACACTACCTGCAAGACATCCCACTGGTGATGTCGTATGTGCGCAAGACGGCGCAACGCTATAACATCCTGATTCCTTTATTACGTCTGCTCGATGTCATAGAAGACACCGCACCGGTGGTTGGTTTCACCTTTTAATTCTTCAGCTAGCTAGGCAATATGGGGGGAGTATCAGTAAAAACACTCCATATCGCACAATATAATAGCGGGCATATTTTAATACCCCACCCAGTATAAAAGAGATCTATGAAAGCCATGTTACTTGCCGCCGGTCGCGGCGAACGGATGCGACCGCTAACCGATACCTGCCCTAAGCCTCTACTCAAGGTACGCGGCCGACCTTTGATCGTCTGGCACATACTCAATCTGGTGAAAGCCGGCATCACTGAAATCATCATCAATCACGCTCATCTCGGTCACATGATAGAGGAGCTGCTAGGCGACGGTAGCCAGTTCGGCGCGCAGCTACGCTATTCGGCCGAAGCCCTTGCCTTAGAGACCGCCGGCGGCATTGCCCAGGCTTTACCTCTGCTGGGTGATCAGCCTTTCATCGTAGTCTCTTCCGACATTTACATTCCGCATTTCAATTTCAGCGAATGCCTGAACACACTCGAAGACAATGATATGTGGGGCAATCCGCATCCACTGGATAAGCGCGACGTCGCCTGGCTGTACATGGTAAAAAATCCCTCGTTTCATCCTGAAGGCGATTTTGCGCTGAACCTAATGGGCTTATCGAATCAAGGTAAAGAAGGCGAACCGCGCCTTACTTTCGGCAATATCGGCGTCTACCGGCCCGAGATGTTTGCCGGCATCAAGGCAGGTGAGCACGCCAAATTAGCACCGATACTGCGCGACTACGCTGATCGCGGCCAACTCGGCGGGGAGTTGTATAGCGGTGTCTGGCACAACGTCGGCACCCCCGAGCAATTGGCCGCGCTGAATGCGCCACTCAATGGGCCTTTAAATAAAGCAACGACGCAAGGAAAACCGACATGAGCGAAAGCATGAACGCGTATTTCCAGCGTCGCCAACAATTGCTGGCGCAGATGCAAGCGCACGGTGGCGGCATCGCCATTGTGCCAACCGCACAAGAAATGACACGCAATAGCGACAACACGTTTCCGTTTCGCCACGACAGTTATTTTTACTATTTATCCGGCTTCACCGAACCGGAAGCCCTGATCGTCCTAATCGCCAATGGCAGTGAACAACGCAGCATTTTATTTTGCCGCGAAAAAGATCTGGAGCGCGAAATCTGGGATGGTTTCCGTTACGGCCCGGCAGCAGCCCAGGCTCAGTTCGGCTTTGATGCTGCCTACCCCATCGAAGCCCTCGCCAGCGAAATGCCAACACTGCTGGCCGATAGCAAGACGCTGTTTCACAGCAGCGGCACCGATGCGCAACTCGACACCCAACTACAGCATTGGATGGAAGCGGTACGCGCCAAAGCGCGCAGCGGTGTCACTGTACCAGGCAAAACCCTGGATCTGCGCCAGCTACTCGATGAAATGCGCCTATTCAAAGATGCCAGCGAAATCGCGCTGATGCAAAGCGCCGCCAACATCTCCGGCGCAGCCCATGCACGCGCCATGCGCAGCGCCCGGCCTGAGATGCATGAATACGAATTAGAGGCAGAACTGCTACATGAATTTCGCCGTCAGGGTTCGCAAGCGCCAGCCTATGGTTCCATCGTTGCCGCCGGTGCCAATGCCTGCATCTTGCATTATCAAAGCAATGCCGCCCGCATCAAGGACGGCGACTTAATCCTGATCGACGCCGGCTGCGAATTTGACAGCTACGCCTCCGACATCACGCGTACCTTCCCCGCCAACGGCAAATTTAGCCCAGCCCAAAAAACTCTGTACGAGTTAGTGCTGACGGCTCAAGCGGCAGCGCTGGCTTGCGCCCGCCCCGGTGCCGGCTATATGGAAGGCCACCACGCGGCAGTACGGGTACTGACACAGGGCATGTTAGAGACAGGCTTACTCGACAAAAACCAGGTCGGCAGTTTGGACGATGCGATCGCCAGCATGGCCTACCGCCAGTTTTACATGCACGGCACCGGCCATTGGATAGGATTGGACGTACACGATGTCGGCGACTATCGCGAGACCCACAAGGTCGGCAATGAACGCCCTTACCGTAAACTGGAAGCGGGCATGGTCTTCACCATAGAACCTGGCATCTATGTGCGTCCAGCCGAAGCTGTGCCAGAACAATACTGGAACCTAGGCATACGCATAGAAGACGATATCCTGATCACACCCGAAGGCCATCTGAATCTAAGCCGCGACACGCCAAAGACCGTGGCCGAGATTGAAGCCCTGATGCAAACAAAGTAAAAATCAAAGCGGAAATTTGGCAGCCAATATGGAGAAACCTAGTTTGACTAAGCACGTACACATCGCCATCTGCGGCGCCGGGCCGGTCGGCCAGGCGCTGGCCCTGATGCTGCAGCAGCAAGGCTATGCGGCCAGCGACATCTTACTGCTAGACGCCAAAACCGCAGAGCAAGCCAGAGCGGATGCGCGTTCGATTGCGCTCTCATATGGTAGTAAGCAGATCCTGCGCGCGCTACATGCCTGGCCGATCGCCGCCACCGCGATTACGCAAATCCACGTCTCGCGCCGCGCCCACTTTGGCCGCAGCCTGATCAAGGCCGCTGATTACGCTTTACCTGCGCTGGGCTATGTGGCGCGCTACGGCGACATCGTGACAGCGCTACAAAATTTAATTCAACAGCGCGGCATAGCCCTACAAAGACCAGTACAGGTAAGCGCGCTAGAAGAGCAGGCTGATCTGGTCGAACTAACGCTCGCTGACGGCAGCAAGATCACGGCCGATCTGGTAATACAGGCAGAAGGCGGCACTTTCAGCGCGCAACAGCAGCTGCCGCAAAAAGCGGGTGGCCGCCATCACGACTACCAGCAGACTGCAGTGATCGCTCACATCATCAGCGACACGCCGATCGCCGGGCGCGCCTTCGAGCGCTTCACTGATCAAGGACCGCTGGCCTTACTGCCGCAAGAAGACGGCTACGCGCTAGTCTGGTGCATGCGACCGGACAACGCGCAAACCATACTGGCGCTAGACGATAGCGCTTTCATAAGCGCATTGCAAACAGCCTTTGGCGGCCGCCTAGGCAAGTTTATCAAAGCCTCGCGCCGACACGCCTACCCGCTAGGACTGATGGCCCAGGAAACAGCCCCAACATCGGCCAAGACACGCAACGTCAAAATAGGCAACGCCGCCCAGACCCTGCATCCAGTAGCTGGCCAAGGCTTAAATCTAGGCTTGCGCGACGCCGTAGTACTAGCAAAATGTCTGGCCGCGCAACTCAATACGCAAGGCCATTGCCAGTCGCCCGCGCTGGCGATCAGCGACTTCATCAGCCAAAGGCAGAGCGATCGCAGCGCCACCATCAAGATCACCGATAGCATGGCAAGAATTTTTGCAAGCAGCCCCGATGGCGCCCTCAGCCAAAGCCTACTAGGTTTGGGACTTACTGCGATTGATCTATTCACACCGGCAAAAAAATTGCTGGCCGAACAGATGATGTACGGCTGGCGTTAAAATTTAAGCGCGTAAAAAACCACAAGGCAAAGGCCTAAGGCGCATATCCCATGCGGCTTGCAGGCCAGGCAGGCTGGACAGGCGCATGGAATATGCGCGCTGGCAGCATGCGTTTTTGCAATCGACAGAAGTGCTTAGCCATCTCAATCAGACGGACGTAAAAAAAGCCTGAAAAATCAGGCTTTTTTATTCTGCGCATTCGTCCCAGTATTACTCTTCGTAGACTTTAAAACGCGGATCATCTGGATCGATAGACAAGATGCCTTGCGCTTCTTCTTTCATCTGGGTCTCTTGCGAGCGCTGCTCGGACTGACGTTTTTCTGCCAGATAGGCATAAATCGCAATCACCAATTCCTGGCAACCTTCGTGGGTCAAGGCTGAAATCTCAAATACCGGCCCTTTCCAGGCGAAGCGTTTGACGAAATCCTTGACACGTTTTTTGCGCTCTTCCGGGCTCAGAATGTCGAGCTTATTCAAGACCAACCAGCGCGGTTTCTCGAACAGCGATTCATCATACTTGCGCAGTTCTTTGACCAGCGCCTTATTGTCTTTGACCGGATCGACGCCTTCATCGAAAGGTGCCAGATCGACGATGTGCAACAGTAAACCGGTACGCTGCAAATGCTTCAAAAATTGTACGCCCAAGCCTACGCCATCGGCCGCACCTTCGATCAGACCAGGAATATCGGCAATCACGAAACTCTTTTCGTGACTGACGCGTACCATACCCAGGTTCGGATGCAGGGTGGTAAACGGGTAATCGGCAATCTTAGGACGGGCGTTCGAGACCGCAGTAATGAAAGTCGATTTACCGGCATTCGGCAAACCTAACAGACCGACGTCGGCCAATACTTTCAATTCCAATTTTAATTCGCGGCGTTCGCCTTCCTTACCATCACCACGCTGACGCGGTGCACGGTTAGTCGAAGATTTAAAATGGATATTACCCCAACCACCTTCACCGCCCTTCACCAGCACCACTTCCTGACCATGCTCGGTCAGATCGGCAATCGGCTCATCGGTATTGCGGTCAACAATTAAAGTGCCTACCGGCATGCGCAACATGATATTGTCCGCGCCCTTGCCGTAGCAATCGGCACCGCGACCATTTTCACCATTCTTGGCTTTATGTAACTTGGCATAACGAAAATCGACCAGGGTATTAATGTTGCGATCGGCTACCGCGATAATACTACCGCCCTTGCCGCCATCGCCACCGTCTGGACCACCAAATGGTCGGAATTTTTCACGACAGAAGGAGGCGACGCCGTTACCGCCATCACCTGCAATGACTTCAATTCTTGCTTCGTCGATAAATTTCATGTTTGCCACCTAAACAATAGAGCTTTACAGCTTTAAGACCAGAGCCAAGTAAAGAATCGAGCGCGCTGCGCAGCGCAATTCCTCGTAATATCTCTTGGAGACCAGTGAATACGATAGACAGACCACAAAGCTATTTGCCGTGCAGCGAATGCGCGCACCAAGCAAAAACTATTTTGCATCTATCCTGATTTTTTTATTTTATAGTACAAATTAAAAAGGCTCCACCAACGGCAGAGCCTTTTTATATACGGGCTTGCGCCTTACTAAGTGCTTAAGCGGCTACAACTGCAGCTGCTGCAACAACAGTAACGTATTGACGCTTAGCAGCGCCCTTGATTGCAAATTGTACTTTGCCTGGTGTCAGCGCGAACAAAGTGTGATCTTTGCCCATACCGACGTTTTCACCAGCGTGAACGCGTGTGCCGCGTTGACGAATGATGATACCGCCAGCATTGATAGACTGACCGCCGTAAACTTTAACGCCGAGTCGTTTTGACTCTGAGTCACGGCCGTTGCGCGTGGTGCCGCCGCCTTTTTTGTGTGCCATTTATTAGCTCCTTGAAAATCAGGTGAGTAAATTGCTTTATCGACGGATTAACCGTTGATAGAAACAATCTGCAGTTCAGTGTAGTTTTGGCGATGGCCTTGACGCTTCTGGTAATGCTTACGACGACGCATTTTGAAAATGCGAACCTTGTCGTGGCGTCCGTGATCAATCACCTTAACCAGCACCGTAGCACCTGCGACCAATGGAGTACCAACTTTAATGGTATCTCCCTCGCCCATGGCGAGTACTTGATCTATGGTGAGTTCGGAGCCAATGTCTGCAGGTATCTGTTCTACTTTAAGTTTTTCACCAGCGACAACTTTATATTGTTTGCCACCGGTTTTTATGACCGCGTACATGTGAAACCTCATCAAATAAATATAGGGATTTTCTCTCGCTTTAAAAAAGCTGCACAAGAAAGCGGGAGAACCGCGGATTATACATAGGCTTGGCGCTGCCGTCAAAACTATTTGCGTATTTTTTCAGCAGCCCCTGGCGCTAAGGGGCAGGCGTGGCGGCGCTACTTAAGTCGACCGCATCTCTGCGTGCCGCCCGAATTGCTTTCCATACATCAATACTGCGCCATGCAGGCGCACTTAGTTGCAGATCCCATAAAGCAATTCCCACGCCTAACGCCTGCGTTTCCTGCACGTGAGGGATTAAACCATCCCCCAAGCCGCCCTTACCCCAGGCACCCAGCCAAGTTGGCATGCCCATCAAGATTTGCTCGGGCAGATAGCCAGCTTTACGCGCATACGCCAATTGCCAGCTATATTTAAACAGCGCGGCACCGCCCTCACAGACCGGCTTGCCTTTGGGAGTAAACGTGGCATCACTGCCTTCGTACAGATCTTCGTAACCCATACTGTGAATAGCGTCTATATGTCCCAGCCAATCGGCCCACCAGCGCATGTTCGGTGCATTCGCGCAAGGACTATGGAAACTATCGATAGTCAACAACTTAGCGCGCGCCTTGAGCGGCACTGCGAGTTGCTTGACAAACTTGGCATACGCGGCTCGGTCAGCATCCAGCGCGCCCTCGCCCTCCAGATCCAAATCGATGCCATCAAGCTGATATTTATCCATCTCCGCCACTAGCGCAGCAACAAAGGCGTTACGCTGAGCGCCGAAAGCACGCCTTGCCAAGCGCCAATCCCATTGATTCCTGACTTGGGAATTATTGTAAACCGTCAAAAATACTTTAATGTTGCGATGCCGCGCCCAATCACGGAAGCGCAGCACATCGGCAGCGCTAACCAATTGCCCCTGCTTATTCACCGGGGCGAAGACCAGAGAACGCCCGTCAGGACTAGGATTCCAGAATTGCAAACCTATGCGTGTCAAGCCCTTGCCTATCTCGGCTTGCGATGTGAGCGCCTCGATTGCGGCCTCCATGCCGTAAGCCGGCACCCACCCCATCACCTGGATGGAAGTGTCCGCCGCGCGGCCATTTACACAAAACAACAGGCTAAGCAACGTCAGCAGCAGGGATAAATTTAAGCGCACATTGACCTCGATATCATCGCAAAAAAAGAGCCATTGTTGACGCTAAAACTGCCATTTGCAATGCATATCGACTGGTCTGCCTACTCTTGGATAATTATCGAATTAGTACACTATGAAACAGAATAAATTGGTCTGCTGCCTGCGTCTAAGCTGCAAATGCAACTTTCAAACTGATTTTAAAAAGCCTCTATCTGGAAACCCAATACCCATGCGGGTCTCCGAGGCGAGTGCTTGCAGACCCGCATGGATACTGCGCAGCTGAGCATGCCGCATTTTTAATTACGCCACATCTGCCTGAATCAATCGAATCGGCAAAATTTGACTTAAACCAGCACATCGGCGCGCCATTTCCCGCAAATCGCATTGCAACATCGTATAATCGCGCTATCTTGAATTTTTTGCAGGTTCGCCCTTGTCTGCCATTAGCCCACAAAACAGCATCACAGAATTTATCGCCCCAGAAATGGCCGCTGTAAATCATGTCATCCGTCAACAACTTCACTCCGAAGTTCCGCTCGTAAACCAGATCGCTGAATACATTATCAGCGCGGGTGGCAAGCGTATCCGGCCAGTGTTGGTCCTGCTGATGGCCAACGCTTACCAGTATCAAGGCAGCCGTCATCATGAATTGGCGGCCATCGTCGAGTTCATCCACACCGCCACTTTACTGCACGATGATGTAGTCGATGAGTCCTCGTTACGGCGTGGGCGCCAGACCGCCAATGCCCTGTTCGGCAATGCCGCCTCGGTCCTGGTCGGTGATTTTTTGTACTCACGCGCTTTCCAGATGATGGTCGGCATCAACAGCATGCATGTCATGCAAATTCTCGCGGATGCAACCAATGTGATTGCCGAAGGCGAAGTCTTGCAATTGCTAAATATGCACGACCCCGATGTCTCGGAAGAACGCTATTTACAAGTGATACGCTCTAAAACCGCCAAACTATTCGAAGCCGCCGCGCAAATCGGCGCCCTGATCGCGGGTGCGAATATTGAGCAGATTGAGGCCGCGGCCGAGTATGGTCGCTCGCTCGGTACCGCTTTCCAACTGATAGACGACGCGCTGGACTACTCGGGCAACGCGGAAGAAATAGGTAAAAACGTGGGAGATGATTTGCGCGAAGGCAAACCTACCCTACCTTTAATTTACCTGATGAAGCACGGTACTGACGAGCAAAGAAACTTAGTGCGTGCCTGCATAGAGCAAGGCGACGAATCAAAATTTGAAGCTATCTTGGCGGCCATCACCAATTCTGGCGCGCTTAACTACACTAAAGAAGAAGCCAGCAAAGCGGCTTTGCGTGCCACCAACTCGATCGCCAGTCTTGCAGAAAGTCCCTACAAGCAAGCTTTACTGACACTGGCTAGTTTTGCGGTAGACCGTAACCACTAAACTAAAATACCCTGCTAGATGCGGCACGGAAATTTTATTAATATTATTTCTTATGACGCTGGCTTAAACATCGTATCTAACTGGGTGGAAGTATCTGCGTCAATAGGATGAGCTTGCTCTCATCCTATTTCTCCATGAGTGAAACTGCCCCGATCGCAATCCATCGCTACGCTCGTTTTTTCTCATCGTCTGCGCGAAAATCGAGTCAAAATTATTAAAACGACTTCGCCGAAACGCATTGCCCCCCAACCTTATATTGCGAAGCTTGCTGACACTTACCCGAGCACCGATCCGGTTGGTGAGTTTATTTGTAAATGCATTGTTACAAGTGTTCAGGGAAGTATTCAATGAAAACTATGGGCAACACATATTGCCAGAGCGGCAGCGCTCTATAATCCTAGAGAGTGCAAGCTCATTCTGCAGCAATAGATGTATTTACTCAGTTACAATATTTTCAGGCAAATCGCGAAAAATTAGGTATCATCGTCAACGCAAATGGCGAAGCACAAGGCGTATTGACACTGTAAGACATTCTTAGGCGAAAGATAGGCAATTTACCACCTTGACCTGCGGTGATACGCACGCAGCTTCCTTGGCCTTGAATGCGAAACAAGAATCTGCCGGTTGCATGCGAATTTTACGCTGGGCGACATCAACAAGCGTTTGCAACAGCACCTCCCCTTGCTTACCCCAAAAACGTGGGATACTCTTCTATTGAGATATTTGCAATATATTCCAGAGGCGCAGATTAAGCTTAATTTGAATGACTGCATTATTGAGGTGTTGGAAGTGCGAAATCTCCCCATTTAGGTGGTGAAACTGATACGAAACCCAGATTTGCCATTAGTAAAATAGTTTATTTATAAGAACATCGCTATACTGTAAATTAGGATAATCGCGGCACACCGCAATACAATAGTTTTGCACTGTGTTCTATTCCGAAGTAAAGTTTGATTCAATAAATACTTACATTCAAAAGACCCTATGTCTGCTGTTTCACCAAATTCTGCTGCCCAAGCTTCTACCTCATCGGGCCTCGCTAGGGCGCTGATACAGGCCAATGTATTATCATTGGCGCAAATCGATCCTATCCACAAAAAATCATTGGTCGAAAAAAGTCACTTTGTCGACGGTTTGCTCCAAAGTGGCTTAATCAATGCTCGCGATCTGGCGACGTTTTGCTCGGAAACCTTTGGTTACCCTTTGGTGGATTTGGCGGTGTTTAATGAAAGCATGCTGCCTGAAAAAATTGTCAACGTAAAACTCATGCAAGCACAACGCATGGTGGCCTTGGCGAAAAAGGGCAATAAAATTTCACTGGCGATCTCCGACCCAACCAATACCAATGCCTTAGATCAAATCAAATTCCAGACTGGACTGGGAATAGAATTGGTGATCGTTCAGCACGATATTCTCCTCAAATTACTAGAAAAGCTGAGCAAAACCTCTGAACAAAGCATTGCAGATTTAGCCGGTGATGACTACAACATCGAGTTTAATGAAGAGGACATGAGCTCGGGTGTCCCGGATACACAAGTAAGCGAAGTCGATGACGCACCGGTAGTTAAATTTTTACAGAAGATGTTAATTGACGCGATTAATATGGGCGCCTCAGATTTACATTTTGAACCTTTCGAAAAATTTTACCGGATACGTTTTCGGGTTGACGGTGAGCTGAGGGAAATTGTCCAGCCGCCCATCGCGATTAAGGACAAACTAGTTTCGCGTATCAAAGTTATTTCTAAATTGGATATTTCGGAAAAGCGTGTACCACAAGATGGCCGCATGAAACTGACCTTGTCGCCAACCAAAGCTATCGACTTCCGGGTCAGCGTACTGCCGACCTTGTTCGGCGAAAAAATAGTTATGCGTATCCTCGATGGATCGCAAGCCCAAATGGGTATTGATGCTCTTGGCTATGATCCGGATCAAAAAGCCATACTAATGGATGCGATTCAAAGACCTTACGGCATGGTCTTGGTCACAGGACCGACTGGCTCAGGAAAAACGGTCTCTCTATATACGTGCTTAAACGTTATAAATAAGCCTGGTATAAATATCTCAACGGCAGAAGATCCTGCCGAGATTAACCTACCAGGTGTGAATCAAGTCAATATCAATGATAGAGCAGGTCTGACCTTTCCAGTCGCACTCAAGGCGTTTTTACGCCAGGATCCTGACATTATCATGGTCGGTGAGATTCGCGATCTGGAAACGGCTGACATAGCAATTAAAGCCGCGCAAACAGGTCACATGGTATTTTCCACCTTGCATACCAATGATGCGCCGTCGACCTTGACCCGTCTGATGAATATGGGGGTCGCACCTTTTAATATTGCCTCCTCAGTCATTTTGATCACGGCACAGAGGTTGACACGTCGACTTTGCACCTGCAAAAAGCCGGTTGATATTTTAGATGAGGTTTTGTTGCAAGCCGGCTTCAAGGAAAATGAACTCGATGGCAGTTGGAAGCCCTATGGCCCAGTTGGTTGCGAGCGCTGTAGCGGTAGCGGCTACAAAGGCAGGGTTGGCATTTATCAGATCATGCCAATTACCGAAGCAATAGAACGCATCATTCTGGCCAATGGCTCTTCACTTGAGATCAAAAAGCAATCGGAAAAAGAGGGCGTCAGGGGACTAAGACAATCCGGCCTACAAAAAGTAAAGCAAGGTGCTACTAGCTTAGAAGAAGTACTAGGTTGCACCAACGACTAAAGTGACAGGAATAGTGACATGGCAACGACACAAAAAAAATCGGTTAAATTAGCACAAGTAAAAGAGCAATTGTATGCCTGGGAAGGCAAAGACAAAATGGGAAAAACCGTGCGCGGTGAGTTGCGCGCGGGAGGGGAGGCGATCGTCAATGCAACTTTACGACGTCAAGGTATCCTAGTCAGCAAGGTTAAGAAAAAAAGTTATAGTACTGGAAAAAAAATAACTGACAAAGACATCACTTTATTTACTCGCCAATTGGCAACGATGATGAAGGCAGGCGTACCACTATTGCAATCTTTCGATATCGTAGGTAAAGGTCACTCCAATCCATCCGTATCTAAATTATTACAAGACATACGTGCTGACGTAGAAACTGGCAGCAGTCTGAATCAAGCATTTCGGAAATACCCTCTTTATTTTGATCCACTGTTTTGTAATTTGGTCGGCGCTGGTGAGCAGGCAGGTATCTTGGAAGACTTACTGACTCGTTTAGCCATTTACAAAGAAAAAACCTTAATGATTAAGGCTAAAATTAAATCGGCACTCACTTATCCAATTGCGATTCTCTCTGTCGCATTTATTGTCACCGCTGTCATTATGATTTGGGTGGTTCCTGCGTTTAAAGAAGTGTTTTCCAGCTTTGGCGCAGAACTCCCTGGGCCAACTCTGGTAGTAATGGCCATTTCAGATTTTTTTGTTTCAAACTGGTATTTTATTTTTGGTGGTTTGTTTGGCGCAATTTACTTCTTTATGCACACGTGGAAGCGCTCGCTCAATATGCAGCGTTTCATGGATAGAATATTATTGCAAGCACCTATCTTTGGTGATGTGATACGTAAAGCAACGATTGCTCGCTGGACACGTACCCTGGCAACCATGTTTGCCGCTGGCGTTCCCTTGGTGGAGGCATTGGATTCCGTCGGGGGAGCAGCCGGTAATGCGGTCTACCTAGATGCAACCGTTAAAATACAGACCGAAGTAACCACTGGCACCAGTCTCACCGTTGCCATGCAAAATGCAAATGTATTTCCCAATATGGTGACACAAATGGTCTCTATCGGTGAGGAGTCTGGATCGCTCGACGCGATGTTAGGCAAAGTAGCCGATTTTTACGAAGAGGAAGTAGATGACGCGGTCTCCAACTTAGCCAGCCTTATGGAACCTATGATTATGGCGATACTCGGCGTGATTATTGGTGGTTTGGTGGTTGCGCTTTATCTCCCTATCTTTAAATTAGGCTCGGTGGTTTGATGCAAGATGTATTTTTATTTGCAGCGCCAGGAAATCTCCTGGCGACTGCTTTCACCGCGATGATTGGCTTGCTTATTGGTAGTTTTTTAAATGTAGTCATACATAGAATTCCCAAAATGATGCAAAGGGAATCGGATAACTATGTGGCGATAGAAAGCGGTAAAGAACTGGTACATACGGATACCTACAATCTGATGTTGCCGCGCTCTGCTTGTCCGCATTGCGGCCATCAAATTACCGCGCTGGAAAACATTCCGGTACTCAGCTATCTATTCATTCGAGGAAAATGCACAGGATGTAAAGCCCCTATTTCCCCTCGCTATCCGCTGGTGGAACTACTGACCGGTGCTTTATCTGGCTACATGGTCTGGCGTTTTGGTAGTGGCTTAGTCGGCATGGGGGCAGTGTTTTTTGTCTGGCTACTGATAGCAATGACTTTCATCGATGCCGATACTCAATTATTACCGGATGATTTGACCTATCTCTTATTATGGTCTGGACTACTCATCAATCTGAATGGCAGCTTCACTTCGCTATCTAGTGCAGTTATCGGTGCGGCGGCGGGCTATCTTTCCCTATGGTCGATTTACTGGTTGTTTAAATTAGCGACGGGTAAAGAAGGTATGGGTTACGGTGATTTTAAGCTGCTGGCGGCGCTTGGTGCCTGGATGGGCTGGAGTATGCTTCCCATTATCATATTATTGTCCTCATTAGTCGGTGCGCTAGTCGGCATTTCATTAATGCTATTCACCAAAATGAGTAAGAATAAACCTATACCTTTTGGTCCCTATTTAGCGGCCGCTGGCTTGATTGCTCTAATATGGGGGCAACAATTGTCGCAAACCTATTTTGGTTTGATGGCCTGATGACTTTGGCAGCATTTACGCTTGGGTTAACAGGCGGCATCGGTAGCGGCAAATCGACTGTCGCTGACATGTTTGCCGAACTCGGTGCTGGCCTGATCGATACTGACTTAATCGCGCATCAAATTACCGCGCCCAATGGTATCGCAATGCCGGCAATAGGGAAGGAATTCGGATCTGAATTCATCCTCGATTCGGGTGCGATGAATAGGCAAAAGATGCGTGAGCACGTTTTTAGTCGGCCTGATGAGAAAAGTAAGCTGGAACAAATACTTCACCCCTTGATACGGGCGGCCACAGAATCTGCAGCAAAAGATACGGCTGGTAGCTACCTGATTTTTGTGGTGCCCCTGCTAATCGAATCTGGCACCTGGCGACAAAGAGTCAGCCGTATCTTGCTAGTAGATTGCCCAGAAGAGACGCAGATAGAGAGAGTCATACACAGAAATGGCATGACAAGAGCGCAGGTAGTGGCCATCATGCAGGCTCAGGCAAGTCGAGAGCAAAGACTGCAGGCGGCCGATGATGTGATCTTCAACGAAGGAAATTTAGACGAAATTCGCAAGCAAGTGAGTGTCTTACATAGAAAATATCTTCTTTATTCAAAGTAACTAATACAAATCGCAAGCAATGTTTGTAATTTTGCTCAGCTTGGTTCAGAATCACGTGAAACTTAAGTTAGCATTATTTTTACAGGGATATTATTTTGATTGTTTACGAATACCCTTTTAACGAGCGTATTCGCACGTTATTGCGATTGGAAGATCTGTACGAAAAATTTTCATTTTTCTTACATCAGTCAGACCCGATGCAGCATCACGTCGCCCTCGCCACCATTTTCGAAATGCTGGAAGTCGCTGGTCGTGCCGACCTGAAATCAGATTTATTGCAAGAGCTCGAACGTCAAAAACACACCTTAATTAGCTTCAAGTCCAATCCCAATGTGCAAGCGGATATGCTCGATCGCATACTCGAAGATGTAGACAGGGTCAGTAGCGCATTGATGGCCTGCACAGGAAAAACTGGGCAGAGCATACGCGACAATGAATGGCTGATGAGCATACGTGGTCGCACCATCATTCCTGGCGGCGCTTGCGAATTTGACCTGCCTAGCTATCACGCTTGGCAAAAAAACTCGGCAGAAAAGCGTTTTGCCGACATTTCTATGTGGTTTGCGCCGATAGCTCCCTTATTTGATGCCATCAATGTAGTGCTGCGCTTGCTGCGTGAGTCTGGTGTTACCACTAAAGTATTTGCACAATCAGGTAGTTACCAGCAAATGTTACAGGGAAAAATGTATCAATTATTACGCGTAACCCTACAACAAGAGCTCAATGTCATTCCTGAAATTTCAGCGAATAAATACATGCTCTGGATACGTTACATGTCGCAAGGCGGCGATATGAAGCCAAAAGCCTTTGACGGTGATATTGCGTTTGATCTTACTCTGTGTAATTTCTAATTTTCATTCTTATTTTTGATTTTTTATTTTCATGGCTACCATCGTTGATTGCCCGACTTGCGGCGCTAAAGTTACCTGGGGCGAAGTAAGCCCGTTCCGTCCGTTTTGTTCGAATCGCTGCAAGCAAATTGACTTAGGCGCTTGGGCGGAAGAAAAATACACAATACCGGCAGTGAACCTACCAGAAGATCCAGAATCAGGAATTGATGGCGATCCTGCCTAAGCGGCAGCGCTAACGCAGCGATCTGGCTGATTAGCGCTTTTGCGGTATCCCGTGTTTGCGCAATTTGGCCGCAATCATAGAGTGGGAGGTGTCTAGGCGTGACGCCAATTTTCTGCTCGAAGGAAACTGCGGATACAGTTTTTCTAGCAAAGCTGATTCAAAAGCGTTCACCGACAATTCCCAACTTTCGGCGGCATCCAGATGCACCTCTTCGGCACTAATACTCCCCTCGGCCCAGTCTAAATCTGCGGCATCGAGTATGCGCTGATCCGACATAGTAATCGCTCGGAATACCACGTTTTGCAACTGCCTTACATTGCCAGGCCAGCGATTCGAAACCAGCGCAGCACAAGCAGAAGAATTGAGTCTGCAAATCGGTTTTTGTGCCTGAGTACAAGCACGCGCTATAAAATGTCTGGCAAGCAGCAAAATGTCATCTGGGCGCTCGCGTAGTGCCGGCATTTCAAGATGCAAGACATTCAGGCGATAAAACAAATCCTCCCTGAACGCACCTTCTTGCACCATCTTGCGCAGGTTACGGTGAGTGGCGCTGATGATGCGCACATTCACCTTGACCTCCTTATCACCGCCGATACGCCGGAATTTTCCATCATTTAGAAAGCGCAGCAATTTCGCCTGCAGATACATGGACATCTCGCCAATTTCATCCAGAAACACAGTGCCGCCATCGGCCATTTCTATCAAGCCTGGCTTACCACCGCGCTGCGCACCGGTAAACGCTCCCGCCATATATCCAAACAATTCGCTCTCGGCCAAACTCTCGGGTAAGGCCGCGCAATTTAGCTCCAGAAACGGCGCAGCACTGCGACTACTACTGCCATGACAGGCCTGCGCCAGCAATTCTTTTCCGGTGCCAGTCTCACCAGTGATCAGCAAGGGTGCATCGACCACCGCGACGCGCGCAGCACGTATTTTTAAAGAACGAATTTGTTCGGATTCACCAATAATCAAGTGAAAACCGCTACCCTCAGAATGCTGGATCGCATGTAAACGCTCGCCTATGCGCTTAGGCGCGTGCAAGGTCAGCAGCGCACCGACGGCCTGTCCCAGACTCGCCTGACCATCTGAAAACGGCTCGGATACGGCAGTCACATCCATTAAGAAGGGTTCGCCATTCATGATGACTTCGCGCGAGGCGACCCGAAAGCCATTGCTGATCAATTCGTCTTGGATAGCGCCATCTTCCAGCAATTCTTTCAGGGTTTTGCGGCACAAGGCCTCTTCGCTGATACCCACGACCGCGGCGGCGGCGGCGTTGGCGATCACCACGCGGCCCAGCGCATCAATCGCGATCACCGGGTCTTCCATGACGGCCATCATGGTGTCGAGATTTAAACGCCTGCGTATGCCGGGTAAAATATCCAAGACCTCGATTTGACCAACTCCAGCCAATTGATCGCAGTCTTGCTGCAATGACGGCAGCATGGCCACACTCAACTCTGGGATGTCGATATAGATGTTCGGTGGATCGACTTCAACCGCCAACACATTCAATCCACGCCGCGCCAATACTGCCAAAATTTCATGCGCGATCCCGACCCTATCGGTGAATTGTATGTTGACGCGCATCGCTAGGCTTTCAAATCAAAATGACTCAGGCATGTACGCACGCGGTCGCGCGTTATGACTACGAAAACTAGTCACTGATGCCAAGCCCCGTAAGCGGCTCAAATCAAATTGCTCTAGCTGTTGCAAGACCGCACGATTGACCGTCATTTTGACCTGCATCATGAGCAAATCCACACTGTTTTGGCTAGCACTACGGATTTTAGCCGCCAACTGAGGACTAGACTCAAACTCAGCACCAGCGGCCGATGCAAGAGCTGCGGCTTGCTCCGCCGCAGCAGCTACAGCCTTGGCTAAAGCACGCTCCTCTGCCAGACAAAAACAGCGATAGATATCAGCCAGAGTAATGATTCCGTTACAGCCACGGCAGTGCCAGGCATCTTTTTCCTTGGCGTCACGCGCCACCAAGCCATCCTTGCTCAGGGTCGCCAGTATCGAACGTATCAGTCGCGGGGTTTTACCGGTAGCCTGCACCAGACTTGCGATGTTGGCAGTGCGCGGCATCACCATCACGATCTGCGCCAGCAATTCTATGGCGGTATAAAACCGCATATTCAAACTAGGATCGGCAAAAATCTCTGTGCTTGAAAGTAATTGCTCGCGCTCGATCAGCTTCATGCTTGCAACTCGCTGGAAAGGATAATCGGACGGTTCACACTACCATATCTATCCATGAACAAGCCTTCGGTAGAAATCGCCGGGCGTTTGCCAGAGACCACGTCGGCGATAAACTGGCCAGAGCCGCAAGCCATGGTCCAACCCAAGGTGCCGTGTCCGGTATTCAGGAACAAATTACGGTATGGTGTAGGTCCTACGATAGGTGTACCATCTGGCGTCATAGGCCGTAAGCCAGTCCAGAATTCGGCTTTTTCTATATCACCGCCATTCGGGAATAAATCAGTCACAGAATGCACCAGCGTTTCTTTGCGAGCGGCACGCAGATCGAGGTTGTAGCCAGTAATTTCAGCGGTTCCACCGACCCGTATGCGGTCACCGAGGCGGGTGATCGCCACTTTATAGGTTTCGTCCATGACAGTCGATTCTGGTGCACAATCAGCATCAATAATCGGCACCGTGATCGAATATCCCTTGATCGGATACACAGGGATTTTAATGCCTAATTCACGCAGCAAGATAGGCGAATAACTGCCCAGGGCCAGCACAAAACTGTCGGCAGTCACATCACCAATCGAGGTTTTCACTGAACTGATTTTATCGCCGTTGGCGACTAATTTTTCTATGCTGACGCCATATTTAAACTTGACGCCCAAGCCCTCGGCCAACTGCGCCAGACTTTGGGTAAATTTAAAACAATCGCCAGTCTCGTCGCCAGGCAAACGCAAGGCGCCGACAAACTTATGCTGCACATGTTTTAACGCTGGCTCGACCTTTAAGCAAGCCGCTTTATCTAATAATTCGTAAGGTACGCCGTAACGTTCCAGAATCGCGATATCGGTCGCTGCCGCATCGAGCTGCTTTTGATCGCGGAATAATTGCAGCGTGCCCTGAGTGCGCTCATCGTAATGAATGCCGGTATCGCTACGCAATTGCTGCAACACATCGCGGCTGTATTCAGCCATGCGCAACATGCGGCCCTTGTTGATCTCGTAGCGTTTGGTGGTGCAATTCATCAGCATCTGCGTCACCCAACGCCACATCTGCGGATCCAGACTAGGGCGTATCGCTAAAGGGCTGTGGCGCATCATCAGCCACTTGATCGCTTTCAGAGGGATGCCAGGGCCGGCCCATGGTGCAGAATAACCGGGCGAGACTTCACCCGCATTGGCGTAACTGGTTTCCAGACCAGGTGCCGGTTGGCGCTCCAGCACCGTGACTTCATGCCCCGTCTTGGCCAAATAATAAGCCGATGCTGTACCAATCACGCCTGCGCCTAAAATAACGATCTTCATTTTTCTTGCTCCTAAGAACGACTTAAAGTCGTGGTATTTTTATTCTTAATTAATTTAATATTTGTGCTGGCTAAAACCAAATCGCGCTTACGCCACCTCAAGTAACTTCGCCCACATAGCGACGCTGATAACGCGCCCCCAGACTAGTCAAGATCTCATAGCCTATGGTGCCAGCGCGTGCCGCCACCTGATCCACAGTATTGTTGGCGGAGATCAGATCAACCAAACTACCTGCCTGCAAGTGTTCCAGCGGCACCTGGCTAACATCTAAGGTGATCGTATCCATAGAGACATTGCCCACCATAGGAGCCTCAACACCAGCAATATGCGCCACCCCGCGGTTACTCAGACTACGCAACCAACCATCGGCATAACCGACCGCCACCGTTGCAATCCGGCTAGGCTGGGCACTTTGCCAGGTCAGGCTATAGCCAACCCCGGTTCCAGGCGCCAGCTCACGGGTTTGTATGATGGCACCTTGCAAACGCACTACCGCTTGCATAGGATTGGCAGCACCAGCCACTGGCGCTACGCCATACAAAGCGGCACCAGGGCGCGCCAGATCAAAATGAAACTCGGCACCTAAAAATATACCCGAAGAATTCGCCAGGCTGGCACCGCAACCAGGAAATTGTGCGCGCAGCGCCTTGAACGCTGCTAATTGCTTTTGATTCATAGGATGCGCCTGATCTTCCGCGCAGGCCAAGTGACTCATCAAATAACGCACATCTATACCACGTAAAGCATCCGTATCAGCCAGCAATCCCTGTACTTCCTGACCCGACAAACCCATGCGCGACATTCCGGTATCGAATTGCATGATGGCAGGCAAAGCGCTCTGGCGCGCAGCCGCTAAAGAGCTCCAAGCAGCAATTTGTTCGCGGCTGTTTAACACCGGAATACAACGGTGCTCGATAAATTCAGGTTCATAACCACGCGGAGCGCCATGCATCACATAAATCGCAACCGTTTCTGGCACATGCGGGCGCACAGCAATCGCCTCCTCCAGATGCGCCACGAACAAATGTCGACAGCCCTCAGCCACCAAGGCCTGCGACACCGGTAGCACACCCAGGCCATACGCATCCGCTTTGACCGCCGCACCACATAGTGCGCCATCGAGCTTATTCTGTAGCAGGCGATAATTACTTCTGATCGCCCCTAAATCTATCGTTAACAGTGCTCCGGCACGCCCCGCATCTTGCTGCATCTTCGCTCCCCCCATGGTGATCAAGCGCTCAAATTTTTTCATTGTAAAAACTCGCAATAAACAGCGAGTTTGCCTATTCATAGCAAGCAACGTGCCAACAAAATAATAATGAAGCAATTCAAGCACTTAAAAAAAACATGTCGTTTTAGAGTGCATCCTCTGTATTGTTTTCAATACAGAATCCCAAAAAGAACCACGTACCCCCAGAGTATATGTCTATGTCGTCATAAAAACAGTACACTGTATCAATATCATTACAGTGTATTGATATTGATACGAAATAGACCGCTATAGCATCCATCCTATGTAGCGAAAAAATAGCTAGCTCGTTTCCACGAGTATCTGCTCGCCACCCAAAACAGGCATATTAGCCCGCCAAATATTGTCAAAAAAGATGCACATATTACGGACTTGCCCCAGCACGTCCACTGTGGACAACCCGTATTGCTTTATCTATTTATATCGGGAAGCAGACATGACCGCATCCCTGGATGAATCGGCAGGTTTTAAGGCATGCGCAGCTTAAAAGTTTGTGCCATTTTAGATAATTCGCCGCTTTCTCTGAGTCGCGTGAATAAGCTATCGAAGCGCACACGGAGCTGATCGCAGCTAACTTGCTTACAATAGGCAAAATATCCATCCTGACTATCGATGACGTTGGCGACGGCACTAATCTCTCCTGCCAACTCCAGGCTATTTAGCAGTGCCTCGGTATTGCGCACATTGCTTGCTAATACATCGATATGCTTAGCTTTTAGCATTAAGAGGGCATTGCGCAGAGAATTTGCCGACTCTATCTTCAGCGTTTTGCGCTGCTCCTCAAACTGAGCGCCGTATGCCCAGCCATTGATGACACCAACACGCTTGTCCTGCAAGGAAGAATAGCGCCCATCCCATTGAAACTTAGCCAGTTTTAGCGCGTAAAACACCATATCATCACGATAGAATGGCTTCTCGGCAAACACAAAACGAGTCTCCCGTTGCGTCGTTTTATACGGTCCAACCAGTATCTGAGCCTGATTAGCCTCAACCATTTTTTGTGCCCTGGCCCAGGGAAGAATCTGAAAACTGAGCGTATCGCCATTTTGCCTGGCTATGCTACGTAGTATCTCCACGTCTAAACCGGTAAACTCACCGGTCTCATTGCGCTCATAAATCTGTGCGAACTCAGCCCCCACAACTAAAATATCGGCAGCCGAACTAGGCTGAACACCCCAGATCCAACAGGCGACGATGACAAAAGCCTGAAAAGCTACGCGCATATTTCACTCGCTATTTAAGCTAAACATCTGGTTTAGTAGGCTCGCTCCAGCGTCGTGCTGAGTGGGTTTCCGCAAGAGTCATAAACCGCAGTCTATCGGCATTTACCAATTTACAATAGCAGCATTTTCCAGCCAGAAGCGGCGCTTTCAATGCGCACCAGAATCTCGCCGACTTCAAGCCCGCAAGCTTTTAGTGTGGTTCTAGAGAAAGCCTGGTAAGGGAAGGCCTAAATATATAGCCCTAAATGGGGAGTATCTGCATCAATCAAGCGCTTACGCACAGAGAACGTGCGCAATGTAAAAAAAAAGGCGATACTCTCCCCTAGTGTGTATTCGCATCAAATAAGCCACCGACGTGCATAATAAACCTGCCACTTTTCTGCATTTAAAGCGGCCAGCGAATGGCATTTCAAAACAGCCACCAAGTTGCATCAAAAAACCATGCATTTACATTCCAAACCAGCATTTAAATTGAAGATGGCGTCCGATGGGCAACAACAGACTGAAAGGAGACGGTCGCGGCTCGAAAATCTGGTGTCTTAACGTTCGAGCTAAGCTGGCGCCACCCAGCGTGACACGCCGTTGGTGCTCAGCTTGAGCGAGGCGTAAGGCCGCAATTCGCGGAGTTGACATGCATGTGAAGCGTTCTTATCACGCTCAGTATGGACCATTGATCAGGCGCTGCGATAGCCACCAAAGATTGCCGAATTGATCTTTGATGCCGCCTTGTCTGTCCTGGTATGGCATGTTGGCTACGTCCATGATCTTCGTACCCCCAGCGGCGATTGCTCTCTGCATGGATTCATCCGCGTTCTCGACGTAGAGATAGTAGGAAGCTGGCATGGCTGGGAAGCCGTTTGATGCTTCGCTGACCATCACTGTGGAAGTGCCGAGACGAACCTGTGCATTTGCTATTCGATCGCCATTCATGTGGCGGCCAATTTCGATGCCTCCAAGCCCGTGAACGAGGAACTCAATGAAGCGATCTGCACCTTCAACGAAGAAGTAGGGCGTTACGGTATTGAAACCTGGTGGGATAAGCATAGGACCTCCAGTCGAGATATGTGTTGGTGTTGGTTTAATTTTACTTTGCCCCTGACTTATAGGGCTTTTTATCCATTAAAACGTCCTGCTGCCACTTGCTAGGCTTCTTGTCCGTCCGATGAATACACCCTACCCAACAGCATGGCCGCTTCTTTCCGTCGAGCAATTCCTCGACAGCACGAACAATTCGTTTTGTTCTAGTTTTTTCTTGTTTGGCGTCTTCAACCCAGCAAATAAATTCGTTTCGGCCGATTGGTGTCAACTCTTCCCAGATATTTATTACATCTTTTTCAGTTAACGTTCTGGCAAAATCAAAAGGTAATTCGTGTACAAGCCCCCCAGAAATTTTTGATTTCATAAATAAAACCTATCATCAACAGTTTAAAATTTTTTGCTACAAGCTTCCATTCCAGAAAAGCCAAAACTTCAATTTTCAAATTTATAGATTCTGCTTTTGTGATTTTTCCTTTGTGTTTTTACGCTAAGAGTTGACTGCTTAATCCAGACTGTTTGCTGCCGGTCGGCGATGTCCTGTCAACAGCAGGCCAGTGCCCTGAAGAGACATTCGCGATGGCGTAGAAAGGTCAGGCCGCGGGCCGTTACCTACCAACTGACGCATTGGCGCAAGTTTGGAGGGTAATTGTTGGCGCTCGCCAACACCGGCTCACTTTCTCAATTTCCTTCGTACGCGGAACGAACGCGACAAGCAGCTTATGGTTAAGACCCAAGACGAATCTGCAGCACCCTGCAAGGCGCGTAAGACCAGAAATGCCTCGGAGAACCGCGCTATTGTGAAAACCTCGCCGCGAATCCTGTTGTTGGTGGATGACGAATGTGGAATCTTCGCAGCCTTGCAATGCCTGTTACTCCGTGATGGCTATTGCCTCTGACGGCACACTGTACCAAGACGGTCAAAAGATGTTGGGGCGCTGAGAAAACCGGAGACTCTGAAATTTTCGTGGATTAGGGCTTACAATGTGCGGTAGGTTACACCTATCAGGGGTGACGAATAATCCCATCAGCAATTTCATTGTCCAAATTAATTCTATTGCAATTATTCGTTTTTTAGAAGTGCTTTATCGGAAAGCTAATTGCCACAAAATTTAAACTCAAATCGCAACAGACGGCATCAAATATCGTTGCAGCATTAGTTCCGACATTGTTTCAGGTGTTACGGGACGAGAAATAAAATACCCTTGTATTTCATCGCAACACAATGTGCGTAGTATTCCAAGTTGCTCCAACGTTTCCACGCCCTCTGCGACCACTCCCATGTTCAAGGCATGCGCCATTGAGACTATCGCCTTAAAGAAAATTTCACCTTCCCGTGATTTTCCCAGTTCACTAGTAAATACACGATCAATCTTTAATACATCCATTTCTAGTCTCTGCAGTTGCGAGAGCGAAGAATAGCCAGTGCCAAAATCATCGACTAATAGTTTTATACCTAGAGACCTGATGGCGGCTAGCTCTGCAATAATCGCATTGTCCTCGCCCATCATGGCTGATTCAGTAATTTCTACCTCAAGTAATGTCGCATCGATCTCATATTTTTTTAAACAAACATTGAGTTTTTTTTGTAGATCTCCAGCGTGAAATTGTCGAGCAGAGACATTAATCGAGACCGGGACTAATGGTAATTGTTGATTCTTCCAGTCCGATATTTGGGAGCATGCTTTTTCCATAACCATGTCACCAAGAGCAAGGATTAGTCCGGTACTTTCCGCTATTGGGATAAATTCTATTGGAGAAATGAGTCCACGCTCTGGGTGTATCCAGCGGATTAATGCTTCCATGCTGATCATTTCGCCACTTATCGTATTGACGCGTGGTTGGTAATGCAATACGAACTGATTCAACTCAATTGCCTGCACCAGCGCTTGTTCCATTGCAAAACGCGCTTTAATATTTGCATACAATTCAGGTTTGAAAAAATTGTAATGTCCTTTACCAGCTGCCTTGACCGAATACATTGCGATGTCCGCATTCTTCAGTAACGTATCGGTATCGTCGCCATCTCTAGGATAAAGACTGATGCCGATAGACGCACCAATATTATGCTTTTCTCCGCCCAACCAAAAAGGTTGAGAAAACGCTTCGGCTATCCGTTCAGCGACACGTGCTGGCTTACTTTCTCTTTGTACAGGCTCCAAGATGACAACAAATTCATCACCTCCGATACGAATCACGTTGTCGCTTGGACGTAATACCGATTGTAGCCGCGATGCCACCGACTTTAATAGATGGTCGCCCGCTTCGTGTCCTTGCGTGTCGTTTATATTTTTGAACCCATCCAAATCGATAAATAGCAGCGCCAACATATGCTGGGCCGTCTTGGCTCGCGAAATGGCGTGTGGTAGAAAATTCAATAGCCAATGACGGTTGTAAAGCCCAGTGAGCCCATCACTATTGGCTAAGCGCTCGAGATCACGCTCGGATTCTTTCTTTGCACTGATATCTTGTATCGTTACTGCCAATCCAGTACCGGAACGCGCTAGGCGTCGTCTTGCCCACACCATATTCAGAGAACTTTCATCCGGCAATTCGTATTCATCTTCATAAAACCCTGTTTCCATGGCCTTAGAGTAAATATTTAACAATACTTTGAAATAGTTTTCGCCGTTTAGGGAGGATAAGTTGACGCCAATCAATTCTTCGCGATTGAAGCCAAAAAACAATGCACCTCTCGCATTGCAGTCAACTACTTGAAAATCGATGATTTTGCCGCGTAAATCACGTAAGGCATTCATCATATAAAAGCCGTCATCAGTTCCCTCGGTCGCAAGTCGGTATGTATCACTGATTTCTCTGGCTTGATATTTCCTCAATGCAAGTCGGGTAGCCATGGTGGTCGCCACCACGGCGAACAAAAGTAGAAATAAACTGCCCACGATCGCATAGTTTTTACTAACGATCCATCCAGAGCGATTCGCGTCGAGTAATTCTGCTTCAGACAAACCAACCAATGCCTTTAAGGAATAACTTGATAGTTCCTGCCAACCAAGAATGCGGGACTGCTGATCAACGAAAGTGCTCAGGCCGGAGAAAAATTTTGCTCCAGACGATGCACTTGTATTTAATTCTGAGACAAACGCCTGGCCACTGCCTGAATATAAAGTGTCTCCAATCCGGGAAGTCCCTATCTGATCATCGCTGCTAAGCAATGCTAACAAACCCATTTTGCCCAAACTTTGCTGATCGTAGAAAGTCAAAAAATAGGAAGGGTCGATGGATATCACGACTACGCCATCAAACGACTCATCTTGAGCTTCAATTCTTCTGGTAAATTGAATGACTAGCCTGCCAGAGCTATCGATAACTGCAGGTAGCCCTATCTGCATCGCACTTGAATTATTGTTTTTATGAAAATAAAATTGACCGCGTAAAGTTGTATCTTGCCATTTTTCCATAGGAGCTGTTGATGTTACGGGTCGACCTAATTTATCGAGAATTGCCACCACAGCAAACTGCGGTGCGACGAACATTCCCCTTTGCCTTAAGTTCTCTAGACGCAATTTTCCGTGAGAACTTTCCCAATCATATTTGACATTCATACTAATTTGGTCAATTTGCTCGACTGCGCGATTAAGATATTGCGCATAGGCGCGGGACGATAATGTGACGTCCTTTAGCGCATTGGCACGCAAGATTTTTTTGTCTTCATCGATTTTTGAATACAGAACTCCCCACAGTGTTACGGTCAGAATGCCGCAAATCAGTGGCCAGACAATAATAGAGCCTAAGCTCTTTTGTAAAAAATGATAACTTTTTACTTGTATCGACATTTGTACGGTCTACGCAGATAGCAATGAAATTTCATCAGCAAAATTGAATATAAGCTTAGAGAAAAAGTCACCATATCATAGTTCCGTAGGAGATTAGCTCAAAAAAATTCCACTAATTTTAGTATTTAAGCGTTGTAATAGTAAGAATTTTACATGTACACATTTGTAAATTATTATGTGCAAAGTAATACGTCTGTTTCTAGAGGGAAGATTAACAATAAAAATTGTTGATTTTATTTGATCCACAGTGAAGAAAATATATGACCAATGACTATCAGCGCTTTGGAGTACCAACTATTAACATATATGCAGCAAAAAAAATGGCAAAAACCAAATCTTACAAAGTGCACAGTTACGTGCCTAGTCGCAAAGAAGTAGCAAGTTTGAACATAAAAGAACTTACGGAAATTTTGACCGGATGGATGTGTAACAGTCCTACAGAAATAATTCCCAGTCGGACGCAAATTGCGGAAGTGAAGGACATTTTACTAACGAGGCCAGATTTATCTCAATTAACAGGCCTGATCACCATGTGTAATTATTACATAAATGGGGAGTGATCTATATTAGACAGTTTTCCTCTGCCTCCATAAAACCACCGGCACGCTAATCGAGCTGCTAGTTGTTTTTTCCTGTTTTGCGGTTCCCCTCAATACTTCAGGTCTGGAACGATTGTTACTAAACGACCGTGTTCTTAGTATCAAGGTCTGCGACCTGAGCCGGAAGAGCCAGTTGACAGTTAATCGAATGGTTACTTGCTGGCGGACGCGGTCGGTCAGGTGACCGCCCCGACAGTCGCCTTCCGCCCCATATCCGCATTCGAATCAAATCATTGTAATTCCCGAGGAGAGCATTCGGGATCATTCACAGAGTATATGATTGGTCACATAGTCGTTGTGCATCGCATTATTATCTCTTTGCAACAAGACAGAAAATATTGACGTTACAAGTGCGCCGTATTTGCGCGTTTTTACGCAGCAACTAACACCTTAGGCGACCGGAGCGCGCACCGTGCGGCAATATCTTTGAAAATATTGCCGCACAGATGTTTACACCTCTGTTTGTTCCGCAATCTCAAGGGCATCATCAACCTCAATGCCCAAATAACGCACGGTGCTTTCGAGTTTAGTATGGCCAAGCAAAAGCTGCACCGCACGTAAATTTTTTGTCCGGCGATAAATCAAGGTCGCTTTGGTTCGACGCATCGTATGTGTGCCATACGCGACTGGATTTAATCCTATGGAAGTGACCCAAGATTGAACGATCCTTGCATATTGTCGCGTTGAAATATGAACTGATTTTTTTAGCCTACTTTGAAATAGACATTGATCCGGCGTCAGGTGTGCCTTGTTGATCAAAGCTAAAAGTGAGTCCCTGGTCGATTCCGTAATTTCGAATTGAACTGGTACTTTGGTTTTCTTTTGCATGACAATAGCGCGCGACATGATTCTTTGCCCTTGGGCGACATCACAGACGCGTAAATTGACCAGATCACAACCACGCAACTTACTATCGATCGCCAAATTGAACATCGCCAATTCCCGGGTGCGTAGAGCAAGCTGAAGGCGAATTCGGATTGCCCAGATTTCTTTCAGTTTTAAGGGCAATTTTTGACCGACTAATTTTCCTTTGTTCCAAGATGTTTTATGTTCAACTGTGTTTGAGTTCATGACGATTCTCCTTCTTCAAAATAGAGATGATCATTTTGAACTTATTTTGCGATACGAGTGAACGCGCTAAAAAATTAACTCCACCATGGCATGACTTGAAGGCTACCCTAACCGACAAAACAGATTGAAAGAAGTCAGTCACGACTGGATTGAAAAAACTTAAGGACTGAAAGGAAATTGCCCGCCCTTCAAAAATTAAGCGAACACGCCCCTTTTAATTGATGGGTATGTTTTCCGGCATTGCTGCCGTTTGCTTCTCTGGCGCTACTTCGAAGACATTGCTTTAATACGCCGGCCGACACCTCCTGCTAGTTGCGCCGCCTAACTTAACGTAACACCTAGTCAGGAATGAAGACAGTGAATTCTGCTGAGTATGGTAGCAAAATTGTCGATGATTTTATCTCGACAAATTAGCACTAAAAAACTGGTCTATCAATCTGGCAAAGCACTTGATACCAGTAACCGAACCAGGCTGATTACCTCTGCTGGTTCTGCACGACTGCGATAGTCGGCATCCACGTGAGCGAATTGAATGATGCCCGATTGGTCAATTACAAACGTCGCGGGGATCGGCAGTACCCATTGACCATTGCCATTGAGCTCAGGGAGGTTATTTTCAACAGAACCATACAACTCCACCAGTTCTGGTGGCAGCGTGAATTCAATGCCAAAACCCCTTGCTGCTTCCATTGCGGAATCACTCAGAACAGAAAACGCAAGTTCATTTTTTTCTGCCGTGCTCATAGAATTATCCGGCGTTTGGGGCGAGATTGCCACCAATGTTGCACCGAGCTTTCTCAGTTCGGCGGTGTGCTTTTGCCAAGCGCGCAGCTCCAGATTGCAATATGGGCACCATGCTCCCCGATAGAATATAGCAACCAGCGGGCCGCTTTTCCATAAGTTTTCAAGATTGATCAATTTGCCTTTCGCGTCGGGTAGGGTCGCATTAGGAGCCCTATCGCCAACTTTTTTTGCGCTCAATTCAATGCCAGTGTTTTTGAGTTTGGTCGTTGCGCCTTCCATCATCGCGAGGCGTTCTGGCGCGACACGGCTAGCGAAGCCTGCTTTATAGGCTGCGAGTTCAGTTGAGAGAAATGTGTCGGTTTGCATATTGAATTCCTAAAAGTTGAATAAAGTAAAAATTGCCAAAACTAGCTCTTACGAACGCCAGTGACAGCAAAGAGGAGCCCTGCGATGACGATGATCAATCCTAAGATTTCAAAGGTGCCTGGCTTGTGCCCTAGAATGGGCCACGCAATGAGCGCCGCGATACCCGGTGCCAGTGCAGGGAATACAGCAGCACGCGTTGGCCCTAGGATGGATACCATCTTGGCGTAGGTGAAGAGTGTGCCGGTTCCGGCAATGACACCCTGGATCAACGCTTCGGTCCAGAATACCTCACTGCTTGCTTCGATCAGACCTTTTGCCCCTGTTGCCCACAAGTAAACGGGAACATAAGTGACAAGTGCTGAAAACGCGATGACTGATGTGGCAAGCAAAGGATCAAGGCTATGCTTTCTCAGAAGAACGCCAAAGTATGCCCACAAGGTTCCGGCTGCGATGAACATCGCATCACCCATCAACGTTTGATTTGTAAAACTTGCTTGATCAATTCCCGACACCAGCACCAGACCAAATACCACAACAGCAATGCCCAATGCCTTTCTATGAGTAATGCGGTCGCGCAGGACTAAAGCGCCAATCAACATTCCCATTACGCTCATCGCAGCAAAGGGAAATACTGCGGCATGACTAGACGGCGTGAACTGAAGGGCGCCAAACATAAGCAAGCCAAATGGCGTTCCAGCCAACATTGACACTGCAATCCAGACACGCCATTTTTTGGACAAAACAGTGCGTTGTTTGATCAATGCCGTCAATAGCACGGGCAAGAGGACAAGTCCTGCAATTCCAAAGCGCAGTGCTGTCAAATCGGGCGACGAGAGCCCTCGTGCAATTCCCCATCTGGCATAAACCGTGTAGAGCGCGCCAATGCTGGCTGCCAACAACCCAACGGCAATCCCTGTGGCAAGTCTTGCCGCGTCACCCGATAGTGATACCGCTGAAGGTGTGAGTGTTGTGTTGTTCATGCTGCGCTCCGATAATAGGTCGATGGGTCGATGGGTTGATTAGGCGAGCTCAGGAGCGGCAGGAAAATCCACAGGAACTTGGGTTGTCGAGTGCAAATAGTTGCTCACGATTTTGTCACCGATGATGACGATGGCATCGACCAGGTTTTCTTTCGTCCAACCAGCGGCAAAGAATTCGAGGACTAGAGCTTGATCGACGTGGCCACGGCTTTCAGTGATTCCTTTTGCCAGGCGTGCAAGTGCGTCGAATTTGGTGTCGAAACTGGCGCGACCATGACGGATTTCGAGAATTTGTTCATCTGTGAAACCGGCCATTTTGCTGAGCATGGTGTGTGCGGCCAAACAGTAACGGCATTCATTGACCTGACTTACAACGAGATTGACAACCTCACGCGCTTTGCCAGACACGCTACTTTTGGCATTCTGGAAAGTCATATAGCTTGCCAAGGCTGTTTCGGAATGGGCAAACGTGGCATAGAGATTGGGCACCATGCCTATCGCACTTTTGAGGTTATCAAAAATAGCTTGATTGGTGGCAGATACTTCTTCACGGGTCGGTACATTGATGATAGTCATGATGATTTCCTGTTGGGTAGTGAAAATGCTAGAGTGAAATTTATAAGTCTGGTTTATTGAATGGTGAAGCCACCGTCAACCGCGATCGATTGGCCGGTCAGGTAAGTGGCCTTGGATGACGCCACGAAGAGGATCGTCTCAGCAATTTCATCGACAGTTGCGGCACGCTTTAATGGAATGCCTGACAAGAAACCGGCTTTCTGGCTTTCATCCCGACCGACAAATCGGTCGAGCATGTCGGTTTGGACTGGTCCTGGCGCAACTGCGTTGACACGAACGCCAAACGCGGCGCCTTCCAATGCGGCACTTTTGGTCAAGCCTTCCACTGCATGCTTGCTTGCAACATAGACCGATGCACCTGCCACGCCGACCTTTCCGGCAATGGAAGAGAGGTTGACGATAGAGCCGTGTCCCTGCGCCTGCATTGCGCGCATCTCGTGTTTCATAGACAGCAGCGTACCGAGAACATTGGTCGAAAATGTCGCATGTACGTTTTCTGCCGTTTGTCCGGTGATTGGACCTAATTCACCTTCGGTGCCAGCATTGTTCACGGCAATGTCTAGTTGACCAAAAAGGCTGACTGCCTTTTCGATAAGCTTGCTGACATCGGCTTCGTTAGCGACATCGGCTTTGACGAATTCTGCGTTTGCACCAAGCGTTCGTAATTCGGCTGCCAGCGATTGGCCCGCCACTTCATGCCGGCCGCTGACGACCACATTGGCACCTTGTTTTGCAAAAGCGATGGCAGTTGCTCGGCCGATGCCTGTAAGCGCACCTGTAATTAGTACTGTAGGTTGTTTCATATTGATTCCTTGTCGGGTTTGGTTGTTAAGAGCATGAACTATGACTCATTTCAAAAAGTTGATATAGACTGTGTTTTGTCATATCAATTAGTCGATAATGGAATAAATGGAGACGTCATGGATAAGCTTTCGGCAATGAAAACTTTTGTGCGTGTGGTTGAAGCGGGCAGCTTTACGGCGGTAGCAGACGAGATGCGGTCGACTCAAAGCGCGATCAGCAAGCAGGTTGCGGCTCTGGAAAAAGAATTGGGCACCAAGCTGTTAATCAGAACAACGCGATCGCTCTCGTTATCAGAAGAGGGCACCCGCTATTTCGAGCAGGCACGCAGGCTTGTGGGAGAGATCAATGAGGCTGAATCCGATTTGCGCCAAGGCGAAGGTCAACTAAGCGGCTGGTTACGAGTAGCCGCCTCGGTAGGATTTGGCCGTCTCAAACTCATGCCTTTAGTGAGTACATTCATGAATACCCACCCGGGTGTAAAAATCGACTTGCGACTCAATGACGGGTTTATCGATTTGGTTGAGCAAGGAATTGATGTCTCGGTACGTATCGGCGATTTGCCTGACAGTGGGTTGATCGCTCGCCGCATAGGCACTTCGCAACGTATGCTATTGGCGCATCGTGACTACTCAAAAACCTTGCCAAAAGGGCTCAATGTACCAATGAATCCGGAAGACTTATCCAGCCACAATTGTATTGTCTATACCGAACTGGCCACACGCAATCTGTGGACTTTCGAAGCCGTTGCGGGAGCTTCAGAGCCTACTGGCACTCGCAAGACACTTCGCGTGGGGGGGCGTCTGCAAACGAATAGTAGTGAGGTGATCCGTTATGCAGTTAGCACCGGGATGGGCATTGGCTATTCGCCGACATGGCTTTTTGAGTCTGAGTTGGCGAGTGGCGAGGTGATACGTGTTATGCCTGGTTGGCAATCTCCGCCAGCGCCGATCCACATGGTGAGTCCACCTGAACGTAAGCACTCGGCAAAGGTTAAAGCGTTTGTCGAGCACGTTGCCTCTGCATTGGTGACGAATCGCGATTGACGTTTTCTCGTTTCGTTAATATTATCGTGCCACGATCCCGTCGCCTCTGCACTGGTCATACAAGGAGAACCATCGATGAAAAATTTTTATTCATTTGTCGGAAGTGATGTCGGCCTGTGGAATGTCACCAACCAAAATACTATTGTAGGGTCAGCACTTGAATCGGTGCAGAGGATTGAAGTCATCAATTCGCCACTGAATAAATTGACCGAACAAGGTGTTTGGGCATTGCAGGGTTTTACCAGCAATGTCCGTTACGCAAATCGAAATGAAATTGTAAAACTTCAAGCAGCACAAGAAGGTTTAAACAGAAATGCATCTGTGTGCGCTGCGCTTATTCCTATCAAGAAAAATGCTCAATGGTGGGCTATGTCTCAGGATGAACGACGATCCATTTTTGAAGAGCAATCGCATCACACCGAAATTGGGCTAGGCTATCTTCCCGAAATCGCTCGGCAATTACATCATTCGCGTGATCTTGGGGAACAATTTGATTTTATAACCTGGTTTGAATTTGCCCCGGAACATACAGAACTATTCAATCAATTACTTGCGCAATTGCGAGCGACAAAAGAATGGCAATTTGTTGATCGTGAAATTGATATTCGTCTGGAGAAAAAGGCGTGATCATTCACAATTGTGCCCCCAAACGCACGCCAAGTTTTGTAAAACATCGGCCACATTTCGAACTGTCTAAGGAACCGCCAATTCAGTCGGCATTTGCTTTACAACGACATTGACGACCTCTAGTGCGGTATTGGGCACGATGGCTCGGCATCTGCCTTGATAGCGCGATGCGCAGGACGTCAATCAATACCACCTCAAAAAGCCGGTCAAGCACATTTTTTTGTCCGAGTTTTTCATCAAAAGCCTCATAAAAAGTAGGCCAAGTAAGGCATCAGCGCCTTTGAAACTGTTCTTGATGGGGGAATCAGTTCTGCAACGCTAGTTGTCGGTTCAAATTTTAGAGTCATACCTTGTCGTAAGCTTAAGCTTGCCCTCCAATGTGTCTTTAATTAGATGTATTGGAGGGTTTTTTTATGAGTGATTCATTTCTCCCCTAAGACGCCGATGGAATCAAAAATGCGTTGGATGTCGATTTACGTAAGCGTCCAACAGATCCGTCTAGCATTTATTCCTAAAGCGCATTAACAAGGCAGCGGTAGCAGTTCATCAATCCGGCTGTTTGGATGCGTCGGTAATTTTTCGAGTGTGCCTTTAAGCCATGCCAAAGGTTCTATGCCATTGGCTTTCGCGGTGGCGAGCAGGCTTTGAATGGCGGCAGCTTGTCGGCCTGCTCGTTCAGAACCGGCGAAGAGCCAGTTCTTTTTGCCAATGGCAATAGGGCGAATGGCGTTTTCAATCGGATTATTGTCGATTGGCAGATGACCGCTATTGGCGTAGCGTTCAATCGCGCTCCAGCGTTTGAGGCTGTAGTCGATGGCTTTGGCGAGACTGCTGCCATCGGCGCTCTGTTGGCGTGTGTGAATCAGCCAGGCATGCATCGCTTTGAGTTCTGGCAGCGCCTGTGTAGCACGTCGTTGTTGTCGTTGTTCGATACTGTCGCCTTTACCCTCGGCCTCAATGTGATACAGCTTTGCAATGCGTGTAAGTGCCTCATTGGCAATCGGATGCCCATTGGCGGCGTGCAGGTCGAAGAATTTGCGACGGGCGTGCGCCAGGCAGGCCAGTTCGGTGATGCCCAGCGCGAACAGGGCTTTGTAGCCGGCATAATCATCCACCATAAGATGGCCTTGCCAATGCCGCAGAAACGCGCGCGCATGACTGCCACTGCGTCCGGTTTGGAAATCGAACACGATGATGGCAGGCTGGTCTTCTAAGGCATTGCTGCGATATGCCCATAGATAGGCACGCTTGGTCTTACCATTGCCGGGGTCGAGCAGCGGCACCGGGGTTTCGTCGGCATGCAGCACTCGTCCTTGCTTGAGTATTTCTGCCAACCGGTCACTGAGCGGTTGCAGGGCGACGCCAATACGTCCTACCCACTCGGCCAGTGTGGAGCGGGCAATGCCAACACCGTGTCGACTGCTGATTTGCTCAATCCGATACAGTGGTAAGTGATCGAGATATTTTTGAATTACCACCCATGCCAATAATCCTGGTGCCGCCAGACTACGATCGATCACTGCCGGGGGAATGGCTGCTGCGGTGACTGTCTCACAAGCGCGACAGGCGTATTGAGGGCGAATATGCCGATGCACAAAGAAGCGTGCTGGTTCGACGTCGAGTTGTTCACTGATGTCTTCACCGATCTTGATCAGGTCTTTGCCGCATTGAGCGCAGGTGCAGCTTTCTGGCTCATGACGATGTTCAATGCGCGGCAGTTCCGCTGGCAGTGGCCTACGTCCGGTAGGGCTTGGCTTACGTGGTGTTGTCGCTGAAGATAATTGGGCAAGCTCGGCCTGCATCGCAGCCAGGTCGCTTTGTTCGCACTCTAAAAACAGGTCGCGTTGTTGTACCGTAAACGCTTCGGCTTTTGCGCTGAATTTGAGACGTTTGTGATACGCCAGTTCTAAAGTCAAGGCTTGAATTTTGCATTCTTTGACGTGAAGATCGTGCTCCTTGCGACGTAATTGATCCTGCAAAGCAGCCTTCTCCGCCTGTGCCAGTCCGGCCCCATTCAACTGCGCCATCACCCATTGAGTCAGTGCGGGGTCAGCGTTGAATTGGGCGAGTTTGGTGGCGATATCCATGCACGAAAGTATACCTCGCCCGACCGAAAGTTAACAGGGGGAGGCATCCCTTTTTATACGCGCCAATTCGATTGTGGCGGCGCGTTAAGTCGGGGCCAGTCAACGCCCGTGGTGAGCCATTGCCATTCTTCGTTCGACAAGACACACGCCGCATCATGGCTCTGCGGCCAGACGAAGCGACCTTTGTGCAAGCGTCGCATACATAACCAAACACCGGTGCCATCCCAGATCAATAGCTTGATGCGGGTGCTATTCTTGTTACGAAATGCATAGGCACTGCCATCGCAAGGTGGCTTACCCAAACTTTCTTGTACATGCAGGGAAAGTCCGTCAACACCGCTGCGCATATCGATCGGTTCGACAGCGAGATACACCTGTGCCGGAGTCAGTGGCAGGCTCATGGTAGTTGCCGCAGCAATTGCGCCAACACGGGTAAGTCAACATGGTTAGAAATAGTCACCTGCCAACCGGCCGGGCTGCACAAGACAATCTCGGGAAGTGATGCCCTGATCGACACCGGCACCAACTTGCAAGGCTTCATGGCTGGCCGCGGCGATGTCGATGCGATTGTCGTGAGGGAGGTGTGCTTAGCTTGAGAAACTACTGGCGATTTTACAGCGGGTGTGGCAAGTGTGACACTCTGATCAATAACGATGGAAGCGAGGCGTTTGCGCCAGGTATAAAACGTTGAATAGCCGATGGCTTCACGTCGACAATACGCGCTCAGTGATAAGCCGCTCTCAGCCCAGTGCTGCTGATGCTTAGTCCAAAACGCCACTTTGAGAGGATTGAAATTCATGCTAACTCCAGATCATTGAAAGAGTCGAGTGTCACTTATATCGTTATCGATTTCCAGATGGTTGCGTTGGACGCTTACATTTGATCGCACTGTAAGGATTCATGAAATGGCTCGACCAATCAGGAATGCGCACAGTTGTTACCACTTGAAGACATCATTGGGTGACAAAGGTGCCTCAATTTAATCCCTTAATATTGAATGAGACTGATATGACCAACTTCCTCAAAAAGATTCTCTCCGCTTTCGCGCTATGCTTAGTTTTTTCAAATGCATATGCCTTAGATAAGGAGCCGTTCACGCAAGCGCGTTTTGATGCACTGCAAGCCTCTGGCGCAGTCGTGTTGATTGATATCTATGCGCCTTGGTGCCCAACTTGCAAACAGCAGCAAAAAGTGTTCGAGCAATTCCGCAATGCGAATCCTGACAAAAAATTCACCATTTTAGAAGTCGACTATGACAAAAGTAAAGACGTCGTGCGTCAATTCCGAGCACCCCGTCAGTCCACCTTGTTACTGTATCGCGGCAACAAACAACACTGGTTTGCCGTTGCTGAAACGCGTGTTGAGGTGATCTCTGCAGAGATCAATAAAGCCATCGACTATAACTACAATTAATTCTATGTCACTCGAATTTGCCTCCGTTAGCATCGCCCTTGTGGCTGGTGTGCTTAGTGTCCTATCACCATGTGTTTGGCCTTTGGTCCCGATCGTGATGACGTCCGCCAGTGGTCAAAGTCGCTTAGGGCCAATTTATTTAGCGCTTGGTTTGAGTTTGTCATTTGCCATCGCTGGTGCTTTCTTATCTTTTATCTTGCTCAATTTGGGATTGAACCCTGATGCCTTCCGTTCCGTCGCCGCGGTATTGATGGTATTGGTGGGCTTAATCTTGGTAGTCAAACCTTTAGCAGATTGGATCAATCAGCAAATGTCCATGCTCAGTAGTCGCTTTGATATCGGCAACAGCTCAAATAGTCTGGGACAGTTTGGTGTGGGTTTGCTGCTGGGCTTAGTGTGGTTGCCTTGCGTTGGCCCTACCTTAGGCGCTGCGATTGCTGTGGCGTCGATAGGCCAAGACTTGGGTATGGCATTTCTTGTGATGTTCGCCTTTGGTATCGGCACTGCTTTTGCTTTACTGCTGGCAGCTTTTGTTTCAGGGCAGGTGCTGAAGCGAGTTCGCCCGGGTTTATTCAGTCGTGTGGCGAGTGCAAAAATTGTATTGGGCTATCTACTCATTGTGCTTGGCGGCATGATACTCGTGGGATTAGATAAAACTCTTGCGATTTACGCCAATCAAATGTTGCCTGATTGGGCGATCTCTCTTTGATATCTACAACATTGACGACCTCTAGTACGGTATAGGGTAGTATCTTTTCTTTACTAGGAGCGTCGATTTTATTTAGCTTGACTAACTACTCCACCAACCCATTGCGCCACGTGGTCGGGGATTCACCGATAACAATCTTAAACGCACGTAAAAATCCCGCCTGGCTTGCATAGCCAACCCGTTCGGCCACCAATTTCAAGGGCACACCTTCGCGTATCATTGCCTGTGCCAGCGTGACACGCCAGCGTGTGAGGTAATTTCCTGGCGAATCGCCGACTTCATTTTTGAACGTTACCGCAAAACTGCTGCGTGACATGCCCGCCAGATTCGCTAGCGTATCGAGTGACCATTCGGTTGCCGGGTTTGCATGAATTGCGGTGAGTGCCTTGCTCAGTTGCGGGTGCAGCAAACTACGGAACAAGCCTGGCTCAGCATCTTGCCTTGATAGTGCAATGCGTAGGACGTCAATCAGTACGACCTCAAAAAGCCGGTCAAGCACGTTTTGTCGCCCTGGTTTTTGATCGAAGGCTTCGCTAAAAAGTAGACCAAGTAAGGCATCGGCTCCTTTGAAGGCGCTTAATGGGCATTCAAACCGCGCCGGCAGTGCAAATGAAATCGGATTGAAAGCCTTATGCTCGAAGTGCATTGAGGCGCAGACCAGATCGGCGCCACTATTCGGGTCGGTCTGAAAACTATGGTTAAGCGGGCGCGAATAAAAGATCAGTGTCGGTTCGCTTAACGTTGTTGCATACCCCGTTGAATCATGAAGTTTTACGCTACCGGCGCGCAGTAAATGCAGAAAACCAGTGCCATGTTCAGTGCCAAAACTGGCATTGCCGCAAAGGTTGCCTGAATAGAACAAGCGTGCTTCTGCCTTGAAGTGCGCAAGCAGCGGTGTGAGCGGGTCTGAAGTCACTCTGGACGATTCGTATGTAAATGAAGATTTTTGTTTAACAATCGAATTTAAGTATAACTTATTCTTTGTCCTGTCGTTCACCCTCGAACGATCACTTTAAAAGGAAACAACCATGACTTACATCGCCACTCTCGATTTGAACAATGCCGACGCCGCTACCGCTGCCACATTAAATGCAGTAAAAGCAAAAATTGGCATAATCCCCAATCTTTTCGCCACCTTGGCAAAATCTCCAACGGCATTAAATAGCTTGCTTGGCATGAATGAAACGATAGCGAATGGTGCCTTGTCTGCAAGCGAGCGCGAAATCATTGCATTGGCCACATCGCAAGCGAACAGCTGCCACTACTGTGTTAGCGCGCATACCTTACTGGGTAAAAATGCCGGCTTGAATGCGCAACAAATGTTGAGTGCACGCGCTGGCAATGGTAGTGAAACGCGCGCTGGAGCTATAGCAGGCTTTACAAAAGCACTGGTTGAGCAGCGTGGTCACGTTGATCCGGCAACGCTTGATCAATTCAAAAGCGCGGGTCTGTCTGAGGCCGATTTATTGGAAATCATCGTCAATGTCGTCGCCACAACTTTGACTAATTACACCAACAATGTTGCACGTACCGACATCGATTTCCCTGTCGTTCCATTGCAATTAGCTGCGTAATTTACTTTTGTCACCAAACCCTTTTCACCGATTTACGATTGGAAAAAAACCATGAACATCATTAAAAAATCAATTTTTGCATTGACCGCATTGTTAGCCTTTGCATCAGCGGCCCCAAGTTTTGCCGATAACAACACGGATAACATTATTGGTGCGGGCGGTTACGATTTGACGTCGTACCATACTCAGGAAAAACCGCAACGCGGCAACGGCCATCACGTTGCGGTTGTTGACGGCGTCACCTATCAATTTGCCACTGACGACAATAAGAAAACGTTTGAGGCGACACCGGCAAAATTTCTTCCTCAGTTTGGTGGTTATTGCGCTTTCGGCGTCTCGGTCAGCAAAAAATTTGTTGCCGATCCTGAGCAATTCGATATTGTTGATGGCAAACTGTATTTGAACCTGGATTCAAAAACGCGTTCGATCTGGTTGCAAAACGTTTCCGGACGCATTACTGATGCGAATTTGAACTGGAAAAAAATAGCGACTAAAAAACCGCAAGAGCTGTAAGCTGATGCGAGCCGCCCCGTTTGGGCGGCTGTCTTCCTGCAAAAATTTCGCTCAATATGTCCATGTGATATGTCCACAAAATATGCCTTCAATACGCAAGCCAGCTTCCGCCAAGACTATCCCAATCACGTTCGCACGAATGGTGGGTGAAGTTCGCGCATGCACCTTGTGTTCAGCGCATTTGCCGCTAGGGCCGCGGCCAATTTTTCAATTAAATCCGGCGGCGACGATACTTATTGCCGGCCAGGCACCGGGTAAAAAAGCGCATGAAAGCGGCATTCCGTTTAATGACCCCAGTGGTGATCGTTTGCGCAACTGGATGGGTATCGACCGCGACACTTTTTATGATGATAAACGCATCGCGATTCTGCCGATGGGCCTGTGTTTCCCCGGTACGGCTGCGGGTGGTGATTTGCCACCGCGCCCGGAGTGCGCAGCCCAGTGGCGCCAGAGGCTGCTCGACAGTTTGCCCAACATACGTCTGACGCTGATAATCGGTAGCTATGCGATGGATTGGCACGCGCAAACTGGCAAAAAACAAAGTGTCACCGAGGTAGTAAAAGCTTGGCGGAAGCGTTGGCCGACGATGTTGCCGCTACCACATCCAAGCCCACGCAATCAGCGCTGGTTGCGCAATAACCCTTGGTTTGAGCAAGAGGTTATTCCTGTCCTTCGCGAGGGTGTTGCACAACTCATTAATTGATGAACTTTTAGGTTCGATTTCTTTTTAATGGGCAACCCATCATCTGATAAAAAGTTGTGAAAAAACATCGAAATAATTGTCTTAGGGCTTAAGTTTAGCCAACAAATAAAGAGTTACTCTTGAATTCTTTTCAGACAGTTTTAGATTCGAATTCTACGATGGTGAAACTTGACTTATGTCTCGTAAGGAAATGTCATCTCTTGTGATTAGGCGTGACCACCATATCAAAAGTGTTACGTAGGATTGCATAAAGTAGCCCGTCGATTGCCAAAAATCAGGAAAACTAACAACCCGTGCCGAAAATTCGAATGTCAACTAACGCCCCAAACGAGCCTGTCAGGTTTCCGGTAAGTTGCCACACAAGCGCGTTTTATTTTATGAAGTAAATTTGGATTGAAATGAGTGGCTACCTTGAGATGCCAAAACATGGCTGGTTTACTTTGCAAACAGGTGGCAGGTTTGTCGTGCAAATCGGTGACTTATTTGATGCAAATACACACCCCTAGTATAAAACTTATCCAGGAAAGTAGTGGCGCCGAGCAACACTCGCGCACCGCCTTTACGCTAGCCGTTTGGACAGACAAACTGAAACCGGATTGCCCGCATATTTAGCGAAATTCGGGATGGCCGTGTAGCCATGTTTGGCATAAAAATCGAGGGCGTGCTGATTGACGCGTCGCGTAGCAAGGCACAACTCGGCATACCCCAGCGCCAGCGCTTGTTGCTCTAGATGCGCCAGGATCGCGCTGCCCACACCTAGAGTGCCGGGCACGGCGTACATGCGTTTTAATTCTGCACTCTGCTGTGTCATAGGCCGCAATGCGCCACAGCCCAACAGCGCGCCGGCAGCATCGCGTGCCACCACGAACAGAGCACGTGCGCCACGCACATCATCGGCATCGAACGAGGAAGTACCCGGGTCACCCGTGATCTGACTCAGACGCGCCGAGAGTGCTGCCATCAGTGTCATGGCATCGGGCGTGGCGGGATCTTCAGCAGCTAGAATGAACATACTGGGCCAGCAATCAAACAGGTGCGGTGTACATGGCAGGCAAAGTGGCGTAGCGCTCCAGGTCGAGCCACTCTAACAAAGGTATGGTAGCGGGTAACAAGGGCGTGACGCCGACCGCACCTTGCCAGGCGAAGGCTTGACCTTCCAGGCTTTGCGGCTCGCCCTGCCAGTGGCGCGAGATATAAAAATGCAGGCGCACGTGGGCGTGTGGATACACGTATTCGACGCCGCACCAGGCTTCAGCACTAAGGATATGGATGCCCAGTTCTTCGACAAATTCGCGCTTCAAGGCATCGAGTATGCTTTCATCCGGCTCGACTTTACCGCCGGGGAATTCCCAATAACCTTCATAGGGTTTACCAGCCGGACGCTGACCGAGTAAGACGTCGCCGTTCGGTTTGAGCAAGATGCCGACTGCCACATTCACAGGAATTTTTATCATCAAATAATTTAAAGATAGGGGGAGTATAGGAAAGTATGCGGCTATCGCGCATATGTCATATGCGCGATAGCCATTGATACTGCCATACCCCTAGTGAGTATATGTTTAAAAAGTGATTTAAACGGCAGCTTCGGCAATCCGCCCGGCGGTGTCGCGGGCAAACTGCCAGGCGACACGACCGGAGCGTGAGCCGCGTTGCAAGGCCCAGCGCAGCGCATCGCCACGCGCTGCCTCTATCTGCGCTGCATCGCAACCCATACTGGCTAGCCAGTAGGCAACAATATCCAGATAATCATTTTGCTTAAACGGATAGAAGGAGACCCACAGACCGAAACGTTCAGACAGCGAGATTTTTTCTTCTACCGTTTCACCGGGATGCAAATCGCCCTCATCGCTGACATGGTAGCCGGCGTTATCCGACATTTTTTCGGGCAGCAGATGGCGCCGGTTCGAGGTCGCGTAGATCAATACATTATCCGATTGCGCCGAAATACTGCCATCAAGCGCCACCTTTAGGGCCTTGTAACCGGGTTCGCCGTCTTCGAAAGAGAGATCGTCGCAAAAGATGATGAAGCGCTCGGGCCGTTCCGCCACCAGATCGACGATATCCGGCAAATCGCACATATCGGCTTTATCCACCTCGATCAAGCGCAAGCCTTGACTAGCGAATTGATTCAGGCAAGCCTTGATCAAGGAAGATTTTCCGGTACCGCGGGCACCGGTCAGCAACACATTATTGGCAGGTTTACCGTGTACAAACTGACGCGTGTTTTGCTCTATCTGGGCTTTTTGCACGCTGATATTTTGCAGATCGTCTAGCCCTATCACAGAGACATGCTTGACCACTTGCAGGAAGCCCTGACCACCGCGTTTGCGCCAGCGAAAGGCATTGCCAACGCGCCAATCCGGCAACGCGGTAGGCGCTGGCAAGATGGATTCGAGGCGGCTAAGCAGATGCTCGGCACGCATTAAAAATTGATCCAGTTGGCTCATGATATCCTTGGCTAAATAATCGCTGATTCCTGATCAAGAACGATAATCGGCATTGATAGAGACATAGTCATGCGACAGATCGCAAGTCCAGACCGTGGTTTTAGCCTCACCGCGTCCCAGTTTGACGCGTATCGTGATTTCGCTTTGCTGCATCACGCGCTGACCGTCTTCTTCACGGTAATCAGGATTGCGGCCGCCGCTCTTGGCCACCAAGACCTCATCGAGATACATATCGAGTTTACTGACATCCAGATCGTTGACGCCGGCATAGCCGATCGCCGCCAGGATGCGCCCCAGATTTGGGTCAGACGCAAAGAAGGCGGTTTTTACCAGCGGTGAATGGGCGATAGAATACGCAATCTTGCGGCATTCTTCCAGATCACGCCCCTCTTCCACTGCAATACTGATAAATTTAGTCGCGCCTTCACCATCACGGATAATCATGTGTGCCAGTTTTTGCGACAAGGCATTGACTGCTGTCGCCAATGCCAGATATTCGGGTGAGTCGATCTCGGTAATTTCCAGCTCAGAAGCACCGGTGGCGATCAGCATGAAAGAATCATTGGTCGAGGTGTCGCCATCAATCGTGATGCAATTAAAAGATTGATCAGCCGCTTGCTTGACCATATGCTCCAGCACCGATTGCGAAACCTTGGCATCCATCGCCAGATAACCGAGCATGGTCGCCATATTCGGCTTAATCATGCCGGCGCCTTTACTGATACCTGTCATGGTGACGGGGATGCCGTTGATCACGACGTAGGACGAGGCCGCTTTGGGTTGGGTATCGGTAGTCATGATGGCTTCGGCCGCCGCATACCAATTGTTTTCGCTCAGGCACTCAAGTGCAGCAGGCAAACCGGCGATCAGCTTATCGACCGGCAAAGGCTCGAGGATGACGCCGGTAGAGAAAGGCAAGATCTGGGCTGGCTCGCACTCCAGCAATTCGGCCAGTGCCGAGCAGGTGGCGTTGGCCGCCGCCAAACCAGCGTCGCCGGTACCGGCATTGGCATTGCCGGTATTTACTACCAAAGCACGGATAGGCGCATCGCTCATGTGCAGGGCATCCAGATGCGCCTTGCACACTTGCACCGGCGCGGCACAGAAACGATTGGTGGTAAACACGCCTGCCACCGTCGCCGTTGGAGCCAGCGCCATCACCAGCACATCTTTACGATTTGGTTTCTTGATGCCAGCCTGAGCAAAGCCCAGACGGATGCCAGCGATAGGTTTTAAGTCCGCCGCGACCGGCAGTGGAGAATTAACAGCCATGATAAATATCCTTGCAATGAGATCAATCCATCATTGTAGGGCATTTTTAAATCTGTTTTGTTACATTAGCGTGCGGCCTGCAGAGCTTTAACTTTGCAGGCTGACTCCGCTGGCCGATCTGAGATCAATCACATCAAGATCTGAATAAACTGATCAGGCATGCTGCGCGGTAATCGGGCCTTTGCCGCTGTAACGATCCAGCACTAGATAAATCACCGGCGTGATGAACAAGGTGATCGCCTGCGAGAAAATCAAGCCGCCGACCACCGCCAGACCCAATGGCTGGCGTAACTCAGCGCCCGCCCCCAGGCCGAACGCGATCGGCAGCGCACCGACCAAGGCGGCAAGGGTCGTCATCATGATAGGACGAAAACGTTGGATACAGGCTTCTCGGATCGCCTCGGCTGGCGTCATGCCCTGATGCCTTTGCGCATCCAAGGCAAAATCAATCATCATGATGGCGTTTTTCTTGACGATACCGATCAACAGCAAAATACCTATGGTGGCGATCAGGGTCAGATCCTTATCAAACATTTTCAGCATCAAGAGCGCGCCCACAGCCGCCGACGGCAAACCTGCCAAGATCGTTAAAGGATGGATATAACTCTCGTACAGCACGCCCAGCAAGACATAGATGACCAGCAAGGCAGCGACGATCAAGACCACTTGGCCGGACTGAGAATCTTTAAACACGGCGGCATCGCCACCATACGAAGTAATCACCGAGACTGGCAATTTCAATTCTTCGCGATACGCTTCTATCTTATTGGTGGCGTCACCCAAGGCGGTGCCGGGAGCCAGGTTAAACGACACCGTCACGGCCTGCAATTGACCAACATGGTTAATCGCGGTCGGGCCTACGGTGCGTTTGATGGTGGCGAAACTGGCGAGCGGCACCAGTGCCCCGGTGTTGGCGCGCACATAGATGCCCTCAATCGCAGATTCATCTTGCTTGGCTTGCGGTGCCACTTCCATGATCACCATATAGCTATCGACGCTGGTGTACATGGTAGACACCTGACGCTCACCGAAAGCACTGTAGAGGCTAGACCTGACGCTATCCATATTCACCCCCAAGGCGCTGGCCCTATCCCTATCTATGCTCAAAGATGCTTGCAAGCCTTTGAGCTGCGAATCGGTGGTGACATCTTTAAAGCCGGGGTCAGTGCGCAATTTATCTTGCATTTTTAAGGCCCAGTCACTCAATTCACCGGCCTCTACGCTTTGCAAAATATATTGGTACTGGCTCTTACTAGGGCGACCACCCAGTTGTAGATTTTGGGTAGGACGCAAAAACACATTAATGCCCGCCACCGCGCGCAATTTAGTCCGCAAACCGTCCACCACTTCCTTCATAGGCTTACGTTGATCGCGCGGTTGCAAGTTGACGAACATGCGTCCGTTATTTTGCGCGCCGCTGCCGCCATTAAAGGACGAGGCGGTACGCACATTTGGATCGTCACGGATAATCTTGGCCACTTGATCCTGCAAGATCACCATCGCTGGGAACGAAGTATCCTCAGCAGCCTCGGTCGAGACTTGTATCTGGCCTATGTCTTCTTCCGGAAAAAAACCTTTGGGAATGGTATTGAACAAATAGGCAGTCGCCACAAAGGTCAATACAGCGACGATCAGCACGGCAGTACGATGGCGCAAGGCCAGATCAAGACCACGCGTGTAAGAGCGCAAAGTCGCATTAAAACCGCTCTCAAAACTATGCGTGATCGCTCCCATCCAGCCCGACGGCGGTGGCATCTGATGTTCGCTCTTCAAAAACTGGCTAGCCAGCATAGGCACCAGCGTCAGAGACACGAAGGCCGACACCACAATCGCCAGACTAACGATCACGGCGAACTCATGAAACAATTGGCCGATCACACCCGGCATAAAAAAGATAGGAATGAAGACCGCTATGAGCGAGGTAGAAATTGAAATAATCGTGAAACCAACTTCACGCGAACCCTGTAAGGCCGCCTGAAAAGGTTCCATACCCTGCTCCACATGGCGCATGATATTTTCTAGCATGACGATCGCATCATCGACCACCAAGCCCACCGCCAAGGTCAAACCTAATAAGGAAATATTATCCAGCGTATACCCAAAACCGGACAGCAAAGCGATCGCACCGATCAGCGACACCGGCAAAGACAAAGTAGGAATCAGGGTTGCCACCATGCGGCGTAAAAACAGAAAGATCACCACCACGACCAAGCCTATCGTCAGCAGCAAGGTCAGATTCACATCATGCAGCGCATCACGCACCGAGGCAGATCTGTCATTGGCTAACATAATATTCACAGAGCCGGGCAATTGCGCTTTAAAGCCAGGCATAGCGGCCTTAATAGAATCAACCACCTTAACGGTATTGGCATCGGTCTGGCGCTGTATCGCCAGCATGATGGTGCTTTCGCCATTGAAGTTGGCGGCCGTCTTCACTTGCTCGTAACTATCCTCAACTTGCGCCACGTCGCGCAGGCGCACCACTTGCCCGCCCTTATTGCTGACGATCAGATTGGCAAATTCGGCGGCGTTTTGTAACTGCTTATTCGCCATTAAAGTCAGGGTTTGCTTATCGCCTTCCAGCGTCCCTACCGGTGTATTCACATTCGCGGCGCGCAGACTGATAGAGAGTTCATCGAGCGTCAAATTACGCGCCACCAGAGCATCCGGCATAACGCGAATTCTGACCGCATAACGCTTAATCCCGAAGATATTCACTTGCGCCACACCATCTAAAGTGGAGAGGCTAGGTGAGATCAGATGCTCGGCATAACTGGTCAACTCAGCCAAGCTCAAAGAGGGCGAAGTCATGGCGAGGATCAGCACCGGCGCATCGGCAGGATTGACTTTGCGATACGAAGGCGGCGCCGTCATATCTTGCGGCAGCGAGCGCTGCGCCCGCAGCAAAGCGGCCTGCACATCGACCGCAGCGGCGTCAATATTCCGGTTCTGGTCAAACTCCAGAGTCAGCGAGGTTGAGCCCAGCGTATTGCTAGAACTGATAATCGACAAGCCAGGGATAGTGGCAAATTGCTTTTCCAGCGGCAAAGCCACCGAGGTCGCCATGGTTTCCGGACTAGCGCCGGGCAAGCCAGCAAACACACTGATGACCGGCGTGTTGTAACTAGGTAAGGCAGCCACAGGGATGAAACGATACGCCAATACGCCCGCGACCACGATTGCCAAATTCAGTAGCACCGTCATCACAGGACGGCGAATAAACAGCTCGGACAAATTCATGATGCGCTCGCGCTGGCAGCACTAGAAGCGGGCTTAGGTTCAGGCTTGGAACCCGCCTTATTGTCTACCTTATTTTCCACCTTGGCATCGGCGCCTCTTTCCTTGACCTGCATACCGGGGCGAAGATTTTGCTTGCCATCCAAAATAACTTTGGTACCCGCAACGATTCCACTTACCACAGCATCCTTGCCATAGCTATGCAGCAAATTGACCTTGCGCATGGCGGCCTTGCCTTCCGCATCAACGATATACACAGACTTCTCTTTCGGTCCTATGATGATGGCGTCTTGCGGCACCACGATAGCGTCTTTCAAGGTCAACACGCTCAGTTCTACATTCGCGTAGGCACCTGGCCACAATTTCATTTCTTTATTCTCAAACACCGCTTTTACTTTGACCGTGCCAGAGGCCGCATCCACCATATTATCGACAAATTGCAAGCGCCCCTTAAATTGGCTCTGCCCATCCGGCAAACGCGCCAGCACAAAGCTATCGCTACGTTTCATGCTCTCTAAAGCGTCTTGCAAATTGCGCTGAGGCAGTGGGAAGGTGATGGCGATCGGGTCCATCTGCGTAATCGTTAGCAGCGCAACGCCACTCGCATTGGCCTGCACCGAAGATCCAGTAAAAACATTGATAGCGCCGGTACGTCCAGCGCTGGGAGCGAGGATTTTATTGTAGCCGAGTGCCACCCGCGCGGCAGCGATCGCCGCCTTATCCGACGCGATTACAGCTTGCTGTGCCTGCACTGCAGTCTGACTGGCATCGACGACACTTTGCGCCAGAAATTTTTTCGAGAACAGGTCTTTATTGCGCTCCAGATTGCGCAGATTATCGGCCAGCGTCGCCATGTCTTTGTCCAATTGCGCTTGCGCTTTGGCCAGATTCACCTCATCAATACGGCTATCCAAAGTAAACAAGAGCTCACCAGTGCGTACAAACTGTCCTTCTTTGATATTTACCTTGCTCACCGTGCTATTAACCTGAGCCCGCACTTCGACCGTATTGAGTGCAGAAATAAGACCGTTGGCGCTCAGTAACAATGGGTAATCGCGCTGCTCGGCCACTGCCGTCGTGACGCTGACCGGTTTATTGTTAGGGCCGCCAACCAGATTTTTCCCGGGCATATTTTTATCTGCCGCAGCGCCACCCTCGGGTGTACGTGTGCCGTAGTAGCCAGCACCGGCGACTGCCACAAGCACAGCCGTGATCGTGAAATTTCGTAATTTACTCATCTTATAATTATCCTGTACCGGCGCTGTGCCATTTTGAGCTGTTTAGACCGGAATGTTATGCAAAAGTTCTACCAAGGCAAGATCCTAACAAAGAAAAAGCCAGCACACAGGCTGGCTTTTTCTTTTTATACTTTATGTTACTAAACTAAGTCTTAGTTTCTAGTGCTTATTTACACCACAGCGCCATCGGTATCATCTTTTTCTTTGATAGGCTTGATCAAATCTTCACGCTTCACGCCCAGCCACATGGCAATCGCTGCCGCCACGAACACCGAAGAATAGATACCGAACAAGATACCTATCGTCAAGGCGATTGCGAAGCCGTGCAAAGTAGGTCCGCCAATTAACAACATCGACAACACCATGATCTGGGTACAGCCATGCGTAATCACAGTACGTGAAATAGTGCTGGTAATGGCATTGTCGATCACCTCGGTCACCGAAGTCTTGCGCTGCTTGCGGAAATTTTCACGGATACGATCGAAAATAACCACTGATTCGTTCACCGAATAACCCAATACCGCCAACACCGCTGCCAGTACCGAGAGATTAAATTCCCATTGGAAGAAGGCAAAGAAACCCAGGATGATCACCACGTCATGCAAGTTGGCGATGATCGCAGCGACTGCGTATTTCCATTCGAAACGCAGCGCCAGATACGCCATCACGCCAACGATCACCATCAGCAAGGCGCGCAGACCATCATGCGCCAACTCATCACCCACTTGTGGACCGACGAAGGAAACACTCTGTTTTTTGACGTCAGCATCCTTGGCCAGCAAAGCATTAAATACTTTATCGCCTTGCTGTGCCGTGGTCAGTGCCTTATCTACCGGCAAACGTATCAATACCCTTGAGGCTTCGCCAAAACTTTGTACGTTGGCGTCAGCGATCCCCAAACTATCGATAGTCTTACGCACGTTTTCCAGATTGGCGGGCTTGCTATAACTCACTTCCATCAAGGTACCACCGGTAAACTCTACCGATAAATGCAGACCTCTATGCAGTAGAAAAAATACTGCAGCAACGAAGGTTAACGCGGAAACGACATTAAAAATCAGCGCATGGCGCATGAAGGGAATGTCTTTTTTAATCCTAAATAATTCCATGATGAAGCTCTCTTTTATTCAGTGCGCACTGCAACTGCGGATTGTTCGGTGGTTGCGGTCGGCTTCCAGATTTGTCCTATTGATACAGAGTTGAGTTTTTTCTTACGACCGTACCAGAGATTAACCACGCCACGCGAAACGAACACGGCAGAGAAAATCGAGGTCAAAATACCCAGGCAATGCACCACAGCAAAGCCCTTGATAGGACCGGAACCGAACATCAACAAGGCCAGACCAACGATCAATGTGGTCACATTAGAATCCAAAATAGTCGCCCAGGCTCTGTCGAAACCAGCCGAAATTGCCGCTTGCGCGGTAGCACCGCCACGCAACTCTTCACGAATACGCTCATTGATGAGCACGTTGGCATCAATCGCCATACCCAGAGCCAGCGCAATCGCTGCCATACCTGGCAAGGTCAGGGTCGCCTGCATACCGGACAGCAAAGCCACCAGCAACAGCAAATTAAACGACAAGGCCAGTACGCTGAAGAAACCAAACAACATGTAATACCCAATCATGAAAATCGAGATCGCGGTAAAGCCATACAGCGTTGAATTAAAACCTTGCTTGATATTCTCGGCACCAAGTTGCGGGCCTATAGTGCGCTCCTCTATGATTTCCATGGGAGCCGCCAGCGAACCGGCGCGTAACAACAAAGCCAGATCGGAAGAAGCCGAGGTCGAACCCATGCCGGTGATATTAAAACGTGCACCGAGTTCATCCTGGATAGTGGCAACGGTGAGCAACTCGCCCTTGCCTTTTTCAAACAAGACAATCGCCATTTTTTTACCGATCTTGCCGCGCGTACCTTCGCGCATCTTACGACCACCATCGCCATTGAGATCGATACTCACTGAAGGCTGCTGGTGCTGATCAAAACTGGCGTTGGCACCAGAGATATAGTCACCGGTAATCACAGGATCTTTATACAGAATCGCTGGCCCACCACGGCCTACTTTAAACATTTCTGAACCAAAAGGTACGGCAGTATTTTCATCGACCATGCCGATCACAGTTTCATCGACCAGACGCACTTCCAGCGTGGCAGTTCTACCGATCAATTCTTTGGCGCGTGCCACGTCTTGCACACCGGCCAACTCGACCACGATACGATCCGGGCCTTGCTGCTGTATCAAAGGTTCAGACACACCCAGCTCATTGACACGTTTGGATAAGGCTGTGATGTTTTGTTTCACGCCCTCTGTCATGATTTGCTTCATGGCTTCTGGCTTCATGCTCACTTGCAACAAGAAATCACCGGCCTCAGTACCGACCACTTCCAGCGAATTAGCGTCCTTCATTTGATCTTGCAAAACTGCCTTGGCTTTCAGGCGGGTTGCTTCATCCCGAAATTTTATGCTGACCACGTCGGCTTCGCGGCTAATGCCCGCATGCCGCACTTCTTTTTCACGCAAGACTGAACGCACACTCGCTTGCAGATTCTGCACCTGCTTGGCGACCATCGCCTTGGTGTCAACCTGCATCAAAAAGTGTACGCCGCCCTGCAAATCGAGGCCCAGCACCATAGGCAAGGCACGTATGCTTTGCAACCAGTTAGGCGTGTTCGACAAGAGATTGAAGGCGACAGTGTAAGTAGGATCGGCCAAATCTGGATTCAGGGCTTTTTCCAAAGCGTCTTTGGCTTTGAATTGGGTGTCGGCATCGGCAAAGCGTGCGCGTACCGTTCCCTGTACACCATTATTCTCGTAGAACAAGCCTTCAGTCTTGACGCCCGCTTGCTGTAAAGCTTGTTCAGCGCGGCTGACCATACCACTGTCGACCTTGACGGTAGATTTGGCACTGCTAATTTGTACCGCAGGCGCTTTACCAAAAAAATTCGGCGCAGTGTACAAGGCGCCAAACAGCAGCGCAATCAGGATAATGATGTACTTCCAGAGGGGGTAGCGATTCATAGTGGTTCAGAATAAGTAGTGGTTTTAAAATGCCGACTTAAGCTGACTTAATTAAGCTGACTTAATTGAGCTGGCTTAAATATGCAAAAACGCAGCCCGAAAAAATCCGAGGCTGCGTCAACCAGTGTGCTGATTAAATTGCCTTGATACTGCCCTTAGGCAACAACATGGTAATGGCGCTTTTTTGCACTAGAATTTCAGTGCCACTGCTAATTTCAATGGTGACATAGGCGTCCGCGACCTTGGTCACTTTACCCAAGACACCGCCGGCTGTGACGACTTCGTCGTTTTTCGCCAGTGCATCCATCATAGATTTTTGTTCTTTCTGACGTTTCATCTGCGGACGTATCATCAGGAAATACAGCACCACAAACATCAAAATAATTGGCAAGAAACTCATCAGATCACCACCTGCGCCGAATGGCGAGGATTGTGCGTATGCATTTGAAATAAACACGTTAAAGCTCCAGTAATTGTATAAAATTTGTTATCGGATGTGACTCATTCGACCACCAGCACCGTATATTGTGCCGTTTCAGCCAAATTAAAGTCTAGCGTCCATCCTTACAGCAAAGCGCCACATTCTAGCATTCGGATTACACGCCACGCGCTCTATCTGCGCGAAACTCTGCGACAAACTCAGGAAAACGCTCATCATCGAGGGACTGGCGTATCTTTTTCATCAGATCGAGGTAGTAGTGCAAGTTATGGATGGTATTGAGACGCGCCCCCAGAATTTCGCCAGTACGATGCAAATGATGCAAGTAAGCGCGTGAAAAATTCTTACAGGTATAGCACTCGCAAGTCGCATCCAGCGGCTCTTTTTCCTCTTTGTAACGGGCATTTTTAATTTTGACGTCGCCATAGCGGGTAAAAATCCAGCCGTTGCGCGCATTGCGGGTAGGCATCACGCAATCGAACATATCGATACCATTGGTGACACCGGCCACCAGATCTTCCGGGGTACCGACACCCATCAGGTAATGCGGTTTATTTTCTGGCAGCTTAGGGCCGATATGTTGCAAAACACGCATCATGTCTTCTTTTGGCTCGCCCACCGACAAGCCACCGATCGCGATTCCGTGAAAATTCATTTCATTGAGACCAGCGAGCGACTCATCTCTGAGGTTTTCAAACATACCGCCCTGCACGATACCAAACAGCGCATTCGGATTTTCGCCACGATTGAACTCGTCGATAGAGCGTTGCGCCCAACGCAGAGACATGCGCATCGACTTTCCGGCTTCTTCCGTGGTAGCAGCACGGCCGTCGATCTCGTAAGGGGTGCACTCGTCAAACTGCATGACGATGTCAGAATTTAAGCTGCGCTGTATCTGCATGGAGATTTCTGGCGACAAGAACAGGCGTTCACCATTAATCGGTGAAGAAAACTTCACGCCCTCTTCGGTAATCTTGCGCATCGCGCCTAGTGAAAACACTTGAAAGCCGCCGGAGTCGGTCAGGATAGGTTTATCCCAACCCATAAAATCATGCAGACCACCAAATTTATTGATGACGTTCATGCCCGGACGCAACCACAGATGGAAGGTATTGCCCAGGATGATGTGCGCGTCTATCTCTTTGAGCTCCAGCGGTGACATCGCCTTCACCGAGCCGTAAGTGCCGACCGGCATGAAGATAGGCGTTTCGATGACGCCATGGTTGACACGTACACGGCCACGCCTTGCGGCCGAGGTTTTGTCTTTTTTGATTAAGGTAAACTCTAGCATCTTATTCTTTGTGTTCTGGTGAATTGTCGGTGGAACTAAAGGCCGAACTGCTGGCATTGCTTAACAGCATGGCGTCGCCATAACTGAAAAACCGGTATTGCTGCTTAATTGCATGGCGATACGCTGCGCGGATGCGATCATACCCTGCAAACGCCGAGACCAGCATCAGTAAGCTTGATTTTGGTAAGTGAAAATTGGTGATGAGCCGGTCTACCGTCTTAAACACATAGCCGGGCGTGATAAATAAACGGGTATCGGCACTGCCGGCCTGCAATTGCCCGCTTTGCGAAGCAGACTCTAGCGCCCGCATGCTGGTCGTGCCTACCGCCACCACCGCTTTGCCGCTGGCTTTGGTAGCGCGCACTGCCGCCACGCTCTCCTCCGAGATGGTGTACCACTCGCTATGCATGTTGTGATCGGCTAAATTTTCAGTACGCACCGGCTGAAAGGTGCCAGCCCCTACGTGCAGAGTAACGTAGGCAAAATTAATCCCTTTGGCGCGGCAGCGCTCTAGCAAAGCCTCATCAAAATGCAGACCGGCAGTAGGCGCGGCCACCGCACCGGGCACGCGTGAATACACGGTTTGATAGCGCTGCTCGTCAAAATCGTCGGCATCATGCGTAATATACGGTGGCAAAGGCAGGCGGCCATGCGCCTCGATCAGCTCAAACACATCGCTAGGGAAGTTCAGTGTATAAAACTCACCGGCGCGTTCGCCAACAATGACGTCAAACTGATCGGCCAGACGTATTTTAGTTCCTGCCGGCGGCGACTTTGAGGCCCGCACCTGCGCCAGTACGGCGCGTTGTTCGTCGGTGTTAGCGAGTACGCGCTCCACCAGCACCTCGACTTTGCCACCGCTTTCTTTAACGCCAAAGAAACGCGCTTTCAAGACACGGGTATCGTTAAAGACCAGCAAATCGCCGGCAGTCAGGTGCTCGAGTACATCGGCAAAACTTTGGTCGCTTAGCGTATCGGTCCCCACATGCAACAGGCGCGAAGCCGAACGCTGCGGCAAGGGCAGTTGCGCGATCAAGGCTTCAGGCAAGACAAAATCAAAATCGGATAAAGAATACGTCATGGAAATTATCTAAAAAAATACGGCAAAAGGAAATCTAAAAGCGGATGCGCATACTGCATGCGGCCTACAGGCCGAAAATGCCCTGGAAACCGCATGGATATTGCGCACCTAAAAAATATTCAGGGGAAAAACACCAGAAAAACGCTGTAAATATATGATCAAAAGCGATACACTGTATAAAAAACCAGTAGAATACTATTCTTATTAGCAAGAATACCTGCCAGATTTGCTTTTAAGGCAAAAGTCAGACTATTCTCCACTGCTTATTCGCCACTTATCGCTATTTAATTACGCCCGCTATTTTACACGTCATGACGACTGCCACGCCTAGCAAGACTGAGAAAGCCCGTCCGGCCAAGCCAGCCGCCACGCTGGAACAGAAATTTGCACGCTTAGGGATGCGTAGCGATATGGATTTTGTCTTGCACCTGCCGATGCGCTATGAAGACGAAACCGAGATCGTTTCTATGCGCGATGCCAGCTTGCGCGGTGGCAGTATGGTGCAGATCGAAGGCGTGATCACAGAATGCGATATCCAATACCGGCCGCGACGCCAGTTGGTGGTGACGATAGCCGACGACACCGCGCAAGTGGTGCTACGTTTTCTGAACTTTTACGGTAGCCAAACCAAGCAAATGGCAGTCGGCGCCAGAGTGCGGGCGCGCGGCGAATTGCGTCACGGTTTCTTCGGCGCAGAAATGGTACACCCTGGCTACAAGATGGTGAACCAGGGCGCAGCGCTGCCAACCGCCTTGACGCCCGTGTATCCGGCCGGTGAAGGCGTATCGCAAACCGTCTTGCGCAAGGCGATCTTGCAGGCCATGAGCAAGGTCAATTGGCAAGACACCTTAAGCCCAGCTCTGCTGAGCCGACTCGGTCTGGATGGTTTCGAGGCCAGCGTCAAACTCCTGCACAACCCGCCAGCCGAAGTCGATCAATACAGTTTGATGGAGCATAGCCACCCAGCTTGGGAGCGCATGAAATTCGATGAGCTATTGGCGCAACAACTCTCACTCAAACGCGCTCAGGCAGCACGCCGCAATAAGGGAGCGACCGCCTTGCCCGTGGTGGGTGAATTGTCAGCGGCATTTTTAATGAATCTGCCGTTCGCGCTAACCCAGGCACAAGAGCGTGTGTTGGCCGAGATCCGTGCCGACCTAAAACAAGATTATCCTATGCAACGCCTGTTGCAAGGTGACGTAGGTAGCGGCAAAACCATCGTTGCGGCACTGGCGGCGGTGCAAGCCATCGATAGCGGTTTTCAAGCTGTCTTGATGGCACCGACCGAGATTTTAGCGGAACAGCATTTCCGGAAATTAGCGCAATGGCTAGAACCCTTAGGGATCAAGAGCGCCTGGCTGACCGGCAGTTTAAAAAAGAAAGAAAAGGAGCTGGCTTTAAGCCTGATCGCCTCGGGTGAAGCACAACTGGTGATAGGCACGCATGCGCTGATACAAGACACCGTGCAATTTGCCAAGCTCGGTTTAGTGGTGGTGGATGAACAGCATCGCTTTGGAGTCGGCCAGCGCCTGACCCTACGCAATAAAGGCGTGGCCGGCCAGGTGCCGCATCAACTGATGATGTCGGCCACACCGATACCGCGCACATTAGCGATGACCTATTACGCCGATCTGGAAGTATCGGTGATCGATGAATTACCGCCTGGCCGCACGCCTATCGTGACGCGCATGGTGGATCAGCAAAGACGCGAAGAAGTGATCGCGCGGGTACACGCGGCGGCACTGGACGGCAAACAAGCCTACTGGGTGTGCCCGCTGATAGAAGAATCGGAGGCACTGCAACTACAAACCGCCACCGACACCTACAGTATGCTGGCGGAAGCACTGCCCGATTTAAGGGTCGGTCTGGTACACGGCAAACTCAAGCCGGCCGAGAAACAACTGGTGATGGATGCGTTTATCCGCAACGAAGTGCAGGTACTGGTTGCCACCACGGTGATTGAGGTCGGGGTCGATGTACCGAATGCCAGCCTGATGGTGATCGAGCACGCCGAGCGTTTTGGGCTCTCGCAATTGCACCAGTTGCGTGGCCGGGTCGGGCGCGGTGCCGCTGCCAGCGTTTGCTTGCTGCTGTATCAGGGGCCACTGGGCGGCACCGCCAAACAAAGGCTGATGACCATGCGCGAAACCACCGACGGTTTTGAAATTGCCCGCAAAGATCTGGAACTACGCGGCCCCGGAGAGTTTCTCGGCGCACGCCAATCTGGCGAAGCCATGTTACGCTTCGCCAACTTAGAGACCGATCAATGGCTAGTCGATAAGGCGCGCGCACTCGCCATCGAATTACTACAACATGATCTGCCCACGGTAGAGGCACATTTGCAGCGCTGGCTGGGGCAAAAAGAAGAATTTTTACGGGTGTAGTTGCGTTTAAATCTGAAGTTCTGCAACTCCCTATTTCCTTCAAAAAATTAAGCAGGAACACCCATGCAAGCAATTCGCCTCATCACTATAGTCAACGCCGATCTAAACAATCCACACCATGCCGCAGCAGTTGTGGAATTACTCAACGACTATGCCTGCGATCCTATGGGCGGCGCTGAGGCACTTTCGGATTTTTGCCAGACCAACTTGGTGAGTGAACTAAAAAAACGCCAGAATATCCACGTAATCTTAGCCTGGGTCGATGGGGTGGCGGCCGGTCTGAGTATTTGCATAGAAGGATTTTCCACCTTTGCTTGCCAGCCCTTGCTGAACATTCATGACATCGCGGTTAGTGCGCGCTTTCGCGGACTAGGTATCGCCAAACAGATGCTGGCACACTTAGAACAGATCGCCCTCTCGCGTAATTGTTGCAAAATCACACTAGAAGTCTTGCAAGGCAATACACCCGCCCACGCTCTGTATTCAGCGCAAGGATTTGCAGGCTATCAGCTTGCCCCCTCTCTGGGCGGTGCCATCATGATGCAAAAAAAATTAAGCTAAGCCTATAAATAAAATAGCACGTCCGTTTGAATTTTCTCAATTCAGGACGTCTTACAGGCTAAAATAGGGCATACACAAACCCACCAAACTAGCCAGCGCGAGGAAAAAAATGAGTCATACGAATATCGATTTTACCGGCCGAGTCGCCATTATCACAGGAGCAGGTGGTGGACTGGGGCGCGAGCACGCACTAGCGCTGGCCAAGCGCGGCGCGAAAGTGCTGGTCAATGATTTGGGCGGCGCCCGAGATGGCTCCGGCGGCTCTTCAGCCGCTGCCTTGGCGGTGGTAGAAGAAATCAAAAATATGGGTGGGGAAGCGATTGCCAACGGTGCCTCGGTCACCGATTTTGCTGCGGTCGAAGCGATGGTGAAGCAGGCCATGGATACCTGGGGCCGCGTCGACATCCTGATCAATAATGCGGGCATCCTGCGCGACAAGAGTTTTGCCAAGATGGAGCTGGACGATTTTAAACTGGTGCTCGATGTACATTTGATGGGCGCGGTCAATTGCTGCAAAGCGGTCTGGCCGGTCATGACGGAACAAAAATATGGCCGTATCCTGATGACCACCTCGTCTTCTGGCCTGTATGGCAATTTCGGCCAATCGAATTACGGCACCGCGAAAATGGCCCTGGTGGGATTGATGCAAACCCTGTCTATCGAGGGTGCGAAATTCGATATCCGCGTGAACAGTCTGGCACCGACTGCCGCCACCCGCATGACCGAAAATTTATTCCCGGAAGCCATGCTGCAAGCCTTGCAAGCCTCAGATGTGGTGCCAGCCATGTTGGTGCTAACCGCAGAAAATGCCCCGACTCGTACCATCTTATGCGCCGGTGCCGGTAGCTTTGAAGCTGCGCATATCACCATGACCAGCGGTGCCTGGATAGGGCGCGGCGACGACGCAGCAGAACAATTAGCCGCACAATTGGCAGGCATTAAAAATCGGGATGGCGAAATCGTTCCGGAAACCGGTCTGGCCCAAGGACACCATGAGCTGACCCGTGCCATGAGCCAAACCCATCCGGATTAGTCGCCAAAACCATACCGTGATCGCCTTACCCGACGCAACACCAAGGCCATAATGGGCACGCCGCTAGCGCTGCCTAGTGTTCATGCTGTTGCGTCATTTTTAAAGCCCTACCCTATTTCTACATTTGCGACTAAGATTAGCGATGACAGGATGCACGCGTGCCCGGTCTAAGCTGAGCCTAGGCCCTGGTTCTGAGCATGCAGCAAGCATGTTCTGCAGACAGTCTTAGTCGTCATATCGTTACCTACAGCCTTACCTACAGCAATAGCACTATGAGTAAGATTTTCCTTAAAGTAATCGCCAGCTACTGTCTGTTTTTAGGCCTATTGATCACGATTGCCGGCTTCGGAGTGTATAGCGTTGCCAGCTTACACAGCGCCAATCAGCGCGTAATCCATGAGGACGTGGCGATAGGCATGGCAGCCAAAGACCTGCGTTTTTCAATTTCGCGCGTCCGTCAAAAAGAAAAAAGCAGCTTCATCTCGATCGGACGCCAATTTGACCCACAACGTAACGATCATGTCAGCCAGGAGATGAAAGGCTACAACCTGTATGTAGAGATACTGATAGAAGACATAGACAAATTATCTAAGCTGCCTATCTCCCAAGCATCGCACGACTTTCTGGTCAACATGAAGGACGAAACCAGGCTATATCAAGCCGAGATGAACACGATTTATCAGGAAATTGAAAAAGGGGAAATTCTATCCGCGCGCGATGCCGATGACAGACTCCTGCCCTACAAAAAATATATACGGGATAACCGGGAAGGCATACAGGAAATTTTTGAGCAATCCAAAAACAATGCGGAGCGTGCGACGCTGCAATTAGAAGCAAGCTCAAAAAAAATTGAAACCACGATTTTGTTTTTGGCTGGAACCGCCACGTTGCTCGGCCTGCTAGCCGCGCTGTACACCAGTCGCCTGCTGGCGCGCTCCGAAAAAACCAATGCGCAACTCAATCAAGAGTTAGAACTAAGGGTAAAGGCACGCACCCAGGCTTTACAGGAAAGTAATCAAAACCTCAAAAAAACCTCGGCACATTTGGAAGGCGCAAAAGACGAGTTGGTCAAAAACGAGAAACTGGTGTCGCTAGGCTCCTTGGTGGCAGGTGTCGCACACGAACTCAATACACCGATAGGGGTAGCCGTATTAAGCGCTACCACGCTGCAAGACGATGTCAGAGATTTTAAGCAAGCGCTGGAACAAGGAATCAGCAAGAGCGCTCTGACGCGCCACTTAGATCACAGCGCTGAGGGGCTCAGGCTGATTACCAATAATCTGAGCCGGGCAGCGCAATTGATAGGCAATTTCAAAGAGTTCTCGGTCGATCAAACCTCAGAACGACGCCGTAGTTTTTGTCTGGCTGAAGTGGTTGCTGAAGTCGTGCTTAGCTTAGGCGCTACGCTCAAAACCAGTACCCACAGCTTACAGATCGCGATACCGGAAAATATAGTCATGGATGCCTACCCTGGCCCCTTAGGTCAGATCTGCATCAACCTGATTAATAATGCCTTGATCCATGGTTTGGAAGGGCAGGAGCAGGGCAGCATACAGATTAGCGCGCAACAGATCGATGAGAAATATGTAGAACTACGCATTAGCGACAATGGCAAAGGCATGAGCGCGGAAATCGCTGCACATGTCTTTGATCCATTTTTCAGCACCAAAATCGGACAAGGCGGCAGCGGTCTGGGCATGCATATCGTCCAAACCATCGTCAACAAATACTTCGGCGGCAGCATCAGCTTGAGTACCCAACCTGGCATAGGCAGCACCTGGATACTGCATTTAAAAAACCTAGCACCAGTCTTTCAGTCTGAGGTGAGCGAATTCGACTTCCAGGCTAGTGCTAAGGAATCGCCGCCAGAACCAAATAAGCCCGCTCCCAAGCCAGTATAAGTTTCTTTATTCGCAAGCATGAAAAATAAATACTCCCCATCAGTATGCTTATTTTTAATACATATCGCGCAATAAGCATAAGCGATTAAAAATATACTCCCATGATTTCATGCAATTTATGGAAAACACCAATAACTGTTTGCTGACGCATTGAATTGACTGTGCCACACTGTACAACATGACACTCACAGAATTAAAATACATCGTGGCAGTCGCCCGCCACAAGCACTTTGGGCACGCGGCAGAAGCCTGTTTTGTCGCGCAACCTACACTCTCGGTCGCCATCAAAAAACTCGAAGATGAACTCGGCGTCACCATCTTTGAACGCGGCGGCACTGAAGTTTCCAGCACCCCTTTGGGCGCGCAAATCGTCGCGCAAGCTGAACGCGTTTTGGAGCAAACTGCCGCCATCAAAGAAATTGCCAAGCAAAATAAAGATCCCTTAGCTGGTCCTTTCCGGCTGGGCGTGATCTACACCATTGCACCTTATCTACTGCCAGCGCTGGTCAAAAATATGATCACGCAAGTGCCGCAAATGCCGCTGATCTTGCAAGAAAATTTTACTGTCAAATTGATGGAGTTACTGCGTCAGGGTGAACTCGATGCCGCCATCATGGCCCTGCCCTTACCAGACCATGGCATGATGGTGCAAGCGCTGTACGATGAACCGTTTATCGTGGCACTTCCCAAAGACCATGCCTGGGCTGAGCGCAGCGAAATTTCTACAAAAGAACTCAAAACCGAAACCATGCTGCTACTGGGCAATGGACATTGCTTCCGCGACCAGGTGCTGGAAGTTTGTCCGGAGATGTCGCGTTTTTCTACGAATGGCGATGGCATCACCCGTACCTTCGAAGGCTCCTCGCTGGAAACCATACGGCATATGGTCGCCTCAGGCATAGGTATTACCGTGCTGCCTATGGCCTCGATCAGCAAACATGATGCCAAGGATGGCATGCTACGTTATTTGCCGTTTAGCGCCCCAGTACCAGACCGTCGCATCGTGATCGCCTGGCGCAAGAGCTTTACCCGTCAAGCAGCGATAGAAGCGATCCGCCAGGCAGTACTAAGTTGCGACTTGTCTGGCGTCACCATGCTGGACATCCCTGCCTGCGCGCAATAAGCACAGCAGCGGCTCAGTCTGCCGCGCTTTATCATGCAGCTGTCCCATCCGGCAGCTCGCTAGCGTTTATAATTCACCACAATTTTACTCGCGGGCACCAGCCCCCTTACCTCTCCATGTCCTTGATCTTTACGCGACTCGCGCTGTATTTCAAATTACTCCGCCTCGATAAACCCATAGGCATTTTATTGCTGCTTTGGCCGACTTTAGCGGCCATCTGGTTCGCATCCGACGGCAAGCCAGCATGGCATATCGTCGCGATATTTTCTTTGGGCACAGTATTGATGCGCTCGGCTGGATGCGCCATCAACGATTATGCCGATCGCGATTTTGATAAGCACGTCAAACGCACCGCCGAGCGGCCACTTACCAGCGGCAAGATCAAGAGCTGGGAAGCGCTGGTATTAGCTGGCCTGCTAGCCTTATTTGCGTTTGCCTTGATACTTCCGCTCAATAGTTTGACCAAGCAACTCTCGATCGCAGCCGTCGCCATCGCCGCCAGTTACCCGTATTTCAAACGCTTTTTTGCGATACCTCAGGCCTATCTTGGCATCGCATTTGGCTTTGGCATCCCTATGGCATTTGCTGCGATACAAAACAGCATCCCTTTGATCGCCTGGATCTTGCTAGTGGCGAATATTTTTTGGGCTATCGCCTACGACACCGAATACGCCATGGTCGATAAAGACGATGATATAAAAATCGGCATCCGCACTTCAGCGATTACCTTTGGCCGCTACGACGTAGTTGCTATCATGCTCAGTTACGTTATGAGTTTTGCGCTGATCTTATATGCTGGCTGGCAATTTGGTTTGCGCAGCTGGTTTCTAATTGGCATGCTGAGCGCGTGTGCCTGCGCGATCTATCACTATCGCTTAATCAAAGAACGCGATCGGATGTCTTGCTTCGCGGCATTTAGGCATAACAACTGGTTGGGTGCAGCCATTTTTACAGGAATTGCGCTCGATTACGCTCTGAAATAATACGCAAAAATGCCTCTCATTTTTTGATTTTTAGCAAAATGTAGATTTATTGAGCTGTCGCAAACATTGTTAATGAACTATGCTTACACTTAAGTTATAAATTTAACGCAAGCATTTCTTCCACCGCAAACCGAAAGGACGCATCATGAGCTCAGCAGAAAATCACAAAGAAAAACTTTTGCATGATTTAAACCAGGTCATACGCGATGCGGAAGACTTGCTCAAGCATTCAGAACAAGCCGCTGGTGATGGTTTTAAATCGGCTAAATCAAAGTTTGAATCTACCCTCAGAAACGCCAAATCAGAAGTGGCCCGTATCGAAGACATGGTGGTCACCCGCAGTAAAGATGCGGCACGTGCTACCGATGTGTATGTAAAGGAAAATCCTTGGCAATCGGCTGGTATTGCCGCAGGTGTAGGCTTACTGGTCGGCTTACTCATCAGCCGGAAATAATTCATGGCGATCGTCGATTCTGTCGGACGCTTGGCGGGCACTTTAGTTGGCATCCTACACACCCGACTAGGTTTGATCGCGGTGGAGGTGGAAGAAGAAATGTCGCGCTTTTCTTCCTATCTGCTGTGGTCGCTAGTCGCCTTATTTTGTGGCGGCATTGCCGTCTTACTTGGCGTGTTATTGGTAGTCGCGCTCTTTTGGGATACCCATAGAATCGAGGTCTTATTGACGCTGATCGCGGTATTTACGGCGAGCGCACTGATACTGGCGTGGCGATTAAGCAAGGCCCTCAAAAACAAACCTAGATTACTGGCGTACTCTTTAAACGAGTTAAGCAAGGATGTCGCGAACTTACGCGGCGACGCCGGGCAAGCACACTAAACCATGTCAACTCTATCGGAAAAGCTCACTCTTAGACGCCAGACCCTGCTAGCAAAAAGTCAGGCAGAACGCATGTTATTGGGGCAGCAGGTCGCGCAGATCAGGCAAACCTTATTACTGGCAGATCTAGGTCTGCAGATCGTCAAAAAAATCAAACACCGTCCGCTGATAGGCTTGGGTTTAATTGTCGCGACCTTTGCGATCAAACCCGCCAGGATGTTGGTCATGCTAAAAACCGGGCTGACGGTTTGGCAAACATGGCAAAATGTTGCGCCGGCATTGAAGCAAATGCAAAACGACGCCGCCGCTAAACAATCTCAATAAAGATCTCCGCCATCACCAGGCCTAGTCACTGAGTTTGGGCACTGAGTTTAGGCACTGAACTAGGTGCTAGGCCTGCGCGCCAAACTCATCCCCTAGCTCTTTACCGCGTGCCGCAGCCGCTTTGATCGCCAGCACGATGCCGGATTTTATCTGACTCTGATCCATGCTAGACAAGGCCGCGTACGTGGTCCCGCCTTTGGAGGTGACCTTTTCACGCAGCGTCGCGATCGGCTCACTCGAGTGCGCAGCCAGTTGCGCAGCGCCTCCAAACGTGGCAAGTGCCAATTGCGTGCCTTGTGCCGCACTTAAACCCAGTTCGACTGCAGCCTGCTGCATCGCTTCCATAAAATAAAACACGTAAGCCGGACCGCTGCCTGAGACCGCAGTCACGGCATCAATCAAACTCTCATCAGCCAGCCAGAGAGTTTCGCCTACCGCTTTCATGATGTCTTCGGCTGCTTGTTTTTGCGCGCCATCCACACCTTCCAAGGCAAACAATCCGGTAATTCCGCGACCTATCAGTGCCGGCGTATTTGGCATACTGCGGACAATTTTGTCATAGCCTTGCAACCAGCGTGAGATGTCGACCGCGCGTATGCCAGCCGCAATCGAAAGCAATAATTGCCCCTTCAGGTAAGGCTGCAACTGCGTCACTACTTCCCGTAAATTTTGGGGTTTGACCGCCAGTATCAGCACATCCATGGCCTCTAAGGAGGCGTCCATTTGCAAGGCAGTCATCACCCCAAATTGCCGCTTCATTTTAGCCAGTGAATCTTGATTCAGATCAACCACATGGATATATTCTGGAACCGTCAATTCCTCCAGCAAGCCACCGATCAAGGCATTCGCCATATTGCCGCCACCAATAAAGCCAATTTTTAATTTATTCTGCATATGTTCTTTTCCCAAAAATCGCGCTACCTATACGCAGCATGGTACTGCCTTCCGCAATGGCTGCATGCATGTCGCCACTCATCCCCATCGAGAGGGTGTCGACCGGCACTCCCTGCTCTAATAAATTTTCTTGCAGCTTACGTAACTGGGCAAACGCAGCTCTTTGCGTCGCCTCATCATCACTCGCCTCCGGTACCGCCATCAAACCGCGCAGACGCAGTCCCGGCATCGCTGCTACAGCACGCGCTAAAGGCAAAACTTGCGCTGGCTCTACTCCGCTTTTACTTTGCTCCGCACTGATATTTACTTGTAGGCAAATATTAATTGCTGGCAATTCGGATGGCCGTTGATCGGATAAGCGTTGCGCGATTTTCTCTCTATCAACAGCGTGCACCCAACTAAAATTCTCTGCAATCTGGCGCGTCTTATTACTTTGTATCGGGCCTATGAAATGCCATTCAAGTTGTAACTCAGGCGCCAGGCGCTGTAGCTCCTGCATTTTCTCGATTGCTTCCTGTAAATAATTTTCTCCAAAGCATACTTGTCCGTTTCTCGCCGCCTCTAATACCGCGCCGGCTGGAAAGGTCTTGGAGACCGCTAATAAGCTGATTTCTTTTGGATCTCGGCCAAATTTATCGGCGCAAGCGCTCAAATCAGCACGCACAACTTGCAAGTTGTCAGAAATTAAGGACATAATCGGGATACTCAGCGCCTACTCAAATATTTTCATCGGAATTATAAATGGACATTTCAGAATTACTGGCATTTTCGGTCAAAAATAACGCCTCCGATCTGCACCTATCTTCAGGTCTTCCCCCCATGATACGTGTACATGGCGATGTCCGGCGCATCAATTTGCCCGCATTGGAACATAAAGATGTACATGGTCTGATTTATGACATCATGAACGATTCCCAGCGCAAGCACTATGAAGAGAATCTGGAATGCGATTTTTCTTTTTCAATTCCTGGTTTGGCGCGTTTCCGTGTCAATGCATTTAATCAGGAACGTGGTGCAGCAGCAGTAATGCGGACCATTCCATCAAAAATTCTGACGCTAGAACAATTAAATGCACCAAAAATTTTTGCTGATTTCGCGCTCAAAGCGCGTGGCTTGGTTTTGGTAACCGGGCCTACCGGTTCGGGTAAATCAACCACCCTCGCTGGCATGGTCAACCACATCAATGAACATGAGTACGGGCATATTTTGACGGTGGAAGATCCGATTGAATTCGTCCATGAATCAAAAAAATGCCTGATTAATCAGCGCGAAGTCGGGCCACACACGCATTCGTTTAACAACGCCTTGCGCTCGGCCTTGCGCGAAGATCCGGATGTGATTTTGGTCGGTGAGTTACGCGATCTGGAAACCATACGTCTGGCCCTAACCGCAGCAGAAACCGGCCACATGGTGTTCGGCACACTGCATACCTCGTCGGCCGCCAAAACCATAGACAGGATAGTCGACGTCTTTCCGGCAGAAGAAAAAGAAATGGTGCGCTCCATGCTTTCTGAATCTCTGCAAGCGGTAATCTCGCAGTCACTGCTCAAAACCAAAGATGGCTCGGGTCGCGTTGCCGTGCATGAGATCATGGTTGGCACACCAGCGATACGCAATCTGATACGCGAAGCAAAAATCGCCCAGATGTATTCTGCCATCCAGACCGGTAGCAATGTGGGCATGCAAACTCTGGATCAAAATTTAACTGACTTGGTGAGACGCAATGTGATCTCCGCCAGTGCCGCGCGCGCTGCCGCCAAGATCCCAGAGAATTTCCCGGGCTAAGCCAAACTTTTACGGTGCGTGCCGCGCAAACCATCGCGGCACGCATCCGTCTTATACAAATACCGCAGCTACCTAGCAACAATAAGGAAGAAAAATGGAACGCGATCAGGCCACCAAATTCATGAACGATCTGCTGCGCCTCATGCTCAGCAAGAATGGCTCAGACTTATTTATCACCTCCGATTTTCCACCCGCTTTCAAAATCGATGGCAAGGTCACGCCAGTTTCAAATCAAGCGCTATCGGCTTCGCACACGGTCGATCTGGCGCGCGCCATCATGAATGATAAACAGTCGGCAGAATTTGAATCGACCAAAGAATGTAATTTTGCGATCAATCCAGCTGGCATGGGGCGCTTCCGTGTTTCCGCCTTTATGCAGCAGGGTAAAGTCGGGATGGTGATGCGTACCATCACCACCGCCATCCCTAAATTTGAAGATCTGGGCCTGCCCGAGCAATTAAAGGAAGTCGCCATGACCAAGCGTGGCTTGGTGATCATGGTCGGCGCCACTGGTTCAGGAAAATCCACCTCGCTGGCGGCGATGATAGGCTACCGCAATGCCAACAGCTACGGTCACATCATCACGATTGAAGATCCAATTGAATACGTGCATCCGCATAATAATTGCATCATCACCCAGCGTGAAGTCGGGATCGATACCGCCGACTGGGGCGTTGCGCTGAAGAACACCTTGCGCCAGGCGCCAGACGTGATACAGATAGGCGAAATTCGTGAACGCGAGACCATGGATTTTGCGATTGCCTTTGCCGAAACCGGACATCTGTGCCTGGCGACTCTGCATGCAAATAGCGCCAATCAAGCACTCGATCGTATCATCAACTTTTTCCCTGAAGACCGGCGTCAGCAATTGCTGATGGATTTATCCCTGAATCTAAAAGCCATCGTGTCGCAGCGCCTATTGCCGCTGAAAGCGAAAAAAGGCCGGGTCGCTGCGATCGAGATCTTGCTCAACTCTCCTTTGATTTCTGATCTGATTTTTAAAGGCGACGTCCACGAGATCAAAGAAATCATGAAAAAATCCGGTGAATTGGGCATGCAGACCTTCGATCAGGCGTTGTTTGATTTGCATGAAGCCGACATGATTACCTATGAAGATGCGCTACGTAATGCCGACTCCGTCAATGAACTACGACTGTCTATCAAATTACGCGGCAAAGAAGCCAAAGGCCGCGATTTATCAGCGGGCACCAGCCATCTGGGCATACTATGAGCGCCTTAGCGTTTAGCGCTGATAATTTGCAAGGGCAGACGGTAGACCTGCAGCAGTATGCCGGCAAACTGGTTTTAATCGTCAATACTGCCAGTAATTGCGGCTTCACACCGCAATACAAGGGCCTGGAGGCGATCTATCAACAGTTTCGCGATCAGGGGGTAGAAGTGCTGGCCTTCCCTTGCAATCAATTTGGTCACCAGGAACCGGGGGCTGCGGATGAAATCGCCAGTTTTTGTGAAAAGAATTACGGAGTGACTTTTCCACTGTTTGCCAAAATTGATGTCAATGGCAAAAATGCTCACCCGCTTTACCAATACCTCAAACACCAGGCGCCCGGTCTATTGGGCAGCGAAGCGATCAAATGGAATTTTACTAAGTTCCTGATACGCCAAGATGGCAGCGTCTACAAACGCTATGCACCGCAGACCACACCGGCAGAATTGATTTCCGACATACAGAGCTTGCTGTCGCTATGAAATAAATTCGGAGCACCCCGCCATGGCGCATATTCCATGCGCCTGTCCGGCCATACTGCCCCGCAGCCCGCATGGGATATGCGTCTTCAGCCTATGCTTAGTTTATTTTTTAGCGCAATCGCCTAGCAATTGCACTGATGCCCTCCTGTTTGAGCGATGCACAAACATGACTGCGGTTTGCACAAAAGCCCAGTCTATGTTCTAATTTGCAACCCAGTTGCAAATGCACGAAAATTCGAGGTTTAAAATTCATCCCACGCTCATCTCCATCCTCCTTGCCACCGCCATTGCTGGCGTGTTGAGCATTTCCGCAGCCGCCATTTTTTCCTTTTCGCTGCTCTCCAAAATGGTAGAGCGCATGGTCAGCCTATCGGTGGGGATCATGTTATCGACGTCTTTACTACATGCCTTACCAGAGGCATTTGAGTCTGGCACCGATCCGCGCTCGTTGTTTGCCTGTTTATTGGGCGGCTTGCTGGCCTTCTTTTTACTAGAAAAATTTGCGATTTTACGTCACTCTCACCATCATGAAGGCGATGGACATCATCATGAACACGGTCATGATGCGCATGAGGCTGGCAAGGCTGGCTGGATGATTTTGGTCGGTGATGGCATGCACAATTTCACCGACGGGATACTGATAGCCGCTGCCTTTCTGGCTGACCCAAAACTAGGCTTAGTGACCGGCTTAGCCATCATCGCCCACGAAATCCCGCAAGAAATCGGCGACTTCATTGTCTTGCTGAATGCCGGATTTTCACGCACCCGGGCGTATATCTACAATCTCATTTGCAGCCTGATGGCGGTGGTTGGTGGCGTGCTCGGCTTTTACATGCTGGAGGATGCCAGCAATCTGATTCCCTACGTCCTGGTATTTGCCTCATCCGGCTTCATTTATATCGCCGTCAGCGATTTAATGCCGCAAATGCAAAGACGCGCCACTTTACGCGAAACCGTGCCGCAAATTGGCCTGATCGCCTGTGGCGTCATTTTAGTGCTGTTCGTAACTGGACACCACTAATTGTAGAGATAGGGGCTGCTCGCTCACGCAGCGCCCCCGGCAGACTTAGCTCCCTAGCGCAACTGGTCGCTCTGCGTGCGCGCACCATTCACTCCATGAACCTGGATATAAACTAGCACCGGACAGGCCCGCCACTTCCAAAGCCAGTAGATTATGGCAAGCAGTAACACCCGAGCCGCACTGCATGATGGCCTTACTGCTATCAGTCAGCAGCGCGCTCCATTCTTGCTGCAATTGCTGGGCAGATTTAAAACACCCATCGGCTTGCAAATTATCTTTAAAAAAACGATTCTTGGCGCCGGGAATATGTCCACCGACCGGGTCCATGCTTTCGTTTTCACCACGATAACGATCCGGTGAGCGTGCATCGACCACCAGTTTTGCCGCAGTATCTAGATTCGCGAGCACTTGCTCAACACTGACCTGGCTAACCAGGCTAGGCAGCGCTTGGATGGCGCCAGGCGCGCTCTGCGGTGAGTTTTGAGTCAGCGCTAAGCCCTGCTTGCTCCACGCCGCTAAGCCGCCATCTAAGACCGCCACCGCGGCATGTCCAACCCAGCGCAACATCCACCACAGTCTGGCCGCATACATGCCACCGTGCGCGTCATAGGCGATCACCTGAGTATCCTCATTAATGCCCCAAGCGCGCAGACATTGAACGAATTGCTCTTTATCCGGCAGCGGATGGCGGCCTTTAAAACTACCGTCGGCCGCCAATTTACTGCCAGATAAGTGCTGATCCATATGGGCAAATTGGGCGCGCGGTAAATGTCCGGCAGCATAAGCGCTCAGCCCAAGACTGGCGTCCATTAAATCGTGCCGGCAATCAAGAATGACGCTGCTCGGCTGCTCGATGATGCCGGCTAATTGCGTCGCAGATATTAAGGTCGTATACATTCAGGCTCCCATTTTGAAATTCAGTTGGTCAAAAAAAGTGCAGCTAAGCTTTGCCACAAAATACACTATGCGGTACATCAAGACAAATTTTTCGCCGCGCAAACTTAACTCAGTGGAAGACAGCAACGCACCGGGTCTTGTAGCTAGGCGCGGCTAGCGTCTTATTCAGAAAGTATAGAATCAGCCGCGACTTTAGGCCTTATGCCGCGATGATTATAATAAGTGGCGAGCACGCCACTGGCGAGTATCACCACGATGCCTAACCAGCTCATGAGATCCAAGGCGTCGTTCCAAATCAACACATCCCAAATACTCGAAAAAATAATCCCGACATATTGTAAATTCGCAGTCACCAGGGTATTCCCTAAACGATAGGCGCGCGTCATGGCGACTTGGGCACTGGCTGCAGTTAGTCCTATCACCAATAGCAACAGCACGCTGTGCGTTTGATGCGGCTGCCATGTCTGTGAATGTGGCGCTGCGCCGATTAAACCACTCAACATGGTTCCGACCAGACCAGCGACCGCACAACTAGCAGAAAAATAGAAAACCACGCGCGCCTCAGGCTCGCCCATCAAGCCCATCTGACGCACCTGCAAATAAGCGACGGCAGCCAACATGCCTGAAATCAGGGCAATGATGCCGCCCATGATTTGGTCGGCATGCATAACCGGACGTAACAGCAAAATCACACCGACAAAACCACAGGCGATCGCCAATAATAAACCCGACTCTAGTTGCTGCTGCTTTTTTAGATAAGCGCCACCGCACAAAATAGCCGCCAGCCATATTGGTGACATGTAATTGAGCGTGACCGCCATCGCCAATGGCAAGCGAGCTATCGCGTAAAACCACAACCAGAGCGCGGCGACACCTATTGCGCCACGCCATAGGTGATGTCCGAACATGCGAGTACGCAAAGTTTGCCCCTGCCAGTACAGCAAAGCGAGCATCAACAACATGCCTATCACGCCACGATACGCCACAATTTCGGCGGTACTGTAATAGGAAGAGGCCAGCTTAACGCACACCCCCATGATAGAAAACAATAAACTCGCCAGTAACATCCACAAAGATTGCATATTCCTCGCCCAAAAAAAAAGGAGCGCAACGCTCCCCTTACGATCTTAAAATTCTATTTTTCTTCGATACCATTCGTGGAAATGCTGCATGCCATCTTCCATCGGCGACTGGTACGGACCGACTTCACTGACTCCACGATCAAACAAGGCCTTACGCCCGCTATCCATACGTATTCCTATTTCATCGTCTTCTATGCAAGTTTCCATATACGCGGCGCGTTCGGCCTCGATAAACTCGCGCTCAAACAAGACGATTTCTTCCGGATAATAAAACTCAACAACATTTTTTGTTTTACCGGTCTCAGTCGGCCACAAGGTAGAAACCACCAGCACGTGCGGATACCATTCGACCATAATATTGGGGTACAAGGTCAACCAAATCGCGCCATATTTCGGCGCTTCGCCATTGCGATATTTTAAGACCTGCTCTTGCCAGGCGCGATATTTTTCCGAGCCCGACTTGAGCAAACCATTGTTCACGCCCACCGTTTGCACGCTGTAATCTTCGCCAAACTCCCAGCGCAAATCATCACAGGTGACGAAGCTACCCAAGCCAGGATGAAAAGGCTCAACATGATAATCTTCCAGATAGACTTCAATAAAAGTCTTCCAGTTGTAATCACATTCATGCACCTCGACGTGATCTAGCAGATACCCACTAAAATCAATATCTTGAGTGACGCTGAGTTGCGCCATTTTATCCATGACGTTGTAACCATTCTGCTCGAACAACAGCCCATTCCAGTTTTGCAGTGGGGTCTTAGAGAGGTTCAGACAAGGCGTATCAGTGAAGTGCGGCGCACCTATCAATTCACCTTTTAAGTCATAGGTCCAGCGATGCAGCGGGCAAACAATGTTTTGTGCATTGCCGCGGCCAGTGGTGCCAGGGCCGCCAAACATCAAGGCCTGGCGATGACGGCAGACGTTCGACATGAGCTCTATGCCTTGCGCACTGCGCACCAGCATGCGGCCCTCATTCTCGGAAACCAGCGTAGCAAAGTCGCCGACATTGGGCACCATCAATTCATGGCCGACATAACGCGGGCCAGATTGGAAAAGTTGCGTGATTTCGCGCTGCAATAACGCTTGATCAAAATACACGTGAACCGGAAGTTGCGCGTCAGAACGCGCGAGTTTGGAAAAAGAAGCCAGATCGGACATCCCCACCCCCCAAATTAATTTACACCAACCTAAAGGAGAAAGAATCCATAAATACCAGTTTTCTTATGAACCAGGAACGCTCGTAAGAAAATTCAAAAAAACTTGAAGAGGAAATTTTGGACAGAACCCAGCATTATACCCGAATCGAAAATTTACGTTCACGCCCAGATCAAGCCTTAGCCATTTTCCTAGGTTTTACCGAGAAAATCCTGCTGCTCCAAATTCGGTTTTCTAACGCAGTGTGCAAATTTTAATAGCCAGTCCAAAAGCTAGAAATTTCCACCACCTGATTTTCCTGAATAGCTCAAGTCGTAACAAATGCTTACATTGATAGAGATTAAAACCACACATCGAGGCATACCCCTGATTTTTAGTGAATTTAGTCTAATTTCAAAAATCTTGATTTATTTATGACCCATCTAGCAGTAACAAATGAATATAGAGATTTTTCAGGGCAATTATTTTCCAGAGCATAAACGAAAAAATAATTCTTTTTACACAAGCCCACACCTTGCTCAAAAAATAAGCACGAGCTATCTTTTATTTTATTAAAAACGAGTTAAGGGAGAGTTTGCAAAGGGTGAGGATAAAAGCCCTGTTTCATTTCAAATAATAAATAACTATACGAACGAGACAAAAAATGAATAAGCAATTTTTTAAAAAAGTCGCTGCACTAGCTCTTAGCACCGCAATCTTACCGGCCACGGCATGGGCTGGTACTTACACTGCCACAAAATACCCCATCGTTCTGGTGCATGGCCTGTTTGGATTCGACAATATTGGACCTGTAGAATATTTTTATGGTGTCTCCTCTGCCCTAAGAGCTGACGGCGCCAAGGTCTACACCACTCAGGTGGCCGCCGCCAACAGCACAGAAGTGCGTGGCGAGCAATTACTCCAACAAGTCAAACAAATCATCGCCGTCACTGGCAGCGGAAAAATTAATTTAATCGGGCATAGTCATGGGGGCCCGACCGCGCGTTATGTGGCATCGGTCAGGCCAGATCTGGTGGCATCAGTCACCTCCATCGGTGGTGTCAATCGCGGCTCTAAAGTCGCTGATTTCTTAATGGGTATAGCACCAGTAGGCTCACTCAGCAACGCCGTCATCGTCTCAATTACCAATGGGCTGGCGACGGTTATCAACTTTTTATCCGGCGGCAAAGGCTTAACTCAAAATTCTCAAGCCGCGGTTAACTCTTTGAGCACTGCTGGCTCCTTGAAATTCAATGCGGCCCATCCTGAAGGCGTGCCTACTAGTAGCTGTGGTGAAGGTGCCTATCAAGTCAATGGCGTAGCGTATTTCTCATGGAGTGGAGCCAAGCCATATACCAATGCATTCGATATTCTAGATCCGGCTTTGGCACTGACCTCCTTAGCCTTTGGCTTTGAAAAAAATGACGGTCTGGTATCAAGCTGTTCTTCGCATTTGGGTAAGGTAATTCGCGATGATTACGCAATGAACCATTTAGATGAAGTCAATCAAACGATAGGTCTGGTGAATATTTTTGAAACCAATCCGCTAACACTATTTCGCCAGCAAGCGAATCGCTTGAAGAATCTAGGACTATAAATATTAGGTAGAAGGTTTCAAAGAAAAGTTAAAAGAAACTACACCGGAACAATTCATTCATGAAAAGCAAAAAAATTGGTTTTACTTTGCTGACGTCAATCCTAGTGCTTGGCGTCGCATCTTTTTTGTATTTAACATCGGCACCAAGCGACACCGATACAGATGCCAAGGCCGAGAAAAAATCCCTACCGAATAAGGATATGTTTTCTTTCGTCAAATCGATGCAGGGGACGCACGCTGATGGCGCGGCAAACCAAACTGGCGATACGCTAACAATCGATGTAGAGCTGAGGCGTATGTTTGACTACTATCTCGCCGCTATCGGAGAGAAAAATCTGTTAGAAATACGCTTAGAAATCGAAAAAGAACTCGACAAATCTTTAGGCACTCAGGCGGCCATGCAAGCCAAAGAAGTGCTGGCACGTTATTTAAGCTACAAGCAAGATTTAGTTGTACTGGAAAATACCCCAAATCTGGCAGGTCGTAGCACCAAGGCCATGAAGCTAAGACTACAAGGCATGCAAAATTTACGTTCCCGTTATTTCAATCAAAGCGAAAATACCGCCATGTTTGGCGCCGATGACGCTTACGATACCGATGCCATCGCTCGCTTCGAAATCAGCGAAGACAGCACACTGAATGAAGCACAAAAAACCGTCAAATATCAGGCTTTAGATGCAGCCATGCCGAACGCCTTGCGGGAAGAAAAAGAGGCTCCATATAAAATCTTACGCCTAGCGGAAAATGTAGCGCAACTCCGTCAACAAGGTGCCAGTGACGACGAAATTTATCGTATGCGAGCGGCGAATACATCGCCCGAGGCCGCTGCCAGACTGGCCGCGCTTGATGTGGAGGAAGATCAATGGAAAAACCGCATTGCCGCGTATTTACAAGAGCGCAAACAATTACTGGACATTGGCAAAACAAATCCTAGCGCTTCGTCTTTAAACGAATTACAAATCCTACGCGACAAAAGCTTTAACTATATCGAACAGAAACGTTTGGCAGCCTATGAATAGGCAATACCGCTATTTTTAGGAGGGGTGAAAAATTCGAGATGATCGCTAAGAATAGCGATTCGTTGACAAGAAATCTGACAATTGCTTACTTCTAGAACAGGTTTAAAAATTTATTCTGACGCCACTTCTTCTTGCACTGGCAGCTCGTCCAGTGCTTCCACCAAGGCACGATCAACCACTTTATCTAATACCAGAATTTGCGCGCGTCGCTCTCGGAAACTTTGTTCCAATTCTTCGGTCGAGACCGAGAACGATTTCTCTTTTTGACTCGAAGTAAAGATGTACAAACTGCGCATAGGGCTAACCCAAGCCAGTCTGACATTATGTGTGCTGTCATCCTTGCGGGTAAATTGCAGCCAAACTCCGCGTTCAAGACTGGCGACGATGCCAGTAAAATCATCGGCCGCGATTTCAGCTGGCTGCCCAGCCTCCTCTTGCGCACGTTTTTCCAAACGACGCTCGGCCGCCTGCTGGGCGACTTCTACCGCGATTTCCAACTGACGTTCTGGGGTCAAATCTAAGGGAGCACGAACGATAGAAGCGTGGCACTCCGCCAACTCTGAAAAGAACTGTAGTTGATCAGACTCTTCCCATTTAATCAGACTCAACCATTTATTTAGTCGCACCAAGATAGTCGGCAAGCGACTCACCATTTCTTGACGTTCTTCCAAATTAATTTTTGGCTTCACGCTCCAAATCAGATCATCCATGGTCTTAATTGCGTCTGCCACCGCTTGCGGTTTATCGTCCTTAACGCTGTAGGCAAGCGTCAATACTTTGATCCAGCGATTTTCGAGAAAAGTTTCCACAAAAGCCAGCACTTCTCCGGTGCGTACACGCAGAGCGACTTCATTTTTTGCAGCGTAATTAGCCTGTTTGAATTTTTCTTTTTTCAGCGCCTGTGTAATCGGCAGCTGCAAAGCCTGTTCGTTTTCTGCTTCTTCTTTTGCGACGTATTTTTCCAGATCAGCAACGACACTATCAAAGGTATCAACTTGCTGATCAAACTCTCTTTGCACGCGACTGACGTTCTCCTTCATCGCCAGGTATAAAGGGTCGCTCTGGCCTTTATCCTGATCGATAGAAACACTGTGCTTGGACAGCAGGTCGATCAGGCGCCGTGCCGGATGCGCATCATGAAAGAAAAATTCTTTATCCATCAAGGCGGCCTTCAATACCGGCACCTGCAATAGAGAAATCAGTTCTTTAATCTGAGTAGGAATATCTTGGTTGCGAAATACAGTGTCAAATATTTTTGAGAGTAAATCTAGCGTATGCTTTTCGACGCCATTATTTGCCAACTCTGGCATCTGCTCGCGTATCTGCGATAAACGCATAAATTCTTGCGTACCAGTGGCCATTTGAGAAATGGCCATATTTTTTTGCAGATCAGCTAGATATTGGAATAGTTTGGTATCCACAGCACGGGATACCTGCACCTCTGCGCCAAATTGTGGGGCGCCGAAATGATTCTGCTCGGAGCCGGAATGTAGGGCTTGGTTGGCCGAAAAATATTTCCTCAGCTTTTGCGCGACATGACTATTTAGAGTCTCAGTTTCTGCTTCAGCTTCAGTTTCAGTTTCGCTATCGACTTTGGCCTTTACACTGCTGGTGGTTTTCTTGACGCGATACGATTCCTGCAAATCAGGCAAAATACCCTGACTTACCAAAGTTTCATTGAGCGCGCGATAGATGGGTGCCAACTCAAACAGGATGTCGGTACGTAGCAAGGAGAAAATTAAATGATGAGCAGCGGAGTCGGGGATGAATTCACACCAGACGGCTTGCATGGTCTTTAGGAAAATATCTGGACGAAATGGATTTTGCGCAATTCCGACGCTATCACAGTCCATTAATTTTGCCAGTCGCATATTCAGCGCAGTGAGCTCCTCAGCACAGCCTAACTCTAGGGTTCGACTTACCCGCGCTAAGGCCAGCTTGGTATCCATTTCTTCGTAGCTGATCAAAGTCAAGGCAACATCTGGCTGGTTAAGCAAAGATTCTGTCTTGGTTTGTAAGGCCTCTATCTCTTTACGAAAATTCGCTTCTATTGCCGCCGAAGCAAGGTAATAAAAAGAGTAGCCATTTTGTTTAAGTAACTGGCCTGCGTGAAAACTCAGGCTAGCTTCTTTAGAATCATTCGATTGCTCTGAGGCTGCCAGTAAGGCGTTCGCCAATCTAGCTAAAAACGCATCGATTTGCGCGACTGTCATATGCGTTGCCTGTTGCATCAAGACGTGCCAAATTTCCGCCGGTGTCTTTAACACTCGCGGATGAATTTCAGCTGAGATACCACTCGGTTTTTTAGTTGAGGTCGGTAACATAATGACACTTCTTCACGCTTACTTGCAACGATGATTAATTTACAAAATTGCCTTTAAAATCAATTAGCTTACAGCTTTACTATACTACGCAAAACGGGTTTCTCGAATTTGACTTTACTATATACGAATAATTTCCACATGGAAACGCTTGTATCACAATTTTCACTTCTTTACAGCACTATTTTAAGTATTATCGCTGTATTGCCCTGATGCAAAAAGCCAAGAAGTGTAACCACTTGTAAAGCCTAGTGGAAACATATTTTTAGCACAATACAAAAAATATCAAGAGAAAAACACTCTCCCTATAAGCGCCACATAACAAGAGTAAATTCGCTATCCTAAGCGAAAATTGCTACACGAACATGAATTCCCAAGAATTCCCCTCTAAATTTCTGCTTGATGATGTCAATCTAAGGATCTGATTGATTACTCCACACGCAGGAATAGCTTTGCTCTAAAATGCAGGGTTGAACTCCTTTTTCACCTGCAAGCGATTATGTCAAAAAAATTACCCATCACTAGCGCACCGGCATCATTTGAAAATGCCATGGCCGAGCTATCCGAGTTGGTCGCGCAAATGGAAGCTGGCGATTTAGCGCTGGAGGCCTCGGTCAGCGCCTATCAAAGGGGTTCTGAACTCATTAAGTATTGTGCGGATCAACTCAATAAAGTGGAGCAGCAAGTCAAGGTACTGGACGCCGGCTTACTCAAACCCTACGCCAGTGACGACAGCCAAGAGGTTCAAGCATGAGCACGCAACTGGCGGAATTCCAGACGTGGATGAAAACGACGCAAGTCGAATTTGAAATCGCTCTGGCAGATTTGCTTCCTGCCAGCACCACATTGCCGACCCGCTTACATGAAGCGATGCGCTATGCCGCCTTAGATGGCGGAAAACGGGTGCGCCCGCTCTTGGTATATGCCGCCGGTCGCCTATTCGATGCGCCGCTGCACTTACTCACGCGTGCTGCAGCGGCTTTAGAAATGATCCATGCTTACTCGCTAGTGCATGACGACATGCCCTGCATGGATGACGATGCACTGCGCCGTGGCAAGCCGACAGTACACATCAAGTACGATGAGCCCACCGCGCTCTTGGTCGGCGATGCCTTGCAAGCACAGGCCTTCCTGGTCTTGGCGGAAGGTGATGCCAGTGCCGAGGTTAAATTACCGATGCTGCAATTACTGGCAACAGCGGCCGGCTCGCGCGGCATGTGCGGTGGCCAGGCGATCGACCTTGCCAGTGTCGGTTTGGCGCTGAACGTGGAAGAACTAGAGCATATGCACAGACTAAAAACTGGAGCACTGTTACGCGCCTCGGTCTTGATGGGTGCGATGAGCGGCAAAACCCTGTCCACAAGCGAAGTAAGCGCACTAGACGTGTATTCCGCGGCCATCGGTCTGGCGTTTCAGGTAGTCGATGACGTTTTAGATGCCACCGCAGATTCGGCAACCTTGGGAAAAACCGCAGGCAAAGATGCGGCCGATAATAAACCTACCTATGTTTCACTCCTGGGATTAGACGCCTCCCGTGCGCTAGCGGACAAACTCTGCCGTGATGCGCATCAGGCCTTATTGCCATTTGGCGAAAAAGCTCAGCTACTGCGCGAGCTGGCAGATCTGATCGTGCAGCGGAAAGCTTAAGCTATGACACTCCAGACTAATTTACTCCAAAATATCAATACTCCGGCCGATCTGCGCAAACTGACGCGCGCGCAATTGCCACCGCTGGCCGACGAGCTACGAGATTTCGTGATCGACTCGGTCTCCAAGACCGGCGGCCACCTATCTTCAAATCTGGGTACGGTAGAGCTGACGATCGCCCTGCACTATGTCTTTAATACGCCGGAAGACCGTCTAGTGTGGGATGTCGGCCATCAAACTTACCCGCATAAAATTCTGACTGGCCGGCGCGATCAGATGCACAGCTTGCGTCAATACGAAGGCGTTTCCGGCTTTCCGCGCCGCGCAGAAAGTCCTTACGATACCTTCGGCGTAGGTCACTCCTCGACCTCGATTTCGGCTGCCTTAGGAATGGCGCTGGCCGCCAAAACCAAGGGTGAGAGCCGTCATTCGGTGGCGATCATCGGCGATGGTTCCATGACCGCCGGCATGGTGTTTGAAGCCATGAACAATGCAGGTGTCTATGACGACATCAATATGCTGGTGGTACTTAACGACAACGACATGTCGATCTCGCCGCCGGTAGGGGCCTTAAATCGCCATCTGGCACGCCTGATGTCGGGCAAGTTTTACGCCGCCGCGCGCAATGTCGGCAAGTCGGTCTTGCCTTCGCCGGTACTGGAACTGGCGAAGCGCTTTGAAGAACATGCCAAGGGCATGATAGTCCCGGCCACCATGTTTGAAGAATTTGGCTTCAACTATATCGGCCCTATCGACGGCCATGATCTCGATTCGCTGATCCCTACCCTGCAAAACATTAAAAACCTCAAGGGTCCGCAATTTTTGCACGTGGTAACCAAAAAAGGTCAGGGCTACAAACTGGCGGAAGCCGATCCTATTTTGTATCACGGCCCCGGCAAGTTCAATCCCGCCGAAGGCATCAAACCGGCCAGTACACCGGCCAAGCAAACCTACACCCAGGTATTCGGCAAATGGTTGTGCGACATGGCAGCGCAAGACAGCAAACTGGTAGGCATCACGCCGGCCATGCGCGAAGGCTCGGGCATGGTCGAATTTGAACAAAAATTCCCCAAGCGCTATTACGATGTCGGCATCGCAGAGCAACACTCGGTCACCTTCGCGGCCGGGATTGCCTGCGAGGGTCTCAAACCTGTGGTGGCGATTTATTCGACCTTCTTGCAACGCGCCTACGATCAATTAATTCATGACGTGGCTCTGCAAAATCTGGACGTCACCTTCGCGCTTGACCGTGCCGGACTAGTCGGTGCCGATGGTGCCACGCATGCTGGCAATTACGATATCGCCTTTTTGCGCTGCATCCCGAATATGATCGTGATGGCGGCCTCAGACGAAAACGAATGTCGTCAGATGCTCACTACCGGCTACCACTACCCGGGACCGGCTGCCATACGCTATCCGCGCGGGGCCGGCATCGGTGCCGTGGTAGAGCCGGAACTGACTAGCCTGCCTATCGGCAAAGGCGAACTGAAACGGCAAGGCAGCCGTATCGCGATTCTGGCGTTTGGCTCCATGGTGCATCCTGCACTTAAAGCCGCCGACAAACTCGACGCCAGCCTCGCCAATATGCGCTTCATTAAACCGCTCGATGTCGATCTGCTCAAGTCACTGGCTGACAGCCACGATGTGCTGGTGACAGTAGAAGAAGGCTGCAGCATGGGTGGCGCTGGTTCTGCGGTGGCCGAGGCACTGGCCGCAGCGGGGATCTGTAAGCCGCTGCTGATACTCGGTTTGCCGGATAAATTTATTGATCATGGCGATCCTGCGCTCTTGCTCAGTCTATGCGGTCTCGATGCCGCGGGTATCGAAGCCTCTATCCGCGAGCGCTTTACCGCCGAACTCAGTTGCACACCCAAACTGGCAGCCAATAGTTAAGCCGCTGAGCTTTTGCTTAGCTTCCCAGCACTCAAATAGAAAAGCCAGCGAGATTCAATCTCGCTGGCTTTTTTACTGGAAATATCAATATACTCCCACCTGTATATTTTAACAGCGCACATAATACCTGCGCAAACAGCCTATTTTCATTCAAATAATGGGGAGTATATGAAAACTGCGCCCCAAGCGCAGATCAGCGCTGGCGCTCTTTTTCCCAGATCACATCGCTGCCGCCGGCATAGCGATTAAGCACCCGCGACAACACAAACAACAGATCCGACAGACGATTCATGTACTGACGTGGCGCATCATTGATAGGCTCGCTCTTGCCGACGCTGACGATCACACGCTCGGCGCGCCGGCACACGGTACGGCAGACATTGGCGATGGCGGCGGCACGTGAGCCGCCCGGCAAAATGAAGTCGCGTAAAGGCGGCAGGTCGGCATTGTAAAACGCCAGCAAACTATCTAAGCGCGTCACCTGCGCCTCAGTAATCATGGTGTAGCCGGGGATGCATAATTCACCGCCCATATCGAACAGATCATGCTGTATCGAGACCAGCTCATGCCGCATCTGCGCCGGAATATCCTCACAGATCAACACGCCGATCTGCGAATTAAGTTCATCGACATCGCCCATGGCGTGTACCCGCAGCGCATCTTTATCGACACGGCTGCCATCACCCAAGCCTGTGGTACCAGCATCACCGGTGCGTGTTGCTATTTTTGAGAGTCTATTGCCCATAATCGCCAATTTTTAAACAGGAAGTCGGAAAGCATACGTGAAATCGGCTGCTTACGCATCATAATAGAGCATAGACCGAAAGCGCCGAGTTTTGCAGCAGCTAAGCGCAACATAAGACTTAGCAGCATGCAGCGAAATAGCATGAATGCAGCGTCCAGCAAGCGCATAAAAATTTATTTAATCTGGAATAATAATGGCAACACGACTCCCCCCGGTACACGCACTATCCGCCTTTGAAGCCGCCGCCAGGCATAGCTCTTTTGCGGTAGCCGCCGAAGAACTCTGCATTACCCCGTCGGCACTCTCACATCGCATCCGCTTGCTGGAAGAACATTTATGTGAACGCGTTTTCGTGCGCGAAGGTCGTAGTGTTACCCTCACCGAGTTTGGTCGCCGTTATCTCGATGTGGTCAGAGTCGCCTTGCGCACTTTAGCCGAATTCCCCTTGCCCAACAAAATCACGCAGAATCAGTTACGCGTCAAAGTCACCGTACCACCGACCTTTGCGCGCTATATGTTTATGCCTAAACTGGCTGAATTTACCCGCCAGTATCCGCAAATCGAAATCGAGATTTTTCTGTTCGTGCCGCTCTATGATTTGAGTCTGTCTGAGAGCGACGTCGAGGTGCGCTTCGGTGCCGGTGAATACCCCAATTTGGTCACCAAAAAGCTGTTCGTCGAACCGGCCTTTTTGGTCGCCAGCCCAGCCTACCTGAAGACTATCGCTCCGATTAAAACCCCGAACGATCTGCGCCACGCCACGCTGTTGCGGTCGGCACTAGAGCCTTGGCAACCCTGGTTTGAGGTGGCGGGTTTAGATTGGCCGGAACCGACTAGCGGCTTACGCATCGATGATCTGGGTTTGCTACTGGAAGCGGTCAAACATGGTCATGGTGTGGGCTTAACGCGTCAACATTTCGCGCAGGATCTGATCGCCAGCGGTGAGGTGGTACGCCTGTTCGATACCCAACTAGACGCACCACCGCATGCCTATTATCTGGTGCATGAAGCACAAGCGATCATGCGTCCGGAAGTCCAATTATTCATAGATTGGATGCAGACTAGCTATCAGCAAGACTAGTCTGTTTCACATGTTCTGGTTTTGCATGCTGCTGCAACCATGCGTCCACCGCGATCGGGCGAGAATATAAATAGCCTTGTAAGCTATCGCAAGCACTCGCGACCAGGAAATCAGCCTGCTCGCGGGTCTCCACGCCTTCTGCCACCACGCGCAAACCCAGATGTTTCGCCATCGCCAAAATCGCCTGCACGATGGCGGTGTCGCTGCTGTCTGTGGGTGTGTCGCGAATAAAGCTCTTATCGATTTTTAGTTCATACAAGGGCAGACGTTTCAGATAGAACAGGCTGGAATAACCAGTCCCAAAATCATCGATAGAAAAACGTATCCCCATCTGACACAATTGGCGCATGCGTATGATGGTTTCTTGCAGATTGTCGATCAACAAACCTTCAGTGACTTCAAAAATCAATGCCCTGGGGTCGGCCCCGCTATCGCTCAGCGTAGTGCGCACTTTATCCACAAAATCGCTCTGGCGAAATTGCTTGGGGCTGACATTAATCGACAGAGGAAAATCCCAGCCCTGCGCCCGCAACTTGAGCGACACCAGGCAGGCTTGCTGCAAGACCCAATCACCTAACTGCACAATAATCCCCGATTCTTCAGCCAATGGTATGAACTCTGCCGGTGACACTGCGCCACGTAGAGGATGGGTCCAGCGCATCAAAAGCTCGGCGCCGCTAGGCACACCCAAGCTATCCACCTGTGCTTGTATAAACATCTGCATCTGCTCGCTGGCGATGGCGCCTGCCAAGTCACGCACCATGGTGAGCCGGTTCTCGACTTCGGTCTGCATGCTTTCTTCAAAAAAGGCGATCTGATTGCGCCCGGCCATTTTTGCGCGGTACATGGCGGTATCGGATTCACGCAAGAGATCTTCTTTGGTTTGTCCCGGCTTAGGCATTAAAGTCACGCCTATGCTGCAAGCACAGGTATAAGTTTGCCCATCTATCCCGAAAGCTTTAGCAATCTCAGCACGAATTTTTTCAGAAATGCTTAGTGCGATTGCGGCAGCGGTATGGCTCTCTTTTGCCAGGTTCGCTATCAAAACTACGAACTCATCGCCACCGATACGCGCTACAGTATCTTCTTCGCGCAGTAAATTACTCAAACGTTTCGCCACCGCGCTGAGCACCGCATCACCGGTGGCATGACCGCGCGCATCATTGATAAATTTGAAGTGATCGAGATCAATAAACAGGACTGCGCTAAACATGCCACTGCGTTGCGCCGTCGCCAGCAAGACGCCTATCCTGTCGAGCAGCAAACGGCGATTTGGCAAGCCCGTCAAAACGTCAAAATACGCCAGTGAATGGATATCTGACTCGGCTTTTTTTCTGGCGGTAATATCGCGCCCTACCATTACCTCATGGGTAAATTTCCCTTCATTATCGGCCACTGGCTGCACCACCACCTCCAACCAATACTCGCTACCGGATTTGGTATAGGCGATTAGTTCTGCGTGTACCCATTGATGTAGCGCAATTGCTTGGCGTATCCGCAACAGCTCTTCCGGCTGCGTGTTCGCTCCATGAAAAGCTCGCGGTCTACGCCCCACCACATCGGCACTGGTGTAACCGGTCTGCAGCTCAAATGCTTGATTCACAAAAACAATCCGTGACTCGCCATCCGCCTCTTCACTGGCACACGAAATCACCACCATATCACTCAATTGCGCTACCGCTGCCGAGATCAGGCGCAAGTCTTCATTCGCGCTACGTAAGGAGTCCGTCACCAGGCCCTGGTCTTTTAAGGACTTTTCCAGGCGCTGCAACAGCACTCCGCAAGAAATCGTAATGACCGAGCTAATCAGTGAAAAATTTAAAGTAATCACCGCCCAGCGCAACAAGGGTTTGTCGGCCAGCCCGGCCAGATGAATATTAATATCGAGAAAATAGCCGACCAACATCAAGGCAAAGGCATTCACGATCAAACAGTAGACCGCGGGTCGCAAACCCAATAACAAGGCCGCCATGACTGGGAAGGCCATCAAATAAATTTGCCCGACCGGACCGACTGCCCTTAAGAAAAATATGCCAAGAAGAAATAGCAGGAGTAGAAAATTCCAGGCTCTGGCAACATAAGACAAAGTTGTTGAGCACAGGATAATCGCGAGCCAGGCAATCGCCACGATGTCCATGACGATCACAGCCCACAAGCGATCGCTAATCGCCATAAAAACACTGGGTATGGCGGTGGCGGTGCCAAGTAATAAGGTCGCCACTAAGATGGCAGAGAACACCTCTTCACGCCAATGTTGAATATCATTGACGGGATGTCTGGCGCGAAAAAACTGCTTGCGTATGAACTGAAAAAAAGTTTTCAAGGCTAAGGCTCTCAGGAGAGACATCGCTAGGGAAAAACACATTTTCACTACGGAGTTACTTTACTTTATACGCTTACCAAAGACTATTTGCCAGTCTCTTCTTGCCCTAGACAGGTCAATCAACCGAACGCCCAGCCGAAGCGCACCACAAGGCAAACCACTGTTCACGATTCAAGCTGATGGCAGTCGCCGCCACCGCTTCACGTATGGCTGCAATACGCCCGGAGCCGGTCAGCACTAGCGGTTTAGCCGGATGCTGCAGTACCCACGCCAAGGCCACGCTCGCTTCTGTCGCCCCTAGCTCGGCGGCAATCGTCGCCAAAGCCTGCCGTACGCGTACACCTTGCTCACTCACATCGTTCATCAGGCGTCCGCCCGCCAGCGCCGACCAGATCATAGGCGCGATGCGCAAGCGCTGACATTGATCGAGGCTGCCATCGTTTAAAGGCGCCATATGCAGCAGCGACAGCTCGATCTGATTGGTCACCAGCGGAATGCGCGAGGCGAGTAAATCAAACTGAGCTGGAGAAAAATTCGACACGCCAAAATGTCTGACCTTGCCACTTTGCTGCAAAGTATGGAAAGCTTCGGCGATTTCATCGGCATCCATCAAGGGATCGGGGCGGTGTATCAGGAGTAAATCAAGCTCATCTATTCCCATTCTGCGCAAAGAATTTTCGGCCGAGGCGATGATGTGCGCGCGACTGGTATCGTAGTGCTGAATCTGATGTGTTGGTCGATGTGGCGACCGCAGCTTGATACCGCATTTGCTGACGATCTGCAGCCGCTGGCGCAATTGTGGTGCCAGCGCCAGCGCTTCGCCTAGTAAAGCCTCGCTTTGATAATCGCCATAAATATCAGCTTGATCGAGCGTGCTAATGCCCAATTCCAGCGCCTGCTCCAAAAAGCTGAGCCGCTGTTGCGGTGACATAGACCAATCAGCCATGCGCCACAAGCCGAGCACGATACGGGAAAAATGCGGGCCTAGTGGCGCGATCTGTAAGGCTGGTGTTTGCATGCCGTTTGTCTCGTTTTAATTGTGAAAGTCCAGGTCAGACTTGTTCCTGTAAGGATGCTGTCAAAGCCAGTCGCAGTGTAACCCACTCTTAGTCCGTGTCTATCCTTTCGAACTGAAAACCACACAGACACTGGACCTTGCTGCGTCAGTGTGGCTGCGACCAATTGCTGCGCTTATGCGCTGGGCTGCGGCGCGGGTAGTAACTCGTCCTTGAACATGGCTTTTAAACCGCGTAAGGCCTGGCGACTACGGGCTTCGTTTTCGATTAAGGCAAAGCGCACATACTCATCACCATAATCGCCAAAACCTATGCCGGGAGAAATGCAAAGCTTGGCTTTTTCCAGCACCAGCTTGGCAAATTCCAGAGAGCCGAGATGACGATATGGCTCAGGAATGCGCGCCCAGATATACATCGAGGCCTTAGGTATCGCGACCATCCAGCCCATCTCATGCAAGCCCTTGACCATCACATCCCGACGTCGCTGGTATTTATCGCAAATCTCTTTGACGCAAGTCTGATCACCTTCCAATGCCGCGATGGCCGCCACCTGTACCGGCGTAAAACTGCCGTAATCATGATAGCTCTTGATGCGTGCCAGGGCCGCTACCAGCTCCTTATTGCCGACCATAAAACCGATGCGCCAGCCCGCCATGTTATAGCTTTTGGAGAGTGTAAAAAACTCGACTGCGACATCGCGTGCGCCCTCAACTTGCATGATGGAAGGCGCTTTCCAGCCATCAAACACGATGTCGGCATAGGCCAGATCGTGCACGACTAGAATATTGTGTTCTTTCGCCAGCTTGACGACACGCTCAAAAAAATCAAGTTCTACACATTGCGCGGTCGGGTTCGACGGAAAGCCAAAGATCATCATCTTGGGTTTTGGGTAGCTTTCGCGTATCGCGCGCTCGAGTTCATCAAAAAAATCTACGCCCGGACTCATGCGTATCGAGCGTATGTCAGCTCCCGCAATCACTGCGCCATAAATATGAATCGGGTAACTAGGATTAGGCACCAGTACGGTGTCGCCCTTATCGAGGGTCGCCAGCATCAGATGCGCCAGCCCCTCTTTCGAGCCTATGGTGACGATCGCTTCTGATTCAGGATCGAAGCTGACATCGTAACGCGACTTATACCAATGCGTGATGGCGCGGCGCAGACGCGGTATGCCTTTCGACGCAGAATAACCGTGCGTATCCGGCCTTTGTGCCGCCTCCACTAACTTGGCGACGATATGTGGCGGAGTGGCGCCATCGGGATTGCCCATGGACATGTCGATGATATCGACACCGCGTCGGCGCGCCGCCATTTTTAATTCAGCGGTGATATTGAAGACGTAGGGAGGCAGGCGATTGATGCGCGAAAAGCTGTACTTGGGAAGACTAGGAATGGCGACTGCCGCATGCGCGACCGAAGTATAGTATGCATTAGAACTTGGAGCTGAGCTTGGAGTTGAGTTAGCAGATGCAGTAGCTGCACCCCGGCCCGGCGGAGTAAGAGTTTTTGTCATGATAGATTGTACGTAAGCGCCCGGAACCGTCCGAGCGACGTTGAAGCTAATGCTTCGCTGACAATACTAAAGCTAAAAACTCTTTTTGACTAGGCTAAATGCAAAATCAAATTAGAGTAGGCCCACCACGCATATTCCATGCGCCTTTCAAGCCAGGCAGGCTGGAGAAGCGCATAGAATATGCGCGAGCGGCCTATGACATTTTTATTTTTTGAGTACGCCGCGTAACTACTCAGCTGCCGGTATTTGTGAAAGTGCGGTGATGAGATTGGCCGTCTTGGTATAGCCGGAAGCGATCATATGCAAGCCGTCTGATTTCACCAGCAGTAAGGCCGGGAAACCAGAAATCCCCCAGCGCTGCACTTGCTCGAAATCATGCGCGGTCTCGCTCATGGTGGCGGGCGCGCTCAGGGTTTCATAAAAACTCTGGGCGTCAAAACTATCGGTATCTGCCGCTAAATTCAATGCTGCGCTGGCCACTTGCGCCAGCACCTGCAGATCGGTGACATCTTGGCCTTCGGCATAAAACGCATGCTGGATCGCATGAAACACCGTCAACAAGGATTTACCGGGCAGCTCATCGTCCAGGATGCGCGCGGCCACCACGGCACGGCAGGCTGGCTCAGTGTCGTAGATAAAGTGAGGCTGCGCCATGCTATTGCGGGTAAAAGGCAGGCCGCTAGCCTGTTCCACATGCTGCCAATGTCCTAGAATCATGGCTCTTTTTTCGGCGTCCATGACGTCCTTGTTATAGGCACGCAAACCGCCGAGCACAATATCAATACGCGCCTCCGGCATAGCCTCTAGCAAAGCCAGTAATTCAGGACCAAAGCCGTAACACCACGAGCACATGGGATCGGCGATATACAAAAATTGTGTCATTGAGTTTCCCTTTTTGCGATCAATCTTTTTGCTATCAATCAAAAGCAGATTGTATCGAGTTTACAACTCCTGCATTTTAAGCCGGGTACAGCGCACCGAGTATGCGCAGGCCTTTGGCTCCTGTCACCTCCGGCAAATTGCCGGGCAAGCGCAGCGTAAATCGCTGTGCCAGCCAGGCAAAGGCCAGCGCTTCTACATGATTCGGTGAGACCCCCAGCGCTTGCGTGCTGGCGACGCTGGCCAGGCAGCCTCGTTGTTGCAACTGTCGCGCAATCTCTTGCATGAGGCGTGCATTGTAAGCACCGCCGCCGCAGACATACACGGCGTTCGCCGCAGGCGCGTGTTGATAAATCGCATCGGCCAGCGTGACGGCAGTGAAGGCGCACAAAGTCGCCTGTACGTCGACCGCAGCGACGCTGCTAAAATTCGCCAGCTTTTGCATTAGCCAATCGGGTCTGAACAAATCGCGGCCGGTACTCTTGGGTGGCAATTGGCGCAAAAATTCTTCATCGCACAAGCTAGCCAACAAGCCCGTATCAATCTGTCCCAGCGCTGCCCAGCTACCGTTTTCATCATAGCTTTTACCCTGATGCTGGGCGATCCAGGCATCCATCAACACATTCCCCGGGCCGGTATCGAAACCGCTGGTATTGCCATCGGCATGCAGAATACTGATATTGCTGATGCCACCGATATTGAGCACGACCCTGGTCTCGCCTTCCGCACCAAACACGGCTCTATGAAAGGCCGGCACCAGAGGCGCGCCCTGACCACCAGCTGCGACGTCGCGACTACGCAGATCGGCAATCACATCGATGCCGCACAACTCAGCGAGTAAAGCAGGATTATTCGTTTGCCGCGTAAATCCCAGCTCAGGTCTATGCCGTATGGTTTGGCCGTGTGCGCCGATTGCCCTCACCTGTTGCCGTTGCACTTGCGGCGCCTGTCGTAATAGTTCATTCACACATACCGCATAGTGCTCGGCCAAGGTATTTGCCAACAACGCTTCACGCTCTATCTCGTTGGCACCTGCTTGCTGCAAGGCCATCGCATCCTGCCGGAAGCTAGGCGAGAATGGCTGATAGGCCGTGGCCAACAGTCGCATCGCTCCGGCAACGTCCGGCAACTCAACTAAGACGCCGTCGACCCCGTCAAGACTGGTGCCTGACATCAAACCTATATACAGACTACTGATGGAATTGTGCATAAAGTAAAAAGCTCACAGAATAAAAAAAGGCCGAACAGCAAGTTCGGCCTGTTAGCTTAACTAGGCGAGTACCGCACCTAGCGGGACGCCAGCCTCATGATTTCGGCCTGACGTTCAGGACGCAACAGCGCGAATCTATGCGACATATCCGCTGCGACTTCCTTAAAACGCGGCATGTCATGCGATGCCAGCGGCGCAGCATTCGGGATGCTGACCGACAAAGGATCACGCGGCTCATTGCCAACTCTAAACTCATAATGTAAATGCGGGCCAGTCGACCAGCCGGTAGTGCCGACATAACCTATCACCTCGCCCTGGCTGACTTTACTGCCTTTACGAATACCGCTGGCAAACCGGCTCATGTGGGCGTAGGCAGTACTGTAATTGGACCAGTGCTTGACCACCACCAAATTACCGTAACCACCGCTAGGGCCGACTGACTCAATCACGCCATCACTGGTCGCACGTATCGGCGTGCCCGTGACTGCCGCGAAATCGACGCCGGTATGACGCTTCCACTGCCCAGAGATAGGATGGACGCGCATGGAAAAACCGGAAGAGACGCGGGTAAATTCCAAAGGCGATTTCAAGAAAGCTTTTTTCAGTGACTTACCGTCAAAACTATAGTAACCACCATTGCCGCCAGCCTCATCAAACCAGACCGATTGAAACAGTTTTCCGACATTGCTAAATTCACCAGCCAGGACTTTCCCGGTTTTGACGAATTCACCATTTTGCCAAAAAGTTTCATAGACCACGTTGAAATGATCGCCGCGCTGCAAATAGCGGAAATCGACGTTAGTCTCAAACATGCTAACGATTTGATTGGCGACGTTGTCTGGGATTTGCGCCTCATCGGTGGCGGCAAACAAGGATGAGCGGATATTCCCGGAGCGCATTTCTACGCGGCGTTCTAATTTACTCAACACTTCTGCGGCGCTGAGCTTGCCGGAAGCATCGCGCGTCACCATCAGGGTGCGGCTGGGTTTATCGGTTCCGTCTGGCAGGCTTGCTTGTAACCACTCCAATTCACCTTCATCGTTAGTCTGGGCGCGTACCGATTTACCGGCTTTCACCTGCAACACGCCTTTGGCGGTGGCATCAGTCTTGATAAAGTTATTGGCCTCATTGTCATCGATACCCAGGCGCAGCATTAAGGCGCCCAAGGTATCACCGCGTAAGACTTTTTCTTCTCTGACGAAATGCTGCTCGCTGGCTTCCAGCGCGGCAATTTGATCGTCAAGTTTTGGCAAGTCCAAATCTTGGATGATTTTTTTGACAGGTAAATCCGCTGCGTCCGGGGCAATAGGTGCCACACCGACTGCGCCAAAGGCACATACGGCAAAAAACAAAGCGGAGAATGAGATGATGCGCGAAGTGCGCGTGGTTCCTAACAACAGCCTGCTGCCAGAAGCTAAATGAGGTAATTTATCTATTGGACGCATGCAATAAGTTAAAATTGACGATGTTGATTAAAAACATTTGATTTCCACCCTCTTAGTTTTACTGAATTTATATATTTTAAGTCTATAAATTAAAACAAGTTCTGTGGCAAATCAAAAAAGCTAGTGCAAAAAGTTCGCCTGATTGTAACAAAAAATCGACCGAACAAACAAAAAAACGATCGCTGATTATGGATTCAGAATATGAATGCTGCCAGTGGTGTTACAAAATAAGTTGATCCTGGTTAAGTAAATAATGACATCTACACAAAATTCCACCAAAAATACGCCCTCTTCCAAAGTTCTGCCTTTATCCGATGCCGTGCAACACGCGCTGGCCGTGACCAAGCGTGGCGTTGATGAATTGCTCATAGAATCAGAATTCGCCCAAAAACTGGCGCGTAGTGAGCTGAGCGGCAAACCCTTGCGCATTAAGTTAGGTCTGGACCCTACCGCACCTGACCTGCATCTGGGCCACACCGTGGTCTTGAATAAAATGCGTCAGTTGCAGGATCTTGGTCACAATGTGATTTTTTTGATCGGCGATTTCACCTCCATGATCGGTGATCCATCCGGTCGCAATGTCACGCGCCCACCGCTGACACGCGAACAGATAGAAGAAAACGCACAAACTTATTTCAAGCAAGCGGCTCTGGTGCTGGATGCAGAAAAAACCGAGATCCGTTACAACTCGGAATGGTGCGATCCTTTAGGCGCACGCGGCATGATACAACTGTCGTCCAAATACACGGTGGCGCGCATGATGGAACGCGACGATTTCACCAAGCGCTTTAAGGCTGGCACCCCGATTTCCGTCCATGAGTTCCTCTATCCATTGATGCAGGGTTACGATTCGGTGGCATTACATTCAGATCTGGAACTGGGCGGTACCGACCAGAAATTCAACCTATTGGTTGGACGTGAATTGCAAAAGGATTACGGCCAAGAGCAACAATGCATTTTGACTATGCCGCTGTTGGAAGGTCTGGATGGCATAGAGAAAATGTCTAAATCCAAGAATAACTACATCGCCATCACTGAGCCTGCCAACACCATGTTCGCCAAGATCATGAGCATCTCGGATCAGATGATGTGGCGTTACTATGAGTTACTGTCATTCAGCTCGCTGGAGCAAATCGCGCAATACAAAAAAGCCGTCAGCGAAGGCCAGAACCCGCGCGACATCAAAGTGGCGGTAGCGCAAGAGATCGTCACCCGCTTCCATAGCAGACAAGCCGCCGAGGATGCGCTGAGCGATTTCGTAAATCGCTCAAAAGGTGGCATTCCCGATGATGTGGCTGAGCTGAGCCTGACTGGCGCGCCACTAGGGATTGCACAATTACTCAAGCAAGCCAATCTGTGCGCCTCCACCTCTGAGGCGATGCGCATGGTCGATCAGGGTGGCGTGCGTATCGACGGCGCAGTGATCAGCGATAAGCATTTGCAAGTGCAGGCTGGCACCGTGGTGGTACAGGTAGGCAAGCGCAAATTTGCCAAAGTGACTTTGAGCGCATGATCGCTCTTATACAAAGAGTCAGCCAGGCCAGCGTCGTCGTCGGTGGTGAAACCATAGGCGCGATCCAGGCCGGCTTACTGGTCTTGTTGTGCGCCGAGCGTGGCGACAGCGAGCAGCAAGCCGATGCTCTATTGAAAAAACTGCTGGCATATCGCGTCTTTAGCGATGCTGCAGGCAAGATGAATTTAAGCGTCAGCGACGTCGCTGGTAGTCTGCTGCTGGTACCGCAATTTACCCTGGCAGCCGACACCAATTCTGGCACACGCCCTTCATTTACACCTGCGGCCGCACCTGAATTGGGACGGCAATTATTCGACTATTTCGTCAGGCAAGCGCGGGCCAAACAAACGCAGGATGCAGTACTCGCACAAGTAGAGACCGGCCAATTTGGTGCCGACATGCAGGTCTCACTCACCAACGACGGCCCCGTCACTTTTTGGCTACAGATCAAACCTAAGGCATGACAGAAATTCTTTTAATACGCCATGGCGAAACCGCCTGGAACGCCATCAAAAAACTGCAAGGCCACCTCGACATCCCGCTCAACGCAGAAGGCACACGTCAGGCCAAGGCTTTGGCGGCTGCCTTAGAAAACGAAAAACTCGACGCGGTTTTTTCCAGCGATCTGCAAAGAGCGGTGCAAACCGCAGGCGAGATCGCCCGTCTGCAAGGCGTCAGCACACGCATAGACGCCAATTTGCGCGAGCGTTGCTTTGGTGGTTTTGAAGGCATGCTGTATAGCGAATTACCGCTGCGTTATCCAGAAGCGTATGCGACCTGGCGTTCGCACGAACCGGACAGCCAATTCCCGCCGTCGGCAGCAAACAATGTCGGCGAAAGCATACGGCAGTTTCAGCTGCGTACGATCAGCGCAATTACCCATCATGCGCGCCAGTTTGAGGGAAAGAAAATTGCGATCGTAGCGCATGGTGGTGTACTCGAATGCGCCTATCGTGCGGCGAAAGATTTACCATTGCACGCACCGCGCGAAATCACCATTTACAACGCCAGCATCAATCGGTTTAAATGGGATGGAGCGAAGCTCAGCCTGATACAGTGGGGTGACATCAGCCACCTGGAAACCACTGCAGCCTTAGACGAGTTCAACCAGGACAAAGTCGCTTAACAAATAAAAAAGCGGAAATACCTCTCGATATTTCCGCTTTTTCCATTCAGCGCGAATCTAGAAAATTTTCGACTTAGCTTCTGGCGCTAGGCAAGAACCGTGCAATCGTCGCCAACAAGTCATCTTCAGGCACAGGCTTGCCAAGATAAGCATCACAGCCAGCCCAATTGCCACGGAATTTATCGAACATAGAATTTTTGCTGGTCAACATCACCACCGCAGTTTTCTTGGTATCGCTATTATTTTTGATACGCTTGCACACTTCGTAGCCATCGATGCCTGGCATCATGATGTCAAGGAAGATGCAGGTATAGGTTTTGGCTTGCGCCATTTCTATGGCCTGTTCACCGTTCTCGGCGAAATCCACGTCAAAATGAAATGGTGCCAACTTGATGCGCATAAAAGCGCGCACCGTTGCGCTATCGTCGACCACCAACACCGATTCATTCAAGACCGGCGAAGTAAGCGCGGGCGCGGGCGCACTCTGTTCTATTTTATCAATAGTGCGGCGATAGGTTTGTCCATCCCAATTGGTATCGGTCTCTTTTTCGCGTTTGCTACGCTCCAGCAAGGCATTCGTCATGACCTCATCGAGATGCTCAAACAAGCGCATCCAATGTATCGGTTTTTGTACAAATGGCCAACCAACCGAGACTGGTTCACGCCCTACCAGCACGGCCGGTGAATGCACATTCGGCGCGTGTTCGCGCATGGCGGCTAAGGCCACAGCATTATCCGCATTGATCAGATAAATGTCGGCGCGCGGTTCATCGGCGGTGGGCGTGATGTAGCAAAAATGGCGACGCCCGGTCAGGCGGAAAGTGGACGCCAGCATATTTTTTTCAGCGTCAGAAAAACCTATCATTTCAAGGGTAAAACGACGACTACCGTCTGGCGACTCCGGTGTGGGATTAATTTGACTCATCGTTGATGACCTCGTTGAACAGATATATATTGCAATTGCCTAAATGATAATGTAAAAATCACAAATAAACCACTTCTTTATTAGTTACTGACATGAAAAGAAATATACGGCAAGCCCAGTAAAAGTGCAAAATTAGCTGTATCAAATCGGTCGCTACAAAGACCAGAATCAAAAAACCGACTTATTTAACAACAGACCTAGGTCACCATCACCCAGCAGAACTGAAATGCCTTACGCATGCGCCATGCGCTCTGCAGCCTATTTTCCTGCCACGAGGCGCATACAATATGCGCCTACCCATTCCAACATCAATGCAACTTAATCCGTGGATTGCGCACCCTGTCTATAGTTTCAGCCCAAGTCGAGAGCCAGGTATGAAACAAGCCGTTCACCGCAACCTGATGGTGCTTGTGTAGAGACCAGTACATCCATTTAGCCAGGGTTCCTTCTATAAAGACCGAACCGCTGGCAATCGCTCCCATCAAACTACCGACAGTACTGTAATTACCCAGCGACACCAGGGAGCCATGATCTTTGTAGCTAAATTCCAGCAAGGACTTGCCTTGCAACATACGCACTAAAGATTTGGCCAGCATGCTCGCTTGCTGATGCGCCGATTGCGCGCGCGGCGGCACCATAGGCAAGCCCTCGCCCTGCGGACAAGCACAGCAATCGCCCAGCGCAAACACCGCAGGATCACGACTACTCTGGAGCTGACGATTAACCACCAGTTGGTTGATGCGATTAGTCTCTAGCCCGTCAATCTCTTTCAAGAAATCGGGTGCCTTAATACCGGCAGCCCACACCACGATGCCACTAGGAATAAACTTCCCACTGGCCATCATGACGCCCTCCTTACTCACCTCCATCACCTGCTCATTGGTATGCACTTCAATTGCGATACTGCGCAATTCTTTGGCAACCGCATATGACAGGCGTTCTGGTAGCATCTGCAAGAGACGTGGAGCGGCATCGACGATGACGATCTTCAAATCTTTTTCTGGATGAAAGTTTACCAAGCCATAGCTAGACAAAATTTTCGTCGTCATATGCAATTCGGCCGCCAGCTCAACACCGGTAGCACCGCCGCCGATAATCGTGACGGTAAATCTACCTTCACCCGCCCCTTGTGCCTGCGATTGGGCGCGCAGACAGCAATTAATCAGTTTCTTATGAAAGCGTTCTGCCGCGGTCAAAGAATCGAGCATGATGCAATTTTCACGGGCACCCTTGGTGCCAAAATCATTGGTCTGACTGCCCAAGGCAATCACCAGCGTGTCGTAAGCCAAGGCCTGTCGCGGCAATAGCTCTTCACCATTTTCGTCTATGGTAGCCTCTAAATAGATTTCCTTTTTGTCCCGATTCAAGCCATCCATGCGCCCCAGTCGAAACTCAAAACCATTCGTACGCGCCAAAGCAAAATACTCGCGCTCATCGGCATGACTATCTAAAGTACCGGCGGCCACCTGATGCAACAAGGGTTTCCATAAATGGGTACGACTCGCGTCGACCAAAGTAATTAGTGCTTTTTTCTTGCGCCCTAATTTTTTCCCCAAACGAACTGCCAGTTCCAAACCTCCGGCACCACCACCGACTATGGTAATGCGATGCATCACTTCCTCAGACAAAGACCCCATGATTCACTCCAAAATTTAAAAACGTATTTCATCCATCACGAGGGCAGACTTGATATGGATGAGATGCGTTCTTGCTTGCACTATGCGCAGATAGAAATAGGACTTACGCAAAATTGTCCCAGCCTGGCGTGCCGCCGAAGAAAGTACTTCAGTAAGGCAAGGCGGATACAACGACGCGGGGACGGTCTTGCGTAAGTCCTAAGAAAGGCGAGCCAAGTATATACAGGAAAGTGTAGCGAGTGGTTACCTCGCGCCACACAATTTCGTTTTGGTACTCTCTCTCTAATCTTAATTTTATTTGCTACATGTTGAAATCAACTATCAGAAATGAAGCCCAAATAGAAAAAAATATTCTTTAAATTTCGCTCTATTTTGCTAAATTATTAGGCAGCATTTCAGGTAGAATAGCGCTTCCCCAAGATTAACTCCCAATTCCATCGTGCACATCGGCCCTTATCAGCTGCGGAATAATATTTTTGTCGCGCCCATGGCTGGCGTGACCGATAGACCTTTCCGTCAATTATGTAAAGAGTTGGGCGCAGGCTATGCAGTGTCAGAAATGGCGGCGTCTAACCCCAAACTCTGGGACACAGAAAAATCTTCACGCCGCACCAATCACGAAGGTGAGATGGAGCCTAAGGCGGTACAAATTGCCGGCGCCGATCCGCAGATGCTGGCTGACTGCGCCAGGCACAATGTAGAGCGCGGCGCGCAAATCATCGACATCAATATGGGTTGCCCGGTTAAAAAAGTCTGCAATGCCTGGTGTGGCTCGGCTTTATTGCAAGATGAAAAACTGGTAGCGCAGATATTAGATGCTGTCGTCCAAGCGGTTGATGTACCGGTCACCTTAAAATTTCGCACTGGCTGGGATCGCGCCAACAAAAATGCACTGGCCATCGCCCGCATCGCCGAATCCGCTGGCATCGCCATGCTCACCTTACACGGCCGCACGCGCGCCGATGGCTACAAAGGTGATGCCGAATACGAGACCATCGCTGCGGTCAAATCGCGAGTGACTATTCCGGTGGTGGCAAATGGCGACATCACCACGCCAGAAAAAGCCAAATATGTTTTACAAGTGACGGGTGCCGACGCCATCATGGTTGGCCGCGCGGCCCAGGGTAGACCTTGGATCTTTAGAGAAATAGAGCACTTCCTCCAAACCGGCACACATCTGCCGCCACCACTTGTATCCGAGGTGAGCCGTCTGATGGATGCACACTTGCGCGAACACTATGCGTTTTACGGTGAATTCATGGGCGTACGTACCGCCCGTAAGCATATCGGTTGGTATGTGCAGGATCTGGTGGGCGGCGAAGCATTCCGGCAAGAGATGAATTTACTCACCTCTTGCGATGAACAATTAAACGCAGTAAAAATGTTTTTTGATAGTCGTGCCGGTGAGCGGTTACAATACCGCCCCGCTGAAGAAAAGTTAGCAGCCTAAGTAATTGTAAGCCAGCAGTAACTTAAGACCTGTAAGGTATTGGCTAAAAATTAATACGCTTACCAAGTCGTCAGAGAATAATAACAAACAACGTGAGCCTCAAGAAATTGCAGCCCACTAGCATGAATAGAAGAAAACAGCATGAGCAAAGATAGCATACAAGAAGCCGTCCACAAAAATCTGGACAAATATTTCCGCGATCTAGGCGAGCAACCAGCCTCGAACATCTACGACATGGTGGTGTTAGCGGTCGAAAAACCGATGTTGGAAATGGTCATGACGCGGGCGGAAAGCAATCAGTCACAGGCTGCCGATATGCTGGGCATCAACCGCAATACCTTGCGCAAGAAGCTGCAGCAGCACGGCTTACTCTAATTTCATCCTTCCTTATTGTCACGATTGCCCACCATGATCAAACAAGCCCTCATCTCTGTTTCCGATAAAACCGGCATCCTTGAATTCGCCCGCGAACTCTCCGCGCGCGGCGTTAAATTGCTGTCCACCGGCGGTACCGCCAAGCTTCTGGCCGACAACGGTCTGGCGGTGACTGAAGTGGCCGATTACACCGGTTTTCCTGAAATGTTAGATGGGCGCGTGAAAACTTTGCACCCTAAAGTTCATGGCGGCATTTTGGCGCGTCGCGATTTTCCTGAGCACATGGCCGCGCTTGAGCAGCACAATATCCCGACCATAGACATGGTGGTCGTCAATCTCTATCCTTTCCAGCAAACCGTTGCCAAGGCTGAGTGCTCGCTAGAAGACGCGATCGAAAACATCGACATCGGGGGCCCGACCATGTTGCGCTCTTCTGCAAAAAATCACAAAGACGTTGTAGTGATCGTTGACCCTAGCGACTACCAGGTTGTACTCGATGAAATGAGCGCAAACCAAAATGAAGTTAGCTACAACACCAAATTTACGCTGGCTAAAAAAGTGTTCGCGCACACCGCACAATACGATGGCGCCATCACCAATTACCTCACTAGTTTAGGTGAAGACAAAGCGCACACAACGCGCAGCAATTTCCCGCAGACGCTGAACCTGCACTTTGAAAAAGTCCAGGAAATGCGTTACGGCGAGAACCCGCACCAGGCTGCTTCTTTCTACCGCGATCTGAATGCCTTCGATGGCGCCTTAGCCAATTACACGCAGTTGCAAGGTAAAGAACTGTCGTATAACAATATCGCCGATGCCGATGCCGCATGGGAATGCGTCAAATCATTTGAAGCCTCTGCCTGCGTGATCGTCAAGCATGCCAATCCTTGCGGCGTAGCGGTTGGTGAAACACCATTTGAGACCTACAGCAAAGCACTGCAAACGGATCCGACTTCTGCCTTCGGCGGCATCATCGCGTTTAACCGCGAACTCGACGGCAAAGCGGCAGAAGCGGTCGCTAAGCAATTCGTCGAAGTCTTGATCGCACCTTCGTTCACTGCAGAAGCCTTGCAGATTTTCGCTGCTAAGCAAAACGTACGCGTACTGCAAATTTCGCTGGGCAGTGCCGTCAACAACTACGACTTCAAACGCGTAGGTGGCGGTTTACTGGTGCAAGCACCAGATGCTAAAAATGTCTTGCAAGCAGATTTGCGCGTAGTCTCAAAACTGCAGCCGACACCACAACAAATGGCCGACATGATGTTCGCCTGGCGCGTGGCTAAATACGTCAAGTCGAATGCCATCGTATTCTGCGCCAACGGTATGACCTTGGGCGTGGGCGCAGGCCAGATGAGCCGTATCGATTCAGCGCGTATCGCTTCTATCAAAGCGCAAAACGCTGGTTTGAGCCTGAGCGGCTCTGCCGTTGCTTCAGATGCCTTCTTCCCGTTCCGTGATGGACTGGACGTCGTAGTCGATGCCGGCGCAACTTGCGTAATCCATCCGGGCGGCTCCATGCGCGACCAGGAAGTGATCGATGCCGCTGACGAACGTGGCGTCGTCATGATCTACACTGGCATACGTCATTTCAGACATTAATAGCATTTGCGACGAAATAGCTGGTGAGCGTCTCTGAAAATCGTAGCGAGCGACTCAAGCTCGGACTAAGAAGCGCAACCGTACTTCGGTACGGTGAGCATCGCAGGTTCGAGATTGTGTCGCGCAGTAGATTTTAGAGACGATCAAATGAAAATTCTCGGCATCGACCCTGGCCTGCGCACTACCGGTTTTGGCGTCATCCATAAGCAAGGCAGTAAGCTCAGTTATATTGCCTCGGGCACTATCAAGACCGCTGACGGCACCCTGCCGGAGCGCCTCAAGACCATACTCTCGGGTGTATCGGAAATCATCCGCACCTACCAGCCCGATTGCGCCGCCATAGAAAAAGTCTTCGTCAACGTCAATCCACAATCGACGCTATTGCTGGGTCAAGCCCGTGGTGCGGCGATTTGTGCGCTGGTCAGTTTTGATCTGGCAGTGGCGGAATACACCGCGCTGCAAGTTAAACAAGGCGTGGTCGGTCACGGCAAGGCCAAGAAAGAACAAGTGCAGGACATGGTGCAGCGCCTGCTGATGCTGTCCGGCTTACCCGGCAGCGATGCCGCCGATGCCCTCGGTGTGGCGATTTGCCATGCGCATAGCGGCGACACTTTAGCGATGTTGGGTGCGCTAGCGCCTGAGCTGGCAAAAAAAGGCTTACGCGTAAAAGCTGGTCGCCTGATCGGCTAATTCCCCCCTCGCAAAATTCAGATCATCCGCATCTATTTACACGCAACCTGGACAGACTATTTCACTTAAAGAAACAATCAATTGTAATTTACAGATATTCTTAATTTCCTTGATAGCGCACATACTCTCTTCACTTGCTCAACACTGCTGAGTAAGAAAACGAACTGAAGCTCATTTAGCCAGCCAACTCAAGGAAATCATCATGACCCGTATGTCTGTCCCAACTATAGAACTGTCCCCTGCCGCCTCTTTGCCCCTGCTCGATGCAGTAAAAAAACAACTAGGCGTGGTGCCTAATTTGATGAGATTGGTAGGCAATAGCCCTGCCGCACTGGAAGGCTATCTGAGCCTGAGCGGTGCGCTGGGCAAAGGGAGTATCGGTGCAAAAACCGGCGAGCGTATCGCCTTAGCGATCGCCGAAATTAATCGTTGCGACTACTGCCTGTCGGCACACACCTACCTGGCAAGCAATGTCGCCAAACTCGATGCAGCAGAAATCAGCGCTAATCGTCATGGCCAGTCTGGTGATGCCAAAGCCGATGCCGCAGTACGTTTCGCCGCCAGTGTTGCCGTCGAACGCGGCCATGTTTCCGATACCGCGGTCGCGGCCGTCAAAGCAGCAGGCTTTACCGATGCGGAAGTGATAGAAATCGTCTTACACGTGGCGCTCAACACCTTGACCAATTATGTCAATTCTGTGGCGCATACTGAAATTGATTTCCCTGTCGTGAATGCCTATTCACAAGCCTAAACGCAGGCCTGAACGCAGGACTAAACACACGCTAGAAAACGACAAAGCCACTCGTCAGCCTCACTGACGAGTGGCTTTTAGCTTAAGCACGACGGACTATGCGCTAAGCTATTCGGCAAAATACCAATAACCGGCATTCACCCAGCGCGTCAATGCGCTGAGCAGCGCACTTGACTCAGCTGCTATCAATGCGTTCTGTGGAAGCAAGTCCTTCAAGCTCGCATAACTCAAACTTTCCTGGTCACACAGCGCGCACACGGCGTCCCTCGCGGAGGCACCAAATTCATAGCGTTCGCCGTCGATATAACAGACCCCGGCCGCCACCGTCTGATCCAGGTAAAAACAGCGTAGACCGCCGATGCGCTGCATAGGCTGCAGCATCAACTGCTCGAGTAATTCAGTTTCGTCGTAGGGGTTTTCCAGGACTTGCAGATCGAGCTGACATTTGGTCTTGGATAAAAAACTACCGGAAAAATCGGCCAGCAGATTATCGTCGTCCAATAGCGCCTGCATCTGCGCCTTAATCATGGAAAAATCGCTGACATTAATTTGCCCCTGATGCTGGTGAACAGGGCGCTGAGGGTCGCTAATCAGCGCATTGCCCAATTCATTGTCGATCAGATAGTCGGCCAGACCGCTGAGCATGTCGCGTGCCGATTTGCTTCTAAATCCGACCGAAAAGCTCATCGATTCTTCCAGCGATACACCATCATGCGGAAAACCTGGCGGGATATACAAAATATCGCCGGGTAACAGTTCGACATCGATGATGGGTTCAAAAGGATCGGTATGCAACAGAGCTGCGTGCGCGGCAAACTGGCGGTGCTCGCCACGATCGCCAACCCGCCACTGACGGCGGCCTGAGCCCTGACAGATAAACACATCATAGAGATCGATATGCGGGCCGACGCCACCGCCCGGCGTCGAATAACTGATCATCACATCATCGAGTCGCCACTTAGGGATAAAAGAAAATGGCTGTATCAGTTGCGCCACTTCCGGCGACCAATGATTGACCGCCTGCACGATCAAGGTCCAGTCGCGATCGCCCAGATGCTCATAAGATTCAAACGGTCCGAATTGTGCCTGCCATTGACCTTCTTTTCGGTAGACCAGACGCGACTCGATATTCTCTTCGCAGGCCAGTCCTGCCAACTCATCGGGGCTAATCAGATTCTCGAAATCGGCGAAACCTCCACGTAGCACCACCGGCTTTTGCTGCCAGTAGTGCGCCAGAAAATGGTCTAAAGAAAAATCAGCGAGATGAAGGCTTAACATTGTGAGTAGTCTCAAATAAAAATAGGGATCACCAGCTTTTATCATTATTTTGCTCACGCCCCCTTCATCCAGATCAAGGAAAATGCAATTGAGCGCTTGCTAGTGCAGGTTTGACGAGCATGAATATCTGTATAGGCTGCGCACCATTTTTTGACAGTTCAAAAAACTTGCTCTTTACACGTGCGCGCGCTGCACATTTTGCACAATAAAATCTCTGAAAAGCTCAGATTTGCACCAAGTTGACGCGCGGAAACTATTATTAATTTTCCTTATAACGCTTATATAAAAAAAGATCTTTTTGCCGACTATTTAGCACGGTATATTTGCCGAAATTCAGCGCATCTCTCATAGGGAAAACTGAAAAAAATTAGCATCACTCCACAGAAAAATTTCCCGCATTTGACACCATCAAGGTGGGACGAATAGTTAGAAACAACGAGCACATCATGAGAATTTTCGCCTACAACCGCATCAGTAAAAAAGACAGTAACCTGGACAAACAAAATGCCGAAATCGAGCAGGCTGGTTTTAAGGTGGATTACTGGTTCAAGGATGAAGGCATCAGCGAGAAAACCAGCGCCAGCAAGCGCCCGCAATTTAACGCCCTGCTCGCGCAAATACGCGATGGCGAAACCATGGTGGTGTCTAAACTCGATAGACTAGGACGCGATGCCATCGATGTTGCGCTCACCATCAAAACTCTGGCGGCACGCAAAATCCAGGTGATCGTACTGCAATTAGGTAAACTCGATATCACCTCAAAAGCGGGCAAACTGATGCTCACCATGTTGAGCGCAGTGGCCGAACTAGAAACCGATGCGCGCCTCAAGCGTAGTCCCGCCGAAGTGCTCACCGTCAAAGCGCAGGGAAAAATTCAGAAGAGAAGCAGCGCACTCAGTGAGCAACAAAAGCAGCAAGTCATAGAGCGACTCAATCTGGGCGAATCGGTGAAAGAAGTATCGCGCTTCTTCGGCGTACCACGCATCAACATCATGCGTATCAACGCCACGCTGTAAGCCTGCTTTTCAAAATAGAAAAGGAGCTTCTAAAAACCCTTTAATCGGGATGCAACGCAAGGCGCAAACCGGAGCAATACGTCGGTATTGCGAGGATTTGCAACGCCGCGATGCGCCCGAGTATGGGGTTTTTAGAAGCTCCCGAAAAGCTACCCGCAATCCCCATGCGCCTTGCAGGCCATAATCGAGCCACAGGCCGCATGGTGATTGCGCATAGCAATTCTGATTCAAATCTACTCCGCTGCCAGCAAAGCTGGCGCGATCGCGCTGCTGTCCTTGAGGGTTTGCAGCACAATATTCGAGCGTATATCCAGCACACCGGTAGTTTTATAGAGACGCTCCAGCACGAAAGCTGAATAGTGTTTTAGATTGCGCGCACGCACTCTGAGCAGATAATTGGCGTCGCCCGTAATGATGTAAGAGCCGACCACTTCCGGCCAGCTTTGCAAAGCTTGCGAAAAATTCTCATGCCATTGTTCTACATCGCGCCGCATCGTCACCTGTACGAAAGCATCCACCTCCAGTCCCAGCACCGTGGTGTCTAAAACCGCGCTGTAATGTTTAATCACGCCGCTCTCTTCCAGCATGCGTACGCGCCGCAGACAGGAAGATGGCGACAAAAATACTTTCTCGGCCAGCTCTTGATTACTCATGCGACCATCACCTTGCAGGCACTGCAAAATCTTAAGGTCAGTTGCATCTAATTGCATATAGAATTTTCCACCAGATTATTATCAATAATTCGCAATATATTCTAAAGAGTCTGAATTTACTACCTCATTTTGCAAGAAAACATCATTGATTTCAGCATAAAATACTTAGCAATTCATCTCGCAATTTCAGCCTACGGAGTCATCAGCATGAGCACCAACGTAAGCCACAAAGTAAGTCACACTGAGCAGCGTATCTGGGATATCACGCCGCCCATCGCCACTGGCATACCGGTCTGGCCCGGCGACAGTGAATACAGCGCCGAGACCACCTGGCAGATCGCCGACGGTTGCCCGGTCAAGGTCAGCAAGATCAGCATGTCGACTCACACCGGAGCCCATTGCGATGCGCCCTCGCATTACGATGCCGACGGCAAGGCTATTGATGAAGTCGACTTGCAGACCTATATCGGCACTTGCCGCGTGATCAACTGCATAGGCGTGCAACAGGTAGAGCCGCAGCATATCGCCGCCTTTTTAGCCGAGCTACCGCCACGCGTCTTGCTACGCACTTACCAAAGTGCGCCACAGATGCGCTGGGATGCCGACTTCCCCAGCATCCACCCAAGCACCATAGAATTGCTGGCGCAGCACGGCGTGCGCCTGATAGGCATAGACAGCCCTTCGCTAGATCCGCAAGACTCCAAAACTTTAGACAGTCACCTGACCGTCAAAAAACATCAGATGGCGATACTCGAAGGCATAGTTTTAGATGCGGTAGAAGCTGGCGACTATGAACTGATCGCCCTGCCCCTGAAACTGGCCGGGCTAGACGCCAGCCCGGTACGCGCCATCCTGCGTGCTCTGCCTTAACTTAATTCGACCCACATTCGACCCACATTCAAACCAAACTCGCACCAAACTCACAAGGACACACCATGCCTACACTGACCCGCCAGCATTGCCTAAGCCTCGATCAAGAAGATAGCCTGGCACCACTGCGCCAGCAATTCTCGCTGCCGCAAGGCGTGATTTACCTCGATGGCAACTCGCTCGGTGCCATGCCGAAAGCCGCATTAAGCCGCGCCCAGCAAGTGATACAGGCCGAGTGGGGTAACGACCTGATCAAGAGCTGGAACACAGCCGGCTGGTTTGAGTTGCCATCGCGCCTCGGCAATTTACTCGCGCCGTTAATCGGTGCCGATGAGGGCGAAGTGGTCGTTACCGATTCGACTTCGATCAACCTGTTCAAGGCGCTGGCCGCCGCGCTCCAGATGCAAGCGGCCAACCCGGCAACAGCGGCGCGTAAAGTCATCATCACTGAACGCAGTAACTTCCCTACCGATATTTATATGGCAGAAGGTTTGACGCGTTGGCTGGATAGAGGCTACCGCCTGCATCTGGTCGACAGCGCCGAAGAACTGGACAGCGCCATTAATAGCGACACCGCCCTGGTAATGCTGACCCACGTCAACTATCGCAGCGGAGCCTTGCATGACATGGCCGCCATCACGGCGCACGCGCATCGTCAGGGTGCTTTGATCTTATGGGATCTGGCCCATTCGGCCGGTGCCGTGCCGGTAGAATTAAATCGTGCTAAAGCAGATTTCGCGGTTGGCTGCACTTATAAATATCTGAATGGTGGCCCCGGCTCGCAAGCTTTTATCTGGGTGCCAAAACATCATCAGGCCGCCTTCCATCATCCCTTAAGCGGCTGGTGGGGTCATGCGGCACCGTTCGCGATGCAGCCCTCGTTTGAAGCGACACCGGGGATACGGCGCGCCCTGTGCGGCACCCAGCCTATGGTGTCATTGGCGATGGTGGAGTCTGGCCTGCAGGTTTTTGCCCAAACCACTATGCAGGCGATACGCGCCAAATCCCTGGCGCTGACCGATCTGTTTATTGCACTGGTAGAGAGCCGTTGCGCCAGCCATCCCTTGCAACTGGCGACGCCGCGCATGCATGCGCAGCGCGGCAGCCATGTCAGCTTTATTCATCCGCATGCTTACGCAGTGATCCAGGCCTTGATAGGGCGCGGCATCATCGGTGATTACCGCGAACCGGGCATCATGCGTTTTGGTTTTACCCCGTTGTACACGCAATTTGTCGATGTCTGGGATGCGGTAGAAGGCTTGCGCGATATTCTCGACCAACAGGACTACCAGCCCGATGCCGCGCGCAATGCCGTGACCTAAGCAGAGCCAAATCTGATACGCGCAGCTTCACTATTACTAGAAAATTTTAACCATCATGACTACCGACAATAAAGAAAACACCGCCGGCAAATGCCCTATGTCCTGGCATGGCGCCAAAATGGATTTTAAAGACGACATGAGCTATGGCGATTATCTCGGTCTCAATCAGATACTCTCGGCCCAGCATCCGCTCTCGCCAAATCATAATGAAATGCTGTTCATCATCCAGCACCAGACCAGCGAGTTGTGGATCAAATTGATGCTGCATGAGCTGCACGCAGTACGCCAGCAAATGCGCCTGGGTAATTTACCGCCGGCCTTCAAGATGCTGTCACGCGTGGCCCGCATCATGGATCAGTTGGTGCATGCCTGGGATGTCTTGGCCACCATGACACCAAGCGAATACACCGCAATCCGCCCGTATCTGGGCGCGTCTTCCGGCTTCCAATCGCACCAGTACCGCGAGCTAGAATTTTTACTCGGGAATAAAAATGCCGCCATGCTGACGGTGCATGAAAAGAACCCGGAGGCGCATGCCAGCCTAAGCGCCGCCCTGCACTCGCCTTCGATTTATGACGAAGCCATCATGCTTTTGGCGCGTGACGGTTTTGCCATCGACGCTGAGCGCCTGGAGCAAGATTGGACGCAAGACATGCGCGCCAACGAATCGGTGAAAGCAGCCTGGCTCAAGGTCTACCAAGCCCCGGAACAGCATTGGGCATTTTATGAATTGGCCGAAAAATTGGTCGACATGGAAACCGCTTTCCGTCAATGGCGCTTCCGCCATGTCACCACCGTAGAGCGCATCATAGGCTTTAAGACCGGTACCGGCGGCACCGCGGGCGTGAGCTATCTGCGCAAGATGCTAGACGTAGTCTTGTTCCCGGAATTGTTTTCACTACGCACCGCCCTGTAATTGAGAAGAGCACTGGCTGGCGGCGCATACGCCATGCGGTGCGCAGGCCAGGCAGGCTGGACGCGCATATTCCATGCGCCTCACCAGCCTGTGTGCCTGAAGAAGCGCATGGACTATGCGCGCTGACTGGGGTGCCTATACAGATTTATACTGCGCAATTACCAGACATTTGCATTGTTTAAATTATCTTAGACCTTGAAACCGCGGTAGGGTGCGCCATGCGCACCGCTGGGTAAAGATCAAAAGCAGCCAGAATTTTGCATGCTTTGATCGGTGCGCATGGCGCACCCTACGAGATACGCACGCTACGCTTACTAAATCACCATGCAGAAACTCAACTCGCCATCAAATTTTCCAGAGAAACTACCTGATCAAAGTTTGGCCAGTCCTGGCGTGCACGTGCCAATGTTCCTTGCATGAATTCATCTGGCTGATACCTTGGTTGTACGTCCGGCAATTGGTCAAATGGTGCTTCCATCAAAGGATGGTCAAGGACTGGATTTGGCAGGCCAATGATTTTCCGCAAGCGGAATAACATGAGGATTTCGATCGGTGTGCGTATCAGTGTAATGTCGCTGAAATCATAAAAGGTCTTTGAGGTTTCACGGTTGGCTTGATGAGTGTGGCGGTCGCAGGCCGCAATCAACCATGGCACCAACACTTGCGGATCGGGATCACGCCAGCGTTCAAGCAAGCCGTTGTAGATTGGTTCGTCATACGCATACGGCGGCCAGTTGTGCGAAACATCACCACGCCAGTCGGCGAACAGGCGCAGCATGAATGCTTGACCGCGACGATGTTCGTCTTCATAGGGTTGAATCAGGTAGTAATTCCGGTTGAGCGCCGCATGCGTTAGATAACCCTGATAGGTTGCTTCTCTTTCCCAACCCAACAGGAAAGCATAGGCCATATGTACGGCGACATTAGCCATGTTCATCATATGTAACCCGTTGGGATGCTCAGGAAATCTGATACGAAATTGTTGGTGCCAAAAAAAATCCAACTTATCAGCAAACAGCCTATATGCCGTTGACTCGGCCAGCGTGCGCAGCCACGGTTTGCCGTCCAGCGCCAGTGCGGTCGCCTCAACCTGACGTTGTCGACCAACTCCGAGATAGGCATTGTCCCGTATTACATTATTCGTATTCTTGACGTCGAGCCTGGCATTGTATTCCAGCGCTTCGTCCATCGAGCGAACCATTACATTTTCATTTATATCCTTCACAATCGCCTTGCGTTTACGCCACGCCGACGCGATTCCTAATGGCTTAATTTCACTCAGTTCCGTCATGACTTCTTTTTCCACGTGTTAATGACGACTTTGGTAGCTCCAGCCATGTAGGGTCGGAGCGCTTTTTGTGCCCACGCGGAATAGCTCTTAAAATTTATCGCATTACACCAGCGTCACGCGTGGGCACAAAGGCTGTGCCCACCCTACGATTCCGCTCCCGAATTGCCCTGTTTGAACATGGCGATCGCAGATGCCGCTACGACGGGTAAACCTAGCTAGCCGCACCCGTCCACTTAGCCCGCGCCACGTGCAACTTCTTGTAGCTATCAATCAAACGCTGATGTCTATCCAGGCCCTCCAGCTTCATGCTGGTTGGCGTTAAACCGAAGAAGCGCAGGTTGCCGTTGACTGATCCCAGCACGGCGTCGATGCGCTCCTTGCCAAACATGCGGCGGAAGTTGGCTTCGTAATCGGCTAGCTCTAATTCCTCATCAAGCATGACTTCTAACACCACGTTCAGGGCTTGATAAAACAATTTGCGCTCGACGGTATTGTCGTTGTACTGCAAGAAGGCTTGCACCAACTCTTGCGCATCCTCAAATTGTTCCAGGGCCAAATTAATCAGCAGTTTTAATTCCAACACGGTGAGTTGACCCCACACCGTGTTCTCGTCAAATTCTATGCCTATCAAGCTGGCGATGTCGCTGTAATCATCTAGCTCGTTATTTTCTAAAGCTTCAAGCAGCGCTTCTAGCGCCTCATCGTCTAGCGTGTGCAAATTTAAAATATCGCTGCGGAATAATAGAGCTTTGTTGGTGTTATCCCAGATCAAATCATCGACAGCATACACCTCTGAATAACCGGGCACCAAAATCCGGCAAGCGCTCGCGCCGAGTTGGCCGTACTCCGCCACGTAGACTTCTTTACCCATCTGCTTGAGTATGCCGAACAAGGTAGCGGCTTCTTCGGCGTTTGAATTTTCGCCTTGGCCAGAGAAATCCCACTCAACAAATTCGTAATCGGCTTTGGCACTGAAAAAACGCCAAGACACGACGCCGCTGGAATCAATAAAATGTTCGACAAAGTTATTCGGCTCAGTGACGGCGTTGCTGACAAAGGTGGGTGCCGGTAAATCGTTGAGTCCTTCAAAACTGCGACCTTGCAACAATTCGGTCAGGCTACGTTCCAGCGCCACCTCTAAGCTTGGGTGCGCACCGAACGAGGCAAACACACCGCCAGTGCGCGGGTTCATTAAAGTGACGCACATCACCGGGTATTGCCCACCGAGTGAGGCATCCTTCACCAGCACCGGAAAGCCTTGTTCTTCTAAGCCCTGTATGCCTGCCAGTATGCCGGGGTATTTCGCCAACACGGCTTGCGGTACATCCGGCAAGGCGATTTCGCCTTCTATAATTTCGCGTTTAACGGCACGTTCAAAAATCTCGGACAGACATTGCACCTGCGCTTCGACCAGAGTATTACCGGCGCTCATGCCATTACTGGCATACAGGTTTTCGATCAGGTTGGAGGGGAAATACACTAGTTCGCCATCCGACTGGCGCACATACGGCAGCGAACAAATACCGCGCTCGGCATTGCCAGAATTAGTGTCGATCAGATGTGAGCCACGTAATTCGCCATCCGGGTTGTAAATCTCCAGGCTGTACGCATCCAAAATCTCTTTGGGTAAGGCGTCGCGTTTGCCAGGTTTAAACCAGCGCTCGTTCGGGTAATGCACGAACGCTGCGTTGGCAAGGTCTTCACCCCAGAACGAGCCTGCATAGAAATGATTATTACTGAGGCGCTCGATATACTCGCCCAAGGCCGAGGCCAGGGCGCTTTCTTTGGTCGCGCCTTTGCCATTGGTAAAACACATAGGCGAGTGCGCATCGCGGATATGCAGCGACCACACGTTAGGAATGATATTGCGCCACGAGGCGATTTCTATTTTGATGCCCAGGCCCGCCAACAAGCCGGACATATTGGCGATGGTTTGCTCCAACGGTAAGTCTTTACCGAGAATATAGGTGGCAGCATCGGCAGTAGAATTTAAGCTCAGCAAAGCCTGCGCATCAGCATCGAGACTCGCTACTTCTTCGATCACAAAGGTTGGCCCCTCCTGCACCACTTTTTTCACCGTGCAGCGCTCGATAGAACGCAAAATTCCTTGCCTGTCTTTATCAGAAATATCGGCGGGCAATTCAACTTGAATCTTGAAGATTTGCGCGTAACGGTTTTCCGGATCAACAATATTATTCTGCGACAGGCGGATGTTTTCTGTAGAAATATTGCGCGTGTCGCAGTACAACTTCACAAAATACGCCGCGCACAAGGCCGATGAAGCCAGAAAGTAATCGAAAGGCCCAGGCGCTGAGCCATCGCCTTTGTAACGGATAGGCTGATCAGCGATCACCGTAAAATCATCGAACTTGGCTTCCAGACGAAGCTTATCGAGAAAGTTGACCTTAATTTCCATGAGAATTCCAAAAAGAGCGTTAAATTTGAGTTAAGCGCTATTATCCTAGATTCCTCGCCTGGCAGTTTAATTTCGTCTTGGGCTTGCCGGAAGTGTAATGCGATGGCGGATGGGCGCGCTTTCTTGTGCCCACGCCAGATCACTGGTATTGCTGAGTTGCTTGCGGCGGTTCCGTCTCACTCATGAAGAAATCAAAAACACCCCGGCCCAGCGCGCATAGCCGATGCGGCTTTCCGGCCTATGTGCTTGAAGAAGCGCATGGAATATGCGCGCTGGCGGGGTGCCTCTACTGATTTTTTACGGCGCCATTGCTTCGCGTTGTCGTGTTACGCAAAGATTACACCGTAATAGGCCATCTTCGTAATCAACAAGAGCTAAAAGGCGGAGCCCTTCCTAGCTGGCTTTGCTTATGCTCAATGTATAGCCTGACCTCTGCCTATTTAATTAATGTCGAGAAATTTTACACATGAGAAATATTACTTCTTAAGTCGAACGGCTACTCCTTTGATTTGTAAGGATTTTATTACGTCAACTATTTATGGCATGTTAATTGCTGATGTGAGCATTGCAGGAAAAAAATTAAATCACTTAGGGTGCGCTAGCACTCTGACTCACGGAGAATATCGATGACCAAATTTGCAAAACTATTCGCAACAGCCTTAATTGCTTCGGCCGCTGTTGGCGCCCAAGCGACACCGATCTTGATTGATTTCGAAGGCGTTGCGCCTGCACAGAGTCAATTCGCCATTGGCAACAACTATCAGGAAAACGGTTACCAACTAAACAACGGTGCCGGAGCTTCCGACGCAGCAATCATTGGTCAAGTGTCGCAGAACACATCGGGTTCCGACTACTACACCTGGAATTCCCAAACGAACAATCAAGTGTTCTTAACCAATATAGGCGGCTTTAGCTTTTCACTCGGTTCACTGGATGTTGGCAGCAAAAGCGGCGCCACCAAAGCCACTTTCGATATTATCGGCAACTACGCTTCCGGTGGTAGCATCATCTATCATGTGCTGAACGTGAATGCCTTCACAGGCCAGAATCTGACTGGATTTGATGGACTATCGAGCGTGCAGTTCAAATACATTAGTGGAGACTATGGCGCTATCGACAATATCACCCTTAATGTGCCGGAACCAGGCTCATTCGCCTTGCTCGGCCTCGGTCTCCTCGGCTTGGCATTACGTCGTCGTAAAGCTTAATCAAGCTTAGATCGGATTAGTTTAGTAAATCAAAACTCAATAAGACACCCATCTCATTATTTTTCATTGGGTGTCTTGTTGGTGATATGGTCAGTGGTATTGCACTTGACTTTGGCTCGCGAGCTACCAGGTAAAGTCATCCGGGATCTGGAAGGCGGCATACGGATCATCCGCATCGATTTCGGTGGTGGTCTTCTTCACCCGCACCACCAGTGAAGCATCGCGCTCGGCAATTTTATCCGCGATAATCCGGGGCAGCAATTCTGTTTTACCCTCCAGGCACACGATCACCAGTCGGCCAGCAATCAAATGCGTCTGCACCTCTGCTGACACATAAATCTTATCGATCTTGGTACCGTGCGTATAGTAATAAGCGATGTCGCCTGCGCCCTTGCTTTGGCGATTCTTTTGCACCAACTGCACAATTTGCGCAAAAACCGCTTTTTGGCTAGCGGCCGCATCGCGTTGCGCATTCAGTTCGCGCGCGCGTTCGGCATTTTTGCGCTGCACTTCAAGCGCGGCCAGACGCGATTCATCGACGCTCTCGGTGCCAGTCCGGCGCTCAACTTTCTTTTGCTTGGTCTTGTCTTGGTGGGCCAGTTTGGCTTTGTTTTTATCGATGAGTCCCGCTTTTAAAAACTGATCTTGCAATGATGCCATAGTACAACTCCGTGAAATAAGTGCCTCCGGTCCAAGGCAAGACTGCCGACCAATGAGAAGCCGCTAGCATAGCAAAATTTCGTATTCTGCGGCTCAGCATTGTCAGAGCAGTTCATGTGTAGGGATCCGCGCGGCTGACGCCGGGACTTGGCCGCCAATTTAGCTTGGCACGCGCTTATTTTTGCCGTTTATTTCGGGTTCTTGCTATCGCTTTTACTGCCCGACAAATTGCCCAGCCATTTTGCGGCGGCTCTGGCATTGGCTTTGATGCCGTAGTCGATAGCGGCGACCTGCTCTTGCACGGCCTCTTTCAAGACGCTGACGGCATCGGCTGGCAAGACCTTGAGGTAGGCATCGGATTCGCCATATTCGCGGAAAATTTCCATACCGGCTTTTTTGGCAATATGCACCATGGTGTGATTGGAAGACAAAAAATGCATGTAGAGGGTATCGACATCGGCATTGCGGCAGTGGATGGCACCACGCTCGAAGAGTTTAGAGCCTACCCCTTTACCGCGCGCCGACTCCGAGACCGAGACACCAAATTCTGCGAGCCTGTCTTTATCCGAGACATCATCACCTTCCTGACGCGGCGCAAAGGCCAGATGCCCAACGCCCACCAGACGAAAGTTACGGCTGACTACGCCAAACAAGGTATCACGGCTAAAATCGAGACCCTCCACATATTTCTCTACCATCTCGTCGGGCAGATGGGTGCCGAAGCGCAATAGTCTGTCGCTGGCTTTGAGACCGAGAAAATGCTTGAGGATGCGATGCCTATCGCGCTCCGACAATTCTTTGACGAACACGGTGTATTGGGAAGAGGCTGGCACATCGCCAGGCACTTTGCCTTCGGGGAAAATATCAGAGCTATGCATACAGAGGTCTTCCTACAAATACTGAGAATTTGTGCACTGCACAAGACATTGTAAGTGAGATCACCACCCTATGCAAAACTTATTCAAGCAACTTTGATCTCCGACAAAATTCTTGCACTGCAGCGATCCTTGCCTCGCGTATCGCTAAGGCGATTTTTTGAGGTTGTCCCGCGTGTGCTTGTGCTACCGCACCGGCATTAACTGCCTGCGCCGCCGCCAAGGCCGCAATCAGATACGCCGGTTGCGGAAAACGTATATCGACCAGACCGGCACGCCCAAAACAATCGCACTCGGCAGCCTTAAGCATATCAAAAAAACGCTGCGGCTTGCGAAAAGCATCGTTGCGTTCAAATAGTTCCTGCAAGGTGGCCGGGCGCATTTCCAGAGCGCGGCCGACATTGCCGTGATCGCGCGCCGTCATGATGGCTAGATCGCGGCACTCACCCGGCACTTTGAGGCGCTGGCAAACAGCCTCGACCAGGGCCACACCGCGCTGCTCATGGCCGTGATGACTAGGCCATTTTTCCGGATCACTGCTACCCTTGCCCAGATCGTGCATCAAGGCGGCAAAACGGATCGCTAAAGTATGGCCTTGTTGCGCCGCGTAATCGACCACCAGCATGACGTGCACGCCGGTGTCGATCTCAGGATGATATTTGGGCGGTTGCGGCACACCCCACAGCGCATCAAGCTCAGGCAACAGACGCTTGAGAGCGCCGCACTCACGCAAGACTTCAAACATACGTGACGGACGCGCCTCCATCAGGCCACGCGCCAGCTCTTGCCAGACGCGCTCGGGCACCAGAGCATCGACCTCACCGGCCGCCACCATCTCTTGCATCAAAGCCATAGTCTCGGGCGCGACGCTAAAATTATTTGGCGCGACTGAAAAGCGTGCGGCAAAGCGCGCCAGTCTTAAAATGCGTACCGGGTCTTCGGCAAAGGCGCTAGAAACATGACGGAAAATTCGATCTTGCAGATCTTGCTGACCGTGAAATGGATCAGTCAAGTGCCCAGCTTCATCCTGCGCAATGGCGTTCACCGTCAGGTCACGGCGTATCAGATCTTGTTCCAGCGTCACGCTGGCGTCGGTGTGGAATACAAAACCTTTATAGCCAGCGGCGGTCTTGCGTTCGGTGCGTGCCAAGGCGTATTCTTCGTGGGTTTTCGGATGCAGAAACACCGGAAAATCCTTACCCACCGGCGTATAGCCCAAAGCCAGCATTTGTTCTGGCGTCGCACCTATCACCACGTGATCACGGTCTTGCACCGGCAGACCGAGCAAGCGATCCCGTACCGCACCGCCGACGATATAGGTTTTCATTCTTTTATTTATTTATTTATTTATTTACTTATTTGAAGGGAAATCATACTTAGGCTGATGATCAGCTTCATTAAGTGCATCTCGTATCCATTCAGCCACGGCCGGGTGCGCCTGCACTCTTTCTATATACGCTTGCAAGGCGGGGGCCAGCGAGACGTTATAGGTTTTAAAGCGCATCACCACGGGTGCAAAATAGGCGTCGGCGATACTAAAATCGCCAAACAAGTAATGATGGGCACCGTAGCGCGACAGGCAGTCTTCCCAGATTTCGCTGATGCGCCCGATATCTGCCTGAGAACCGGCGTTGCGGCCCTTACCAGAAAAATCGGCCTTAATATTCATAGGCATGGAAGCACGTAAATCGCTAAAACCTGCATGCATTTCGGCGCAAATACTGCGCGCGATGGCACGCGCCGCCACATCTTCCGGCCACAGATTTTGCAGTGGAAATTGCTCTGCCAAAAACTCACAGATCGCCAGAGAATCCCAGACCACCACGGGATCGGCCAACAATACCGGTACCCGTCCTGCCAGCGAATACTCGGCGATGTGCGCCGAGGTAGTCGGCTGATCCAGCACGATGTGTATCTCTTCAAACGGGATGGTAAACGCCTTCATCACTACCCAGGGGCGCATAGACCAGGATGAATAATTTTTATTCCCTATGACCAGTTGCATAGCCGGTTTTTTTGAGCCGCTCAGTACGGCTTCCAGCGTGGTCTCTAATTCTGTATCTTGCATGATTACCTCAAGCTCAAAGTTTTGCTCTATTTAAAACTTATTTTTTCGGGCTTACGCACTCAAGGCAGATCGGCGTCCGCCGCCGACATGCCCTTGGGCACCACCACACCGAGGCGTGCTTTCAGTGACTGCGGTTTTTTTTCAAAAATAGCGGCATAGTAAGTCGCGTTCGAGAGTACGTTTTTAACGTAGCCGCGGGTTTCCGAAAACGGTATGCTTTCCGCAAAAATCGCGCCTTCGACTGGCCGTGTCAAAGTCGAGCGCCAGGCTCGTGGCCGCCCCGGTCCTGCGTTATAAGCCGCCGAGGCCAAAGCTTGCGAACCGCCCAGATCGGTCAAGACCATATTCAGATAACTGGTACCTAAGACGATATTGGTTTCTATGTCGTTAACTTGATTCGGCGTAAAACCTTCCATCCCAATTTTTTTGGCGACATAGCGTGCTGTCGCTGGCATCAATTGCATCAAGCCCGAGGCACCGACATGCGATTTGGCATTCATGATGAAACGCGACTCCTGGCGTATCAAGCCATACACCCATGCCATATCCACGCCCAAAGCCTGGGTGGTTTTGTACATACTGTCGTTAAAGGGGGTAGGAAAACGCTGGCCGAAATCATTTTCACCCTTGGTCTTATCCGAGGTGCTGACCATTCGATCAAGCAGATTATTCTGGCGCGCTAATTCTGCTGCAACCAGATGCTGACGTTCGTTCATTTTGCGCAGTTCCCAGTTCCATTCGCGGGTACCTTCAAAACGTAGGTTCATGGCATAGAACTTCAAGGCCCTTTGCAAATTTTCGTTTTTCGCGACTGCCGCCATCTCGTCCATAGTCGCCGGCTTTGCGGTCAAAGGCACACCAATTTTCTGGCCACGTTCTTCCAGCGCCAGCTGTCCGTAAAAATGAAATTGATCAGCGATGCTGGCAAACAAGGCTTGTGCTTCTTCTTTCTTGCCCTCTGCCATTAGGGCGCGACCTTGCCAGTAAATCCAGGCGGGATCATTTTTTAAGGCCGCGGACATGCCAGCAATTCCGAATTTCACCATGGCCCAATCGCCTTCCCGCAAAGCCGAGCGAACCCGCCATTGAGAGGCCTCTTGCGACAAAGTCGCCGCGTCGGCTCTATGCCAATATGCCAGTGCTTCCGGTTTCAGCTTAAGTGCAGCCTGTAAAGCGATATGCGCCCAGCCTTGAGCGCGCTCGGTCTCGGAGAATTTAGCGCTGTATTGCGACAAGGTGTCCGCCGCCTCATCAGGATCGGTCTTGGCTAAGCGCCCCAAAGCAATCAGATACAGCTCATGCGCCGCTTTACCCGAGGCTGGCGCTTTTTTGAGTAAAGTTGCGGGTTTATCGATCGCTTGCGTGACGCTTTTCTCTGCCACATCGAGTAACTTGGCGATGCGCAGCGCCAGCGGCATGGCTGAATTTTCGGCCGCCATGCGCATCTGCGTCCAAAGGTCAGACTCAGAAAACTGGCCCTGCTCGGACAAATACGTCAACAATGAATAACAGCCAACGCCATAGTCGCGCGGCGCCACCAGCAAGGCACGCGCCTCGGCCGCTACTTTTTGCTGTTTGATGGCTTTTGACAACAAGGCATAACACTTCAACTGGGTGTCATCGGCCACCACAAATTGTGGATATTGCTGATCGAAAGTATCCCACTCGCCACGATGCGCCAGCACCAGCAACCAGTCATTACGCAGACGATCGGCAATTGCGCTGCCTTCGTAGCGACTGAGAAAATCTTTGACTTCGGTATTCGAAGCCGAACGTATCCGTGTTCTGAGCACGTAATAATCGACATACGAAGGAATCTCATACTGTCGTAATGCACCCGCGTATTCTTGCGCAGAGCTGGCGTCGTCATGCATAGCGGCATCGCGCAAGGCCATGAATCTATCATCGTCAGTGACAAAAGTTTTCGCGACTTTCGCCGCCAGCGCTTCTGACTGCGGTAGCAATGCTGCTAACATGGACAAACTTAGCTGAAAACTGAGGCACAATGAAGCACGCAGAGTCAGACGTGCAATTTTTTTCGGTAAAAACATGATCTACGGCTTTCTTTCTTTATCTTATTAACAGTATGACACAGCCACCCTTACTCAGTCGCCCTGCTCTACGCAAAAATCTGTTGGCATTACGTCGCAACACAGCTCCCACTATGCGGCAGCAATGGGATAGTGCCATCGCGCAAAATTTACTCGCCTGGTGCAGCCTACATCGTCCAACTAGTCTGGGCCTATTTTGGCCGATACAGGCCGAGCCCGACTTGCGCGAGATCTATCCAGAGCTACAAAAAATGGGGATACAGTTGGCCCTGCCTTTAGTACAGGAAAAACAGCAGCCATTGCTATTCCTAGAATGGCAAAGTGGCGACGCCATGGATACGGATGAATACGGTATCCCGGTGCCACAGCAGCGCGAGCGCAGCCTCATTCCGCAAGTGCTGCTGATCCCCTGCGTTGGCTACAATCGCGATAAATTTCGTATGGGCTATGGCGGTGGCTACTATGACCGCACTCTGGCAAAGCAACCGCGCCCCCTGGCGCTAGGCATCGCCTACGCGCAAGCGCAAGCCGATTTTGCGGCAGAAGCACATGACATCGCGATGGACGAGATTCTGACCGAAAACGGAAAACTAAAAGGGAACTTCTAAAAACCTAAAAAGCAAAAACTTTTCTCGCCGCAGAGGCGCAGAGGACGCAGAGAAAATCTTGGTTTTTCCCTCTGCGTCCTCTGCGCCTCTGCGGCAAAGCCTTTTCTTGTGAGTCGCAATCATCACGGTTCGTCGATTTTTAGACGTTAAAAAACCAATACGCATATTCCATGCGCCTTAGCGCGGCTTTTCGGGCTGTGGAGCGCATGGAATATGCGCATAGCGTTTTGAGAACTTCTAAAAACCTAAAAACAAAAACTTTTCTCGCCGCAGAGGCGCAGAGTACGCAGAGAAAACCTTGGTTTTTCCCTTTGCGTACTCTGCGCCTCTGCGGCAAAGCTTTGTCTTGTGAGCTGCTAGCATCGAGACTCTTGGGGTTTTAGAAGATCCCTTTTCGTTTTTGCTCAAATTAGGTTTTCCAGTGACAGTAATTCATAATTTAAAGTAAAAAGCAGATTGCCAAAGTTGGCGTTTTAGCATATTTTCCATGTTCGTTCCCATTTTAGGAAAAACTCCGTGAAATTGCTTACCGTACTCATGCTTAGCGCTGGCATCCTGTCTCCAGGATTGGCTTATTCTCAAATTCCAGCCGATGCTGCCCCTCCGCAATTGAGCAGAAGCGCGGCGCTGGCTGCACCAGTCAAAGTGACCACGGTGGAGGGCATTACCGAATATCGCCTGGCTAACGGCCTGCGCGTCATGTTATTTCCTGATCCTAGTAAAGCCAGTTTGACGACCAATATTATTTACATGGTCGGCTCGCGTCATGAAAATTATGGCGAAACCGGCATGGCGCATTTACTCGAACATCTGCTGTTTAAACCTAGTGCCAATTTTGGCGTAAAAAAAGGCACTAAGACGCCGGTCGAAGTGCTCAATGCCATAGGTGGGCAGTTCAACGGCACCACCTGGTATGACCGCACCAATTATTTTGCGACCTTCCCTGCCAATGACGACAACCTGCGTCAGATGCTGGCACTGGAAGCGGATCGCATGGTCAACGCAGCGATCGATCAAAACGACTTATGGAACACCAAGACCAATAAGGGCGAAATGACGGTGGTACGCAATGAGTTCGAAATGGGTGAAAGCGACCCTATCGCTGTCACCACAGAACGGATACAAGCGGTCGCCTACGACTGGCACAACTACGGCAAATCGACCATCGGTGCGCGCTCCGATATCGAGCAAGTGAATATCCCACGCTTGCGCGCTTTTTATAAAAATTTCTATCAGCCGGATAATGCCGCCCTGATGGTGGCGGGCCGTTTCGACGAAGCCAAAGTACTCAAGCAAGTCAATGAACTATTCGGCCGCATCCCTAAACCTAGCCGCGTGCTGCAACCAACTTACACTGCCGAACCGACTCAGGATGGCGAACGCGCTGTGACCGTAAGGCGTAGCGGCGGTACCCAATTCATAGGAGCCGGTTACCATGCGGCACCGTCTGGTCACCCAGATGCAGTGGCACTGTCACTGCTCAGCCGCATTTTGGTCGATGCTCCTAGTGGGCGTCTGCATAAAGCCCTGGTAGAAACCAAATTGGCGACGCGCCTGGAGCACGATCCGGTCAGCAATCTGGAGCCTGGTTATCGTATCTTCGGTGCGGTGGTGGCCAAAGAAGGCAATCTGGATCTGACCCAGGACGCCATGCTCAAGGTCTTAGAAAATCTGAAAACTCAGCCTATCACCGAGGCCGAAGTCGCACGCGCCAAACAGCAAATCAATAAGGGCATAGAACTGGCGATGGCCGATACCGCCAATTTGACGATCGCCTTGACCGAATCGATGGCAGCCGGCGATTGGCGTCTATTTTTCCTGCAGCGCGATCAGATGGAAAAAATGGATGCTGCCAGCGTGCAAGCGGCGGCCGTCAAGTATTTAAAACCATCGAATCGCACCCTCGGCCGCTTCATCCCTACCGACAACGCAGACCGCACCGAAGTGCCAGCCAAGACCGATGTGATGGCAGCACTCAAGGCTTATTCGGGGCGCGCAGCAGTAGCGCAGGGCGAGGCCTTCGATACCAGTCCTATGAATATAGAAACGCGCACGCAAAGGTTCACTCTACCAGGAGGTTTAAAGGCCGCACTCTTGCCTAAGAAAACCAAGGGCGCGACGGTCAGCGCCACCCTGCAATTACGCCTAGGCAGCGAAGACAGTCTGAAAGGAAAAGCCCAGATCGGTGAATTTGCCGCATCCATGCTCTTGAGCGGCACCGATAGACTGTCGCGCCAGGAAATTAAAGACAGCTTTGATCAACTCAAAGCGCAAGTGAGCATCAGCGGCAATGCTGAGGGTATTACCGCCAACATCACCAGCACCAAAGAAAATCTGCCGGCAGTGATCGATCTGCTCAGTGAAGTCTTGAAAAAATCGAACTTCCCTGCCAAAGAATTTCAGGAGCAGCAACTGGCGGCGATCAATCGTGCCGAACAAGAAATCCCAGAACCTGAGCCTTTGGCATCAAACGCCATGGCGCGTCTGATCGATGCTACACCGGCTGGTCACGTGCGTCACGTCGGCAGCTTGCAAGAGCAATTGGCCGAGACTAAGGCGGTCACGGTCGAGGCTGTCCGGGCCTTCCATACTGCCTTCTACGGCGCGAATAACGCAACATTTTCGGCGGTTGGCAATTTTGATGAGATCGCACTTAAGGCGCAATTAGCATCGCGTTTTGGCATGTGGAAATCGACGCAGGCCTACGTGCGGATCCCGCGCAGCATCAAGACCGTGGCTGGTGCCAAGATTGCGCTGGAAACCCCGGATAAGGCCAATAGCATGTTGCTGGCGGTGCAGCCTTTGACGATCAACGATAGTGCCTCAACCTATCCGGCACTGCTGATCGCCAACCACATGCTAGGTGGCGGTGCCTTGCGCAGCCGTCTGGCCGATAGAATCCGCCAGAAAGAAGGCTTGTCTTACGGTGTAGGCTCGCAACTCAATGTTCCCGCCTTAGATCCAGCAGGCATGTGGGTGGCCTACGCTATCAGTGCCCCGCAAAACACCGCAAAAGTAGAAGCGGCATTGCGCGAAGAAGTACAAAGAGCACTGAGCAGCGGATTTACCGAAGAAGAATTGCTGGACGCGAAAAAAGCCTGGAAACAATCGAATGAAGTCAACCGTACTTCCGATGCCAGCCTGGCGCAACGCTTAGCGAGCTATCTGAAGATCGACCGCAACATGTTGCATGATAATGAGTTAGAAGCCAAGGTTGCAGCGCTGAGTCTGGCGCAAGTCAACGACGCCTTACGTCAAAATCTGAAAGCGGTGAACATCTCGGTGATCAGCGCGGGGGATTTTGCAAAAGCGGCCAAGGATGGCGCGAGTAAATAACATGCGCTGGTTTAGCTAAACTTGGCGAAATTTAGCGAAGTTTAGCTTTAGCAGCTGCAGTGTCATGAATAAAAAAGCTGGATACGTCGCCGTATCCAGCTTTTTTTAATTTCTACAATTTTGCTTTGAGTGCGATCCAAATCAGATCAAGGTAAGCAAACCAGGCACTATTCTTTAGTCGATTTGGCAGCGCCCGTGATGACCGGCAATCCCGATTTTTGCCAGGAAATCATACCGCCTTCAACATTCGTCAAGGAAGTAAAACCAGCCACTTCCAGTAAGGCCTGCGCCGCTGCCGAGCGCCGCCCGGAGCGACAGATCAACACCACAGGACGGCTCTTATCCGGTCCCAGTTCCTGTAAGCGCTGCGGCAATTGCCCCAAGGGTATCAAGGTACTATTTGGCACATGCACCTCGGCATATTCATCGACCTCGCGCACATCAAGCAGTAAGGCGCCGCCATTTTGCAAGCTGGTCACCTGTAAAACATCTACCGATTTCGGGCTCGCCGCCGAGGCCGCATGGCTAAAGCCAACACTAAATAAGATCCCTAGCATGAGGGCATAAATTTTTTTTGATTTCATGTCAGCACCTTAATCAAAGAGACATTCTGCTGGCTATCCAAAGAACTAAGAGCAGCCAAGTAGCAAGAGCTTGCTCATGCTTAATACCAATATAGTAACGCAAGCAATACGACAGATGTGAAAAATGCACATTTGTCTATTTCAGCAGGGTGGTGAAGCTAGCATATGCTGATTTTAGAAGTCTCCAAAACCGAAGGCGCAATATCCATGCGGCTTCCAGACCGATTTGCTGCCAGCAGCCGCATAGAATATGCGCCTGCTGAATTAGAAATTGATGTGATTCAACACCCCACACTAGGCTGCCAAAGACAGAAAGCTAGCGACACACCGATTAGTCTTGCAACAGAGTTTGCAAATGCTGCCAGTCAAAACAAGGGCCGGGGTCGGTCTTTCTGCCTGGCGCGATCTCATTGTGACCAACGATGTGCTGTATCGCAAAGCGCTGCAGCAAAGCCCGGCACAGTGCGGCTAGAGTTTGATACTGCTGAGCCTCAAACGCGATCTCGTCACTACCTTCCAACTCTATGCCGATAGAAAAGTCGTTACAGCCACTGCGCCCCTCAAATGCAGATACACCGGCATGCCAGGCGCGCGCCAAAGTCGACACACATTGTAAAAGTGAGCCATCGCGCAAGATCAGGAAATGCGCAGACACCTTGAGTTCGCGCAAGTCATTAAAACTAGGATGGAGATCGCAGTTGAGGCGATTTAAAAACAAATCTTGGATATAGCCGCCGCCAAATTGCCCGGCTGGCAAACTAATATTGTGCAGTACGATCAGAGAAATCTCGCTCGCGGCTGGACGCACACCATAATTGGGCGAAGGCAGCTGAGTCGCCCCTGCACACCAGCCATCTTGATCGATAGCCCAGTGCGTGTTTTTTGGTGCGACGCCCTGCTTAGCCAGCATCATTGATTTTCAATTTTTGAATTTGATAACGCAATTGACGGAAACTCACCCCCAGCAACTCGGCCGCCTGAGTGCGGTTGTCATGGGTTTTGAGCAAAGCGCGGCGTATCAGTTCGCGCTCTATTTTCTCTAGATACTCAGGCAGACAACAAGGCAGTTCCGGTGCCGAAAATAGATTCTCTTCTTCAAGCGCGACCAGGTCCGCCATCAAAGGTGGAGGCTGCGCCAATATCTGGGTGAAATCTGCTACTTCGCTAGCCTCAAGCTTCGCAGTCTCGTTGAGCCGGGCGGTTTTACTGCTGCCACTATTGCGGCCATTATTGCGTAAGGCCAGATCAGTCACTTCTATACTGCCATCGTTGGCGAAGGCCACCGCGCGCTCAAGGATATTCTCTAGTTCACGCACATTGCCGGGAAAATCGTATTCACTCAAAGCTTGTAAGGCCGAGGCTTGCAAACTGACCGGATACTCGGTACTGCCTAAACGCTGCAGTATCGCATCGGACAATACCGCGATATCCCCCAAGCGTTCACGCAGAGGTGGCAGATGCAATTCGATGACGTTTAAGCGGTAATACAAATCCTGGCGGAATTTACCGGCGCTGACGCAGGCTTCCAGATTTTGATGGGTGGCGCTAATGATGCGCACATCGACCGGCTCTTCGACGGTCGCGCCCACTTTGCGTACGCGCCGCTCTTGTATCGCGCGCAGTAACTTCACTTGCATCGCCAAGGGCAAATCAGCGACTTCATCGAGCATTAAAGTACCGCCACTGGCCGCCTGAAAAAAACCATCTCTATCGTCGCTCGCCCCGGTGAAAGCACCTTTACGATAACCAAAAAATTCGGCCTCCATCAAGGCCTCGGGGATCGCGCCGCAATTGACTGCGATAAACGCCTTGCCCAGACGTACGCTATTGGCATGAATCTCACGCGCCGCCAATTCTTTACCGCTACCGGATTCGCCGGTAATGATCACCGGCGCCATGCTGCGCGCCAAACGCGCGATCTGGGAGCGCACATCCTGCATGGCTGCCGACTGCCCTATCAGGCAAGACGGGCTCAGTGCATCAGGGGCTTGCGCTTCTTTAGAAATTGCGACTGGCACCTGATTCATCTGCAGCGCGGAGCGGACTAATTTACGCAATTGGTCTAAGGCGACGGGCTTGGAGACATAATCAAAAGCACCAGCTTTAAGCGCCACCACCGCATTGTCGGCACTGCCGAAGGCGGTAATCACGGCGATAGGCGTGTTTTTATACAGGCTACCGACTTCTTCTACCAACTCCATACCGGAGCCATCCGGCAAACGCATATCGGTCAATACCAGGGCGTAGCTGGTCTTCGCCAAATAGCTACGCGCCACCGCCAAGGACTCGGCACTGTCGACGTCCAAGCCCATTTTGATCAGGGTGATTTCTAATAATTCACGCAAATGCGCTTCGTCGTCCACGACTAAAACGCGCATCTGGCTTGAGATTTCGGTAGTACTCATAGGCGTTTATAGTCGATCTGGTAGAGAAAAGTTAATCACGAAACGTCCGGTTGATGCCCCTTCGCCCTTATGCATTTCATCCTGACGATACTCATAATCAAGCAGGGCATGGTTATTCAAACATAATTCGCGCGCCATATACAGGCCTAAACCGGTGCCCTTACTCGAAGTTGTATAAAACGGCTCGAATAAATGTGACCTGACGTCAGAAGAAATCCCCGGGCCATCATCGAGTATATGCAATTCCAGTCGGTTACCGGCACCGAGTTTGGGATACAGGCGAATACTGCCAGGCTCACCACTGGCATAGCGTACCGCATTCGAGAGTAAATTAAGCACCACCTCACGCAAATGCAGGGGGTCAAACACCACAGAAAAATTCATGCCCTCCTCTATGCTAATCAAGTTTTCCGGCAAGGATAAAGTCTCGATAAAGTCATGCACCATGGCGGCAATCTCAGGCATCAGCGGAAATGGACGTATATCGGTCTGCGCCTTGCGTGACAATTTCAAAATATCTTCTATCAGTTGATTCAAGCGTGCCACATTATCATCAACAATTTTCAAGAGACGTTTGCTTTGCACTTCGTTGTTGATATCTTCGTTGAGCAGTGAGGCTGCGTAAGAAATCGACGACAAAGGGTTCCTGACTTCATGCGCAATACTGGCCGTCAGACGTCCCATAGACGCCAGTTTCAATTGCTGCGCCTGATTCTCTATGTCGGATACATTTTGCATAAAAATGATGGTGTAGGCAGCCTTTCCTTGTTTGACTTCGGTCAACTCGGCATGATCGACCATCACAAAACGCAATTTTAAATGCGTCACAAAGTCGGGCCGCTCGGCGCGGCGCTGGGTATCGCGCGACATGGTTTCATTGTGCCGATTATCCAATTGGCGTATCGAGACGAAAGAGGCATCTTCATTCATCAACCACATGGTGGTATGCGAACTATAGCTACGCTGGCGCCTTGCCGCCAGTGCTTCGGCAATCGGCGATAAGGCGGGAATATTACCTAATTTTGCGTCCGCAATTTTCATGCTGGAGGCCAAATCGCCACCTAGCATGTGCTCTGCAGCGGGGTTAATTTCTAGCAAGCGCTCATATTGATCAAGCACCAAAATACCATCACGCATATCGGCAATCACGACCCGATTAATCGCCTGTTGCACCGCCAACTCATTGCCACGCCGTATCGCCAAATCTTCTTGCCGTATCAAATTTCCGGCCAGGCGATTAAGCACGTAGACCACAGAAAAGTAGGCCACGCCATACAGACCGGCCTGAGAAATCGGCATACCATCATCTAATTGCAGGACATGATAAACACCATCCATCAACAAAAACAGTGTCACTGCAGCGGCAAAAAACAGAGCCCAAATTAAGGGACCCAAAATACCGATACCCGCCAGTGGAAACAGAAACAGAATGGCAAAACCGCCCTTGCTGCCGCCCGAGGCCAGATACATCACTGAAATAATCAGGATGTCTAAAATAATTTGAGAGGTTAACTGGAGTAAAAATCGCTTACGGTAATTGGCCTTGATGAGCACGAAGGCAATTGCGATGAGCAAATAGGCGATCGCCGCTAACCGAAACCAAAAATGCTCAACGTACCAAAACTCTTTACCGGTCTTGAGGCTGAGGAAGCTCAAGAGCGAAGTTGCAACCACAACCCGGGAAATGTTTAAAGTTTGCAGCGAGCGCCAGAAGGTGCTGCTAGTCGAGAGAGAATCGGGCGAAATAGTAGCCATTGACTAGAAATTTACGACTGCTCTGCATGCGCAGCGCAACAATAGCTTTTATTCTCTTTAAAAACCGCCTCCGAGGCTGGAAAATACAGCTGGCAACGCTCACAACAGACCATGCTTTCCGCACTGCCAGTGGAGGTGGCGGCAGCACCCGCCTCTGCCTGCGATGCCGCAGATGCTTGAGATGGCTGGTCCGGCCGCGCCAGATTTTGCGCTTTCTTACGCACAGCGAACAGCACCAACACGCCCAAGGCCAACCACATCAAAAATCTCATGCCAAACTCCGGTGCAATAAAACCTCTAAAACAAAACGACTACCAACGTAAGCCATCAACAAGGTCAGAAAACCGCCCAAGGTAAAACTCAGCACGGTCTTACCGCGCCAACCGCGCCATTGGCGACCTGCCAGCAAGATGCCAAACAAAGCCCAAGACAAGAGCGAAAGCAAAGTTTTATGATCCCATTTAAACGCCACACCTAAGACCTGCTCAGAAAAGACCACACCGGAAAATACCGTCAGCGTCAATAAAATGAAACCGATAAAAACCAGGCGAAACAGAATTTTTTCCATAGTCATCAAGGCGGGCAGACGTTCGATGGCCGTATTTAACCAATGCTGGGCTTGATTGCCGCGTAATTTATGCAGATGTGCATCCTGTAAAACCATCACCAACGCATGAAAAGCAGCGATAGTGAGGGTGCTGTAAGCCAGCAAGGCTACTGCAATATGCCAGGGAAACATGGAGGTTTTACCGGCCAAAGTAATCAGATTTCCAGGAAAAAATACCGGTAACACTGCCATCACCGCAGCAACCGGCAGCAGCAAGACCTTCAGGCCATCCAGCGAAAAATTTTGATTTTCCAGCCAATACACCAGTACCGACACCCACATGGCCGCCGACAACATGACAGCGAAGCCGACCCGTAAGCCATCGTCAAAAAACACCGTAAACCACAAAGCACAGCCATGCATTAACCAGGCGAGTGCGCTCAAGCCCGAATTTAAAACACGGCGCGGCCCTGAAATCAGGGCGCAGGCGACATACATTGCTGCCGCCAGAAAGGATAAATAAATTAGCATCGGCTAAGTTTACACCATGTCAGGTAAAAAAATATTGCTTCGCACGATAGAAAAAAGTGCAGTAAGCCCGCTTAGATCAAGGCTAGCTCAGCCATAGTTGCAACTATAGCATTTTTCAAACTTAAAATCATTTGCGCGAGTGCACTCACGAAGTCAGAACTGGGAAATATGAGGTATAGACTCAGCAAGTTCTTCAAGGATTTATTCTCGACAGCGGTTTTTATCTCGGTTTCTAGCAGTGCTAAGCCTAGTGTCATTTATAATCAATGCTTTAGCACACTAACCAGCAAAAAATCATGGAATTAGCCAAGTCTTTTGAGCCAGCCGATATTGAAGCGTACTGGCGTAATGAATGGGAACAACGCGGTTACTTTACCGCCAGCATGGACGAGGCCAAGCCCTCTTTCAGCATACAGTTGCCACCACCGAACGTTACCGGCACCCTGCACATGGGGCATGCGTTTAACCAAACCATCATGGATGGACTGACCCGTTACTACCGCATGCGCGGCCACAATACGGCATGGATACCAGGCACGGATCACGCCGGTATCGCGACCCAGATCGTGGTTGAGCGGCAACTCGATGCACAAAAAATTTCTCGCCATGACCTTGGCCGCGAAAAATTCCTGGAAAAAGTCTGGGAGTGGAAAGAAAAATCCGGCTCTACCATTACTGGCCAAATGCGCCGTATGGGTGCCTCCACTGACTGGAAGCGCGAATACTTCACGATGGATGCGCCGCGCTCAAAAAGCGTGACGGAAGTGTTTGTACGCCTGGTTGAACAGGGTTTAATTTATCGCGGCAAGCGTCTGGTTAACTGGGATCCGGTACTCGGTACCGCGGTCTCCGATCTGGAAGTGGTGTCAGTCGAAGAAGACGGCTCCATGTGGCATATCCGTTATCCGTTTGCCGATGGTAGCGGCCATTTGACGGTCGCTACCACCCGTCCGGAAACCTTACTGGGCGACGTCGCGGTGGCGGTAGATCCGACGGATGAGCGTTATACTCATCTGGTCGGCAAGATGCTGAAACTGCCGCTGACCGATAGAGAAATTCCTATCATTGCCGATGAATACGTAGACAAGGAATTCGGCACTGGTTGCGTCAAGATCACGCCTGCGCATGATCTCAACGATTACGCAGTTGGCCAAAGACATAAACTGGCACTGATCTGCATCATGACACTCGATGCCAAGATCAATGAAAACGCGCCGGCAGCCTACCAAGGCATGGACAGATTCGTGGCCCGTAAGCAAATGGTGGCCGATCTGGATGCGCAAGGCCTGCTCGAATCCGTCAAACCGCACAAATTGATGGTGCCACGCGGCGACCGTACCAATGTGATTATCGAACCTATGCTCACTGACCAGTGGTTTATGGCGATGAGCAAACCGGCCCCGGAAGGCACGCACTTTCCAGGCAAATCTATCGCTGAAGTGGCGCTGGAAAAAGTCGCGAACGGTGAAGTCAAATTCGTACCAGAAAACTGGAGCACCACTTACAACCAGTGGCTGAATAATATTCAGGATTGGTGTATCTCGCGTCAACTCTGGTGGGGTCATCAGATTCCGGCATGGTATGGCGATAATGGCGAAACCTTCGTCGGCCGCGATGAAAATGAAGCCAAAGCCAAAGCCGTGGCGGCTGGCTACACTGGCGCCTTAAAGCGCGACGAAGACGTGCTCGACACCTGGTTCTCCTCGGCCCTGGTACCGTTTTCGACCATGGGCTGGCCGGAACAGACCGCGGACATGAAGCTGTTCATGCCGTCTTCGGTCTTGGTTACAGGCTTTGACATTATCTTCTTCTGGGTGGCACGCATGGTCATGATGACCGCGCATTTCACCGGCAAGGTACCGTTCCACACCGTGTATGTGCATGGTCTGGTGCGCGACTCCAGCGGTCAGAAGATGTCTAAATCCAAGGGCAATACGCTCGATCCTATCGATCTGATCGATGGTATCAGCGTTGATGAACTCGCCGCCAAGCGCACCCTAGGTCTGATGAACCCTAAGCAGGCCGCCAGCATAGAAAAGGCCACCCGCAAAGAGTTCGCCGATGGTATCCCCGCCTATGGTACCGATGCCTTGCGCTTCACCATGGCGAGCTACGCTTCACTGGGTCGTAACATCAACTTCGATCTGGGACGTTGCGAAGGCTATCGCAATTTCTGCAATAAACTCTGGAATGCGACCCGCTTCGTCCTGATGAATACCGAAGGCAAGGATTGCGGTTTCACATCTGGCGACGCCGATCTGGATTACTCACAAGCCGATAAGTGGATCATCTCTACCCTGCAACGCACAGAGATGGAGCTGGAAAAAGGCTTTAGCGACTACCGCTTCGATAATATTGCCTCCGCCATTTACAAATTTGTCTGGGATGAATATTGCGACTGGTATCTGGAAGTGGCCAAGGTACAGATGCAGCACGGCACAGAAGCACAGCAACGCGCCACCCGCCGCACGCTGTTGCGCGTACTCGAAGTGACTTTGCGCATGGCGCATCCAGTGATCCCGTTTGTCACCGAAGCATTGTGGCAAACCGTCGCTCCCTTGGCAGGCAAGACGCTCAATCCGGCGGGCGACTCTATCATGATGCAGGCCTATCCGATTGCCAATCCTGACAATCTAGATAGCGCTGCCGAAGAATGGATGACTGGCCTCAAAACCATGACCGATGCCTGCCGTAATTTGCGCGGTGAAATGCAACTCTCGCCGGCGGTACGCGTGCCACTGTTATTGCAAGCCGCCAATCTTGAGGACAAAGCGCGTCTGCAATCTTTCGCCCCTTATCTGCAAGCACTGGCCAAGCTATCCGAAGTGCAACTGGTCGATGCCTTGCCCGATTCACCGGCGCCGGTATCCATCGTTGGCGCAAGCAAGCTGATGCTGCAGGTAGAGATAGACGTCGCTGCCGAACGCGAACGGATGTCGAAAGAAATCGCCAGACTGGACGCAGAAATTGCCAAGGCGCAAGCCAAACTGGGCAATGAAAGCTTCGTCGCTCGTGCCCCTGCGCAAGTGGTTGCGCAAGAGCAAGAGCGGATGGCTAATTTCTCTGCTACTTTAGAGAAACTACGCGAACAATTTGCCAAGCTGCCTGACGCCTAAGATGCTAAGTGTTGTTTAATTTATCAATTAAAGTAGATGCTCTAATATTTGTGTGCGTGGCGAAAACTGCCGCCACGTACAATCATTTAAGAAGTTTAAAACTTAAATAATGGAGACCTCATGAAAAAATTAACTAGCATTAGCGCCTTACTCGCAGTTCTTTTATCCATCTCTATCAGCCCATTGGTAGCGGCGCAAGAAGGCCCTACCGGTCTGTGGAAAAGCATAGACGACAAAACCGGCAAGCCGAAATCCTTGATACGCATCACCGAAGTGGGTGGCGAACTGACGGGCAAGATAGAAAAACTGTTCCGCGATCCGGACACCGATCAAAATCCTAAGTGCGATAAATGCGAAGGCACGAATAAAGCCCAACCTATACTCGGCATGACGATATTGACAGGTCTGAAAAAAGACGGTGATGAATACAATGGCGGCAAAATTCTGGATCCGGAAAACGGCAAACTCTACAGCAGCAAATTGAGCGTGACCGACAACAACAAAAAACTCAATGTGCGCGGTTATATAGGCATGGCCTTCATAGGTCGCAGCCAAGTCTGGATACGCGAGCAATAAGCACGCACTGAGCAAGCGCTGAGTAAGCGCTAACAGCACACACAAACGGGAGCCTAGGTTCCCGTTTTCTTTTGGCGCCCCAGTCAGCGTAATGCTGTTCAGTTAAGCTCCAATCCGTCTAGACGTCATCCCTGCGTAGGCAGGGATCCAGTGTCTTTAGGCTTTTACGCCGCTAGATTCCCGCCTTCGCGGGAATAACGATACATAGAACAAAGTTTAACTGAACGATATTACCTAACCCAGCGCGCATATTCCATGCGCCTTTACTAGGCACCTGGCCTGTAGGCCGCGCCGGATATGCGCCTTGGCGCTGCCTCAATTTTGCCCCGTTCATCACATGTGCCTGAGCTTGATCTAGATCAGTATCAAGAAAATTGAAGCTCTTAGGATAGGAATCAGAAAGACACTTTCTTAATCCCCAACAGGAGCCAGCATGCAAGTAGAACATCATCCATTGTCCGTAGAATTTCCTGAATACAAAGACGCAATCCACGCATTAAAACTAGGTAATGCGCATTTCTCTAAGCTGTTTGAGGAATATCACGATACCGACAAGGCGATTAACCGCGCTGAAAATGGCGTAGAACATCTGGCCGACGCAGCGCTAGATAGCCTGAAAAAAATACGCATCGCTTTAAAAGATCAGTTATTTCAAATACTGCAAAGCACAGCCAGCGCTTAAACTTAGTAAGCAGCGAGTATGCAAACGGACAGCAAGCTGTCCGTTTTTTATTGGTGCATCTTATTCCTATTATTTCTCTTGCTTACTTACCTACTACGCTTAGCCCTAAACACGCTGGTGTCGGCGTAAAACGCGGCGTCCTGGGTTGGCCACCAGCCTGGTATGCCTAGTACTGGCAAGGGGGTGTAGTCGGCGGTGCTGAGGTCGTGGGTCAGCAGTTTTTCTGCGATTTGATGGTCCAGCCATGCCCTCTTAGCATCCCACTCCAGAGTGAAAAAAGGAGCGTCAGCCCAGACTACCCAGGTGTGGGCGGTGATCGCCTTGTAGGGTTTGACCAATTTTTCCATCAGGGCGTGACCGAAACCCCAGACTTCTGCCTTGCTGCCAAACAGCTCGGCTTGTGCTACGAAGGCGGCTTGCCATTGATGCTGACGGAGATTTTCTAACAGGCTACGCCCTTCTTCACTGTCTTCGAGCACCAAAATCGCAGCGTTTTCGTCAAAGATGGTGGCGGCGTCGCGCGCCGGGCCGCGTGATTTACCTATGCCTAGCGTGGCGATCTGGGCCGACTGCAAGGCATTGAGTTGACGTTTAATTTTTGGGAAAGTCAGCCACACCAGCGCGTTAAAAAAATCATGCAAATTCTCACGCGTAGGCACTTTGCCAGTGGCGCTGATATGCGCTTCGTAGGCTGAGCCTTCGGGCAGTTCTTCCTGCGGTATGAATTGCAAAGGCAGGCCGCTATGATTCTGCAAATGCATCTGGCTGGCGCACTGGTTCAGATGGGCGCGCCAGTCATCGGCGGCGATCAGACTGGCGGCCTGCGGCCCTACCGCGGCGTACCAGGCTTGCGGCCAGTCTATGCCGTCATAAAAACGCATTGTCATGCTGCGCCTAGGCCGCCAGCATTTTCCAGCCTATCGTTTCGCCGCTATTCAGGGGCACCACGACGCTATCGACAAACGGCAACTCGGCAGGCAAAGTCCAGCTCTCGCGCTTGAGCCTGATGTGGCCGGTATTGCGGGGCAGATTGTAGAAGTCTGGTCCATTAAAGCTGGCGAAGGCTTCGAGCTTATCTAAGGCACCGGCCTGATCGAAGGCTTGCGTGTACAACTCCATCGCATGCAAGGCGGTGTAGCAACCGGCGCAACCACAGGCGTTTTCTTTGACGCCCTTAGCATGCGGGGCAGAATCGGTACCGAGGAAGAAACGCGGATTACCCGAAGTGGCGGCCTGCAGCAGAGCTAAGCGATGCGATTCACGCTTCAAGACCGGCAGACAGTAGTAATGCGGACGTATCCCGCCCTTAAAAATCTCATTGCGGTTGTACAGTAAATGATGGGCGGTAATGGTGGCGGCGATAGGGCCACTGGCGTCGCGCACATAGGCGGCTGCGTCGCTGGTGGTGATGTGTTCAAACACCACTTTAAGTTCAGGCATGTCGTGGCGCAGCGGTTGCAATACACGCTCGATGAACACCGCTTCGCGGTCAAACAGATCGATCTCAGGGTCAGTCACTTCGCCATGCACCAGAAATGGCAGGCCGACTTCCTGCATCACTTCCAGGGTCTTGTAGCACAGGCGCAGATCGGTCACGCCGGCGTCTGAGTTGGTGGTGGCACCGGCCGGATACAGTTTCACTGCATGGACAAAGCCACTGTCTTTAGCGCGACGAATTTCATCCGGATCAGTGTTATTGGTCAGGTACAAAGTCATCAGAGGCTCGAAACTCATGCCCGCTGGCAGAGCTGCCAAAATACGTTCGCGGTAAGCAGCGGCTTGCGCGGTGGTGGTGACTGGCGGCTTCAGATTCGGCATCACGATGGCGCGCGCGAACTGGGCAGCGGTATGCGGCAACACGCTGGCTAGCGCTGCGCCATCGCGTAAATGCAGGTGCCAGTCGTCGGGGCGGGTGATTTGGATTTCTTGAACGGAGGATGGGGCAGAAGTTGTCATGGCAGCTCGCTATTACAGAATGCCAGCATTTTACCTTTTCTCACTAGCTAAGCGCTGAAATACCTATACTCCTACTGGGTATAATTTTACCGCGCATATTCTATGCGGGCAAGAGACTATATTTATTAAATTTATAGGGGAGTATATTTAAAAGTAGATAAAAAAACGCCAAGCAAAAATCACTTGGCGTTGAATTTATTCTAGCGACAAAACTTAGTGAATGATCTTGGCTAGGAAATCACGTGCGCGCTCAGAGCGGGCTGCGGTGAAGAACTCATCCTTGGCGCAGTCTTCTACGATCAAGCCTCTATCCATGAAGACGATGCGGTTTGCCACTTTTTTGGCGAAACCCATCTCATGCGTGACCACCATCATGGTCATGCCTTCTTGTGCCAGGCCAACCATGACGTCCAAGACTTCATTGATCATCTCTGGATCGAGCGCGGAAGTCGGCTCATCGAACAGCATGGCAATCGGGTCCATCGACAAAGCACGCGCAATCGCCACGCGCTGCTGCTGACCGCCTGAGAGTTGACCTGGGAATTTATCCTTGTGCGCCAGCAGACCGACGCGGTCTAGATATTTCAGGCCGCGCTCGGTGGCTTCGTCTTCACTACGCCCCAATACTTTGACTTGAGCGATGGTCAGATTCTCACGTATCGATAGATGCGGAAACAATTCAAAGTTCTGAAACACCATGCCGATGCGGGCGCGCAGTTTAGACAGATTGGTCTTAGGGTCGCCGACCGAAACACCATCGACGATGATCTCGCCTTTTTGGAAAGGCTCGAGACCATTGACCGTTTTAATCAAGGTCGATTTGCCGGAACCGGAAGGGCCGCACACCACCACCACTTCGCCCTTGCTGACCTGGGTAGTGCAATCGGTCAGCACTTGAAATTGACCATACCATTTACTGACGTTATTGAGTTTTATCATCATTTGCTCCAAATTTTTTACAAGTTTTTCAAGGGTCGCTTAGCGTATGATCGCTACTTTTTTCTGTATCTTGGTCACCAGTTTCGACAAAGCAAAACACATGATGAAATAGACCAGGGCGACGAAGGAATACATCTCTACCAAACGGCCATCACGTTGTGCAACCTTGGATGCGGCACCGACGAAATCGGTAATCGACAACACATACACCAGCGACACGTCTTGAAACAAGACGATGGTTTGGGTCAGCAAGACCGGGATCATATTGCGAAACGCCTGTGGCAGTACGATGTGCGCCATGGTTTGCCAATAGCTCATGCCCATCGCATAACCGGCCCAGATCTGGCCGCGCGGTATCGACTGGATACCCGAACGCATAATCTCGCAATAGTAAGCAGCTTCAAACATCACGAAGGTGATCAGGCAAGATGAAAAGGCGCCCACTTGCACCGGCGTATCCGAACCTATGACCCAGGCACCGATATACGGCATCAGAAAGTAGAACCAGAAAATCACCATCACCAGCGGAATCGAGCGCATGATGTTGACATAGGTAGTAGCGGCGAAAGCGATTGCCTTACTGCTAGACAAACGCATCATCGCCAGCATGGTGCCGAGTACGGTACCGCCCACCATGGCAAACAAGGTCAACTTCAGGGTGAACACCATACCGGTGGTAAACAGGTAGACCCAGGAACGTTGAATGACATCAAAATCGAAATTAGCAAACATACTTATTTACCTCCTGCAGTGGCCGAACCGGACGTGATGTAACCAGGTACGGCAGTGGCCTTCTCCAGTAGATTCGACAAGATAATCGCGATCACCGAGACGCCCAGATAAATCAGAGTGGCGACCGTGAAGGCTTCAAACACCTGAAACGAAAACTCTTGCATAGAGCGCGCACTGGCGGTCAGTTCCATCAGACCGATAGTTAAGGCCACCGAGCTGTTTTTAATAATCGCCGCCACCTCATTGGTCAACGATGGGATGATGATGCGAAACGCCATCGGCAACAAGACATAGCGATAAGTTTGCGGCAAGGTCAGACCGAGTGCGGTGCCGGCCATTCTTTGGCCGCTAGGCAAGGCATTGATACCGGCCGAAACCTGTACCGCCACCCGCGCCGAGGTAAAGAAACCCAGACTCAAGACGGCAGTGATGAAGGGCGCATTCGGTAAGCTCTTGAGCCAATTACCCATCTCGCTAGGGACCAATTCTGGCATCACAAAATACCAGAGAAACATCTGCACCAGCAGCGGGATGTTTCTGAATAATTCTACGTAGCCATTGGCCAGACGCGCCGCCCATTTATTTGGTGCGGTACGGATAGTGCCTATGATAGCGCCCAGCACTAAGGCAATAATCCATGCCAGACCGGCGGTTGCCAGGGTCCATAACATGCCTGAGATCAGGCTATCTAAATAGGTGCCGCCGCCATCCGGGGCTGCATCCCAAAAGATATTCCAGTTCCAGTGATAATTCATATTTCTCTCCTTTTATTACGCCATACTTAATTTTGCTTTTATCGCGATTATCTTGCCGCTCAGCAAATCTAACCTTGAGAAAAACAAAACGGGAGGCGCTGCGCTCCCGTTTTGTGATTCTGTACTACACGAACCTGAGGTTCGCCGTGCTTATTTCTTCTTTTTTAAGACCGCTTTTTGCGCTTCAGGTACTGCAGCGTAGGCAGATGGCTCACCAGAATCGGTAGGCTTAGCCGCCACGACTTTGAATTGATCCGACATAGGCCAGTTCAAATTGATGCCTTTTGGCGGGATCGCTTGCATAAACCATTTTGCGTAAATGCGATTGATGTCACCCGAGGTTAAGACATTCGAGATCGCGGTATCCACTGCTTTTTTGAATGCAGGATCGTCTTTACGCATCATGATGCCGTACGGCTCTACCGACAAAGCTTCTTTGCTGATTTCATAGTCAGCTGGCGCTTTGGAATTGGCAGCCAGCGAGGCCAGCAAAATATCATCCATGACGAAAGCCACGGCACGGCCAGTTTCCACCATCAGGAAGGCTTCCGCATGATCTTTGGCTGGCAAGACATTGATACCCAGATTTTGATCGGCATTTAACTGCGTCAGTTGTTTCAAGTTAGCGGTACCGGAAGTGGAGACTACCGACTTGCCGCGTAGATCAGCCAGCGATTTAACGTTGGCTGATTTTTTAGCGAGGATACGGGTTGCAGTCACAAAAGTAGTCGGTGCAAACGCGACTTGCTTCTGGCGCTCCATATTATTGGTAGTCGATCCGCATTCCATATCGATGGTGCCGTTTGCCATCAGCGGAATACGCGTAGCAGAAGTGACAGGATTAAGTTTCACGTTCAGACTAGTCATGCCCAATTGCTTTTGGACTGCCGTCACGACTTTCAGACACAAATCGATAGAGTAACCCTGATACGATTGCTTATCATCAAGGTAGGAGAAAGGGATGGAAGAGTCACGCACACCCAGAGTGATGGTGCCGGTTTCTTTGATTTTTTTTAATGTTCCTGTTTCTTGTGCTTGAGCAGCACTTGCAATCACACCTGCACCTGCCAGAACAACCATTAGCTTCAACAATTTCATACTGTCTCCTAAAATTTTATATCAAGAAAATCAAAAAAATAAAGTCCCTCAGTCTAACAAAAGCCAGCAGCAAGTCCGTATGTTTTTTGCGCAGCCACATACGTAATACTACTTAAAAACAGAAAAAAAGCAGGGAAAAATTTCTTTTCACTGCTGTTTATTCTTAATCCGCCACTTTATCTGAGGGGAAGCGCAAATTATCGCGCATTAATGAATTCATCCCCATGTTTAAATTAATATTTTTTGGCGGTATCGTCGATTTAAACCATTTATCGTAGAGTTTGGTAATTTCTCCCTCCAACATCAGACGCGCCATCTCTTTATCAATAAAACTCTTAAATGCTGGCTCATCTTTACGCAAAATAATCGCATACGGTTCGGTAGAAAGTGCATCGCCCAATATGCTGAATTTGGCCGGATCTTTGCTATTCGCACGTAAGCCATACAACAGCACATCGTCCATAGGAAAAGCGGCCGCCTTACCACTGTCTACCATTTCAAACGAATTTTGATGGTCATTACCTTCGATCAATTGCAAATCCAGGGCGCGCACTTTATCCCTGTCGTTCAATAATTTAACGGTAGTGGTACCTTTGGTCGTGACCACGGTTTTGGTTTTCAGGTCGGTCCAATTTTTAATTCCGGAATCACTCCGTACCACCATGCGCGTAGTGGCAAAAAAATGCGGAATAGTAAACGCCACTTGTTTGCGCCGCTCAGCGTTATTCGTGGTCGAACCACATTCCATATCAGCCTTGCCCTCGACGATAGCGGGGATGCGGGTACTTGGCGTGACCAGCAAATAATTGACCGTCAACTTAGGCAATTTCAATTCTTTTTTAATCGCATCGACTAGCTTCAGACAAACATCGACAGAATAGCCTATCGGTTTTTTATCCTCGGACAAATAAGAAAACGGCACCGATGCTTCGCGGTGCGCGATGGTGATGCTTTGGGTTTCTTTAATCCGCGCGAGGGTATCGGCGGCATAAGCAGAAGATAAGTTAGCCAATAGCAGGCAGATCGTGCCGCTAAGTGTGACTAGCTTGAGGGGGCTAGAGAATTTCATAAATTTCCTTAGGATATTTTTGCAAATAATAACGGAAAGAAAGAAATAACTTCAACTGACATAGCAATTGTTACATAGGGCTTACACAAAATTGTTCCAGCTAGGCGTACCGCCGAAGACAGCACTTTAGTGCGGCAAGGTGGATACAAAGACGCTGGGGCGGTTTTGCGTAAGTCCTGTTACATTTGAAGCTAGAAATCTCTAGTACATCTAAAGCAAGTACATTCTTCAAGAGAGGGGAATTTCGAAAATTCCCCTCTCTCTTGTACAGAGTAGCTGATGCGGCTTTCCTTTTCAAACAGAAACCCGCATCAAAGGTGCAATTTACGCTAGGTGGCGTAGTTCGCGCAAAGCAACCGATACCGGTGCCAGATCGGCGCCTTGCGTGCTGATGGTTGCTAGCAGTTTGCACAAACGTGCGATTGCCGCAGTGTGTTGCTCACGCCATGCGCTTACTTCCTCGTTTCTAGACAGCAGACCCTTAGTGATTTGGCTGGCGATAGAATACACATCATCACGTGCACTGCCGCGAGCCTGGGTCTGCCACAAAGTTTCAGTAGGCAGACGATTGATTTGAGTACGCCATCCAGTCAAGCCCAATTCGGCATCGACACCAAAATAGGCACGGGCAGCTTCTTCTAAATCGACCTTGCAACCCTCTGCCAAATCGACCAAATCTAAAGCTGGGAAGATGAATTCCAATGCCGTCAAATCTTGTGCCAGATCGGTTTCCACCCCTGCGCTACTCAATAACTCTGCCGCTTGCTGCCAATTATCATACGCAGCCAATGGTAACCATACCGCCAGATGCTCACGCATTTCACGTGCTGCAGGTTGGTAGTGCTGTATCAAGGTTGGCAGATCCGTGCTTTGTGCACGGACTCTCAGCATCCAACGCGAGGCACGCTGTGCGATCGCAGTAAGACGTGTCAACAGATCTAATTGCAGCTTGGAATCAACACGGTAATCGAGTGCATCGATCTGATCCCACAATGGCTCCAGATCAAAGATCTCACGCGCCAGAGTGAAGGCACGGATGACATCCGCTGCACTAGCACCCGCTTCGCTAGCGATAAAATTAACGAAAGTCGCACCAGTACGATTCACCACGGTATTGGTGATGAAGGTAGCGATGATCTCGCGCTTAAGAGGGTGAGCCGCGATCGCCGATCCAAATTTCTCACTCAGTACTTGCGGGAAGTAAGCCTTTAAAGCACCACTAAAATAAGGATCATCCGGCAGATTACTCGCTAACAGTTCGTCAAACACCGACATTTTTGCGTAGGCTAAAACGACGGCGCCTTCTGGTGCGGTCAAGCCTTGTTTGTGCGCCTTGCGACGGGCGATTTCTTCATCATTTGGCAAAAATTCTATCGCACGATTCAGACGTCCTTGACTCTCCAGACTTTGCATCAAACGCTGCTGTCCATCCAAAACGTACATAGGGCGATGAGTCGCAATATCCAGGGCCTGGCTTTGATAGTAGTTATCGGTCAACACCAGCAAACCGACTTCGTCCGTCATGGAAGCCAACAAATCATTGCGTTGCTTGAGAGTCAGATCGCCCGCTTCGACGATACTACCCAGCAAAATCTTGATGTTAACTTCATGATCGGAGCAATCGACACCCGCCGAATTATCAATCGCATCGGTATAGATACGACCACCATGCTGTGCAAATTCGACCCGGCCGTTTTGGGTGCAGCCGAGATTGCCGCCTTCGGCCAAGACCTTGCAGCGCAACTCATTGCCGTTGACACGGAAGGCGTCGCTGGATTTATCACCGACTTGGGCATGCGTCTCAAACGCCGCTTTGACATAGGTGCCAATACCACCGTTGTATAACAAATCGACTGGCGCTTGCAGAATAGCTTTCAGCAATTCTACCGGTGTGATGTCGGTATTTTCGATACCGATCACGGCGCGCGCTTCTGGACTCAGACTAATCGATTTTGCACTGCGTGGATACACCCCGCCACCTACTGAAATCAGACTCTTATCGTAGTCATCCCAGCTAGAACGCGGCAAGGCAAACAGACGCTGACGCTCGGCAAATGAGCTTGCCACATCCGGAGTCGGATCAATGAAAATATGGCGGTGATCAAATGCGACAACCAGCTTGATCTGCTCTGACAACAGCATGCCGTTACCAAACACGTCACCCGACATGTCACCGATACCGGCCACGGTAAATGGCGTAGTTTGGGTATTGATGGACAGTGAACGGAAATGGCGTTTGACCGACTCCCATGCGCCGCGTGCGGTGATCCCCATTTTCTTATGGTCGTAACCTACTGAACCACCGGATGCAAAGGCGTCACCCAACCAAAACCCATAATCAGCCGATACGCCATTGGCGATATCCGAGAAGGTCGCAGTGCCCTTATCAGCAGCCACCACCAGATACGGATCATCGACGTCATGTCGCACCACATTCAGCGGAGGCACCACATTGCCCTTCACCACATTATCGGTAAGGTCGAGTAAGCCAGACAGGAACAGCTTGTAGCAAGCGATGCCTTCGGCCTGATACGCTTCTCTATCGCTCGCGGCTGGTGCGTTTTTAAGTACGAAACCACCTTTGGAGCCGACTGGTACGATCACCGTGTTCTTGACTTGCTGCGCCTTCACCAGACCGAGTATCTCGGTACGGAAGTCTTCTCTGCGATCCGACCAGCGCAAACCACCGCGCGCCACTTTGCCACCGCGCAAATGTACGCCTTCCACTCTAGGTGAATAGACCCAGATTTCAAACAGTGGTTTCGGTTCCGGCACGCCAGGTACTTCACGTGGGTTCAGCTTGAAGCTCATGTAAGGCTTATCACCACCGGTGGTGGCGGACTGCCAGACATTAGTGCGCAAGGTGGCCAATACGCTAGCGAAAAATTGACGCAAGATCCTATCTTCGTCCAGACTGGCGACGTTACCGAGATGGCTTTCTATTTGCTGTTTGAGTCGCAGCTGCTCAGCATCTCTATCCACACGGAGAGTCGGATTGAAACGCGCATCAAATAATTCGGCAATCGCCTGGGCGATGCTGGCATTTTTATTCAGCGTCGCCTCGATATAGCTTTGGCTAAAGGCAAAACCCAATTGCTTGAAATAACGGGTATAAGCCCGCAATACCGCAATCGCCCGCGCATCTAAGGCCGTGCTCAACACCAAGCGATTCAGGTCATCGCTCTCGACTTGGGCGCCCCATGCCAGCGCGAACAAGGCTTCAAAGCGCGCTTTTACGGTGGACAAATCGGTACTCGGCGGTAGTTGTAGACCGAGATCATGGATCCATAGCGATTCGCCTGCGTTGCCATTCGCACTAGCGATATGGTAAGGATGTTCATCTAAGACTCTGGCCCCCATGCGCTCCAGCACCGGCAATGAATCTGACAAGGCCACTTTGGAGGTGTTGTAAATCTTAAAACGCAGCATGCCAGGTGCCGCATCTAGTGGACGATACAGCTTGACGGCTAAAGGTGAATTGGCAGTTAAATTGGCCAGCATGTCGGCATCTTCTGCGGCTACCAAGGCCGAAAAATCTTCGCGATACGCGGTCGAGAAGGCATTGGCGAAACGATGTGCCAAGGCCAAGCCCTGACCTTCACCATGCGCGCGCAATAACTCAGTACTGCAATCGTCTTCCCAACGCTGTGCCAGTTTAGCGATACGCGCTTCCAGGGCTTGCAGATTGACATTGTGCGGAGCATGTTCTTTGGCGCGCACCAGATAATGTATCCGCGCCAGAGGGCTATCGGTCAACATAGGGGTGAACTCGATCGACTGACCATTCAGAGCGGCCATTAATTCTGTGCTGATTTTAACGCGCAATTCGGTGTTATACCGATCACGTGGCACGAACACTTGGGCCGATGTAAAACGTCCGAAAGGGTCGCGGCGTAAAAATAGGCGAGTGCGTTGGCGCTCTTGCAAACGTAAAATCCCAACGGCATGTTCAGTCAGTGTGGCGGTATCAATCTGAAACAACTCATCACGTGGATAATCATCCAAAATCGATTGCAGAGATTTAGCAGCATGACTATCTGGAACCACACCGGCATTACTCATCACATCAGCGGCACGTTGGCGTACTTGCGGAATATCCTCCACATTGCAAGAATAGGCGGTCGAGGTGTACAAGCCTAAAAAGCGCGACTCACCGATTACTTGACCTGCCTCATCAAAACGTTTTACGCCTATATAGTCGAGCCAGGCCGGACGATGTACGGTGGCGCGTGTCATGGTTTTAGTCACCAGCACCAACTCATCCGAATCTACCAGTGCGACCGCTTCTGGCGACAAGACAGTTTCTATCGTTTGCACGGCACCACGTAATATACCCAGGCCAGTATCAGGTCTGGCTACCATCGTCACGCTGTCACCATCGCGCTTCAGATCGTAGTCACGCGCGCCCAGAAAAGTAAAATGACGCGCTTCCATCCAATGCAAGAAAGCGATGCCTTCTTCGCGATTGGCAGGTGACAGGGGTGATTTTTCAGCGGCTTGCGTGACACTTTGCACGCGTGCCAACATGGCAGGCCAATCATCGACTGCGCCACGCACATCTGCCAACACCCGGCTCAATTCGTCCGCCAATGCCTGTTGCTCAGTCACCGCCACTATGCGATCACATTCAACCAAAATCAGGGACTCTATCTTGTCTTGCTTACCAGCCGCATTGGCAGTGGCGACCGTACTAACGGCGGCGATACCGCCTTGAGCATCCCTTGCCACACTCATTAAAGGATGGACTATCCAATGCGCAGTACGTCCGCTGCGGTTGATCGCCATGGTGACCGAATCAACCAGAAACGGCATATTGTCGTTGACGATCTGTATGACGGTGTGTTCGCTGACGAAACCGTCTTCTGCCAAAGTTGGGTTAAACACCCGCAATTTTGCGCTGTTTGCAGCACGCGGCGCATCCAGCAAACGCCAGTGCGCATTGGCGACCGCAAAAAGTGTGGCAGAACCACGTGCCTGCACTTCATCCGGATCAGTATTCTCGAAATAGGCTGCGACGAAACCGGCTTGGCGGTCGGCTGCGGAGCCTGTATGTTCTTGTGCGTAGGCTAAAAGTTCGGCCAGGTGGGACGTAGTCATGCATACTCCTTCTAGTTTGAGGGTATCAAGTAATCGAAGATATCAAGGCTTGCTAGCGGATACCTAGGCAAACCGGTCAGTCCAAGCACCCTCCAAAAATAACTTGTTCTGACGCAATTACCGATAAGCTGACGCATGGTAGAGCACCTGTTCTAATGACTGCCAATGCTTTGTTTGCATACAACTATGCAAAAAAAACATACATATTAAGATACTTGATTTGGCGCAAGCGGCAGCAAAAAAATCAGGCTTTCCCATCCAAATATTTCTTGGTCTTTAACAAAAACATACGAATAAAATTTGCAGGAACGAGGTGTCATTAAGAAAACCGCAAAAAACATAAGCAATCAACAGAAGGCGTGATTATTTGAGCTTGCGTGGCTTCTGGCTAAGTTTAGTACTCGTTGTGTTTTTTTGCTCTAAATATTCCCATAATTTTGACACCACCGCCTTACCCGGGCGTTGCAGCGATGGACGCTCGCGGTACAGGCGGATTTCCATCTCGACCTCCCATTGCTTGAGCCCGCCGTCGGCACGTGCCAATTGTTTTTGCTTGATCTCGCGACTCACTGCCGACTCAGGCAAAAAAGCCACTCCACGACCTTCCAGCGCCATCATCTTCAAACCCTCGGCCATATCGGTTTCATAGCATTTATCAAAATGCAGAGGTATACGCGCATCGTTCAAAATCAAATCGACCATGCGTCCCAGGTAGGCATTATTTGCATACGCCAAAAACGGCAACGGCGCATCCAAACTACCGGGTAACACAAAATCTGGCACACCGGCTTTGTCGCACCGGGTGTAGGCGCGCAAAGCTTCTGACCCCATATTGATCATGTCGTATTGAGCCGGATCGAGTAGCAGAGGTTGGCGTGGATGGTGGTAACACAGCAAAAGATCGCAGCCACCTTCGACCAGAGTCATCACTGCATCATGCACATTGAGCGCCAGCAGGCGTGTGTGCATTTCGCCAAAAGCTTGCTCCAGCTTGGTCAACCACTTAGGCACATAGGTCAGCGATAAAGTATGTGGCACCGCAAAATCTATGGTGGTCTGAGTCGAGGTGCGTTTACCACGTAGCAGCGCTCGGGCATTATTTATTTGCCCCAACATGGCAATCGCCTGCTCAAAAAACACATCGCCAGCGTGAGTGAGGCGCGTAGGATAAGAGGTGCGATCAATCAGATCCGTTCCTAACCAGGCCTCTAAAGATTGTATGCGTCGAGAAAATGCCGGTTGCGTCACGTGACGCAGCTCAGCGGAACGGCTGAAACTATTGGTTTCAGCCAAAGAGACGAAGTCTTCTAGCCATTTTGTTTCCATATCAGCATCTTAGTATAACTAAGCAAGTAAGTAAGCAAGTAAAAGCAAAAAAAGCCGCAACCTTAATTTAGGTTGCGGCTTTTTTAGAGATCAACGGCCTATGTTGACCGTTAATGTATCAATACAGACCAGATTTCTCAGTCAAAACACCACCTATGGTTTCGTAGATCACGATAGAACCATCTTTCAGATCGCCTTTGGCATCAAATTCGACGCTGCCCTGAATCTTGCCATCAAAAGAATTTTTCTTCAGTTCAGTGACGATAGCAGCAGGCTCAGTGGAACCGGCTTTTTGCATAGCCTGAGCATATACATGAATACCATCATAGGCGATGGGCGCCATGGCACCTGGCTCACCAAATTTAGCCTTATATTTTCGCAAGAATGCAGCGCCACCCGACAACCAGGAAGGCGGCACGCCAGCCACAGTACAGAAGTAATCACGATCCGCGGTACCGGCTGCAGCTTTAATAATACCGGCATCGCACATAGAATCACCGGTAATAAATTTCACGTCCGAGCCGCTGGCACGCAAGGCTTTTAACAGCGCGACGCCGACCGGATCATCACCACCATACACCACGACACTGGCCTGACTATCCGCAATTTTCTTGACCACGGCAGCGTAGTCCACCGCATTCGGCTTGAGCGACTCAGCGGTGGCAGTGACATTTTTTGCGGCAAGAACTTTATTCACTTCCAATACTAAACCGGTGCCGAACAAGGAAGCATCATCCACCACAAAAACCGATTTTGCCTTGAGTTTTTCAACCGCAATCCGGCCTAAAGTCGCACCTTGCTCAATATCATCAGCACCTATACGAAATACCGAGGCAATTCCCATACGGGTGTATTTAGGGTTGGTGGAAGCCGACATTTGCGGTATCCCCGCCTTAGCGTAAATCGGCGCGGCAGGTATTGTCACACCAGAATTAAAGTGTCCATACACTGCGACCACACCGGCATCGAGCAAGCGCTGTGCGGCAGCCTTACCTTCTTCTGGCGAGGCTTTATCGTCTTCCACGACTAAAGTGAAATTGGCGCGTTTTCCCTTAATGAAGAAACCTTCTTCATTTAACTCATCAATTGCAATTTGCGCGCCCTGCGCCATGCTTTTACCGTTATGCGCCAATGCACCAGTCATAGGGCCAACCAAGCCAATTTTCACATCAACTTGTCGGCTACACGCAGTAGCCAATACCAGCGTAGACAACACCGCAACACTACGTATAAATTTCGTCATAATTATTCCCGGAAGAGGACACGCACAAATAAGAATCTTAAATAATTTTAGCGCGATATTAGATTAAAACCGCACAAATTAAATTTTGAATAGGCAGAATATACCTTCGTTTGCATTTATTTTCAGAGTAATTTCCACTCTGCGCCTAGTTCAGCTAGCTCATCAGCATCGCTAGCAGCCTCTTGCTTATGCTGCTGATGCTGCTGCTGATGTTGTTGACGTTGCCACATCTGGGCATACGCACCTGCCATCGCCAGCAAAGTTTGATGGGTGCCGCGCTCTATGATGCGCCCCTTATCCATCACCAAAATTTGCTCGGCATCAACAATCGTCGAGAGCCTATGCGCGATCACCAGACTGGTTCTACTCTTGGCGATTTCTTTGAGTTGCGCCTGTATTATTTGCTCGGATTTAGAATCGAGCGCCGAAGTGGCTTCATCAAAAATCAGGATAGCCGGGTTTTTCAGTATGGTGCGCGCGATCGCCACCCTTTGTTTTTCACCGCCCGACAATTTCAGTCCGCGCTCGCCAACCATGGTGGCGTAGCCATCCGGTAAAGTCTCGATAAACTCATGTATGTAGGCAGCCTTGGCCACCGCAATGATTTCCTCCTTAGTGGCACCGGGTTTGCCGTAGGCGATATTGTATTCAATCGTGTCATTAAACAACACCGTATCTTGCGGCACGATACCGATCGCATTGCGCAAGGAGTGCTGATTCACATCCATGATGTTCTGGCCATCGATCGTGATACTGCCAGACTGCACATCGTAAAACCTGAACAGTAAGCGCGACAAGGTCGACTTACCGGAACCGCTATGACCGACTACCGCGGTAGTGGTGCCCGCTGCGATACTAAAATCGACATCAAACAAGATCTGCCGCTTAGTTTCGTAACTAAAATCGACATGCGAAAAGCGTATCGCCCCGCCGGAATGACGCGCTGCATGCTGCTGAATCAGTAAATCGGGCGCATCAGGTTTATCGGCGATTTCACGATTCTGGTCTAGCAAAGAAAATAGTCTTTCCATATCGGCCAGACTTTGCTTGATCTCGCGGTACAAGACCCCTAGAAAATTGAGCGGTATATACAGTTGTATCATGAAGGCATTCACCAACACCAGGTCACCTATACTCATGCTCTTGTCGATCACGCCCTGCGTGGCGCGCCACAAGATCAAGGTCACGGCGGTCGCGATAATCAGAGATTGTCCGGTATTGAGCATGGACAAGGTGGTCTGTGATTTGACCGCGGCGACCTCATAATGTTGCAAGCCAGCGTCATAGCGTTTAGCCTCATAATCTTCATTGCCAAAATACTTCACTGTCTCGTAATTGAGCAAAGAATCGATGGCCTTGGTGCTGGCCTTGGAATCGAGATCATTCATGGTGCGTCGGAAATGCGTGCGCCACTCAGTCATGCTGATGGTGAAAATAATATAGCTAAGCAAAGCGATCACAGTAATCAGGCTAAACCAGATATCGTAATGAGTCGCCAGATAAATCAAGACCAGTGAAATTTCTAGCAATGTGGGAAAAATACTGAACAAGGCATACGAGACCAGCGAGGATATACCACGGGTACCGCGCTCGATGTCGCGCGTCATGCCGCCGGTCTGGCGATTCAGATGAAAGCGCAGCGACAAGGCATGCAGATGCCGAAACACCTTCAAGGCGATATTCCGCACCGCTCTTTGGGTGACCTTGGCAAACACAAATTCGCGCAATTCGGTAAACAAGGTGGTCGACACCCGCAACACGCCGTAGGCCACCAGCAAACTAAGCGGCAGCACCATTAAGGCCAGCGGATCACTGGGGGCGATGGTCAAACTATCGATCAGGCGCTTGAGTATCAAAGGCACGCCTACATTGGCCAGCTTAGCCCCGACCAGGAATAGCAAAGCCAGCAAGACACGCCATTTATACGCCCATAGATACGGCAATAGGGTCTTGACGGTAGACCAGTCGCCACGAGCCGAGCTAGCCGAGGGCGCAGGTGCGGAAGAAGAGGAATTACGGCGCATGAAGAGGCTTATTCAAATAGGGAGTAAAAAAGCAAGACGCGATACCAGGCGAAAAAATGCGGAGTATCAATTTAGTTTATTATTCCAGCAATTGTAACGTCTTAAAGGCACGCTCATGTCTAATCCCATCAAAAACACCCTTCCGCCCGGCATGCCGCAATTGCGCGTAATGCCTATGCCAGCCGATGCCAACGTGCATGGCGACGTCTTCGGCGGCTGGATCATGGCGCAAGTCGATATCGCCGGCGCGATACCGGCGGCGCGGCGCGCCAATGGTCGCGTGGCCACCATCGCAGTGAATTCCTTCTTATTTAAGCAACCGGTGTTTGTCGGCGATTTACTCTCGTTTTATGCCGAAGTGACGCGGGTAGGCAATACTTCACTCACCGTTACCGTCGAAGTGTACGCAGAACGTAATCGCCTGCAAGCTGACACCGTGAAGGTCACGGAAGCGACACTGACCTACGTCGCCACTGGCGACGACCGTAAGCCACGCCAAATCCCACCACTGGACGCGATCGCCAGTCTGAGCGTGCGCTAAGCCTAGTTAATCGACCTAGTTAGAGCTAGTTCGAAGCTAGGCCAGTCTAGAGCAGCGTCAAAATGACGCTACTCTAGACTAGCTCAAAGACTCATCTGACTCCACACATTCAAGCTCAGCAAGACCGTCACCGCGATCAATACCGAAGGCAATTTCCAACTCGCGGGGAACTGCGGCTGATCCAAATGGTGAGGATCGAGCACCATGCTGCATGCCTTGGGCAAACTACGATGTGCCGTCAAATCGCTACGCCAAGCCACGGTGTAGTGCTGCTCTTGATACCAGTATTCTAGATCGGCATGCAAGTATCCGGTGCTCCAATGCGCCTCTTGCCCTGTCACTTCTTCCCAGGTGCGTAACACACGCACTTGCACCCGCGGCCAGCGATTAATCCTCAGCAGCCACAGCGCCCAGCAAAACGAGAGGATGGCGATCAGGAGTAATAGGAAGTTCATATTTTTGAAGCCTCGTAAACATAGATTGATTGATGGCGCGCGCCCGAATAGGCCAGCATTTCGCGCATAGAATTTACCATCATCAAAGCTGCTGTCAAGAATTTGCGCAGACCTATCGGTGCGGCGCTTAATCCTGGCAACAGCAAATAACCAGCCTGTGTCGCTATTCCTCAGTCAGTTTGCCATTCAATAGTTGATATTTTTTTAGCTTATCGTACAAAGTTTTTTTGGGTATGCCCAGACTCTCGGCGGTCAGGGCGACATTCGATTGATGGCTATTTAAAGCGTAGGCGATCAGGGTCGCTTCGTAATTATCCAGGCGTTTCGGTAAGCTATCCTCATCATCGCGCGCCAAAGCTAACACCGGGAATCGAGCAAACTGCCGGCTCATGGCCTCCGATTCGCTCACCCCCAGCACTAACTGATCGGCGAAATTACGTAGTTCACGCACATTGCCCGGCCATTCACGCTGCTGCCAAGTCTGCATCTGTAGCGCACTCCATTCCGGGATTTCTTTTTGATAGCGATGCGCTGAGGCATGCACGAAAGCCGCCAGCAATAAGGGAATATCGGTGCTGCGTTGTTTCAGGCTAGGTAATTGCAGGCTGACCACGGCCAGACGATAATACAAATCTTCCCTAAATTTACCTTCCGCACTCAGGCTAAGCAGATCCGATTTACTCGCCGCGATGATGCGACAGTCTAGCGCGATCAAGCTATTGCCGCCCAGCCTTTCGAGGCGGCGCTCTTGCAACACCCGCAGTAATTTTACTTGCAAGGCCAGCGGCATACTTTCTATTTCATCGAGAAAGACGGTGCCGCCATTGGCGTACTCAAGCTTACCGATACGGCGTTTTTGCGCGCTGGTGAAGGCGCCGGCCTCATGCCCGAAAATTTCACTCTCGAACATAGACTCAGGCAAAGCACCGCAATTAATCGCAACGAATTCGCCCTTGCGCCCACTGGCCAGATGCAGTTGGCGCGCCACCACTTCTTTGCCGGTACCGGTGGCACCGTGGATCAGCACATCGGCCTGACTAGGGCCAATATTGCGTATGAATTGACGGATTTTCTCAATTGCCGGGGTTTGCCCTATCAGCTCAGGCATACCAGCATGCACAGTCAGACTTTGTTTAAGCTGACGGTTTTCCAGTATCAGCCTACGTTTTTCCTGCGCCCGCAAGCAGCTGGCAAGCAGGCGCTCGCTGGCATACGGTTTTTCTATAAAATCATAGGCCCCGGCACGCATCGCTGCCACCGCCATACTGACGTCGCCATGGCCGGTAATCACCAGCACCGGCAAGTCGCTATCGATCAGCATCACCTGCGCCAGCAACTCTAAGCCGGACAGGCCAGGCAGGCGCACATCGGTGACGATGATGCCAGCAAAGCCGGCATGCAAAGAGGCTTGCGCCTGCTCGGCGCTGGCAAAGGCCTGCACCGTAAAGCCGCCCAGCTCCAGCGCCTGCGTGGTCGCCAGACGCACCGCCTGCTCATCTTCAATTAATACCGCGCTCAAACTAGACATAGGTTTTCTCATCAACTTTTACTGAGGCGCTCTGCTCTCACGGCAGCGCTCAGCAGTAGGCTTAAAAAATGCGTAAAAATCATATACTCCCCTTATTTTAAAATCAAATCACTGCATTCGCGCATATACCATCTGCGTGATTAAAAAATACCCTGGAGGAGTATATTGAAACAACTAACTAGCATGGCGGGGAATGTGCAACACAAACTCGGCCCCCCCCTGCTCGCGATTACTGGCTAATAATTGCCCGTTCATGGCCTGTACTATGCTGGCAGAAATCGACAAACCCAAGCCCAGACCAGAACCCGATGGCTTGGTGGTAAAGAAGGGTTCAAACAAATGTTGCAGCACCTGATCGGCCAAACCTATCCCATTATCCATGATGCGTATGCTGACCGTGTCGGCATCTTGCGCCAATACCACCGTGACTTTTTTTAGCTCAGCTGGCTCGACAGCGTCCAGTGCATCGAGCGCATTATGGATAAGATTAATCAAGACTTGTTCTAGCCGTATGCTGTCACCCAGCACTTGTGCGCTCTCGCCGTTCAAGCATATTTCCAGTTGTGCGCCTTGCCTTTCAAATTCGCTACGCAAGATGGCGGCCGCCGCATGAATCGATTGCGCCACATCGACCACGCTGAGCAGCTCAGAACTTTTGCGCGAATAGGATTTTAGCTGGGCGATCAGGGCACCCATACGCGCACTGGCATCGCTAATATGCTGTAAATTAGCGCTCGCTTGCTGCGCATTACCGCGCGCCAAAAACACTCCGGCATTGTCGGCAAAGGCGCGAATCGCCGTCAAAGGTTGATTCAATTCATGCGTGATACCGGCTGCCATCTGTCCCAACATGGCCAGTTTGCCAGCCTGCAGCATCTCGTTTTGCGTACTGCGCAACAGGCTCTCGGTGACTCGCAATTTTTGCAACTGCGCTTCCAGCTGCTCATTGCCGGCAGTCAGCTCCACGGTGCGCAAGGCGATTTTTCGATCCAAATCATCTGCTGCATTTCTTAAGGCCGATTGTGCGAGCAACCCCTCTGCCAGACGTCGCTGCCGCTGATAAAAAGCCCCCGCGACAGCCAGCAGCACGCCTGCCATCAGCGCAGCGATCATGGCAGCTTGCAACGCCGACTTTTGCACCTTGGCCTGATTCGGAAACAGCATCAATTGCCAGCCCAAACGACCGATAGGGCGTGCTAGATATTCGCCAAAATCGGCATGCTCGGCTTTTGGCAAACTGCGTATAGGGCTGATCTGCTTGTCCGCATATTGCAGGGTTGCCAGCAGACTCTGTTGCACAGACTGATCCAGCGCTTGCAAACTATGATATTGCCAGGCCGCGCGATTACTTAAAAACACCACGCCATTGCGGTCGGCCAGCGCGATCGGCTCTTCACTACTACGCCAGGCTTGCTCGAAGCCCCGCAAACTGATTTTGACTGCGATCACGCCTAAGGGTTTTGCAGCTGCCCTTTGGCTGCCCACCGGGTAGACCGCCTGCGCGATAAAGTAGCCGGGAATATTCGTGCTATTGCCTATGGCATAAAAATGCCCAGTCGTGCCGCCCACGCCATTGGCCTTGATTGCCTCGCTAAAATAGGGTCGGAAACCAAAATTTTTCCCTATGTAGCTGCTGGCACTCTCCCAATTACTACTGGCAATCGTGGTGCCAGTAGTATCCATCAGATAAATCGCCTCGACCTTGGCCTGCAGCTGCAAGTCTTGCAGCATCAGATTAAGCTCGCGCTGCACAGCCAGATCTTGCGGCCTGTTCAGTGCCTGCGCCGCCAACGGCAAATACGCCACCGCATACGGCAAAGTTTCGTAGCGTTCCAGCACCGACTCCAGATCCAGCGCAATCATCTGTAACTGGCGCTCACCAGCCTGGCGACTCTCGTCAGCCGCCTTACGCGCCGCCAGCAGATAGGTGGCAAACACCAATGCCAGGGCGATCACGATCGTCGTCGCCAGCCAAATAATGCGTTTGCCACCGCTCATAGATTTCACCTCTGCGCTCTCACTGCGTCATCACCTTCAGTTAATCCACCGCGGCCATTTTCAACTCGTCATTGTGATGGCGCTGCTGCTCTTCCATCACCAATTGTCCCAGTTCGCGTTTCAGCGCATTGAACTCGGCCGACGACGGATCGCGCTGGCGCGGCAAGTCCACCATGATGTCGCGCTTGACGGTACCCGGGCGGTAAGTCATGACCACTATCCGGTCAGCCAGATAAATCGCCTCTTCTATGCTGTGCGTGACAAAGATGATGGTTTTTTTCAAATCGGACCAGATGCGCAATAATTCATCTTGCAGATTGCGGCGGGTTAAGGCATCGAGTGCACCGAAAGGCTCGTCCATCAGCATAATTGGAGAGTCGAGCGCCAGCACCCGCGCAATCGCAACGCGCTGGCGCATGCCGCCCGACAGGTCTTTCGGAAAGCGATTTTTAAAATCAGCCAGCCCCAGCATGCCCAACAAACTGGCCACGCGCGGGGCAATTTCGGCCTTGCCCATGCCCTTAATTTCCAGGCCGAAAGCGATATTTTGCTCTACCGTCATCCACGGAAACAGCGCGTACTCCTGAAACACCATGCCACGCTCCGGCCCTGGTGCGCTAACCAATTTTTCATCGGTAGTAATGCTGCCTGAACTAGGTAAAGCAAAACCGGCGATGGCGTTAAGCAGGGTAGATTTGCCGCAACCGGAAGGCCCCAGCAGGCAGACGAACTGACCCTGGTTAATCTCCAGATTGATATCCTTGAGCGCGACCACTTCTTTATCGGCAGTTTTAAAAATTTTATTTACGCCGCTGACCTTGATTTGCGCGGCATTGCCTAGGCCATGTACTTGATTTGTCATCTTAGTTCTCCAGTCCACGGTGCCAGCGCAGTAAATGATTATTCAGTTTATTCATCGCCAGATCGATCGCCAAACCCAGCATACCTATGCTGAACATACCGGCGATGATTTTGTCTGACCAGAAATACTCACGCGCTTCCAGTATCCGGAAACCCAGGCCGTTATTCACGGCGATCATTTCCGACACGATCACCACGATAAAAGCGGTACCGATACCGATACGCACGCCGGACAGAATATAAGGAACCGAAGCTGGCAGCATCACGCGCAAAAACATGGTGGTCTGGCTCGCCCCGAGATTACGGGCGGCACGAATATAGATGCTGTCAACATGACGCACACCGGCAATGGTATTCATCAGCACAGGGAAAAACGCCCCAATCGCGATGAGGAAAATCGCCGGGGGATTACCCAGACCGAACCACAGGATAGACAAAGGGATATACGCAATCGGTGGGATAGGACGCAATACCTGCATCAAAGGATTGAGCCAGGCATACACGCGCTGACTGGCCCCCATCGCCAAACCTAAAGGCAAAGCCAGGCCGGCACCGACAATAAAACCTACCGCAACTCTATACATACTGCCCATGGTGTCGCGTATCAATTCGCCCGAAAACACCCAGCTCAGCCAACTCATATTGGCCGCATCGTAGGGCTCATAAGGTGCTGCATATTCCAACCATTTGATCACCACCGCCCACGGCGAAGGTAATACCTGTGCATTTACCCAGCCCATGCTCGTCACCAGCTGCCACAGCAGGATGAGCAGCGTGGGTACGATCAGACCCGCGCCCATTTCACGCCAATTCAATTTCATAGTTTGTCCTTGATGTTTTGGCGCGCACAGCTGATCCATAGTGGATACAAAGCTGCGCGCAGCCGGAATAAGCGGAATTATTTGATGTTCATGCTCTTTTTAGCTTGCTCTAGCAAATCGGTCTTGACCCAGTCTTTGGCGACCGGTGGCTTGCTCATTTTGCCGACGCCATATTTCTGCATCAGATCGGTGGTGATCTGGATATGCTCGGCTGTCACGTCATACGAATACGGCGAGTTTTCTATGGCGTTGACGAAATCTTCATGGCTGACCTGTCCCTTGAACATGTTTTCACGCACGTATTTTTCAGCCAGATCGCGGTTATCAATAAACGTCTTGGTGGCTTCGACGAAACAACGCATGAATTTTTCTGCTACCGGTCTGCGCTCTTTGTAGAATTTTTCTGTCATTACCATGGTACGTACCGGCTCACCGATAGGGGTGTCATAGGGCTTGATAATTTCATTGCCAAAACCCTTGCTGATGGCCTGCGAAGAATAAGGCTCGGACTGCATGATGGCATCGAGATTTTTACCCAGTAAAGCCTGATTCAAATCCGGGAAACCCAAATAAATAATTTGCACGTCTTTTCCTGGCTGATCCGAATACGTCAAACCGTTTTGCGACAACTCTGCCGCCAGCAAAATTTCTTGGATGCCGCCGCGCGTCACGCCGACCTTTTTGCCTTTAAGGTCTTTGACTGTCTTCATACCCAGATCGGCACGCCCCATCAGGCGCGCCCCGCCCTTGGCAAATCCAGCCACCAGATAGATAGGTGTACCGCTGGCACGCGCCGAGATCACAGCCTCAGAGGAAACGGCCGCGACATCGAGTTCGCCGGCAATCACTGCCTGCATCGCATCGAGGCCTTTGGCGAACACTTTTTCTTCGACTTTGATACCGCACTTAGGCGCGATTTCTTTGATATACGAGACCGCGCCATAATGGGCGAATTTGAGATTACCCAGACGTATGGTTTCCTGAGCTTGTGCCGACATGGCAAGCAAGGGCAATAATAGACTGGCAATTTTGATTTTTTTTAACATAGAGGTCTCCTGTATTTTGGTATGCGCTAGCATTCATGCCGAGGAAAAATTCCCAAGACTGACATAAATTCTATTCGCCTTAGCTATATAGCATGCTTCGTGCCAGGGCGAATAGACCAGGTCACCACAGGCACCCACTATGAAGAGAGAAAAATCTAGACGTTTGCAGTCTGAAAATTCCGACTGCTATCTGATTGACAGTCTGAATTTTCAGATCAAAGCAGGCCTACTCGGCATCAGCGAATAAACTTGCCGCTCTTATTAATCATGGTGAGCTCGACAAACTCGCTACCATTATGATCGCGTTCGCTGTAACTAAGTATCAGACCACCTATGTCGACTTTACGCATAGACTCCAAACCGCTAATCAGACTCTCACGTGTCAGACTACGGCCAGCGCGCTTTAAGCCTTCGACCAAGACCTTGGCAGACACAAAACCCTCCATTGCCGCATACGAAGGATTCACCCCATTTGCTTGCGCCATACTCTTAAATTCTTGACCCAGACCAGTCGCGAGTGAAGAGGCATCTGGCATAATTTGCGACATCATCACACCCTGGCCGAATTTACCTAGCTCATCGACGAAGGATTGCGAAGCATTATTCGATAAAGTCATCAATTGAATTAAGGGGTTCTGTGCGCGCAGTTTTTTAATGAGCTCAGCCGTACTGGCTGCCGAAGCAACGATAAGTATGCCTTGTGGCTCGGCCTTGACCGCGCTAGCCACTACTGCATCGAGTTCGGGTTTGGCGCGCTCAAATTTATTGATGCTGATAGGTTTGAGTTTTTGCTGAGCCATGACTTTTTCAAAACCTGCCAAACCGTCTTTGCCAAAACTGTCATCGACGTACATCAAAGAGATTTTTTTTATCCCTATCGTCGAAAATTGCTGGACCGCCTTGGACACCTCATCCTGATATTTGGCACGCACATTAAATAGATAGCGATTGGTGGTCTGATGAAATACCGTGGCACCGGTGCTAGGCGCAATCAAAGGAATTTTATGGCTGGCAAGCAAGGGCAGGATAGCCTCGGTATGCGGGGTGCCGCGAGATTGAAACAACGCCAGCACATGCTCTTTTTTAATTAAAGTTTCGGCATTGGCCGCGGCTAAGGCAGGATCGAATTTATCATCCAAAGTGAGTAACTCAATTTTGCGGCCGTTGATACCACCATTTTTATTCGTCGCATTGAAATAGGCATTGGCACCCGCCATCATTTCTTTCACCGGTCCGGCGATCTGACCAGTCACGCCTACCGTCTGCCCGATTAGGATGGTGCTGTCGCTCACGCCCTCCTCTGCAGCTACCGGTGCAGTCAAGCTCAAAAAGCTAGCGCACAATGCCAGCGTGCTTATCGCTCTAAATTTTCTAAAAAACAGCGTATTTAACCTCATTTCATCTCCTTTATTTTTCAATATAATTTCCATCTGGCAATTATCATGCCATCTTAGCGGTCTGCCTACATGCTCTTGGATTCGCCCGATTTAAGCCTGATTTGCCGCTAAGAACATCGGTAGAACTACTAGTTGAATCCGAAAATCCAGAATTTTTGCATTACTTTTCTGAATTTCCAGACAAAAGCCTTGTTCATCACAGCCTTTCATCATGCCGCAGCATGGCTTTCATCTTGCCTTCAGTCAGGCAAACTAGCTGTAAGTAATGGTAAGCACTGGTCAGGGCTGATACATCGGTTAAAATGGCGGGTTAATTTATGCTAAGCGCCCTATTTGGCTTAGCTGGCTTAGCTGGCTAGAACCCCCTACTTATTAAGAATCCAAATTCACCATGCTAGATAACCTTACCCAACGCCTCGCCAAAGTGGTCAAGACCATGCGTGGCGAAGCGCGCTTGACCGAAACCAATACCGCAGAGATGCTGCGCGAAGTACGTATGGCACTATTAGAGGCCGACGTTGCGTTGCCCGCAGTGCGCGACCTGATCGCCCGCGTCAAAGAAAGAGCGCTAGGTGAGGAAGTCATCAGCTCGCTGACACCGGGCCAGGCACTGGTCGGGGTGGTGCAGAAAGAACTGGCATCCTTAATGGGCGCCGATCTGGGCGAAGAAGCCTATCAACTGAGCTTTGCCACCCAGCCGCCAGCCATCATCCTGATGGCCGGTTTGCAAGGTGCCGGTAAAACCACCACGGTCGGTAAGCTGGCCAAGTATTTAAAAGAGCAAAAGAAGAAAAAGGTCTTAACCGTTTCTGCCGACGTGTATCGCCCTGCCGCGATCGGTCAGCTGCAAACCGTCACGGCGCAAGTCGGTGCCGACTTCTTCCCTACCCTGCCGACTGACAAACCTGTCGATATCGCGCTGGCAGCTTTAGATTACGCAAAAAAACATCATCACGATGTCTTGATCATTGATACCGCCGGTCGCCTCGGTATCGACGAAGCCATGATGCTAGAGATTACTGCGGTGCACGCTGCGGTAAATCCTATAGAAACCCTGTTTGTGGTCGATGCCATGCTGGGGCAAGATGCGGTCAATACCGCCAAGGCGTTTAACGATGCCTTGCCACTGACTGGTGTGGTGCTGACTAAGTTAGACGGTGATGCACGCGGTGGTGCCGCCCTGTCGGTACGCCACATCACCGGCAAACCAATTAAATTTGCCGGTATCTCAGAAAAGCTCGACGGTCTGGAAGCCTTTGACCCTACCCGCATGGCCAATCGTATTTTGGGAATGGGCGATATTCTGGCACTGGTTGAGTCCGCCCAAAAAGGCATGGACGTCGCCGCTGCGCAAGATCTGGCGCAAAAGCTCAAGGTCGGCGGCAAGTTCGACATGAACGATTTCCAGCTGCAACTGAGCCAGATGAAAAAAATGGGCGGCATGGCCAATCTGATGGATAAACTGCCAGCCCAATTACAGCAAGCCGCGAATGGTGCCAACATGGGTCAGGCCGACAAGCAAGTACGCCGCATGGAAGGCATGATTAACTCGATGACGCCGCTAGAAAGAGCCAAGCCCGATCTGATCAAGGCCTCGCGCAAACGCCGCATCGCGGCCGGTGCCGGAGTCCAGATTCAAGAAGTCAATCGCATGCTGGCGCAATTCGATCAAATGCAAACCATGATGAAAAAACTCAAAGGCGGCGGCATGATGAAGATGTTACGCGGCATGAAAGGCATGATGCCAGGCAAACGCTAAGCAGCGCCTAGCCGCTACCGGATCTCGCGAAAATACGCCAGATCCGGTTTTTTTTCGTCTTGAAGGGCGTCACGCTGCTAAATCCGTCACATTTTCTACAAAAAGTGACAAAAAAGACTTGCATCGCCCTGCAAAGCCCACCACTATAAGAGATGCGTGAAATGGCGCATTTTCAACGAATTTGTGAAGGAGCCTCAATATGGCAACAGCACCAAAAAAAGCAGCAGCAAAACCAGCAGCCGCAGTTAAAAAACCAGCAGCAGCCCCTAAGGCCGCAGCGAAGCCAGCAGTTAAAGCCGCACCAAAAGCAGCTAAAGCAGACGCCCCAGCGCGTAAGCCAAACGCAGCCTTCATGAAGCCAATGACTATTTCCCCAACATTGGCAGCAGTGATCGGTACAGCAGCAATTCCACGTACTGAAGTCACTAAAAAAGTATGGGAATACATCAAAAAGCATGATTTGCAAGATGCCGCGAATCGTCGCAACATCAACGCAGATGACAAGCTGAAAGCCGTTTTCGGCGGTAAAGCACAAGTGTCTATGTTTGAGATGACTAAACTGATTTCTGGCCACCTGTCCTGATATTTAGTGTAGCCGCAGTTTTTTGGGAAACTATTGGGTGTGCTTAGCCCAATCCCAAACAAAAACGCCCGCATCGCGCGGGCTTTTTTGTGCCTGGATTTTTATCAGTGTAGAGTTTTCAAATCGCGTGTCGGCAATGCGCAATGTAGCTGCGCCTCACAGAGCAAAAAGCGGCTGCGAGGCGCATGGAATATGCGCGGCCGATTCGGCGCCATCCCTCCCCTCACTACTTGATACTGGCGACCTAAGATACTCGAATAGTTTTGTGCAAATCCTATATGATGTGAATTACTACACATCAACCAGCTTTCACTGAGCAAATAAAATAGATTAAGAGGCGCTCTTATGAAAAAAAATTGTATCGGTCTCTTCTGTTTCGGTTTGATGATTTACGCCGTAACTGCAAAGGCCGCAACACTAGAGCTGGTAACTCTACAATACCCACCCTATCAATATGAAGAAAAAGGCCAGACTAATGGAATGGTGGTGGAAATTGTGAAGGAAGTTTTTCGCCGAATGCAGCAACCAATCAACATCACATTAATGCCGTGGGCGCGCTCAATCAAAATGATAGAAGCAGGCACGGCCGACGCCATTTTTACCGCATACAAAACAGCCGAAAGAGAAACCTTTGCTGATTACTCTAGAGTCGTACTGATGCCACAGACCGTGTCCCTTTTTGTTTTGAAAGGCACAGAAATTAAATTTGATGGCGATTTACAGAAGCTCGCTGGTTATAGCTTTGGGGTGGTGAATAAAGTCAGTTACGGCGATGTTTTTGATAATGCAGTTAAAAACAAATTGATTAAAGCGCCTGACACCACCTATACCGGGGAGCAAAATGTCGATAAATTACTAGCTAAACGATTCGATATTTTAGTGAGTAACAGGTATGGGGCATTGGATATTTTAAAGCACAAAGATGCGATGGATAAAGTCAGAGAACTAACTCCTGAAGTCCAGGCGATTCCTAGTTATATCGCGTTTTCAAAGAAAAAAAACCTCGATCTAGTGCGCGATAAATTTGATGAGATTTTATTAGAACTAAAAAAAGATGGTACGTATGAAAAAATCATACATGAGCACGGTAAATCTAATTGAGCAAAGTGAACGCTAAAATCATCGAAGTCTGAATCTGCACGACGCATAGAAATGACTAAGCGACAGAAAGCCACAAGCAGTGAGCTGCTTAAATAATTTCAACCTCTACAAAGCAAAATACTTGGCTCTACTTGTAGGCAGCATACAGACAGCGACATACAAATAAGAAAACCGCACGCAATATCGCTGCGCCTCACAGAGCCAAAAACGGCTGTGAGGCGCATGGAATATGCGTATAGGTTTTGGTATCAATGAAAACACAGGGAAAATTTCAGTGCGAGGCTAAGCAGCTCAGCCGCGCATGCGAGGTTTTTGTAGCGCTACTTTTTGTATTCCCAATTCTTCCAGTTCGCCAAAACTGCATTTGGATACTCAGGCCGACCCCGACTGCCGTTGTAACGTCCTAAGGCCAGATACAGGTTGCCCGCTTCCATATCGATGTACATGCGTAAAATCGCGCAGCCATAACGCAGGTTCGATTGCATCTGAAATAGCTTTTGCGCATCACGGTCGCCGATCACGCGCGACCAGAATGGCATCACCTGCATATAGCCGCGCGCGCCGACCACTGAAGTTGCGTATTTACGAAAGCCCGACTCTACCTGTATCAGGCCCAGCACCATGGCCGGATCGAGTCCGGCGCGTTTCGATTCGTACCAGACGGCTTCTATGAATTCGAGTCGGGTTTGCTTATCGGTCAGACGTCGCTTCAAGCGATCCGACATCTCGGCCAGCCAATGCAGATATTTGATACGCTCTTCGATCTGATCAAAACTAGGCTTAGGGGGACGCGGATCACTGACCAATTTGGATAAGGCCAGCCGCACCGAATCGGCCATCGCCTCTTCTTTTTGATTCCCGGCCAAGGCCAAGGGCGAACTAAAAAGCGCGCAGAGAAATGCAGAAATACTGAGTAAGCGTAGCTGCTGCCTGAACCAGCAATTAAGCGAAAACCCGGGGGTATCGCTTAATTTAGGCTCAACTCGCACGAAAGACGTGCGCATTAAAATATACTCCATCCCTGTATATTATTTCCCAGCCAATTTCGCCAGGATGAAGGACAGCATATCTGGCACGGCGACGGCAGTAGCTTCGGTATCGCGACGACCCTGATATTCGAGCATGCCATCCTTCAAGCCACGGTCACCAATCACGATGCGATGCGGTACCCCGATCAATTCCCAATCGGCGAACATGGCACCCGGACGTTGACCTCTATCGTCCAGAATCACATCGACACCGGCCGCCAGCAATGCTGCGTACAAGCTCTCGACTTGTTCTTTGACTGCTTCGCTCTTATCCATCCCCATAGGGCAAAGCACGACTTCAAACGGCGCGATCGCGGTAGGCCAGATGATGCCCTTATCATCAAAATTCTGTTCTATCGCCGCGCCCAAGATGCGTGTCACGCCTATGCCGTAACAACCCATTTGCAAGAATTGTGGCTTGCCGTTTTCATCCAGGAAAGTAGCTTTCATGGACTCGGAATAGCTAGTGCCGAGCTGGAACACGTGACCAACTTCTATCCCACGCTGTATCGCCAAGACGCCTTTGCCATCGGGTGAGGCATCACCCGCCACCACATTACGCAGATCAGCGACTTGCGCTTCGGGAAGATCGCGACCCCAGTTGGCACCGGTAAAATGGAAATCGGCCTCATTCGCGCCACACACAAAATCGCTCATCATGGCAACCGTACGGTCCGCCACGATCTTGACTGGCAAGCTGGTATTGATAGGACCGAGGTAACCTGGACGGGTACCAAAATGTTCGACGATTTCGTCTTCGGTGGCGAAGCGGTTATTTGCCAGACCAGGGATTTTGCTGACCTTGATTTCATTGAGTTCATGATCACCGCGTAGCAGCAATAACCAGACTTGTTTATGTAGGGCGCCCTTCTCTTCAGTTTCTACCGTCAGCACGATAGACTTCACGGTGGATGTCAAAGGAATCGCCAACAACTCAGCCACATCTTCACATTTGGCTTTGCCTGGGGTCGCCGTTTTAGTTAGCGCAGCGCTGGCAGCAGCGCGCTCACCACTTGGTGCCACGGCCTCGGCCGCTTCCATATTCGCAGCGTAATCCGAACTTGGGCAATACACGATCGCATCTTCGCCGGTATCGGCGATCACGTGAAACTCGTGCGAACCGGAACCACCGATAGCGCCATTGTCAGCCGCCACGGCACGGAACTCCAGGCCAAAGCGTGTAAAAATACGCGTGTAAGCATCAAACATCACTTGATAAGACTGCTTCAGACCATCTACATTGCGATCGAAAGAATAAGCATCCTTCATGGTGAACTCGCGCCCACGCATCAAGCCAAAACGTGGCCGGCGCTCATCACGAAACTTGGTCTGGATATGATAAAAATTCAGTGGCAACTGACGATAAGATTTGATCTCGGAGCGTACTACGTCGGTAATCACCTCTTCTGAGGTAGGCTGGATCGCGTATTCACGCCCGTGGCGGTCTTTAACACGCATCAGCTCCGGGCCCATCTTGTCCCAGCGGCCAGTCTCTTGCCATAACTCGGCAGGCTGCACCACTGGCATCAACATCTCGATCGCATTCGAACGATTCATCTCTTCGCGCACGATATTTTCCACTTTGCGAATCACGCGCAAGCCCATAGGCATGTAGTTGTAGATACCGGAACCGAGACGCTTAATCATGCCGGCACGCATCATCAATTTATGGCTGACGATTTCTGCATCGGCAGGAGCTTCTTTCAAAGTGGAAATAAAAAACCTTGTAGCACGCATGACAATGATTCTTTTCAAAAATAGAGGGTTATAATCATCTCAATTTTAAAGGATTAGTTGGCTAATGCGCCTACTCTTTGCATATTTGATGATGGAAACTGCGCCTTATTTGCATTTTTATGTGATGAACACCGTGTTCCATAGTGAAAATACACGATAAATCACGCACGACATCATTTGACATTTCAGGAGCACGCCGTTTAGCCGCAGAAAGTATTGAGGTTGAACATGCTAGATCGTGAAGGCTTTCGGCCTAACGTAGGCATCATATTGCTCAATGCGAGCAATGAAGTTTGGTGGGGCAAGCGGGTACGCGAACATTCTTGGCAGTTTCCTCAAGGTGGTATCAAGTACGGCGAATCTCCGGAACAGGCCATGTTTCGCGAACTGGAAGAAGAAACCGGTTTGCGGCCTGAACACGTCAAGATCATAGGTAGAACCCGTGACTGGCTGCGCTATGAGGTGCCGGATCATTTCATCAAGCGTGAAATTCGCGGGCATTATCGTGGCCAAAAACAGATCTGGTTTCTGTTGCGCATGGTAGGACGCGATTGCGACGTCAATCTGCGTGCCAGCAATCACCCTGAATTTGACGCCTGGCGTTGGCATGATTATTGGGTACCTTTAGATGTGGTGATAGAGTTTAAGCGTGGCGTGTATCAACTCGCCCTGCAAGAATTATCGCGCTTCATCCACAGAACCGATCATCCGGGCGCACAACGCAAACCTGCGCGCAGCGTGGAGGCAAGCTTAGAAGATGCCGCCGCAACTAGCCTGCAGTCGATACAGACTAGTGTCAGCATAAGCATAGACATCACAACGAGTGCAAGCAATGAAGATGGCAAAGATGAAGCAAAATAGACGATCTGAACTCCACCTAGCGCTGCCACTGCCAAAACGTATTTTGGCAGCGCTGGCTCTTAGCGGCTTGACGCAACTAGCCTTGGCAGCGACTAGTCGCGACATAGAAGAGGAAGTCAACAAAGAATGGCAGGAAATTGCGCTCACTTTGCCGGCCGCACCGGTGGCAGAAAATTTGCTGGCGTTTTATGACAGTGGCAGTCAGGCCTTTTTTATCGATGCCAAATCCCTGAGCGTGAATAGCGATGGCAGCGTACGCTACACCCTGGTCTCAAATAGCAGTGGTGGTGCCAAGAACATCAGCTATGAAGGGATACGCTGCCAGACTGGTGAAAAAAAACTATACGCCTTTGGCCGCAGTGACGGTAGCTGGTCAAACTCGCGTCGAGATCAATGGGAGAGAATTTCCGACGCTGGCGCGAATAAGCAACACAACACCCTGTTCTACGATTATTTCTGCGAAGGCAAAAGCACCGCAGGAAAAGCCGAACAGATCATCACGCGCATCAAACACAAGCAAGTGCTGAAGTCATTTTAAGTTCCGATTTTAAGTTTCACTTCAGAGCGACGAAAAAAATGCCCAAGAAATAAAAAAGCCCTCTCAAAATTTGAGAGGGCTTTTTATTGGGGCTTAAGACTTAATCGATCGCCTTGACCATGTCTTCAATGACCTTCTTGGCATCGCCAAACACCATCATGGTTTTATCCATGTAAAACAATTCATTGTCCAAACCGGCATAACCGGAGGCCATAGAACGTTTGTTGACGATCACCGTCTTCGCTTTGTAGGCTTCCAGAATTGGCATACCGGCAATCGCTGATTTTGGATCTTTAGCGGCAGGATTCACCACGTCATTGGCACCCAGCACCAGCACTACGTCGGCTTGCGCGAACTCGTTATTGATGTCTTCCATCTCAAACACCTGATCGTAAGGTACTTCCGCTTCTGCCAACAAAACGTTCATGTGGCCAGGCATACGACCCGCCACAGGATGGATCGCATACTTAACCGTGATACCTTTATGTGTCAGCTTCTCAGTCAATTCTTTCAGAGAATGCTGAGCACGGGCCACGGCTAAGCCATAACCAGGAACGATGATGACGGTCTCGGCATTGCCCAGTAAGAAAGCGACGTCATCGGCCGAACCAGATTTTACCGGACGCTGTACCTGTCCACCTGCCGCTGCCTCTACCGGAGCACCACCAAAGCCACCCAGTAAGACATTGAAGAAGGAGCGGTTCATCGCCTTACACATGATGTAAGAGAGAATTGCACCGGAAGATCCGACCAGCGAACCGGCAATGATCAACATCGAGTTATTCAAAGAAAAACCGATACCGGCCGCAGCCCAACCAGAGTAACTATTGAGCATAGACACCACCACCGGCATATCAGCACCGCCGATAGGGATGATGATCAATACACCCAGTACAAAGGCGATCGCGGCCATCAAGACAAACGGCAACCAGGCTGGCGCAGTACCAGGAGCGAAGCAAAACATCAGGCCGAAACCCAGCATCGCCAAAGCCAGCAATAGGTTCAACATATGCTGACCGGCAAAACTAACTGGCGCCCCCTGGAACAGGCGGAATTTATATTTACCCGATAATTTACCGAAAGCGATGACCGAACCTGAGAAAGTAATCGCACCGACAAAGGTACCGATAAACAACTCAAGACGATTACCAAACGGGATCGCCGCATCGCGTGCCGTGATATTGAAAATCCAAGGCTCAGCCACCACTGCCACCGCGATACAGACCGCTGCCAGACCGATCAGGGAATGCATCGCTGCCACCAGTTCAGGCATCTTGGTCATCTCTACCCGTTTCGCCAGCGTGGCACCGATACCGCCACCGACCACCACGCCTAGGATTACCAGGCCATAACCGAGGCCAGAGCCAGATGCTTCTGATTTGAGCTTCACGATCAAAGCGATCGTGGTGAACGCCGCCAGCGCCATACCCGCCATACCGAAGGCGTTACCACGTCTTGCGGTAGATGGATGCGACAAGCCCTTAAGCGCCTGAATAAAACACACTGAGGCGATCAGGTACAACATTGTGACCAAATTCATACTCATTATTTGATCTCCTTGGCGGCAACTTTAGGTTCTTTTTTCTTAAACATTTCCAGCATGCGCTGGGTCACCAAAAATCCACCAAACACGTTCACTGCGGCCAAAGCCACGGCAACCGTGCCCATTACCTGCGCCAGCAAGCCTTCAGTCAGACCGGCGGCCAACATGGCGCCGACAATGATGATGGCAGAAATGGCATTGGTCACCGCCATTAAAGGCGTATGTAAAGCTGGGGTAACGGTCCAAACCACGTGGTAACCGACGTAAATCGCCAACACAAAAATGATGAGGTTGGTAAGGGTATGACTAACTTCCATGATGTCCTCTCTGTTAAATTTATTGATAAGGCTTAGACATGCAATTTTAATTAACCCGCATTAATCTCTGCGAACATCTGCGAGATTAATAGGCTTTCAGACTAGTGATCTGATTCTTGCCATCCACAAACACCACTTTCGGCTTGAAGCTACTTGCTTCTTCATCCGTCATCGGTGCGTAAGTACAAATAATCATCAGATCGCCCAGTTGTACACGACGTGCTGCTGCACCGTTTAAGGAGATTTCACCGCTACCGCGTTTGCCTTTGATGACATAGGTGGAGAAGCGTTCGCCATTGTTAACGTTGTACAGCTCAATTTGCTCATGTTCCTTGATGTCGGCGGCATCGAGCAGATTTTCATCGATACCACACGAACCTTCGTAGTGGAGATCGCACTGGGTGACAGTTGCGCGATGAATTTTGGCGCGTAGCATATTTCTTTGCATGGTAATTCCTAATTCCGTATTTCTATTTCAGTATTATTTTTTAAGTACTTCGCCGCCGGCACAGACCAGTGTGGCAGCGATGATTTCATCTTCTTTATTGATCACCAGCGCCGCATCCTTATCGATGATCAGCTTGAGGAAATCAAGTACGTTGCGGGCATACAAGGCTGAGGCGTCGGCCGCCAGCAGGGTCGCCAGATTTGGCTCACCTATGATATGCACGCCGTACTTGGTGACCGTCTTGCCTAGTTCAGAGAGTGGGCAATTGCCGCCCTGCTCGACCGCCATATCGACGATCACCGAACCTGGTTTCATGGCCTTGACGGTTTCTTCCGAGATCAGGATCGGTGCTTTGCGCCCTGGGATCAAGGCGGTGGTGATGATGATGTCGGCTTGTTTGGCGCGCTCATGCACCAAGGCCGCTTGACGTGCCATCCACGCTGCTGGCATAGAGCGGGCGTAACCGCCTGCGCCTTTGGCGATCTCGCGCTCTTCATCGGTTTCGTAAGGCACGTCGATAAATTTCGCACCTAATGATTCGACTTGCTCTTTGACCGGAGGTCTTACATCCGAGGCTTCAATCACGGCCCCCAGACGTTTGGCCGTTGCGATCGCCTGCAAACCAGCTACGCCTACGCCCATGATCAGGACACGCGCGGCTTTAACGGTGCCGGCGGCAGTCATCAGCATAGGCATGAAACGTTGATAGGTATTGGCCGCCATTAACACGGCTTTGTAACCGGCGATATTGGCTTGGGATGACAAGACGTCGAGCGACTGCGCACGGGTAATACGCGGTGCCGCTTCGAGTGCAAAAGCAGAGATGCCGTGTGCGGCCATCGCTGCGATATTCTCAGCATCAAAAGGATTGAGCATACCAACCAGTACCGTACCGGACTTGATCAGGGCACGCTCTTCTGCCGATGGCGCTCTGACCTTGAGGATCAGTTCTGCAGCAAAAGCTTCAGCCGCAGTGCCGATTTGGGCACCGGCAGCTTGATAAGCTTCATCGGTAATGCTGGCAGCAATACCTGCACCGGCTTGCACGATCACGCTGTGCTTAGCTGCAACATATTTTTTTATGGTTTCTGGGGTCGCCGCTACACGCGTCTCGCCCGGCCGGCTCTCGGCGGGAATGCCGATTCTCATAGACTTACTCCTTGGTTTGCAATTTGAAAATTCTTACCCGAATCTTACATTTGATATTCGACAACAATATTACACGCAAAATGTTTTTTAGCACAACCGTTCGAATTTTTACTCATTTACCAATGTTTACTAACTTAGCGAGTAAATATGACTTTGGCATTAACTAGGGAAAACATCCGAGAGCCAATAAGCATAAGGCTTTCCAGCCGATTAACTAGTTTGGCTAGGCTAGTATTCTACAAATTCATGTGCTTCAACAAGAATAAAATCATCCAATATACAAATTTAGCATTAGCTAATTTTTCGTCAAATTTGCTAGTTTCGCACATATTATTTGATGTCAAAGTAAAATGTCGCACTATTCGAAAGCAGCTATGTCAATAATCTGGAAGCCCTCCGTCACGGTCGCGGCCATCATTGCCCGCAAAAATGGCAATACCCATGAGTTTTTCATGATAGAAGAACAGACCCCCGACGGCCTACGTATCAATCAGCCGGCAGGTCATCTTGATCCGAATGAAACCCTGGAACAAGCGGTGATCCGCGAAACTCTGGAAGAGACCGCCCATGATTTCGCACCGACCGCCTTAATTGGTAGCTATCTGTCGCGTTATGTTTCGGCCAGCACCGGCGAGCAAAATACGTATCTGCGTTTTGCGTTTACCGGTCAGCTAGGCGCGGCACATGCGCGGCCACTGGACACCGGCATACTGCGTACCCTGTGGATGACGCAGGAAGAATTAATCGCGTCGCAAGAACGCCATCGCAGCCCCCTGGTGATGCAGTGTGTGAATGATTACCTGCAAGGCCAGCGCGCGCCGCTGTCGCTCTTGTTTACGCACGCTAGTGCACTTGGAGTTTAAATTGAGTAAAAAAAGAGTAGTGATAGGCATGTCGGGCGGGGTCGATTCTTCGGTCTCGGCCTGGCTATTGAAAGAGCAAGGCTACGAAGTCATCGGCCTGTTCATGAAAAACTGGGAAGATGATGACGATTCCGAATACTGCTCGACCCGCGAAGACTGGATCGATGCGGTCAGCGTGGCCGACGTCATCGGTGTCGATATCGAGGCGGTGAATTTTGCCGCCGAATACAAAGACCGGGTGTTTGCCGAATTCTTACGCGAATATCAGGCTGGCCGCACACCGAATCCCGATGTGCTGTGCAATGCCGAGATCAAATTCAAGGCCTTCCTGGATCACGCCATGAAGCTGGGCGCAGACTACATCGCCACCGGCCATTACGCCCGCGTGCGCGAAGTGCAAGGCCAATTTCAATTGCTCAAAGCGCTCGATGCCAGCAAGGATCAAAGTTATTTCCTGCACCGCTTAAATCAGGCGCAACTGGCCAATACCCTGTTCCCTTTAGGTGAAATTCAAAAAACCGAAGTGCGTAAAATTGCCGAACAATTGCAATTGCCAAACGCCAAAAAGAAAGACTCAACCGGCATCTGCTTCATCGGTGAACGTCCTTTCCGCGACTTCCTGAACCGCTATCTGTCCTACACGCCGGGCGACATGAAGACGCCAGAAGGTCTGGTCATCGGTCAGCATGTCGGTCTGAGTTTCTACACTTTGGGGCAGCGCAAGGGCATAGGCATAGGCGGCATCAAATCGCATCAAAATGCCGATGGCAGCAGCGATGCCTGGTATGTGGCGCGCAAAGACATAGTCAGCAATACTCTGTACGTGGTGCAGGGACACGATCATCCGTGGCTACTTTCCTCCTCCTTAGAGGCGGCGCAAGTGAGCTGGGTGGCTGGACACGCGCCTGAGATCAGCGATTTATCTGCCAAAACCCGCTATCGCCAAGCCGACATGGCTTGCAGCTTTAGCGGTAACCAGCAAGAATTTCAGCTCGCTTTTGCACAGCCACAATGGGCCGTCACCCCCGGCCAATCGGCCGTGCTCTATGATGGCGACGTCTGCCTAGGCGGCGGCATCATCAATAGCTCGGCTGTCTAAAGACCAGAGCAATTGCAAAAACTACCAGGCTCAGCGCGCATACTCCATGCGCCCTGGCTTGGGCTGCTTTTAAAAATCTTAGCGCTCAGCCAGCCGCCAGATCAACAGCATTTCGCTAAGCACGCCAAATTGATTCAATTTAGGCAAAAATACATACTCCCCCGTTATTTTGAATAACCATAGCGATCGCACATACATTACGCGGGCAAAAAAATATACCCACTGGGAGTATATATAGGCACTGCAATTCGACTGAGAAAAAGCAGAATTATTAGTGGAAATGCTTGAAAAATTCAGAAGAAAATTTCTCCATTTAGGTTTACTCTACGGTGTTTTCTGCTCGCACAGGTGCGTGACTTGCTTTGTTGGCTGATAGAGCAACAAATGCACACTTCCCAAGAAAAATAGCGCGCAGATCGATTTGATGTACTTCATTTCTTTACAATTAATAGAGATGAAATTATATTTACATTTCCAATTCCATCGGTGCTTGCTCCTCATGATACATTTAGACACACCCACACCCGGCGGTACCGTTAACGCCCGCATAGGCAAGGTCTATTTAAGCCTGTCCAAGGCGCATAGAAAAACCGCTGATTACGTCTTGTCGAATGCGTTTCGCTCCGCCACCATGTCGATTGATGAACTTGCCAATTCGGTCGGGATTTCTATCGCCACCGCGAATCGCTTCGCACGCGCTTTGGGCTTCGATGGCTATCCGCAATTTCGTGCCGAACTGGTCTGCGGTTTTGAAGCGATGCTAGCCCCTATCGACAATCTGCGCACAGAAGTACAGCGGCCGGCCACTAGCACCGAGATTATCGGTGACTCGCTCAGTGAAGACATGGCCAATCTGGAAGCGACCCGACGCGGATTATCGCCAGACCTTTGCAACCAGGCCGTGCGCATGATCTTGAACGCCGAGCGCATTTACATCGTCGGTTATGGTGCCAGCGCATTTTTGGGCGGTTTGATGGCGCATGGCCTAGACCCGTTTTGCGACACCATTCAATGCACAGTAGGCTCAGGCGGACCTTCGCATGTGGCGCGTCAGTTATTTAAATATACGCCGCGTGATCTGGTGATCGGTATCTCCTTCCCGCGCTACGCCGAAGACGTCATCACCATGCTGCGCCAGGTCAGAGAAAAAGGCGTGCCTGTGCTGGCACTGACCGATGTCCCTAGCTCACCACTGGCTTCGCATGCCAATGTCACGCTGTACGCACAAACCCGACGTCAATTTTCACCCAACTCTGAAGGTGCCGCACTGTGTCTGATAGAAGCGATTTGCAGTGCGGTTGCGCATCAAGCCAAGTCGCCGGTACATTCGGCCTCGGAAATGACTAAATTTGTCATGCCCTGGCTCTATCAAGGCAGCACGCCAGCATCGCGCAAAACGTCTCTGGTTGATACCACAGAGCCGGAATAAACGAACCGAATTAGCGCTGGCGATAACAAAAAAGCTGACTAAAAAGTCAGCTTTTTTTATTTTCCGAGTGCGCTTATTCGGCCGCAATCACTTGTGCCGCCGCGTTAATCACGGCAGCGATACGCCCCACATCGCGCAATTGCACGGTAGACATACCTTCTTTTTTCAATAGCTCAAAGTGCGATTTCACGCAAAAATGGCATTTGCCGACCACAGAAGCGGCCAGCGCATACATTTCAAAACGACGCTTATCGACGCCGCCATTGGTGGCGTAGGCATTCATGCGCAACTGCGCTGCCTGGGTTTTCATATCGGCGTCGTCCGTCATTTCGACGAATGGATACCAGATATTATTCATGCCCATCAGTGCAGAAGCGGTCAGCGCTGCATGGACTTCTTCCGGGCTCATCGCGCCACTGGCTTTGATGATGTCGATGATGGGCTTACTCTTGGCGGCGAAGGCTGACGCCAGCGCCACACCAACTGCATCACTGCCCTCTAAGCTGGAGCGGGCTATCGTGCCATCGATATTCAAACGGATATCCTTGGCATAATCGGGAATCAAATTTTTAATTAAAGTCAAGAATTCCATAGTATTTTCCTATCAATAAGAGATTTTAAAACCCGCCTCAGCGGGTTTCATCGTAGCGCTAAGCACATTGCTGAGCTTAGCTTACTTTTTCACCAGCACTAGTCTAGCGATTACAGCGTTGCGCCGCCTACTGTACGATTGCATGGGCACAGTTCGTCAGTTTGCAGACCATCCAAAATACGCAGGATTTCTGTAGGGTTACGGCCAACATTCAGGTTGTTGACAGAAACGTGCTGAATGACATTGTCTGGATCAACGATGAAAGTTGCGCGCAAAGCCACGCCAGCGTTCACATCACGGACGCCTAACATGTCAACCAAAGAACCGGTTGCATCACCAAAAGCGTAGTGATTCAATTTATCCAGATCTTTGTGTTCACGGCGCCATGCCAATTTGCAAAATTCATTGTCAGTAGAACCGCCCATCAAGACTGCATCGCGCTCAGCGAAATCATTCGCCAATTTAGCGAATTCTACGATTTCAGTTGGGCATACGAAAGTGAAGTCTTTTGGGTAGAAATAAATGATTTTCCATTTACCTGGGAAAGACGCTTCGGTGATGTCTTCAAATGCGGACACGCCGTTTTCTTCGTGATGATTAAAACCTGGCTTAGCAGCAGCAACTTTAAACGCGTCGAGTTTTTGACCTACAGTTTTCATAAAATTCTCCTGATTGGGTATTGCAATAAGTACTATAAATAAGTGCCACAAATAAGCGCTACAAAATGACCGTAAGGCTTACAACGGCGATAAGCATATCACTATGATTTTTAAATATCCAATAGATTATAACTAACAAGCCATTAGCTAAAAAATATCCCTATTCAGCTTTAGTTTTGCATTCTAGCTGTCGCTGGCAGACTGCCTTAATTGTCACTAAGCCGGTGTGCGCCAGCCACTAGCGTGAACCAAAAAAGTGTACCCCGCCCTTCTTCGCTCTCGAAACCGATTTCGCCTCCCATTTTTTCTATGAGCGTTTTAGAAATATTTAAGCCCAAACCAGTGCCGCCTTGCTGACGGGTATCGCCATCATCGGCCTGCGCAAATTTACTAAAGATACGCTCCCGAAACGCCAAGGGGATGCCACTGCCCCTATCTTCAACCTCGACCCGGAAAGTGGCGTCTTGCGGCATTATTCTTATCTCAACGAAATCACCGGAGGGTGCGAACTTGGCTGCATTCGAGAGTAAATTGGCAAATACTTGCATCAGTCGATTGCTGTCACCATTTACCCAGGCATGTTCAGGATGCACGCCAAGACGATATTCCACAGAAAAAGTCTGGGCATAGGCCGCATTGGCTTCCAGCGCCTGATGCGTGATCGCCATCAAATCCAATCTGTCGACGCTGATGGCCATATTGCCGGAGGCGAGTTTTTCCATATCCAGCAAATCATTGACCAAGACGCCCAGACGCTGGCTATTCTTATGCGCTATTTTGACCAGATCCATAATTTTTAGAGGCAGAACCCCGCCTATGCCATGCTCTAGCAAACTGAGCGCGCCGCGAATCGAGGTGAGCGGTGTGCGCAATTCATGGCTCACCATAGAAATAAAATCGGCTTTGAGACGGTCGGCCTTACGCTGCTCAGTCAGATCGAGCACAAAACCTACCCACTCGACGCGAGACCCCTCCAGCTGTGCCAGACCGACCATCACGGGCAGTGTGCTTCCATCCTGGCGCATGAGCTCTACTTCAAAAGGCTGCGCCTGACCATGCGCTCTTAGCTCTAACATGGCGGCCTGGTAGTCAGCATGACTATCAGGCGCGGTCAGCGCTAGCCAATCGAGACCAGTGGCGATGAATTCCTTACGACTTACTCCTAGTAATTGAAGTAAGACTTCATTGGCCTCAGTCAAGCGGCCATGGATCTCGCCCTGCATGATGCCGATCAGACTAGAGTTAAGCAATCTGCGCAAGCGCGACTCACTCACTTGCAGTGCCTCCAGCGTGCGGGTTTTTTCCAGGCTGGCCAATTCAGCGGCATCGCGCGCTGCCAGTAGATCGGTCTCCACTTTTTTCATGGCGGTAATATCGCGTACGCTAAAGACTCGCCCGATCAGACGATCACGTAAAAATTCAGGCTTGGAGACGCAGACAAAATAACGCCCATCACTGAGCGCCAGCAGATCTTCGGTTTCCATTTGCGGTGCTGATACGACCTGCTCCAGACTATCTGAAAAACCCTTGCCATCGATCAGACAAGAGCGCAAATAGGCCATGGTGGCCACGCTACTGCGCCCCACTAAAATATCTTCAGGCAGGCTCCACAGTGTCGCGAAACGTCGGTTTAAGTTGACCACCTTGCCGTCTAAATCCAGCGCCATGATGCCTTCGGCGGTGGCATCCATAGAGCTTTGTAATTGCGATGCCAATTGCACTTGCTGCTCTTCGATCAGACGCCGGCGGGTAATATCTTCGGCATGGATGATCCAAAAATTTTTGCCATTTTCAGAAAAGTGCGAAACCCGTTTTTCCACATGAAAAGAACTGCCATCACTACGCATCCATTCGGTCTCTGCGACGCGGCTCAGTTTAAGCGCAACAACCTGCTTTAAGTCCTCCCAAAAAAACACATCGAGCAAAGAGCATTCGACCTTCGCCAAGGCTTGCCCCAATAACTGATCACGGGTATAGCCCAGCATCTGACAAACATTTTGATCGACGTAGAGCAAGACTAATTGTTCAGCATCGACCACCATGATGGCATCTTTAGAATGCTCTATCACGTGGCGCATCAGGGCATCACTAAGATGTCCGGGATTGCTATTGAGCGCTAATTCAGCCTGGTCCATGTTTAGCCTACTTGAGCCGCAACACTGCTTTGCGATTTTTTCGATTGTGAATCCACATAGTAATTGACTCGTTTGCGCGGATTCAGATAGTCAAAGATAGCCCGTGGTAGTAAACCCGGGCGAATACTGGCGCTGATGCCCAGATCCTGATTTTCTACCGCCAAATCAAGAATAATTGCCTCGTCCTTAGGAATCTCTTCGTCGTACACCATAATGCGTGGACGTAGCGGCTTACCCACGTTCACATTCATCACCAGGCCAATCGCCTCATTCGATAGACGCACCAGGGTCCCGGGTGGGTACACGCCCAGGCTTTTTACCAGAGTAGCCATGGCCGTCGGATCAAATTGCGCGCGTCTATGCGCATACATAGACGACAAAGCTTCATGCGGCGTCAATGATTGATTTGGATCGACGTGATTGCACAAATTATCGTAGACATTCGCGATCGTCACGATGCGGGTAGGCAGGCGTATCGCCTCGCCTTTCAATTTTAATGGGTAACCACTGCCATCGAGGTATTCATGATGCGCCGCCATCACCTCCAGCACAATTTTAGGCATACCGGCTTTTTGTCCCACCTCTACCCCGTATTGGGTATGCAATTCAAAAAAATTCTGCTCGGGCTTAGTCAGTGGCGAGGTCTTATTTACGATATTGTCTGGCACATTAACCTTACCAAGATCATGAAACAAACCGGCCATCCCTACCGATTTTATTTGCGACTCAGTGCATTTCATCTCATGCGCCAGCATCATCGCCAGCACAGAAACATTGAGGGAGTGAAAATACAATTCTTCACTGCCCGCAGTTTGCTGTATCAGATGCATGACCGCGTCATTTCCATTTAAAAACACATCAGCAATACTATCGACCAATTTACCCGCCTCGAGTATGGTCTCGGCCGGCTGGGAAAATATCATTTTGTTGATGTTTTTGACCACGGTGGCTGCATGCACAAATTTTTCTTCGCAGCGGGCAATTTCGGCGCGCTGTGCTTGCAATTTTTCAAAACGCGCTTGTTTGGCCGCGATCATGCTATCGAAGACCTTAATATCGCTTTCTGATGCAGGTGCTTGCGTAATCGAAGCGCTAGGAGTCACCGAGACGGGGTCGGTTTTTGCTGGGATATAGCGTACTTGCTTAAGTTTAAGCGCACGTAAATCGAGGATTTGTTGCTCGTTAGTGATTTTAAATGAACTCATGGGAAAGGAATGCTGAAACCAGCTCAGATCGAGCTTGATGAACATACCTATCCGGACTTGGTCTATCGCGATGAGTTGGGTATCGTCCGCCATGACGCCTTCATTAAATTTAACGAGTCGAATGCAGTGCTAGGCAGAGAGCATACCTTTTTTATCCATGCTCAACTAGCAAGTCTGAATTTAATTGTAGGTGATATATCTTATTCTGGCTATTTTCTTAGTCTTGCGCTTTTCATGGACGGCAAGACTTCGCGGTTATAATCGCAACTTCCTCAGCTTAAAGGTCCTCTATCGTGTCTGATCGCCTTGCCGTATTGCCGCAGTATTTACTTCCAAAACGTGCTATTACCGAGTTACTCGGAACAGGTGCGAATGCCCAGGCGGGCCAACTGACGACACGCGTAATACGCTGGTTCGTCGCTCGATATAAAGTCAATATGGCAGAGGCGGCTAATCCAGACATCAGCAGCTACACCAGTTTCAATGAGTTTTTCACCCGACCTTTACGTGCCGATGCCCGTCCACTACACGCCAGTAAATTTGTCTGCCCTGTCGATGGTGCGATCAGCCAATTCGGTGCGATCAAACAGGGGCAGATTTTCCAGGCCAAGGGACACGATTACTCTGCCACGACCCTAGTCGGCGGCGATAGCGCCTTGGCTGATAAATTCAGCGATGGCAGTTTTGCCACTATCTATTTGAGCCCGCGTGATTACCATCGTATCCACATGCCTTGCGATGCCAAGCTAACGCGCATGATTTATGTGCCAGGTGACTTATTCTCAGTCAATCCCACCACCGCCCGTGGAGTACCCGGCTTATTTGCCCGCAATGAAAGGGTGGTATGCGTGTTCGATACCGAGCAAGGGCCTTTTGTACTCACTTTAGTCGGCGCCACCATCGTGGGCAGCATGGCAACCACCTGGCATGGCATAGTCAATCCACCACGTAGTAAGCAAGTGCGCGAATGGCGCTACGACGATCAAAATATACGCTTCAAAAAAGGCGATGAAATGGGCCGTTTTTTACTCGGCTCTACCGTGGTCATGCTATTTCCTAAGAATACCCTGGAATTTAATACCAGTTGGAGCGCCGCCGCTGCCGTGCGCTTAGGCGAGCAGATGGGTGATACGCCAAGCAAACTAGCTTAAGCAAGCACTCAGCATTACTCGCAGCGCAGCACGCAAACCGGGCAGAATTTTCTGCCCGGTTTTTTTACGCCTCAACTTAATTATTAAGCTAAGCATAAGTAACCCGCAATGCGCTAGTCCCACATTGCTATTTAACCAACAAATAAACACTCTTTTATGGTCTCTTTTCAAAAAAGTTCTTGCAAATCAGCGCTGCTTACATAATAATCTAAATAAGAATTGTTCTCGTTTAGATTAAGGAGTGGAAAATGGCCTCAGAAACATCCGCACTGAGCAAGCCCATACAGCTTAGCCAGACCAGCGTACGCCCCAGCCCGGCGACCTTGGGTAAAGATATTTTGCGATTGAAAAGCTGCGAACTGATGCAGCAAATGCGCGAAGTAGAGATAGACCACGAAGGCAGAATTTATCGCTTGCGTGTCACTCAGTTAAACAAACTGATTTTGACCGCTTAGTCTTTAGAAGAAAACTGTAACTCAACAGCCAGCCATCTCAGACTTCGAACTCAGATCATGCAAACGTCGCCACCTAGATTCGAAATTACTTCTGAAGCAAGAGCGCTAGCCAGACCATATTCCTTAAGGAGAGTTTGATGCTAAGCGCAAATCCAGATTTTTTCGTGGCAGGTCAACAGCCTGCGCAGCCCGAATTATTGCTCGCTGCTGTTTTGCATCTGATGTCGCATTACACCGCCAATAGCGCGCTGGAAGCAGGTTCCTGCGTCAAGCTGGCATCGGTGATAGAGCGCCATTTAAAGATACTGGCAGATTTACCTGAATTGGCACCGGTGTTAAGTGCTACTTGCCAGCAATTATCCGAACAATGGGCAGCCTTAGTTGAGCGCAGTTTGCCGCAGCAAAATAAATTGACACTGCTGGCACGTTTAGTCGGTGCCAGCCGCTAGTCCAGTATTTTTTGAGAGATTAAAAATGATAGTTTGTGTTTGCAACAACGTTTCTGAATCGAAAATTCGTCTCGCGGTAGAAGCCGGTATCTCTACCCTGGCCCAATTACGCAGCGATTTAGAGGTTGGTAGCTGCTGCGGAAAATGTCTAAGCTGTGCGCGCCAGGTCATGCGTGACTGCCAGCAACAGGCACTACCGCAAGCACTGGTGAGCCATCCTTTACATTTCCAAACGTCGCGCACTGCACTGAACATGGCGGCCTGATCAATTTTGTGAGAACCAGCATGACCCTAACTATGAATCCGCACGATCAGCCCGCTAGCAAAACACGGCACTTGGCCATGCTGGCAATTGTGCTTGGGCATTTACTATTACTCTATGCCTTGCAACAAGGCGCTTTTGTTAAAGTCGCGCAAGCCATCCCCAAAGAGATTTTCATTAATGTAGTGGAAATGGCGCAGGCAGAACCGCCCAGCGCCTTGCCACCACCGCCCTTGAGCAAGCCTCTGACACCACCACCTAGTTTTATCGCACCGCCTCCTGAAGTGCAGGTCTTGGCGCGCAGCACGCCCGACAATGCAATTACAGCCGCCCCGGCGCAGACCATCATCAGCAAGCCAAGTAGCGAAACCAGTAGCATCGTCGCCAATACTGCGACCAGCAACGCCACCGCAGCGCCACCAAAATTGGTCAGCGGTGTTGAATATTTACAAGCACCGCAAGCCGATTATCCAGCGCTCGCACGCCGCATGGGAGAGGAAGGTAAAGTAAGTTTGCTAGTCTTGGTCAATGAAAAAGGCCGCGCTGAAAAAGTGGAAATACAAAAATCTTCTGGCTCACATCGATTAGATGAAGCAGCTCGCGTCGCGCTGATGCGTGCCTTGTTCAAGCCGTATATTGAAGACGGCAAGGCGCTCATGATGTTGGCCACCGCAACGATAAGCTTCAGCCTCAACGGATAGTCGTTTCAACAAACACTGACTTGTTCATCCTGATGGTTTTGTACTAAGATGGTAGCTGCTAATTAGCTCAATCATCTTTTCCTCAGGAGTTCCCATGAAAGGCGACGCCAAAGTCATTAAACTGCTGAACGCTCAATTAACCAATGAGCTCAGTGCAGTTAATCAATATTTCCTACATGCACGTATGTACAAGCATTGGGGTTTGGCGAAAATAGCCAAGAAAGAATATCAAGAATCCATAGGCGAAATGAAGCATGCCGATAAGTTGATAGATCGTATCTTGATGCTAGGCGGTCTACCAAATCTGCAAGCCCTGCATAAATTGATGATAGGTGAAGATACGCCAGAGATGTTGCAGTGTGATCTGAAGCTAGAAATGGCCGCGCAGAAAACGGTCAAGGAAGGAATTGCCACCTGCGAACTAGCGGCGGATTATGTCTCGCGCGAGCTGTTCCAAATGATACTCGACGACACCGAAGAGCATATCGATTGGCTAGAAACGCAAATCGAATTAATCGAAAAAATCGGTCTACAAAATTATTTGCAGGCGCAAATCTTGGATGATGAGTAATCTAGGGTTCCAATAAAAAAGGGAGGCATCGCCTCCCTTTTGCTTTACCTGCTCAATTACTCAGGTAGGCTATCCTTGAACGAAGCGCGCTCAGACATCTTTTCAAATAGCTTCAGCAGATTCGGATAATCACCACGCCAGTCAATTTCCGGGAAGCGAAACGACAACCAGCCCAGAGTGCAAACCACGCTGATATCGGCCAGGGTCAGATGATTACCTGAACAAAATGGCGCCTCCCCTAATCCGCTGGACATGGATTTTAAACCTGCGTTGACCTTTTGCATCTGACGCGTAACCCATGCCTCACTTTGCAGTTCTGGCGGGCGTTGGGTACGTTCAAGACGGATCAAAATAGCGGCATCGGCGACGCCATCGGCCAGCGCTTCCCAGCATTTAATTTCGGCACGACCGCGACCGTTGGCGGGAATCAGCTTACCAACCGGGGTTAAGGTATCGAGATATTCTACAATCACGCGCGAATCAAACATCGAGCCGCCATCTTCCATCACCAGGCAAGGTACTTTACCCAGAGGATTTGATTCTTGTATCGCGGTATCTGCAGCCCAGACGTTTTCAAGTATCAGATCGCATTCAAGTTTTTTTTCCGCCAGCACAACACGGACTTTTCTAACGAAGGGGCTGGCGAGAGAACCAATTAGTTTCATAGTAGCTTTGATAATTATTTAATCATGATTATAGCATTGCAGCGCAGCATTCTCGTCCCTTAAGCGAGCCAATCACAGGCAAGCGCAGATGCCATAGTGGCTGGCTAATGGTAAAATCCCCTATTCTGCGTAAAAACTTAAAAAATCAGCTCGAATTAGTCGTTTTTGACCATTTTGGCAACAAATAGTATCTTAATCGATTTTAGGTTTTTGTGGTTTTTTACGCAATGCACGTAAGATTTTTTCGCTCTGCCGCTTTTCATTCATCCTTTACACCGAGTCCAAGATCATGTCCCTATCTACTCTTTCCGCCCTGTCCCCGCTCGACGGTCGTTATGCCAGCAAAGTCGACGCTCTGCGCGCCACCCTCTCGGAAGCGGGTTTCATGCGCCACCGTGTCAAGGTCGAGGTCTCTTGGTTGCAAGCCCTGTCGCTGGCTGGTTTTAGCGAAATCAAGCCGTTTTCGGCGGCTGCCTCAGCCCTGCTAGATCAAGTTGTGACTAACTTTTCAGAAGACGACGCTGCCCGCATTAAGTCTATCGAAGCGGTGACGAATCATGATGTCAAAGCGGTCGAGTATTGGCTAAAGGAGTCGGTAGGTCTGCCATTACCAGACAGCTATGCCCACTTGCCAGCACGCACGCTCAACATTGACGCCGCCATCACGCAAGAATTGAAAGCGGCCGCAGAATTCATCCATTTCGCCTGCACCTCCGAAGACATCAACAATACTTCGCACGGCATGATGTTGAAATCTTCGCGTGACGAAGTGATGCTGCCAGCCCTGCAAAAACTCATCGCACGTCTGAGCGAAATCGCCCGTGACAATGCCGACGTCCCTATGCTGTCGCGCACGCACGGCCAGACCGCCAGCCCAACCACTTTGGGCAAAGAAATGGCTAACGTAGTAGCGCGTCTGCAACGTGCTATCAAGCGCATAGAACAAGTAGAAATTCTGGGCAAGATGAACGGCGCCGTGGGTAATTACAATGCCCATCTGGCGGCCTACCCTGGCTATGACTGGGAAGGTTTCTCCAAGAACGTGATCGAGCAGCGTTTGGGCTTGACCTATAACCCTTACACCATCCAGATCGAGCCACACGATTACATGGCCGAAATGTTCGATGCCTTTGCCCGCGTCAACACCATCTTGCTCGATTTAAATCGCGATATCTGGGGTTATATTTCAGTCGGTTATTTCAAACAAAAAACCAAGGCCGGCGAAATTGGCTCTTCCACCATGCCGCATAAAGTTAACCCTATCGACTTCGAAAACTCCGAAGGCAATCTGGGCTTGGCCAATGCTTTGCTCAAGCATCTGTCGGAAAAACTGCCTATCTCTCGCTGGCAACGTGACCTGACCGATTCTACGGTCTTGCGCAATATCGGCGTCGCTTTCGGTTACACCCTACTGGCCTACGACAGTTGCGTACGCGGTCTGAACAAGTTGGAAACCAATCCTGTACGTCTGGCCGAAGATCTGGACAATACCTGGGAAGTGCTGGCTGAACCAGTGCAAACTGTGATGCGTCGTTATGGCGTAGAAAACCCTTACGAACAATTGAAAGAACTGACACGCGGCAAGGGCATCTCGAAAGACGCTTTACGTGAATTTGTTTTAGGTCTGTCGATTCCGCAAGACGCCAAAGACTTGCTGCTGGCAATGACACCGGCCAACTACATAGGGATTGCGGCGCAATTGGCAAAAGCCATTTAAGTCGTTTTAGATCGATTGCGCTTTAGCGCAAAACGGGGTTCCGGTCACGCGACCGGAACCCCGTTTTTATTCTGCGCAACAATCGGATCAAGGGCCAATCCCGACATATTTGTAGTGGCAAGCCAAGACGCAAGCCCCATGCGGCTTAGCGGCCATGCAGGCTGGCGAGCCGCATGGACTATGCGCGAGCGCCCAGGTGTTTTTGAACTTTTCGCCGCTTCTTGCATCCTATACATCAGGCCTTGCCCTACGTGGCACACCTGATTAACTCTACGTTACTTCTTACTACCGACTCACCCATGCCTCCAGTCTTGAATTTTACCTCACCTGCCTTTTACAGCCTCCTCAGCCTACTTCCGCTCTCTTGTTTTGCTGCCGAATTACTGCCAGAAAATCCTCTGCCCCAGAGCGTAGAAATCAAGGGCGGCAATAGCGCCAACAATGAGCGCCAGCGGGCTAGCGCCAGCAAGAGCGTGCTGAGCCGCGAGGAGATCACGCGTTACGGCGACAGCAATCTGAGTGAAGTATTAAAGCGCGTGCCCGGCATCACCATCAGCAATTCCAGCGCACGCGGCAGCGAGGTACAGATGCGTGGACTAGGCAATGGCTACACCCAGATTTTGCTCAACGGCGAGACTACACCGAATGGTTTTTCCATCGATAGTATCGCCCCCGATCTGATCGAACGCATAGAAGTGATGCGCACCGCGACCGCAGAATTTAGCACGCAGGCGATCGCCGGTGCCATCAATATCATCTTAAAAAAATCGATACTATCCGCGCAGCATGAAATTAAATTGGGCTTGGCTGAAACACGTGATCAAGTCTCGCCGAATCTCTCTTTACTCCTCTCGGATCGTAACGGCAGCTTGTCGTATACGGTCGCGGCGAATCTACAGAGGCAATTGCGCGCCAACACCGAAATTCTCGATGAGACCGGTTTTGACCAGGCTGGTCAACTCTATCTGCAAAGACATACGGTGATGGAAGAGCGCATGACACGCGATGAAATCAGTCTGGCTCCGCGTCTGATCTGGAAGCTGGAAAATGGCGATAGCTTAACGTCGCAAAGTTTGCTCAGCAGCGGCCACATCAATGACATTAAAGACCGGCTAGAGAGCAGCGCCTTGAATACGCCTTCAGAGTTCCCGCTCAATCACAGCAATTGGAATGCCTACACCAAGACCCTGCGCAGCGATCTGAACTGGTTGCGCAAATTAGACGACAGCGCCAAACTCGATAGCAAATTCGGCATTAATCTTAGCCATCGCGACACCGACTTTGATTTCCAGGGTTTTAATCTGGCAAAGGCTTTAGTCGGACGCCATCTGGTCACCTCTGCTATCGAGGATCAAGCACTGACGCTCAGCGGCAAATATACTGCCCCCTTCATCCCCAATCATGCGCTGATACTGGGCTGGGATGGCAGCCTGATACAGCGCAGCGAAGACCGGGTAGAGCGCATGCTTGATGGCCTAGGCCAAACCAGCTCCAATAGCAATGAAGACTACCGTGCCAACGTCAAGCGACTCGCCTTATTTGTTCAGGATGAATGGGACATCAGTCGTACCTGGAGCGCATCATTAGGGATGCGCTGGGAAGGCCTGCAGACCAACACCAGCGGCAACGTACTGAGCCAAGTGGAAAACCGCTCCAGCGTGCTTAGCCCACTACTGCAGACAGTCTGGAAACTCTCTGAACTAGAAAATCAGCAACAACAAGTACGGCTGGCATTGACGCGTACCTACAAGGCGCCCACCACCACCAGCTTAATCCCACGACGCTACACCAGCGACAATAATAATAACCCCACCAATCCGGATACTCAGGGCAATCCGCAACTACGTCCAGAATTGGCCTGGGGCCTGGACGCCGCCTTTGAACAATATTTCGGTGCTGGCGGCTTTTTCAGCGCCAGCGCCTATCTGCGCAAAATTGATGACGTGATCCTCGATCATTTATCACAACAGAACGGCACCTGGATCAGTACGCCTGCCAACAGCGGTCAGGCGCATATTCGCGGCCTTGAACTTGAACTAAAATGGCCCTTGCAAAGCAGCTTCGCCAGCGCCCCAGCGATTACCGTCAGCGCCAATCTGAACCGCAACTGGTCGCGCGTAGAACAAGTGCCTGGTCCCGACAACCGACTGGAGCGACAAACCCCGTTCAGCGCCAATCTAGCCGTAGATTATAAAGCGAGTGCGCAATTGAGTATGGGCGGCACCCTCAGCTATACCCAGGGCGGTCAGCTACGCGTCTCGGCGCAGCAGCAAGCCTATACCAATCAACGCAGCCAACTGGACGCCTATGCGGCATGGAATCTGGATCAACAAAGTCTGCTCAGACTCAGTCTCAACAACCTGCTAGCACAGGATAAATTAAGCCTAGACCAGTATCAAGATCAGCAAGGCGGGCGCACATTAAGCACCACTGCGCCTAGTTACCGAACGCTGAGGCTGCTACTCGAGCACAAATTTTAGTCGCATCCCCAAAAACCAAGTTCCAACACGAGGGAACTTTTTTTGTTATTATTAGTCCTACCTCGAACTAATTATGCTTTTACTAGGAGCTTTTATGCAAAGTTATAGTCGTTTGACGATGTTACTACACTGGCTAGTCGCCCTCCTGATCGTGGCCGCCTTTGCGCTTGGAAGTGTCATGACCGACATGAAAATCAGTCCGAGCAAATTGCAATATTATTCCTGGCATAAATGGCTGGGGGTGACCGTCTTGGGCTTGGTTGCACTACGTCTCATTACCCGTCTGTTGACTGGCGCACCGGACTATCCAAACAGCATGAAAAAATGGGAGCGGCAATTGGCTGCTGCCACTCACGGTTTTTTATATGCGCTGATGTTCGCGGTGCCACTGTCTGGCTATTTGTACACCTATGCCGCCGGTTTTCCTGTGGTGTATCTCGGCCTATTTGAATTACCCGCTTTGATAGGTCCCAACCCAGAGCTCAAACCCCTGCTCAAAGAAGTGCATGAGGCACTCACCAGCGTGATGCTGGTGGTGGTCGGCTTACATTTCGCTGCTGCTTTAAAACACCACTTCATCGATAAAGACGCTATTTTTCGACGCATCTTGCCGCTGCAATAAAGTCGCAAGTTTCTCTATTTTCAGAATTCTCCCCATAAAACCAGGACAACTCATGCTCACATTTTCCTCTATTTCTAAACGCAGCCAGTTAGGCATTGCCGCTATCGGCCTGGCATTCGCCATTCCTGCGTTGGCGGCGATTGCCAAAATCGACGAGACCAAAAGTAGTGTAGGCATAGTGTTCAAACAAATGAATGTGGCGGTGGATGCTAAATTTAAAAAATTTAACGCCAACATCGATTACAACGCCGCAAAACCAGAAAGCTCAAAAGCAAGCGTCGAGATCGATCTCCATAGCTTTGATTTAGGCGACCCGCAATACAATGCCGAAGTGCTGAAAAAAGAATGGTTTAACGCCGCCCAATTCCCTAAAGCCAGTTTCGTCTCGACCAGCATGAAAGCCGGCGCCAATGGCCAACTAGAGGTCGTCGGCAATCTCAGTATCAAAGGAAAAACTCTACCGACCCGCTTCTCTTTGAGCGTGAAGAATGTCGGTGCGACTCAAGTGTTCGACGGCAGTTTGCCTATCAAACGTCTGGCCTTCAATATCGGTGAAGGCGAATGGAAAGACACCTCTATGGTGGCAGATGAAGTACTGATTAAATTTCACGTAGTAACAACGCAGTAAGCATGCAACAAGCATGCAGTAACAAGCACGCATTAACAACGCAGCACTGATTATTCCCCTCGATTTCTTACCAGCTACTCCAAGGATATTTAACATGAAACTAAACCAATTTTTCGCCGCAGCCTTAGTCCTCGCCGCCGCTCCTGCCTTTGCGCAGACCTACTCCATCGATCCTAGCCATACCTATCCTAGTTTCGAAGCCGATCACATGGGCATCTCTTTCTGGCGCGGAAAATTCAATAAGAGCAGTGGAAAAATCACCCTCGATCGCGCCGCAAAAACCGGTACGGTTGACATCACTATCGACATCAATTCGATTAATTTTGGAATGGCGGACATGGATAAGCATGCAAAATCCAAAGATATTTTCAATGCTGAAAAATTCCCGACTGCGGTCTACAAAGGCACGTCTATACAATTTAACGGCGACACCCCAGTGGCGGTGCAGGGCGAATTTACTTTGATGGGCGTCACAAAACCACTGACGCTGACCATCAATAAATTCAAGTGCATCATGCATCCTATGCATAAGAAAGAAGCTTGCGGCGCAGACGCCACGGCAGAATTCAAACGCAGTGACTTCGGTCTCGACTATGGCATCGCCTACGGTTTCTCACCTGATGTTAAATTATCGATACAAGTAGAAGCAATTAAGGCGAACTAATAGGTTCAGTATCTGACCTAATATCAGACCTAATATCAGACCTAATATCAGACCTAATATCAGACTCAATGTCAGCCTCAATACCGTCTCAACAATAGTATTCAGATTAATCGCTACTTGGGCCCACGCCCAAGTAGCGCAAGACATACCAATCACCACGTTTGAGCATGAATAAACGCTATCTACGCAGCATACGTCTACTCGCCGAATGTATGCAATTGTTTGAAAAAACCTCCTCGGTACGCGTGCGTGCGCATGGTTTTACCGAGTCGCAATTCGATATTATTGCTACGCTAGGCAACACTCAGGGCATGAGCTGCAAAGAGTTAGGCGAGAAAACCCTGATCACCAAAGGCACCTTAACCGGGGTGCTCAAGCGTCTGGAGCAAAAAGGTTTTTTGCAACGTAGCGCGAGTAGCGAGGACCGTCGTCAGCAATTAATACAACTCACGCCCCTCGGCGAACAAAGCTTTGCAGATATTTTCCCGCAAGTGGTAGCGCAAGGCAGTGAGTGCTTCAGCGACTACCGTGAAGCCGATTTTCTGGCATTGGAACAGGAATTACTCAAGCTAAAGGGCAAGCTGCAGCAGCACCCCTAACTGAACTTAAAATAATACTCCCCATGAGTATTATTTATTTGCGCACATACTGTATGCGCAAAGAGCCCATTTATATAAATTTTCTGGGGAGTATGCTTTAAATCTGAAAAATAATGGCAACTTGCAAACGACAAATTCATCACTAGCTAATCACGAATTCATAGCAAGGCATCATACATGCATACCTGATTCCGGCCCTTTTCCTTGGCTTTATACATCGCAATATCGGCATTTTTGGCCAAAGTGACATCACTCTCGCCATGCTCAGGATAAATCGCAATGCCTATGCTGACACTGAGCGTAAGGACATGCCCGCCCGCCACCGCAAAGGATTCAGCCAGCGCACACCGGATTTTCTCAGCAACCCGCAGCGCATCGTAATCGGTCTCTATCAGCGGCAGCAGGATCACAAACTCATCACCGCCGATGCGCGCCACCGTATCGGACTCTCGCACACAAAGCTGCATTCTTTCGGCCGCGGCTCGCAACAAAATGTCGCCAACGTGATGACCCAGTTGATCATTGATCGGTTTAAATTTATCCAAATCGAGATACATCAAAGCCAGACGCGCTTTATCGCGCTTGGCCTGCGCGATGGCTTGCTGCAGGCGATCTCGAAACATGGCGCGATTCGGTAGACCGGACAACTCATCGTATTGCGCTAGATAGCGAAACCTCGCTTCACTCTCCCGCAGGTCACGTGTCATAGCGCGCGCCAGCGTCAGCGCACGCTCGCGTCCAGAAACCAATTGCCATGTCATCAATGCCAGCAATATGCTCAATACGCTACCGCCGAAGGCGATCAGGGTCGACTGATCGCGTCCCAAGTGGCTAGCAAATCCTGGCAGAGGATGCATCACAACGGCCCAGGTATGACCGCCACTGACGATATATTCAGTCAACTGCAATGGTGTTGGATGCATCGCTTGGGACGGTGCAGAGTCGTACATCAAGTTATCGGCGCGAACATCAACACCATCATAAATTTGCAGATGAATCAGGGGCGGGGTTTCGCCATACAAAGTAGCGAGTACCGCATTGACTTTATATTCTGCAAACACCCAGCCATCAAGATTGGCCCTGCGTTGAGCGATCGTTTCCAGTGGGCGGTCTTTTTTATAAACTGGTAAATACATCATAAAGCAGCTTTGTGGGTTGGCATGACCAGACATCGCCGATTCAAGTTTGCCCGAGACCGCCATCACTCCGCTATCTCTGGCGCGTTCCATCGCAGCCTGCAAGGTCGAATCAAGCGACATATCAAGTCCTAACATACGCGCACTCTCCTCTGTGCCAGGTTCGATACGCTGCACCAGCGCATAACTGGGCCGCAGTCCTTCAGGGTGAATATGGAAATCCTTAGCCACTTCAAGCTGCGCAGTTTGTATAAAACTATTCTCCTGTTGCGCCGTGACCTGCCACACCACGCCCAGCGCCTCCATGCTGGAAAAATTCGCGCCTAACTGCAAATTTTTCACATATTCAGAAAAATCATTCTGCGGCACAGCGATGGATGTCGCAAATAGACTCTGCACGCCATGCATTAGCTGTTCGTAGCTCACCAGGCGCTGTTCGATGCGCGCACTGAAATCTCGCACATGAAAATCGAGTGCCGCCCTTAGCTCGTGATTTGCATTGGCTTTTTCATGCTGCCATAGCAGTGCCGTCACACTCAAAGCGCATGTTAAAACGATGATAACCAGACGCTGTCGCAACAACCAATTCACGTTAATCCTTAAAAGTGGTGATCGCATCGGCCAATTCAGGCTTCATGTATTTTCTGAAAATCTTGGCGACACTGCCATCCCTGCGCATGCTTTGCACCAGGGCTCGCCATTTTTCTTGCTCCAGCGCTGAAAGCGATTTTTTCGACATAATCAGCCCATGCGGAACCGCCGCATCTTCAGTATCAATGATCACACTCTGTTCACGTAGCGCTGTATTTTCTATCTGCGGATAATCGAAGGGCTCGATGATCATTGCCTGGATTTGCCCGCTCTGAAATATTTTAAAGAGAGGGTCGAAGCCGGTCGCGTAGACTACGCGATTTTCTGGGCGCAACTGATCGATGAGCAGGTTGGCATTATTGCTGTACCAAAAAGAGCGGATCGCGCCTAGTTTCAAATCCGGATTTTTTTTAAATTCGGTTAGAGTCTTCAACTTCAGACCATCCCTTAACAACAGATAATATTTATTTGAAAAATACCAGGCAAATCCGGCATAACGTTCGCGCTCAGCATTGCTGATGCCAGACAAACTAAAATCGAGGGCACCAGATTCGATTAACTGCCAAATTCGAGCTCTAGGCAAGACACTGACACTGAGCTTGCAACCGCTACGACGCATCAACTCATCAGAAAAATCTTTGTCTATGCCTGCGCCTGTCTGGCTAGAACACAATAAGCCATGCTCATGCAAAGCCAAGGTAAATGTACGAGAACAATCAGGACCATCGGCTGCGGCAACAACACTGGAAGCAAGAGCAATTGCCATAGAAATCACATAGAGTGCAACGCGCATAGTGATCCTCGACTCATAGTCATTAGTAAAAAAACGTCGGACGTTTGTACAAAATAGCACACACATTTTTTCTTTGCACTTATTCACGGCGAGGTAGTTAAATAATCACGCGGATATAGCAAAGAAGCTTTATTTTTCAATATCAAAAATACGAAATCGACTCAACACCGCCCACATTCGACGCTTTTTTTCTGCCTATTTAACAACAAAAATTAGAGTCAGGGAATAAAAAAGGGGCAGAAAATTCCGCCCCTTTCTGTATTAATTTACAAACTATTCCTAGGCCAATTTACCATGGCATTGCTTGTATTTTTTACCGCTACCGCAAGGACAGGCATCGTTGCGTCCGACTTTAAAGCCATGATCGACTTGAGGCTGATTCGCACTGTGCTCAGGATTTGCAGTCGGTGCCAACATTTCTTCCGGTGTCGCATTCGCATCGAAGTCTGCATGTTGATAATGCACATTTTCGATTTGCGCTGCGGCCATTTGCTGCTCGGCTGCTTCGATTTCTTCACGCGATTGTATGCGCACCGTGACCACGGTCTTGACCACTTCGTTCTTGATCAAATCTAGCATCTGCGCAAATAATTCAAAAGCTTCGCGTTTGTATTCCTGCTTAGGATTTTTCTGGGCGTAGCCGCGCAGATGTATGCCCTGACGCAAGTGATCCAAAGCTGCCAGATGTTCACGCCAATGGCTATCGATACTCTGCAACATGACGCTGCGCTCGAAGCCGGCGAACGCATCCTTACCGACGATAGTCAGCTTAGACTCATAAGCAGCATTGGCGGCAGCCTGGACCCGTTCCAGAATATCTTCGTCGCTCAGATTTGGTTCAGCCGCAAGCATTTTTGCGATAGGCAGATCGAGTGACCATTCGGCCGCCAGCGTGGCTTCCAAAGCGGCGACATTCCATTGCTCTTCTACTGATTCTTCAGGCACGTAAGTACGCACTACTTCTTCAAACATACCGCTACGCAGAGAAGTAATCATCTCAGACATATCGTGCGCTTCGAGTAATTCGTTACGTTGCTGGTAGATGACTTTACGCTGATCATTGGCGACGTCATCGTATTCCAGCAATTGCTTACGAATATCGAAGTTACGCGCTTCCACTTTGCGTTGCGCCGACTCAATCGAGCGACTCACAATACCGGCTTCGATAGGCTCGCCTTCCGGCATTTTCAATCTATCCATGATGGCACGCACGCGGTCACCGGCGAAGATACGCAACAAGGCATCATCGAGCGACAGATAAAAACGAGAAGATCCAGGATCACCTTGGCGACTAGAACGGCCACGCAATTGATTATCAACGCGACGTGATTCGTGGCGTTCAGTACCGATGATATGCAGACCACCAGCGCTGACTACATGCTCGTGCAAAGATTTCCACTCATCGCGCAATTTTTGCGACTGAGTTTGCTTGTCGGCATCCGACAATTTGCTATCGGCTTCTATCAATTGCACCTGCTTGGCGACGTTACCACCGAGCACAATATCGGTACCACGACCGGCCATATTGGTAGCGATGGTAATGCCCTTAGGACGACCCGCCTGCGCAATAATTTCCGCTTCGCGCGCATGCTGTTTCGCATTAAGGACGTTATGCGGGAGTTTGGCTTTAGTCAAAATCTCCGACAACATCTCAGAGTTTTCGATCGAGGTGGTTCCCACCAAAACTGGCTGACCGCGCTCATAACAATCTTTAATATCGACCAACATCGCATTGTATTTTTCTTGCGCTGTCTTATACACCTGATCTTGTCTATCTTTACGCTGCGAAGGACGATTCGGTGGGATCACCACAGTTTCCAGACCGTAGATTTCCTGGAATTCGTAGGCTTCGGTATCAGCCGTTCCTGTCATGCCTGACAAGCGCACATACATACGGAAATAATTTTGGAAAGTGATCGAGGCTAAAGTTTGATTCTCGTTCTGAATCTTTACGCCTTCTTTCGCTTCCACCGCCTGATGCAGACCATCCGACCAACGACGCCCTGTCATCATACGACCAGTAAATTCATCGACGATCACGATTTCATCGTTCAGCACCACATAGTGCTGATCTTTAAAATACAGAGCATGCGCGCGCAAGGCTGCATACAAATGATGGATCAAAGAGATATTTGCGGCATCATACAAAGATGCGCCTTCTGGCAACAAGCCCATTTGCGTCAGCAGACGCTCGGCATGCTCATGGCCATCTTCAGTCAACAAGACTTGATGTGCTTTTTCGTCTTTGGTGTAGTCGCCCGCCACCTCGATATGACCTTTACCATCGGGAGTTTCCTCACCGATCTGTAACGTCAGCATCTTCGGTACTTCATTAATTTTGTAGTACAGCTCGGTATGACTCTCGGCCTGACCAGAAATGATCAAAGGTGTGCGTGCCTCATCGATCAGAATGGAATCGACTTCATCGACCACGGCGAAGTTAAGTGCGCGTTGCACTCTGTCTTTGGCTTCATACACCATGTTATCGCGCAGATAATCGAAACCGAATTCATTATTGGTGCCGTAAGTAATATCGGCGGCATATGCAGCTTGCTTGGCGTCGTGCTCCAACTGCGAGAGGTTGATACCGGTTGTGAGCCCTAACCAGCCGTACAAAGTACCCATCCACTCGGCATCGCGCTGCGCCAGATAATCATTGACGGTGACCACGTGCACGCCTTTACCAGACAAGGCATTGAGGTAAGTCGGCAAGGTGGCCATCAAGGTTTTACCTTCGCCTGTGCCCATCTCCGCGATTTTGCCAAAATGCAAAACCATACCGCCTATCAATTGCACGTCAAAATGGCGCATTTTCAAGACGCGTTTACTGGCCTCACGACACACCGCAAACGCTTCAGGTAAGATCGCGTCTAGAGTTTCTCCCTTGGCGATACGCTCTTTAAATTCGCCTGTCTTTGCTTGCAACTGCTCATCCGACAAGGCTTCCAGCGTGGGTTCCAGGGCGTTGATATCACGCACCGTTTTTTGGTATTGTTTCAAGAGCCGTTGATTACGGCTGCCGAATATCTTGGTCAGGAATGACATGCTATGAATGAGTAAGTAGATTCTTGAAAAAAGCTGCCAGCAAACTTAACTTGGCAGCAACATAGACTAACTCGCGATTTTACCACGGAGCCAGCCATTAACCAGAAAATGCCTGGTCAGGCCCACGCAACTAAGTAAAATTGGTGACAAAAAAGGGAATATCAATAGGCGCAACAGAAAATTCTTACTCACTCGCCCCGCAATGGCAGCAAATCGGCAGAGCAAGCTATTTTTGGTTCAGCGCCGCCATGCTGGCTTGATTGATACCCGCATTGAGAAATTTATGTGGATTTTGCGGCACGCCTTTGACATGCACCTCAAAGTGTAAATGCGCGCCGGTAGAGCGTCCGGTCGAGCCTATATCGGCGATATGCTGGCCGCGTTTGACGATGTCACCGACTTTGACGTAAATTTTAGAAGCATGTGCGTAGCGCGTCATGATTTCACCACCATGATCGATTTCCAGCATATTGCCAAATTGTGGATGAAACTCTGCGGCAATGATGACGCCGCCAGCGGCTGCAATTATCGGCGTGCCGGTAGGACTAGAAAAATCTATGCCTTCGTGAAAAGCACTGCGACCTGAGAATGGATCTAAGCGCCAGCCGAAACCCGAAGCGTTATAACTGACATTGACAGGCTGTATGGTTGGCAATAGTTTGGATTGCAACTTAAAACCCATCAGCTTGGTCTCGACCACACTCATAAAATCTGAGCGATGTTCAAGGTCACTAGCCATGGCATCTAAGGCGACTTGAAACTGCGAGAGACTTAATTCTTTGGGGGGCAACAAGGTCGAAGTTTCGGCACCACCACGTCCGGGCGCGTCTTTAAAATTAAACTCTTCCGGCTTTACGCCGGCCAAACCCTGAACTCGTTCGCCCAAGGCATCCAGGCGGATTAATTGCGCTTGCATCTCCCCCAACTTAATTGCCATCGCTGCTAGGTTTTCTTTTAGATAGCGATCTTTGGCATTCGGATCATTGCTTGGTAAGCTAGCCAGATTGGCAGGCACCAAGTTTTTCAGCAGAGGCAGATCGCTACTTGCCAAGCGTAGTATCAGAGCTGCCATGACGGCGGAGCACAACATCGTGAGAGTTAAAAAGCCCAGGACGGACAATAGAATATGGGTAGAACTGAGAGTAATCGACTTCGCTTGCGTGAAGCGGGAATGCATGAAAATGATTTGCATTAGTGAGCGTCCCTATGACAGGTAAACCGGCAGCTGTGGTAAGGTGCTATCCATGCAATCATTAACGCCACCTCCATTTAAACTCAATATCAAACGCGGTAGAAAATTACCCGATGCCAGCGGTATCGCCAACTATTTAGCCCGCAATGACAAAATTTCGCCTTTACTACCAAGTATCAAGCGCAATGCCTCATTGCAGAAAGAATGTGCCGCCATACTGCCGGGCGTATTTGATAGTTGTGAAGTACTGCAACTGGCCGATGAGCAATTAAGTTTGGCCGCTCCGAATGCCTCACTGGCAAGCAAGTTGAAACAAACTTTGCCTAAATTGCTCGCACAATTGCAGTTGCGCGGTTGGCAGATTAACGCAATACGGATCAAAGTACAAGTTAGGAAAACCATAGAAAAACCTAGCCCAGTGAAGCAACTAGTTTTCACTAGCAGTGCGATTAACGCTTTTGACGCACTGGAACATAGTTTAGACGACACCCCCCAAAATGCCGAACTGAGGGCGGCATTACATAGATTAGTACAGCGCAACCAAGTCTAGAAATATCCGCTGCGGCTAAATACAATCAAGATAGCGCCCACTCACGACGCTCTTGCTCGGCATACGACGCTGGCGCCAGTGTCTCCTGGTCAAAGGTCACGATTTCATAGGCATCAGGCTGCGCCAGCAAGGCGCGCAATAACTGATTATTCAGTCCATGACCGGATTTATGCGCACTATAACTTGCCAATAAGGGATGCCCGATCAGGTACAAATCACCGATAGCATCGAGAATTTTATGCCGCACAAACTCGTCATCAAAGCGCAGTCCATCGGCGTTTAAGATACGAAATTCATCCATCACGATAGCATTTTCCATAGATCCGCCGCGCGCCAATCCTATGCCGCGCAACATCTCTACATCCTGCATGAAGCCGAAGGTGCGGGCTCTAGCCACGTCCTTGACGTAGGACACTTTAGAGAAATCCACCTCGGCGGTCTGAGTCGTACCATCCACCGCGGGATGGTTAAACTCTATGAAAAAATGTAACTTATACCCATCAAAAGGCTCCAACCTCGCCCATTTTTCGGATTTGCCACTACCCTCACGTATTTCTACCGGCTTTAAAACGCGTATGAATTTTTTCGCTGCGTTTTGCTCTTGCATTTCCGCTTGCTGCAGCAGATACACGAAAGAAGATGCTGATCCATCCATGATAGGGATTTCTTCAGCACTGACATCGACATATAAATTATCGATGCCCAAGCCAGCACAAGCAGACAACAGATGTTCAACGGTAGACACTTTCGCACCTTGATTGGTCAAGGTCGATGCCATGCGAGTATCCCCGACGTTCAAGGCTTGCGCTTCAAATACCACGGGCGGGTTTAAATCAATACGGGTAAACACGATGCCAGTATCGATAGGCGCTGGACGCAGTATCAAATCCACCTTAGTACCGGAGTGAACTCCCACACCTATGGTTTTGACCTGTTTTTTGATTGTTCTTTGTTTTAACATCTGAGTATTATATCTGCTTGCCAAAATCGATACCCGTAAGTAGCTTGCGACTAGCAATTAAAAGCTGGCATCAAAAATAAAAAAGCGCACAAATTTGTGCGCTTTTTTACGAGGAAAAAAATTAGGACAATTGCGCCAGCATCGTTTCTGCATTCGATACTTCGAAATTTCCGCCTTCTTCAATATTCAATTGCTTCACTACGCCATCAACTGCGAGTAAAGAATAACGCTGGGAACGCGTGCCCATACCGAATTTACTAAAATCAGCATCCAAACCCAAAGCCTTACTGAATGCGCCATTACCGTCGGCCATCATACGCACGATGCCAGTCGCTTTCAGATCACGCCCCCATGCGCCCATCACAAACGCATCATTGACCGAGATACACCAGATTTCATCGACGCCCTTGGCTTTCAAAGCCGCAGCGTGTTCCACATAACCTGGTACATGTTTAGCCGAGCAAGTTGGTGTATAGGCGCCTGGCAAACCAAAAATTGCGATGGTCTTACCTTTGCTCAGATCGGCTACGCTAAAAGTATTTGGTCCGAGTGAGCAACCCTCAGATTCGACTTCGATGAATTCGGCTAAACTGCCTTCGGGTAATTTTTCTGCGATCTTGATAGTCATATCTGGCTCCAGTAATAGATGAAAGTACACCGCCTCATAACAAACATCAACTTTGTGTATTGTTAAAAAACGGGCTGAGCGCAAGTATGCCTTAGTCTTAATTTTCTTGCAGAAAGCAAAACGCCAGCGATTGCCGGCGTTTTGCTTCGAGCTATTTTTCAACTATTTCAAACTACATCGCACGATATTTTGGCGAAGCAAGATCAATCAGCTTGTTTGCGTAAAAAAGCCGGAATATCATAAGTTTCCATTCCATTTTTTTCCAAAGCACGCACCTGATCAGAGGCTGATTCACGTCGCCATACCGCTGGCTTACTCAGGCTTTCGAAGCCGGCCGACGATGTCATCCCCATATTTGCTGTAGTGCTGGCGGTAGTCGCCATCATCATAGGCTCATTGTGAGTACCGGTACGCAGCATAGGTGTTTGCACCAGCTGAATATTTTTCTTGCCACGGCCCAAACCTGTTGCCACTACAGTGACGCGGATATCGTCACCCATGCTATCGTCATACGCAATCCCTTGGGCGATCGAGGCATCATCGGCAGCAAATGCACGTACCGCTGCCATGACTTCTTTGATCTCTTTACCCTTCAGACTACGACTAGCGGTAACGTTAACCAAGACACCACGCGCACCAGACAAATCGATACCGTCTAGCAGTGGAGAGGCCACTGCCTGCTCCGCTGCAATACGGGCGCGGTCTACGCCAGAAGCGGTTGCCGTTCCCATCATGGCCTTACCCTGCTCGCCCATAATCGTTTTCACGTCGTTAAAATCGACGTTGATATGGCCTGGTACATTGATGATTTCAGCGATACCCGCAACCGCATTATTGAGTACATTGTCGGCGTGTTGCAGCCACTCTATCATGCTGTCATCTTCGTAAATCTCTTCCAGCTTTTCATTGAGAATGATGATGAGAGAATCGACATGCTTGGACAGCGCTTCCAAACCTTCGTCAGCGATATCCATACATTTCTTACCTTCGTAAGAAAATGGCTTGGAAACCACCGCAACGGTCAATGCACCTAATTCCTTGGCGATCTGCGCAACGACAGGCGCAGCTCCGGTACCAGTTCCACCGCCCATACCTGCGGCGATAAAAACCATATGCGAACCTCGCAAGGCATCTTCAATTCGCGCGCGTGACTCTTCAGCCAACTGACGACCAACCTCAGGCTTCATCCCTGCGCCCAAACCAGTTTCACCGATTTGTATCACATTGTGTGCTTTGGATTGCGTCAGCGCCTGAGCGTCAGTATTGGCGCAAATGAACTCGACGCCAGAGACACCCTTGTTAATCATATGCTGTACTGCATTGCCACCGGCACCACCAACACCGACCACCTTGATTACGGTGCCTTGCGTAGCGTTATCGACCATATCGAACTCCATCATGCATCCTCCAAGTAGGCAGTTTTCAGTCGCTAGTCATCACCCTATGTCACGACTAGCGAATGCAAACTGCAGATAACAACATTATAAAATGATTACTACAATTTATGCTTACTTTATACGCGATTTATACGTATAAATAATCTAAAAATTCCCCAAAAACCACTCTTTCATGCGTTGCCAGACCGCTTTTGCCGAACCTTCTTGTTTGGTCACGATATGCCCGCGCATATACTGCTTCTTTGCTTCCAACAACAACCCCAAAACTGTCGCATAACGTGGGCTGCGCACCACGTCCGCCAACTGACCAGAATAGACCGGCATTCCCAATCTAGTTGGCTTTAAAAATATGTCTTCAGCCATCTCTACCATCCCCGGCATGATGGCTGAGCCGCCCGTCAAAACGATACCGGAAGAGAGCACATCTTCGTAGCCTGATTCGCGCACCACTTGATGCACCAAGGCGAATAGTTCTTCAACACGCGGCTCTATCACCGCCGCCAAAGCCTGACGTGATAGCGATCTTGGACCGCGGTCACCCAAACCAGGAACATCTAGCGTATCGGATGGATCAGCCAGAACCTGTTTAGCAACACCGAATCTGATTTTAATTTCTTCAGCCTCCGAGGTCGGTGTGCGTAGTGCCATCGCGATATCGTTGGTGATCTGATCGCCGGCAATCGGTATCACCGCAGTATGCCGAATCGCACCCTCACTAAATACCGCAACATCAGTAGTGCCACCACCAATGTCAATCAGGACCACGCCCAATTCTTTTTCGTCTTTGGTGAGAACTGCTTCAGCCGAGGCCATAGGTTGCAAGATCAAATCAGAAACTTCGAGGCCGCAACGGCGCACGCATTTGACGATATTTTGTACCGCAGAAACCGCACCGGTAACGATGTGAACCTTCACCTCAAGACGGATGCCGCTCATCCCTATTGGTTCGCGCACATCGTCCTGACTATCCACGATGAACTCTTGTGGCAAGGTATGCAGCAGTTGCTGGTCAGTAGGAATATTCACCGCTTTAGCGGTTTCTATGACGCGCGAGACATCGGCCGCGGTGACTTCTTTATCCTTAATCGCAACCATACCGCTAGAGTTGAAGCTACGGATATGGCTGCCGGCGATTCCCGTGTAGACGTGCCGAATTTTACAGTCGGCCATCAACTCTGCTTCTTCCAATGCGCGTCGTATCGATTCCACGGTTGCCTCAATATTGACGACCACGCCCTTTTTGAGTCCCTTGGATTCGTGTTGTCCCAAGCCGATTACTTCATGCCGTCCATCCGGCATGACTTCGGCTACCACCGCAACGATTTTTGAAGTGCCAATATCGAGACCGACTATCAGGTTTTTTGCATCTTTTGTCATGTCATTCCACTTACTTAAGTTTGCTTTTCAATCCCAAGGAACTCTTACTCGATTTCAGAGCTAGTCCATTCGGATACCGCATATCCACACTTTCAATACTATCTCGCAAACTCGTGAGCAACTGCGGATATACCGCCAATAACTGATCCACTCGTTTCTTCAAACTCGACTCGTCTTGCATACGCCCCAACTCAACCTTCATACCATTGCTCAACTTCAAACTCCAAGCATAACGATTAGAGTATTGCACCGCATCTGGCTCCAGATTTATCACCGCGAACCACTTCTTAAAATCGAAGTAGCGCGCCAACACTTCTTTCTCGCTTCCTTGCGGGCCAACAAATTCGATCAGGTCGGCATCTTCTTCCGCCTCCGCCAAATTCGCAGTAAACACGTCCCCTTTGGCTGAGATGAGTCGCCCCTCATCTCCCCAGGTACCAAGCACCTCGTGCTCTTCAAGCACCACAATAAGTTTGTTCGGCCACTCTCTTTGTACGCTGGCTTTACGCACCCAAGGCACCGTTTCAAAAGCACTTCTAACCAAATCTAAATTACTGGTAAAAAAATTCCCTTTGATTTTCGGTATCGCGGCATTTCTAATCGTCAAGGCATTCACATGTCGCAAATTGCCCTTATCCACAGCTTCGATTCGTATTGCAGTCAAAGTAAACATCGGACGCTGAATTACCCACCAGATTCCGGACATCAAAAGTGCGAGTAACAAGATGCCGATCAAAGCATTTGCCGCTGCATTCAAGATTTTGATGTCTTGCCACATGTGTTTTAACTACTTTCCTTTTTTGTGTCTGGCTTTATTTTCAGACTTGCGGTCTTCAAAATCGTCAGGCAGACTTCTTCATAACTCATCCCAGCTGCGCGCGCCGCCATAGGCACCAAGGAGTGCCCAGTCATACCTGGCGAGGTATTAATTTCTATCAAAAATGGTTTATTGTCGGAAGCTCTTAGCAACACGTCTACCCTTGCCCAGCCTTCGCAATTAATCGCACGATACGACTCGACACACATCGCTTGTATCTCAGCAGTCAAAGCGGCATCCATAGGCGCCGGACAAAGATACTTGGTGTCGTCAGTAAAATATTTATTTTGATAATCGTAATTACCTTCAGGTGCGACTATCTCTATGATAGGAAGTGCGTAAGCATTAGCACCCTTTCCGAGCACAGCGACCGTTAACTCGCGCCCTTGAATAAACTCTTCAGCCAATACTTCGTCATCAAACTCGGCCGCCAAAGTGTAAGCTGCAGCCATCTCAGCTGTGACATTGACCTTGGTAATTCCTATGGTCGAGCCTTCATGCGGTGGTTTAATGATTAAAGGCAAACCCAACTCCGCACTAACCAGATCCAGATCACTACCTAGTGTCAACACCGCATAGTTAGGCGTAGTCAGTTGATGACTCTGCCAAATTTTCTTGGTGAAAATTTTATCCATCGCTATCGAGGATGCCATCACACCACTGCCGGTATATGGAATCGCCAACTGCTCCAAGACACCTTGCAGACTACCGTCTTCACCGTAGCGACCATGCAAGGCTATAAAAACCCGATCAAATTTTTCTGACTCTAAATCAGCCAAACTACGCTGAGCGGGATCAAAAGCATGCGCGTCCACACCAAAACTTTTTAGTGCCGACAAGACCCCATTGCCAGACATGATGGACACTTCCCGTTCGGCAGAGCGTCCGCCGAACAAAACACCGACTTTTCCTAAGTTTTCCATTTTCATTTCGCTCATAATTTCTGACTTATTTCGATATGGCTTGCGCCATTTTTGCTGGCACAGCACTGATAGAACCTGCGCCCATCACGATCAATACGTCATCAGCTTTCAACACATGCATTAAATTTTCTGGCATATCCAAAATATCCTCAACGAATACTGGCTCAAGCTTTCCTGCCACGCGCAATGCGCGCGAAAGAGCACGGCCATCGGCAGCAACGATAGGCGCTTCGCCAGCGGCGTACACCTCAGCGAGCACCACGGCATCAGCAGTTGAAATGACTTTAACAAAGTCTTCAAATAGATCACGGGTACGGGTGTACCGATGCGGCTGAAATGCCAATACCAGTCTACGTCCAGGGTAAGCACCACGGGCGGCGGCGATGGTTGCAGCCATCTCAACCGGATGGTGTCCATAATCATCGACCAACGCAAAACTACCTGCTTGCGGTAAAGCGATTTCACCATAACGAGTAAATCTGCGGCCAACACCATTAAATTCACTCAAGGCTTTTTGCGTGGCGCTATCAGCGACGCCTACTTCGCGCGCAATCGCAATCGCGGCGCAAGCATTTTGGACATTATGCATACCTGGTTGATTCAGGCTCACTGGCATCGCCTCGTAACCATCTTGAATCACGGTAAATTGCATTTTCCCGCCCACCGCAATCGCATCTATGGCTCTGACCTCGGCATCCTCATGAAAACCATAAGTCACGATAGGCTTGGAGACAAAGGGCATGATCTCTCTAACGTGTACATCATCAAGACAAAGTATCGCTACACCATAAAATGGCAATCTCTGAGTGAACTCTATAAAAGCTTGCTTGAGTTTGGAAAAATCGTGCTCATAGGTTTCCATATGATCGGCATCGATATTCGTGATCACTTCTATCACCGGCAATAAATTCAAAAATGAGGCATCTGATTCATCCGCTTCGGCCACAATAAAATCACCGCTTCCCAATTTAGCGTTGGCACCGGCACTATTGAGTCGGCCACCAATTACAAACGTTGGGTCGAAACCGCCTTCGGCCAAGATGCTCGCGACCAAACTGGTGGTCGTGGTTTTTCCGTGAGTTCCCGCAATCGCGATACCACTCTTTAAACGCATCAATTCTGCCAACATCAAAGCTCTGGGTACGATAGGAATATGTTTTTCTCTTGCCGCAATCACCTCAGGATTGTCTGCCTTAACTGCGGTCGAGGTAACAATTGCATCGGCGCCGACAATGTTTTCAGCCGCATGCCCGAGCATCACATTGGCACCTAGACTGGCTAATCTTTGTGAGGCCGCATTACTACTCAGATCGGAACCAGAGATCACGTATCCAAGATTGAGCAATACTTCGGCGATGCCGCTCATCCCTGAGCCGCCGATACCGACGAAATGCAAATGTTTGACTTTATGTTTCATACTAAATTTTCCAAAATTTTTGCGATTACCTGATTCGCCTCGCGTTGACCTAAGAGGTAAGCTGTTTGTGCCATTTCCTGACATTGCGCCCGACTCATCTGCGATAAAGTGTAGGCTAGCGTCTTTGCATTGAGTTCCGCCTGAGGCAAATAGATCGCCGCTTTTTTCTCGGCCATCCACAGCGCATTGTCTTTTTGATGCGAGGTACTCGACGCCACAAAAGGGATCAAAATGCTGGCCACACCAGCTGCCGTCAACTCCGAAATAGTGATCGCCCCAGCCCGGCAAATCACCAGATCCGCCTCAGCATAGCGCCTAGGCATGTCATCAATAAAATCCAATACTTCGGCTTTTACTTCACAATCTGCGTAGCGTTTTTTTAGAGTCTCGATATGCTGTTTGCCTGATTGATGCGTCACTATTGGGCGCATTTCGACAGGCATCAATGCCAGCGCATCAGGGATACTTTCATTCAATACTTTGGCACCCAAGCTACCGCCCACGACCAGTATCCGCAATGCCCCACGACGTTCCGCATAACGTACATGTGGCGATCGCAACTGACAAATTTCTTTACGAATAGGATTGCCAGTTACCACCATTTTTCCATCACTATTCGGCAAACTCGAAGGCAGTCCGAATAACAGTTTTTTTGCGATCGGCCTTAAAGCCTTGTTCGACAAAAGCAAAGCGGCGTCAGCGTTCATCAAAACCACGGGCTTACCCCGTAAAGCTGCCATTAAACCGCCTGGAACCGTAACGTAACCGCCCATACCGAGTACAACATCGGGTTTTCGTTTTCCTAAAATACGCATGCATGTGAAAAAACTTGCTATCAACTTGTAGGCGCCGCTAAGGCTATGCACCCAACCTTTTCCACGCAGACCAGAGAAATCGATATTGTCCATCGCTATCTGATGCTTGGGTACTATTTGGTTCTCCATACCTTTGCTAGTCCCTAGCCAGGTCACGCTCCAGCCGCGCTCCTGCATCGTTTCCGCAATTGCCAGGCCAGGGAAAATATGACCGCCAGTTCCAGCCGCCATGATGAGCAAATTTTTGCTTTTTTTAGTAGAGGAATTCAAGCTCGGCCTCCACGCATCAACATCCGATTTTCGTAATCTATTCTTAACAATATCGCTAAACCCACACAATTAATCAATACCCCCGAGCCACCGTAACTCATCAATGGCAGAGTTAAACCCTTAGTCGGCAATAGGCCAAGATTTACACCCATGTTGATAAAAGTTTGCACGCCTATCCAGATACCTATGCCCTTTGCCGTCAATCCAGCAAAAGTCAAATCAAGCACGATGGCTTGCCGACCAATCTCAAAGGCACGTTTGACTATCCAGTAGAACAGAAGAACTACGGTCATGACACCAACAAAACCTAATTCTTCACCGATGACGGCTAACAAAAAATCCGTATGCGCCTCTGGTAAGTAATGTAATTTTTCTACACTGGCACCCAAACCGACACCGAATAATTCACCTCGTCCGAACGCGATGAGCGAGTGCGATAATTGATAGGCCTTGCCCAAGGCATGTTCTTCTACCCAGGGATCTAAATACGCAAAAATACGCTCACGGCGGAACGGTGAAAATATGATCACCATGCTAAAAATACCAACCAAGGTGGCAGCGATTCCTGCGAACCAAACACCATTTATTCCACCTAAGAACAGGATACCCATCGCGATACAAACAATCACACCGAATGCGCCTAAATCTGGCTCCAACAGCAACAGCAAACCCAATAGCGCAACTGCCGCCATCATGGGGAAAAAGCCTTTGGTCAGCTTATGCATGTACTCCTGCTTGCGTACCGTGTAGTCAGCCGCATACAAAACCATAAACAATTTCATCAATTCTGATGGCTGAATATTGAACACTTTAAATGACAGCCAACGTTTCGCACCATTGACCCCCTTACCTAGCCCTGGTATCAAAACGGCGACCAATAATAGCAAGGTCAGTACGAACAAATACGGTGCGGCACGCTGCCAAGCAGAAATTTTTATCCGAAACACGAACAATCCAACCAGCACTGAGAGCGCAACAAAAATCGCCTGACGTATCAAAAAATGCGCATTCTTGTAGTTGGCATACTTGGGTGAGTCAGGCAAAGAAATCGAAGCCGAATACACCATCACCATGCCGAACAACATTAAAATCATGGTGACCCAAACTAGCGCCTGATCGTACTCCATCATCTTTGAGCGTTTTGCCAGATGCGACGCGGCCACAGGCTCGGCAGCAAATGGCAACCACTTATTAAATGAGAAGAGTAACTGCTTCATTATTAAGCGATTTCTCCACGTGCCAGCGCTACTTCACGAACCGTATCGACAAAAACCTGTGCTCTGTGCGCATAATTTCGGAACATATCAAGGCTGGCACAAGCCGGTGAAAGCAGGACGATATCGCCCTCTTGCGCTATCTCCGCAGCGGCCCATACGGCCTGCTCTAAAGTAGAAAAATCTCGTAACTCTATCTGACATTCTTGAAAGGTCTGACGCATCTCAGCCGCAGCCTTTCCTATCAAGAAAATAACCTTTGCATAGCGCGTCAAGGGCGCAGTTAAGGGAGAGAAATCCTGTCCCTTGCCTTCACCACCGGCGATTAAAATGATACGTTTGCCCTTGGCATGTGATTCAGCACCTAGGCCGTTTAATGCGGCAACCGTGGCGCCTACATTAGTGCCTTTACTGTCGTCGATAAAATCGACTCCAGCGATGTTAGCGACCAGCTCAACCCGATGTGGTTCGCCGGTATATTCGCGCAGGCCATGCAAAAGTGGCGCCAAGGGCAAGCCTATGGCACGGCAAAGTGCTAATGCGGCCAAGGCATTGGCGGCATTGTGTTGCCCTCGAATTTTAAGCGCATCGGCCGGCATCAAGCGCGAGATAATGATAGGGACTTCTTCTAGATTTTTCTTTTTTCTACGGCTTGCAGCCTGCTCTTCTTCCGCGCTATTCGCAGCGGCCAACCAGATCATGCCGTGTTCGTTCAGCAAGCCTACGTCACCGTCGGCCAAAGGCGCGTGAATACCGAAAGTCACCCGTTTATTTTCAGACTGTGGATTTGAGATCTGCATCGCCATGACCAGGGCATCGTCACGGTTTAATACTTGTGTGGTTTTGGTTCCGAATATGCGCGCCTTATCAGCACAATATGATTTCAAATTGCCGTGCCAGTCCAGATGATCTTGGCTAATATTCAAAACAGTCGCAACATCCGCCTCTAGGCTATAACTGGTATGCAATTGAAAACTAGACAATTCCAACACCCACACTTGAGGAAGTGCGTCGGCATCGATCGCTTCACACAATACATCGAGCATCGCGGGGCTAATATTCCCGGCAAGCTTAACGCTTAAACCAGCACGTTCGCACAGCAAACCAACCAAGTTAGTTACGGTAGTTTTGCCATTGGTGCCAGTAATCGCAATTAGCTTCGGTTGGTATCCGTGTGTAGACTTCAATGCGAGCAAGGCGTGCGCAAAAATTTCAACTTCACCCCAAAACGGAATATTATTTTTCTGTATTTCCGGCAATAAAATTGCCAGCTCGTTCAAAGGTGACAATCCTGGGCTCACCGCGACTAGATCGATACCGTTTAACAAGTCTACCGAAAAATCGGCGCCGATGAATTCGATTTCCGAAGACAGGGATCTAAGTATCGCTAATCGATCAGGCGCTATACGTGTATCGGCCACACGCAGCTTGGCACCGCAGCGCAGCAACCAACGCGACATCGCCAGCCCCGACTCGCCGAGACCAAGTACCAATACATGTTTACCTGAAAATTCCATACTCACAATTTGCTCTAATTAACGTAGTTTTAATGAGGACAGTCCAACCAACACCAACAGCATCGTAATGATCCAGAAACGTACAACTACCTGAGTTTCTTTCCAGCCTTTTTGCTCAAAATGATGATGCAGAGGTGCCATTAAAAAAAGACGTTTTCCGGTGCCATAGCGTTTTTTAGTAAATTTAAAATACGTGACTTGCAAAATCACTGAAACAGTTTCAGCCACAAAAATACCGCCCATGATGAAGAGCACGATTTCTTGACGAACGATAACGGCAACCGTACCTAGTGCACCGCCCAAAGCCAGAGCACCTACGTCACCCATGAATACCTGCGCCGGATGGGCATTAAACCAAAGAAAAGCTAGGCCAGCCCCAGCCATCGCACCGCAAAAAATCAGCAATTCACCGGCGCCTGGAATATGCGGTATTAACAGATATTTTGAATACCCAACATGTCCGGCCAGATAGGCAAACAGGCCCAAAGCAGAACCGACCATGATGGTCGGCATGATCGCCAAGCCGTCCAGACCGTCTGTGAAATTTACGGCGTTACTGGTCCCAACGATGACGCAATAGGTCAGGCCAATAAATCCCCAAACACCCAAGGGGTAACTAAATGCCTTAAAAAACGGTACGATCAAATCCGCTTTTGGTGGGAGATCCATACTAAAACCCGATTGCACCCAAGCGACAAACAATTCCCATACCTTGGTGTTGGTAGGTGCAGAAACTGAAAATGCCAAATAAACGGCGGCAACAATTCCAATCAGGGATTGCCAAAAATATTTTTCACGCGAGCGCATCCCATTCGGATCTTGGTACACCACCTTACGATAGTCATCCACCCAACCAACCGCGCCAAAACCTAGGGTCACAATGAGCACGACCCAAATAAAACGATTACTCAGATCCGCCCACAACAGGGTCGAGACACCGATAGAAATCAAGACCAGTACACCGCCCATAGTCGGTGTTCCAGATTTAATTAAATGGGTTTTTGGGCCATCCGTGCGAACTGCCTGCCCAACCTTCAAACGCGTCAGCATTCTTATGACAGCAGGACCGGCAAACAAGCCGATAGAAATCGCAGTCATGGTGGCGAACACAGCCCGGAAGGTAATAAATCCAAAAACCCGCAACAGGCCAAGATCTTGTTTGAAAAATTGTACTAACCACAGCAACATGTCAGTGATTCCCTAGAGTTTTTTGTTGAGTAAGATGGGCTACCACACGTTCCATTTTCATAAAACGAGAGCCTTTTACCAGTACGGTGCTGGTAGACGAAATGCTGGCATCGAGTGCGGCCAACAGATTTTCAATCGTGTCAAAGTGTTTGGCCGCCTCACCAAAGGCCGATGTGGCATGCTGTGCCAGGACACCCATGGTCAGCATGTGCTTGATACCGCGCGCGCGCGCATAAGTACCAATTTCTTCATGAAAGGCTATCCCATCCTCGCCCACTTCGCCCATATCGCCCAAGACCAATAAGGCAGAGCCACCGATTTGCGCTAACACATCAATCGCCGCACGAACCGAATCAGGATTCGCGTTATAGGTATCGTCGATAATACTGGCGCCATTGACGGCTGTTTTGCGCTGCAAACGTCCATTAACTGGTTGAAATGCCTCGAGACCACGGGCGATAACATCGTTTGGCACACCGATACTGTGACAACATGCGGCAGCGGCCAAGGCATTTAAGACGTTATGACTACCTGCCGCGGACAAATTCACTAAAAATGCCTCGTCGCCTATATTAATTTTTATATCGCTGCCAAATGCATGAGCCTGATAGCTGCCGCGAACATCCGAATTTGCCGTCAATCCAAAAGTAAATACGCTGCGTTGACCAGACTCAGCAGCATAAGAACGCCACAAAGCAGTATAAGTATCATCGGCCGGAAATACGGCGATCCCGTCTGCGGGCAAAGCACGCAATACACTGCCATTTTCCTCAGCTACCGCATCGACGCTTTGCATAAACTCCTGGTGCTCACGCTGCGCATTGTTCACTAGGCCCACTGTCGGCAACGCAACCGATGTCAGCAAAGCGATTTCACCGGGATGATTCATCCCCAATTCAATTACCGCGCACCGATGCTGCGACTGGAGTCGAAGTACCGTGAGCGGCACTCCTATCTCATTATTTAAATTACCCGTTGTAGACAGGTAGTGATCGGCTCCGGCATAGGCATGAAGGATAGCGGCGATCATTTCCTTAACCGTGGTCTTACCGTTACTGCCAGTAACACCGATGACCGGTATCGAGAACTGACGACGCCAATGGCGCGCTATCTCCGCCAATGCGACTTGGGTATCAGGCACGGTCAAAGCAGGTAATTTATAGCCATCAGGAACATGCTCCGCCACTACTGCGGCAGCCCCCGAGCTGGCAACTGACTCCAAAAAATCATGCGCATCAAACTGTTCACCACGTAAAGCCAGAAAGAGATTGCCTTGATGGATACGGCGACTATCAGTCGTCAATCCATTCACATGTAGGTCAAGCGTTTCGTTCAATAGCTGAGCCGAGGTCAGCACGGCTTGAAGTTCTTTTAAAGATACATGCATCAGGCACCTCGCTTTGAGCTGGTCGCCACAGTAGCGAGCGCCAGGGAAGCGTGCGCTTCGTCCGAGAACGGCCATTTCTTGCCATTGATATCTTGATAGGTCTCATGCCCTTTACCGGCCAATAAAACCACATCATTGTTGGCCGCATGTCGTATTGCATACAATATGGCGTTCGCTCTATCTTCAATCACAAGAGGCGCCCCGTTCATGCCCTTGAGAATATCTTGTATGATCAGCGCAGGATCTTCTGTCCTAGGATTATCACTAGTCACCACCACGTGTTGCGCCAGCTCGGAAAATTTTCCCATTTGCGGACGTTTCCCCGGATCCCGATCACCGCCACAGCCAAACACGCACCACAATGCGCCCTGACGCTCTTGCGCCACCTGCTGTAGTGTGATTAGCGTTTTCTCCAGGGCGTCCGGAGTATGCGCGTAATCGATCACCACCATCACATGCCCCGGCGTTCCCAATTGTTGCATGCGGCCGGGCACAGATGCGAGTTTTTCAATCGCACTAACCGCCTTGTTCCAGGCCACACCACTCGCCAACAAGACACTCAGGACACCGAGCACATTGCTGACATTGAAGCGACCTATCATATGTGTTTTGACGCTACCGCTACCATACGGTGAATCGACATGGAAGCTGGTCCCCGTATGCAAAGTGCGCACATTGCTAGCAAATATAATCGAAGTATCAGGATACTCTTTTTGCTCCAGACTATACGCCAGCAACAAAGGCGGCACGGATACAGAGGTCGCTGCTTTCCGCTTCATTTGCGCCAACAATTGCCGACCATAAGCATCATCCAAATTTACAATTGCCGTTTTCAGTTGCGGCCAATCGAACAAGATCTGTTTAGCGGCAGCGTAGGCATCCATATCACCGTGATAATCAAGATGGTCACGGGTTAAATTGGTGAACAAGGCCACATCGACATGCATGCCACTCATACGTCCCTGATGCAAACCTATAGAGGAAGCCTCGATAGCCAATGCGCCAGTACCAGTCTTGCGCAAATCCGCAAGGCTGCGTTGCAACTGAATTGCGTCCGGTGTGGTAAATCCAGTTTCGATTAAATTTTCTACGCTGCCATCTCGATAAGTGCCAACCCCAAGAGTGCCAATGACAGCACACGGCGCGTAGGTTTGGGACAAAGCTTTTGCTATCCATTGCGAACAAGAAGTTTTGCCATTGGTACCTGTCACTGCAACGGTTAACAGCTCTTTATCCGGCTGACCATACCAGGTGTTTGCGATATCGCCTACATGTGACTGCAGCTCGGAAAAAGCATGGTGTGGAACGCTTGCATCCACATCCCAGTCATAGCCAACAGGATCATAAACGATTGCTGCGGCACCGTTATTTATCGCGCTTTGGATATGTCTACGACCATCGCCCGCACTGCCGGCAATAGGAAAAGCAAAAAACACGTCACCTTCTGCGATAGCACGCGAATCGGAACTCAGTTGCGCATTTGGTGCGCAGCTCTTAAGCCAATTTATTAATTCTTGCATAGTAATTTGGATGTGGTTAACGTCAGACATCACATACTCTCCTGCACACTGGTGTCAGGAATAAGATTAGTCACCGCGGTATCTGGCGGGACGTTTAATGAACGCAAGACGTTCGCGGTAATCGCGGAAAATACTGGGCCCGCCACAGTGCCACCATAATAACCACCACTACTAGGCTCATCGATCATTACCGCGACGATTACACGGGGATTAGAAACAGGGGCAAAGCCGACAAAATCGCCTACATATTTATTCACATAGCGACCATGCTCCAATTTATGCGCAGTACCAGTCTTGCCTCCGACTCGATATCCAGCGATCCTGGCCTGAGTACCAGTACCGCCCAGTTCCGTTGCAGATTCCAGCATCAAACGCATTTGTAGTGCCGTTTTTTCTGAAATAACACGATGTCCTGCGGGCATTTCTGCTGACTTTTGAAAGGTAAGCGGGATGGTGTCGCCATTCCGGGCAAAGATCATATAGGCACGCGCGATTTGTATCAGCGAAACAGAAATACCATGGCCGTAGCTCATGGTCGCTTGCTCGATAGGACGCCAGGTTTTAAAGTTACGCAGACGTCCCGCTACCGCACCGGGAAAGCCAAACTTTGGTTGCTGCCCAAAACCCAAAGTCGTAAACATTTCCCACATTTCTTGCGGAGGCATCTGCAGCGCCATTTTTACCGTGCCGATATTTGAAGATTTTTGTATCACTTGCGCTACCGTCAAAGCGCCTTGTTTGTGTGCATCATGTATCGTTGCCGTGCCTATCGTCATACTTCCCGGTGCTGTTTGTATGATCGTGTCAGGTGTCACCCGCCCTGTTTCCAAAGCCAAAGCAACCGTAAACGGTTTCATGGTAGAACCAGGCTCGAAAGTATCGGTCATGACGCGGTTGCGCAACTGCGCACCAGTCAATACAGATCTTTCATTCGGGTTGAAACTCGGTAAATTGACCAGTGCCAGTACTTCCCCCGTCTGCACATCCAGTACCACGGCACCACCAGCTTTGGCCTTGTGTTTTTCTAGTGCTTCTTTCAGGTGGGTGTAAGCGATGTATTGAATTTTGCTATCAATTGACAAGGTCAATTCTTTACCATCATGCGGTTCACGAATCGACTCTATATCTTCGACAATACGCCCCAACCTGTCTTTGATAACTCTGCGGCTACCAGTCTTCCCGGCCAAGTTATTTTGCGAGGCCAGCTCTATCCCCTCTTGCCCGACGTCTTCAACATTAGTGAATCCAACCACATGCGCCATCACCTCGCCTTCAGGATAAAAGCGCTTATACTCTTTACGGGTTTCGATACCAGCAATTCCCAGCGCCACCACCTTATCCGCCACATCTTGCTCAACCTGACGTCGCAGGTATACAAATTGTCGATCAGAATCGAGTTTTTTGCGCAACTCAGCTTCGCTCATTTCCAACAAGCCGGCCAGTTCACGCAACTTTTCTTTCGGGGCGTCCAGAACATCGTCTGGGATGGCCCAGATCGCCTTTACTGGAACCGATGAAGCCAACACTTCACCATTTCTATCGGTGATCTTGCCACGCGTGGCTGGCAACTCCAAAGTGCGCGTGTACCTTGAGGCGCCTTGCTTCTGCAAGAACTCAGTGGTCATCCCTTGCAACCATAAAGCTCTCACCAGCAATGCAAAAAACGCGACAAACAAAAAGAACAAGACCAGCTTAGAGCGCCACACCGGCAGCTTCACCGCAAGGACAGGGCTAGATGAAAATGAGACGGTTTTAGCAGCGCGGCTCATTTGGCATTTACCGCAGTAAGATATTGTGTACGCTCTGGCGTTACCGCGAGCATATTGAGCTCTTTAGTCGCAACCGATTCAATCCGGGCATGTTTGCCATAGGTGGATTGATCCAATTTCAACTGCGTCCATTGCAGCTCAAATTGCTTACTCACGGTCTGCGCGCGCTCTAACTCGATGAACAAACGACGCGCCTGATATTGCGAGTTCACCATGGACAAGGCGCAAGCGATCAAGGCAATCGCAAAAAAAACGTTTAAGCGCCCGCTCAAGATACCGCCCCTGGCAAGCGCTCTGCGACCCGCATGATGGCCGAGCGTGCTCTAGGATTTCCTGTCACTTCTTGCTCGGATGGTTTGATCTTTGCGATCAGTTTCATTTGCGCCTTAGGCAAATCCACCGTGCGTATAGGCAAACGTCGATCCGGCTGCAAGACATTGACCTTGGATGCGAAAAACTGTTTGACGATTCTATCTTCCAAGGAATGGAAACTAATCACGGTCATGCGCCCAAACGGAGCCAGGCAAGCGTAAGCAGCGGCCAAGCCTATTTCGAGATCTTCCAATTCCTTATTGATGAAAATCCGTATAGCCTGAAAGGTGCGAGTTGCCGGGTCCTTGCCCTTCTCGCGAGTTTTGACGGCGTGTGCGACAATCTCGGCGAGCTGTCGAGTACTTGAAATGGGCTCGATCTGCCTGCGAGCAACAATCGCCTTTGCAATCTGAAAAGCAAACCGTTCTTCCCCATAATTTTTTATTACCTCTCTAATAATCTGCTCATCTTCTGTTGCCAACCACTCCGCGGCAGAAATCCCACGAGTAGTATCCATACGCATATCCAGCGGCCCGTCAGCTCTAAAACTAAAGCCTCGCCCAGCCTCATCCACTTGTGGAGAGGAAATTCCCAAGTCCATCAAAATACCGTCAACCTGAGTAATCCCACGAGCACTTAACTCTTCATTCATCGTAGCAAAACTATCGTGAACGATCTCGAAGCGCGTGTCATTGATCTGCTGGGCGTTAGCGATTGCCTGCAAATCTTTGTCGAAAGCGATTAAGCGCCCCGATGAGCTGAGGTTTTCCAATATGAGACGACTATGACCGCCGCGCCCAAATGTACCGTCGACATAAATACCACCCGCACGCTCACCAGTAAGCGCGAGGGCATCGACTGCCTCGGCCAGCAACACCGTTTGATGGATGTATTCGTCTGATTGTTTGACCATCATCATTCTCAATCAGAAAGAAAAATTACTTAAAGTTTCGGGCATGCCGCCAGCCAAAGCTTGCGCTTCATTCTCAGCCAATTTTGCAGCATCCCATATTTCAAAATGTGTACCCATGCCCAGCAACATGACATCGCGCTGTAAGCCCACGGCATGCCGCAACTCCGGCGCGATAAGAATGCGACCTGCGCCATCCATATCGACATCTGAGGCATTACCGAGAAAGATTCTTTGCCAGGCACGTGCATTCATAGGCCAGCCAGCGATTTGCTCGCGGTGCGACTCCCACACCGGACGCGGAAAAAGCAAGATGCATCCATGGGGGTGGCGGGTAAGTGTAATACGCCCTTCGCATTGCAAAACGAGCGCGTCCCTATGCCTGGCAGGAATTGACATTCTGCCTTTCGCATCGAGATTGAGTGCTGCCGCCCCTTGAAACACGATATCGCCTTTTCTTCTAAACTTGCCCCTATTTTTTAAGGGAAAGAAAATAATTTTGCACCACAAATATACACTTTTTCACACTATCACCCACTTTAGAGGATGACTTGCGCTCGGTCAAGCGAATTCATGTGAGTAAATGTGAAATTACTGAATAAAGTCAATGACTTAGCGTATTTACTTAAATCAACACAAAAGTAGAATGTCCCAATAAATTAGGGACTTACGATTAAGTGTGAAAGTGCCACATCACATATACCCATGTGTTTATTGGCAAAAGGAATGGCAGGGAGATGTGTCTTAGATAGACACTTTAGGGATGTGGGAGGTCTATTTGCCGACTCAGTAATTGCAAAAACTCATGCTCAGGAACCGCCTTGCTAAAGTAAAAGCCCTGATACTCATCGCAACAAGAATCGACCAAAGTTTGCAACTGCATTGGCGTCTCTACACCTTCGGCGATAACCTTCAAGCCCAAAGTATGCGCCATGGCGACAATTGCAAGCACGATCGCCGTGTCATTAGGGTCATCAGGAATGTCTTTAATGAAGGATCTATCCACCTTGACACTATCGACCGGGAAGCGCTTCAAATACGCCAAAGAGGAATAACCAGTGCCAAAATCATCGATGGAAAGCGTAAAGCCAGCCTTCTTCAAACCATCCATGAGTACTATAGCTTGGTCACGATTATGCATGACCATGCTTTCGGTAATTTCAAACTCTATACAAGCACTATCGACACGCCAGAAATCGACCACACTCTGTACATCTTCCAACAAGCGCTGGTCATTAAACTGAGCGCCAGAGAGATTAATGGCGACCCTGCCGAAATCTTTGTCTACCGCTCTAAATGCCAGAATATCGCGGCAAGCCATATCCAAAACCAGCATGCCCATGCGTCCGACCAAACCAGCTTCTTCCGCCAGAGCAATGAATTCACCCGGCAATAGAATTCCCCGCTCAGGATGGTTCCAGCGCACCAAGGCTTCAGCACCAACGATTAAGCCAGTCGCAACCGATACTTTAGGCTGGTAGTAGACCACGAATTCGCGCCGCTCTAAAGCCCTTCTCAATCTTGCCTCAAACGCCAAACGCTCTATGGTATGAACATTCATTTCTGAAGCATAAAACTGATAGTTGTCCTTCCCTTTGTTTTTGGCCCTATACATGGCGATGTCGGCGTTTTTCATGAGGGTCTGCGCATCGCCACCATCATCAGGGTAGGTGGCAATTCCTATACTCGCGCTTAACTGACACTCCTGCCCGTGTATATCAAAAGGCAAGGCAGCCGCAACCAAAAGCTTGTCCGCGATATCCCCCAGATCTCTAGGCTCGGCATATTGATCCACCAACAAAATAAATTCGTCACCGCCGACTCTGGCTATCGTGTCTGAGACCCGCAGGCATTGCCGAAAGCGCTGCGCGACGTTGCGCAAGACTGTGTCACCCTCATTGTGGCCAAACGTGTCATTGATATTCTTAAACCTATCCAAATCAAGAAATAGCACCGCCAATTTAGAACGATTTCTATCTGCGTAAGCGAGTGATTTACTTAAATGCTGATTGTATAAAAACCGGTTAGGCAAACCAGTCAACTCATCATAATGCGCCAGCTTCAAGACCTTCTCTTCCGAGCGCTTTCCCTCGATCGCGATACTTGCGATATCCGTGGTAATGCTGATAAAGCCAAGATCATCAGCACTCAAAGGGACGCTAGACTCGATAAATAGAGTAAACGTTCCTTGCAACTGACCATTTTTCCCCATAATAGGCCATGATCCGCACGCTGAAAAATTCTTCAAGTCTTCCAGTTGATTGACGAATTGCATAGAGGGTGAGTGCTGAATGTCATTGATCCAGATCGGCACCGCGCTCAGCACCGCCTCACTCCAGACCCCGCTCCCATAGCTAACCGGCATATCCATCAATTGCTGCGACAAGGCAGCAGGGAACTGATGCCCGATTGCCTGCTTAAAACACCGCTGATTTTCATCCAAAAGTTGTATTCCGCAACGCCAATGCGGCATCATTTTTTCGACAAAATGACAAGTCTCTTCCAAAATCAATGTGAGGTTTTCACTACCGCCTATCAACTGTAATAATTGATTTTGCCCCTCCAATAAATGTTCCACATATTTGGTGGCATTGACGTCGCGCATCACACAAAAAACCAGCATCTCTCGGCCAATTTCTACCTGAGTCAAACTCACATCGCTGTACTGCAAGATTCCCTTGCGCTTGACTATCCACTCGAATCTTTGTGGCTCGCCATTAAAAGTAGCATCAATATATTGTTTAATCAGCTCGGTTTTTTTTAAGTGTGTTTGCAGGCTGCCGGGCTGATTTTCAGGCGAGTAGTTTCCAACTTTAGTCCCCAGCAAATCTTTTGCATCTTGCAAGCCGAGCAGATTTAAGGCTCCGTTATTGCAGTCTACGTACACGTAGTCGCGATTGATCAGCATAATCGCGTCTTGTGCATCCAGGAACAATAAGCGATAGCGACTTTCACTGTCGGCCAACTTGGCACGAGAGCTGCGTAAGTGCTTAATTTTTTTAAGTAGCAAGAAGGCTAAGGCGATGATAAACAAGACTGTCAATGCTGTAAAAAATAGCTTTTGCTTCACCCTTTGCACCCACTCGGCCAGAATATCCTCGACGCTTCGGCCATATACCAGCGTCAAAGGGAAGTCAGACATTTTCCTAAAGGTGTAAATAAGACTGCTAGCACCACCGATCAAAGGCGCATCCGTTACGGACGCTTCGACAGAATCCGATTTAAGTCCAGCCACCAGAGCTGACCAGGTGATATTCGCAGTTTCATAACGTTCATCGTAAGGTGCACGCAGATATAAGGCGCCCTCTTTGTTATGTAAAGAGATCACCGCTGCGCCATCGCGGGCAATCCGCTCATAGAAATCTTTGAAATAATTGAGGTTAATATCAGTCTGAATTAAGCCCAGATGTAGGCCTTGCGCGTTGAAGATATTTTTTGCCACTGGCAATACCCAGCGTTTGCTACGCTGAAATTGTACGGGCCGACCGACCACGACGCTACGGTCGTTTGGATGCTCCAACAAATACAATACATGCTGTTGCAAACTTAGATCAATCGGCTCAGCAGGGAATTGAAAAGAACTTGCCCAAAGTATGCCCTGAGGGTTAACAATCGCAATAGATTGCAAAAATTGCGAATCTTGTCGCTGATTAATTAAGATCTGACGGATCAAGGTCTCGTCATGCAGAACCGTCTCGCCCTCAAGCTGTATCTCTTCGGCGGCGGCACCAATGGCGCGCGCTGCATCATGCAAGATGCGATTGGCGTGCTCTTCCAAAATACGCACTGCCAAAAAACTATTTTCCTGCGCGGCTGCCAGTGTGATTTTTTTATCCTGAGCAATAGACCACCAAGTCTGCCCCGTGATCGCGACAACGATTACAGCGACACACAAGGCAAAACCTATGGAGGACAGATCCCAAGGCTCCTGAATACGGAAGCCCTTTTTCATGCACGGCCTTTAGTCGCGAGAATAGCGCATGCGCGCTCTGGGTTCAGCAAAGACATATTCTCATCACCGATCGTGAATAAAAATCAAGGAATTTGTCAGTACACATGTTTGAGAATTATTAATCCAGGTAGGAGAAAATGAGACTCAGTGTAACATTGGAGAAAGCAAAATTTCCTTAGCAAAAACAGAATAATGCCATCCAGATACGAAAAATTGCGTAAAAATGCTTTAAAGCATTTAATTGTGGTGATTTTATGCGCTAGTGAGCGGCATAAAAAGTGAAGCAGGCCGGTAGGCCGGATTCTGTTACGGCACTTAACATTGCTGCCTCGTGCTATGACAATCATTCCTCTAGGCCGGGGATTACTCCCAGGCTCAAGCTTTCTACCCGCACGCTCCGCGAGCCGCCTCAACGCGTGCCTATTTGAAATTGCTCCGGGTGGAGGTTACCGCGTTTCACCGTAACTTAATACGCTCGTCTCTGTGGCCCTATTCCTCGTCTTATACCTGGGCTTGCGCTTTGGCTTTCAACGTACGGCCGTTAGCCGTCACCCTGCTCTATGGAGTCCGGACCTTCCTCCCGTCACCATGCAGAACATGGAAACCAGCGATTGTCTGGCCTGCTTCGGGCGCTATTGTAACAGCATGAGGGCTAGCCTGCTGAGCAATCCCGCGGCTAGATTAGGCTTAATACCACTAATGCCGAAGAATTAGCACGAAGCGTGCACTTTCTGGTAGCGTAGCGCTTTCTTTAATTTTCATTTCTTGTCATGTCTATATCTCGTTCTGGTGGTCAATTGGTCGTGGACGCACTGCAAGTACACGGCGTCGAACTTATTTTTGGAGTGCCTGGCGAGAGTTATTTGCCGGTACTCGATGCCCTGCACGATAGCAAAATACGCTTCATCATCAATCGTCAGGAAGGCGGCGCGGCCTTCATGGCGGACGCCTACGGCAAGCTGACCGGCCAACCCGGCATTTGCTTTGTCACACGCGGACCGGGCGCCACCAATGCCTCTATCGGTGTGCATACCGCGTATCAAGATTCGACTCCGATGATTTTATTTATCGGTCAGGTTGGCAACGACTTCGTCGAACGCGAAGCATTTCAAGAGATCGATTATCGCCGTATGTTTGGCCCTATGGCGAAATGGGTGGCGCAGATAGACCGTGCCGAACGCATTCCTGAATACATAGCACGCGCCTTTCAAGTGGCAACCAGCGGGCGCCCTGGCCCGGTCGTATTGGCCTTACCAGAAGATTGTCTGGCCGCCATGTCTGAGGTGGCCGACACCCGCCATTACACGCCGGTGCAAGCCTCGCCATCGGCGACACAATTGAGCCAACTGCGTCAGCATTTAGCCGCAGCACAAAGACCTATCGTATTACTTGGCGGCACCAGTTGGGATACCTTGGCCTGCCAGCGTATCGCCGACTTCGCAAAAATTAACCATCTGCCTTTGGCATGCGCTTTCCGCTTCCAGGATTTGATCGACAATGCCCATCCGAATTACATAGGCGATGTAGGGATAGGGATAAACCCGAAATTAGCACAACGCATCAAAGACGCCGATCTGGTGATCGCGATCGGACCGCGTCTCGGCGAAATGACGACCGGCGGCTACACCGTACTGGAAGCACCGATTGCCAAACAAAAACTGATACACATACACAGTGATGCCTTAGAGTTGGGACGCGTGTATCAGGCCGATATGATGATCAATAGCGGCATGAAAGAAATCGCTGAAGCATTGTCGACGATGACCCCGTTAGACGTCAGCGCCTGGCAACCGACAGTGGCGGCCGCCAAAGCCGATCTGCTGGCATGGCAACAAGAGCCAGCGATTTTTGCACAAGAACAGGCGCCACTCAATCTGTGGCAAGTGGTGCAAACTATTCAGACCAACACCCCGGACGATACCATCATCACCAATGGTGCCGGCAATTACGCCACCTGGGCACACCGCTACTATCGCTACGGCGGTTTCCGTACGCAGTTAGCGCCCACTTCGGGCGCTATGGGCTATAGCGTGCCGTCCGGTGTTGCGGCAAAAATCGTTCATCCTGAGCGTACCGTGATCACCTTCGCTGGCGATGGCGAATACATGATGAATGGTCAGGAACTGGCCACCGCGGTGCAATACAAAGCAGGTCTGATCATCATCGTATTTAACAACGGTATGTTCGGCACCATACGCATGCATCAGGAAAAAGAATTCCCGGGACGTGTCTCTGGAACGGAATTACACAATCCGGATTTCGCGGCACTGGCGCACGCCTATGGTGCCAGCGGCGAAGTGGTCAACAGCACAGAAGAGTTCGCCCCGGCACTGGCTAGGGCGCTGGCCCATACACGCGAGCATCAGCTACCGGCCTTGATAGAATTGCGTTACGACGGCAACCTGATCACACCGGGAGCTAGCTTACAAACTTTGCGCAAAATGGCACAGGACTCAGGAAAATAAAGCGGCCATATCGTCTCAATGCAGGATGGCCGATATGTATTTAGTGTCGGTCATGCCTGCAATGTCGCTAGCAGAAAAGTCGACAAATGGCACCCGCTGGCGCAGACCGATAATCACCACAACACCCATAAAAATATTTTAGAGCACACCCCTGCCAGCGCGCATATCCCATGCGGGCTACGGGCCAGATAGGCTGGAAACCCGCATGGATATTGCGCAGTGGCAGGGTGCCACATTCAAATTAATTAAATTGCGAAAAGTCTGGCTTACGTTTTTGAAAGAAAGCAATGAAAGCCTCTTTAGCTTCCGGTGCGTTGAGCATGGCCGCGAAGTGTTGATTTTCTTCCGCCATTTTACTGGTCACTGCGGCAGGTTGCGCGCCCTTCATGAGGCGTTTGGTAATACGCACTGATGCCGCTGGCAAGGCCACCAATTTGGCCGCTTGCTGTAAGGCATACGGTAGCAACTCTTCTAAAGGCAAGACCTTATTCACGAAGCCCATCTGGTACGCCTCTTGCGCATTAAACGCTTCGCCCAACATCAGCTTTTCAGCGGCACGCTGGTAACCCACGATATTCTGGAAGATCATGCTGGAGGCGAACTCCGGGCACAGGCCCAGTTGCGTGAAAGGCATAGATAATTTGGCGTTATCGGCCAGATAGATCAGGTCGCAATGCATCAACAAAGTGGTGCCGATACCAACTGCCGCACCACTGACGGCAGCGATCACTGGCTTGCCAGAATTATTCAAGGCATGCATGAATTGATACACCGGCGGCACGGCACTTGCTGACGCCAGGCTGGCAGCGTTTTTCATGAAGTCTTCAAGATCATTACCAGCGGTAAAAATCTCTGGCTTGCCAGTGATCAAAATCGCCCGCACTGCGCTATCAGTTTCAGCCTCAGTCAAGGCATCTGCCATGGCTTGATACATGGCTGAAGTAATCGCATTTTTCTTTTCAGGGCGATTAAAACTGATCGTTAAAATGCCATTTTCTGTGTGCGTCAAAATATCCATATTTATTGCTCCGCTGTTTATCATGCTTAAAAAATTCGAGAGAGTTTAATGCCAGACTCTGACGAAATAATATTAGGAAAAAATATTAGCCCAAAGTGGCAATTTAAATTGACCGCTTTAAGGCTGGGTTAGTCATCCAGTGTAAAGCCTGTAGCCACAAGCTGTTACGAAATTGCGTACGAAAGAAGCCGAAATGCCCTATGCGTTTGGCATCGACTTCACTAGGATGTATATGCCTGCGCTCAATTACCGCATTGCTGTAAAAACTGTGCATGCTTTCTATGTTGCGCAGGCTCATCAACTCGTCATCGGTAAAACTCATAGAGAGTATCGGTCGCCGAATTGCGGCGTGTCCAGTTTGCATCGCCGCGCCGTTCTCATCGACAAAATAAGCGGGGTGCTTACACCAGCGCGCCCACTGATAAATCACTCCTTTGGGTAAGTCACCCACCATGCGCAAGCGTTTACCTGGGAAATAACCGCACAAGCGGGTCGCCAATGGCACCACAAAATACCACATCAACCAGACTATGCGCTTTAGTTGCGGTGCATTTTCGCGCCAGTAACCGCTGCCGGAGGCAATCGTAATGACCGCATCAATCAGGTTCGCATCGGGGAGCATGCCCAGCAGTTGCCCGCCCAAAGAATGGCCAACTACGATCAATGGCACTTCGCTTTGCCAAGCCTTAGTTGCCAGCAAGGCGGCATTGTAATCTTGCTCGGCCCACTGCGTCACACTGGTATCAAAGCCGCGTAAGGAATGGCGAAATTTTGCAGGTATTGAGGCCCCCATACCGCGATAATCAAAGCAGACCACTGCGATCCCATTTTCTGCTAAAAATTCAGCAAACGGGGTATAGAAACTTTGCGGCACGCCCATCGCGGACGGCAGCAAGACCACGGCTTTGAGCGCGGTTTGCGGCATAAATCGACTCGCCGCCAACAGCGTGCCGTCGGCAGTCTGTATCTGAAATAATTCCACGCACCCTCCTTTACAAAAAAGCCGCATGGAGTTTAATTTCCATGCGGCTTTTTTATTGATTACGTCGACTGAACTAGAAAATTACATACGCTCAAAAATACCTGCAGCGCCCATACCAGTGCCAACACACATAGTCACCATACCGTATTTCAGGTTATTACGATGCAAAGCGTGGATAGTGGTAGCGGAACGGATCGCACCAGTTGCGCCCAAAGGATGACCCAGAGCAATCGCGCCGCCCATAGGATTGACTTTAGCCGGATCCAGACCCAGATCCTGCACTACTGCCAGGGATTGCGCTGCGAAGGCTTCGTTGAGTTCAAACCAGTCAATCTGATCTTGAGTAATACCAGCCGCGCGGCAAGCCGCAGGGATCGCTTCTTTAGGACCAATACCCATGATTTCTGGTGGTACGCCACGCACCGCGAAGGAAGCGAAACGCGCCAATGGCGTCAGGTTGAACAGCTTCAGGATTTTTTCGCTGACCAGGATCACGGCACCAGCGCCATCCGAAGTTTGCGAACTATTACCAGCAGTCACACTGCCTTTGTTGGCAAACACTGGACGTAATTTTGCCAAGCCTTCCAGCGATGTATCTGGACGTGCGCCTTCGTCGCGGCTGACGGTGCGTGTCTTCAATTCGATTTGGCCAGTCGCCAGATTCGGGATGCGTTCGATGATTTCAACCGAAGTTGTTTCAGCATCGAAGTAACCAGCGTTTTGCGCGGCGATAGCACGTTGATGTGATTGCAAAGCGAAAGCATCTTGTGCTTCGCGCGAGATATTCCATTGCTGGGCAACCTTCTCGGCAGTCAGACCCATACCGTAGGCCATACCGATATTTTCGTCTTTAAAAATACCCATGTTCATGGATGGATGGTGACCCATCATAGGCACCATGGACATCGATTCTGCACCAGCGGCGATCATCACATCGGATTCACCGACACGAATCCGGTCTGCCGCCATCGCGATAGCACTGATACCTGAAGCACAGAAGCGATTGACGGTAATGCCGCCCACCGTTTTTGGCAAACCAGCCAGCAACACGGCCATACGGGCCAGGTTACTACCTTGCTCGGCTTCTGGGAAAGAGCAGCCAACGATGGCATCTTCGATCAGTTTAGGATCGAGGTTAGGCACTTGCGCCAAGGCCGATTGCAATACACGTACCAGCAAATCATCCGGACGTGTGTTCTTGAACATACCGCGACCAGATTTACCGATCGGTGTGCGGGTGGCGGCTACGATGTAGGCGTCTTGAAGTTGTTTAGTCATTTTGATTACCTCAATTATTTTGTGAACTAGTTGCGTACTGGTTTGCCGGTCTGCATCATGCCCATGATCCGCTCTTGCGTCTTAGGGTGATTCAGCAATTCCATGAATGCTTTGCGTTCCAGATCCAGCAACCATTGTTCATTCACAATCGCGCCGTTTTCGATTTCACCACCAGAAACGATTTCAGCAATCATCGCGCCCAATTTGTAATCATGCGCAGAGATGAAACCGCCATCACGCATGTTGACCAACTGTGCCGTGATAGTGGCCATACCGTAGCGACCAGCCACTGGTACTGGCGTCTTCATTGGTGCACGATAGCCAGCGTCGAACATGGCGCGCGCTTCTACCTTAGCCACATGCAACAACTCGTAGGCATTGAAAACGATCACGTCGTCAGCCGACAAATAACCCATCTTCTGCGCTTCCAGAGCTGATTTGGATACCGCTGCAGTCGCTGCATTAGTGAAGTAGTTCTTCAGGAACTGCAACAAATCAGTGCCTTTAGCGTCTTTAGCGGCACGTACTGCTGCCTCTTTCAGACCACCACCGGCAGGGATCAGGCCAACACCGACTTCAACCAGACCGATATACGATTCGATAGAAGCGACGCGTTTAGCTGCGTGCATCATCAGTTCGCAACCACCGCCCAGTGCCAGACCGGCAACTGCTGCGACCACCGGTACGTTGGCATATTTCAGGCCTTGATGGGCTTGCTGCAAACGTGCGATTGCTGGTTCGATTGCTTTAACGCCACCGGACATAAACAAAGGCAACATCGCTTGCAAATCAGCGCCAGCGGAGAAGGCACCGCCTTCAGCTGCATCGGCACTCCAGATCACCAAGCCTTTGAAGTTCTTCTCGGCTTCGGCAACTGCTTTTTCCATACCGTCGATGACGCCAGGGCCAATCACGCGCATCTTAGTTTTCAGCGACAAGATCAGGACGTCGTCATTCTGGTGCCAGATGCGCACTGATTCATCTTCAAAGAAAGTCGTGCCAGCAGTCGCGCCAGTTTCTACGCCAGTACCAAAGACGGTAGCGCGGAAAGCTTGACGATCGTACACAGGCAAAGTCGAGCGAGGTACAAAAGTACTGGTTGCAGCAGACCATGAACCTTGTGGTGTATGTACGCCCTTATTTTCAGCGACCTGGCCTTCAAATACCCAGGCTGGCATAGGTGCATTGCACAGCGCCTTACCTGCATCGATATCTTCTTTGACCCAACCCGCGACTTCTGCCCAACCAGCAGCTTGCCATGTTTCGAAAGGACCGACGTTCCAGCCAAAGCCCCAACGCATTGCGAAATCGATGTCGCGCGCATTGTCTGCAATAGTCGCGCCATGCACGGCGATGTAATGGAAAGCATCGCGGAAAATCGCCCACAGGAACTGCGCCTGTACATTGCTCGATTCACGCAAGGTCTTCATCTTCTTGACCGGATCTTTTTCTTTCAGCATGCGAGCCACAACTTCATCCGCCTTGGCGCCGCCAGTCACATATTCTGCCGTCGCGAAATCCAGACGTTGAATATCTTTACCTACTTTTTTGTAGAAACCAGCACCGGCTTTTTGACCCAGTGCACCAGCGGCGACCAATTTAGCCAGCACTTCAGGTGTCTTGTAGACGGCGAAGAAAGGATCGTCGGTCAGATTGTCTTGCATGGTCTTGATCACATGACCCATGGTATCCAGACCGACCACGTCAGCAGTGCGGAAAGTACCGGAAGAAGCACGACCGAGTTTTTTACCTGTCAGATCATCGACAACGTCAACTGTCAGGCCAAATTTTTCTGCTTCATAAATCGTCGCCAGCATGCCGAAGATACCGACGCGGTTAGCGATGAAGTTAGGTGTATCTTTAGCGCGCACAACGCCCTTGCCCAATGTGGTGGTCAGGAAGCCTTCGAGTTGATCGATGATTTCAGGGCGAGTTGCCACGGTAGGGATCAACTCAACCAAATGCATATAACGTGGTGGGTTGAAGAAATGCACGCCGCAATAGCGACCTTTCAATTCAGCATCAAAACCTTCGGACAATGCTGTAATCGACAAGCCCGAAGTGTTGGATGCAAAGATCGCATTAGGAGCGATATGCGGAGCGACTTTCTTGTACAGATCATGCTTCCAATCCATACGCTCGGCAATCGCTTCGATGATCAGATCGCAACCAGCCAGCAAATCGAGATTGTCTTCGTAGTTGGCTACTTCGATCAGGGCCGCATCATCCTTGTTGCCCAAAGGCGCAGGATTGAGCTTCTTCAGATTTTCGATAGCGCGCAACACGATACCGTTCTTAGGACCTTCTTTAGCTGGCAGGTCGAACAAAACTACCGGTACTTTGGCATTGATGCAATGGGCGGCAATTTGCGCGCCCATCACGCCTGCGCCAAGAACGGCGACTTTTTTAACGATGAAATTGGACATTTTTAACCTCATGTGAAATTCGAACAACGGCGAAAAGCAAACTCTTTTTTCTACGAATTCAGGCAATTTACAAAAAATCTTAAGTCACTGCGCAATAAAGACGCGGCTTCTGGAGCATTTTCGCCCTGCAAGCCGCAGCCATACTGCGCCATCTCTTTTAAAATTTTCTGCGTATCGGTTTCCTGTCATTCGTTGACCAGCTGTTTAAGCTTTAAAACAAATCCGCATCTAAGGACAACAAGTTGGCAGAACCAGAACGCGCCTGACGTATCAACATCGCTGTCTCTGGGTACAAACGCGCAAAGTAGAAACGCGTAGTTGCCAGTTTGGCGGTGTAGAAAGTATCGCCGGAATCTTTTTTCTCCAGAGCGATCTTGGCCATTTGTGCGAAGAAATAGCTGTACACCAGATGACCAACCACGCGCAGGTAAGGAACCGCAGCGGCACCAACTTCATCTGCATTCTGGAAAGCTTTCATACCGACTTCCATGGTCAGCTTAGTCACTTTGTCGCCCAATTCACCCAAAGGTGTGATGAACTCGGACAGCTCTTCGTTGGTACCATTGGCTTCCACAAAGGCTTGTACTTTAGCGCCAAACTTACGCAATTTCGCGCCGTTGTCACCCAGGATTTTACGACCCAACAAATCCAAAGACTGGATGGTGTTAGTACCTTCGTAAATCATGTTGATACGAGCGTCGCGCACGTATTGCTCCATGCCCCATTCGGAGATGAAACCGTGGCCACCGTAGACTTGCATACATTCAGAAGTCGCAACCCAAGCATTATCAGTAATGAAGGCTTTGATGATCGGTGTCAGCAAGGCGACTTCATCGGCGCAATCTTTACGCACTGTTTCGTCAGGATGATTGAGTTCTTTATCGAGTTGCAAAGCCACGTAAGAACAGAATGCGCGCGCGCCTTCTGCGTAGGCCTTAGCCGTGAACAACATACGGCGTACGTCGGCGTGTACGATAATTGGATCAGCTTGTTTGTCCGGTGCTTTAACACCTGACAAGCTACGCATCTGGATACGGTCTTTCGCGTAGACCAAAGCATTTTGGTAAGCGATTTCGGTCAAGCCCAAACCTTGCATACCAACGCCCAAACGTGCCGCGTTCATGAACACGAACATCGCGTTCAGACCCTTGTTCGGGCCGCCGATCAACCAACCAGTGGCTTCGTCCATGTTCATCTGGCAAGTTGAATTGCCGTGTATGCCCATTTTCTCTTCAATCGCGCCGCAGAAAATCGGATTGCGTGCACCGACAGTGCCATCAGCATTTGGCAAGAATTTAGGAACGATGAACAGTGAGATTCCTTTAGAGCCTTCTGGTGCGCCCGGCAAACGTGCCAAGACCAGATGGACAATATTGCTGACCATATCGTGTTCACCAGCGGAGATGAAAATCTTCGCGCCGGAAATTTTGTAGGAACCATCCGCCTGCGGATCCGCCTTAGAGCGCAACATACCCAGATCAGTACCGCAATGTGGCTCGGTCAAGCACATAGTGCCTGTCCATTCGCCAGAAATCAGTTTGGTCAGGTAAGTATCTTTTTGCTCTTGTGTACCGTGTTCATGGATACACTCGTAAGCGCCGTGTGACAAGCCAGGATACATAGTCCAGGCTTGATTGGCGGAGTTCATCATTTCGTAGAATGAATTATTCAATACCAAAGGCAAGCCTTGGCCGCCGAACTCTGGATCGCAAGACAGTGCTGGCCAACCGGCAGCAACATATTGCTGGTAGGCTTCTTTAAAGCCTTTTGGCGTAGTCACTTCTTTTGTGACTTTGTCGTGGTGGCAGCCTTCGCGATCACCAGAATGGTTCAACGGGAACAAAATCTCGGAGGTAAATTTACCGCCTTCTTCCAACACTTGATTGATGATATCGGCATCAATTTCTTCGTATTTTGGCAAATGTTTTAGTTCGCCTTCAACGGCTAACAGCTCATGCAAAACGAATTGCATATCACGCAAGGGAGCGACGTATTGACCCATAATTTTCTCCTGAAGACAAAGTAAAAACAGCTAATTTAAACAATTACAATTTACAATTCAAAATCTCATGCTGCACATGCTCACATCAAAGCTGAAATTTAATTTTTCAGCTTTTAGCAGGTGCATAACAATCAATCATTCTTTCAAAACCAATTTCTGCCCGATTAACACTACCCGGCTTGCGCAGAAAACGCGCATCATGATGCAGCGCCAGTATTAATCCATACATCTCATACACAATCTGATCAGGATCGACATCCGCATTCAAATGTCCCAGAGCGATCGCCTGGCTTGCCGCACGTTGCAAAGCGCCTTGCCATGCATGCACCATGCCGACTAACTCTTCCCTTATCGGCCCCTGACGATCGTCGTACTCGGCAGCACCGCTAATATAAATGCATCCGGAAGCAATCTCTACCGTCACCCGCTTCACCCACAAGGCGAACATCGCCTGTAGACGCGGTAAGCCACGCTCTTCCTTCATGCTGGGATAAAACACTTCCTGCTCAAAGTGATGGTGGTACAGCTTCAACACTTCTATTTGCAAATCCTCACGCGATCCAAAATGTGCGAACACGCCAGACTTACTCATATTCATCTTATCGGCCAGCAGACCAATAGTCAGACCTTCGATACCATCGCGACTGGCAGCATCCAAGGCAACGTCTAGGATGGCTGCGCGGGTGAGTTCCCCCTTACGCATGAATTTCGATGTCATATTCATATTACATTGTACTTATTAAGTTGATTCGTGAATGCATTTAATCAATGCAAAAAGTAAAATTAATCGAACGCTCGTACTATTAATCACAGCGCACTAAAAGTCAAACCAGAAAGATGCTTTAGAGGAGAGTATCTACTTATGCATAGGCGATTCTTCTGTAAAAACAACGTCAACTCTTGGCAAAATCAAGCTGACGGCGTTCACGCTTGGTAGGTCGGCGCGCCAGAACAGCTCCTGGTTCTTGATAGAGTTTCTTGTTTTGCGCTACCAGTGCACGTTTTTCTATGCTCACTGCAGTTTCCTGATACATGGTTTGCGCAACGCTGGCCGAACCGCGTACTTCTAAGAGTTTAAGCACCTCGATTTGCCAGACTTGATCGGCATGCTGTATCTCTAGCAAGTCACCAAGTTTGACCGCATGCGAAGGCTTTACCCTTTCCTGATTTTGCAAGACCCGCCCCAGATCGATCGCATGTGTGGCCAAACTACGGGTCTTAAAGAATCTTGCGGCCCAACACCACTTATCAATTCGTACAGTCTCACTCATAAAAAAGCACGCTCCTTCAATTTAAAAACGATCATACTATTTTCTGCGAGGTATTTCACTCTATTCACGTTTACGCAGCATTTTCGGCGGCATAAGAAGCCTATCTGAAGCAAACCATGGTATATAAAACCACATGACATATTTTCTAAGTCATCCGCTTTAGTATCCTTAAACCCTTAAGCAATCAAGCTCGCTTTGCAAATGCTAAAAAATGCACGATACTCGGCTAGAATAGACTAGGCATAGCTTGCTCCAACCGCCAATTTTTCAGTTCGCTCTGTGATTAGCTTCGATTGGGATAACGGATGAAACGCATCAACATCAGCAATGTAGCGATCATTTTTGGTCTGTTTCTTAGCCTGGTTATCGCTTTAGGTACCGGCATATCGATCAAAGTATCACGCGACAAGGCCATCAACGACTGGCGTCAACAGGCTAGCAACATTGCCCTGATACTGGCAGAAAATACAGCACAGCAAATGACCACGGCCTATCTCGCCTTGGACGACATCACCGAACGCATCAAAGCAAAAGCACCTAACGATGATAAAACGCTGCGAGCGCTGATAGGGAGCGAGGATTTTTTCCAGATCATGGCAGCCAAGGCCGCCAATTCTCCGCAAATAGATGTGGCGACCGTGGTTGCTCAAAATGGCGACGTCATCAATTTCACACGCAAATGGCCAGCGCCAAAAATTAATTTAGCCGAACGTGATTATTTCAAGGCACATCACGATGATGCAAAATTAGGCGTATTAGTGAGCGATCCAGTACGTAACAAAGGCAATGGAAAATGGACCTTTTACATTAGCCGCCGCCTCAACGATACGCAAGGGCAATTTATAGGTATGGTTTTATTGGGTATTTCTACCGATTACTATTCCGATTTTTATCAACGCGTCAGTATCGCTGGTAAAGCAGTCATCACACTGCTACGCGACGACTTTACGATTCTGGCGCGCTGGCCTGCAACAGAAGACCTGCTAGGCAAAAAAAATCTTACCGGCTCCAGCTATCTAATCGTTCACGATCAAAAACGTAGTGATGGCGTGTTGATTAGCGATGGTCCACGACTGGCGAACAATAATGCATCAGGCCAGCCACGCATGGGTGCTGTGCGCACCGTCAAAAAATACCCTCTCATCGTCAATTACACGATAGAAGAAGATATCTATCTTGGGGCCTGGCGCGGTACTACCCGTTTGATCTTAACGGTTGCCGCCGGCAGCATCATTGCTCTTTGCTTGGCATTTACCTGGCTAGTGCGTGCTTTGCGCAGAAATGAAGAGGATCTGCTGCTCACCAAACGTCTAAAGCATGAGGCGGAACTAGCGAATAACGAAAAAACCGTTTTACTGGAAAATCTTTCGCGTAATCAGCAGGCACTGACAGATTCATCCGAGCATATGGCGGCCATCCTTGATAATGCCCCAGATGCGATCCTCATCACAGATGCATCAGGACTGATCATCTCGTGTAATCGGGCTGCAGAGCAGATCTTCGCATTGCCAGCACAGGCGATCAACGCTCATTTGATCGATACATTGATCCTAGAAATAGGTCAGGTTGCCCTGCTCGATGCCAAAATTAAGCATGAGCATATCGCTAAACGCGCAAATGAAATTGAATTCCCATGCGAACTCTCTATCGCCAGTTTTCAGATTTCCGGACAGCAACGTCAGGTCATTATTCTCAGAGATATTAGCGTTCGCAAAAAAATGGAGAAAGCCAAAACCGAATTTATCTCGACAGTTAGCCATGAATTACGCACTCCGCTCACCGCTATGCGTGGCTCTTTGGGTTTATTGCGAGGTGGCGTGGCTGGCACATTACCAAAAATCGGTACCGACATGCTGGAGATGGCCTACAAAAATACCGAAGTTTTGACACGCCTGATCAACGATTTGCTCGACATCCAGAAAATGGAAGCAGGTCAAATGGAATTTAATTTTAGCGTTATCAGACTTGATGACTTACTCGACTATGCCTGCAAATCGAATCAAGCCTTTGCCAGCCAGTTCGGGGTCAATATCCTTATTGACGGCATAATTCCTGAGGTTAAACTCTCCCTTGACGAAGGTCGCTTCCAGCAAATCATGGCAAACATTTTATCTAATGCTTGCAAGTTCTCGCCTGCCAATAGTTGCGTGAGCGTCAGCGCGCATCAAATTGACCAGCAGATATGCATAAGCATCCGCGATCAGGGACAAGGTATTCCCTTAGATTTTCAGGACAAGATGTTTCAACGATTTGCACAGGCGGATTCATCCGACACTCGCAAAGTAAGTGGTACCGGACTGGGCTTATCGATTACCCGAGATTTGGTCACTCTCATGCATGGCAACATACGCTATGAAACTAGCGTAGGGCAAGGGACTTGTTTTTTCATTAGCTTCCCGATCGCAACTTAAACTCTGGAACGTCAATGTTTTTATTCGAGTAATTTGCTCAGAAAGTTTGCGACTTGCGCGCCCTAAGTATACCCACCCAGGGTCGCGATACGCATCAAGCCGCGATATATCAGGTAGGCGGTGCCATACCAGAGACGTCGATACCAGGGATGATTGGCATAGTCCGCCGCAGCCACTGCCACCCCGTCTGCGATGCCCTGCTCCAGATGTAGGCTTAAATCACGGGCAAAGCCATGATCCCGGATTACGACATTGGCTTCCTGATTCACAAATAAGCTCAGTCCATCGAAATTGCTCGACCCTACCGTGGCCCATTCATCATCTATCACTGCCACTTTGGCATGCAACTGGGTCTTTCTGTACTCGACAATTTTGACTCCGTGCTGCAATAGCTTGGGATAGAAAGAATGGGTGATCGCATCCTGCAAGGCAAACTGCCCGACGCCTATGATGAGCGTAACATCGACCCCGCGCGCGGCGGCTGAGATCAGGGCGTTGCGCAGCTTACGCCCAGGCGCAAAATACGGATTGGCGAGAATTGCACGCTTTCTTGCCATCCCCAAAGCTTGCAAATAGGCGCGCTGTATGGTGCTGCGATTGCGTAGATTATCCCGCACCACCAAGGCTGCCAACATCGGTTGATGGGATTTCACCACCAGTTGTTTGCGCAACTCGCGTATCAGTTTAACCCGCGTCGTCAAGGCCAGCTTACCCAAACGCAACCATTGTGCCTCGACCTCCAGATGAATATGCGGCAACAAGGCACCTTGTACCGTGACCGCAAAATCCCAGCGTGGAAATGCCAGTATCAGGCCAGAGCCATCATCGGCCACATAGTCGTCGATGATATTGATACCGCCGAGTAAGGCGATGCGCTGATCGATCACCACAATTTTTCTATGGGTGCGCGCCAAACCGCGTTTAAACCAGGGATTAAAGCTACGGCATTCCACACCGCCCTCAGCAAACTCCCGCTGCAGCAATTCTGAGCGCGTATCGCCACTGCCTACCCAGTCGATAATGACGCGTACTTGCACGCCACGCGTGGCCGCTGCGATCAGGGCGTCACGTACTTGCAACGCGACTGCATCATCAGAAAAAATATAAGTCTCGAGGTAAATTTCGCTGTGAGCCTGCGCAATTTCCGCTAGTAGACAGGCAAAATAATCACTACCGCAATGCAATAAACGCAGTGCATTTCCGGGGATTAAATTAAGTTTGCGCATTTAAGCCGAGCTTGCCTTGGCTGCCATGGCGGCAGCAATTGCAGATGAAAAATCCAGAGTCACCAGGATAGGTAAATGATCCGATAAAGTAGTCCAGGGCGCGCCGCGCAATACTTTGGCTTGCTCCACCTCAAAACCACGCAGATACACTCTATCTAGACATAGACAAGGCATTTCAACCGGAAAGGTATGGGCATGCTTAAAACGCGGCTGCGGCATCAAACCGCGCATGCCGCTCAGACTGAGTAAAGAGCCGCTCTGAGCACGCTCGCCATCAAAGGCTTCGCGCACGCCCAATTCCTGATACAAGGTTTGGCTCAGGCCCTTGCTCCAGTCATTGAAATCACCGGCAATAATCAGTGGCGCATCGGCCGGTAAATTGCTCTGTATCTCTTTAATCAAGGCCTGGACCTGACGCCGTCGACTGGTGGCGAATAGGCCCAGATGGATCACAAAACAATGCACGTCTAGACTACCCAAGCGTATCACCACATGCAAAATACCACGCTGCTCATAGGCATGATCGGAAACATCATGATTGTAGGATGAGCTGATCGCAAAGCGACTCAGCAAGGCATTGCCGTGGTGGCCATGCTGATACACCGCATTCATGCCATACGCGACTTCATGGGTATCACCGGCGATAAAGGCATCCTGTCCCATCTCAGGCCAACGCGTATGGTTTTCGGCGTGATAATCATGCTGCCCCTGCACTTCTTGCAAAAACACCAGATCGGCATCGAGTAGACTGATCGCTTCTTTTAGGCCATGGATGCGCGCTTTTCGACCGAAAGCGCTGACGCCTTTATGAATATTGTAAGTGGCAATCTTTAGCTTCATTCTCACTCTCCGTTTGCTGCCTATGTTTTTTTAAGCGCCGTGACGGTAATGCGGCAATTGCAAAATCGCTTCGGCGTTGGAGGCGGAAAAACACAGATCAGCCGCCTCTCTATGCGGCAACCACTGATACTGTAAATGCTCACGCGGCGCCAAAGTAATGGCGACATCGCGTGGCACACAGAGCCCAAATACATGTTCGGTATTGCGCGTCACGCCAGGCGCATAACGATGCCGCCAGACCGGATAAATTTCATACACATTAGAAATTTTCCAATCGGCTAGCGCGAATAAAGCCGTATCAATACCCGTCTCTTCGGCCACTTCACGCTGAGCGGTATCGCGCATCACTTCATCCAAACTGTCCTGCGAGCCAGTCACCGATTGCCAGAACCCGGGCTTATCGGCACGTTCTATCAACAACACCTCTAAGTTTTCAGTATAGATGACGACCAGCACAGAGACGGGGATTTTAAAATTCATACTTGTTAGCACTTCGCTTTATCCGATCAACACACTATGCAGCTTTTTGCTACAATTTTTGCTTCAATTCTTATGCCCAGTTTGGCTCTTACAAAAAACGGTAGGCGCAATAAACACGGGCATCGCAGGCCGAAAAGCCCTGAAGAAGCGCATGGATAGTGTGGAGTCAAAATTACAGAAAATCAAGTTAAAAAAAAGGCACAGAAAACTGTGCCTTTTTCGTTTTTAGCGTATGCGCTTAGCCTTTAATCACAGGCTCTACAGCACGCAAACGGATATGCAATTCACGCAATTGCTTCTCGTCCACCGCCGACGGCGCTTGTGTCAGCAGACACTGGGCGCGCTGGGTTTTCGGGAAAGCGATCACGTCACGGATAGACTCGGCACCGGTCATCATGGTAACGATGCGATCCAAACCGAAGGCCAGACCACCATGCGGAGGCGCGCCGTATTGCAATGCGTCCAGCAAGAAACCAAACTTCAATTGCGCTTCTTCGGCATCGATCTTCAGGGCGCGGAATACCTTGCTCTGTACATCGGCACGGTGGATACGCACAGAACCACCACCGAGCTCCCAACCATTCAAGACCATGTCGTAGGCTTTCGAGATGCAATTGCCCGGATCGCTTTCCATCAAATCTTCATGACCGTCTTTTGGCGCAGTGAAAGGATGGTGCGTAGCCGACCAGCGGTCATTGGCTTCATCGTATTCAAACATAGGGAAGTCGATTACCCAGAGTGGCTTCCAGACATTCTCGAACAAGCCGTTGTTCTTACCGAATTCGCTGTGACCGACTTTAACCCGCAAAGCACCGATAGCGTCATTAACGATCTTGGCCTTATCCGCGCCGAAGAAAATCAGATCGCCGTCTTGCGCGCCGGTCAATGCCAGGATTTGTGTCAGTGCTGCATCGTGCAGGTTCTTGACGATAGGCGATTGCAAACCATCACGACCTTTGGCAACTTCATTGACCTTGATATAAGCCAAACCCTTAGCACCGTAGATCGCCACGAACTGGGTGTAAGCATCGATCTCAGAACGTGGCATGTTGGCGCCACCTGGTACACGCATACCAACCACGCGGCCATTTGGCATATTCGCGGCACCGCTAAAGACTTTGAAATCAACGTCTTTCATCACCTCGGTGAGGTCAGTAAATTGCAGCTTGACGCGCATGTCTGGCTTATCCGAACCATACAGCCCCATGGCTTCGAAGTAATCCATGACAGGGAAAGGATTTGGCAAATCGATGTCTAGCGTATTCTTGAAAATCAGGCGCATCATGTTTTCAAACATGTCGCGGATTTCTTGCTCGGACATGAAAGAAGTTTCGCAATCGATCTGGGTAAATTCTGGCTGACGGTCAGCGCGCAGATCTTCATCGCGGAAACATTTGGTGATCTGATAGTAACGATCAAAGTTAGCCACCATCAGCAGTTGCTTGAACAATTGCGGCGATTGTGGCAGCGCGAAAAATTCACCAGCGTTGACACGCGAAGGCACCAGGTAATCGCGCGCGCCTTCTGGCGTCGACTTGGTCAGCATAGGGGTTTCGATATCGATGAAACCGTTAGCGTCCAAGAACTTACGCACTTCCATTGTGACCTTGTAACGCAGACGCAAATTGTTTTGCATTTGCGGACGGCGCAAATCGAGTACGCGATGCGTCAGACGTGTGGTTTCAGACAGATTGTCGTCATCCAACTGGAACGGTGGAGTGACCGAAGCGTTCAACACTTCCAGCATATCGCAGACCACTTCAATTTTGCCGGATTTCAGATTGTTATTCACTGTGCCATCTGGGCGCGGGCGTACTACACCGGTGACACGCAGACAGAATTCATTACGCACCGATTCGGCCGCCTTGAACACTTCCACTGCATCTGGATTGCAGACGATCTGAACCAGACCTTCGCGGTCGCGCAAGTCGATAAAAATCACACCGCCATGGTCGCGGCGACGATGTACCCAGCCGCACAGGCTAACGGTTTGACCGAGTAATTCCTCATTGGTGAGGCCACAGTAATTGGTACGCATGGACATAGTTTCTACCTGTCTTTATTTAAATATGGAATTTGATGTTACGTGATTCTGTCTTACTTATTCTGTCTTACTTATTCTGTCTTACTTAGTTTTTACTTGCGGCAAAGTGTCTGGTGCCACCACGCCCATAGACACCACATATTTCAAGGCAGCATCGACCGACATATCAAGTTCTATGGTGTCCGCCTTAGGTACCATCAGAAAAAAACCTGAAGTCGGATTCGGTGTAGTCGGCACATAGATACTGATGTACTCGCCCTTCAAATGCTTAGCCACCGCGCCACCCGGCACCCCGGTCAGGAAGGCAATGGTCCAACTACCTTCACGCGGATACTGCACCAGCAAGGCCTTGCTAAAGGCATTGCCACTCGATGAAAACAAGGTATCAGAAACCTGCTTGACGCTAGAGTAAATCGAGTTGACGATAGGGATGCGTTTAAGCAGTGCTTCCCATGCCTCCACCACATAATTACCGATGAAATTTTGCGCCAATAAGCCGGTCACAAACACGATCAGCAAGGTCAGGATGGTGCCTATGCCCAAAACTTTAAATCCAAACAATTGCTCAGGCCGCCATTGCGCAGGCAATAGCAACAAGGATTGATCCATGGTGCTAATGACCGAATGCAGTACCCACAGGGTAATGGCCAACGGCACTAAAATCAGTAAGCCTGTAATAAAATATTTACGCATGATTTCTTATTTGCCCTGATTTGGAGTTGGCTCACACATCAAGCCGCTTTATTCTCACTACCCGTCGTTGCCGGAGCGCTCGCTGCGGGCGCTGTGCTGGCCGCCGGCGCTGCTGTAGTCGCTGAACTTGCAGCGGATGAACTGGCAACAGCATCGCTGCTCGACGAGGACTCAGCAGTCGCCGCCACCGCACCACCGGTTGCTGCAGGCGCAGCGCCCTTAGCATCCCGAAAATCGGTCACATACCAACCAGATCCCTTCAATTGGAAACCAGCTGCGGTCACTTGTTTTTTAAAGCTAGGCTTGCCACAGGACAGACAAACGCTCAAAGGCTCGTCAGACATTTTTTGCAACACGTCCTTGGCAAATCCACATTCTTCGCAGCGGTAAGCATAAATAGGCATTTTATCAATCCGAAAAAAATCTTGTAAAACCCTGAATTATAAAGCTTTTTTAGTGCTTTTCACAGCCGTCCGCGCCAGCACAGCTCCCCGTCTAGGCTAATTTAAGCTTGAATGCGCGGTGACTAGCTGTTTTTTACCTATTTGAGGCAGCCAGGAACCCAGCAACATGCCCGTCAAACTCATCAAGACACCGACCAGTTGCGGTGGCCATAAGCCCTCTGGGGCTTGATATTCTAATAATATCCAGGAAGATAAGCCCAAGAATATCGACAGCAAGGCGCCCTGGCTGTTCGCACGTTTCCAATACAGGCCAAACGCCAGCGGCACGAAAGCGGCCACCAAAGTTACTTTATAGGCATTTTCTACCATTTTATAAATGCTGGCCTCGGTGTTCATTGCAAACAGCGTCACGACAGCCGTAAACAGCAGCACCACCACCCGCATCAGCATTAAAAATTGGCGATCGCTATGCGCCGGCAACATAGGTCTGAGTATATTTTCAGAAAAAGTAATCGACGGCGCCAGTAAAGTCGCGCTGGCGCAGCTCTTGATCGCCGACAGCAAGGCACCGAAAAACATCACCTGCGCCAACATCGGCACCTTGGTCATGATCAGGGTAGGCAAGATCATTTGCGGATCCTTATCGATCAAATTTGCCACCATGGCAGGATCAATCAGGGTGGCAGAATACGCCAGAAACATGGGAATGAAGGCAAAGCAAAAATACATGACCCCGCCCAAGATAGAGGCATTGCGTGCGATATTTTCGTTTTTAGACGCGGCCACCCGCTGAAACACATCTTGCTGCGGGATCGAGCCTAGCATCATGGTGATCCAGGCAGCGAAGAACCAGAGCGACTCGCGCGCGGTCGGTGCCGGCCAGAAAGCCAGTTTGCCGGCCTCTGAGGCATGCGTAATCACCGCCGCAGCGCCCCCTACCATATCGGACACTTCCCAACCTATGTAAAACATACCGAGCACGATGATGATCATCTGTAAAAAATCGGTAATCGCCACCGACCACATGCCGCCCATCAGGGTATAGATCAAGACGCTGGCAGCACCGATCAGCATGCCAATCTCCATAGACAGATAACCACCGGAGACCACATTGAACACCAGGCCTAGCGCCTTGATCTGCGCTGCCACCCAGCCTAGGTAAGAAATCACGATACACAGGCTGACCAGCACTTCGACCTTGCGTCCAAATTTATTTTTATAGTAATCGCCTATGGTTAGCAGATTCATGCGGTACAGCGGGCGCGCAAAAAAAATGCCGACCAAGATCAGACACAGGGACGAGCCGAAAGGGTCAGCCACTACACCGCGCAAGCCTTCCTTGACGAAGGTGGAAGAAATCCCCAGCACCGCTTCCGAGCCAAACCAGGTGGCAAACACGGTAGCGGTCACCACCGACATCGGCAAAGAGCGCCCAGCCAAGGCAAAGTCTTTAGAGTTTTTTACATAGCGGGCGGCGTATAGGCCTATGCCTACCGAAATTGCCCAATATAAGACGACAAACCAGAGTAAGGTATTCATGCGAGCGCCAACAATATTCAAAAAATGCGAAAAAAAAGCGAAAAAAAATCGCCGGACAATTTATTGCGGGCATTATAGCGAAATATCTTGAGGATATAGACTGGCATCAGCGACGGGCAATCACCCGCGCCTATCACGCGCGAGGAAATTAAGTCAGGCGCGTCAAATGTTGAACCGGGAAGTTCAGGCGTATCAAGGTGCCCAGAGCAGGCTTACTTTCTATCTGCACGCGCCCGCCCATCAAATCGCAGACCAGGCTAGAGACGATACTCAGGCCCAGACCGGCACCGCTCTGCCCCATTTGGGTAGTGAAAAACGGCTCGAAGACATGCGGTAAATTAGCGTCGCTGATGCCGCAGCCATTGTCGCGCAACTGTATCGTCAATTGCTCTTCCTGTACTTGGATGTCTAGACTAATCCGTCCGTGTTCGGCATTAAGAAAAGCATGCGCCAGACTATTTTCAAATAATTGATCCAAGACCTGAAACAAGGCATTCGGGTAAGCAATCACGCACAAATGCTCAGGCATCTGTAGCTCCAAATGCACACGCTCAATTGCGAGTCGGGTCTGCCAACTCGCGACCAACTGATTTATCAATGCCACCACATCAAATTCCACACTGGTCTCGGTATGCTGGCCGATTGCCAAGGCCTTAAAGCGCTGCACCAGATCGGAGGCGCGCACCAGTGAGCGATCCACAATACTGCCACATTGCGCCAGGCTCTCCAGCGATGTCAGCAATTCGCTGCGGCGCAAATTGGCAGCCTGCAAATCGGCGATCAATTGCTGACATTGCTCATAGATAGTGCTGGCGGCCATGCGGGCATTGCCTAACGGGGTATTCATCTCATGCGCGATGCCAACCACCATACGTCCCAGCGCCAATTGCTTTTCCTGACGCATGACTAAGCTCATGGCTTGCTCTAATTCAGCAGTGCGCACTTTGACCTTATGTTCCAGCTCATCATGTGCTTGTTGTAGCGCGACTTCCGCCGCCAGCCTCACTTTCGCCTCGGCTTGCAAATTATCAAGTGCATTACGCAACTCGCTATTGCGCTGTTGCAAAGAATTTTCCAGTTGCTCACCGTGCGCAGTGAGCTCTCTATTTTGGCTTTGCAACTGTGGTAGAGCCAGCACGTCATCGACGCTCTCCCCCAATTGCTTGGAAAGCACCCGTCTCTGCCTTTGCTGCAGGCTCAAGTGCAACTCACTAGCGAGCAAGGCCGCTTCAAATCGGCCCGCTTGCCGCCCGATCAGGACGATCATACTCAATACCGCTTCTTGTACCGGCAAATGATCGGCGTGTAACTCTGTATTCATTTCGGCCAAGTCCTGCGCCAGGCGCAGCAAGGCGATCCAGCCCCGCTCGGATTGCGCACTTTGGCACAACAACAGCGCCTCACACAAGCGTGCCCAATACGGCCAGGGCGTATGACTATTCACAAAAGGAATTTGCTCCAATGCCTGCAGATGACGCTGCACGCTTTCATGTCGCCCCAGTAAGGCACTCAGGATGGCGATATTCGCATTGCTATAAAACAGCAATTTAGTCAGCCCGGCGCGCTGCGCCAATTGCAGACATTCCTGATGCAAGAGCAGCGCTGCTTCCCAGGCTTGTGCCCCCAAAGGCACCCCGGCTTCCAGTGCCAAAAAATAACGCGACGACGCGCCATTGCTCATGACCTGGCAGAGCCGGGCCGCGCTTAAGTGCGCTCTATCCGCCAAAATCGTATCGCTCAGTTGCACCACGGCCGGATACATCTCGCACAGCATCATGATGCGGCAACGGCTGGCGCGCATACTGGCAACATCCTTATCCCGACCGCAACGCGCATAGGCCTCAGCCGCCATGGCAGTGCTGTGCAACGCGGGGTGATACAGATTGACAGCAATTTGCAAAGACTGCATCAGTTCCCAGACCCAGGCTTGCGCCAGCGCTGACTCCACTGCGATGGGGTTTTCTAGTTGGGCAGTGGCGCGTTGTAACAACAGGGTATTGGAGAGTTTTTCGCGCAGCACGCCCGGGTACAGCGTCAGCAAGTCGGCCAAAAATGCGTGTAAGGGAGTCAAAGGGCTTTTCCGCAAACTTTGCAACTGCAAGGCCAATGCGCTGAAATTCTCATCCAAGCACAGCTCGCGACAAGTCTCCAGCTGCGCCAAGCTGGCCGCCTCCTCGGCACTTCCCTGGGCTAGACCGACTGCCGGCATGTGTGCTCCCGATTAAAAATCTGGAATGCGATGTATAAGTTTAAGAATAGCGCAGATTTACGGCGCAATCGCGCTAATTTAAAAAAACCTGTAGTACGCAACAGTAAGACGCCCTTAGATCGTCAAAGCATCCCAAAAATTCAGATACTCCCCCTATTTTCAACAAAATCAAGCGGTTTGTCCGCATAAACATTGCGCATTAAAAATATACTAGAGAGGGGTATTTGTTAATGCGTAGTACCGCCACTGATCTGGCTGTCGTGTTTTACGCTGATGCTGGTTTCCAGCAAAATCATTAAAGCCTCCATCATCATGCTAAGCGACATACTCGGTGCACCCGGATGCGCTGCCGCTTGCTCCGGCAAAAATGGAATGTGGACGAAGCCTGCCTGCTGTATCGCGTGGCGACTACTGGCCATATGCATCAGACCATAAAATACATGATTGCAGACGTAGGTGCCGGCCGTTTGCGAGACCGAAGCCGGTATCCCTTTGGCATGTAAAGCCTGGACGATGGCTTTGATCGGCAGGCTAGAAAAATAGCCGACCGGACCAGCGGCCACGATAGGGGCATCGATAGGCTGGTAGCCCAGATTATCCGCGATGGGCGCGTCATCGACATTGATGGCGACCCGTTCTATCGTCAGATCAGCGCGACCACCGGCCTGACCAACACACACCACCACCTCAGGCGCGACTAGCCGGATTTTGGCGGACAAGCTATCGAGCGCAGCACCAAAAGCGCAGGGTAACAGCGCCGTCACGATGCGGCTACCGTCATGTAAATGTTTGCCCTCCAAACGCCGCACCGCTTCCCACGAGGGATTACTATGTTCGCCGCCGAAAGGCTCAAAACCGGTGAGTAAAATAGTCTTCATGCGCCCCTACCTTTAAGGAAAAACCAAAAAATACATCAATAATATATTGCAGCCTAACACCGCCAGGGCGGTCGGGATTTGTATCTTGATGACCTGATATTTGTCTTTCAGCTCCAGCAAGGCGGCTGGAACGATATTAAAATTGGCCGCCATGGGTGTCATTAAGGTGCCGCAATAACCGCAGAACATGCCTATCGCCACTAGCGGTGCAGGATTAGCGTGCTGCTGAACAATTAAAAAGGGCAAAGCGATACCGGCTGTCATCACCGGAAACGCCGCGAAGGCATTCCCCATGATCATGGTAAACAAGGCCATGCCCACGCAGTAAATCGCGACCAGCGCCAGGCGATTATCTGGATCAATAAACAGATTGACGATAGTCTGTATCGAGCGCCCGGTCTGCGCTGCCACAAACACCCCGCCCAGCATCGCCAACATCTGCGGTAGCAGTAGCGCCCAGCCTATGGCATCGACCAGACGACGCGATTCGCGCACCGCCAGTAAGGGCGAACCACCGGTGAGCTTACTGCCCAGTAGCAGTGCGCCCAGGCAAGCGATAGTCAGCGCGGCCAAAGTCAGATTTTTTTGATCCAGTAAAAACCAGCTACCAAACTTGAGCTCTTTGGCAAACAGCGTCAACAACACGGTGATCACAGGTATCGCCAGCGCCGGCAAAAACAGACGATTGCCCAAACGCTGCGCAGAGCGCTGACGCTCCGCCTCATCCTCAGGCGGCGGCACACCGACGCCTAAGAGTTTGGCACCGGCCAGCGCGGCAATCAGCAAGACCATCACGCCGACAATACGGTAAGTGACTTGCTTGCCCAAGAGGCTCAGCATCAAGTCGCCAAACAGAAAACTAAAGCCAAATAAAAACCAGAATAAGGCAGTGCTATAGCGCTTAGGATTGCTGGCATCGCGCCAGCTCAAGCCAGCCACTAGCATGGCGATCGCGCCGATCAGATAGAACACCAGATTGATACTGATAATGCTGTCTACGCTGCTCATACTGCCACCTGCGCTTTGGCTGAAGTGGCCAGCGCGCTTTGCGCCAACTGCCAGTCTTGCACCTCTCTGGCGATACGCGCATCCAGTCGCGACAAGCGAAATAAATGGATCACTAGCGCGCACAAGGCGGTGGGAATCGCCCACAAACCTATCATCAGTGGTTCTACCCCATTAATCCCATTTTCTTTCAGAAAAGCAGTCATCAACAAGACCGCGCCGAAAGCAATAAAAATATCCTCGCCAAAAAACAAGGCAACGTTATCGCAAGCGGCGGCGTGCGCGGCGATACGATCACGGATAGATTGCGGCAATTCGCCATATTGATTACTGGCGGCCGCAATCGCCATCGGTGCCAACAAGGGGCGCACGGTTTGTGCTTGCCCACCGAGGCTAAGCAAACCCAGCGCCGCGCTGACCTCTCTCACGACAAAATACAGCATCAGGATACGCCCGGTGGTGGCACTGCGTATGCTGGCCACCCAACTCTGGGCGCGCTGCTTTAAACCATAGCGCTCCAGCAAACCTATCACCGGCAAGATCAATAAAGCGCTGGCCAACTGACGGCTACTCATAAATTTTTCACCGAAGGTTTCCAGTAGACTTAGACCATCCATGCCGACCGCTAAACCAGTCGCCACACCCGCCACCGTCACCACCATCAGGGGATTAAATCGCAAGGCAAATCCCAGCACCACGATAGGGATACCAAGCAAGGGCAGCCACAGAGCAAGATCCATGCAAAACTCCTCAATTAGAAATAAGTAGAACTTTGTTGCTCGCGACCAGGCGCGAGCATGTTTTTTCAGATTTATGCAGCGCGTCCTAAGGCGCGCACTGCTATTCCTTGCTGCTGCAAAGTGAGCTTTAGCAATTGCGCCAGGATCATCGCATGGCTGCCATCGCCATGCAGGCAGACTGTATCGACGTGCAGACTCAAGTCGTGACCATCTAGCGCCAGCACCCTACCTTGTCTGACCAGACGCATGGCTTGCGCCAGCGCCAGTGGCTGCTCCTCTATCGTCGCGCCTGGTAAATTGCGCGAGGCCAGACTGCCATCTCGTTGATAACGTCTATCGGCAAACACCTCAGCAGCCACCGCCAAACCGGCCTGCTGTGCCGCAGCGATCAGCGCGCCGCCAGACAAGCCAAAGATGCGCAGACCAGGATCAAGCGCCGCCACCGCTTGCACGATGGCTTGCGCCAATTCTGGGTCGCGGGCGGCCTGGTTGTACAGCGCACCATGCGGCTTCACATGCGTCAAGACCGCGCCTTCTTCCCGCACAATAAGGCGCAGCGCCTCGATCTGTACACTGATCATGTCGACCACCTGATCCAGCGGCAAATGCATCTCGCTGCGGCCGAAATTTTCTCTGTCTACAAAGCTAGGATGCGCCCCTATCGCCACGCCATGCTGCAGCGCCAGCCACACCGCTGTGCGCATACTTTCGGCATCACCGGCATGGCCACCGCAAGCGATATTGGCAGAGCTGACGCAGGCCAAGATAGCAGCATCGCAGTCCATCCCCTCGCCTAAATCAGCATTCAGATCGATAGCATCAGGATGCGGCGGCGCACCTGGCAAACCTGCGACAAAGTCAGCGCCCATATAAACTCCATTCCAAACGATATTGTTCTTGCTGCCATTTTTTTTGCGCAGCCTGCGCTTGCGCCAGATCACTCTGGATAAAGCAAAAACGCGTACCCGGCCGCGCCTGCGCCAACTTCCACAAATCGGCGGCAATCACCACGCCTATACGCGGATAACCGCCAGTGGCCTGGGCGTCGGCTAGCAAGACGATAGGCAAGCCATTCGGCGGAACTTGTATTACGCCCGGCATTACCGCATGCGACAACAAATCACCAGACGCTGCCCGCATGAGTGGCGTGCCCTCCAGTCTATACCCCATGCGATTACTCTGGTGGCTGACACCCCAGGCTTGCTGCCAGAATGCCTGCTGCGCCTGCGCGCCAAACTCTGCATATTCCGGCCCCGGCAAAACCCTTAACTCTGGCGTCCACAGTCTTTGCAGGCAACCAACGCTTCTCTCGCAGCGCGCAGCAGCGGCCACAACATCGATCGGCAACTGATCGCCATGCTGCAAAGCGCGTCCCATAAAGCCACCGAACTGCGCCGCGATATCGGTGCTGCGCGAACCCAAGACTTCCGGCACCGCAATCCCTCCCGCTACCGCCAGATAAGCGCGCATGCCCTGTCTGGCACCGCGCCAAGTGAGCACTTGACCTGGCTGTGCATACACACGCCAGCCGCTGCGCAGCGCCACGCCATCCAGATCGGCATCAAAATCTGCCCCGCAAATTGCCAGGCAACTGGCATCCGAAAAACGCAAAGCGATAGGCCCGACCACCATTTCCAGACCAGCAAAATGCCCAGGATTATTCACCAGACGATTCGCCAACAGCAGCGCCGGTGCATCCAGAGCACCGCTCTGCGCCACGCCTAAATGCCGATAGCCGCTACGCCCCTGATCCTGTACCGTGGTTTGTATCCCGGCGCGTAGCACCTCTAAAGTGGCTGGCTTGCGCTTGGGTTTGGATTTGGCTTGACGCTGATTCATAGCGAGACAAACCTGACCAAATCACCGGGCTGCAACAAACTAGGCTGCGCCAGTTCAGGATCAAACAGCGTCAGCGAGCTGCGCCCTATCAACTGCCAACCACCGGGACTGGCCGCCGGATAAATACCAGTCTGCGCGCCGCCTATGCCCACAGATCCGGCTGGCACCGACAAGCGCGGCGTAGCACGGCGCGGTGTCGCCAAGGCTGGCGGTAAGCCGCCCAGATACGCGAAGCCAGGTTGAAAGCCCAAGAAATACACCAGATATTCGGCCGCAGTATGTGCGGCGATTACTTGTTCGGGGCTGAGCCCGGCATGGGCGGCAACCAGTTCCAGATCAGGCCCGAATTCACCGCCGTAATTCACTTGTATAGGCACGGTGCGCGAAGTGAAATCTTGCGCCTCGCTGCGATCCCATAAATCAGCCAGCAGCGCCAATTGCGCCGCCCCGTTAGTAAGTTCAGGATCAAACACCAGCGTCAGATTATTCATGCCAGGCACTACCTCACGATAGCCTCCCAGCACGCGCAATTGCTGTGCCAGCGACCACAGGCGGCGCTGACAGATTAGACTAGCTGGCGCGCAGCCCTGTATCACGGCAGCGTTCTCGCCCAACAAATAAAACGACATAGGCTTGGACAATAATGCGGTCATACGGGGCTGCCTGCATAAAAAAATTCAGAACAAAAAATAACACGCTAGCAAATTAATTACCAGACTAGTACATGCTGCACAGCGATAAGGCGCCCTCAGCAAGGCTCTAGAACTCACTGCTTGCGTCGTATTAAATCAGCTTCCACCGTCTTCAATAAATTGGCGTTTGACCACTCTAGATCCTTGATATAGATCGCAGGTAAATACACCTGGCCATTCTTTCTAGGGCGATTCACGTAGACCTTATTGGGGATGATCACCTCGGCCAATCCCGAAGTCAGTAATTGCGTGCGCACATCCATGTAAGTAGAGTCGGCCGAGCTAGGCGCACCGATCAAGCTGGTGTTAGAAAACAGACTAAACACGTCGATCGCATCGAGACAAGCGCTGGCGCATTGACCGGGCACGATCACATACACCGGCACCTTAAAAGCCGGCGGATCGCCAAACACATCGGCCTTCACGTCAAGCTTAACATCAAGCTTAGCGTCGGCAGCGCCAGGCAGCGCAGGCTCAACCTCAACAAAAAATTTATCCCCACGCGCCAGCGCAGCCTGCATGCCCTCGCTTTGGATTTTCGCCCATTGCGCGCCTTCGATTTGTTTTTGCTGCGTCAGTACCTCGACCAAACCCGTCACAAAATCAGTATTCCCTGGCGACGCACGCCACCAGACTTCAGTCTTGGCACCATATGCGGCCACACGCCTATCGACCCTGCTCTTACCCCACAGAGCTTGTGCAAATGACTGACTCCACTCAGACGAGCCGCCCTGATTCTGGCGCAGATCGAGCACCACCGCATCGGCCTCAAGAAACTTCTGCCTATGCTCGCTCAGGCCTTTGAGCATCAGGCGATACGCCTCGCGCTGTTTTTCATCCGGCGCAAAAGTGGGCATAGCCAGCCAAAATAATTTTTTGCGCGGCTCACTCATACCAACCTCGAGTTGCTCACCGTTATAGCTTTCCGTCCTCCATTTACTCGCTTGTTGGCTCAACGCTTTCCAGACTAAACTATCCTGCGAGCGCTTGCCATTCAAACTAAATTGGCAGCGTTTCGGCAACACCAGAAAAGGATTTCCTCTATCTAAAAATACCCGCGGTGCCCGCACCCACCAGTGACCAGCCTCATCACTACGGCCCTGAAAGCCGAACACATTGGTACTGATAATTTGCTTGATAGGCTTAGCATCGCAGGCCAACACTTCGGCCCCCACAGACGGCCCACCTGTCTCGGCAGCATACACATACAGAGCATCGCCGCGCCACACGGTAATAAAGCCAGGCCAGCGCTCTGCAGGCAACTGTTGGGCATCCAGGTTATGCGACATACCGGCATGCCCATCGTGTATCCGCACATTAAAAGCCTGAGTCGCGGCCACATACCCAGCCGCATCCTCCACCCTCACCGCCAAAGCCAAGCCAGCCGCTTTAGCCGCCTGCAAATTCTTTAAGAAATCAGGATTAGCCGTATCGTAAACGCCGGGATGGTTTTCCAAACTCAATTGATACGCTTCATCGATATCAATAATCGCCGCATGCCGCCAATCGGCAGCGCTCTTTGGCAGGACAGGGCTCTGAGGATTGTCAGCAGGCTGAGCACTAAACGCAAGCGGCGCTACAGCACTGAGCAAAGCAAAAACCAGCATCGCAGCCGAGCTGTAACGAGAAGCGAAGGAAGTCGAAAATGGCATCATGGTTTTCTTTCGTAAAGAGCTATTGCGAACCAAGAATGGCAGGCGCAGCGGAATTCGCAAGGCAAGCTAACAGCGACTAATAGCGCAGAATTGTAAGGGCTTTTGTGAATAAACTGCCAAAAATTCAACTACTCCATAAAAAACAACTGAAGATATGCGGCAGATTGCACTCAACAGTGAATTTTAAAAATGCTACACGCATATTCCATGCGCCTTCCAGACCAATATCGCGCCAGCAGCCGCATGGAATATGCGCAGTGGCTTGCTGGTGTTTTTGGTTTTCTGGTGTTTTTGGTTTTCTGGTGCTTTTGGTTTGCTGTGACCAGGTCGTGTTTTTACTTCTTTCGTTGTTGGGCGATTGCTGGCCGGTGGTAGACCGGCGGCTACTCCCTTTTCTTGCTTCGCCAAGAAACGGAAGCAAAAGAAGGCGACGCAAAGTCGCTGCCCTGCGGGTACCCGCCTGTGCAGGTCAAAAAATGGGAAACGAAGCAAACTCGCTACGCTCAGACAGCTTCATTTCTAATCCATTTTCTGCCCAGCACAAGCGGCAGCGCCACATGCGGAAGGCGAAGGTCAACACATCCGTAGTGCGACTTGCGCGTCTCCGTCAGCCCACGTAGGTACGATTAGCGCAGCGTAATCGTACGCATGCTGGCTAAATGGAATTCTATTTGCCGCCACCCCGCCCAGCCACGGCGCATACTCCATGCGCTTCTTCAAGCATGCCGGGCTGTGAGCCGCATGGGATATGCGTGATGGCCGGGTCGGCTTTAAAAATCAATACGGTATAGCGAGGTGCGTGCGATTACGCCTTGCTAATCGCACCTACCGAGCTAACGTAGGGTGCGCCGTGCGCACCAATGGATAGACAGATACCACAAATATTTGTAAGACGAGACATAAGCGGTGCGCATGGCGCACCCTACGTTTGCTCCGAGTTACGGCAATCCGATGTTGTTTTTGAATTGGCTTTTGAATTGGTTTTTGAATTGGCTTTTGACGTGGCTTTTGACTTTGCTTTTGAATCGAATTCGCATGTGGCGCTGCCAATTGTGCGGGGCGGAAAATGGATCAGAAGTGAAGCTGTCTGAGCGTAGCGAGTTTGCTTCATTTCCCATTTTACGACCTGCATAATTGGGCACCCGAAGGGCAGTGACTTTGCGTCGCCTTCTTTTGCTTCCATTTCTTGGCGAAGCAAGAAAAGGAAGTAGCTGCCGGTCTACCACCGGCCGGCAATCGCACAACAACGACACAAGTAAAACAGCCACCGTGCCAGCGCGCATATTGCATGCGGCTCGCAGGCCAGCATGCTCGAAGAAGCGCATGGGATATGCGTGATGGCAGGGGCTGTTTGAAAATCGAATACAGAGCAATCGATAAAACCTTATGCAATTTATCGAATTACGTAAAAAATACGTTTTATTGTATGACAATTTTCATTTCAATTTAATATCGGTACGAAGTAAAATGAAGTCTATCCACTCACTCAAGCAATATAAATTTAAAAAGACTCTCTGTGGCAATTCCTGACTACCAAACACTAATGCTCCCATTGCTGCGCCTGGCGGGAGATGAAAAAGAGCATCGCTTCCGCGAGGCAGTCGATCAACTATCCACAGAATTTAACATTTCTGACGAAGAGCGAAGCACGATGCTTCCAAGTGGGACCGCACCTTTGTTTGACAACCGAGTCGGATGGGCCAGAACTTATCTAAAGCAAGCCTCTCTCATTGAGTCTCGAAAACGCGGTTTTTTTCACATTACTCAACGCGGCAAGACTCTTTTAGCGACAAATCCTATGCGCGTAGATAATTCCACTTTAGAACAATACCCAGAATATCTGGCTTTCAAACTTCGACGAGGTGAAGAAAAAGCAATTACTCTTTCTCCGACTCAAAATCTACCCACAACTCAAAAATCAGTCTTTGAGTCATCGGACTCTACGCCGGAGGAATTGTTCTCTCAGGCTTACCTGCGACTACGTAACAATCTCGAATCTGAGCTACTTGAGCAAGTTAAGGCTTCGTCTCCTGCCTTTTTTGAGAGACTGGTTATCGACCTTTTAGTTGGCATGGGCTATGGGGGTTCCCGTCAAGATGCAGGAAGAGCCATCGGTAAAAGCGGTGACGGCGGAATTGACGGGATTATTAAAGAAGACAAGCTGGGGCTTGACGCAATCTATATTCAGGCAAAACGTTGGGAAGGAACTGTTGGCAGGCCTGAAATACAAAAATTTGCGGGAGCACTGCAAGGCCAGCGTGCCAACAAAGGCGTATTCATCACCACATCGACATTCTCAAGAGAGGCCGAAGAATACGTTGGCCTTATTTCCTCAAAAATTATTCTTATTACAGGTGAGCAGTTGACCTCGCTTATGGTTGAACACAATGTAGGAGTATCACCAATCAGTAAGTTTGAACTTAAACGAATCGACTCAGATTACTTCGAAGGTGAAAATATTTGATTTACGTTTTTATGGCATTGAAAAGCTAGTTAGAGTACCAAGCAATTCAAAACCCCACCCGCATATCCCATGCGCCTCCCAGCCCAATATCGTGCCAGCAGCCGCATCTGGATTGCGCCTACGAAATTGGCTCAAGCAGCTGCGCCGAATAAATCTAAAACCTATCCAGACTGCGTAGCCACTTGACGAAGGGCATGGGGTCTTGGTCTTCTTTTAGGTAGAACACCTTGCGGGCGAAATCCCAATTCGCGCCTAGCGATTTTGCCAGCGCCCAATCATCGCCATTGGCTTTAAATTCTATGCGGGTATTGTTGTTCGGGCCGCTTAGTTGCTCGCCGTTTTTGTCGACTGCGGCATCAGCGCGGGCTTTACTGCCGCTGATTTTCATGCGCGCGATGTAGGGGCTGCGTTGCGCTTCTTCTTTCGGGCTGATTAGCGTCAGGCACAATTTGGCGCGGGTGGCGGCGACATAAAACAGATTCTCTTCTTCGGTAGAAGTCTGTCCGGCGAAAGGGAATTCGCTCTTCTCAAGATAAGGCAAGATCACGTGATCGAACTCTTTGCCCTTGGCGTTGGCAGCGCATTCTAGCAACACAGATTGCTTGGTTTTACGGGCCGAAATAAACTCGTCGGCGGCGCCTATCCAGACTGAAAAATCGCGCAGATTCATTTTGGTTTGCGCCGCTGCCGCGATAAAACCTTGCACCGATTTGCTCACCACCATGGCGTCGTAAGCGTGCACATACAGGCGCTTGGCCAGCGCTTGTATATCGATCAGCCGGCAGATCTCGCGCAACACCGCATCGGCTGGCGTATCGGCATCCAGGCTGGCGACATACGCCACCACCGCCACCATACGATTCTTGACGCCCTGCTCTACGCTGCGATCCAGGCTGTTTTGCAGACTGAGCAGACTATTGCGTAATTCGCGCAATAGCAACGCCGCTTCTGAGGCCAAAATACTGCGCTGCAGGTAGGCAGTAATTTCTTGCAGCCTGTCTTCGACTTCGCCAAACACCTGCGACTCTAGGCCATGCACTACGGCCGCACGCACATAGTCGAGTAAGCCCGCCAGCGCGCTATTGAGTTCACCCAAAACCAGCTCGGCGCTCTGCGTTTTTGCGCTAGCTTGCAACTGCTCCAGCAGGGTGTGCAGACGTTGCCTGAGCTCCTTACTGCCATCCTGACTCAGACGGCCAGCGAAGAACCAGCTGAGCGCTTCTGGCGTATGTTCGGTGTCGATCGCGCTGGCGCGGAAGTCTTCAATATTCTCGCCCGGTGCCAGACTGATTTCGGCAAAAATCAAGAGCGCATCAAAGATCTCGCCACGGATTTTTTTCGATTTAACGCTGCCGAAATTTTTCAAAGCGATTGCAATCACTCCGCGCAAAAACAAAATCTCTTCGCGTTGCAAATAGCTCTTCATCTCCAACGTGTGATAGGCAATATCGGCTTGCATCAGGGCGTTTTCTATGGCGATAGACTGATGCCTTTCGCGTACCAGAATCGCGCAAGCACTAATAGCATGTTTGGCCTTATGCCAGCGCTGTATGGCGCTTATCACCTGTGCCGCACAGGCACTGTTATCGCCATTTTCTTGCATATCGTAAGTGAGCTGACTGATCTCGGTGCGCAGCGCCAGCGGTGATTCTATAGGCTTATTTTTAAACGCCTCCATGGCGTAGGCCAGATGCGGGCCATGCCGGTAGCAGTTGGTAAGCGGGTAGCTGACCATGGCCGGAAAGCTCATTTTGAAGCGGCTATTGATGTATTCGTCACTGGCGCCGAGCTTGGAATGGATGACTTGATCCTTATCACCGGCACCGACAAAATAGGTATAACTAGGATCGATCAAATGCAGCAAGATGCGGAACGATGCCTCATTGAGATCGTGCAACTCATCGCATAAAATCAGGCGATAGCGCGGTAGCAGATTTTTGGTGTACGGCTCGGCATCAAGTATCCTTGCCAGATCGTAACTGGCATCAAACGGGCCGCGAAACAGCACCCGGTCATCATTCCCAAGGCGGATTAGCTCATACTCGATGGCTGTCAGATATTCGGCCAGTTGTACCCCGAGCAGGGTGCTGACTTCTTCCAGCTCCATCGATTCAAAATCGCCTAGCAGCGACATCTTAGCCTTCATCGCCAATTGCGCGTTGATGAATTGGCTGATCGCCAGACTATGCGTGCTGATCTCTAAAAATTCGACCTGGTCGCCGTATTGATCACTGCGTTGTTCACTGCACTTATCGCTGAGATTTTCCATCGCCGCGATCACATAGTCTTTCAGATCTTTACTGTGCGGCAGGTACGGTACTTTGCGCAGCTCTATTTTCTCTAACACCTCACTGGCAAAATCATTAAAGCTGGCGACGTGCAGGCGGGCGGCGGTGGTGGCCGGTATGCCGATTTCCAGCAGGCGTTTTTTTAAGACCTCTTTAGCTTCTGGCGTAAACACCAGCGCCAGAATATTTTCGGGTTCTAGCTTGCGCGCGATCGCCTCACCTATGCGTAGCGCCAGTGTGGTGGTTTTAGCGGCACCGGCATTGGCCTTGATGATGACCGTCTTATTTTTGGCCAGCTGGATCGCCACTTGTTCGGTGGTAGGGATTAAGCCCTTGGGGACGAAGCGCGGGGCATCGGTTTTTATCATGGCAGCCTCATTATTGTCGCGGCGCTGATCTGGCTAACAGTTTTAAAAGCTGCCTGGCCCAGCGCGCATATTCCATGCGGGTTTCCAGCCTGCCTGTCCGCAAACCCGCATGGGATATGCGCTGTGGCGGCATGCATTTTTAAATTTAGAAATCTAATAAGTTAATCACTGCGGCGTCGCCATACTTGCCAGCTTTCTTTGCCGACAAACACGGGGATAGAATCGCTAACGGCACGCTGTTCTTGCAATTCAAAATACGGCGATAACAGCGCCTGCAAATCGGCGCTAGTGATGCTAAACGGTGGACCTTTTAAACTACGTTCGGCGCTATCATCGAGAAAGAAAAAACCAGCAAGGATGCCACCGGCCGGTAATAATGCAGCCCAGCGGCTGGCGATTGCTGGCCGCATCGCTTGCGGCAGGGCGCACAGGAAAGCGCGCTCGTAGATCAAGTCTAGGCTCTGCGCTGGCTGGTATTGAAAAAAATCGGCCTCGATCACGTGCTTAGCCCAAGCGCCGATCGCGGCCTTGGCACTGGCTACAGCGGCCGGTGAGAAATCGATGGCCGTCACATCCCAGCCAGCTTGCGCCAGAAAAGCCGCTTCGTAGCCGATACCGCAACCGGGTATCAGGCTCACCATGGGCTGCTTTGCCAGGCGCACAAATTCTTGCAAATCCTGCGGCACGCCACCCTTATCCCAGGGCATGAACTGCGCCTCAAAGCGCTGGTCCCAAAAGGCGGGTTGCATAGGATCTTTGCCTGAAAATGTCTGCATAGACTGTGCCTTAATACTCGACGAAGCGAAAGAAAAATTGCGCCAGTACTAGCCCGGCTAGCAGGCCTGCACCGAAGTAAATTATGGTGCGCAACAAGCGATTGGTGGCACGCTGTTCAAGCAACAAGGCCGCCAACATCGCATTATTTTGTGGTGGCTCAGCAGCACGCGTCAGCGCTTGATGCGCTAGCCGCGGCAATTGCGGGAAGATATGGCTGTAGCGCGGTGCCTCGGCCTTGAGTTTTTCAAACAAGCCGCGCCAGCCGATTTGCTCGCTCATCCAGCGCTCCAGATACGGTTTGGCGGTTTTCCAGAGATCGAGTTCGGGGTCAAGTTGCCGCCCCAGGCCCTCAATATTCAACAAAGTTTTTTGCAGCAAGACCAATTGCGGCTGCACTTCTACATTGAAGCGGCGCGAGGTCTGAAACAGTCTGAGCAAGATCTGACCGAAAGAAATATCTTTCAGCGGTCTATCGAAAATAGGTTCGCAGCAGGCGCGCACGGCCGCTTCTAATTCATCGACGCGGGTCTCTTTCGGAGCCCAGCCTGATTCTATGTGCGCCTCGGCCACGCGCTTGTAATCGCGCTGAAAAAAGGCCAAAAAGTTTTGTGATAGATAGTCTTTATCGAAGTCATTGAGGGTGCCGACGATACCGAAATCGAGTGCGATATAGCGCCCAAAAGTGGCAGGTTCGGTAGAAACCAGGATGTTACCCGGATGCATATCGGCATGGAAAAAACCGTCGCGGAAGATCTGCGTAAAAAAGATGGTGACACCATCGCGTGAGAGTTTTTGCAGATCGACACCGGCTTCACGTAATCTATCCAGCTGCGAAATCGGGATGCCGTGCATGCGCTGCATCACGATCACCGAGGGCGAGCAATAATCCCAGTACATCTCTGGCACCAGCAGCAAATCAGAATCGGCAAAATTGCGACGCAACTGGCTACCATTGGCGGCCTCACGCATCAGATCTAACTCATCGTGCAGATATTTATCGAACTCGGCCACCACTTCTTTGGGTTTCAGGCGTTTACCGTCGGCCCATAAAAACTCCAGCCAGCCAGCCGCGATCTGCATCAGGGCGACGTCGTTATCGATCGCGCCCTTCATGCCCGGACGCAGCACCTTAACCGCAGCTTCGCGCCCGTCTTTGAGGGTGGCAAAATGGACTTGCGCGATTGAAGCCGAGGCCACCGGTACGCGATCAAAACTAGCAAACAATTGATCGGGATGCGCGCCTAAGGATTTGACGATCTGGGCGATCGCCAGATCGGTATCGAAAGCCGGCACGCGGTCTTGCAAGCGGGCTAGCTCATCGGCGATATCGGGTGGCATCAGATCACGGCGGGTCGACAAGACCTGACCGAACTTAACGAAGATAGGACCGAGATCTTCTAAAGCCTTACGCAGGCGCTCGCCACGCGGCGCCGACAGGTCGCGCCAAAACAGCAAAGCTTCGATGAAGCGGGCGGTACGCGGCACAGGCAAACCAGACATGGCGATTTCATCAATACCATAGCGTACCGCGACTCTAACGATCTTTAGCAGCCTTAAAAATTTCAACACCATTTACAACGACCTTTCTAATTTGGCGATACGCTTCATGAGGCGCTCAGTATCATCGCGTATTTTATTTACTTCTGCGCCAAATGCCTGCACCGCCACCGGGCGCACCAGCATGGGCTGCTCTTCCAGAAAATATTCTGCCAGATTCTCTTGCAGGTTTTGATGGGCTTGCTTGACCGTCTCGAACAGAGATTTTGCGGTGTTCACCATGCGTAGCGCTGCCACATCACCGAATAATTTACTCAGATCTTCTTCTGCTTCCCAGCGCAGGTTTTGGCTCAGATGCGAGATGCTGTTGGCAAAATCGGCATCGCCTTCGATTTTCACGTAAGAAAAAGCGTGCTCACGGTTTTGCGCAATCAAGGGCAGATCGGCCGCTTGCAGGCGTATCGTGACATCCGCAAGCGCCTCGCTAGCAGCCGCTTGCAGCAGACCATCGCCACTAATTTGTAGGCTAAGGGAAAACAGTTGCAGATCGATGCAGGCGACCTTGCCTGCGTGTTTTTGCAATTTACTTCTGGCCCAGGATTCTTGCGCCAGCAAGTGATTCACGAAGAGAGCGAAGGGTGGAGAGAGAGGAATCATAATGGAATAAAAAAACCGCCCATGAAAATCATGAGCGGTTTCAAGTTTAACAGTTTATCCCGCCCAGCGAGCCTGAGTTTAATTAAACTTGGGCTTAACGCGCTGCTTAGGCAAACTAAGCGGGTAAAAATTACAGTTGTTGTATGCCTGCCAAAGTCCAACCGCCTTGACCATTCAAAGGCTTAGTCAGATTCCAGACTTCTTTAAAGGCTTCTGCTGGGGCATTGGCGTCTTCTTTGATCATGCCGCTAAACTTAACGCTGGCCAGATACTCATTGCCTACGGTCTCAAGACCGAGCAACTCCGCATCGACCGTGACCACGTCAGTCACATTGGCAGTAGCGCCGCGCTCTTGAATTTGCAATTTAATTTCAGCAAACATCTCGGCGGTCGTGAACTCACGAATATCGTTGATGTCGGCCTTATCCCATGCTGCTTGCAAGCGAATAAAATAGGTCTTGGCATTGCGTAAGAAGCCTGGCACATCGAAATCAGCAGGAATACTCCAGGTGCCCTGATCTGCAGCACTGCCGGCAGCGGCAGAACCGAAGCTCGATGAGTTCGATTGGAAAGACTGTGGCTCTATACGCGAACCGATCTCAGGCAAGGCCGTCGATGAGGCGCCAGCGTAGGACGGCTGAGAAAAAGCCGAAGGCGCAGCGCCGCCGCCTTTACGATTTTGGTACATGCGATACAGGAAGAAGGCAGCGCCAGCCAACAGCAACATCGGCAAGATAGAGCCCAAAGCACTCGCCAAGCCAGCACCCAAACCTAAATGCGAGAACATCGCGCCCAATAAGGCACCGCCGATCAAACCGCCGACGATACCCTTCCAAGGACTAGCCGGTTTCGGTGGAGTCGCACCTGGTGCCGCATTGGGAGCCGCAGCAGGTTTAGCCTGACTAGGTGCAGCAGGAGCCGCCTGACGTGAGACATTGCTTGATTGGCGTCCAGCCGAGCCGCCACCACCCATGCGCTTGGCTTCGGCATCAGCGATCGTCATGCTCAAGGCACCCGCCATCAACATCATTGCGAATAGAAATTTCTTCATTTGTTACTCCTAAAAATTTGCTTAAAACTTAACGCCTACATGCAGCGCAGCGACACCTGCGGTCAAATTAAAATATTCAACTCTTTCCAAGCCTGCCTCTTGCATCATGCCCTTCAAAGTTTCCTGATCTGGATGCATGCGTATCGATTCTGCCAGATAACGGTAACTTTCCGAGTCATTGGCGATTTTTTGTCCCAGCCAAGGCAAGACCTTGAATGAGTAAAGATCATAAGGTTTTTGCATAATCTCCGGCACCTTGGAAAATTCCAGTACCAGTAATTTTCCGCCTGGTTTCAAGACCCGGCGCATTTCTGCCAAAGCCTGATCCTTGTGCGTCATATTGCGCAAACCAAAAGCCACGCTAACACGGTCAAAGTAATTATCCGGGAACGGTAATTTTTCTGCGTCACATAATAAAGTGGGGGTGATCAGACCTTTATTCAAGAGCCTGTCGCGCCCGACTCTTAACATGGACTCATTGATATCGGTATGCCAGACTTCACCACTCTTGCCGGCTTGCTTGACAAATTCTTTGGCCAGATCGCCGGTACCGCCAGCAATATCGAGCACTTTAAAGCCCGGACGCACGCCCGCCTGCGCGATCGTGAAAATTTTCCAGACGCGATGCAAACCAGCCGACATCAAGTCGTTCATGACATCGTATTTAGCCGCGACCGAATGGAAGACCTTTGCCACTTCGTGGACTTTTTGATCTTCTTCTACGGTAGCGTAACCGAAATGGGTGGTATTGCTCATGTTTTAGCCCTTATGTGGTGCGCAGCAAGTAGCATCTGCGGGGTCGAATTGCCAGCATTATAGGCTAAGCCTGATGCCCGACCAAGCGCCTTAGCGGTAACAGCGGACTACTTAATGCTTGCTTCCGCAAGAGCCGCCAGACTTGATCTGTGCCGTAAAATCACGGCCACTATCTTCAGGATGTCCGGCTGCATGCAGTCTTTCCATGTAATCTAGCCACAGACTGCCTTGGTTATCACCTAACCAATACAAGTAATCCCAGGAGAAAATTCCAGACTCATGGCCGTCTGAGAACAGGGGTTTGACCGCGTAATTACCAACTGGTTCCAAACCTGTCATAGCTATTTCGCGCTTACCGGTTTGTAGCGTTTCCTGGCCTATGCCATGCCCGCGCACTTCAGCCGAAGGCGAATACACGCGCAATAATTCGAACGGCAGGGAAAACTCTTTACCATCGTCAAAATTTATTTCCAGTACGCGCGACTGGGTACGGACGTTGAGCGCGGTAGGCGCTGGGGTGGGGATCAATTTTTTTGGCGCGTTCATGGCTATCCTGTTAATTCTGTTGGCCGCGCTGTCCAATGATAGTCATTGGCCACGGTGGCAATCGATGTCGCTTATTTTAGGCGCTTTAACAATTCTTCGCGCAGCATAGGCAATAAGGCCAATCTAGCACTAACATCAGGCAAGACGGGCTTGGCGACGGCCCATACCGGATGAGGGAAATGCGCATCCTCTGCATAGCGAGGGATGATATGCCAATGCATATGCGGCACCATATTGCCAAAACTGGCCAGATTAATCTTATGCGGCAGCATGACGTCACGCACCGCTTGCTCGACGATCCAGACCGCTGCCATCAGCTCGTTACGCTCAGGCTCGGATAAATCAGTCATTTCCTTGACATGCGCGTTCCAGATGACCCGGCAAAATCCCGGGTAATTGGCATCATCCACCAGCACGACCCGCCACTTTTCAGTGGCGTGCAGCAGTTCGCCGCCAGCGGCCGCGCATAATTCACAGGCTAGCGTCACACCAATACCCTTTCGATACCGCCGTTATTTGCCTTGGCGACGTATTCCGGCATCCAGTTTGGCCCCAGTATATGTTTCGCCATCTCCACCACGATATAGTCGGCTGTGGTGTCGGAATCGTCGTTGTAACGGCTCAGCCCTTGCAGGCAGGACGGGCAAGACGTGAGGATCTTCACATCGCCCTTGAAGCCATCGTCGCGCAATTTATCCGCGCCTTTTTGCATCTCTTCTTCCTTGCGGAAACGCACTTGGGTAGAGATATCAGGACGGCTGACTGCCAGCGTGCCGGACTCACCGCAGCAACGTTCATTTTTTTCGATCTTGACGTTATCTACCGTGCTAATCAGGGCATTGATGGTCTTACCCGACTCTTGCAACTTCATAGGGTTATGGCAAGGCTCATGGTACATATAACGCGTACCTTCTACCCCGGCCAGCTTGACGTTCTTTTCCATCAGGTATTCATGGATGTCGATGATGCGGCAGCCAGGGAAAATCTTATCGAACTCATAGGTCGCCAACTGATCGTAGCAAGTGCCGCAAGAGACGATCACGGTCTTGATGTCGAGATAGTTGAGCGTATTGGCCATGCGATGGAATAACACGCGGTTATCCGTCATCATTTTCTCAGCTTTGTCGAACTGGCCATTACCGCGTTGCGGGTAACCGCAACACAAATAACCCGGCGGCAACACCGTTTGCACGCCGACATTCCACAGCATCGCTTGCGTTGCCAAACCAACTTGCGAGAACAAGCGCTCGGAGCCGCAGCCGGGGAAGTAAAACACCGCTTCGGTATCGGCCGTCGTGGTTTGCGGATCGCGGATAATCGGGACGATCTTGTCATCCTCAATATCGAGTAAGGCACGCGCGGTTTTCTTCGGCAGATTACCCGGCATTTTCTTATTGATGAAATGGATCACCTGTTCTTTGATCGGCGCCCTGCCTACCGTTGCCGGTGGCGTCTTGGTCTGCTTTTTGACAAACTTTTTCAGCAGATCATGACCGAAACGCTGCGCCTGATAACCCCAGCCTATCATGACGGTACGCGTGGCATTGATGGTCGCTGGATCGGTGGCGTTCAAGAAGAACATGGAAGCGGCAGTGCCAGGATTAAATTTCTTTTGTCCCATCTTGCGCAAGAGATTGCGCATATTCATGGAGACATCGCCGAAATCAATATCGACCGGGCAGGGATTAGCGCACTTATGGCAGACCGTGCAGTGATCCGCCACATCCGAGAATTCATCCCAATGCTTAATCGAAATGCCGCGCCGGGTTTGCTCTTCATACAGGAAGGCCTCTACCAACAAGGAAGTGGCGAGAATCTTATTGCGTGGTGAATACAGCAAATTGGCGCGCGGCACGTGAGTGGCGCACACTGGTTTGCATTTACCGCAACGCAGACAATCCTTGACGCTATTGGCGATCGCGCCGATATCGCTTTGTTGCATGATCAGCGACTCGTGCCCCATCAAGCCAAACGACGGCGTGTAGGCATTACGTAGATCGGCGGCAAACTCCGGCAGATTAAGCAGCTTACCTTTATTAAAACGGCCTTCAGGATCGATACGCAATTTATACGCACGGAAATCCTTGATCTCGTCTTCAGTCAGATATTCAAGCTTGGTGATACCGATACCGTGTTCGCCAGAAATTACACCATCGAGTGAGCGCGCCAGCACCATGATGCGCGCCACCGCGTGATGCGCCACTTGCAACATCGCATAGTTATCCGAATTGACTGGGATATTCGTATGCACGTTACCGTCACCGGCATGCATGTGCAGGGCGACGAACACGCGGCTACGTAATACCGCCTTGTGCATGGCCGTGCACTCGTCAAGAATGAGCTTGAACGCTGCACCATTGAAAATCTGACGCAAGACAGCGCGAATTTCGGCCTTCCAGGAGATGCGCACGGTGCGATCCTGAACGATAGAAAACACGGTGGCGTCTGGTTGACTTAAGAGTCGCTGATCGAAAACAAATTCCAACTTATCCAGGCCCAGCGCCAGCATTTCGCTCTTGGCATCGCTCAGTGGCTTATCCAGATTATTCAGCAAATAAGTCCAGCGCGCCTCGGCCGCTTGCAGCAGGCTATCGGCTTGATTGACGCGATCCTCCAGCAGTTCGGCTGCCGGAATATCATCACCGTCAACATCTTCGCTCTTGCCTAGTGGTAGATGATCTTTGGCGAAGAAGGATTTCAGCTCGGCCACCAGCGCCAGCTTGTTTTGTATCGAGAGTTCAATATTGATGCGTTCTATGCCATCGGTGTATTCGCCCATGCGATTGAGCGGGATCACCACGTCTTCATTGATTTTGAAGGCATTGGTATGCTTGGAGATCGCCGCGGTTTTGGCGCGATCGAGCCAGAATTTTTTGCGCGCTTCCGGACTGACGGCCACAAAGCCTTCACCGACGCGGGTGTTGGCGATGCGTATCACTTCTGATGCGGCTTGCGCTACCGCGTTTTCATCATCACCGACGATGTCACCGAACAAAGCCATCTTGGGCAAGACGCCACGCTTGGATTTAGTGGTGTAACCGACCGCACGCAGATAACGCTCGTCCAGATGCTCGAGGCCAGCCAAAATCGCACCGCCTTTTTTGGTTTCTGCATCGAGGTAATCTTTGATCTCGACAATACTAGGAATCGCATCACGTGCCTGGCCGAAAAATTCCAGACAAACAGTGCGCGTGAACTTCGGCATCTTATGCAAGATCCAGCGCGCCGAGGTGATCAGGCCATCGCAACCTTCTTTTTGCACGCCCGGCAAACCGGACAAAAATTTATCGGTAACGTCTTTGCCCAAGCCTTCTTTGCGGAAGCTGCGGCCAGGGATATCGAGCTGCTCAGTTTTGAAAACTTTGCTCTCGCCAGGATGGCGCCACTCAAGCTTGAACTTGGCCATAGGCGCATCATGGATCTTGCCTAAATTGTGCTCGAGACGCGTCACTTCCAGCCAGTCGCCATTCGGGTCGACCATTTTCCAGGACGCCAGGTTATCGAGCGCAGTGCCCCACAACACGGCCTTTTTACCGCCAGCATTCATGGCGACGTTACCGCCTACGCAAGAAGCTTCAGCCGAGGTCGGATCAACCGCAAACACAAAACCGGCTTTATCAGCGGCATCAGAGACGCGCTTGGTGACGACCCCGGCACCGGAGTAAATCGTCGCATATTCGCGGTCTACGCCAGGCAGCATGGTCATCTCGACCGCGCCGAGCTGTTCCAGCTTTTCGGTATTGATGACGGCCGAAAACGGCGTCAAAGGAATGGCGCCACCGGTGTAACCGGTTCCGCCGCCGCGCGGGATTATCGTCAAACCTAAGGTGATACAACTCTTGACCAGGCCAGCCATTTCATCTTCGGTGTCCGGTGTCAAGACCACGAAAGGATATTCGACACGCCAATCGGTGGCGTCGGTCACGTGAGAAACGCGGCTTAAGCCATCAAACTTGATATTGTCTTTAGCGGTGTATTTGGCCAATAATTTACTGGCTTTTTTGCGCAAATCATAAGTATCGCGAAACTCTTGCGAGAAAGCTGCCACCGCTTTGCGCGCCGCCAGCACCAGGATCTCTACGCTATTGCTGCGCTCGGCATCGGCATCGCTCGCCGTGCTGAGGCGGCGCTTCTCGACTTCCGCCAGCCGGTGATTGAGGGCATCGATCAGCTCTTGCCTACGCTTGGGATTGTCCAGCATATCGTCTTGCAGATAGGGATTGCGCCGCACCACCCAGATATCACCCAAGACTTCGTACAACATGCGCGCCGAACGCCCGGTCTGGCGTTTGCCGCGTAACTGATCGAGTAATTGCCAGGCATCGTCACCGAGCAAGCGGATCACGATCTCACGGTCGGAGAATGAGGTGTAGTTATACGGAATTTCGCGCACGCGGCTGCTGCTAGCCGTGTTGGCGGAGTTAGGCGCATCAGAGAGTAAGGCCTGGATTTGTGCTGGAGCATTCATCAGTGGGATCTTTTAGACTGAAGGCTGAGGATGGCGAACCGTAACTCGACCGACGATATGAGTAAGAAAATTTAAAAAAACAATTTAAAAAGCGTAAAGACAGAATTCAGCCATTCTAGCGTATTGCGATGCACCATGAGCGAACAGCCCTACAGTCGCTACGCCTTAACAAAGTATTTAATGGGGGGAAATTAGATTTTCACCTAAGAATATTTGGCAAGTGGTCAGGCTGCTGTTTTTCACTACTATGGGGGTATATGTAAAAACAATGCCAATTGCGCATACGCAGCAAGGGCTAAAAAATATACCCTCCCCTAGTATATGTTTAGGTGAGAAATTTCACTGGAAACTGGTATTAAAATTGGTATTAGAGCGGTTTTTCAAAAAAACCACTCTCCCAAGGCCGTCCAAAAGCCTGTAGGCAGACTAAGCAAGAACCAGGTCATGCTGATGTAGCGCAAAAATTTCCCTATTGTCATGTACATCACGCTGGGCCAAAACGGCAATTTAAGCCAACCGGCCAGCGTGCACATGGGGTCGCCAATCACCGGCAGCCACGCCAGCAACATGGTTTTGGCACCAAATCGGCTCAGGTAAGCAAACCACCGGCTGGTGCGCTCGGCGGCAAAAGTCTGCTTGGCATAATAGCCCATCCAATAGTCAACCACGCCACCGAGTGAGTTCCCCAAAGTGGCCACCGCGATCACCGACCAATACAAAGAGGGATTGGCGCTGATGACCGCAAACACGGTAGGTTCTGAACCCAAAGGCAATAAAGTGGCGGAAATAAAACTGATCAGAAAGACCGCGCTCAAGCCAACTTGCGGTAGCGCCAGCACGCCCAATAACCAGTAAACCGCAGCAACGACCATCGTGATCCTCAGGCTTTATAAAACCATACATTATAATGAGACAAATTTAATCGCTTCGAACTTTCAACATGTGGCCTATTCATGACAACTGATTACCTGAAAAAAATCCTTACGGCGCGCGTCTACGACGTTGCCATAGAGACTCCGCTGGAGTTTGCTCCTAGCCTATCAGCACGCATGGAAAACAGGATTCACTTCAAACGCGAAGACATGCAAAGCGTGTTTAGCTTCAAGCTACGCGGTGCCTACAATAAGATTGCCCACCTGAACGCGGCACAGCTCAAGCGTGGTGTGATTTGCGCCTCGGCCGGCAATCATGCGCAAGGCGTGGCACTGAGCGCAGCGCGCGTCAAATGCAAAGCCGTGATTGTGATGCCAACCACTACACCGGCGGTAAAAATTGATGCGGTACGCACGCATGGTGGCGAGTTTGTTGAGATCGTGCTGCACGGTGATTCGTATAGCGATTCGTATGAACATGCTTTAACTCTTGAGAAAAAGCACAAGCTGACCTTCGTCCATCCTTTTGACGATCCGGATGTGATCGCCGGTCAAGGCACGGTAGGCATGGAAATTTTGCGTCAACACGCAGCGCCAATACACGCGATCTTTGTCGCTATCGGCGGTGGCGGCCTGATCGCAGGCGTCTCCGCCTATGTAAAGGCAGTACGACCGGACATCAAAATTATCGGAGTACAAAGTGTCGATTCCGACGCCATGGCGCGCAGCTTAGCCGCCGGAAAACGCGTCGCTCTGACCGATGTGGGCTTGTTCTCGGATGGCACGGCAGTTAAATTGGTAGGCGAGGAGACTTTCCGTCTCGCGCAACTCTATGTCGATGAAGTGATACTGGTCGATACCGATGCCGTATGCGCTGCGATCAAAGATGTGTTTCAAGATACCCGCAGTATTTTAGAACCAGCCGGCGCGCTGGCGATTGCCGGCTGCAAGGCCTACATAGAACGCGCTAAAGCAAATAAAAAACCGTTGAAAAACGAGAACATGGTGACCATCGCCTGCGGTGCTAACATGAACTTTGACCGCTTGCGTTTCGTTGCCGAGCGTGCAGAAATTGGTGAGGCCAGAGAAGCGGTATTTGCCGTCACGATACCGGAAGCGCGCGGCAGCTTTAGACGCTTCTGCGAAACCATAGGTGAGCGCAACATCACCGAATTTAACTACCGCATCAGCGATCAAAAAGCGGCGCACATCTTTGTAGGTATCCAGGTAACAAATCGTGGTGAATCTGAAAAAATCGCGAAAAATTTCGTCAAAAATGGTTTTCCAACTTTGGATTTAACTGACGATGAATTGGCCAAACTACACATACGCCATTTAGTTGGCGGCAAGAGTGCTTTGGCGGAAAATGAGTTGCTATATCGCTTTGAGTTCCCGGAACGCCCGGGAGCCTTGATGCGTTTCTTAAACAGCATGGCACCGAATTGGAATATCAGCCTATTCCACTACCGCAACCACGGCGCCGATTACGGCAGAACTTTGGTCGGCTTGCAGGTTCCGAAAAAAGAAATGAAAGCCTTCAAAGAATTTTTGAACACGCTAGGCTATCGCTACTGGGACGAAAGCAATAATCCAGTCTACCAACTCTTTTTAGGTTAAGCCCCTTAGTAATGCCCTATGAACACGAATAACCACAACCAGCCGGAACAATCCACGCTAGGGAAAACTGCCAGCTACACCACGCAGTATGATGCCTCGCTACTATTCCCTATCCCTAGGGCGGACAAGCGTCAGGAAATTGGCATCAGCAACAACTTGCCCTTTTTCGGCATGGATATTTGGAATGCCTATGAAGTCTCCTGGCTAAATCTGCGCGGCAAGCCGCAAGTGGCGATCGCCACGATTATGGCGCCAGCCGATTCTGCCAACATCATAGAATCCAAGTCTTTTAAGCTGTATTTGAATTCCTTTAACCAGACCAAGTTAGCGGACACGGACGCACTATTGAACTTACTGCGTACCGATTTATCGGCCGGCTTCGGGGCTGGGGTGCAAGTAAGCCTGCTGATGCAAGAAGACTTTTCCAAACTGTCTATGCAAGAGTTAGACGGTATTTTAATCGACCGACTCGATATAGAAGTCGATAGCTATGCCCCCAATCCATCTTTACTCAAGTGCGATAATCTGGTCGCACCGGTAGAGGAAACCCTAGTCTCGCATCTGCTAAAATCAAACTGCCTGGTAACCGGGCAACCGGATTGGGGCAGCGTGCAGATACGCTATGTCGGTGCGCCTATCGATCAGGAAGGTCTACTCAAATACCTGATAGGATTTCGCGAACACAATGAATTTCATGAGCAATGTGTAGAGCGTATTTTTACCGACATTATGCAGCAATGCGCACCACAAAAACTCTCGGTGTACGCCCGTTATACCAGACGTGGTGGGCTCGATATCAATCCATGGCGCAGTAATTTCAGTAGCGCACAGAAACCCTCAAACGCCCGCAATGCGCGCCAATAAACGGCGTCCATCTCGAAATTTTCTTTCATCAATTTAGCCCTCACTTATGTCATTATTTAATTTGAAAAAATTCGTCTCTTACCTGGCCGTCACCGCCCTACTCGCAGGTCTAAGCATAAACAGCTTTGCACAGGAAGCATCCAACAGCAGCCAGCCAGCCGTCACCAGCGTAGCGACAACCAGTCCCGAACCGGGTTGGTGGGAGCAGGCCAAGGCAGGCACCACGAACATTCTTGAAAACGGCGAACTCTCCATCATGCTCTCTGGTTACGCCAGACATGGTCGCAATACCTACACCGCTGAACGCATCGCAGAACTCAATGAAAACGCCTGGGGCCTGGGTTTTAGTAAGGCAGTCAGAAATAAAAAAGATAATGAAGACTCGCTATTTGGCCTGGCCATTTCAGATTCTCATTTCAAGCCACAATTTATGGCCGGCTATGCACATCAATGGATGCAACCGATAGGGGGTAATTTTGAAGCAGGTATAGGTTACACCGCGCTGTTAATTAGCCGTACTGATTATTTCTCCGGCATTCCTTTTCCTGGTGTATTGCCGGTCGCCTCTATCGGTACTCGCCGGAGTAAATTAATGGCATCGTATATACCGCGCCTGTCTCAGAACAAGGGCAACGGCGATGTGCTGCTGTTATTTTTGCGCCTGGACCTGAATTAATCGCGATTTGGCCGAGTGTCATCAATTGTAATTGTAGTTGTGAGCGCGCTGCGCTTACGCTACAGTAGACGCCAACTTTATTTTAAGTAAGAGCAGACTGTGCTGTGAGTCAATTAGCCCCAATATCCACCCGAGCGAAACACATCGATGCCGATGATTTTTGGCAAAGCCTGCGCCTTAAGCACGAACAAGATGCCAGTTTTTTCTTACTCGATGGTCTGATCGTTCACAGCAATCTAGCAGCCTTGCGCTTACTCAAGGCCGAGGATAGTAAGCAAGTTCTAGGCATGATGCCTGTGGCATTTTTGTTTGATCCTGCCTTAGCCGATCAAGAAATTTTTCAAAAAAGATTAGTCAAAAATCAGTCTGGCAGTAGTCCGCTACACTGTCTATGCCGAACGCTGGATCAACAAGTGATAGAGGTGGAAGTACGCTGCCTGGGTTTTATTGACGATGCCCACAACCTGATTCAACTGACCGTGCGCGACCTAAGCGCGCATCCGTTTTCAGCAACTCCCAAACTCAAACCAGAAGCGAAAATCATTACTCCGCAAGTGTTTGCGCGGGCCAATGAGGCCCTGCATCATGAACGAGAAATTCTTGAGATGATTGCTCAGGACAAGCCGCTGGCGCATATCCTTGAAGACGTATGCGATCGCATGGAGCGCCTGCTCGACAATGGCAGTCGCTGCGCCATCCTCTTATTTGATGCGGATACACAAAGCTTAAATTTGGGTGCTGCGCCCTCACTACCCGAAGAATATTTCCATGCATTAAAGCAGCACAACAAAGGACTAAACTCAGGCTCCTGCGGCGCGGCAATTGCCAGCACGCTGCTGTGTATCGTCGATGACATTGCCAGTAGCCCGCTATGGAAAGATGACGCTGAGCTAGCCTTAGGGTATGGACTGCGCTCCTGCTGGTCGCTGCCGATTAAGACTGCTTTTAACGTCATCCTCGGCAGCATCGATGTCTATCATGATGATCGGCACGCTCCGAGCAAGGACGAGCAAGCCTTAATGATCGATGTCAGTGCCCTAGTCGCTTTGGCGATAGACAAAAAAAATATGGAGCGCAGCCTGGAAGAGAGTGAAGAACGCTATCGAGCGGTCGTCACCAACTTAACCGAAGGCATTATGGTGCTGGCTTCAAAGGGGCAAATTCTGACCTGCAACCCTAGCGCGCAACGCATATTGAAAATCAAGGATTGCAACGCTGTAGGACGTAGGCATCGTTACTTTAAACGTATTATCAGCGAAGATGGCGCCACAATTGAGATGCGTAATGACCCCGCCTCGGTGGTCTTTCGCACTGGCCACCCTATCTTTAATTTATCGATAGGGCTGGAATTAGAAGACCATACCGTGGTGTGGTTGTTGGTCAATGTACTACCTATCAACGAGCCCAATAGCAAACTCACCAGCGCAGTATTAATTTCATTTACCGACACCACCGAAGTCAGAGAAACTCAGCGACAGTTGCAATACATCGCGGCGCATGACGCATTGACTGGACTCCCCAACCGCCATCAACTAAGCCAAAGATTGGCACAGGCACTGGCCAATGCGCAGCATCAACAAAAAAAAATCGCCCTGCTTTTTTTAGATCTGGATCGGTTTAAAAACGTTAACGATACCGCCGGACATGCCGCTGGTGACACCTTGTTGTGTGATGTTTCGACCCGGCTCAGTTCCTGCATCCGTAGCTCAGACATGTTGGCGCGTTTAGGCGGCGATGAGTTTGTCATCGTGGCAGAAGAGTTCGATAGTGCACTGCACTTAAAAGATCTGGCGGAGCGCGTTTTGGCACGTATGCGCGAACCCTTCTTGATCGATGGCAATGAATACCATCTCGGCACCTCAATCGGCATCAGCGTCTATCCGCATGATGCTGCAGATGCCTCAACCTTGTTACGTTGCGCCGATTCGGCCATGTATCTGGCCAAAGAATCAGGCCGGAATAACTATCAGTTTTTCACTACGGAACTGAATGTAAGAGCTCAGCATCGTTACGCATTGGAAAAAAACCTGCGTCGCGCCCTGACTGAGCAAGAATTTCTGGTTTTCTATCAGCCCAAGGTTTGCCTGAAAACCTCGGCCATCGTCGGTGCCGAGGCCTTAATTCGCTGGCAGATGCCGGATGTTGGCATTATTCCTCCTGATGAATTTATTCCTATTTCTGAAGAGATAGGCTTGATACTGCCGATAGGTCGCTGGGTTTTGGAACAAGCCTGTTTGCGGGCGAAATATTGGAGAGATGAATTTTTTCCGGATTTCGTGATTAGCGTGAATATCTCTCCTAAGCAATTTCAAGATCCAGGTTTATTTAACTTCATTCAACAAGTATTAAATGAGACTAAGTTGCCAGGGCAAGGATTACAGTTAGAAATTACTGAGGGCCTACTGATGGGCGAGTTAGACCTGCTGCTACCGGTGTTTACCTCCATCAAAAAATTAGGTGTCAGTATTTCTCTGGATGATTTTGGTACGGGCTTTTCTTCTCTGTCGTATCTGCAACGCTTCCCTATCGACAACTTGAAGATAGACCGATCCTTCATTCGTGATATTCCAGAAAAGCAAGACTCAGTAGTATTGACCCGCGCGATTATCGCGATGGCGAGCGCGCTAGGCTTAAGCGTCACCGCCGAAGGCGTAGAGAAAACCGAACAGTTAGACTTTTTGACCGACTCTGGCTGCCAAGAAATGCAAGGATTTCTTTTCAGCAAGCCGTTATCCGCTAGCGACTTTGAAAATTTACTAATTAGTCACACTCCTAAGTCATGATTTACGCGTAGTTTCAGAAAGAAGTCTATAATTTGGCGCGCACGGACTGTCCGTGCTTGACCAATGAGCATCACCACTGATTTTGCATCATGACGAATATCGCAAAAATACTCCCACTCGCTAATGTGCTGCTAGATCTTGAAGTCTCCAGCAAAAAACGTGCTTTTGAGCAAGCTGGTCTCTTATTTGAGAATAATTGCAGCATTGCTCGCTCCATCGTTTCAGATAATCTGTTTGCGCGTGAACGCCTGGGATCGACCGGCTTAGGGCATGGTGTCGCAGTACCGCACGGCAGAATTAAAGGGCTGAAAGCCCCGATAGCAGCCTTCGTACGCTTAGCAGAACCGATTCCCTTCGAATCTCCGGACGGGCAAGCGGTGAATCTCTTGATTTTCTTATTGATGCCTGACCATGTGACGCAACAGCACTTAGAAATTCTGTCAGAAATTGCCGAAATGCTCTCAAGTGAGGCTTTCCGAGTATCATTGACGACAGAAACTGATGCGCATGTAATTTACGAGAAAATTACGACTTGGAAACCAGATTTACAAGCGATTTCCTGAGTCCTAGCGACAGCACATCCTATGCGCCCGACGATCTATCATTAAGCAGCTACTATGCCAATACTCACTGAATTGACCGTACAGAAAATCTATGATGACAATCGTGACGCTTTACAATTAGGGTGGTTTGCTGGTTTTTCTGGCGGAGAAAAACAAATCACCGGAGATGCAACTTCCTCGGCAGATCAAGTAGGACATCTTAACCTCATACATCCTGGTCGTATCCAAGTCTTAGGTCATCAGGAACTCGCTTATTACCATAGGCTGTCACCACTGTCTCGTGGCAATCTAATCAAAGAGCTAGTCGCTGGCGCACCGCCTGCGCTGATCGTCGCACAGGGCTTGGAATCGCCAGCGCCTTTCCTGACCACCTGTGATGACAATAGTATCCCGCTGTTTTCCACGCCCTTACCTGCGGCCCAGGTAATCGATTATCTGCGGGTCTATTTATCCAAAAAGCTGGCGCAGCGGATTACCATGCATGGCGTGTTTATGGATGTGCTGGGCGTTGGCGTATTGATTACCGGTGAGTCTGGTTTAGGTAAAAGTGAATTAGGTCTGGAATTGATTTCACGCAGTCACGGTTTAGTCGCTGACGACGCGGTGGAGTTTTCGCGTATCGCACCGAATATGATAGAAGGGCGCTGCCCCGATCTATTGCAAAATTTATTGGAAGTACGTGGCCTGGGTTTACTCGACATCAAAACTATTTTCGGCGAAACCGCGGTGCGTCGTAAGATGCGTTTGAAATTAATTGTGCACCTGATTAGACGTAGTACTTTAGAAGAAAACTACGAACGCCTGCCTATCGATTCGGTCACAGAAGACGTATTGGGCTTACCCATTAAGAAGGTAGTCATTCCGGTTGCTGCCGGTCGGAATATTGCGGTTCTACTCGAGGCCGCGGTTCGCAATACTATCCTGCAGCTGCGTGGAATTAACACTTTAGAAGAGTTCATGGAACGCCAAAGGCGCGCTATGAATGAAGACAACGAATAGTAAGCTCTCACTCCTTACCGCTCCCACTTATGCGCATCTTGCTTATTTCAGGTATTTCTGGCTCAGGAAAATCGGTTGCACTTAATGTGGTAGAGGATGCCGGCTACTATTGTGTCGATAATTTGCCCCCTAGCCTCTTGCCCGAACTGATCACCACACTATTGAGTGAAGGCATACAAAATGCCGCCATGGCAATAGATTCACGTAGCGCCCATTTGCTCACCGGCCTGCCTGATACCATAGAAAAATTAAAACTGGAAGGGCATGAAGTCACGATCTTGTTCCTGACTGCTAGCACCGAGTCGCTGGTGGCACGATTCTCCGAAACCCGACGCAGCCATCCGCTATCACATAGATTGCAAAAAGCCCCATCGATAGGGGATAGGTTAAGTCTGACCGAATGCATAGAGGAAGAAAGGGAGATGCTAGCGACACTTCAATTCCTTGCTCATGTGGTAGATACGTCCAGCCTAAGCGCGAACACTTTACGGACCTGGGTGAAGGACGTGATTCAGGTTGAACATGCACCACTCACCCTGATGTTCGAATCCTTCGCCTTCAAAATCGGGGTGCCGCTGGACACTGATTTTGTTTTTGACGTGCGCATGCTGCCTAACCCCTACTATGACGTCAATTTACGTCCTTTGACGGGGCGCGATACAGCGGTAGTGGATTTTCTGGAAGCCCAAGCGATGGCGCAGGAATTATACGAGGACATCCGTCATTTCATAGAAAAATGGATGCCTTCTTTTAAACACGATAACCGTAGTTATCTGACTATAGGGATAGGTTGCACCGGCGGACAGCACCGCTCAGTTTTTATGGTGGAAAAACTGGCGGCCTACTTCAAGAGCTCAGAACAGGTATTGGTGCGACACCGACGCCTGTCCTAAACGTTGAGGATAAACGCATCTCTCGCGAAGAGCTGCGTTTATCTGCACAACACAAATTACGCAGCTTTTTTCTCGTCGCGCAGTTCACGACGTAAAATTTTTCCCACATTTGTCTTCGGTAAATCAGTACGGAACTCGATGTACTTAGGTTTTTTATAGCCGGTGAACTGCTCTTTACAATAATCCATTAACTGCTCAACGGTTAAATTAGGATCTTTGCGCACCACAAATAATTTCACAGCTTCACCAGAATTAACATCTGGGACACCAACGCAAGCGCATTCCAAAACACCGGGATGTAAAGCTAACACCCCTTCTATCTCGTTTGGATACACATTAAACCCGGATACCAGCACCATGTCCTTTTTACGATCAACGATGGTGGTGTAACCGCGGAAATCCATAATGCCGACGTCACCAGTCTTGAAATAACCATCAGCGGTCATAGAGTTTGCGGTCTCTTCAGGCCGATTCCAATATCCCATCATCACTTGCGGGCCACGAATAGCAATTTCACCAGAGTGTCCCAGAGGTAGGCGATTACCATCATCGTCTAGAATTGCGATTTCAGTAGACGGCAAAGGTAAGCCTATCGTGCCTGAAAATTCAGTGGTGCTGGCCGGATTGGCGGTGGCGACTGGCGAAGTTTCAGAAAGACCGTAACCTTCCAAAATGGCGCAGCCAGTGACCTTCAACCACTTGTCGGCAACCGCTTTTTGCACCGCCATGCCACCGCCCACGCAAATTTGGTAACCAGAAAAATCCAGTTTTGCAAAATCTGGGTTATTCAATAAGCCGTTATACAAAGTGTTAACTGCGGGGAAAATGTTCACTTTGTATTTCGCCAATTCTTTGACAAAACCTGGCATATCACGCGGATTGGGTATCAGCAAAGTCAGGGCGCCGATACGAGTACCGACCAAGCTACAAACGGTCAGCGCGAAGATATGGTAGAGCGGTAAGGCGCAAACCATGACTTTCTGATCTGCCGCGCCTTTAGCATCAGTACCAGTCATCAGCCATGCATCGTTTTGCAAGACATTTGCCACAATATTTCTATGACTTAAGACCGCGCCTTTAGAAACACCGGTGGTCCCCCCCGTGTACTGCAGGAAGGCGATGTCATCGTGCTCAAGATTTACCGGCTGAAATGGCAAGGATTTCGCCTCTGCAATGATCTGATTAAAGCCAACAGCGTTTGGAAGCGAGTAAGCCGGAACCATCTTTTTTAGCTTACGAACCACAAAATTAACCAGCGTACCTTTTATACCGCCTAACAAATCGCCCATGCTAGCAACAATAATATGCTTTACATTTGTCTTTGCGACGATCTGCTGCAAGGTAGTCGCAAAATTTTCTAATATGAAAACTGCTTCGGCACCAGAATCCTTGAGTTGATGTTCCAATTCGCGCGGGGTGTACAGTGGATTTACATTCACGACCGTGTAACCTGCGCGCAGAACTGCGGCAATCACAACCGGATATTGAAGGATATTGGGCATCATGATCGCCACACGAGCGCCTTTACTCAATCCCTTACTTTGTAGCCAGGCTGCGATTTTTTTGGACAAAACATCAAGCTCAGCGTAGCTCAAAGATTTGTCCATGCAGACATAGGCTTTGCGAGACGCATACTTCTGAAATGAATCTTCCAGCAAATGTACTAACGATTTGTATTGCGAAACATCGATCTCTGCAGGCACGCCTTGCGGATACGATTTTAACCAAAATTTATCCATGCTATTTTCCTAGTTGCTGATAAGTATACTGTGACAAACAATGCCATTCACACGGCAGCGTTAACAAACGCATAGAGTTTGACTAAAAAAGAGGAAGGTATAAACCTTCCTCTTTTTGTGAAATATTAAATAGTTCTCACGAAATTACATTTTTTATCAAGTATCTCACCGACTAAAAATTGTGTTTCAATATTTAAATTCAAGAATCTAAGAGAACAAAATACGAGAAAAAAATTTAAGCAGCTTTTTTCTCATCGCGTAATTCCCGGCGCAATATTTTTCCAACATTGGTCTTTGGTAAGTCGTTGCGGAATTCTATATATTTTGGTTTTTTGTAGGCTGTAAATTGTTCTTTGCAATAGGCCATCAATTGCTCGACCGTCAATGCTGGGTCTTTACGAACCACGAACAACTTAACCGCTTCCCCTGAATTTTCATCTGGGACACCGACGCAGGCACACTCCAAAACACCAGGATGTAGCGCCACCACCCCCTCAATTTCAGTCGGGTAAACATTAAATCCAGAAACCAAAATCATGTCTTTTTTACGATCGACTATCGTGGTGTAGCCACGGAAATCCATGATGCCGACGTCGCCTGTTTTAAAAAAACCATCGGCCGTCATAGAATTTGCGGTTTCGTCCGGGCGATTCCAGTAACCAACCATGACTTGTGGTCCGCGAATCGCGATTTCGCCAGGCTGCCCCAAAGGGAGGCGATTACCATCGTCATCTAAAATCACTACTTCGGTCGAAGGAATAGGCATGCCTATCGTTCCGGAGAATTCTTTCGTAGTAGCAGGGTTTGCAGTCGCCACTGGTGAAGTTTCAGACAAGCCATAACCTTCCGCAATCGCACAACCAGTCACTTTTAGCCATTTATCAGCGACCGCTTTCTGCACCGCCATACCGCCACCGCTACAAATCTCATATCCCGAGAAATCCAATTTGGCGAATTCAGGATTATTCAGCAAGCCGTTATACAAAGTATTCACGGCTGGGAAAACATTCACTTTGTACTTGCCTAACTCCTTGATAAAGCCAGGCATATCGCGAGGATTAGGGATCAATAGGTTCAACGCACCTATCCGTGTGCCTAGCAGACTGCACACTGTCAATGCAAAAATATGGTACAGCGGCAAAGCGCACACGATAATTTTTTGCTCTTTACCATGCTGTCCTTGCATACCCGGCATCAGCCAAGCGTCATTCTGTAAAACGTTGGCGACGACATTTTTATGACTCAAGGTCGCGCCTTTAGAGACCCCAGTAGTGCCACCTGTATATTGCAAAAAAGCGATATCGTCATGCCCTAAACTCACAGCTTGAAGTTGCATGTGTTCGGACTGTGCAAGCACTTGCTTAAAACGCAGTGCGTTAGGCAAGGAAAACGCTGGAACCATTTTTTTGACGTTACGCACGACAAAATTAACGATGGCCCCCTTAAGGGAACCTAGCATATCGCCCATGCTAGCCACCACTACGTGCTTGACGGCAGTCTTGGCGATCACTTTTTCCAAGGTAGTGGCAAAATTTTCCAGGATGAAAATCGCCTCAGCACCAGAGTCTTTTAGCTGATGTTCTAACTCACGCGGGGTGTACAAAGGATTGACGTTCACAACCACAAAGCCTGAGCGCAATATGGCGGCCATCACCACAGGATATTGCAAAATATTCGGCATCATGATGGCGACACGAGCACCTTTTTTAAGACCTATACTTTGCAGCCAAGCTCCAATTTTTTTCGAGAGAGTATCGAGTTCGCCATAAGTCAGAAATTTATCCATACACACATAGGCATTGCGCGCGGCAAATTTCTGAAACGATTCCTCCAGAAGCTGCACCAGTGATTTGTATTGTGTTACATCGATTTCTGCGGGTACGCCTTCCGGGTACGACTTCAGCCAAAACTTATCCATACTCATTACCTCGTCTCTGATTATTTTATTGTGTGATTAGCGTGTATACGTCTGTAGCCTAGAGCCGCATTCAAGCTATTCGCGACGCTATGAAATCGACAATACACCATGTCATAGCTTGATGCTATCCACTTCGATAAACCTAGGCAAGTCTTTTACCGTCAAGCCGAGTACATCCTCTAGCAAAATACGACAACATGAAAAATTATTTAAACTTGGTTTGCATTTAGTTTTACATAGTGTTACAAAAAAGCACGATCGTTACATTTAATTTTTACTGACTCCACTTTGTGCTTTCTCGACTTGCACCAAAACGTCATAAAACGTAGGACCACGTCCCATGTCAGTTAAATTCTGACTGGTGACTTCGTTGGCATTTTTATGATCGGAGGCAAATTTTTTCCACCAAATAGAGAGCCCCACGACCAAACCAATTCTGGCTTTTTCAGTGACGCGTGCCAAGGCGAGGAAAGAACCGCGGTCATTATAAATACGCACCATGTCGCCAGTACTGATATTGCGCAGCAAAGCATCCTCTGGGTGTATATCCAAATGCGGCTCGCCCTCAGTATCACGCAAGCTTTTGACATTGACGAAACTAGAATTGAGGAAATTTCTCGCCGGTGGAGAGATCATCGCAAGCGGATATTTTGCTGCGCAGTCAGGGTTACTTGCCACCGATTCATAGGGAGGAATAAAACTAGGCAAGGGCGCGAGACCATGTTGCAACATGGTCTCGCTGTAGAATTCACATTTGCCCGAGGGCGTAGCGAAGCGCCCGAGTGCGAAGGGCGCTTGAGCTACCTGCAGTTTGCGCCAGCCCTCTTTCTTTAACGAACTCCAATCAACATTGCCTGTGCGTGGATCGCTCGTTTTAAAAGCTTGCGCAGCAATTTCATCGTCCGTTTCGCTGAAGCACGCCTCGTCATACCCCATACGCTCTGCTAATAGGCGGAATATCTCAGTATTCGGTTTGGCCTCGCCCATGGGCGCTATTGCTGCATTATTCGCCATCATATACAGATGACCGTATGCGCTATGCGCATCTACGTGCTCCAATTGCGTAGTGGCGGGTAATAAAATATCTGCATAATCAGCGGTATCGGTCTGAAAGTGCTCGAGTACGACAGTGAACAAATCTTCTCTCGCAAAGCCTTGCGCGACCACACTGGACTCAGGAGCAATCGCAACAGGATTTGAGTTATACACGATCAGCGCCTCTATCTTTGGCCCAAAGGCAGCGCTACTGTCACGCATTAAATCATCGCCTATGGTGCTCATATTGATGGTGCGCTGAGCACCGCCGACCGGAAATAGATCCGGTCTTTGCAAGGCATCCATATCCTTAGCGAAGGAATCAGATAGCGATAATTGCACGCCACCCGCAGCATGCCGCCAGGCGCCGACCAGGGCCGGCAAGCAGGCGATATTTCGTACCGCCATGCCACCGCCATGCACTCTTTGTACACCGTAGTTCATGCGTATCATACTGGGCTCACCGCGTTGCGCCGAACTGCCATACTCACGCGCCAGGTCTATCACTTCTGTCGCGGTAATTCCGCAGACTTCTGCAACGCGTGTCGGATGCCATTCCTCCACCTGTTTGACCAATTGATCAAAGCCCAAGGTATAGCGCGCAATATAGTCATGGTCGAGCAAATCCTCTTTGATCAGCACATGCATGATCCCTAATGCCAGAGCCGCATCTGTACCCGGCAATAAGGCGATATGTTGATGACACTTTTCGGCCGTCAGAGAACGGTAAGGATCGATCGCAATCAGCCTGGCGCCATTGCGCTTGGCCTCTTGTGCCCGCATCCAAAAATGCAGACTAGAGGCGATCGGATTTCCACCCCAGATGATGATCAGCTTGGTATTTTGCGTCTGCTCTATGTCGGTGCCTACGCGTGCACCGATCGTGTACTTATAGCCGACACCACCGGCAGTAGCGCATATCGTTCTATCTAAAAATGAGGCGCCCAATTTATGAAAAAAACGTTGCGACATACTGTCGCCCTGTACCAAGCCCATGGTTCCGGCATAACTGTAAGGGAGTATCGCCAAAGGACTTTTTGCAGCGACAGCCTGCAGGCGTTCGGCTATCGTATCTAAGGCCTCGTCCCAGCTAATTCGAACGAATTTCCCTTCGCCTTTTTTTCCAACGCGCTTCTGTGGGTACAGTAATCGTTCAGCGTGATAAGTTCTTTCGGTATACCGAGCAACCTTGGTACATAAGACCCCTGCCGTAGTCGGATGATCAGGATCTCCGCGCACCTCAGTTGCTACGCCATCTTTCACCGTGACTAGCAAGGCGCATGTGTCTGGGCAATCGTGGGGGCATACCGCCCTAACTATATTACTACTCATCTTTTCTATCCCTCATTCCATGAATGGCTAAGTTAATAGCCGATAAATCAGGCGACAACAATAATGCGCTGGATTAAAACCGCGATCAAATTTCGTCAAAGCTCACTAGCACGTGACCGCAGCGCGGTCTCATTTTGGCAGTATATTTTCTAAGCTTCCTAGGCGGGATCCAGGGTTGCGAGACTCCAAAGCCAGTAAAGCCGCAGAGTGATCCGCCAAAGGATGGCTAGCCAACAAAGATCGGTAGGCGCGCGCCACCAACTCTGTAATCGGCAACTGCAAATCCGCCAATGCTGCAGCCAACAAAATATTTTCCATGTCCTTGGTCTGACTTTTAATCTGACCACCCGGCATGAAATTTCGTTCCAACATACGTTGTCCATGTACCTCTAAAATGCGACTCTCAGCAAAGCCGCCACGGATGGCAGCTCGCACCGCTGCGGGGTCCGCGCCACCGCGCTGCGCCAATAACAGCGCTTCGGCGACTATACTAATTGTGCCACCCACGATCAGTTGATTACACAGCTTTGCCAGTTGTCCGCAGCCAGGCTCGCCGACTCGCGTTGGTCTGCCAAGCACGCTCAATATAGCCTCTACTTGCAGATAATCGGAGGCACGCGCGCCGACCATAATCGCCAGGCTACCGGCCTCAGCCCCCACCACACCGCCGGACACTGGCGCATCAACAAAGCCAATTTTATGTGCGGCAAGCAAGCGGTCAAACTCCTGCGCCTCGGCCTGCTGAGTAGAACTCATATCAATAACAATAGTCCCCTCAACCAGCACCGCTAGGATACTCGTTATCATTTGATTTACTGCACCGCCCGCCTCCAGCATAGTAATAATAATGTCAGCCGCTTGTCCTTTGCTGCTCACTGCAGCACTAGGACTAGCCGCGACCAGTGCTCCATCAATTGCCAGAGCTTGCGCCTTCGATGCAGTGCGGTTCCAAACGCTCACGTCGTAGCCCGCCGCAAGTAGGCGTCTAGCCATAGGTGCGCCCATCAAGCCGGTCCCCAAAAACGCTATCTTTTTCACTCTCGCTTGATCGTTCATTCTTACTTTATTAAAATTTTTTGATGGCGCTATTATGCGTTGAAATTTTTCTTACTGCTTGAAACACGAAGTAAATTTCGAGCAAAAGCAAATAAGAAAATGTCCGCGCATCGGCTAACGCTGTGCTGAATAGTTCAAAGCTGTATAAGAAGAGGATCGAAGTTCAAATCCGGATTTGCGCTCCCGCTACGCATACTCCCCCGATTTTTTAAGTAAATCAGCCGCTTGCCCGCGCAGTCTTTGTGGGTTTTAACTATACAGGGGGGAGTATTTTTGAGGTGTGGCGGCGCCTTGCGTAAGTTTCAGCCGAACCCTTGGTTTTTAGGAATTGTCGGGACATGCCTGAGGCCTAGAAGAAGGTGGTGCATTCGTCGCGTAGTCGCAGGGTGTCGGAACAGACAAGGTCAGTGCAGTGCGCTATGGGAGTTGTCTTCGAACGGATTGCGCAAAGCAAAAACCCCTCAACAGATTACTGTTGAGGGGTTTTCTAATAAAAGCCTGACGATGACCTACTTTCACACTGGTTGCAGCACTATCATTGGCGCGGAGTCGTTTCACGGTCCTGTTCGGGATGGGAAGGGGTGGTACCGACTTGCTATGGTCATCAGGCATAACTTGTTGACTTATTGTGGCGCACGTTATTCTGTGCGTCGCAACAGGTCCAATTGGGAAGAAGGGTCGTAGGGCGGTTTGCACCACCAAGGCAAGCAAACATGGTTCACTTGTCCATCAATAATCTTTGTGCTGAGCGATTGACCATCGCTGCAGCGTGCCTGCATGTTGAGTGCAGGACTTAGGCGGTTGTGATTTGTACCAAACTTCGTCGATTCCTCGACGACATAAGGCAAACACACAAACAATACTTGTCGTAAATCTATAACACTAAAGTTATAGGGACAAGCCTTACGGGCAATTAGTACTGGTTAGCTTAATGCATTACTGCACTTCCACACCCAGCCTATCAACGTCCTGGTCTCGAACGACCCTTTAAAGAGATCTAGTCTCTGGGAAGTCTCATCTTAAGGCTAGTTTCCCGCTTAGATGCTTTCAGCGGTTATCTATTCCGAACATAGCTACTCGGCAATGCCACTGGCGTGACAACCGATACACCAGAGGTTCGTCCACTCCGGTCCTCTCGTACTAGGAGCAGCCCCCTTCAAACTTCCAACGCCCACGGCAGATAGGGACCAAACTGTCTCACGACGTTTTAAACCCAGCTCACGTACCACTTTAAATGGCGAACAGCCATACCCTTGGGACCGGCTACAGCCCCAGGATGTGATGAGCCGACATCGAGGTGCCAAACTCCCCCGTCGATATGAACTCTTGGGAGGAATCAGCCTGTTATCCCCAGAGTACCTTTTATCCGTTGAGCGATGGCCCTTCCATACAGAACCACCGGATCACTATGTCCTACTTTCGTACCTGCTCGACTTGTCAGTCTCGCAGTTAAGCACGCTTATGCCATTGCACTATCGTCACGATGTCCGACCGTAACTAGCGTACCTTCGAACTCCTCCGTTACACTTTGGGAGGAGACCGCCCCAGTCAAACTGCCTACCATGCACTGTCCCCGATCCGGATAACGGACCAAGGTTAGAACCTCAAACAAACCAGGGTGGTATTTCAAGGATGGCTCCACGCAGACTGGCGTCCACGCTTCAAAGCCTCCCACCTATCCTACACAGATTGGTTCAAAGTCCAATGCAAAGCTACAGTAAAGGTTCATGGGGTCTTTCCGTCTAGCCGCGGGTAGATTGCATCATCACAAACATTTCAACTTCGCTGAGTCTCGGGAGGAGACAGTGTGGCCATCATTACTCCATTCGTGCAGGTCGGAACTTACCCGACAAGGAATTTCGCTACCTTAGGACCGTTATAGTTACGGCCGCCGTTTACTGGGACTTCAATCAAGAGCTTGCACCCCATCATTTAATCTTCCAGCACCGGGCAGGAGTCACACCATATACGTCCACTTTCGTGTTTGCATAGTGCTGTGTTTTTATTAAACAGTTGCAGCCACCAGTTTATTGCAACCCTTTCATCCTTCCCCCGCAGGGGGGTCAAACTACAAGGGCGTACCTTATCCCGAAGTTACGGTACCAATTTGCCGAGTTCCTTCTCCCGAGTTCTCTCAAGCGCCTTAGAATACTCATCTCGCCCACCTGTGTCGGTTTGCGGTACGGTCTCGTATGACTGAAGCTTAGAGGCTTTTCTTGGAACCACTTCCGATTGCTTCGTGAACAAGTTCACTCGTCTCAACCCCTTGAATTACGCACCCGGATTTGCCTAAGTGCCTTCTACAAGTCAAGAACAGGCTCATCCAACCGCCTGACAACCTTCCGCGATCCGTCCCCCCATCGCATCATACGACGGTGCAGGAATATTAACCTGCTTCCCATCAGCTACGCATCTCTGCCTCGCCTTAGGGGCCGACTCACCCTGCTCCGATGAACGTTGAACAGGAAACCTTGGGCTTACGGCGTGGAGGCTTTTCACCCCCATTATCGCTACTCATGTCAGCATTCGCACTTCTGATACCTCCAGCATCCTTTACAAGACACCTTCGCAGGCTTACAGAACGCTCTCCTACCATATGTCCTAAAACATATCCGCAGCTTCGGTGTATCGCTTAGCCCCGTTACATCTTCCGCGCAGGACGACTCGATCAGTGAGCTATTACGCTTTCTTTAAAGGGTGGCTGCTTCTAAGCCAACCTCCTGACTGTTTTAGCCTTCCCACTTCGTTTTCCACTTAGCGATACTTTGGGACCTTAGCTGGCGGTCTGGGTTGTTTCCCTCTTGACGCCGGACGTTAGCACCCGACGTCTGTCTCCCAAGCTCGCACTCATCGGTATTCGGAGTTTGCAATGGGTTGGTAAGTCGCGATGACCCCCTAGCCATAACAGTGCTCTACCCCCGATGGTGATACTTGAGGCACTACCTAAATAGTTTTCGGAGAGAACCAGCTATTTCCAAGTTTGTTTAGCCTTTCACCCCTACCCACAGCTCATCCCCTAATTTTTCAACATTAGTGGGTTCGGACCTCCAGTACCTGTTACGGCACCTTCATCCTGGCCATGAGTAGATCACTTGGTTTCGGGTCTACACCCAGCGACTAATTTCGCCCTATTCGGACTCGATTTCTCTACGGCTTCCCTATGCGGTTAACCTTGCCACTGAATGTAAGTCGCTGACCCATTATACAAAAGGTACGCAGTCACGGAACAAGTCCGCTCCTACTGTTTGTATGCACACGGTTTCAGGATCTATTTCACTCCCCTTCCGGGGTTCTTTTCGCCTTTCCCTCACGGTACTGGTTCACTATCGGTCGATTACGAGTATTTAGCCTTGGAGGATGGTCCCCCCATGTTCAGACAGGATTTCACGTGTCCCGCCCTACTTGTCGCAAACTTAGTTCCACACCGATGATTTCATATAAGGGGCTATCACCCTCTATGGCTGGACTTTCCATTCCATTCTATTATCAAAGATGCTAAATCTTGCAGGCTGTTCCCATTTCGCTCGCCACTACTTTGGGAATCTCGGTTGATTTCTTTTCCTGCAGCTACTTAGATGTTTCAGTTCGCCGCGTTCGCCTTGCATACCTATGTATTGAGTATGCAATACCCCTAAGGGTGGGTTTCCCCATTCGGAAATCTGCGGATCAAAGTGTGTTTGCTCACTCCCCGCAGCTTATCGCAAGCTACTACGTCCTTCATCGCCTGTAATCGCCAAGGCATCCACCATGTGCACTTAGTCACTTGTCCCTATAACTTTAGATTCTGGCGTCTGATTGTTCACATCAAAGTAAAAATCTACTTTGATGTGGTGCTAGTTCAAAATCACTGGCAGAGCCAGATGATTTTTCCAGTAACACCTACGCTCAGGTTCATCACCAAAAAATCGCTATAGTTCTTATTACTATGAGTATTACTTTAGCGTTTGCCGTATCTCAAGATATTTGATTTTCTAAAACCCTGTATTGCTACAGTGCTTTTCAAACTCTTTTTAATACATTTTATGTTTGTTTGATACAATCACAACCCTTCCATGAATTATCGTTAATAACTGTCGTTATTAATTTCCTTCACAGAAATAATTTTGATTATTTCTACTTTACTTCTTCTCAATTGTTAAAGAACGGTCTTACTTGATACTTTGCTTTCGTTTCGAAAGAACAAATCTCAATAGCGCGCGCGCTACTCACATTTGTTTTTTCTTCCCACTCCATTTTACTGGTAGGGCTGGTTGGACTCGAACCAACGACCCCCGCGTTATCAACACGGTGCTCTAACCAGCTGAGCTACAGCCCCACTTATTTACGACTTCTTTACTACGTAAATGGTGGAGGTTAACGGGATCGAACCGTTCACCCCCTGCTTGCAAAGCAGGTGCTCTACCAGATGAGCTAAACCCCCAATTCGGGAACTCGGTACCGATGAATCGCTCCATCGCTACGTTCTTTATCATTAACAGTCAATAAGTGTGGACACTTAACTTGTAGCGCACTCTAGAAAGGAGGTGATCCAGCCGCACCTTCCGATACGGCTACCTTGTTACGACTTCACCCCAGTCACGAATCCCGCCGTGGTAAGCGCCCTCCTTACGGTTAAGCTACCTACTTCTGGCGAAACCCGCTCCCATGGTGTGACGGGCGGTGTGTACAAGACCCGGGAACGTATTCACCGCGACATGCTGATCCGCGATTACTAGCGATTCCAACTTCATGTAGTCGAGTTGCAGACTACAATCCGGACTACGATACACTTTCTGGGATTAGCTCCCCCTCGCGGGTTGGCGGCCCTCTGTATGTACCATTGTATGACGTGTGAAGCCCTACCCATAAGGGCCATGAGGACTTGACGTCATCCCCACCTTCCTCCGGTTTGTCACCGGCAGTCTCATTAGAGTGCTCAACTTAATGTAGCAACTAATGACAAGGGTTGCGCTCGTTGCGGGACTTAACCCAACATCTCACGACACGAGCTGACGACAGCCATGCAGCACCTGTGTTACAGTTCTCTTGCGAGCACCGCCAAATCTCTTCGGCATTCTGTACATGTCAAGGGTAGGTAAGGTTTTTCGCGTTGCATCGAATTAATCCACATCATCCACCGCTTGTGCGGGTCCCCGTCAATTCCTTTGAGTTTTAATCTTGCGACCGTACTCCCCAGGCGGTCTACTTCACGCGTTAGCTGCGTTACTAAGTCAATTAAGACCCAACAACTAGTAGACATCGTTTAGGGCGTGGACTACCAGGGTATCTAATCCTGTTTGCTCCCCACGCTTTCGTGCATGAGCGTCAGTGTTATCCCAGGGGGCTGCCTTCGCCATCGGTATTCCTCCACATATCTACGCATTTCACTGCTACACGTGGAATTCTACCCCCCTCTGACACACTCTAGCCATACAGTCTCAAATGCAGTTCCTAGGTTGAGCCCAGGGATTTCACATCTGACTTATATAACCGCCTGCGCACGCTTTACGCCCAGTAATTCCGATTAACGCTTGCACCCTACGTATTACCGCGGCTGCTGGCACGTAGTTAGCCGGTGCTTATTCTTCAGGTACCGTCATGAGCAGTCTGTATTAGAGACTACCTTTTCTTCCCTGACAAAAGAGCTTTACAACCCGAAGGCCTTCTTCACTCACGCGGCATTGCTGGATCAGGGTTGCCCCCATTGTCCAAAATTCCCCACTGCTGCCTCCCGTAGGAGTCTGGACCGTGTCTCAGTTCCAGTGTGGCTGGTCGTTCTCTCAAACCAGCTACTGATCGTCGCCTTGGTAGGCTTTTACCCTACCAACTAGCTAATCAGATATCGGCCACTCCATGAGCATGAGGTCTTGCGATCCCCCACTTTCATCCTCAGATCGTATGCGGTATTAGCGTAACTTTCGCTACGTTATCCCCCACTCTAGGGTATGTTCCGATATATTACTCACCCGTTCGCCACTCGTCGCCAGATTGCTCCGCGTTACCGTTCGACTTGCATGTGTAAGGCATGCCGCCAGCGTTCAATCTGAGCCAGGATCAAACTCTTCAGTTTAATCTCTGTTTTGTGTTCATTTCTGAACTCCGTTCTTTCGAACGGTGTCGCTCACTCAAATAACTGACAGGCTTTTCTCTTGCGAGAAAGTCCTATTTATTACTTTTGCGAACATTTGATATTTTTTAAGTTGAACTAACTACCGAAGTAATTAGCCGCGCTCTTTATCAAGTGCCCACATTTATTGACTGTTAATTGTTAAAGATCTGTCTTCTGTTTTTTGGCGCGTCACTATCGATTCTCACCGACTGCAAAGCGTTTCTGCCAGATTGCTACAAAGCGTTTTGTTTGTAAGCAGCAGAGAGATGAGATTATGCGGCATTTCCTTCTACTCGTCAACCCCTTGTTTTATTAGCGCTTGAATTTGATTCACATCGTCACTCAAACCTAGGACTGCTTCGCTTGCCTTACTTTCTTCATTTCGCCCCGCTCTTCAGCGGGAGGCGAACTATAGCAAAGCTTGCGCTGGATTGGCAAGCTTTTGTTTAAATGATTTATACGCTTACTTATTTACAAAATTTGCCGGGCGTTTTTCCATGAAAGCTTTCATGCCTTCTTTTTGGTCTTCGGTCGCAAAGCTACTATGGAATAGGCGTCGCTCAAAATTCACGCCTTCGGCCAGTGTCGTTTCGAACGCGCGATTGACGGAATCCTTAATCATCAGCACGATAGGCAAAGACATCGCAGCAATCGTAGTTGCGGCAGCCATAGTCTCTTCCATCAACTTATCTAAAGGGACAATACGCGACACCAAACCAGCGCGCTCCGCTTCAACCGCGTCCATCATGCGCGCGGTCAGGCACATATCCATGGCTTTTGATTTTGAGATGGCGCGCGGCAGACGCTGCGTACCACCGGCACCAGGCAAGGTACCGAGTTTGATTTCTGGTTGACCGAATTTGGCATTTTCAGCGGCGATAATGAAATCACACATCATGGCCAACTCACACCCACCACCCAGCGCATAACCAGCCACCGCAGCGATCACTGGTTTACGTATCTGACGAATTTGCTCCCAGTTACGCGTGATGTAATCGTCCTTATACGCATCCATATAGGTATAGTTAGCCATGGCACCGATATCAGCACCAGCGGCAAATGCTTTCTCACTACCGGTAAGTACGATACAGGCAATCGCCTCGTCTTGATCGAAGGACTTCAGCGCAAAACCCAGCTCATCCATTAACTGGTCGTTAAGCGCGTTCAAAGCCTTAGGGCGATTTAAGGTAATAACACCGACTTTATCTTTAGTCTCAACAATAATATTTTGGTATTCCATATCCACACTCCTGAGTTTAAGTTTTTAATGACGAACAAAATAAAATAGATCTACTACAAATTAGCGATCAACCCGGCGACTTAGGCAGCAACACCCACAGCGCGCCTTTTTGCTTCATACGACCGGCAGATTCGCCAGCCAGATTTCCAAAGCCCCAAAAAAAATCTGCGCGCACCGCACCACGAATAGCGCCACCAGTGTCTTGCGCCATCATTAACCTCTGAAGACTGACACTGCTATTGGGCTGAGTCGTGGATAAAAATACCGGCACACCCAAAGGAAGATACTGAGGATCAATCGCGATAGAACGTTGCCCAGTCAAGGGTACGCCCAAGGCCCCCTTGGGTCCTATGGCTGGATTGATGATTTTTTCTTCTTTAAAAAATACCACGCTAGGATTAGCGTTTAACAATTCGTCCTGACGAGCCGGATTATTGCTCAACCATTCTTTAATCCCTTGGGCGGAAGCCTGCTCCAGCTTTAACTCGCCCTTATCGACCAGATAGCGACCTATAGATTTATACGGGTGGCCGTTTTGATCAGCATACGCCAGCCGTATCGTTTCATTGCTATCAGACAGATAAACTCGCCCTGAGCCTTGTATTTGCAGAAAAAAAGCATCGATCGCATCGTCTACCCAAACCAACTCTTTACCCACCACGGCGGGCAACATGTCAGCGCGCGAGGCATACGGAACTACTTTGTTGCCGACCAGGCGGCCACGCAAACGCATATGCTTCAAATCGGGATAAACACTAGATAAATCTATCGTCAATAAATCAGGCGGGGTGCGATACAGCGGCGTTTGAAAAGCACCGCCGCGTTGACGCGCCCCACGCAGCAAGGGTTCGTAGTAGCCAGTGATCAGGCCCTCATTGCCGCCATCCGCATTGAGAACCTGATGCGGGGTAAAAAATGCCTCAAAAAAATCCAGCAGCGCCTGATTGTCTTTCGCATCCAAGTCTTTTGCAATGGCACATGGCTCTTTCCACTCGGGCTTATTTTTAATCGCAGAACAGGATGCCATAAAGGCTGGCCAAAGCTCAGTCAATTGATCCTGACGCCAGCCAGGCAAAGCCGAAAAACTGACGGGCTTGTACAATTGCGCCCATTTAGACGTAGCAGAACTCACGGTGCTCGCGGGCACCACGACTGGCGTTTTCACCACCGGCGTATCCAGGGAAACGCTGGTACAAGCAGTCAGCGCACCGAACAAGCTCGCCAGGAGTAAAATCCTCGCTTGAGAAATTTGTATCAACATAGGAGTAATAAATAATGTGGTTATTGGCACTAGAAGCTTGTGGCGCAACGCTTTTGTTTGTTTTCATCGTTTGGTGGACTATGTTTTCGGGGCGAAAACCAGAACAGCCGACAAAAAAATCAAACGCCGTAGAAAACAAAAACGAGTCGACTAACTAAGAGCGTTGATAGAAACTAGCGCAGCTTAATGCAAAGTGCGCGGCAAAGAAAGTACGAATTCCGGGATTTGCACTTCAAACTTGTGCCCATCTTCAGCCACGAAGAAATAGGATCCTTTCATACTGCCGTGCTGGGTTTTTAAAGAGCTACCACTACTATATTCAAAGCCCTGCTCGGCCTGCAACAGGGGTTGATGCCCGACCACTCCCAGTCCCTTGACTTCCTGCACCCGATTATTCGCATCGGTAATCACCCAATGGCGCGAGATCAATTGCGCCGCTACCGTTCCTGTGTTGGTGATGGTAATGGTGTACGCGAATACATAGTCACCATTATCTGGATCCGATTGTTCTGCCAGATATTGGGTCGCGACTGCCACTTCGATTTGATATGCTGCCATCTCACTCTTCCTTGTTCAGTATTCTAAATTGCAAACTTCTGCCTAAGCCGCATCTTACAAGAGCTAGCAAATGCATGCAGGAGTAAAATAGCGCCATTGCCAATTTAAGCTAACTCACATCAAAGCAATTATCATGACCACCTACCGCATCGCCCCTAGTATTCTATCCGCCGACTTCGCCAGACTCGGTGAAGAAGTCCGTAATGTCGTTGCCGCCGGCGCCGACATGATTCACTTCGACGTCATGGACAACCATTATGTTCCCAATTTAACGATAGGACCTTTGGTCTGCGAGGCGATACGCCCGCACGTACAAGTGCCTATCGACGTGCATCTGATGGTTAAGCCGGTAGACCGCATCATTCCTGATTTTGCCAAAGCCGGTGCCAACATCATCAGTTTTCATCCGGAAGGCTCAGAGCACATAGACCGTACCTTGCAACTGATACGCGAGCATGGCTGTAAAGCTGGTCTGGTATTAAATCCAGCCACACCTTTGCACATACTAGAACATGTGATGGATAAGCTCGATTTGATTTTACTGATGTCGGTCAATCCCGGCTTTGGTGGCCAGTCTTTCATCCCCCACACTTTGAAAAAAATCGCCGCAGTTCGCAAAATGATAGACGCCAGCGGTCGCGACATCATGCTACAAGTTGATGGTGGCGTAAAAATCGACAATATCGCCGAAATCGCTGCGGCGGGTGCCGACACCTTCGTCGCTGGCTCGGCTATTTTCGGCAAGCCCGACTATACGGCTGTGATCAATGCCATGCGTAGCGAATTGGCGAAAGTTTAACTTTCCTGCTTTTTTTCGCTAAACTTTGTCGATTCTTAAAGCTACCCCCAGCATCCATGCGCCTTCCAGAGCATTTTCATGCCAGAAGGCGCATGTTTATTGCGCACTCTATTTTTGATTATGCTTACCGCCGCACTTACTGTTGCACTAGATAATATCCAGGCCGTCATCATCGATTTAGACGGAACCATGCTAGACACCGCTCCCGATTTTTTAGTTGCCGTCAATCGTATGCGTGACGAATTTACTCTGGCGGCGATTGACATTGCCACCATCAAACGCTTTGTCGGCAAAGGCTCTGAAAACTTGATCGAGCGGGTATTGGCACTCGATTTTTCGGCAGAACAAATTGCGCAACACTTCGACGCGGCGATGGAGTCTTACCAACGTCACTATCTCTGCATCAATGGCGATTTCAGCATGCTCTACCCGGATGTCGTAGAGGGATTGCAAGCCATGCAAGCGCAAGGTTTGCGCATGGCCTGCGTCACCAATAAACCGCTGGCCTTTGCGCTGCCGCTGATGGAGAAAAAAGGGCTGGCTGGCTTTTTTGAGGTAGTGTATGGCGGCGACTCGTTTAGCCGTAAGAAGCCCGACCCCATCGCTTTACTGCAAGTGTGTGCCGATTTTGATTTAGCTCCGGCCAAAGTGTTGGCGCTAGGCGACTCATCGAATGATGCGCAAGCTGCCCGCGCCGCCAACTGCCCGGTGTTATTAGTGCCCTACGGCTACAATCACGGTGAAGCTATACAAAATGTCGAAAGCGATGGTATAGTTGCTTCCTTATTAGAAGCAGCAACTTTAATCAGGCGTGGCAACATACAATGATTTTCTGCTGTTTTTACTTGTTTAAGACTTGCTGATAGCGACTTAATTAAACCCAATTACTAGCAAACTTACGTTCAATATCCCAGAATGTTCTCCGATAAAAAACATCCCGCAATGATACCAGGCACGTTTGAGGCCTGGCTTTGGCGACGCTGGCACAACTGATAGTTTGCCGGGCAGATTACGCACATCCCTCGCGCTAGTTTGCATGTTTTTTTACCCTGTCTTACCCGTATAAGCTGGAACCTGAATCTACAGGTTCCGTTTCCATGACGGCTGAAAGCACACAATGACCGAACTCGAATTTAAATCGCTGGCCGCGCAAGGCTACAACCGTATCCCCATGATCGCGGAAGCGCTGGCCGATCTGGAAACGCCACTGACCCTGTATCTGAAACTGGCGCAAAACCAGAACGGCGGCAAGAATAGCTTCTTACTAGAATCGGTGATGGGAGGCGAACGCTTCGGCCGCTACTCGTTTATCGGTTTGCCAGCCCACACCCTGATGCGCAGCTATGGCATGCGTACCGAGGTCGTCAAGCATGGCGTCGTGACCGAAACCGTGGAAGGCAATCCGCTAGACTTCATAGCCGAATTTCAGTCGCGCTTCAAGGTTGCCTTGCGCCCTGGCTTACCGCGTTTTTGCGGCGGTCTGGCCGGCTATTTTGGCTACGACGCAGTGCGTTACGTAGAAAAGCGCTTGGCCAATAGCGCCCCCAAAGATGATTTAGGTTTGCCCGATATACAGTTACTACTGACCGAAGAGTTAGCGGTGATCGACAATGTTTCCGGCAAACTGTATCTGATCGTATATGCCGACACGACTCAGCCAGAAGCTTGGTCGAAAGCACGCCAGCGCCTCAAAGAGTTACGCAGCATGCTGCGCCGTAGCGTCGATGCACCGGTGACTTCGGCCTCGGTACGTACCGACAGCATCCGCGATTTTAACAAGGCCGATTATCTGGAGGCGGTTGCCAAAGCCAAGGAATACATCATGGCCGGCGACTTGATGCAGGTGCAAATTGGTCAACGCATCAAGAAACCTTATGTCGATTCACCGCTGTCTTTGTATCGCGCCTTACGCTCGCTGAATCCTTCGCCATACATGTATTTCTATAATTTTGGCGATATGCAGATTATCGGTGCCTCGCCGGAAATTTTGGTACGTAACGAAACCCTGGGTGGTGAAAATAAGGACGGCAATAAAAAGGTCACGATACGTCCGCTGGCCGGCACCCGCCCACGCGGTGCCACTCCGGAAAGTGATGCCCAGTTAGCCATCGAACTATTGGCAGACCCTAAAGAAATCGCCGAACACGTGATGCTGATCGATCTGGCGCGTAACGACATTGGCCGGATTGCCCAGACCGGTAGCGTTAAAGTGACCGATCAGATGGTGATAGAAAAATACTCGCACGTACAGCATATCGTCTCTAACGTCGAAGGCATCTTGCAGCCGAATTTATCCAATCTCGACGTACTCAAAGCCACCTTCCCGGCCGGCACTTTATCCGGTGCGCCGAAAGTACGTGCGATGGAACTGATTGATCAGTTAGAGCCGACCAAGCGCGGCATCTATGGCGGTGCCTGTGGCTATTTGTCGTTTGGCGGCGAAATGGATCTGGCGATTGCAATACGCACCGGTGTACTCAAAGACGGCATGTTGTATGTACAGGCCGCAGCGGGCATCGTGGCCGACTCTGTGCCTGAAATGGAATGGCAAGAAACCGAAAACAAGGCGCGCGCGGTATTGCGGGCAGCGGAACAAGTGCAAGATGGCCTGGATGGGGAGATTTAAATGTTATTAATGATAGACAACTACGATTCCTTCACTTACAACCTGGTGCAGTATTTTGCCGAGTTGGGTGAGGATGTACGTACCTACCGCAACGATGAGATCACGCTCGATGAAATCGCCGCCTTAAAGCCCGATCACATCTGCATCTCGCCTGGCCCTTGTACGCCGCTGGAAGCGGGGATTTCGGTGCCGGTGCTCAAACGCTTTTCTGGCGAGATTCCGATTTTAGGCGTCTGCCTCGGGCATCAGAGTATCGCTGCTGCCTTCGGCGGCAAAGTCATACGCGCCAAGCAGGTCATGCATGGAAAAACTTCAGCTATCGCGCATACCGGGGTCGGCGTGTTCAAAGACTTGCCTAGTCCTTACACCGTTACCCGTTATCACTCGCTGGCGATAGAAAGATCCAGCTTGCCCGATTGCCTGGAAGTGACGGCCTGGACTGAGGATGGCGAAATCATGGGTGTGCGGCATAAAACTTTCAATTTGCAGGGTGTGCAGTTTCATCCTGAGTCGATATTGTCTGAACATGGGCATGCCTTGCTCAAGAACTTTTTGACCGGAAAATAATCATGACCATCTCTCAGCAAGAAGCCCTCTCGCGCCTGATCGAACATCGCGAAATATTCCACGATGAAATGCTGTCGCTGTTTCGTAAAATCATGGGTGGAGAAATGTCGCCGGTGATGATCACCGCCCTCACCGTCGGTTTGCGCGTCAAGAAAGAAAGCATAGGCGAGATCACCGCCGCCGCTCAGGTCATGCGCGAACTCTCGACCAAGGTGCCGATGGCTAATACCACCAATCTGATCGACATCGTCGGCACTGGTGGTGACGGCGCGCATACCTTTAATATTTCTACCGCCTCGATGTTTGTTACGGCCGCCGCCGGCGCCCGCGTCGCCAAACATGGCGGCCGCAGCGTTTCCTCATCGTCCGGCAGCGCTGATGTACTGGAATCACTGGGCGTTAACATCAACCTCAAGCCTGAGCAAATCGCCCAGTCGATTGCCCAGACTGGCATAGGTTTCATGTTCGCACCGAATCATCACGCCGCCATGAAACATGCGGCACCAGTGCGTAAAGAGCTAGGCGTGCGCACCATCTTTAATATTCTGGGGCCTTTGACCAATCCGGCCGGCGCACCGAATATTTTGATGGGCGTATTCCATCCGGATCTGGTCGGTATCCAGGTGCGCGTATTGCAAAGACTGGGCGCCCAACATGCGCTGGTGGTCTGGGGCCGCGACAATATGGATGAAGTCTCGCTAGGCGCGCCAACCATGGTGGGCGAACTGGTGAACGGAGAAATCCGCGAATACGATATCCACCCTGAAGATTTTGGCCTGCAAATGGTCTCGAACCGCAACCTGAAAGTATCTGGCGCGCAAGAGTCGAAACAAAAAATTCTCGACGTCATGAATAATGTGGCCGGCCCCGCCACCGACATTGTCAGCCTCAATGCAGGTGCGGCGCTGTATGGCGCCGGCGTTGCCAGCTCGATTGCCGACGGCGTTAAAAAAGCGCAAACGGCGATCGCTTCCGGCGCGGCACTGGCTAAGCTGGAACAGTTCATCCTGGTCACTCAGCAATTAGGAAAGTAAACGATGTCCGATATTCTGAATAAAATTCTCGACGTCAAAAAAGACGAAGTGGCTGCCGCAAAAAAATACCAGTCTTACAGCAGCCTGCGCAGCGAAGTCGAAGGCAATACCGAAGCGCGGGCTAGCCTACGCGATTTTGAAGCCTCCCTGCGCAGCAAGATTGCGGCAGGCCAGGCCGCGGTGATTGCCGAAATCAAAAAAGCCTCGCCCTCCAAAGGCATCTTACGCGCCGATTTCCGTCCTGCCGAGATCGCCGCCAGCTATGCGCAACATGGCGCAGCTTGCCTCTCGGTTCTTACTGACGTGCAGTTCTTTCAGGGCACGCCCGAGTATCTGCAACAGGCGCGTGCCGCTTGTGATATTCCGGCCTTACGCAAGGATTTTATGATCGATCCTTACCAGATCTATCAGGCACGCAGCTGGGGAGCGGATGCGATTTTACTGATAGTCGCAGCCTTAGATCACGGTTTGATGGCCGAACTGGAAGCCTGCGCCCATGAGCTAGGCATGAGCGTGCTGGTCGAAGTGCATAACGCAGCAGAGTTGGACGCCGCCTTGAAACTCAAGACTGCCTTATTAGGAATCAATAACCGCAACCTGCGCACGTTTGAGGTGACGCTAGACACCACCCTAGGTCTGCTGCCACGCATCCCTAGCGAGAAACTGGTGATTACCGAATCGGGCATTATGGCCGTGGACGACGTCACACGCATGCGCGCAGCCCATGTACACGGCTTCCTGGTCGGTGAGGCCTTCATGCGCGCTAAAAACCCAGGCATGGAAATGCAGAAGCTGTTTTTCTAAAATTTTAAAATCGATTGCGCAATGTTTATGCGGGTTTACAGAGCTTTTCGTGCTGTAGGCCGCATCAACATTGCGCATCGTGTTTTACTATAGTTTTAATTTCGAATTAGACTCAAGCCTTGCGTGATTTCTTGCTGGCGACCAGAGACGGTCGCAGCGCCAGCAAGGGGGCTTTCGATTTCTCTGCCAACAGCAGATTAAACGCAGGCACATCGTCGCTTTGCAGAGTCGCTTGCAGGGTCAGCAATTCATCGCGGCGGAAGGCGTGCAACTGCACCGTTTCTCCTACCGTATAGCGCCCCACCGCAGTAGCAAGACCATCTCCAACATCGGCGGCAGTGACGCGTAAGCCATTGATGGCCATCAGGATATCGCCGGCCGACAAGCCGGCTTGATGGGCGGCGCGGCTTGTGAAAACATTGGCCAGCTTACAGTCAGCACCGTCTTTGACTACCCGCACGCCCAGACTGGCCTTACTGTTTTTGCGTTGATCTTTGATAGCGACGCCAAACTCAGCATATAACTTAGTCAGCGGTACATCTTCGGTGCCGCGTACATATTTATCCATGAAGCGCTGGGTTTTCACGCCCGTCGCTTGCTCTATCAGGGAGACGATTTCATTTTCGGCCAAACCTTGTTGCTGACCGCTTAAAGCTAACTGGTAAAAGTCACGGCCGTAGTGCTGCCACAGTGCGCGCATCACATCGTCCAGAGTTTTTTCACCAGAGGTCTCGGCTCGGATAGTCAGATCCAGCGCCAGCGCTACCAGCGAGCCCTTGGTGTAATAGCTGACGATGGCATTCGGCGAGTTTTCATCCTGACGATAATATTTAGTCCAGGCATCGAAACTAGATTCGGCCACGCTTTGCTTGTGGCGGCCAGCACCACGCAGTACCCCATTGATGGTTTTTGAGAGCAATTTAAAATAGCTGCTCTCATCGATCAGGCCTGCCCTAAGCAACATCAAATCATCGTAATAACTGGTGAAACCCTCAAACAACCACAATAGGCTGGTGTAATTTTCACGGCTCAAATCGTAATGCGCAAAGGCGGCTGGCTTGATACGCTTGACATTCCAGGTGTGGAAATATTCGTGACTACACAGACCTAAAAAGCTCAGATAGCCATCGCTCATTTCAGGCTGATGTTTGAACGGCATCTCATTGCGATTGCACAGCAAGGCGGTCGAGGCTCTATGCTCGAGCCCGCCGTAGCCTTCACCGACCACCATGGTCAGGAACACATAACGGTCCATAGGTGCGCGCTTGCTGGCTGGCTCGAAGAAGGCGATCTGGCTCTCGCAGATTTCTTTCAGGTCGGCGACAATGCGATCCATATCCAGATTCGGAACCTGGCCACTGACCACGACATCATGCGGCACGCCATGCGCCTCAAACGTCGCCAATGCGAAGTCGCCCATTTCTACCGGATGATCGATCAAGGCATCATAATTTTCCGCGATGTAAGTGCCGTAGCCGTAACGCTTAGCTTTGAGCTCAGGCAAACTAGTGGCGACCCGCCAGCTCTTGCAGGCAACATCTAATGGGCGTTGAATATCGACCACATGCGAGGCCATCTCTTGTCCTAGTACCTGCAAAAAGACGCTGGTGCCATTGAAAAAAGCATGGCTTTGATCCAGATGCGCGGTGCGCACCGACAGATCCCAGGCATACACTTCATAGCTGATGCTTAAAGCGCCCTGGCAGGGAGCGGCTTGCCAACTGTGTTTGTCCAGCTTAGTTAAATTGACGCTCTTGCCCTCGCAACTAGCACTGATACTGACGATGTTGCGGGCAAATTCACGCACCATATAACTACCCGGTATCCAGGCTGGCAAGCACAGCTGTTGCCCGGCCGGATCGGGCTGGCTGATCTGCAGCGTCACCACAAAAATATGTCCGGCCAAGTCTTTAGGCAGGATGCTGTAGTGAATACTGTGCTGATCTGCTTTGACGGCCGCGACTCGCGCAGTATTTTTAGAAGCTGCTTTGGAGGTAATTTTCATACTCTTGTCTCGTTTTTTATTTTGTTTGTTTTAATTGTTGAGCTGCATATCTGCCTGGCGCAAGACTAGCTTTCCTGCGCGACTAGGTTTGCGACTGCGGGCCTAAGTTCTGCGCCAACTGATTTTTATGCGCGCAGATTCGCAGCGACAAAGGTCAGCGCCAGCGCAGTCACCACCACCCGGGTCAGACGCAGACGCAACACCAGAAACCAATCCGGTAATTCATAACGCGCATACAGGCGCTTATCGACCTGATACGCCACCACGAAACCAATAATCTGCACCAAGAACCCTATGCCCATGCTAATCATGGTCATCGAGCACCAGGCGATAATACTAGGTGTGACGCCCCACAACAGGCTTTGCTTGATTTCACCGGCAGGACGCGGTCCCGACAGCAAAGCCAGTCCCCAGTGCAAGCCACCCAAAAACGACAGGATAGCGATGCCATACGAGAGTTGTCCCTTGATGAAATAACCCAGCCAATCTGGATGCACGATCCAGCAGGCCAGCGTCAAGAATACGAAGGGAACCAGGCCAAAAAATCCTAGGCGGTTGGCCAGCTGCTGATCAAGTTGATTCATAAGAGAGTGAGCGCGTAGACAAATTTTCGAAACCGCTATTTTAAGAGCAAACGCCTCAATTAGATATTCATGCTGGCGATTAAATCTTGCGGCAGGTCGATATCTTGAAATATTCCTGCATCATCGACCTCGACTTCGCTCACCGGATAAATTTTCAGCAAGCTGCGCGCACCCTGATCGCCGCACAAGGCCAGCAATTGCGGTAAATAGGCTTTGGCAAAACCCACAGGATTGCCGCGTCGCCCCTGATGCACAGGCACCGCTATCCCGGCACCATTCTGCATGGCGCAGACTAAGGCAGCGATGGTCTCGGTTTTAACATAGGGCATATCGGCTAAGGCGATGATCCAGCCAGCACATTCTGCCGGCGCATGCATTAATCCACACTGCAAAGAATACGACATTCCTTGCGATGAGACAGCGCTTGGTGGCGAGCTAACACAGATATCGCCCCCCATCTCGGCTAGTTGTGTCGCTAATGCGGGCGTATGCTCGGCAACCACCGCCACACTGAGCGGTAAGACGGCGAGTAGGTGCTTGGCACTACTGGCAGCTACCGTCATGCCCGATGGCAGTGTTTGCATCAGTTTATTGGACTGACCGCTGGCATCAAAACGTCGCCCGCTGCCAGCGGCCAGTAAGATCCCACACCATGAATTGTTCGCGCTCATCACGCCAGAGGCCAAGTGCGTTTATTTCAATGAGGCGAATTTAGCTTCCAGTGCTTTCACATCGACCGCCCCCGGCAGGCGCGAGCCATCGGTGAAGATAATGGTCGGGGTACCGGTGACGCGCAGTTTTTTACCCAAGGCTAAAATTCTATCGTTAGGCATAGCACAATTACCGATGGCGGTCGGGGCCGCCTTGCCATTCAACATCCAGTCATCCCAGGCCTTGTTTTTATCGGCTGAGCACCAGATATTTTTTGATTTCACCAAAGAGTCATCCGACAAAATATTGTAGACGAAGGTGTACACAGTCAGATTTTCTACGCCTTGCAAGGTCTTGCGAAAACGCTTGCAATAGCCGCAATTAGGATCTTCGAAGATCGCGATGACGCGCTTGCCATTACCAGTGACGGTTTTTAAGGCGATATCCAAAGGTAAATCAGAAAACTTCACTTTACTTAATTCATCGGTACGCAGCTTAGTCAGATCGGTAGAGGTCTGCGCATCGATCACATTGCCTAAGAACAGATATTGCGCTTTTTCATCCGTGTACAAGACGTCACTACCGACCCGCACCTCGTACAGGCCGGCATACGGGGTCTTAGTCACGGAATCAACTTTAGTTCCTTCACCGAGACGTGGCTCTACCAGTTTTTTAATTGCGAGTTCTTGTGGCGTCTGCGCCAAGGCCATAGAAGTTGCCAGCAAACCTAGCGCTAAGGAGATAGTTTTAAGTGTCATACGTTTCATGGTTTTCCTAAATAATTGGGGCGAGGCGATAAACCTGCTTACTTGCCCATGGCTTGCGAGATCAGTTTTCTTTTTAAGACAGGCAGACTATTGAGTAAGTTCATTCCCAGACTACGCGCCAGCCGCAGCGGTGCCAAATCACTGCCAAACAAACGTGCCAAGCCATCGGTAGTCATTTGCATCAAAGCGACTTCTTCACGCCTAGCCCTGCTATAGCGATTTAACACACGCGCATCGCCACAGTCGCGGTGCGACTCACGTCCATTAATCTGACTAAGCAGGCTAGTGACATCGCCAAAACCCAGATTCATGCCATGCCCTGCCAGCGGATGCACCACATGCGCGGCATCACCGATCAGGGCAACCCGCGGCGCTATCATCGCATGCGGACGCAGTAACTGTAAGGGAAAAGCCTTAATTTCCTCCGGCTGCAAAGGTGTCAAAGCACCCAGAGCCTGCGCGCAATAAACCGACAATCGTTGCGCCAGGCTAGTCAAAGGTTCGCGCAATAAATCAGCAGCCAGCGCATCCGGAGCCGACCAGACTAAAGAGACTTGTTTGCCGGGCAAAGGCAATAAAGCGATAATCCCTAAGTCCTCAACAAACCATTGATGCGCCACGCCATTGTGGGGTTTTTCGCAAGCGAAATTCGTCACCACGCCGCGCTGCCCGTAAGAGCGATAATCGAGGCCAATATCGCACTGCCCGCGCAACCAGGATTGTGCGCCGTCAGCACCTACCATCAATGAAGCCGACAAAGTATCGCCGTTTTCCAATGTGACAGCTGCCTGATTATCTGCGACCTCAAAGCGCACAGCCCGCCCTTGGACTTGCGTCAGATTCTGAGCAAATTTCAAAGCAGTATCGAGCGCCTGATTTAAATTGCGGTCCTCTACGATCCAGGCCAACTCATTGATATGCGCAGCATAGGCATCAAAATCAAGATTAGCACCACCCGATTCGCGCGCATCCACCACCTGCATTGCGCTCACTGGGGCAACGCGCGTCAGATCTAGCGCATCCCAAACTTTCAAGCTAGTCAGCAAATCCTTCGCCACATGATTTAAGGCAAATACCCGCACATCCCAACTTGAGGTATCGGCGGACTGCGTTACTGCGACGGGCGCTCCCAACAAACACACCTTCAAACCGGCTTGCGACAAACCCAAAGCCGCCGTCTTACCCACGGCGCCATTACCGACGATACAAACATCACTGTGATTATTTTGTGTAGCCATGGTTATTTAAATCTGCAATAAGGATGAGCCATTATACGGCAGCGCCAGCAGCCCCAGATTTAGCCACCTAAAGCACAGCATTTTTTAGTTTTATCAGATGCCAGAGCGAAAAGATTTGCAATTTCCCGAATACTTCACTATAATTCTTCGTCTTGGCCTGGTAGCTCAGTCGGTAGAGCAGAGGATTGAAAATCCTTGTGTCGGTGGTTCGATTCCGCCCCGGGCCACCAAGTATTAGTAGTAGAAAAAATGCCTGCACGTTTATTCATGCAGGCATTTTTTTCGTCTAAATTTTTCTTGTGCGTCGGCATCAATACTCGGACGAATATACGCAAACTCGATCAGGGCTTCACTTTTGTTTGATGCATGTCATGCCTGCGTCATATTGATTGTGTATTATCTTTTCATCTACTGTACATGCAACTGATATGCATGACGGTAGCCAGGTGTGTTTTGTGCGATTTAGATCGCTCAGGCTCGCCGTCCAAATTCTCTTTACGTTTCGCCCGTGCTTGCCAGCTCAATCACGGGCGAACTCGTTTTTGTCGATCCTGCCTATTTTTTGCTTGAGAGCAAGGGAAAACAGCCTATAAATGCGACATTATTTCCACACGGATATTGTTCATTTGTATGATCGACCACGTCCTGCTTCTTTCTTTTGCATTCTTGCTCATCAATTGGTACGATTGCCCTTTTAGCGCCATCTGCTCCGTTTTTTGGAATTAGATTTGTATTAACTTTGTTTCATTTTACTTTTCGCCTTTTATGCAAAACAGTCAGACGCGCAAACCCATAGAAATCAAGATAGCGACCGTTGTAGCAGTGGCAATTATTCTGAACAAGGCGACGATCCCAGAACTAGAACTGGCATTAAAAGACATCACGGCTGGCACCCCAGATTTTTTTGAGGATGAATTTGCCATCCTCGATATTGAAGCCATCGCTGAAGAAAAATTTGACTGGCCCAAAGTCTGCGCACTCTTCAAATCTTTTGGTTTGAATGTGGTCGCAATACGCAATGCGCGCCCGGAAGACCATGCGTATATACGTGGTTACGGTTTAATCATCGATGCAGTGAGCAAATTGCGCAACGAAGAAGCGCCGCTTGTCGCGGCGATAGAAGAACCCAAACCTAGTGCTCCCACGCCAGCACCTCAATTACAGATAAGCAATGTTCCAGCAATGGTGGTCGATACGCCGGTACGCGCCGGTACGCGCATTTATGCGCGCGGTGCCGATCTGATTATTACCGCTGCGGTAAATAATGGCGCTGAAGTGATTGCCGATGGCAGTATCCATATTTATGCACCTTTACGTGGGCGTGCCTTAGCAGGTGCAAGTGGCAACACCAATGCGCGTATTTATGCACTGACGATGGAGCCAGAATTGGTCTCGATAGCCGGAATTTACCGCACCTTCGAGAACGGCTTCCCTGAACTTCCGGCGCAACATCCGGTACAAATCAAGCTGATTGGTGACAGTATTGAAGTATCATCCATGAAATCAGCAGCTTAAGTTTTTATTAAGATCTAAATAATCCCAATTTTGGTATTTCCAGCACAGCTAAAGGAGTTCTTTGTGGCAAGAATTATCGTTGTAACGTCCGGTAAAGGCGGGGTGGGGAAAACCACTTCTAGCGCGAGTTTTTCTTCTGGTCTGGCGATGCGTGGCCATAAGACCGCCGTGCTGGACTTTGACGTCGGTCTGCGCAATCTCGATTTGATCATGGGTTGCGAGCGCCGTGTGGTGTATGACCTGGTCAATGTCATTAGTGGTGAAGCGACTCTGAATCAGGCACTGATCAAAGACAAGCATTGTGATAATCTGTTTATTCTGCCAGCCTCACAAACGCGTGACAAAGACGCGCTGACCGAAGAAGGCGTGGAGCGCGTGCTCAATGATCTGATCAAAATGGATTTTGAATACATCGTTTGCGATTCCCCAGCGGGTATCGAACGCGGTGCGGTGATGGCCTTAACCTTCGCCGATGAAGCGATTGTTGTGACCAATCCTGAGGTATCTTCAGTGCGCGACTCGGATCGCATACTGGGCATCATTCAAGCCAAGTCTAAACGTGCGCAAGCCGGTGGCGAACCAGTTAAAGAGCATCTGCTGATTACCCGCTACTCACCAAAACGCGTAGAGGCTGGCGAGATGCTGTCCTACACTGACGTTCAAGAAATTTTACGGATACCCTTGATCGGGGTCATCCCCGAATCGGAAGCGGTACTGCATGCATCCAACCATGGCAATCCAGCTATTCACATGAAGGGCACCGACGTCTCTGATGCTTATGAGGACGTGGTATCACGTTTCCTAGGCGAAGAAATTCCTCTGCGCTTTGTCGCCTACGAAAAGCCGGGATTGCTACAACGAATTTTCGGAGGTAAGTAAGATGGCATTGCTCTCTTTTTTGTTTGCACCTAAACCAAAAAGTGCGAATGCGGCAAAAGAACGTCTGCAAATTATCATCGCACGCGAACGTACCGGGCGCGATGGTTACGATTTTTTACCCGCTTTGCGCGAAGAATTAATTGCTGTGATTGCGAGATATACCAAAGTCAATCCCGATGACATCAAGGTTTCTCTCGATAAGCAGGGCAATCTGGAAGTACTGGATGTCAATGTGATTTTGCCAGACGTAGAACTGCGTAGCTAAAATGACTAGGCAGCACCGGATTAGTAGTTCTGCCTCGTCACCAGGCTACCGCAATAAGACTATCCAGCGCACAGGCAAAACCTGCGTGTGCGCTGTATTCACTGCTGATACCTCGCTTATCTTGCGACCAACAGAGCACCGTTAAATTTCGCTAAACCCCTGGCAAATTCATTTTCTTAATCAGCACCTACCCGAGTCCCCCTTATGCGTATCGCCATTCTTGATGATGACAATAGTATTTTAGAATTGGCTTGTACAATTTTGACTTCAGCAGGCCATGTCTGCCACCCTTTCACCAGCGGTAAAGAAATGCTGCATCAGTTGCGGCGTGAGAGTTTTGATCTGCTGATACTCGACTGGCAAGTGCCCGACCTAAGCGGCACCGAAGTCTTGCATTGGGTCAGAGAGAAATTGTCGCCAACCTTGCCGGTGCTGTTTATGACTAGCCGTTCGGGAGAAGACGATATCATCGCCGGTCTGGCAGCAGGTGCAGATGACTACATGATCAAGCCGATACGCCGGGGTGAACTGGTGGCGCGCGTGCATGCCTTGCTGCGTCGGGCTTATCCGGCGCAAAACGCGGCCGAAATCGTACAATTCGGGATCTATCAATTTGAGACTCGCGCCAGTCGCGTCAGTGTCAATGAAGAGCCGGTAGAGATGACGCAAAAAGAATTCGATCTGGCTTTGCTCTTATTTAATAATCTCGGCCGTCCTTTATCACGCGCCTATATTCTTGAGGCGGTCTGGTCGCGGGATATCGATATCCCCTCACGCACTATGGATACCCATATTTCAAGGGTGCGTAGCAAACTCAATCTGCGTCCGGAAAACGGCTATCGTCTGGCTCCCGTGTACAGCTATGGATATCGCTTAGAACAAGTCGTAGCAGAATAGATTTTCCGGTCTGAAAATCGTAGGAATAAGCCAGCTACGCTGGCTGTTAGCGCAGTATATTTTTAGGAAATTTGCATGAGCCACGCCTTACCATCTCGATTGTCATTGCGTTTTTTTTCGGCATCCATCGCATTGTTTCTAAGTGTAACTGTCAGTGCCAGCACACCAGCCGCTAAAATCAGCGGTGAACCGGGCAGCATCAGCAATACTCCCCCGGACATGACCTATTTCGCTCTGGAAGGCGACACCCTAAGCAGCATCGCCCTACGCTACACCGACAAAACCAGTAATGCCACGCTGCTTGGTAAGCGCAATAAAATTTCCAATGACAGAACCATCCCTATCGGTTCAGCGATCGTGATCCCACTCGAGCTGCTCCCCGAAGAAGCAAGCCAGGCTAAAGTGGTGGCACTGGCCGGACAAGTCACGACAAAGAATAAGAATGGCATAGAAACGGCGCTGAGCTTGGGCGATATGCTCTACGAATATAGCGTAATCACTACCGCTAAGAATGGCTTCTTGAGTTTGGCATTGCCAGATGAATCACGTATCTCGATACCCTCAAATAGCCAGGTGTTATTGGCCAAATTGAGAATGCTTAAATACACCAAGAGTCCGCGCACCGAAGTACGCTTGCAACAAGGCCGCGTGGAGTCTAGAGTTTCCACGCTGGTGAGCAACAAAGGCCGTTTTGAAGTCACCTCACCGTTGGCGATTGCCGGCGTACGTGGCACCCATTTCAGAGTTGGCATCAACGACAATGGCATCGCCAGTGAAGTTCTGTCCGGCGCTGTTGCAGTCGGCAAAATAACAAAACCAAACGCCCTATTGCTGGCAAGCGGCCAGGGTAATATTATCAACCAGGCGGGACTAGGCAAAGCGGCGAGCTTGTTTGCAGCGCCGACTCTTGAAAATGGCTACCAGTTACAAGAAAAACCTACGGTACAACTAGCCGTCAGCAAAATGGAACAGGCGCGTGGCTATAGAGTGCAAATCGCGACTGATGCGCAAGCACAAAACATCATTGCCGAGGGACGTATCGTCGATACCGCATACAAGGTGGATGGACTGATTGATGGCAATTATTTTAGTCGGGTAACTGCCTTCGATGCGGCCGGACTAGAAGGTTTACCCGCTGTTTTCCCTTTCACCCTCAAGGCGCGCCCAGAACCTCCGTTCACCGTCGCACCGAAAGCAAAACTGCGCGCCGAATCTGTGAATTTTGCCTGGACCGAAGCCACGGATGCCTTAGGCTATCGTCTGCAACTGGCCAGTGATGCGGAGTTTAAACAGATTCTGATCGATCAAAGCGAGATCAAGGCAACCCAATATACGGCCAGTAAATTACCCCATGCTAAATATTTTTGGCGCATCGCAACTTTGGCGCAAAAAAATGGCAAGCTAGACCAAGGCCCCTACAGCGACACCCAGACATTTAGCTTCATGCCAGCGCAAGCCATGAATCCTGTCACCGATACCGGCGCCAATGCGCTGTCCTTAAATTGGCCTTCTGAGCCCGGCCAAAGTTTTCTGCTCGAAATCGCTAGTGACGCCAGCTTCAGCGCCCTGTATTTATCGCAGCAGCTTAGCCAACCTGAAATCAGCATTCCACGCCCTCCATCCGGTCTGTATTTTATCCGCGTCAAGGCGACCGATGCCGATGGCTATGTCGGTGCATATTCGGCGACGCAAAAAGTCGAAATTTTTACGCGCTGGGTCAGTGGTAACGGTGAGCCCATCGATATCGGTGGTACTGTGGCGCGACCTAATTTCTAGTCGCTCACAGGCATGAGCAACACAGCGAAGACAGAAACTACAGACAATAGCAACGCCGCATCGAGGCGACTAGCCTTACGCGAGTGGGCCTTCATCAGTGTCGCCTTGCTGCTCTTGATTGCTGGTTTGCAGTGGAGCAAAACCTTAGGGACGCTAGATCAGAGTTTGTACGATAGATTCATGCGCCTCAACCCGCATCCGGCGCGTGACGACATCATCATCGTTGCGATTGATGACTACAGTCTGGCCGAACTGGGAAAATGGCCATGGCCACGCCTGCGCCATGCCGAACTAATCAAGCAACTCAATGCCGCCAATCCGGCCGCCATCGGTCTGGATATATTATTCTCCGAATCCGAAAACCTATCCCCGGATGGACTGCAAAATGGCGATGTCAGTCTAGCCGCCGCGATTGCCGCCAGCAATAAAGTGGTATTGCCGCTGGTCTCGGCCAGCGCAGGTCTAGGTCTGAGTGCCGCCCAACCGCTACCGATCTTGAGCAAGGCGGCACGACAATTGGCACACATCCATCTTGAGCTGGATAAAGACGGCGTGGCACGCAGTGTCTTTTTGCAAGAAGGCATGCACGGTGTATGGTGGCCACATTTTGCACTGGCGATGCGCGACATCGCACGACCCGCGGCGGCGGGCAGTCAAGCAGCTACACTGCCAGGTCTGCGCCTACCAGAGGCCGAGCGCGCCAGCCCGCAGAATGAAGCCTGGCAGCGCGATTACCAGATGCACATCCCCTATTACGGCAGTAGCGGCCACTTTACTTCGGTGCCTTATGTCACGGTGTTAAGGGGCGAAGTTCCTGCTGATTTTTTCCGGGATAAATACGTCTTGATAGGCACTAGTGCGGTTGGCATGGCCGATTCTTTCGGCACCCCGGTGTCGGCCAACGAGGGTGCCATCTCAGGCATAGAAATCAATGCCAATATCCTTGCCAGTTTGCTCGATGAACGCGCCATTAGTCTGGCCACATTCTGGCCTAGCTTGCTGTATGCACTCTTACCATTAACACTGGCCTTACTCGGCTATTTATTCGCCTCACCGCGCTGGGCCTTGAGCCTGACAGCAGGTCTATTTTTGCTACTTTTACTCAGCAGTTTTAGCGCACTACGTCTGGGTTACTGGTTGCCACCCTCCAGCGCCTTGTGCGGCTTGTTACTGGCTTATCCCTTGTGGAGCTGGCGCCGCCTTGAGGCCGCGATACGTTATCTGGGCGAAGAATTTATCTTGCTTGATCAAGAGCCGCATTTACTGCCGGAATTGAAAACCGAGCCCGCTGGCAATATCGATGCAGGTGAGGTGTCGATCAGCGCACCGCTACAAGATAGTTTGGAACAGCGCATACAGGCGATGCGCAATGCGGCACGCCGGGTCCGTGACTTGCGCCAGTTTGTCAGTGACAGCCTGAACAGTTTGCCCGATGCCACCATCGTCACTACCGTAGACGGCAATATCCTGCTCGCCAATCCAGCCGCCATGTTGTATTTTGCCAGCATAGGTCAGCCCAAGATACAAGACGCCATGCTGCCGTTTTTGTTTGCCAAAATGAGCCCGCCAGCCGCCCTGGAAGAGAGCCCGAACGCAGTCTTTAGCTGGTGGGATTTAATCGATCTAAAACAACAAAGCACGATAAATAAGGGGATAGAGATAGTCGATCCCAAAGAGCGCGATCTCTTGATTAAGAGCGCGCCCTGCTATACCGGCCAGCGTGAATTGAGTGGCTGGATCATCAGCCTGATCGACATCTCTGCGATCCGTGCGGCAGAACGTAGCCGCGATGAGACTCTGCACTTTATCTCGCACGATATGCGGGCGCCGCAGGCCTCTATCCTGGCGCTGCTAGAATTGCAACACGATCCGCAAACCGCCTTGCCACAGGCAGATTTTTTAAACCGCATAGAAAAAGCCTCGCGTATCACGCTGGCTCTGGCAGATAATTTTGTGCAATTGGCGCGTGCCGAAGCGCAAGATTACCGCTTGGAAGACATGGATTTTCAAGATGTATTGATGGATGCCAGCGACGAGATGTGGAGCCTGGCAAAAGAGAAAAATATCCGCATCACGACCCAGATTCCAGAAGCCAACTATCCGGTCCGGGTCGATCGCAGCCTGATGACGCGGGTGCTGACCAATTTACTCTCGAATGCGATCAAATATAGTCCTAGCGACACCAGCATTACTTGCACACTCAGTTACGAGTCCGGCATGAGCGATGCGCATGTCTTGTGCACCATCGTCGATCAGGGTTACGGGATTGCGCGCGCCGATCAGAGTCGCCTGTTTCAGCGTTTTCAGCGCTTTAAACACAAAGAACAGCCCAAAAATGACGGCGTTGGCTTAGGCATGGTGTTTATCAAAAAGGTCATGGATAGGCATCATGGCAAGATAGATTTCCAGAGCGTGCCGGGTGAAGGCAGCACTTTCGTCTTAAAAATACCTGCTTTTAGTGTTTGATCAGGCTTGATCTGCCGCAAGTCTTACTTTTTGCCAGAAACCAGCGTCTAGCTAGGCTGTATAATGCAGGCTGATATTCATTTTTTAGTCTATGCAACTACTTGCCGTTGGCCTCAATCACACGACTGCACCGCTGTCTTTACGCGAAAAAGTCGCCTTCTCTCCTGATCAGATAGGTCAGGCGGTGGTGGCTGCGCGCTCCTGGTTTGGCCGCGATGACAGCAGCAGCAACCATCATTTTGGGCCGGAAGCGGCGATTTTATCAACCTGCAACCGCACCGAATTGTATGCAGTCAGCGGGGTAGAGAACTCCATTGATGCGACTGCGCATTTTTTGGCGGATTTCCACAAGCTGCCTTACTCCGAACTTCGTCACCATCTTTACACGCTGCCGCAAGACAATGCGGTGAGGCACGCTTTCCGCGTCGCCTCAGGTCTTGATTCTATGGTCTTGGGCGAGCCGCAGATCCTCGGCCAAATGAAAGACGCCGTACGTCAGGCCGATGCGGCCGGCGGTTTGGGCACTTATCTGCACCAGTTATTCCAACGCACCTTCGCGGTCGCCAAGGAAGTACGCAGCACCACCGAGATCGGTGCGCACAGTGTCTCTATGGCAGCAGCGGCAGTGCGCTTGTCGCAACGTATTTTCGATAAAATCTCAGAGCAGCACGTGCTGTTTATCGGCGCCGGCGAAATGATAGAGCTGTGCGCGACCCATTTTGCGGCACAAAACCCGAAAAGCCTGACGATTGCGAATCGCACTTTAGAGCGCGGTGAAGCGCTGGCGCACCGCTTCGATGGCAAGGCTATCCGTCTGGCAGAATTGCCGCAATGCCTGCACCAATTTGACATCATCGTCTCTTGCACCGCCTCATCCCTGCCCATCATCGGCCTTGGCCTGGTCGAACGCGCTGTCAAAGCGCGCCGCCATCGCCCGATTTTCATGGTTGATTTAGCGGTGCCGCGCGATATAGAACCAGAAGTGGCGCAACTCGGTGACGTCTACTTGTACACGGTGGACGATCTCGGTAGCGTGGTGCAAACCGGTATGGAAAACCGTCAGGCTGCGGTAGCGCAAGCCGAAGCGATTATCGAAACCCGCGTGCAGTCTTTCATGCACTGGGTGGATGGCCGCGTGATGGTGCCGGTGATCCAGGATTTGCATGAAAACAGCGAAGCCATGCGCATGCTAGAACTGGAACGGGCGCGCAAGATGCTGGCACGCGGTGACGATATCGATGCGGTACTCGAGGCACTTTCCAAAGGCATCACCGCCAAATTTTTGCACGGCCCGCAGCAAGCGCTGCGCCAAGCCAGTGGCGATGAACGCGCCCGCCTGGCAACTTTATTACCGCAACTGTTCCGCACCAGGCGTTAGCTAGCCTGAACTTGCCGCCACATCTGGCGCCCTATTGCCGCAGGCCGCCGTTGACTTATCTGAGCAGCCAGTCTGCCATCACTCAATACCGCAACAATCTCAGTAGCAGCCATACGCAAAACGATTTGCCCATGGCTACTGCCGACAATTACAAGTACAAGGTCATCACATGAAACCATCAATGTTATCCAAACTCGATCAATTGGCCGAGCGCCTGGTCGAAGTCAGCCAATTGCTGATGCAAGAAGACGTCACCAAGGATATGGACAATTATCGCAAGCTGACGCGCGAAAATGCCGAACTCGAACCGCTGGTGGCGTTGTATCAAAACTACCAGCAAGCCCAGGCCGATATCGCCTCGGCGCAAGAGATGCTGGCCGATCCCGAGATGAAAGAATTCGCGCAAGAAGAGATCAACGATGCCAAACAGCGCATGGAAGACTTGCAAGTCGATCTGCAAAAAATGCTATTGCCGAAAGACCCGAACGACGAACGCAATATCTTGCTAGAGATACGTGCCGGTACCGGTGGCGACGAGGCCGCCTTGTTTGCCGGCGACTTGCTACGCATGTATACCCGCTTTGCCGAACGTAACCGCTGGCAGATAGAAATGATGTCGGAGTCGCCGTCTGAGTTGGGCGGCTACAAAGAGGCGATCGTGCGTATCGCCGGCCCCGGCGCTTACTCCAAACTCAAATTTGAATCGGGTGGCCATCGCGTACAACGCGTGCCGACTACCGAGACCCAGGGCCGCATCCATACCTCGGCCTGCACGGTGGCAGTGATGCCGGAAGCCGATGAACTGGCCGACGTCATCATCAATAACTCGGATTTGCGCATCGATACCTTCCGCGCCTCCGGTGCCGGTGGTCAGCATATTAACAAAACCGATTCGGCAGTACGCCTGACCCACATCCCGACTGGCATCGTGGTCGAATGTCAGGATGGACGCAGCCAGCATCAAAATAAGGCACAAGCGATGCGCGTGCTGGCCACCCGCATCATGGATGGCCAGATGCGCGAGAAGCAGGCCAAGGAAGCGGCTACCCGTAAGAGCCTGATCGGCTCGGGCGACCGTAGCGAGCGTATCCGCACCTACAATTTCCCGCAGGGCCGCATGACCGATCACCGCATCAACCTGACTTTATACAAGCTCGATTTCATCATGGATGGTGAACTTTCCGATCTAACTAACGCGCTGGTGGCCGAACATCAGGCCGAATTGCTGGCCGCCCTGGCGGACGACAATAATTAAGTCATTTAGGGGAGTATGCGAATAAGTAACGCCATTGCCCACATACTACGTGGGCAATGGCGTTTTTATATTTGATACTCAGGAGCAGTATGTGCAAATTTTTGAGCTCTATTTGGCGGCGATTTGACCGCCATTTACTGCCGCATAGCAAAAAAGCATGCGGAACCAAAAACATTTTGCAGTATCATAGAGAAACTAGCTGCTGACTAGGCTAGTATCGTTTGGCCGCCTTGAAACGCGTTTCGATTCGAATCTAGTCCCGCATTGCAGCGCCCTCTCTTTTTTTATTGAACAACATGAATCGTACAAAAATAGCCCTGATCACCACCGCCCTGATCTGCCTGGCACTGCTGCTAGTTGCGCTGTATTTGCAGCTGGTAGAAAAAATGCTGCCTTGCCCGCTGTGCGTGATGCAAAGATATGCCTTCATAGGCATAGGTTTAAGTTGCCTGATCGCGCTGATTTTACCGAGAGCCGTCAGGCGCATTGGCTTTGCCCTAGGTTTTGGCTCTGCCTTATTTGGTATCGGTACCGCGGCCTACCATCTCTGGGTCTTGGCGTATCCCGAAGTGAAATGCGGCATCGATCCCTTAGAAACTGGTTTAAACAAAATCATCCTGGCCGAAGTGCTACCGGTCTTACTCAGGGCCGATGGCCTGTGCGACACCCCTTATCCACCCATCTTCGGCCTCTCGATGGCGGCCTGGGCCATGGTCTGGTTTCTGATCTTCGCGCTGGTACTCGGAGTGCTCTTGTTCAGCAAAAAGAAAGCGCGCGAACTGTTTGGCAAAGGGTATTGATGCCGAACCTGCCGACTCCGCTAAGTTGGCTGCAGGCAGGCACAACAATCGCGCAATGCCAATCTGTCTCCCCCTTAGAATTATTAGAAACCCGCATGCTAATGATGCATGCGCTAGGTCTGAGCCGGGTCCAATTGATTACCCGCTCCGAAACACCTTTAAGCAGTGAACAGGCGCAGCAGCTCAATACCCTGATCGCGCGCCGCGTGCAGGGCGAACCTATGGCCTACATCCTCGGTCAACGCGAATTTTTTGGCCTGGATTTTTATGTCACGCCCGATGTCTTGATCCCGCGCCCCGATACTGAGCTACTGGTAGAACTGGCCTTGCAGTATGCACCCAAGGCCAGCCGCCTGCTCGATCTGGGCACAGGCTCGGGCGCAATTGCCATCAGCGTAGCGCAGCAAAGACCCGATTTAGAAGTCACCGCACTCGACATTAGCCCGGCCGCACTGGCGATCGCCGCCAAAAATGCGGCGCGCCACCTACCACCGCACACCCTGCAATTATTGCAGAGCGACTGGTATAGCGCGCTCAAGCTCACGATGAGCCCCACAAGCCGTTTTGCCACCATCGTCAGCAATCCGCCCTACATCGTGAAAGACGACCAGCACTTAAGCCAAGGCGACCTGCGCTTTGAACCTATCGATGCGCTGACCGATCATGCAGATGGCCTAAGCGCGTATCGCCGCATCATAGACGACGCACCCAGCTATCTGGACGACGACGGCTGGCTACTGATGGAGCATGGCTACCACCAGGCCGAACAAGTACAGGCGCTCTTGAGCGCGGCAGGCTTTAGCCAAGTACAAAGCTGGCCCGATCTGGCGGGCATCTTGCGCGTGAGCGGCGGCAAAAAATAAACAGGAGAGCTGCATGCACATCAGTACCGAGCTGGCGCTCATGGACATCCCCATGATCCACCACTTCTTATCCACAGCAAGCAGCTGGGCAATCGGCATCCCCTTGGCAACGGTAGAGCGCTCGCTGCAGCACTCGCTGTGCTTCGGCGGCTTTGACCAGAACGGCAAGCAAATTGCCTTCGCCCGCGTAGTGAGCGACCGCGCCACCTTTGCCTATCTGATGGATGTGTTCGTCCTACCAGAACAACGCGGCCAGGGCCACAGCAAAGCCCTGGTGCAAGCGATACTAGCTCACCCCGAACTACAAGGCCTGCGCCGCTTCATGCTAGCCAGCGCCAACGCCCGCGAGCTCTACCAACGCTACGGCTTCACCGCCCCCGCTAAACCAGAAGCGCTGATGGAAATCAACCGACCTGGGATGTATCTGCTTAAAGCCACTTAGCATTTCACGGATTCGAATACCGCCCTGCCACTGCGCATATTCCATGCGGCTCGCAGGCCTATGTGCTTGAAGAAGCGCATGGAATATGCGTTATGGAGGCATGCTGTTTTGGGTTCGCTTTTGCCTGGTGTTTTTGGTTTGCTGTGGCATGGTCGTGTTTGTACTTCTGTCGTTACTATGCGATTGCAGGCCGGTGGTAGACCGGCGGCTACTCCCTTTTCTTGCTTCGCCAAGAAACGGAAGCAAAAGAAGGCGACGCAAAGTCGCTGCCCTGCGGGTTCCCGCCTGTGCAGGTCAAAAAATGGGAAACGAAGCAAACTCGCCTGCGGCTCAGACAGCTTCATTTCTAATCCATTTTCTGCCCAGCACAAGCGGCAGCGCCACATGCGGAAAGCGAAGGTCAACCCATCCGTAGTGCGACTTCCATCCCACTGCACAGGCAACATCAAAGCACTTCGAGCTAAGGCAATCTGCTGCTTTTGACTTGGTTTTTGACCTGGGTTTTGAATCTGCTTTTGACTCTGCTTTTGATTTGGCTTTTGACTAGAATTCGCATGTGGCGCTGCCAATTGTGCGAGGCGGAAAATGGATCAGAAGTGAAGCTGTCTGAGCGCAGCGAGTTTGCTTCATTTCCCATTTTACGACTTGCACAATTGGGTATCCCGCAGGGACCGCGACTTTGCGGCGCCTTCTTTTGCTTACGTTTCTTGGGGACGGTGTGTGTCAAGCTAGTTGTCGCTTTAATGTTTAAAATTAAGCTGCTTTCATATAATCTTTCTCTTGCATCTGAGCTCGTTCAGGATTCAAGTAGACAGTACTGCCTAATGTCCAATCTCTCGTTTCTCCAGACCAGCGTCGAGGATTTTTTTTACGGGCTAGTTGATAGACCTGTGCACGCTGCTGAAGTAACACACTTGCTTGCCCACGATGGCGCTGATCTGGAGTGACGTATTTCAAGCCGCTATGGCAATGTTCTTCGTTATACCATTTGACGAATTCATGTACCCAGAGACGCGCTTCTTCCAAGGTGTCGAATGGCCGTTCTGGCCACTGCGGGCAATACTTCGCAGTACGAAATAATGCTTCGGCGTAGGCGTTATCGTTGCTGACACGTGGTCGGCTAAAAGACGGAACCACACCAAGATCGTACATGGCGGAGAGCATGTTCGCCCCTTTCATAGCCGTGCCATTGTCGGAATGCAGCACCAGTGGTTTGCCGGCTATTTGTTCACGCAAACAACCGCGCCACAACAAGTGACTGGCATGTTCTGACGATTCGTTTTCATGCACTTCATTGACCACCAGCTTACGGCTGTAGATGTCTTTCATCATGTACCAATAAAAGAATCTGCCCTTGACCGTGCTTGGTAGCCAGGTGATATCCCAGCACCACACTTGGTTAGGTCCATCTGCTTGATGCGTTGTCAATGGCCGTTTCTGCGGGCTCTTACTTCGCCCCCTTCGCTGTCCTTGATTAGCTGCTTTCATGACGCGGTAAAATGTCGATTCCGATGCCAGATAAATTCCTTTGTCGGCCAACTTGGGAACAATCTGATGCGGCGTCATGCTGGCGTATTCGGCGCAGTTAGCTGCTGCCAACAATGCCTCACGTTCTGCTTGATTGAGCTTATTTGCAGGACACTGATGCATGGTATCAGGCCGCCGATCTTGTGGTGAATGCCGCCACCGCTGTAGGGTGCGCACACTCAACCCCAGCATGTCGCAAGCAAGGTCTTGGCGCGCGCCAGCGGCAACCGCTTCATTAATCAATGTCAGGGCTTCAAGGCGATCTGGGGCTTTGATCATTCGTCCTTTTCCCTCCCCCAGATCGCCTCGGCTTTTTTTCTTAAAACAAGCAGCGCCGCCGACTCTGCCAACTCAGCATCTTTCTTTTTTAAGGCGCGTTCCAGTTCGCCAATGCGTTTTGTCTGTGAGGCATCTGGTTTAGTCTGCACCAATTGTCCATTGGCCTGCTCGCAGGCTAAACGCCATTGCGTCACTTGTTCTGGATAGACGCCTTTGGTTCTGCAATACGCCGATAGCTCTACTTCACTTAGTGCTGCAGCCTCTAGCACGATGCGAAATTTGTCCGTGCTGGACCAGCGATCACTTTGTTTACCATCTCCAGGCACAATTCTTCCTTCCTCACGCGCCACGTTCTGCCAAACACGTAGCGTCACTGTAGTAATTCCCGTGGCCTTTGCTAATTCCACCACTGCTCGGTTTAACGGGGGCATCATTTGTTGAACAGCCCATTCCCTTTGTTCTGCTGTATATCGAATACGTTTCATCTTACCCTGACTTCCGCCCTCCATCTTTTTATCATATTAAGTGAGGCGACATCTATCCTGACATGGAGGGGGGAAGCAAGAAAAGTAAGTAGCCGCCGGTCTACCACCGGCCTGCAATCTCAAAGCACCAATAGGAGATCGTCTAGCGTCACCGACGCATAACAAAAATGTACCTATGCACAGCTATGCAATAAATGCGCTAATCCCAATATCACTTCCCTATTTCTGGATCCTTGGTTCCATCCTTTCCGGTATGCGGATTAGTATTGCCCTTGGATGACCAATTATCTGCCTTAGATCTATTTGGATTGGTTGCATGAGAAGGCGCAACGTATGTTCCGTCTTTCTTGACGTATCCATTCACACTATGACTTCCGTTACTACTTGGTGAGCTACTTACGTGGCTTACGCTAGAGTGCCCGCCGCCACCTTTTGCAAAGGCAACTCCAGATATAAGGGTGAGGAGAGCTATACCGATAAAGATTTTTTTCACGAAAAAAGTCCTATGAAATTGGTTGAATCAAGGTTTTGAATTCTGGAACTCAAATATGTTTTACTCCTTCCCAAAATACCAGATAATTTCCAAATTAACAAAACATTAAAACCGTATCCAGCCCCCCTATCCAGCCAATCTCACAGAATTTACATTTCCACACGATAAATATACTCCCCAGGTGTATCACTCATCACCAGCATATTACGCAGGTAACCATTGCGCAAACACAGTATCACTACCGATACTCCCTATAATGAGCAATAATAAGAAGCCCATCCCCTAGTCTGCGTATCTGTCAAGACTGGCGCAATCGCACAGATTGCGTATCATCTGCCACTTGTTTTTAATTTCTCTTTGAATATTTTTATGCTGCCTTCGATAGAACAACGTCTTGCCCTAGAACTTGCCGCCAAACCGGTGCAGGTTGCCGCCGCTATTGCCTTGCTCGACGAGGGCGCGACGGTACCGTTTATCTCGCGCTATCGTAAAGAAGCCACCGGCGGTCTGGACGATATCCAGCTGCGTTTACTCGAAGAGCGGCTGCGCTATCTACGCGAACTGGAAGCACGGCGCGCCGCTATCATCAGCTCTATCGAAGAGCAAAACAAGATGACGCCGGTCTTACTCGATGCCATCACGCATGCCGAAGACAAGACTCGTCTTGAAGACTTGTACCTGCCCTACAAACAAAAACGCCGCACCAAGGCGCAGATCGCACTGGAAGCCGGCCTGTTGCCGCTGGCCGATGGCTTGCTGGCCGACCCGACTTTAGAGCCGGAAGTACAAGCTGCGCTATATCTGAAACCGGCCTTCAGCAGCGACAGCGGCGAGAATCCCGGCGTGCCCGACACCAAGGCGGCGCTGGATGGTGCGCGCCAGATTTTGATGGAACGCTTTGCCGAAGATGCCAGCTTGCTGCAAGCGCTGCGCGAATATTTGCTCGATCACGGCATCGTTGAATCTATCGTGGTGCCGGGCAAGGAAGAAGCGGGCGCCAAGTTCAGCGATTATTTCGCTTACTCAGAAACCCTGGGCACGATTCCTTCACACCGCGCTTTGGCGATCTTTAGGGGGCGGCGCGAAGAGATGTTGACGGTCAATTTGCGCCTCGATACCGAAGAAGAAAAACCGAAATGGGATGCCCCACTGAATCCTTGCGAGAGCCGGATTGCGGCGCGCTTTGGCGTCAAAAATACTGGCCGCGCGGCCGATAAATGGCTGGCCGACACGGTGCGCTGGAGCTGGCGCGTCAAGGTTTTCATGCATCTCGATACCGAGCTGATGAGCAATCTGCGCGAGAAGGCGGAAGTGGAAGCGATCAATGTCTTTGCACTCAATCTCAAAGCGCTGCTGCTGGCAGCGCCGGCCGGCCCGCGCGCCACCATGGGTCTCGATCCTGGCCTGCGCACCGGCTGTAAGGTGGCGATCGTCGATGCCACCGGCAAGGTGGTCGATTACACTACCATTTACCCGCACCAGCCTCGCAATGATTGGGATGGCTCGCTGCACGTGTTGGCAGCGCTAGCCGCCAAGCATAATGTGGCCTTGATTTCTATCGGCAACGGTACCGCCTCGCGTGAGACCGATAAGTTGGCGCAAGATCTGATCAAGATGCGTCCTGAACTCAAGCTCACCAAGATCGTGGTGTCGGAAGCCGGTGCCTCGGTGTATTCGGCGTCTGAATTTGCCTCTAAAGAATTGCCTGATCTCGATGTCACGATACGCGGTGCGGTCTCAATCGCCCGTCGCCTGCAAGACCCGCTGGCTGAGCTCGTGAAGATCGATCCTAAATCTATCGGCGTAGGCCAGTACCAGCACGATGTCGGCCAATCACAATTGGCGCGCTCGCTCGATGCCGTGGTCGAGGATTGCGTGAATGCTGTCGGGGTTGACGTGAATACTGCCTCTGCGCCTTTGCTGGCGCGGGTTTCCGGATTATCGTCCAGCGTAGCGCAAAGCATCGTTAACTATCGTGATGCCAAAGGTATGTTTACTTCGCGTGCCGAACTGCGCTCGGTCCCGCGTCTGGGTGACAAGACTTTTGAGCAGGCGGCAGGCTTCTTGCGCGTCATGAAAGGTAGCAATCCACTGGACGCCTCGGCGGTCCATCCTGAATCGTATCCGCTGGTAGAAAAAATTCTGGCCGACATCAAAAAAGATGTGGCCAGTATCATCGGTGACGAGCGCCTGTTGAAATCGCTCAGTCCGGCCAAATACGCTGACGACAAATTCGGGGTACCGACCATCAGCGATATTCTCAAAGAACTGGAAAAACCAGGCCGCGATCCGCGCCCTGAATTTACTACGGCCACCTTTAAAGACGGCGTCGAAGAAATCCGTGATCTGCGTCCCGACATGATTTTGGAAGGCGTGGTCACCAACGTCGCCGCTTTCGGTGCTTTTGTCGATATCGGCGTGCATCAGGATGGCCTGGTACATATCTCGGCTTTATCGAACACCTTCGTCAAAGATCCGCACACGGTGGTTAAAGCCGGCCAGGTCGTGAAAGTAAAAGTGCTGGAAGTGGACGAGAAGCGCAAGCGCATCGCCCTCACCATGCGCCTCACCGATAGTGCGCCGCAGCCAGGCAGCCAGCCTGAGCAGCGCGCCAATCGCGACGATGCCAAGCGCCTCAATCAACACAACGCGCAGCAAAATCGGCAAAGTTCGGCTCCGGCACCTAGCAATAATGCGATGGCCTCCGCCTTCGCCAAGCTGCGCTCCTGATGCAGGGCTAGCTTATTCAAATTGAGAATAAGCTGGCCTGAGCAAGAAAAAAACATACTCCCCCTATTTTTAAAATAAATAGGCGTATTGCGCAAAGGATACATGCGCGATTGAAAAATACATGGGGGAGTATGTAATTATTTTAGGCAAGAAAAGAGACTGGGGCGGGCATGAGCGTTTTCCCCGATTGCAAGGACTTGCGCAAAATTGCTCCAGCTAGGCGCACCGCCGCAGACAGTACGCTAGTACGGCAAGGCGAGTGCAACAACGCTGGAGCGGTTTTGTGCAAGTCCTATTTCCTTTATAATGACGCCATACAACCACCAAGGAACTACCATGAGCGACGTACAAAGCTGGATCAAAGAAACTGTTACCACTAACCCTGTAGTGCTGTTCATGAAAGGCACTGCGCAATTCCCACAGTGCGGTTTTTCTGGCCGCGCCATACAAATCATCAAAAGCTGTGGCGTAGAAAATCTGGTCACTATCAATGTGCTAGAAGATGCTGCAGTACGTCAGGGCATCAAGGATTTCTCCAACTGGCCAACCATTCCTCAGTTATATGTCAAAGGCGAATTCATAGGCGGCTCTGACATCATGAATGAAATGTTTGAAAGCGGCGAAATGCAAGCTTTGCTGAAAGCCTAAGTTCAGCATGAGCGAAGCACACGCACCCCGTAAGCTAATCGTCGCCATCACCGGCGCGACTGGCGTCATCTACGGAGTGCGTCTGCTGCAAGCACTGCGTGAATTGCCTGAAGTACAGAGTCACCTGCTGATTTCAGAGGCGGGCGTACTCAATCTGCACCAAGAACTAGACTTCAATCGCAAGGATGTCGAAGCCTTAGCCGATGTGGTCCACAATGTACGCGATGTCGGTGCCAGTATCGCCAGCGGCTCATTTCAATCGGACGGCATGATCATTGCGCCGTGCTCAATGAAAACCCTGGCAGCAGTGGCCAACGGCCTATCCGACAATCTGATCACGCGCGCCGCCGATGTGGTCTTGAAAGAGCGTCGCCGCCTGGTGCTAATGGTGAGGGAAACCCCGTTCAACCTGGCGCATCTGCGCAATATGACATCCGTCACAGAAATGGGCGGGATCATTTTCCCGCCGCTGCCCGGCTTCTATCACAAGCCACAATCCATCCAGGAAATGGTCGACCATACGGTAGGCCGGGTCTTAGATCTGTTCGCCCTGCCACATCATCTGACGCCGCGCTGGAATGGCTTGAAGGATGCCTGAGTTTTTACCGTCGCCTTTAATGCAAGCTCATACTCCCGTAAGGTAGATCGACGAAACTAAACCAGAGACTTTATCGGCACCAGGAAATACGAAAACTTAGAGACAGCCTTGAGCGCGATAGTTTTCCACGTGTGCAGATGTTGCTTCTGTGTTGATTTGCATTTAAAACTGAGCCACCTGACGCACCGTATCCCAGCCCGCCGCACGCAGGCTGTCCCAGCCATGAGCCCGGCTCAGCTCACCGACATACATGCCTGAACTCTTTTTAGGATAGACCATCCACAGAATCGCATCGCCTTCTGCCTGCGGCAGGATGGCGCTCAGTGTCTGCTCCAGACAATGCCGGGTCGCTGCAAATACGATGAAAAACTGCGCGGGCTGCAGCGCTTCCAATTGCAATATGCAGGGATGGGTGGCAGGTAAGTCCAGCAGCGCCAGCTGTTTCCAGTTGAGTTTATTCAGCAGAGTATGCATGCCTGCCCTTCTTTGCGAACGATGTCAGCGCTACAGTGCCATAGCACGAAAAAAAACACCAGCTCGTGAGCTTAATGCCGTTCAGTTAAGGTCTCTTTTCAGAAGCCGAACGAGGTAACGTTGAGGGACTGCTTTCACGGTTCACTCATAATAGCGGTCGGGCCGTTCTTCGTTGAGCAGGGAGACTAAGCGTTCGCGCAAGCGCTTTAATAAGTCTGGCAATTTTCCGTACGCGCGCGTCACTGCGGCCCATTGCAGCTCGTATTGGATCAGATGGAAGGCGCGCACGAAGCTGATTTCTGTCGGCTCGCATTTGACGGCTAAAGCCGCTTTTGCCATTTCCAGCCGGACTAAGTTGTACGCGGTCAGCGTGCCCCAAATTTCCTGATAGACGCCATCGATGGTTTTGCTGCGTAGCGTGAGTGCCTTGCCCAGCATGCTTTGCTTCATTTCCCGGTAACTCGTTTCAATTTGCCAGCGCCGCCCGTAACAGGCGACGATATCGGCCGCGCTATAGCGCTGGCGATCCGTGAGCGATGTCAGCAGTATCTGTTTGCGCGCACTGGAGTCGAGCACGGTAATGGCGCGCGCCTGCCAGAATTCAGGCAGCTCAGGAGATTGTCGACGCGCCAGCGGTGAGGTGCGCATTTGCACCAGGAGATCGCCCGCGCTGCCCTCCAGCACTTCCCACTTGGTATTGATTTTGGCGGGAATGACGAAGTGACGGTAGTTACCGTTTGTGGTCAGTCCACATAAAATTTGCGCCGAAAAAAAGCCCTTATCGAAGGCCGTCAGCGAGTCATAGGGAATCGAAGCAAGCAGTTCTTTGGCATAGCGTATTTCACTCTGATTGTAAGGGCCAAAGGCGGCGCTGTGGATCAAGTGCGTCGCGACATCGGTGAGTGTGACCCCGCGCACCTGCGGATAGCTCGCCACGACGCGCACGTAGGCCTGAGCGCCCAAATGGGCGCGCTGTTCGGGCGTGTCGGCGGTTCTTAAGGTGGTACCATCCATGGCGAACAAACGCAAGCCCTTGAATTGATAATGTTTGCTATCTTGTTCGCACCAGGCGTGGCCGGATAACTCAAACAGTGCCTGCAAGGGCGCTGCGCCAAGCCGCTGACGGGCTTGCGCGATGGCACTTTTGCTGACGAAGGAAACCTCGGCATCTGGTAGAGCCAAATCCAAATTATCGAGCACTTCACCGATCGATTGGTGACGGTACAGTGCCAGAGCCACCACCAACCAGACCACCTGCTCGGCAGGGAGTCGACGCTGCCGGATGCAGGCTTTGCCGGTATAACTGAGCGCCTTTTGTATCCACTCGTAAGGCAAGTGCTGACCCAGACGTTCCCAGTTGGGCGCCGCCTGATTTTCAGCCAAAAATTGTATCGCGTCATTATGCATGGCCGCAGGTTAACAGCCTTGGCTTACGTTTACAACCACTAAAAACAAAAATGCCGTTCAGGCTTAACTGAACGGCATTAAGCCCGTGAGCTGGTGTTTTTTTTGCTTTGCTGCCTCAGAACCCGAGTCGAAAATCCACCCGGAAGCTGTTGGCACGATAGGTGTGGGCACCCATAGAACCCAGCCAGCTGAAGTTGGTCGTTATGCCACGGCGCGATATCACATTCAGTCCCAGACCAACAGACTGTATGTCTTCCGGCAAACCGACTACCAGTACATTGTAGTTGGTACTACCTGCCCCCAGATCCGTGTAATACATAGACTGGTTCATTTCACCGCTGGTACGGTGACGCCATTGCAGTTTCAGCGATGGTGTTACCTGGCCAAAGTCTAAGTAGAAATCTTTGGCGAAGTTCAGACCACCGGTAAATGCCGTCGTCACACTGCTGGTGTTATTCAGTGTCAGTGCCAGCACGCTGCCGCGTTCTGTGTTCGTATCCAGTTTGGTATGCAATACATCGAAGCGTCCGAATGGCTGGATATGCAGATCTTTATCGACCTTCAGATCACGGGTCAGCGTCAGCGACATGAAACTGACCTGTCCGGTACGCTCACCAGCCAACAGCTGACTATTCACGTCATCCCAGCGGTGATTATCGTAATTGAGCTTACCGATACCACCCATGCCATCAATAAACCACTCCTTCTCCGGTTTATAAGTTCCGTACAACACACCCGACCATTGCTTGGATTTACTTTCACTGCCAAAGTTATCCATGGTGGCCTTATCGCGTGCATAGCCGACGGACAGACCAACGATCAGTTTCGGACTCCACATCATATCCATACCGATAGTCAGACCCGAGCTGGAGAACTTGGTACGGCTGCCATCTGGGGCATCGATACCGCCAAAGTCGATATTCCCCGCAGTCCACATGCCGACTGGTTTACCTGCGATCTGGAACCACTCGTCATTCTTAGGCGCTTCTTCCTCACTGTCCATCAGTTTATGCGCGGCTTCATCTTTGGCAAACGGTGCCTTGGCCTGACGTACATCGTCCGGATTGAGTCGATACAGATCGTTGCCGAAGCTGCCTTTATTCGCAGTCAGGTTTTCAGAGATTTTGTTGGCCGCCATGCGGAACATATCCAGATCCGGTGCACTAAAGCTGATACCAAAACGATTCTTGATCGAAAAGTCATGGTGCAGAACCTGAACGTGGCTGTAAATATTCGTCATCTGTGCCTGAGTGAAGCGCTGACTGATATTTGCTGCCGCGACCGCCGTTTTTTTCACCACTGAGTCAACCGTTGGGTCAGGACGCTTACCCACCGTCACCGTAATGCCTACACTATTACCTGGCGCAGTAACCGCATCACCCGAATACACCGCATTAATGGTATGAACACCAATGGCCAGGTTTTTCGCGACCAGCAAGGCTGAACCATTCGTCAGTGTGATCGTTGCCAGGGTCACCGTTCCATCCATAAAACTGATGGTACCGGTAGCAGCAGCCGGTGTAACCGCTGCCGTCAGTGTGACTGGCACCCCATCCAATACCTGAGACTGCGTAGTACCTATCGTTACGCTGGCTGCGGTCAGATTCTGAATCTGTATCGTGATGCTGGCCGAGACCGCACTGAAATTCGCATCAGCGTCTTTGGTCGCAGTCACCACACAATTGCCTGCTGTGCTGCCAGCCGACAGGACATTGCCAGACAAACTGCAGGCACCGGAGCTGACGGCGAAACTGATTGCGCCGCTGCCCGAACCACCGGATGCAGTCAACGTGGCTTTACCTGTGACTTTGATAATCGCCAGTTTGTCTGCTGTCAGCGTGAGTGCAGCTTGCACATTTTTACCAACCGTCAGACTGTAAGACTGGGTAGTCTGGGCGTTGATGCCGGTAACAGCAGCTTGGGTCGCAGTGATCACGACGCCGCCTGCGGCAACTGGTGTTACTTTACCGCTTGCATCTACGGTCGCTACAGCTGCATTGCTGCTGCTGTAGCTGATCGCACCGTAGCTGCCACCGCTCAGGCTTGAGCTCACGGCATTGTTCAGGTTATTACCTAAATTGATTTGCAAAGGACCGGCCTGAGTGAAATTCAGCAATGGTACAGGCGTAGAACCCACCGTGAAAGAACGGCTGACCTGAGTTGCAGCTGGGAAGCTTGCATTACCAACTTGATCTGCATTGATCGTACATGTACCCGCTGCGATCAGATTTACGCTGGAGCCTGTCACTGTACAAACCGGTAAAGTCACAGAACTAAAGCTGACCGGCAAACCGGAACTGGCCGTTGCCGTCACATTCACCACGCCACCCACGACGCCAGTTACCGGTGCGGTGAAGCTGATCGTCTGGCTAGCTTTAGGTGTGATCGCGCCGGATGCAGCCGATGCACTGCTACTACCTGCGCTGTTGGTCGCTTTTACGGTGAAGGTATACGCTGTACCGTTAGTCAGACCCGTCACATTGATCGGACTCGCTGCACCGCTGAAGGTCGCGCCACCCGGACTCACGGTGACGGTATAGCCGGTGATGGCTGCGCCACCGATAAATGCCGGAGCGGTGAATGTGACCGTTGCTGATGTATTTCCTGCCGTTGCACTGGCAGCTGTTGGTACGCCCGGTACCACGGCGGCAATCGCAAACGTCTGCTGTACCTGGGTTGCAGCAACGTAGGCGGCATCACCAGCCTGATTGGCATTGATGGTACAAGTGCCAGCCGTGACCAGCGTCAGTGTTGTGCCACTGACGGTACACACACCGGTAGTAGCGCTGGTAAAAGTAACCGGTAAAGTCGAGCTGGCGCTAGCACTCAGCGTCGGTGTCGTACCAAAGTTCTGGCTGCCAGGATTGATAAAAATAATGGTCTGTCCGACTTGCGGTGTCACTGCGGCCGATGCACTTGATGCCGTGCCGGTACCGGCGCTGTTAGTCGCTTTAACGGTGAAGGTATACGCTGTACCGTTAGTCAGCCCCGTCACATTGATCGGACTCGCTCCACCGCTAAAGGTCGCGCCCCCCGGACTCACGGTGACGGTATAGCCGGTGATGGCTGCGCCACCGATAAATGCCGGAGCGGTGAATGTGACCGTTGCTGATGTATTTCCTGCCGTTGCACTGGCAGCTGTTGGTACGCCTGGTACCACGGCGGCAATCGCAAACGTCTGCTGTACCTGGGTTGCAGCACCGTAGGCGGCATCACCAGCCTGATTCGCATTAATGGTACAAGTGCCAGCCGTGACCAGCGTCAGTGTAGTACCACTTACGGTACACACACCGGTCGTAGCGCTGGTAAAAGTAACCGGCAAAGTCGAGCTGGCGCTGGCACTCAGCGTCGGCGTGGTACCAAAGTTCTGGCTGCCTGGATTATTGAAGCTAATAGTCTGTGCGGCTTTCGGTGTGACTGCCGTCGAAGCGGTCGACGCCGTGCCTGTGCCCGCGCTGTTGGTTGCCTTTACTGTAAACGTATACGCAGTACCGTTGGTCAGACCCGTCACACTGATCGGGCTGCTGGCACCAACAAAGGTCGCTCCAGTCTCCACCACGGTCACGGTGTAACCGGTAATCGCTGAACCACCATTCGACGCCGGTACTGTAAAGCTCACACTGGCGGTAGTATCACCCGCTGTCGCCGTTGGCGCAGCCGGTGCACCCGGTACGATGGCGTTGACAGTAAAGCTTTGCTGTACCTGCGTTGCTGCATAAATAGTGCTATTACCTCCCTGATTCGCATTGATCGTACAGTTACCTGCTGTCACGAAAGTCAGGGTGCTGCCGCTGACAGTACACACGCCGGTCGTGGCGCTGGTAAAAGTCACAGGCAAAGTCGAGCTGGCGCTGGCACTCAGCGTTGGTGTCGTACCAAAGTTCTGGCTGCCTGGATTATTGAAGGTAATGGTCTGTGCTGTCTTTGGTGTCACTGCCGTTGATGCAGCTGACGCCGTCCCGGTACCTGCGCTATTGGTCGCTTTGACGGTAAAGGTATAGGCCGTACCATTGGTCAGACCCGTCACACTGATCGGGCTGCTGGCACCAACAAAGGTCGCGCCAGTCTCCACCACGGTCACGGTGTAACCGGTGATGGTCGCACCACCATTCGATGCCGGTGCCGTAAAGCTGACGCTGGCGGTGGTACTCGCCGCGGTCGCGCTCACGCCGCTTGGCGCACCCGGTACCGTTCTTGGTGTCACCGCTGACGATGCAACCGACGCACTGCCCGTTCCAGCCGAATTGGTCGCGGTCACAGTAAATGTGTAGGCCGTGCCGTTGGTCAGGCCGGTCACATTGATCGGGCTGGATGCCCCTGTCGCTGTTATACCGCCAGGGCTGGAGGTTACCGTATAGCCGGTGATGATTGCACCGCCATTCGAGCCTGGCGCCGTGAAGCTGACTGAGGCTGATGTATTACCCGGTGTTGCGCTCACACTGGTTGGTGCGCCTGGAGCAGTCGCACCGCCAGTCACATGTATGGTCAAAGTAACCTGACCAAACTCAGCCGACAGTTGATCCTGATAATAAATGACCACTGTATCGTTACCGGTATACCCGATGCTTGGAGGCGTATATTTAAAACCATTGTAGTTGATGGTCATTGCGTTATTCGGAAGAAAGTTCCCTCCGGCATTCGTACCAATTGCACCGGTATTCCCGTTTGAATCGGTGAATACGCCGCCGCCCGATCCCATCCCGTGCACGCCGGGATCGCAATTCGTTAAATCTTGATTCGTATAATTGTATGTATAACTGGATGCACCGGTATTGGTGATGTTGATGGTACAAGAAGTTGGTGGAGCTGCTGCATAAGCTAAGCTTGAACCAGCCATGCTGAACAGCATCAGCAATGTGAGCCAGACTGCTTTCATGCGTGTCCTGGTATCTGTCAAGGATTTCCATCCTGAATATCTGGACAGGGAATGCAAGAAAACTTGCGTGAACAGGGCGAAGAGTTTTTGGGCTGAGGTGACTGCTTGCATTTGCATGCTCCGGAGAATTAGGTGGCAAAAAAACACCGCGGCCAGGTAAGGCTTGGGCTGTGCCAGATAAAGCGAATTAAAATTACGCCGGGATATTACATTTATTTGCAATTGCAGGATGGAAATTTCCTAAAATAAATTGTTTTTTCGTTAAAAAAGAGACACTTCAGAATTTTCACTTGAACTCACACGCTTTTTAATGCAAAAAACTCAAATCGGAGTTCCATGTATTTTTGGCAGCTTATTTTATAAACGGAGCTTGAAAATTCGGAGGATATGTGGAGTCATTTCTTGGTGAAATCAGAATGAGTGCTTTCCCCTTTGCACCAGACGGTTGGTCTTTGTGTGACGTCTCTTTATTACAAATTTCCCAGAACGGAGCGCTATATAGTCTGCTGGGTACTAAATTTGGAGGAGATGGTTCTAAGACCTTCGGACTACCCGATTTACGCGGACGTACCATGGCGGGGCAATGGGGAGGCTACGACATAGGCACTAAGGGTCGAGCAGAGTCGGTCACACTTACTAGCAAGAACATGCCACCTCACTATCATTTGCTTTGTGTCTCGGACACGCTAGCCAATGCCGCCAATGTAGGAATGAACGCAGACCGCGTTCTGGCGACCAGCAATATCTATAATCCCCCGCCCCCGGGTCCCTCGGCACCGGCGAAAAAACTGTATGCGAAGGCCGATAACTCCAACACCCTGCAGTCCAGTGCCTGTACCCCCGTTGGCGGGCGTGGCGCTCATAACAATATGCAAGCTTCCTTAGGATCAATTTCATGATTTCCACTAAAGATTGGTATCCACCACGCGATTAAGGAGTTGAACATGTCAGACTGGTATACAGGTGAAATCCCGATTTTTTCCGGGAATTACGCCCCGGTGGGTTGGGAATTCTGCGATGGACGATCGATGCAGATTACTACCTTCGAAATACTTTATGCGCTTATAGGTGTTACCTATGGCGGGGATGGCGTGACTACCTTCAAACTCCCGAATCTGAATCAAACCTTGTCGATAGGGCAAGGTGTGGGTCTGACCAATCGCACGATGTGCAAGCGCTTGGGCGAAGCAGATAGTGTCCGATTATCTCGAGTGTAAGGAAAGGCTTAGGGCGCGCGGTTTGATGTGTGAGGCACATTTAATGGCGCTCGCCACGCCAGCGCCCCGCGCATAGTTTCACCGATTTAAGTCCCATGTCACTTCCAGCGAACTAACTGCTTCGGGCTAGTTGCGACTCCCACCTAATACGAACTTAGCCTTTCCGAGTTTTATATTAATCAAGTCGGGTTACATGGCGGTTACATGAAGATGAAAATCAAACAGACGAAAAAAAAGGGCTAGAGACCGAAATCTCCAACCCTTTGATTCTACTACTTATTCTTGGTGCCGACTGCCGGAATCGAACTGGCCACCTGATGATTACAAGTCAACTGCTCTACCAAATGAGCTAAGTCGGCAAAACTATTTTCTTCAACCGATTAATCTCTCAATCAGCCTTGGAAGAACAATATTATAGACTACTTTATTATTTTGAGTGTGGGTTTTTCAAACTTTTTTTGAGGTTCAGTGACTGGCTTTGCATCGCCCTTCGTTTCAACTGCACTAGGCTTACTGCTGACCGCAGCTAAACCCAGGCTAGGGCGAGTAAACTCTTGTACTGGTTCTGGTGCAATCGGTACCAGCGCCTCGGCCGACTCGACTACATCGGTATCGAATGCCATGCCCTCGCCGTTTTCGCTGGCGTAGACGGCTCTGACGTTCTCAACTGGCACGTAAATTTCTCTGGAGACACCGCCGAAACGCGCATTGAAGGCAACCGCAACATTATCCATCTTCAGGCCACTGGTGGCGCCAAAGCTGATATTGAGGACGATCTCTCCGTTGCGGACAAATTCCATAGGAACCCGCGTGGCGCCGGATACTTTAACGGCCAGATATGGCGTAAAGCCATTATCAGTGCACCATTCATAAATAGCGCGCATGAAATACGGTTTTGTGGAGCTGGCAGACATAGGTGACTAGTTTCGTGAATGTGTTTGAAGAATAGACCTTGCGCTGAAAAACAACAAGGCTGACAAATGCAAAATGTCAGCCTTGTTGTAGAACGATCAGTGCAGATTAACGACGCATTACTTTTTCAGATGGCGTCAATGCTTCAATGTAAGCAGGGCGGGAGAAAATACGCTCGGCGTATTTCATCAAAGGCGCTGCTGTTTTGGACAACTCAATACCATAATGATCGAGACGCCACAACAAAGGCGCAACGGCTACATCAAGCATAGAGAATTCGTCGCCCAGCATGTATTTGTTCTTGACGAACAAAGGCGCTAATTGCGTCAGACGATCACGGATTTCTGCTCTGGCCTTGTCTTGTAACTTGGAGGAAGAGGAAGATTTCTCATTCTCCAAAGTATGTACATGCACGAACAATTCTTTTTCAAAATTGAACAACATTAAACGTGCGCGTGCGCGTTGCAAAGGATCAGCTGGCATCAATTGCGGATGTGGAAAACGTTCATCAATGTATTCGTTGATGATGTTTGATTCGTACAAAATCAATTCACGCTCAACCAGAATTGGCACCTGACCATATGGATTCATGGTCGAAATATCTTCTGGCTTATTGAACAGATCGACGTCACGGATTTCAAAGTCCATGCCTTTTTCGAACAAAACCAGACGGCAACGTTGTGAGAATGGGCAAGTTGTACCCGAGTAGAGAACCATCATTTTACAGTTCCTTAAAAACGATTAGGGTGAGGCGCCTATTTTGCGCACCTCACCCTGGGATGACACATCCGCCAAACTAGGTGGCGGACGACTTATTTACTTTACTTCTTTCCAGTGCGATGCATTCAGACGCCACGCCAATAAGCTCAGCAAGGACAAGAACAACAACACCACTACGCCTAATTTCTTACGTGTATTTTGTGCTGGCTCGCCCATCCATTGCAGGTAGGCAACCAGATCCGTGACTGCGCTATCATACTCAGCCGGTGTCATTTTACCTTCAGTGACTTTCTCAAATCCGGCAAATTTATGCACGACTTTAGATTCGTCATGATGGTCTTTTTCTTCCACAAACTTGGCTGTGCGTACACCTTGCAGTTCCCATAAAGCATGCGGCATACCGACATCTGGAAATACCATATTATTCCAGCCAGTCGGTCGATTTTCGTCTTTGTAGTAAGTACGCAGATAGGTATAAATCCAGTCTGCGCCAGAACCGGCACTAGAAGCCTTGGCACGGGCGATTACCGACAAATCTGGCGGAACTGCACCAAACCACGCCTTGGCATCTTTAGGAGCGAGTGAAGTTTTCATCAAATCACCGACTTTTTCGCCGGTAAAGAGAAGATTCTCCTTAATTTGCTCTTCCGTTAAACCAATATCTTTCAAGCGGTTGTAACGCATGGCAGATGCCGAGTGGCAGTTCAGACAGTAGTTGACGAACAGCTTAGCGCCATTCTGCAAAGCCGCCATATTGGTACCGCGATCTTCTGCGTGATCCAAAGGGAAACCACCAGAATTTGCCAATGCCAAAGCTGGAACCAGAGCCAGAGCGGCGATCAAATTTTTAATTAATTTCATGCTGATTATTCCTTTGATCGCTTAGTGTGCTGAAAATGTCACGCGTTTTGGCACAGGCTTAAATGTGCCCATCGCGCTCCACCATGGCATCAACAAGAAGAAACCGAAATAGATCACGGTACAAACTTGTGAGACACGCTCTTTTTCAGGTGATGGTGCTTGCACACCCAAATAACCCAAGGCAACGAAACATATACCAAATACGATCAAGACATATTTATGCCATTGCGGACGATAGCGTATCGATTTAACTGGAGACTGATCCAACCAAGGCAATGCACCCAGGATCATCACGGAAGAACCGAATAAGACCACGCCCCAGAATTTAGCATCCAAGGCGCCAGGCATCATACCTGCCAGAGCCAGCAGAGCAATGCCGGCAATTGCCATTTTAATCTTCGATGGCAACTTAGTCGTCATAAAAATCAAGCCTACGTAGGCAACAATACCCGCCATCACTACATACATAAACTCAGTAGTAGTTGCACGCAAGATAGAATAAAACGGCGTGAAATACCAGGTAGGAGCGATATGCGGAGGCGTCTTGAGGGAATCAGCAGGAATGAAATTATTATATTCCAAGAAATAACCGCCCATTTCAGGAGCAAAGAAAACGACAGCACTGAAAATTACCAGGAACACAGTCACGCCAAAAATATCGTGGAAAGTGTAGTAAGGGTGCGAAGGCACGCTATCCAAAGGATGGCCGTCCGAACCTAAATTTTCTTTTACTTCGATACCGTCTGGATTATTCGAACCGACTTCATGCAAGGCGATCAAATGCGCAGCAACCAAACCTAACAACACCAAAGGAATTGCGATCACGTGGAAAGCGAAGAAACGGTTAAGCGTTGCATCACTGACGACATAGTCTCCACGTATCCATAAGGACAGATCAGGACCGATGAAAGGGATAGCACCGAACAAGTTAACGATAACTTGTGCGCCCCAGTAAGACATTTGGCCCCAAGGCAGCAAGTAACCAAAAAAAGCCTCAGCCATCAGACACAGGAAAATCGCGAAACCAAACAACCAGATCAATTCACGCGGCTTACGATACGAACCGTACAACAAGGCACGTGTCATATGCAGATAAATGATGATGAAGAAGGCCGAAGCGCCAGTCGAGTGCATGTAGCGCACCAACCACCCCCAAGGCACATCACGCATGATGTACTCAACCGAAGCAAACGCCAGCGTGGCATCCGGTTTGTAATGCATTACCAGAAAAATACCGGTAACGATCTGTATCACCAGCACCAACATTGCCAATGAACCAAAGATATACCAAAAATTAAAGTTTTTCGGCGCGTAGTATTGACCCCATTGATCATTCCACAGCTTAGTCAGCGGGAAACGGGAGTCTACCCAATTGAGCGCCTTGTCAACGACAGGAGCGTCCGCAGGTAATTTTTTCTCAACAAATGCCATGATTAAGCCTCGCCTTTCTCATCTTTACCGATGAGGATTTTAGTGTCCGACAAGTACATATGACGGGGAACATCCAAATTTTGTGGGGCAGGTTTATTTTTATAAACACGTCCAGCCAAATCAAAAGTTGAACCATGGCACGGGCACAAAAAGCCACCGGCCCAGTCGTCAGGCAGAGATGGTTGGGCTCCGGCTGCAAATTTTGAACTTGGCGAGCAGCCCAAATGTGAGCAAATACCGACCGTGATCAAGACATCGCTATGCTCTTTACGTGCACGGCTTTGTTTATCGCAATACTCTGGCATATCCATAGTGTAAGGTTTTTTCGATTCTGGATCGGCTACCTTATCTTCGGTTTTTGCCAAGCTAGCCATCATCTCAGGCGTGCGCTTGAGTATCCATACGGGCTTACCGCGCCATTCGAATACTTTCATTTCTCCCGGTTTCAAATCCGAGATGTCAGCTTCTACCGGCGCGCCTGCTGCTTTTGCGCGCTCAGATGGCTGAAAAGTGCTTACCAAAGCACCTGCGGTTGCCAAACCAGCTACGCCGCCCGCTGCGCACGTGGCGACTAGCAAACCGCGACGGCCAGAATCGACCTGCTTTTCGATACTCATACCAACCCCAATCTATCAAAAATCAAAACTTGACGAAGCGCAACCCCACTTCTAACAACCTTAAATTATAAAGTAGCTGAGTATGGTTTTAAAGGAAAAGATGATCAGACAAGCAAACTAGTGTGATTTTTCTGGTATTTTGTCAATTATTGGGGAAATTCTAATCATTGCGCCTGAAATACTGACGACTAGAAAAAATTTAAAAATCCAATTTAACAAAAATTTACGCCCGTTTTCTCGGAGTATGGGTGCTTAGGCATTACTATAATGACGTTTTTTTAAAGACTATATTTACTATTTTATCAAGGAAATTTCATGAGCATGATGCAAGAATTTAAGGACTTCGCGTCCAAGGGCAATGTAGTCGATTTAGCGGTCGGCGTTATCATCGGTGCTGCGTTTGGGAAGATTGTTGACTCACTGGTGGCAGATATTGTGATGCCAGTCATCGGAAAAATTTTTGGTGGCTTGGATTTTTCCAGCTATTACCTAGGATTAAACGGGCAGGCAAGCGGCCTATCCTTGGTAGAAGCAAAAAAGGCCGGAGCGGTACTAGCATATGGCAATTTCATTACCATAGCTCTCAATTTCCTGATTTTGGCATTCATCATTTTTCAAATGGTGCGCCTGTTCAATAAGATGAAAAAGGATCAGCCGGCAGCACCGGTCGCAGAAGTGGCAACGCCGGAAGATGTCGTGCTATTGCGTGAAATTCGTGATGCCTTAAGAAAATAATCCATTTACCCATAAAAAACCGCCATGTTTAAAAAATGGCGGTTTTTTAAATTTTAGACTGGGTTATCAATGTCAACAAATTGATGTTCGCATCCAAAATGTTGCGAAAGGTACGCGCCCAAGGCCGCGACACCGTAACGCTCAGTCGCATGGTGGCCACAAGACAAGTAGGCGACACCCGACTCACGCGCCAAATGCACGGTAGGCTCAGAGATTTCGCCACTCAGATAAATGCTTGCTCCAGCGACGATAGCCTGATCAAACAGATTTTGCGCGGCACCACTACACCAGGCAATCTGATCTATCAATTGTCCGGGATCGCCTATCAACATAGGCTTACGCCCTAATGTTCTCTCTACGTGCTGGGCCAGATCTCCTACTGTTTTAAGTTCTGAGTTTGACATCTTACCCAACCAGCCCAAATCATCCTCAGCAAAGCGGGAAATCGGTTTAATTTCCAGTTGCTTAGCTAGTTGAGCATTATTTCCCAATTCTGCATGCATATCCAAAGGAAGGTGATAGGCGAACAATGAGATCTCATTTTCCAGCAATAGTTTTAAACGCCGCTGTTTTTGCCCTACCACGCGCATATCCTCGCCACGCCAAAAGTAGCCATGATGCACCAGCACAGCATCCGCTTTTAGCTCTACCGCTCGTTCCAGCAAGGCTAAACTCGCCGTTACACCACTGAGTATTAGTTTAATCTCAGCACGCCCTTCCACCTGCAGCCCATTTGGGCAATAATCACGGTAACGTGCCGTTTCTAATTTTGCATCCAGATATTTTGCGAGCACATCCCTATTCACTGACTGTTCTTTCATATTCAAAACTCTCTATGCGTCGTTTATGGTTATTATTTGCCCAAACTGCTACCGTTGGTTTGGCTCTGTGGTTTATTCTCAGCACCTTAAAGCCAAACTGGTCAACTCAAGTATTGAACTCGTCCCATAAGTTAAGCTTGGCTTCAAGCGTAAGTATGCAGGAGGCACCGATCAATGGGGTTGCCGCGCAGTTCTCTTATCGCGAGGCGGCCAAACGTGCCATGCCATCCGTGGTGAACATTAATACCGCAAAAGCCAGCCGTCAGGCAAATAACCCCTTACTCAATGACCCATTTTTGAAGCGCTTCTTTGGCGATCAACAGAGTCCGCAAACTGAGCGCCAGTCTAGCTTAGGCTCTGGGGTTATTGTGAGCTCTCAAGGCTATATTCTAACTAATAACCACGTGATCGAAGAGGCTGATGAAATTTCTGTATCTTTAGCCGATGGACGCCAGGCCAATGCCAAAGTAGTCGGTACAGATCCTGAGACGGATTTGGCAGTCATTAAAATTGAACTTCCCAATTTGCCTGCAATTACTTTAGGCCATTCAGAACAGGCGTTTGTCGGCGACGTCGTGCTGGCAATCGGCAATCCTTTCGGGGTTGGCCAAACCGTCACGATGGGGATAATCTCTGCGCTAGGCCGCAATGATGTCGGCATCAACACCTACGAGAACTTCATACAAACCGATGCAGCAGTCAATCCCGGTAACTCGGGCGGTGCACTGGTCGATATCAATGGGAATTTACTCGGGATTAATTCAGCAATCTATTCGCGCAATGGTGGCTCGCTAGGGATAGGCTTCGCCATTCCTGTCACTACCATCAAGATGGTAATGGAAGCGATCATTTCAGATGGGCAAGTGGTACGTGGCTGGATAGGTGTTGAGCCGCAAGACATCACACCAGAGATGGCCGAGAGTTTCAATATCAAGGAAGCTTCTGGTGCCATAGTCGCAGGTGTGGTGCGTGGTGGCCCGGCCGATAAGGCCGGCATACGCCCCGGTGACATACTCACAGGCATAGAGGGAAAAGCGGTGAGTAACAAGTCAGAAATTCTCAACTTAATCGCGCAATTGAAACCGAATACCAAGGTTAAATTCACGGTATTGAGACGTACTTCTGTGTCTAGTGTCGATATCTTAGTCGGCAAGCGCCCACCAGTGAAACGCGAAGAATAAACTTAATTAGGAAAATATTTATGCATGTTCGTGATTTAAGTCGTTTTTTATTCGAATTATCTGAGAGTAATAATCGCGCCTGGTTTGTCATGAACAAACCCCGCTACGATATTTTACGCGCGGAATTTTTACAATTCGTCGCCCAGTTGATTAACGAAGTGAGTCGTTTTGATCCAGCTATCGCTGGTTGCGAAGGCAAAAAAGCTCTATTTCGCATCAATAGAGATGTGCGTTTTGGAAAAGATAAGTCCCCGTATAAAACTAATTTCTCGGCATCGATACTACCCAGTGGGCGCAAAAAACCTAGCGAAGGTGGCGGCCCCGCATATTATTTTCAACTCGATGGCAATGGCCGTTTATTTTTTGCGGTTGGTGAATATATGCCGCCCGCGGACAGATTGAAGGCGATACGAAATCATATCGTGGCCGACCCGAGTGGATTCTCCAAACTGCTCAAGAACAAGGGCTTGAAAGAGATTTTTGGGACATTGCAAGATGAGGGGAAGCTAATTCGGCCGCCCAAGGGCTACGATGCCGAGCATCCGCATATCGAACAACTTAAGCTAAAGAACTTTATGGTCTGGACCGAATGTTCGATAGTCGACATGGACGCTACTCAGATACAAGCAATTTTGCTAAAGGGCTTTAAAAGCGCCCTTCCGCTAGTCATCTGGCTACGTGCTGCCGCTGATTAATCTACGATTTCATCAGGTGCCTGCGTCGCCTTGACGAAAATCGGGGCGACCAGCAATCCCAACTCGTACAGCAAGCACATAGGTATCGCCAAAGAGAACTGGCTGACGACATCTGGCGGTGTCACGATAGCCGCAATCACAAAGGCACCGACGATCACATAAGAGCGTATCGCCTTGAGCTTTTCCAGCGGCACCAAGCCCATGCGCACCAACACCACGACCACAATAGGGACCTCAAAGGTCATGCCAAACGCCAGACACATAGACATGATGAAATCGAGATAATTCTCTATATCCGGAGCGACCGTAATCGAGGTTGGCGCGAACTCGTTGATGAACTTAAATACCCTACCGAACACAAAGAAATAACAGAAGGCAACGCCAGACATGAAAAGCAGCGATGACGAAATCACCAAAGGTGCGACCAGACGTTTTTCATGCGTGTACAGACCTGGGGCTACAAAAGCCCAAGCCTGATATAAAACCCAAGGCAAGGCCAGCATGAAAGCCACCAGGAGGGTCACCTTCATAGGCACCAGAAAAGGCGAAATGACACCAGTGGCGATCATCTTAGCACCGACTGGTAACGAGGCAATCATAGGTTGCGCCAAAATATCATAAATGGCAGAAGGTCCGGGCCAGGCAAATAAGCCCGCGCAAACCAGCGCTATCCCTATCGACGCCTTCACCAGTCGATCGCGCAACTCAACCAAATGTGAAATAAAGCTATCAGCCGCGCCCTGCAAATTTGTATCGGTCATGCACGGCCTGTAATGAATGAGAAGTGGTATTGGGAATACATTTAGAAGAAGCTGGCTGGTGTTTGAGGTTTTGCCCTATGCCTCGCCATTCTTGCCGAGCCAGATATCACATGGGCGCGCTGGCCGTTACGACTTTTATACCAAGCAGGAATCGCCGAGCTACGTGCCAGTTTTTTACGACGAAAATCTTTGGACTTAATCGCGATGGCATCATCTGCTGGCAAACTTGCTAAGGATGAACCAGCAACATCACCTTGCCAGGCTGCATTCAGATCATTCTCAGTTTGTGCGATGGATTGCCCTATAGACTGTTCTACGTCTTGCACTGCATCTTGCGCATCTTTATGCATCTTGCGCAATTCATCGAGTTCTATCTCGCGACTCACTTCCGATTTCACTTCATTGATATAACGTTGGGCGCGACCAAACAGGGAGCCCGCCATGCGGGCAACCTTAGGTAGGTCTTTAGGGCCTATCACGACCAGCGCAACCACGCCGATCAGCGCCATCTTGCTGAGTCCGAGATCTATCATAAATCGATATTTACCAGCCGCTTACAGCTTGGCTTTTTCCTTGGCTTCTACGTCTACAGTGACTTTATCAGCAACTTGCTTTGCATCAGTGGCAGCTTTATCTTCTTCGCCTTTGACGCCATCCTTGAAGCCTTTGACCGCCTTACCAAGATCACCACCGATATTGCCTAATTTTTTGGTGCCGAAAACCAGCATAACAATCACCAGTACGATCAACCAATGCCAAACACTAAATGAACCCATGATTTCTCCAATGTGAGAGCCTTGCTCTCGTCAAAATATTTAATGCTAAGTACCATCGATGCGGAATTAAGCGCGTTGGCGCTTGACTCCTCCCATCACATGCATATGCAGATGATACACCTCTTGGCCACCGTCTGGCCCCGTATTGATCAGGGTTTTGTAGCCGCCAGTGAGGCTGCCATCTGCATTTTTTATCACACCACAACCTTGCTCTTGCGCAAGCTTAGGTGCCAATTCCAACATTCTACCGAGTAATTCAGCATGTTCAGGCTGGGCATCTGCCAAGCTTGCCATATGCAATTTAGGAATAATTAAAAAGTGCACTGGTGCTGCCGGATGAATATCCTTAAAAGCCAGCAAATCTTCATCTTCATAAATCGCTTCAGAAGGGATTTGCTTAGCAATAATTTTACAGAAAATACAGTTTTCCACATTGACCTCTATCATCGCTGCTCAATTTATCCGGATCACTTTAAACGTCCTTGCGTGCGGCCTTTTCATCCAAACCGGAAAGCCCCTCGCGTCGTGCCAGTTCATTTAGCACTTGCTGGGGAGTAAGATTATACTGTGCCAACATGACAAGCGTATGAAACCACAAATCTGCGCACTCATACAATAGTTTGCTGGCATCGCCAGAAACTCTAGCGTCTTTCGCCGCCATCACAGTCTCAGTCGCTTCTTCACCGATTTTTTTTAGGATCGCGTCGTCGCCCTTTGCAAACAATTTCGCGACATAGGAAGTCTCTGGATTGCCGCCATTAGCTGGCTTACGACTTTCCATCAAATCAGCCAGACGCTGCAGAATCTCTTGTTCACTGTTGCTCATACTGGCAGTCATTTGTAGATGCTTTCGGGATCTTTCAAGACGGGATCAACCGCCTGCCATTCTCCGGCGTTCGCATCCCCCTCAAACTTCTGGAAAAAACAAGAGTGGCGACCAGTGTGACAGGCGATACCGTCAATTTGCTCAATCTTAAGCAAGACCACATCTTCATCGCAATCGAGACGAATCTCCAGCACCTTTTGTATATGGCCGGATTCTTCGCCTTTATGCCATAGTTTTTTACGCGAGCGGCTCCAATACACCGCCTCGCCTAATTCTACTGTTTTAGTAAGCGCATCGCGGTTCATCCAGGCGAACATTAAGACTTCATTCGTACTCGCCTCTTGCGCTATCACTGGCACCAAGCCGTATTCATCCCAGCACACTTTGTTTAGCCATTTATAACTCATACCAACCTCATAGGAATACTTTGTGCTGCCATAAACTGTTTTGCTTCTTGCACCGTGTGCTGACCAAAATGGAAAATACTTGCCGCCAGCACCGCATCGGCGCCCCCCAGCTTGATGCCATCGGCCAGATCTTGCAGACTGCCGACTCCGCCAGAGGCAATCACAGGAATATCCACAGCATCCGATACCGCCCGTGTCAAACCGAGATCAAATCCAGAACGGGTGCCGTCCTTATCCATGCTGGTGAGCAGGATTTCGCCGGCACCCAGCCTGGCCATATTACAGGCCCACTCGACAGCATCAAGGCCGGTTGCATTACGACCGCCATGGGTATACACCTCCCATTTTCCGGGTGCGACCCGCTTCGCATCGATCGCCACCACGATGCATTGCGAGCCATATTTTTGCGCAGCATCGGCCACCAGTTGCGGATTTGTAATCGCAGAAGTGTTGATGCCGATTTTATCGGCGCCGGCATTGAGCAAGCGCCGCACATCGGCCACCGTACGAACACCACCACCTACCGTCAGCGGGATAAACACCTGTGACGCTACCGCCTCAATAATCGGCAAGATTAGATCACGGTCATCTGAAGATGCGGTGATATCAAGAAAGGTGATTTCATCAGCACCTTGCGCATCGTAGCGCCGCGCGATCTCGACCGGATCACCGGCATCGCGCAATTCTTGAAAATTAATGCCCTTGACGACCCGACCAGCGGTCACATCCAGACAAGGGATAATGCGTTTTGCCAGCGTCATGTAAGATCTTCTTCATTATCAAATTCACCGCTCAACTCATCCGCCCTATCCTGCGCCGACAACAAATCAAGCGTGCCTTCATAAATTGAACGACCGCAGATAACGCCAGAGATACCTTCATCCTGCACCGCACACAAAGCCTCAACATCGGCCAATACATGCACACCGCCCGATGCGATGACGGGGATACTCACGGCTTGCGCCAACTTAACCGTAGCTTCGATATTCACGCCACCCATCATGCCATCGCGACCGATATCGGTATAAATAATCGCTTCGACGCCATAACCTTCAAATTTTTGCGCCAGATCGATGACATCGTGACCGGACAATTTGCTCCAGCCATCAGTGGCAACTTTACCATCTTTGGCGTCGATACCAACGATGATCTGCCCTGGAAACGCGGCACAGGCATCGGCCAGAAAGCCGGGGCTCTTGACCGCAGCGGTACCGATAATAATGTAGGACAAGCCGTCGTTCAGATAGCGCTCTATGGTGTCAAGATCGCGTATCCCGCCACCCAATTGCACAGGAACTTCTTCGGTATCGGTTTCTTCAGCATACTCGCGCACCGCTTGCAAAATCGCCTTGACTGCCGCTTCATTGACTGGCTTACCGGCAAACGCACCATTTAAGTCCACCAGATGCAGACGGCGCGCGCCTTGCTTTAACCAATGACGTGCCATTTCGGCAGGAGCATCAGAGAAGACCGTGGCTTGATCCATGTCTCCTTGTTTCAGGCGTACGCAGTGACCGTCTTTCAGGTCGATGGCAGGAATGAGCAGCATGATGAGTATCTATGAAAAAGGTGAAAATGAGAGTTTAACAAAAACAAAAATGGCCTAAGGATCAAGGCTTCCAGTGGACGAAATTCTTATACAACTGCAAGCCAGCCGCAGAACTTTTTTCCGGATGAAATTGTGTCGCAAAAATATTATCACGGGCCACCGCACAAGCAAACATGCTGCCGTAATCGGTTTCGCCGACGGTATGCAGGGAGTTCTCAGGTTGCGCAAAATAGCTATGCACAAAATAGAAATAGGCGTCATCGTCTATGCCCTGCCAGAGCGCATGTGGCTGCGCTTGGCGGACGCGATTCCAACCCATTTGCGGCACTTTGAAACGCGAGCCATCTGCCTGCATCTGGCCACGTAAATCGAAGCGCACTACCTTGCCTGGCAATAGACCCAAACCCGGTGTATCCCCCTCGGCACTGACATCAAACAGCATTTGCTCGCCGACACAAACCCCAAACAAGGGTTTGCTACGCGCCGCTTGCATGACGGCATCCTGCACGCCAGACTCACGCAAACTACGCATGCAATCGGGCATCGCACCCTGACCTGGCAAGACCAGTCGATCTGCGCTCTTGATATCGGCGACTTCGCCAGAGATGATTACGTTCGCTTCCGGTGCAACAGCGCGCAAAGCCTGTGCCACTGAGCGCAGATTGCCCATACCATAATCGACAACAACAATTTTATTCATAATGAACTGCTAGTGAAGCGAGGAGTTTGAGGATTAAAGACTACCCTTGGTAGAAGGTATAGTACCAGCTGAGCGCGCATCGAGTTCAGAGGCCATACGCAAAGCGCGGCCGAAAGCTTTAAACACGGTTTCGCATTGGTGGTGTGCATTGTCGCCACGCAAGTTATCAATATGCATTGAAACTAGCGCGTGATTCACAAAACCCTGAAAAAATTCATGCGTCAAATCGACGTCAAACGAACCTATCATGGCGCGTTTGAACGGCACATGAAACTCCAGGCCTGGGCGACCGGAAAAATCGATGACCACGCGTGACAAGGCTTCATCCAGAGGCACGTAAGCATGACCATAACGGCGTATTCCTTTCTTGTCGCCCATGGCAATAGCAAACGCCTGTCCTAAGGTGATGCCGACATCTTCCACCGTATGATGAGCATCGATATGCAAATCACCGACCGCTTCGATTTCCAGATCGATCAGGCCATGACGGGCAATCTGATCGAGCATGTGGTCTAAAAATGGAACACCGGTATTGAGTTTTTGCTTACCGGTTCCATCCAGATTGATGGCGACGCGGATCTGCGTTTCATTGGTGTTGCGGGTAACTTGGGCGGTGCGTTGAGCTTGCATAATTAGGGGCTATTAAGGCTAAAGGGCTTAGTTGACAAAGACGCGTTCATAATGATGCACTAAAAGCATCAAGAAAGAGGGAATTTTCTTCTGGGGTGCTGACCGTAATACGTAAGCAGTTTTCCAGCAGCACATGCATTTTACCTACATTTTTAACTAATATTTTTTGTTTCACTAATTTAGCGAATACTTGTTCGGCTTGCGGCACCCTAATCAGCAGGAAATTTGCCGCCGACGGAAAAACTGTGACGCCAGGCAAGCGCGCCAAAGCCTCGGTCAAGACGCCGCGTTGCGCGCATAACTGCGCAGCTTGCGCATCGAGCACAGCCACTTGCTCTAACATAAATTCTGCCGCGGCCTCAGTGAGTACGTTGATATTGTAAGGAGGTCGCACTTTTTCGAACTGTTCCAGCAAGGCCTGGCTTCCCGTCATGTAACCGAGGCGAATACCCGCCAAACCTAGCTTGGAGACTGTGCGCATTACCAGTAGATTATCGAATTCGCCCAAACGCGACATGAAGCTGACTGGTGAAAACGGTTGATACGCCTCATCCAGTATCACCACGCCAGTGTCGCCGACCGCACGCAAGATTGCCTCGATATCCGCCACTTCGTACAAAGTGCCGGTAGGGTTATTCGGGTATGCCAAGTAAGTGATGGCGGGTCGATGCTCGGCGATGGCGGCTAGCATCGCGGCCAGGTCTAAAGTCAGATCGGCGTTTAAAGGCACGCCAACGAACTGCATACCCGCCAAGCGCGCCGACATCGCATACATCACGAAGCCTGGCAACGGTGCCAATACCTTGGCGCCAGCTTTGGCACAGGCCATAGAGACCATAGAAATCAATTCATCCGAACCATTACCTAGTACCAGATCGTAATCCTGAGGTACGCCAAGTTGTTGTTTGATCGCGGTTTTCAAGCCACTGTAACTAGGTACTGGGTAGCGATTCAGCGCCACTTTGGCCAAGCGCGTGGCCAGTGCTTGCTGCAGATCCGCACTCAAAGTGTAAGGATTTTCCATCGCATCGAGCTTCACAAAGCCGACCGAATCCGGCACGTGGTAGGCCGCCAGATCAAGCACTTCAGGACGGATAATATTCGCAATCAAGGACATAGACTTACTCACTTTTGAAATATCTAAACACTCGTTAGGGGCAGATCGCTGACAACCGCAGCAAGGCTAGACCTGCTGGTTTTCTTTATCGTTTTTTTGGCGCTGATGCTGGTATCCGCATCCGCCGATTTGGCTTTTTTTCCGGCACTTTTTAGCGCGGCTGGCTGGGCTGCTGATTTCGCTGCTGATTTCGCTGCTGGCTTGGCTGCTGGCTTGGCTGCTGGCTTGGCTGCTGGTTTAGCCGCTGTGGTAAGTGACTTACGAGCGCGCTTGGCTTTTACGGGCGGGGAAATTTTCGGTGCTTTGGCGCGGATAGGCTCACTAGGCTGATTCCTGAGCGCGACTCTGTCAGATTCCGGAGACGCCAGCCTAGTTTGAATAATGTCGCAATAATCGGAATTCAGTTCAAAGCCGACGAAGTTGCGACCGCAACGCTTGGCCGCCACCGCGGTGGTGCCACTGCCCATAAACAAATCCAACACGATACCGTCGGGCGGACAAGATGCCAGCAGCATACGCTCTATGATCTCTAAAGGTTTTTGGGTGGGGTGGTCGGCACGCTCGGGGTTTTCTTTATGTATCCTCGATACGCTCCACAAATCCTTGGGATTGTAACCAAGCTCTAGCCACTTGGCGCCGACAAAAATAGCGCGCGACCTGGCTTTTTTGGTGGCAGCATCGTAGGGGATACGCACCGCGTCGAGATCGAAATAATGTCCCTTGGCTTTAGCGAAAAAACCTATGGTGTCGTGCACCGATGAAAAACTTCTGACACTGCCGCCCATCGAAGGCACTCGCCTATCCCAGATGATTTCATTGAGCATGATCATGTGCTGCTTGAGCAACACAAAAATCTCTGGCGAATAGCGCCAGGTCAAAAAAATATACAGACTGCCGTTTGGTTTTAATTTCGGCAAGGCCGCCATGATCCAACGTTCGGTCCAGGCCAGATAGTCGGCAGCGGCTTGCTTGTCGGAGTCATTACCGTAATCCTTGCCCAAACTATACGGTGGATCGGTGAGAATTAAATCAATACTGCCGTCCGGTATCCTGGCTAAACCCAGTACCGCATCTTCATTGAAAATCGTATTGATATAGCTGCTCATGGATACCTTTTAGCGCACGGCCGTTGGCAGAACGCTGGAATAATACGGCTGGCCCTGGCATGATGACAAATCCAAACGGCAGCTAGCCCAAGGCGCATATTCCATGCGCCTTTCCGAGGCAATAGGCTGGAAACCCGCATGGAATATGCGCCTTGGGCTAGGTGGTTTTTTAATTTTTGGATTTCAAGCGGTATTCGGCACTGCGCGCATGCGCCTGCAAGCCTTCGCCATGAGCCAGTTCCGCGGCCACCACACCTAAAGTTTGCGCACCCTGCTCGCTAACATGGATGATCGAAGAACGCTTCTGAAAATCGTACACGCCCAAAGGCGAAGAGAAGCGCGCTGTGCGTGAAGTGGGCAGCACATGATTCGGACCGGCACAATAATCACCCAGAGCTTCGGATGAAAAACGCCCGAGGAACATGGCACCGGCATGGCGTATCTTATCAGCCCATTGCTGCGGATTGTCAGTCGAGATTTCCAGATGTTCAGCTGCGATGCTATTGGCAATATCACAGGCTTGCTGCATATCGGCGACCTTGATCAGGGCACCGCGATTGGCCAGCGAGGTAGCGATAATCTCTTTGCGTGGCATGGTCGCGATCAGCTTAGCGATACTGGCAGCCACTGCATCGAGGTAGGCTGCATCCGGGCATAGTAAGATCGATTGCGCCAACTCATCATGCTCGGCTTGCGAAAATAAATCCATGGCGATCCAGTCCGGATCGGTACTGCCATCGCAGATCACCAGAATCTCGGAAGGGCCGGCGATCATGTCTATACCGACTGTACCGAACACCCGCCGTTTGGCGGCGGCCACATAGGCGTTACCAGGGCCGACTATTTTATCCACTTGCGGTATGGTCGCCGTGCCGTAAGCCAGCGCAGCTACCGCTTGCGCCCCGCCTATGGTGAATACACGATCGACTCCAGCGATGGCGGCAGCGGCCAGTACCAGAGGATTTTTAATTCCATCCGGAGTCGGCACTACCATGATGATTTCGGTTACACCGGCCACTTTGGCCGGAATCGCATTCATCAATACCGATGAAGGATAAGCGGCTTTACCGCCGGGCACATAGATACCAACGCGATCTAAAGGCGTAACTTTTTGCCCGAGCACGGTGCCATCGGCTTCGGTATAGCTAAAACCAGCCGAGCCGCATGCTGTTTTTTGCACCTCGTGATAGGCCCGCACACGCTGCGCTGCCATCTCTAAAGCCGCACGCCGTTCTGGTGCTAAAGAGGCCAGCGCCGCCTCCAGTTCGTGCTGGCCAATTTCCAGTTGTTGCACGCTGCTAGCACTAAGTCGGTCATATCGATTGGTGTACTCCAGCACCGCTACATCGCCACGTTTTTTTACATCGGCAAGTATCTGCGCAGCAGTACGATCGATCGCCTCATCTTCACTGGCTTCAAATGCTAATAATTGGCTAAGCTGCGCAGGAAAATTTTCATGGCTGGCATCAAGTCTGGCAATCAGAGATAGTGGCGAGCTGAGGCTATTTTGATCCAACATTATTTTCCTTTGGAGGCGCGGTCAAATGCTTCTATGATAGGTTGCAGACGTTCGCGCTTTAGTTTTAACGCGGCCTGATTCACCACCAAACGCGAAGAAATTTCCATGATGTGTTCGACTTCGACCAAATGATTGGCGCGCAAGGTATTCCCGGTACTGACCAGATCGACGATGGCATCGGACAAACCAACTAAGGGTGCCAACTCCATAGAGCCATAGAGTTTAATCAGATCGACGTGCACCCCTTTGCGGGCGAAATGTTCACGTGCAATTTCAGTGTACTTGGTCGCCACCCGCAGACGTGCACCTTGGCGTACTGCAGTGGCGTAATCAAAACCGACTGAGACCGCTACCGACATGCGGCAATGCGCAATATTGAGATCGATAGGCTGATACAAACCAGCACCGCCATGCTCTTGCAAGACATCTTTACCCGCCACACCAAAATCGGCAGCACCATATTGCACGTAGGTTGGCACATCCGAGGCACGCACAATGATCACGCGCACCGCTGGATCATTGGTGGCTAATATCAGTTTGCGTGAAGTTTCCGGATCTTCTGTGACACGGATTCCGGCCGCTTCCAGCAGCGGTAAGGTCTCTTCAAAAATCCGGCCCTTGGATAGCGCCAGTGTCAATTGCTGATTCGGTGGCATAGTCATCATGTTCGCTTATTTCACTCTTTGTATGTGGGCACCAACCGCGGATAATTTCACTTCCATCTTATCGTAACCGCGATCCAGATGATAAATCCTATCGATCAGGGTTTCACCCTCGGCCGACATCGCCGCAATCACCAGTGAGGCAGAGGCACGTAGATCTGTGGCCATGACTGGCGCGCCGACTAGTTTTTCTACACCGGCCACTATGGCAGTGTGGCCATCGATCTCTATGTGCGCACCGAGACGATTCATCTCTTGCACGTGCATGAAGCGATTTTCAAAAATGGTTTCAGTCACGCGACTGGCGCCCTGGGCGATACAATTCAAAGCCATAAATTGGGCCTGCATATCGGTAGGAAAACCAGGGTATTCGGTGGTGCGAAAACTTACCGCCTTAGGACGTCCGCCCATTTGTGCACGGATCCAGTCTGGACCGCTAGTTAGGATCAAGCCGGCTTCACGTAACTTATCAATCGCCACATCTAAGATATCGCTGCGGGTATTTTTTAAAGTAATGTCGCCACCGGTAGCGGCCACCGCACATAAGAACGTGGCGGTCTCGATACGGTCCGCAATCACTGCATGGGTCGCGCCGTGCAAGCGCTCTACACCCTGAATCACCAGCCTATCTGTGCCTATACCTTCGATTTTGGCACCCATCGCTACCAGCAAATGCGCCAGATCAGTCACTTCCGGTTCGCGCGCTGCATTCTCCAGCACCGTTTCGCCTTCCGCCAGAGTGGCCGCCATCAGCAGGTTTTCGGTGCCAGTCACGGTAATCATATCGGTCACCACACGGGCGCCTTTTAGGCGCTTGGCTTTGGCATGGATATAACCGGCTTCGATGGTGATTTCGGCGCCCATCGCCTGCAAACCCTTGATATGCTGATCAACCGGACGCGAACCTATCGCGCAACCGCCCGGCAAAGACACTTTAGCCTCACCAAAACGCGCCAACAAAGGGCCAAGTACAAGAATCGATGCGCGCATGGTTTTCACCATCTCATACGGTGCTTCCAGGCTAGTGATGGCGCCACCATTGAGTGTAACCACATCGTTTTCCGAGCTTGCCGACAAGCCCATCTGACGCAGCAATTTGAGCATGGTCGCGACATCTTGCAAACCTGGCACATTGTGTAAAACCACATCATCGGCAGTCAACAAACCGGCGCAGAGTATCGGCAGCGCCGCATTTTTTGCACCAGAAATATTGATTTCACCGTTAAGGCGATAACCGCCAGTGATCAGTAATTTATCCATGATTATGCGAACTCTTCTGGTGTCAGTGTTTTCATCGATAAAGCGTGTATCTCTTCACGCATACGGTCGCCCAATGCCGCATAGACAATTTGATGGCGCTGAATTAAGCGCTTGCCTACGAATGCGGACGAAACGATGACGGCACTAAAATGCTGACCATCGCCTTCAACTTCCAGATGCGTGCACTCAAGTCCGGCAGCGATATATGTCTTGATTTGTTCAGGAGTAGGAAACACGATTTTCTTTCGAATAAAAATAAGGAGTGCCGCTTAAAAGATACAGAACAGATGCGGCAATTTTGCGTAAATTAGTGCGATAACTCAATGTCGTAATTTATAACCGCTCTTCAGCATTTGCACTGCAATTGTCGTTAGCAAGATAAAAAACGCGCTCACGATTGCCGCACTGGTCAGGGGGTTGACGTCGGACTGGCCGAAAAAGCCATAACGAAAACCGTCTATCATGTAAAAAAACGGATTAAAGCGTGACAAATTTTGCCAAAATGGCGGCAGAGAATGTATGGAATAAAATACGCCCGATAAAAACGTTGCAGGCATGATCAGGAAATTCTGGAACGCGGCCAACTGATCAAATTTTTCCGCCCAGATACCGGCAATTAAGCCCATGGTTCCCAGCATCGCAGCCCCCAGCAAAGCGAAAATCGCTATCCACCAGGGCGCAATGAAACTCAGATCACTGACCCAGATGGTCACCAGAAAAACGCCGCTACCCACCGTCAATCCACGCACTATCGCAGCCAATACATAGGCGCCAAATACCTCCCAATGCGACAAAGGTGGCAATAAAATAAACACCAGATTACCGGTAATTTTTGACTGGATCAGGGAAGAAGATGAATTAGCAAAGGCATTTTGCAGCACGCTCATCATCACCAAGCCGGGTATCAGGAAAGCGGTGTATTTCACGCCAGGATAGACTTGCACATGCGCCTCAAGTACATGTCCGAAAATCAGCAAATACAATAAGGCTGTGACGATAGGCGCAGTAATGGTTTGGGTCGCCACTTTCCAAAAGCGCAGTACTTCCTTATACAGTAAAGTTTGAAAACCGCTCATTTGCCATCTTCCATAATTTGCAGGAAGACATCTTCCAGATCAGCCTGTTGCAGTTGCAAGTCCTCTATCACGCAACCTGCCATTCGCAAGGCCGCCAAGATAGGTTCGACTTCAGAATAATTAGTAATGCGTAAAACTGTTTGATTGGCGACAGGAGTTCCGTCCTGAGGGATCGCTAAAGCGCGCAGACTGTCAGGCAAACTGCCCTGGCCTAACTTGAGTTTCATTTGTGCGCCGGAGATACGCTTGATCAAACCCGCCATACTATCGAGCGCGACAACTTTACCCGCTTTCAACATGGCAACGCGATTGCATAAGGCTTGCGCCTCCTCCAGATAATGGGTAGTCAGCACCACGGTGTGACCTTCCTTATTTAAACGCGCAATAAACTTCCACAGCGTCTGGCGCAATTCCACATCAACACCCGCGGTAGGTTCATCAAGCACAATGACCGGAGGCTTATGCACCAGCGCTTGCGCAATTAACACTCTGCGCTTCATGCCGCCGGATAAGGCGCGCATATTCACATCAGCTTTATTGCTCAAATCGAGATTTTCCATAATCTCGCCTATCCATTTATCGTTATTCTTAATCCCAAAATAACCAGACTGCATGCGTAAAGTTTCGCGCACGGTGAAAAATGGATCAAATACCAGTTCTTGCGGTACCACACCAATATTTTTACGTGCGGCGCGATAGTCAGTCACCACATCGTGCCCTTGCACGGTTACGGTTCCTGAGTCAGCACGATTCAAACCTGCAATAATAGAAATCAGTGTGGTTTTACCGGCACCATTGGGCCCCAGCAAACCAAAGAATTCACCTTCTTCGATAGTCAGCGACACACCACCCAGCGCCTGTAAGGACTGATAGCGTTTTTCAACATTGGTAATTTTTATGGCGGCCATAAGGCGGGGTATCTTGTTGCGTCTATGTTGCGGATATGTTGTGTATAGGTAGATCGCCACAACGGCAGCGAAAACCTTGCATTATAGGGGATTTTTCAGTGCAGGATGGCCGGTTTTTAAGATCATGTTTGCATGATCTTATTCCCGTCAATTTCAGTTTTGGCGTTTAAGACTGATGTTGCTTTGTTAGTCCAAGCAATTCGGTCAGACCATACAAAGCCAGCAAACTATTGAGGCTTTCGGGTATGGCATGGAAATCTAGGGTTTTACCCTGTTGACTCGCGGCACGTTGCCAACTAAGCATCACTGCTACCGTGGAGGAATCGGCAATGCTTAATCTAGATAAGTCAAACTCGGTTTCGCCCGACTTAATAGCCATCATCCCAGCCTCGCTAGCAAGGACCGCATTGCGTAAACTAATTTCTTGCTCTGCGAAATACATAAACGCTCCGCTTATTTTGCAGCAGTCTTGGTGGCGCCTGCAGCCGCTAGTTTTTTATTTTTCTCGACCAAAGCCTTAATCAAGCCATCTATCCCTGACTTACTGATCTCAGCAGAAAAACTTCCTTTGTAAGTCTCTACCAACCAGGCACCTAATACATTGATATCGTAAATTTTCCAACCTGTCGCCGATTTTGCCAGGCGATAACTCAGTTGCACTGGCTCACCTCGCGCCTGTATCACCTGACTTCTTACCTCTACCTCAGTATCATCTGGCAAACCACGAAAAGGCTTAAACTCTAAGCGCTGGTCCTTAATTTGTGAAATCGCACCGGAATAAGTAAACACCAACAGAGTGCGGAACTCGTTAGTCAATTGTTTTTGTTGTTCAGGACTGGCTTCACGCCAACTTTTCCCAGCTGCCAAAGAAGTCATTCTGGAAAAATCGATATACGGCAAAACTTTGCTTTCGACCAAATCATAAACACGCTTTTGATTGCCAGCCTGAATCTCTTTGTCAGCTTTAGCAGTGTCTAAGATTTCCTGACTTAAACGCTTGATTAACTGATCAGGTGCTTCATCCGCCGCGTAAGCATTTACTGTAAAACCTGAAGCAAGCAACAAACTAAATAAAAAATGAGAAAATATTTTCATATCAAAACTTTCATAGTGCGCATATATTGCATATAGCGCCAAAACAATATTAAACCTTAAACACTCGAACTCAATTTTGGTTGACAAGCACAAGCCCCAGTACCGATGGGCTGCCTTAATCTTTATCCGGATTGACTTGACCCGCACGTCGCTGCAAATAGGCATCACGAATAAACACATATTTATCCAAAGCAGCCTCCTCGATCAACTTACTCGCATCCAACACGGAAGCACGTCTATCAACAAAGCGCAGTACCGTAGAGGTATTACGCACGCTCACTGAAGTCTGAGAAAACAGAAAGTCACCTTTAAAATCGACTGGGGTCGCTATGGTATCGCGCAAAGTAGATGCTCCCAATAGTGGCAACATAACATAAGGCCCAGCTGGCATCCCCCAACGCCCCAGAGTTTGCCCAAAGTCTTCCCTATGCTTAGGCATGCCGGCGGCGGAAGCTATATCAATAAAACCAGCAAGTCCAAAGGTGGAGTTAAACGCGACGCGCATGACGTCATTGACACCATCAGTCACATTACCTTGCATGAAATTATTTGCGGCGGTCCAGATATCACCGGCATTAGCAAAAAAGTTCCCGATTGCTGTTTGCACAAATGAAGGCAATACAGAGCGATAAAGCTCGGCCGATGGTTTTAACAGATAGTCATCCAAGCCTTCGTTAAAACTAAACATCGCACGATTAAATCCCTCCAAAGGATCACGCGGGTTGTTGCCTATATTAGTTTTTTCACTGATGGTATCCAATGTATTGACCGCACCGGTCTTAATTGTATCCAAAGTAGCACTGGCTCCGGTTTTGATATTGCCAACGCTAGTGCAAGCTGTAAACAACAAGCTAAAAACAAATATCCCTAAGCAGCGCAATATAGTTTGTTGATACTGCCTGTTTAAAGTCTTGATTGCTGATTTCATTTACTCTCGTCCTTGCCCTCAGCAGCTTTACTGAATAAAAACTGACTAATCAAATTTTCCAGAACTATCGCTGACTGTGTCATTTTTATGCGGTCACCGGCGACTAGATTATTTACATCACCGCCTGCCTCCAAGCCAATATATTGCTCACCGAGCAAGCCTGCCGTAAGAATTTTGGCCGAGCTATCTTTAGGGAATTTATACCGATTTTCCATACGTAAAGTGACCGTAGCTTGGTAGGTTTTATCGTCAAAACGTATCTCACTGACCCGACCAACTACCACACCAGCACTCTTAACTGCTGCCTTGGGTTTTAATCCGCCTATATTGTCGAATCGGGTAGTTACATCATAGGTGGTATCAAAAGAAAATGTACTCATATTGCCGGCTTTCAGCGCTAAAAACAGCAGCGCAGCGGCACCCAGTAATACGAATATTCCAACCCAGAAATCCATTGCTTTTTTTTGCATATCTTGCCTTCTACTACACTGCAATTACAAATATTTGCAGGTAAATTAATATATCAATTTTTTAGTTCGTCAATGCTTGGACTTTGCGACTACTGAAACATCCACGCTGTCAGCAAAAAGTCTAACCACAATACCAATAAAGAGGAAATAACCACGGTTCGTGTAGTTGCTCTTGCAACACCTTCGGGTGTGGGCTGTGCCTCATACCCCTGAAACAAAGCCACAAAAGTTACCGCAAATCCAAACACCACACTCTTGATGACGCCATTCCCGATATCTTGCCAGACATCCACGCCAGCTTGCATTTGCGACCAAAATGAGCCGTCATCCACACCAATTAACTTGACCCCAACCAAATAACCGCCAAAGATACCCATGGCGTTAAAAATGGCTGTCAAAATTGGCATTGCAATCACGCCAGCCACAAAACGTGGAGCGATCACACGTTGCATAGGATTTATTGCCATCATTTCCATTGCCGCTAATTGCTCACCCGCCTTCATCAAGCCGATCTCGGCAGTCAGTGAGGTCCCGGCACGTCCAGCAAACAATAATGCAGTGACCACGGGCCCTAACTCTCGAGTCAAAGACAAGGCCACCAATAAACCTAAGGCTTCTTCGGAGCCGTACTTATTTAAGGTGTAATAACCCTGGTACCCCAAAACAAAGCCTACAAACAAACCTGATACAGCAATAATAATTAATGAATAATTACCAATAAAATGAATTTGATCGCTAATCAGGCGTGGTCGACGCCATAAACTTAGAACATTAAATAGGATAGTAAAAAAACTACGTGCAGCATAGCCAAGACCTTCAGCGCTTTGGCGCACCTTAAATCCAATGCGAGAAATAATCATTGCTTGGCACCCAATCCAAAGTCTTCGGCCAGAGTCTTACCTGGATAATGGAAAGGTACCGGGCCATCGCTTTCGGCATGTACAAACTGTTTTACGTAGGGATCGCTGGAATTCAACATCTGCTCAGGTGTCCCCTGTGCGACGATTTTTCCTTGCGATAAAAAATACACATAATCAGCAATGGCAAACGATTCATGCACATCATGTGACACCAAGATGGAAGTAGACCCCAAAGCGTCATTTAAGTTTCGAATTAAATTAGCAATCACGCCCATAGAAATCGGATCGAGCCCCGCGAACGGTTCGTCATACATAATTAATTGTGGATCCAATGCCACCGCTCTGGCCAAGGCTACACGCCGCGCCATTCCCCCGGAAATTTCCGCAGGTTTTAGACGCGCAGCATTGCGCAAACCCACTGCGTGCAATTTCATCAGCACCAGATCTTTAATCATACTTTCTGGCAAATTAGTATGTTCGCGCAGTGGAAAAGCTACATTCTCAAATACGCTTAGATCGGTAAACAATGCGCCATGCTGAAATAACATGCCCATTTTGCGACGCAAGGCATAAATCGCCTTAGTATCATTTGCATCGACCTTGACGCTATCGACCTTAATACCACCTCGCTGCGCCTCAATTTGCCCACCTATCAATCGTAAAATGGTGGTTTTACCCGAGCCAGAACCGCCCATCACGGCAATGACTTTGCCACGTGGGAAATCCATGTTTAAACCAGACAAGATAGGCCGGTCAGCGTAATTAAAATGTAGATCGCGAATTTCGACGAGATTGGGCACGACAGGGAGCTTAGAATGCAAAAGCAAGATTGTAATCCAGATCAGAAAAGCTAGCTTGCCTGAACGTGTATCAGAAAGTAAAGTTTAAAAATGTATTTTGAAAAAAAAGACAAATGCAGAATAAAAATCTGAAATATTTGAAAAATTCAAATATTATTTAAATTCATAAGAATTTCCTTTGAAAATAAATGAACCTTGGGTCAGATAAATCTATATTTTCCTAAAATTTGATTCAAGTTTTAGCATTTATACAGACTGATTCAAATTTTAAAACCAAAAAGCCCCTCACAAAAGACGAGGGGCTTTCGACCAAGAATGCACTAAATCCAATACAGGACTAGGCTAATTGTAGGCAATAAAAATTTTGAATTTCGATTCAAAATCTCGATAGCGAATACTTCAAGTAATTAACGCGGCAATACCGAGTCACCCATCAGAGCAGCATCAACTTCCCTTGCACATTGGCGCCCTTCACGGATAGCCCATACCACCAGCGATTGCCCACGACGCATATCACCCGCGGCATACACATTAGCCACGTTAGTTTTATAACATCCTTCACCATCCGTCGTAGCTTTGGCATTCCCACGTGCATCCATGCTAACGCCAAATGCCTCCAAAACTTGCTGTACCGGAGAAACGAAACCCATCGCCAGCAACACCAGATCTGCTTTCATTTCGAATTCTGAATCAGCAACCTCTTGCATCTTGCCGTCTTTCCACTCAACGCGGCAGGCGATCAGTTTTTCAACCTTGCCGCCCTTACCTTCCAGGCGCTTAGTCGCGACTGCCCAATCTCTGTCGCAGCCTTCTTCATGCGAAGAAGAAGTACGCAACTTGGTTGGCCAGTAAGGCCATACTAGGGGCTTGTTCTCTTGCTCTGGTGGCTGTGGCATCAGTTCAAATTGCGCTACTGATTTAGCACCATGACGATTCGATGTACCTACGCAATCAGAACCGGTATCGCCACCACCGATAACAATGACGTTTTTGCCAGTTGCCAGCAATTGATCCTTGAGTTTGTCACCAGCATTAATTTTGTTTTGCAAAGGCAAGAAGTCCATCGCAAAATGTACACCTTTTAATTCACGGCCAGGCACGGGCAAATCACGCGGTGTTTCTGCGCCGCCGGCGATGATCACCGCATCAAAGTCTTTTTGCAGTTGCTCAGGGGAGACTGTTTCTTTAGCCCAGTTGGTGATATTTGATGGAAAATCTTTGCCGACAAACACGCCAGTGCGGAAGGTGACACCCTCCGCTTGCATCTGCGTTACGCGTTTATCAATATGCGATTTTTCCATCTTAAAATCAGGAATACCATAGCGTAGCAAGCCACCGACTCTATCGTTTTTCTCAAACACAGTGACGTCATGACCAACCCGCGCCAACTGCTGCGCTGCCGCCAAACCCGCTGGGCCAGATCCGACCACCGCAATTTTTTTTCCAGTTTTAATCGCCGAAATTTGCGGCAGCACCCAGCCATTTTCCCAGCCTTTGTCGATGATGAAATGTTCTATCGATTTGATACCGACCGCATCATCGTTGATACCTAGCGTACAGGCCGATTCGCAAGGCGCGGGACAGATGCGACCAGTAAACTCTGGGAAATTATTGGTTGAATGCAAGGTTTCTAATGCCAGTTTATAGTTGCCGTTGTAGACTAGGTCATTCCAATCAGGAATGATGTTATTCACCGGACAGCCATTATTGCAAAACGGTATGCCGCAATCCATGCAACGTGCACTTTGAACTTTGACTTGATCGTTCGTCAAATGCACAGAAAATTCTTTGTAATGCTTTTTACGCGCCAATGGCGCTTCGCTTGCTTCTTGCAAGCGCTGATATTCCATGAAGCCGGTTATTTTACCCATTTTACTACCTCAATTTTGTTGCGGGCGATCGCCCATTCATTCCTGAAATGCAGAGTTTTACGCGCCTGGTAAAAATTTCCAGACGCGCTGATTAACTCTATGCAGCGACTTTTTCGTTTGTTATTTCTAGCTGTTTGGCGGCATACATCTCGCTCAAGGCGCGTTTGTATTCGGTCGGAAAAACCTTGACGAATTTGGCACGACTACGCGCCCAATCATCCAACAGATTCCGCGCACGAGTGCTACCGGTGTGCTTAAAATGACGCTCTAACAGACTGCGCAAGATCGCTTCGTCAGTTTCACCTTCGCCACCGCGCAGCGCACTATGCCAGAGCGCTTTATCCAGGCTAGCCAATTGCACATCGCCAGCCAACACTGGTTCCAATGTCACCATGGACATATTGCATCTGGCTTCAAATTCGCCGTCAGGATCATAGACATATGCAATGCCGCCCGACATACCTGCAGCGAAATTGCGTCCGGTGTCGCCCAACACCACGACAGTACCGCCAGTCATGTATTCGCAGCCATGATCACCAGTGCCCTCAACTACCGCCAAAGCGCCCGAATTACGCACGGCAAAGCGTTCACCGGCAACACCATTGATAAAGGCTTCGCCAGAAATAGCACCATATAACACGGTATTACCGCAAATGATGTTATCGACTGCCCAACCACGGAACTCGGTATTCGGACGGATGATGATACGGCCACCAGACAAGCCTTTGCCGACGTAATCATTACCTTCGCCAACCAGATCCAAAGTCACACCATGGGCCAGGAAAGCCCCGGCAGATTGGCCTGCTGTTCCTTGCAATTGGATATGAATAGTGTCATCTGGCAAACCAGCGTGACCATATCTTTTCGCCACTTCACCCGACAACATGGCACCAACAGTGCGGTTGCGATTTTTGACCGGAGAAATGAAAGATACTTTTTCACCGGATTCGAGTGCAGATTTGGCTTGGGCGATTAACTTATTATCCAGAGCTTTATCGAGGCAATGATCTTGCACATCGACATGACGAATTTCAGTACCGGCCGGCATTGTCGGCTGGTAGAAAATACGGCTGAAATCGAGGCCCTTGGCTTTCCAGTGCGTGATCGCCTGGGATTTATCCAGTAAATCAACGCGACCGATCAATTCATCATAAGTACGGATACCCAGTTGTGCCATAATCTGACGTACTTCTTCGGCGACAAAGAAGAAATAATTCACTACATACTCTGGCTTACCTGAGAATTTTTTGCGCAATTCAGGGTCTTGTGTCGCAACGCCTACCGGGCAGGTATTCAAATGACATTTGCGCATCATGATGCAGCCTTCAACCACCAAAGGTGCGGTCGCAAAACCAATTTCATCGGCACCGAGCATCGCAGCGATCGCAACGTCACGCCCAGTTTTCATCTGGCCGTCAGCCTGAACACGAACCCGACTACGCAAGCCATTCAAGACCAGAGTCTGCTGTGTCTCAGACAAGCCCAACTCCCATGGAGTACCGGCGTGCTTAACCGAGGACAGAGGTGAGGCACCAGTACCACCATCGTGACCAGCGATCACCAAATGATCGGCCTTGGCTTTGGAAACACCCGCAGCAACTGTACCAACACCTACTTCCGACACCAACTTGACCGAAATAGAAGCATTCGGATTCACGTTTTTGAGATCGTGAATCAGCTGCGCCAAATCTTCAATCGAGTAAATATCATGATGCGGAGGCGGCGAAATTAAACCCACACCAGGGACCGAGAAACGCAATTTGGCGATATAGTCCGACACCTTATGACCAGGCAATTGACCGCCTTCACCCGGTTTGGCACCTTGCGCCATCTTAATTTGAATTTGATCAGCGGAAATTAGATATTCTGTGGTCACACCGAAGCGACCGGACGCCACCTGCTTGATACGTGAGCGCAAGGAGTCGCCTTCGATCAGAGGAATATCGACTTGCACCACATCTTTGCCCAACAAAGAAGCTAAGGTAGCACCCTGCTTGATAGGGATGCCTTTCAGTTCTTGCTGATAACGAGCGGGGTCTTCACCGCCTTCACCAGTATTCGATTTTCCGCCAATACGGTTCATCGCTACTGCCAAGGTAGCATGCGCCTCGGTACTAATGGAACCCAAGGACATCGCACCAGTTGCAAAACGTTTGACGATCTCTTTTGCTGGCTCAACTTGATCCAAAGGAATCGCTTTACTCGGATCGATTTTGAACTCAAACAAGCCACGTAAAGTCATATGACGCTTGGATTGATCATTGATGATCTGCGCGTATTCTTTGTACGAATTGAAGTTATTCGCACGTGTAGAATGCTGCAATTTCGCAATCGCATCCGGTGTCCACATATGGTCTTCACCACGCACACGATAAGCGTATTCCCCGCCTGCATCGAGCGCGTTGGCCAATACTGGATCATTGCCAAATGCCAGCTTATGTAAGCGCAAAGCTTCTTCAGCCACTTCAAATACACCGATACCCTCAACATTCGATGCAGTGCCTTTAAAGTATTTGTCGACTAGGGACTTGTTAAGACCAATCACTTCGAAAATTTGAGCGCCACAGTACGACATATAGGTAGAGATACCCATCTTAGACATGACTTTCATCAAGCCTTTACCGACCGCCTTGGTGTAATTGTAGATAGCTTTTTCTGGCGTGAGTGCATTCACCCCGTCACCCGGCAAATCTTTCGCCATATCAGCGAGGGTTTGCATCGCCAGGTAAGGATGGACCGCTTCCGCGCCATAACCAGCCAACAGAGCAAAGTGATGGGTTTCACGGGCTGAACCTGTCTCAACGACTAGACCGGTAGTGGTACGCATACCCTTGCTGACCAAGTGCTGATGTACGGTGGAAGTTGCCAGCAACGCAGGAATGGCAACATAGTTCGCATCCATTTTGCGGTCAGTAATGATCACGATATTGTGGCCTGACTTAACCGCATCAACCACTTCCGCACAAATCGAGGCTAAACGCGCTTCAATGCCGTCTTTACCCCAAGCAACCGGATAACAGATGTCCAATTCATAGGATTTAAACTTGCCACCGGTATTTGCACTGATATTGCGCAACTTGGCGATATCGGCAAAATCAAGCACTGGCTGCGAAACTTCCAGGCGCATAGGCGGATTGATGTTATTGGTATCTAACAAATTCGGTTTTGGACCGATGAAAGAAACCAGCGACATCACCATCGCTTCACGGATAGGATCGATAGGCGGATTGGTTACCTGTGCAAACAACTGCTTGAAGTAGTTGTACAAAGGCTTGAGTTTGTTCGACATCACGGCTAATGATGAGTCGTTACCCATAGAGCCGGTGGCTTCTTCACCATTGGCAGCCATAGGCGCCATCAGGAATTTCAAATCTTCCTGAGTATAGCCGAACGCTTGCTGTCTATCTAATAGCGTTGCGGTTTCCAACTTAGCATCTTGCTCGCCTTTGAGTTCGTTAAGCTTGATACGAACCGATTTAATCCATTGTTTATATGGCTTGGCGTTAGCGTAAGTATCCTTGATTTCCTTATCGTCAATGATACGGCCAGCTTCGAGGTCGATCAAAAACATCTTACCTGGCTGCAAACGCCATTTTTTGATGATCTTAGATTCAGGAATCGGCAGCACGCCAGATTCCGAAGCCATCACGACCAGATCATCGTCAGTCACGATATAACGCGCTGGACGTAATCCATTTCTATCTAGAGTACCGCCGATCTGACGACCATCAGTAAATGCCATTGCCGCCGGACCATCCCATGGCTCCATCATTGCAGCATGGTACTCATAGAAGGCGCGACGATTGTCGTCCATCATGGTGTGATTTTCCCACGCCTCAGGAATCATCATCATCATTGCTTGCGCAATTGGGTAACCTGCCATTACCAAGAGTTCAAGCGCGTTATCAAAACTGGCTGTATCTGACTGACCTTCAAAAATCAAAGGGTAGAGCTTTTGCAAATCATCGCCCAAGACCGCAGACTTCATCACACCTTCGCGCGCGCGCATCCAGTTGAAGTTACCTTTAACGGTGTTAATCTCACCATTGTGCGCAATCATGCGGTAAGGATGAGCTAATGGCCACTCAGGGAACGTATTAGTAGAGAAGCGCTGATGCACCAGCGCCAGCGCCGAGACGCAGCGCTCATCTTGCAAATCTTTGTAGTACACGCCAACCTGATCAGCCAGCAGCAAACCTTTGTACACAATAGTACGGGCCGACATAGAAGGCACAAAGTATTCTTTACCGTGTATCAGCTTTAAGGCTTCGATCGCATGTACCGCTGATTTACGGATCACATACAGCTTGCGCTCCAAAGCATCCGTCACCATGATATCGGCACCACGGCCAATAAAAATCTGGCGGATTACCGGTTCTTTTTCGCGTACGGTAGGCGACATCGGCATTTCGCTGTCGACAGGGACATCGCGCCAACCCAATACGACCTGGCCTTCAGCGCGCACCGCACGTTCGATTTCCTGCTCGCACGCTAAACGGGAGGCTTGCTCTTTCGGCAGAAATATCATCCCCACACCATACTCACCAGGAGGAGGCAAGCTGACGCCCTGCTTTTCCATCTCTTCGCGATAGTATTGATCAGGAATCTGTATCAGTACACCGGCACCATCGCCCATCAGGGCATCGGCGCCGACCGCGCCACGGTGGTCCAGATTTTTCAGGATAAGCAAACCTTGCTCAACGATGGCGTGAGTTTTTTTGCCTTTAATATGCGCCACAAAGCCTACACCGCAGGCGTCGTGTTCATTAGCTGGGTCGTACAGGCCTTGCGCTTGCATCATGATGCTCCATTTTAAATAAGGTATTTCGTAGAATAGTGCAGCGCAGCAGAATACACAACAAGAAAAATTAGGGTCGGAGTAACATTAAGCAAAACGTGAAACCTATAAATTTAAATTAGGGACATAGTGAAATTAAGCGAAATAATTCGCATTATTTATATACACAGCTGTTATTGCGCGCTCGATTTTACCGGGCGACCACGCTTCAAAGGTGTCACCCGGCGGGAAGTCAGCTTGGCAAGTTCTAGTTTAAATTGCTCTGAGCCTAGCGGCCAAGACATCATAGTCGCAGCAGTAATTTCTGCTAATTCTGTCGCGGAAAAGCCATGCTGCATCATCTCTTTATACGCCGCCTCACGTTGAAACGGAGTATTCCCTAGAGCCCAATACAGAGGGTGGTCAGTAATAATAGGATCATTTTTTAAACCTATATGATGTTGAAAGCTTGACCAGGGGAAATCAATGGCATCGCCCACTAATTTTGATCGAACCGGATTGCTTTCAAGATATAAGCAACAACGTAAAAAATAGGTGCCGGCCTCTAACACAGTAGCGCGATATCGGCCTTGCCACAAAGTACCGGTACGTAGGTATTTACGATTAAAATAAGGGACATAGTGCCGTCCCATCCATTGCATCATCTTACTTAAACCGGTTTCATCCTTAGGAGTCGCGAGTAAATGCAAGTGATCTGGCATTAAAATATACGCATGTATCGCAACCTGAAACTGGCGACTCGCTTCTTTCAAACGATCTAGAAAAACATGGTAGTCATCCTCATCAGCAAAGATGACTTTGTCGTCATTGCCTTTTTGCAGAATGAGATGAAGTTGATTGGGTACTACCAGACGAGGAAGTCTTGCCATGAGTCGCTATCGTTAAATGGATTGCGACATTGTAAAACAAGAAAGCTGGACTTTTATATCCGCAATTTAACAATACGCCTAAGGCAGAGTCATCGATGGCGCCTAGACGACTCTGCCTTAGTCATTAAAACTCTTCCCAATCCTCGTTGGTTTCCGCTTTTTTCGCCGGTCTAGCTGGTTTAGCGGTAACAGGCTTATGCGCCAACGCAGGCTTAACTTGCCGACTGCTACTACCCATGCCCCTACTGTTTGCTGCTTGCGCATTATGGCGTTGTGGCGTCGCCATTTTTACTGGGGCGACATTCTGACTCCCACCCACCTTAAATACACTCACTACCTGCGCCAGATTATCTGCCTGCTCCTGCATCGCGGCCGCCGCTGCAGCTGCTTGCTCAACCAGCGCAGCATTTTGCTGAGTCACATTATCCATTTCAGAGATAGCCAGATTAATTTGCTCTATGCCTGCAGTTTGCTCTGAGGTCGCAGCGGTAATTTCAGCCATAATATCAGTCACATGTCGCACGCTCTCGACGATTTCGTTCATAGTGATCCCAGCTTGATCAACTAACTGCGTACCATGTTGAACGCTTTCTACCGAATCATTAATTAAGGTTTTAATTTCTTTGGCGGCACTGGCTGAACGCTGCGCCAGATTGCGCACTTCAGAGGCAACCACCGCAAAGCCTCGCCCTTGCTCACCAGCACGCGCCGCTTCTACTGCGGCATTTAAGGCCAGAATATTGGTCTGGAAAGCAATCCCATCGATAACAGAAATAATATCCACGATTTTTTGTGAGGATGCATTAATTACCCCCATCGTGCTAATCACTTCAGCCACAACACTACCGCCTTTGATCGCGATTTCGGAGGCCGAAGCCGCTAACTGATTTGCCTGGCGTGCATTGTCTGCATTTTGTTTGACTGTACCAGTGAGCTCTTCCATAGACGAAGCTGTCTCCTCCAAAGAACTGGCCTGAGTCTCGGTACGTGAAGAAAGATCCATATTACCGGAAGCAATTTCTTTCGAAGAAACAGAAATAGAATCGGTTCCATCTCTGACCTGCCCAATAATACTGGCGATACTATCGCGCATAGACTGTATCGAAAACAAGAGGCTGGATTGATCTGTCTTTTTCAAAGCAATCGCGACAGTTAAATCGCCTTGTGCAATATGTTGCGTAATATTCGCGGCATATTGCGGTTCGCCCCCCAGTTGCCTTAACAATCCACGTGCGATGAATAAGCCAACCGCAAATAAAACCAGCGCCAACAGCAAAGCACCACTAGAAAATTCAATTAAGCGGGTCTGAATCGTCGCATCGACCGTATCGATATAAACACCAGAGCCGAGCACCCAGCCCCAAGGCGTGAATCCTTTGACGTAAGAAACCTTTTGCACAGGTTTGTCCTGGCCTGGTTTAGGCCACATATACAACACAAAGCCCGCCCCCTTGGCCTTGACTACTTCGACAAATTCAACAAATAAAAACTTTCCCGTGGGGTCTTTATTGCCGGACAAATCCTTGCCGTCTAACTCGGGCTTAATCGGATGCATAATCATCTTGGGTTGCATATCGTTGATCCAGATATACTCACCTTCGCCGTAACGCAGACTTTTGATTGCCTTCATCGCGCCCTGTTTAGCCTCATCTTCACTGAATTTATCTGGCGCAATCAAGCTGTGATAATGAAGCACCAGGCTGTGCGCAACCTCTACGGTTTGCCTGACGTTACTTTTCCGTTCTTCTATGATCAGAGATTTTTCAGAATACAGAAAAATTGCTGTTAGTGCGGCGATGCCAAGCACTGCACTGAGGATGAGGATGCCAAGTCGTTTAGCGATGCTCAGTTGATGTATTTGTCTCAAACCTAACATAGTCTTCTCCTGGGTAGAGATAGCAAGTTATTAATTTTTTCAAGGTAACTAATGTGCTTAACAAGAACAGTATCAGATTACATACTATTCCGCATGAACGAAAACCAGTTTAGTTCCAAAAAATGCATCTCGCGAATATTCTTAAGCCTAAGCCTAAGCCTTAGATTTATCTGCGACTACTGGCAGTTTGAGAATCTCAAGAATTGATCAGAATATTCGTGTTAACGCAGAAAGCCCCTTCGGAAAATATCCGAAAGGGCTTTCTAAAACCGAGACTAGCATTGATCTATGCGCCTGGCATCAGCGCATTTGATTCTAAACCTTAGGCCAAGGCCAGCGATTTATTTTTCAATTGCAGTTCTTGCTGCGGCATCGCCAATTCTGGGCTAGCACTCATCAATTCAGTGATACGGCTGATTAAAGCCTTGGCTTGTGTCGCTAACTTGAAGTGCGCAGGCTTTTGGCTCTGTACTATGCTCCAGCGCACTATCGCTGCGCGGCCACTACCATCCATCAGCGATTGCTCAAACAACCACTTTTCAAATGAACGCGTAGGCAAGTCGCTCTCTATCCATACCAGATGGTCTGAGGTCATACGTTTGCTATACGATGGGCGAACCAGAATTTCGTAAATCATTTTAAGACTCCTTGGTGGGAATCTTCGCTTCAGACTGTGTGCAGGCAAAGATTCTATACTAGCCAAAACGCAGGCATAGACAGAAGCGTTGACACAAAACGATACAAAATACGAATATTTTTAAATTATTTACTCAAATAAGTATCAAAAAAACCTTATTTCCATTAAAAACCAAGATGTTTTTAGATTTTGATGATTTTTTGCCAAAAAAAATTCACGAGGACTCGAGTCCCTATGGAGTTCAAGCATGATGAAAAGCCACTCTGAAAATAAAAAAAGCAGACTAGTAAAAGTCTGCTTTTTTGTTTGGCACTTTCCATTAACAGGAATTAAAAAGGGATGTCGTCATCCATGTCAGAGAAATTCGGTGCCGGACGCGCTGCTGGTGCAGGACGTGGTGCCGGTGCTGCGCTTTGACGTGGCGCTGACGGTGCGCCGCCACCGTAAGACTCATCATCCATAGGAGCGCCGCCGCCCATACCCTGACGACTACCCAGCATTTGCATGGTGTCGGCCTTGATATCGGTTGCGTATTTTTCTACGCCGTCTTTGTCGGTGTACTTACGGGTACGCAAGCTACCTTCTACGTAAACTTGTGAGCCTTTTTTCAGGTATTGACCGGCGATTTCAGCCAACTTACCGAAGAAAGTGATGCGATGCCATTCTGTCGCTTCTTTCTTTTCGCCGGTCGCCTTGTCTTTCCAGTTCTCGGTAGTCGCTACCGTGATGCTGGTCATGGCGTCGCCGCTGGGCATGTAACGGGTTTCCGGATCACGTCCGAGATTGCCAATGATCTGGACTTTATTGAGTGATGCCATGCGACTCTCCTATATTTCTGTGGTTCAGTGTTAAACAGTTTGTAGACGCCTACTCTACAGCGGCAGTTTTAGCGCGGCGCGGCAGTTCGGGCATTTTGCCTGCGATTATAAGCCAGAAGAGGCTTAATGCGGCGCTCACAATAAACACAGTTGATGCTCCGGCATACTGATTGAGCCAACCACCGAGCAAACCGCCGCAGGCCAGACCTAGTGCCTGCAAAGTGTTGTACACCCCCAAAGCCGCGCCCTTTGCCGCCGGTGGTGCCATACGCGACACCAAAGAAGGCTGACTCGCCTCCAGAATATTAAACGCCAGGAAGAACGCGAACAGTAAGCCTATCAATATCGCTGGGCTATCCATAAATTGCCAAAATCCCAATTGCACCAGCAACAGCAAGGCGATCGCAAAAATAAATACCTGCTTCATCTTGCCCTGTTTTTCACCAATAAAAATCGCTGGCAGCATTGCGATGAAAGAACCGAACACCACCGGTAGATACACCTTCCAGTGCGAGGCAAGGGGGATATCGGCATACTGGACCAAGGCCGATGGCACCACTACAAACATCGCGACCTGGCTCAGATGTAAGACGAATACACCTAAATTTAGGCGCATCAATTCTGGATTTTTCAACACCACGCTCAGGGGTATTTTCTCGGCGTGCGCGATGGAAGGTGCCGCTGGCGTGACCCAGATCACCACGCCTATCGCTACCACCGCCAACACCGCGGTCAATAAAAAGATACCACTCATGCCTATGCTTTGATACAAAACCGGTGCGATCACCAATGACAGCGCGAAAGTAATGCCAATAGAGCCGCCCACCATGGCCATCGCCTTGGTTCTATGCTGCTCGCGGGTAGAATCGGCGATCAGGGCAGTCAGCGCGGCCGAGATGGCACCTGCGCCCTGCACCGCGCGACCTATCAAAATGCCCATCACGGTGTGCGAGGCAGCAGCAATCAGCGCGCCCAGCGCAAACAGTATCAAGCCAATCACAATGATGCGCTTACGGCCAAATTTATCTGAAGCGATACCGAAAGGTATCTGCGCAAAAGCCTGGCTAAGGCCATAAATCCCCATCGCCAGACCGACCAGGGTTAAATTACCGCCGTCCGGCAAAGTTTTGGCGTGCAGCGCAAAAATGGGCAAAATCAGGAACAAGCCCAACATGCGCAAAGCAAAAATCGACGCCAGCGAGCTGCTGGTCAGGATTTCATGGCGATTCATCCCAGACCCAGCCGAGAGCGACTCATCAGTGCCAGCACACGCTGGAGATGTTGCGTTTATCATAATACAAAGACCATACAAAGATAAAACCTGAAACAAAGCAGGCAGGTCACCCGCGTCAAATTTCAAAAAACCGTTATAGTAGCAGGTTGCTCACCCTGCATTCCAAAATGCAGGGTAATTACAGTCTATGTAGTGATATGCATCAATATGCGGCACCTAGCGGAAAGCAGTCTTATGACACAAACTCGAAGCAATACCCCAAAAGCGACCAAAGCGTCGAGCAAGCCGGCTGAAATTGAGTTCGGCGTTCACGATCTACCTGTGCAAAAGAAGGATGAGATTCGCATCCGTGGTGCGCGCACGCATAATCTGAAGAACATCAATCTCGATTTGCCGCGCAATAAATTAGTGGTAATCACTGGTTTATCTGGTTCGGGCAAGTCTTCTTTGGCATTTGATACCCTGTATGCAGAAGGCCAACGCCGTTACGTCGAATCCTTGTCGGCTTACGCCCGTCAATTTTTACAGTTGATGGAAAAACCCGATGTCGATCTGATCGAAGGCCTGTCGCCAGCCATCTCTATCGAGCAAAAAGCCACCTCGCACAATCCGCGCTCTACTGTCGGCACCGTCACCGAGATTCACGATTATCTGCGCTTGCTGTACGCGCGCGTCGGTACGCCATATTGTCCCGATCATCCGGAAAACCCTTTGGCGGCGCAATCGATCTCACAAATGGTCGATGCCGTACTGGCCATGCCGGAAGACACCAAGCTGATGATACTGGCACCAGTGGTCAGCAACCGCAAAGGCGAGCACGTCGATCTATTTGAACAGATGCAGGCCCAGGGTTTCGTGCGTTTTCGGATACAGAGCGGCACCCATGACGCCAAAATTTATGAAGTTGATGATTTACCTAAGCTGAAAAAAACCGAGAAACACACGATAGACGTAGTGATCGATCGTGTGAAGGTCAAAGAAGAAATCAAGCAACGTCTGGCGGAATCCTTCGAGACTTCGCTGCGCATCGCCAATGGCCGCGCCCTGATCGTCGATATGGATAGTGGTCACGAGCAGCTATTTTCGAATAAATTCGCTTGTCCGACTTGCGGCTATAGCCTGCAAGAACTGGAACCGCGCCTGTTTTCTTTCAATAACCCTATGGGCGCTTGCCCTGAGTGTGATGGTCTCGGTCACATAGAATTTTTCGACCCGAAACGCATCGTCGCCTTTCCAAATCTGTCGCTGGCCAGCGGTGCTGTCAAAGGCTGGGATAGACGCAATCAATTCTATTTCCAGATGCTGTCAAATCTGGCTGCCTTCTACGAATTCGATATCGACACGCCGTTTGAGCAACTGAGCGAAGATGCGCAAAAAGTGATCTTGTATGGTTCCGGCAAGCAAAGCATACCGTTCACCTACATCAATGAAAAAGGCCGCACCGTCATCAAGGAGCACACGTTTGAAGGTGTGATCGTGAATCTGCAAAGACGCTACCGCGAAACAGATTCTATGGCGGTGAAAGAAGAGCTTGCCAAGTTCATCAACGAGAAGCAATGCCCGTCCTGCCACGGCGCCCGTCTGCGCATAGAAGCGCGTTACGTGAAAGTCGGCACTGGCGATCAGGAAAAGCCAATTTATGAAATCAGCGCGCTGCCTTTGCGCCAGACCTTAAGCTTTTTTGAGCAATTAAAATTAGTCGGTGCCAAGCGCGATATCGCCGACCGCATCATCAAAGAAATCAGCTCGCGCCTGACCTTCCTCAACAATGTCGGTCTCGATTATCTGTCACTAGACCGCAGTGCCGATACGCTCTCGGGCGGCGAGGCACAACGGATCCGACTGGCTTCACAAATCGGTTCCGGTTTAACTGGCGTGATGTACGTACTCGATGAACCGTCTATCGGTCTGCATCAACGCGACAATGACAGACTGATAGAAACCCTGCGTCACTTACGCGACATAGGCAATAGCGTGCTGGTGGTCGAGCATGATGAAGACGCGATACGCTGCGCCGATTTCGTGGTCGATATGGGTATCGGTGCTGGTGTGCACGGCGGTGAAGTCATCGCTCAGGGTACGCTGGAAGACATCATGAAAAGCGAACGTTCGCTGACCGCCAAATATCTGTCGGGTGAACTGGGTATCGCGGTGCCAGAAAAGCGCGCTGCCTTTAATCCGGAAAAACAATTCGTGATCAGCGGCGCCAGCGGCAACAACCTGAAAAAAGTCAGCATGAAACTGCCGGTGGGCTTGCTCACTTGCGTCACGGGCGTATCAGGTTCGGGCAAATCGACATTGGTGAATGACACCCTGTACCTGGCGGCATCACGCCATTTATACGGTTCGCAAACCGAGCCGGCGGCGTTTGAAAGCATCAGCGGCCTCGAGCATTTTGATAAAGTCATTGCGGTCGATCAAGCGCCAATCGGGCGCACCCCGCGCTCGAATCCTGCCACCTACACCGGCTTGTTTACGCCGATCCGCGACCTGTTCTCTACCGTGCCAGTGGCGAAAGAGCGCGGCTATAGCGCCGGCCGTTTTTCATTCAACGTCAAGGGCGGCCGCTGCGAAGCCTGCCAGGGCGATGGCGTGATCAAGGTCGAGATGCACTTTTTGCCGGACGTGTATGTGCCATGCGATACCTGTCACGGCAAGCGCTACAACCGCGAAACCCTGGAAGTGCAATACAAGGGCAAGAACATCAATGAAGTGCTGGGCATGACGGTTGAAGACGCTTACGAATTTTTCAAACCTGTGCCTTTGATCGCACGCAAACTGCACACCCTGCTCGATGTCGGCCTCGGCTATATCCGGCTCGGCCAAAGCGCCACCACGCTATCAGGCGGCGAAGCGCAGCGCGTCAAACTGTCACTGGAACTATCCAAGCGCGACACTGGCCGCACTCTGTATATTCTCGATGAACCGACCACCGGTCTGCATTTCCATGATATCGACCTGCTGCTAAAAGTCATACACAGACTGCGCGACCAAGGCAATACGGTAGTCATCATCGAACACAATCTGGACGTCATCAAGACCGCCGACTGGATCGTTGATATGGGACCGGAAGGCGGCGCAGGCGGCGGTTACGTGATCGCCAGCGGCACCCCGGAACAAGTGGCAGCCAATGCAGAGAGCGTCACCGGCAAGTATCTGGCGCCATTACTGAAAAAGAAAAAATAGAGGTTCCGAAAAACCACTGCGCATATTCCATGCGCCTTCTGGCCGCATTTAGGCCTGTAGGCGCATGGATACTGCGCAAGGTGTCGATTGTGCTCCCTTCTCCCGCTGGCGGGAGAAGGGCTGGGGATGAGGGTTTTTGAACAAGGATAATCTCGATTTAGTGTCGTGTTTTAATTCGAGGAAAAATCAAACTGTTCGGTAATTTGTATCACCCTCACCCCTCTCCCGCTAGCGGGAGAAGGGCTATACCAAGCGAACTGAACAACAATAAATTAATTCCAACCAATAGAAATCCATGTCCATCCGTCTCATCGTCGGCCTAGGCAATCCTGGCCCTGAATACGAACAAACCCGCCACAACGCTGGCTTCTGGCTGGTCGACCAACTCGCCAGCAGCGGTTTGCAACGCGATAAAAACTTTAACGCGCTGGTCGCCAAAACCAAGATCGCCTCAGAAGATGTCTGGTTGCTGCAACCGCAAACCTTCATGAACCGCTCCGGTCAGTCGGTAGGTGCGCTGTGCCGCTTTTACAAGCTCACGCCTGATCAGGTGCTGGTGGTACACGATGAACTCGATCTCGACCCGGGCATCGCCAAGCTCAAGAAAGGCGGCTCTTCGGGTGGGCATAACGGCCTCAAAGACATTACGGCGGCACTTGGCAACCAGGATTACTGGCGGCTGCGGATAGGCATAGGCCATCCGCGCACCCTCAATTTACAGCAAGGCGTAGCCGACTTCGTGCTGCACCGGCCGCGTAAAGAAGAACAACCGCTGATCGATGAAGCCATCGCCCGCAGCGTACAGATCATCGCGCTGATGGTAGAGGGAAACACCAACGAAGCCATGCTGCGTTTGCATACCAATAAATAATCAATCACCAAACGTAACGATTCAGCGTGTTGCGAAAATCAATAAAGAAACAAAAACCTCTCAAAGGAGACACAGAGGCACAGAGGAAAAACGGAGAACTTCCTGGACTTCCTCTGTGAATCTCTGTGCCTCAGTGTCTCTGTGTTGAGGGGTTTTGATTTTCTTTATAGCAGTCTGAATAGTTACCACCAAACAAACAATCAACATGAGCTCAGCACTACATATCCACGCAGGAAAAACCGCCATGGCGCATTTGCGCCAACACGGCTTGCAAGCCCAAGATGTGGCCGTGATACCGGCGGCGGCGGGCGGCCCCAAGGGCTTGATTTTGCAAGGGCTGGATCAATACTTGTTTGGCGAGTGGCTAGCTGGCGCGCCGCGTCAGCGCAGCCTGCTCGGTGCCTCAATAGGCTCGTGGCGCATGGCAGCCGCTTGCCATGCCGATCCGGTAGCGGCATTGAAACGGCTAGCGGATTTGTATTGTGGCCAGCGCTATCCGGCCAAGCCGAGTCCGGCTAGAGTGACGCAGGAAATTATGGGGCTGCTGCAAGGTTTTATCGGTGGTCACGAAGCAGAAATCATCAGCCACCCAAGCCAGCGCCTGCATGTGCTGGCGGTACGCGGGCGTGGCCGCTTGCAAGCGCCACAAAGCGAACTCAGCACCAAGCTGGGCTTTGCCAGCGCCGCGCTGGCCAACCTGCGCGCGCGCAAGCACCTGGCGCGCCATATGACACGCGTGGTGATCGGCGACAGCCGCGATACGCTGGCCTGGATGCCGAATCATTTCGATGCCTTCCAGACTGATTTTGTGGCGCTCAGCGCCGAGAATCTACTACCGTCCTTGCTGGCCTCCGGCACCCTACCTTTGATCATGCAACCGGTACGCCAGATCGCCGGCACTCCATCCGGCACTTACTGGGACGGCGGCATGATCGACTATCATCTGCACTTTCCTTACGCGCAGCTGCAAGACAGGCACGGAGCCGGTTTGGTGCTGTATCCGCATTTTTCCGATCACATCATCCCCGGCTGGCTAGACAAGAGCCTGCCATGGCGACGCGCCAACAAAGGCGCACACAGCAGTTGGCTAGACAATCTCATTATGCTGTCGCCATCAGCTAGTTTCATACAGAGTTTGCCGCGTGCAAAACTACCGGATCGCACCGATTTTTTCCACTACGGACTAGATCACGAAGCGCGCATACGCGACTGGAAACTGGCCATCAGCGCCAGCACAAGACTAGCCGAAGCGTTTGCGGCATTTGTAGCGAAACCTGACATGGCAATCGTCAAACCACTGAATTTTTAGTTTTCTGAAAAGCACCTAGCCCAAGGCGCATATTCCATGCGGGTTTGCGGGCATACCCTGCCACCAGCCGCATGGGATATGCGCACTGGCGGGGTGCTGAATATTTTATTTCTTGTTGAGGCTAGCCTGATCGTCAGCATCTGCGTCGGGCAGTTTGCGGCCGCGTTGTTGTAGCGCCTGGCGTAGCAGATACTCGACCTGCGCGTTGGCGCTGCGCAGCTCTTGGGCTGCCATGCGTTCTATCTCGACCCATAAGACTGGGTCGATACGCAGCGGGAAGGATTTTTTACCGGGACTGGCCATAAGAATTTATGCGTTTTTTTTTCGATGCGCACTGATGCGATAATTTACTCATACCTGCCAGCTGCACGCGCCTGGTCTTGGTCGAGTTCTTCTTTGCTGAGCGGCACAAATGCGCCCTGCATGCGCATCCGTGCATGTCGCTCCCCCTCTGGCGAGTTGTGATATTTAAACAGCCGATAAGCTAAGTAGACGCCGACTATGGCCAACAATACCAAAACAAAAATCAGGGTGTTTTTATTCATGAATACTCCTTACTACTGATCACTTACGTCGAGATGGCTGAGCGTTTTTTAAAAAACACATCAGTTATAAAGCGTACCGGTGTTGATGATGGGCTGGGTCTCTTTATCCGAGCACAACACCACCAACAGATTGCTGACCATGGCGGCCTTGCGCTCGTCATCGAGCTCCACGATCTTACGTTCGGATAAGCCACGCAATGCTTCTTCTACCATGCTCACTGCCCCATGCACGATCTTCTTGCGGGCACTGATGATGGCTTCGGCTTGCTGGCGGCGCAGCATGACCTGGGCGATCTCTTGCGCATATGCCAGATGGGTGAGTTTGGCGTCTTCCACATCGATACCGGCAGCGGCGAAACGGCTGTGCAATTCTATGCGCATGGCATTGGCAACCACTTCCATGCCGGCCCTTAAGGTGGTTTCGCCCTCGTGCAAATCCTCGCCATCGTCATACGCGTATTGCGATGCCAGATGGCGTAAGGCAGCCTCAGCCTGGACATTCACGAAGCGCTCGAAATCGTCGACGTTGTAGATCGCCAATGCGGTTTCTTCTACGCGCCAGACGATGGCAGCACCGATCTCGACCGGATTGCCGCGCTTGTCATTGACTTTCAAAGGCGGGGTATTCAGGGTGCGGGCGCGCAGGCTGAGCTTGCGTTTGGCGAAAAATGGATTCGCCCAGCGCAGGCCCTCACTGCGATCGGTACCCTTGTATTGACCAAACAAGGACAGCAAGGCAGCTTCATTCGGTTGCAGCATGTACATCCCGCTCAAACAAAACACCCCCAGCAACATCAGCCCTAGCCTGAACAAGACCGCCACTGCGCCCGGATCTGGCGTGCCCGCCAGCAGCACCAACATGGCATAAGCGCCACCGAGTATCAGCGCCAGCCCAACGACGATCATCAGGTAACCGTCCATAGAACTGAGTGTGCGTTCCTGAACTAATTTTCTCACTGAAGGTTTTACAGTTGCGTTCATTTTATCTCCTGAAGTATGAGTCTACATGGCAAACAACGACATCAAAGTGATATCACTATAGGATCACTGTTCAGAAGATACAAGGGTAATTTAATTATTTTTTAATAAAGTTTTACTCACCCTTAAATTTCTTTAAGCAGGCTCTAAAGCATTAGCCTGCCGGATCACCATCAGGCATTTTTTTGGTAGAGCGTGGTCACGCTATCCATCACTTCCAATATCCGCTCGCTGCTGCTGGCGACGGTGTTTAGTAATAGCAGTTTATCTTGCGGATTCGCGCTCTTTTCTCCGAACTGGTGCAGGGCGTTATCAAAAAATAGCCACTGTTGCTGCGCCAGCGCCAGGCCATCTTTGATTTGCGGGGTATTCGCGGGCGCGCTCTGCAGTACCTCCATGGCGGCGATAAAGTCCTTGCGCGCAGCCTCCAGTTTAGCGATGGCATCAGGAGGTGCCACGCCCCATTGCAGGGCTTGATAATATTTCGCCATACGTTGCGAGAGCATGCGCTGGCGGCCCGCCAGATTCACCCGTTTGGCACTAGGGCTGCCGGAAAATTTTTCTAATTGCACGGTGGCGCTCTGTGCCAGCATCAGCATCTCATCGCTCATTAACATCAGATTTTTGGCGGAGGTCGGATTGGGGGTGGCGCCACTCAAGAGGTTTTTGTAATCCATCCAGTTTTTCTCCATCTGCGCAAACACCTGGCGGTTTTCCGCGGTGGGTGCGTAGGCGCTGAGTTCGGCTAGCTGCGCCTCAAACGTGGTGATAGAGCTGGCCAAAATTTTACGTGAATGGTAAATATCTATGCCCTGTCCTAGCTGCAGATAGGCCTTGGCCATGCGCTGCGAGAGCATCCTTTGGCGTCCCGATTTATTGATGGCGTCGTTAATATCATCGATCTTGGCAATCGCTAGTGACATCAGCGAGGTGCCGGCAGCCATCACCATGCTGAATCTTAAAAATTCCCTGCGCTTTTCTCCGCGTTTGTTTTTGTGCTTCATTGTGGCTCCTGGTGTCCGGGTTTATGTAGTGCTTAAGCGTGTTACTGATGAAAGATCTTCTGTCTTATAAGCAAATCTTGTTCCCGTAGTGATTTGCCGATATGCACCAAATGGAGGCATATCGGTTAAGATGCATGTCCCGTTTTAAATCGTCTTAGCAGCCCACGCATGAAAACCAAAATCCGCACCGAAGCCGCCGCATTGTGGCAACTCGCCTGGCCCGTATTGATAGGCCAGCTCGCCACGGTGGGCATGTCGGTGGCAGACGTCGCCATGACTGGCCATTTAAGTGCCGAAGATCTGGCGGCGGTAGCGCTCGGCGCATCGCTCTGGTCTATCGTCTTGGTCACCGTGATGGGCGTGATGATCTCTATCAATGCGGTAGTAGCGCATGAAGTCGGTGCCGGTAAATTTGAGCGCATCCCGCACATCATGCGTCAGTCCATGTGGATGGCGGCAGGCGTTGGCCTGATTGCCTGTCTGCTACTCAATCTCTCCACCATCGTGTTTGATTACCTGCAACTAGCTCCCTCTGTACACGCCAAGGCCAGCCAATTCGTCCATGTGATCAGCCTAGGGATGCCGGCCTTTGCCATGTACCGCGCCTTGTACAGCTATACCGCCAGCATCAATCAAACCAAGCCGGTGATGGTGATTGCCTTACTCGGGCTGGGCTTTAATATTATCGTCAACTGGTTGCTGATCTATGGCCACTGGGGACTGCCGCAACTAGGCGCAACCGGCTGCGCGGTGGCCACGGGGGTAGGCATGTGGCTGATGTTAGGCGCCATGCTGTGGTGGACCCATCATTCTCCGGTGTACCATCAAACCTTTCCATTTACCCATAAAGAAGCGCCACACTGGCCGGAGATACGCTCCATGCTGCGCATAGGCTTGCCTATCGGTGTAACTTACTTTGCCGAAGTCTCGGCCTTCGCTGCGGTGGGCTTACTGGTGGCGCGCTTTGGCATCGTGCCGGTCTCGGCCAATCAGATCGCCCTGAATTTTTCTTCGCTGGTATTCATGGTGCCTCTGAGTTTAGGCATCGCCCTGACCACGCGGGTCGGGCAGAGTCTGGGCGAAGGCGATGCCGTCAGGGCGCGCTTTATTTCGCTGGTCGGGGTCGGCCTGTCGCTGGGTTTCGCGGTCTTATCGGCCGCTTTCATCGCTATTTTCCGGCATGAAATCGCTGCTGCCTACACCTCAGACGCCGCGGTGCAGGCGATGGCCGCCAGCCTCATGCTGTTTGCCGCCATCTTTCAATTGTCAGACGCCACTCAGGTCTCTGCCTCATGCGCGATCCGTGGCTACAAGGTGACTCGCACTCCGATGTTGATACATTTGATGGCGTTTTATGGTTTTGCCTTACCGATAGGCTGCGCGCTGGGCTTGGGCCTGCTGCCGGAATGGATGCCTTGGCGACCGGCCCAACCTATGGCAGCCGCCGGTTTCTGGATAGGTCTGGTGTTCGGTCTGACCGTGGCAGCCTTGCTACTGGTCGCGTTTTTACAGAGGCTGTCACTAAGAAAGATCAGTTTTGCGGCCAGTTCCGGTAAAATAGCGGGCTAATCTCCGTATTTTCTAGCAGTTTACTTTTTAAAAAGATCACCATGAGTCTCCAATGCGGCATCGTCGGCCTGCCTAACGTCGGCAAATCTACCCTCTTCAATGCCCTGACTAAAGCAGGCATTCCGGCAGAAAACTATCCTTTCTGCACGATAGAACCTAACGTCGGTGTGGTCGAAGTACCCGACCCGCGCCTGGCGCAATTGTCGGCCATCGTCAAACCTGAGCGTGTACAAAACGCCATCGTCGAGTTCGTCGATATCGCTGGTTTAGTCGCTGGTGCCTCCAAAGGCGAAGGCCTGGGCAATCAGTTTCTAGCCCACATCCGCGAAACCGATGCGATCGTCAACGTGGTGCGCTGCTTTGAAGACGACAACGTCATCCACGTGGCCGGCAAGGTCAGCCCGCTGGACGATATCGAAGTGATCCAGACCGAACTGTGTCTGGCCGATATGGGCGCAGTAGAAAAAGCCATCCATCGCGAAAACAAAAAATCCCGTTCTGGCGACAAAGACGCAGCCAAATTGGTCGAGATTTTAGAGCGCATACTGCCCGCACTCAATGATGCCAAGCCGGTGCGCGCCATGGGTCTGGATGCTGATGAAATGGCCTTGCTCAAGCCTATGTGCCTGATCACTGCCAAGCCAGCCATGTATGTAGCCAACGTTTCTGATAGCGGCTTTACCAACAACCCTTTGCTGGATCAGCTGACCGCCTATGCGGCCACGCAAAACGCGCCTATCGTCGCCATCTGCGCCTCAATAGAATCCGAAATCGCCGATCTGGAAGACGCAGACAAGGCCGAATTTTTGGCCGACATGGGCATGCAGGAACCTGGTCTGGACAGATTAATCCGTGCCGCCTACAAGTTGCTCGGTCTGCAAACTTACTTCACTGCCGGTGTGAAAGAAGTGCGCGCCTGGACCATCCACGTTGGTGACACCGGCCCACAAGCGGCTGGCGTGATCCACACCGATTTTGAACGCGGCTTCATTCGCGCCCAAACCATCGCGTTTGACGATTACATCCAGTTCAAGGGCGAAGCCGGCGCCAAAGAAGCAGGCAAGATGCGCGCCGAAGGCAAGGAATACGTGGTCAAGGATGGTGACGTACTGAACTTCTTGTTCAACGTCTAATTCTGCAGAGCGCGCACTGCGCGCCTACGCTCAATAAAAAAGGCTACTGAATGTAGCCTTTTTATTTTTCAGACTACGCCAACACCAGCCATACAAAATCCAAATGGTGGCAAGCCCAGCGCGCATATTCCATGCGCCTCTCCGGCCATGCCGGGCTGCAAGGCGCATGAGATATGCGCAGTGGGCTTGCCTGTTTTGAGATTGTGTTTTGAGATTGCCTGCGATGTAATCGATGAGGCTCGCTAGGCCTTGCGAAGTGGAGTTAGAACATGGAATACGTCAACGCAAGACCTGCCCTCGCAGTTCGCTCGACCTGAATCCTGGGAAATTAGATCAAAAACCGTCAACGATAACTTCCATCGGCGCAGGCAAGTAAGCACGTTGCTGCTATGGCGACGAATTAGGCTGGGAGATTTAATGGCGAAGATGCGATTCGCCCACAGCCCGGTGATCCTCAATAAACTATTTCCATAGCGAAATCGAAAAACACACAGCTTGCGCCGGGCTCGCCCAACAAAGGGTTCAGATTGTGGCTCGCTTCGCGATCACAATCTAGCCTTACTCGTTAGGCATCTGGTGTTCGTCGTGTGTGCTAATCATTGCAACGAATGATCCAACCAAACCCGTGGTCTCCGGTCCCGATCTTCGGATTGACGATTAGCGTGTAACCATTCGGGCAAAGGGCAAACTCTTTAACGAGACGAACTGACTCGACTTCGGAGGCTCGAATGGGGTCATAGTGATAGGCCCTAAATTGCTTTGCTCCAATTGCGGCATACATAGACTTGTCGTTTTCGGAGGGCGCTCGCTGCTGGAGCCACCCACCCGGATTTGGCCGGATCGAAACATAGTCAGATGCACATCCCTCAACCAAAACAAGCATCGCTATTACAAACGGGAGCCGCAGTACGTGCATTGTGATGCCTAACGCAAAAGTGATGTGCGCCGCGAATTGCAGCCAGCAAGAAAAATCAAAAATAACACGGCGTCACGATCGACTGTTTTGTTAGGCACTTTCAGTATTCCTCGAAGACTAATTAATTGCAGGTGAAGAAAATAAAACATTGAGCTTGGTGCCATATTCTCTGATTGATTCAAGAATTTTCTCGGGGACCTCAAAGCTAGACCAAGTGCGCGGTGTACCTATGTTGATCACAATACAAATGCTTGAATACTGATTTGAGAGATTCTGCGCGATCCAGCCCAGAAATTCACTGATTTCTTCGATCTCACATGGGACTGAACTATATGGGCTATGGGTGCGGGGATTCACGCCGCCACGATGGTTCGGGAAGCGTTCACAAAATAAGGATCGCGCATTTAAAGACGTGTCACGCACGACGATCACATAAGAAATAGTGTCTGATTCGGAATCGGCCATAGAAGTGCCTAACGTGTTTTAATTTTCATTTTGCAAAGATAACCGGCAAGAAGAAAATAGCTGATCGGTTTCTTTCTTCGGGAAAGCCTTATGGCGTCTAGCTCAAATCGTATATGCCCTGAAAATAAATGGAATAAACAAATCGACAAAACGTTCATTCTAACTAATTGCATCATGCTAACACACTTGATTATGTGGAAACATTGTTTTAACTCACTAAGGAGGAATTGGCTTCATCTATGCCGCCGTAGGTAATCTCAAAACAGACAGCGCCACGGCGCATATCCCATGCGCTTCTTCAAGCACATAGGCCTGCGAGCCGCATGGAATATGCGTGTTGGCGGCATGCTGTTTTTGCTTTGCTGCGGCTTGGTCTTGTTTCTACTTCTGTCGTAGCTGTGCGATTGCTGGCCGGTGGTAGACCGGCGGCTACTCCCTTTTCTTGCTTCGCCAAGAAACGGAAGCAAAAGAAGGCGACGCAAATGCGTCGCCTTTTTTGGCATACCTTTTTTGGCGAAGCAAAAAAGGTATGTAGTTGCCGGTCTACCACCGGCCTGCAATCGCACAACAACGACAAAAGATCATCAAGCACAGAACCACAGCAAACAAAAACACCACCAAGCCCAATTCGGTAAGTCGTAATCTTTACGTAGGTCCTCAATAGCCGTAGGCGTATTGCGTCGTAGTAAGTGTTCAGCCAGCGATGAAAACTCCCTCGCCCGCAGGCGGGAGAGGGCCGGGGCGAGGGTGATTGAGCAAGGTATGCCTTCAAATAGCTGATGCGCTTAGCACTGTGAAGTATCAAACATTGTGCAAATTTGAACTACCCTCATCCCAACCCTTCTCCCGCGAGCGGGAGAAGGGCTTTGTATAGCGAGCTGAACAGTTACGCATCGTAAGCAATCTCGAAACAGGCAGCGCCACCGCCCATATTCCATGCGCTTCTTCAAGCACAATGGCCTGCGAGCCGCATGGAATATGCGCGCTGGCAAGGTGCCATTTTAAAAATGCTTCGCTGGCTAGCTTACTATTTTGTAAAAATTTGTTAAGGAAACAATCCAGTATCGACACCCTGCCAGAGTGAAACAGACGATTTTCGGACCCGGCGGAGAGCCGCTCGCCTCTGCCCGAAAGTGCGAATAACACGGTATCATATGTGATTGTCATATTCGCAAATGCCTCAGCTTCGTCCTTATGCCACACATCAGTGCACTCACTCTGTATCCAATCAAATCCTGCGCAGGGATAGCGCTGGCTAGCGCACAACTGGGGGCAACTGGATTGTCTTACCGGTCTATACGTGACCGTGAGTGGATGCTAGTCGATGCGCAAAATCAATTTCTGACGCAACGCGAACATCCGAGAATGGCCTTGATACAGCCAGGCTTCGAGGGCGAAAAATTCATGCTGCAGGCGCCCGGTATGCCCGCGCTGGAAATCCCCCTGGAGCAAGCCAGCAGCGCTGCCAGCCTGCAAGTGCTGGTCTGGGAGGATACGGTACCAGCCTACGATAGCGGCGACGTTTGTGCCGCCTGGTTTAGCCGCTTTCTGGGTATCGCCTGCCGCCTGGTGCGCAGCCATCCAGCATCGCAGCGTTGCGCCAATCCCAAATGGACAGGCGAGATCAAGGTGCCGTCCTTGTTTTCAGATGGCTACCCGCTATTGCTGATTTCGTCTGCCTCGCTGGCGGATTTGAATCAGAAATTGCTGGCGCAAGGACGCGCTGCCGTGCCCATGAATCGCTTCCGGCCGAATATCGTGATCGATGGAGTAGAGGCGTTTGAAGAAGATTATGCCGAGTTGTTACTGATACACAGCAGCGACTCGCCGCAGCACATCAAGCTAAAACCAGTCAAGCCTTGTCCGCGCTGCCCTATGCCCGCGGTAAACCAAGCCAGTGCCGAAGTGGAGCAAAATCCTGTGGACATCTTACAAAGCTACCGTAGCAATGCCTTGCTCGACGGTGCCGTCACTTTCGGCATGAACACTATCATCGCGCAGGGATTGGGACAAACTATCGCGATCGCTGATGGTCTAGAATTACAGTTGGCGTTTTAATGATGGCCGCTCTGAAAATAAGCCTGAGCTTGGCCAACAACCGCGATCGCAGTCGCATATGGACCACATTATGGATACTCTAGCCACCCCAGCCTTGGGCGCGGCCGCTTTAAGCCAGGCGCATCAGCAATTGAGTGAAGAAAACCGTCTGCTGCGTGAGCAAATGCGCGACTTTCTTAAGCAAGCGAACGACAATCAACGCATCATGTCGCGCCATCAAAATTTCAATCTCGAGCTGATAGGCTCCAGTAGTTTTCGCGAGTTGATAGAGACCATCTTCAGCACGCTAGCCAGCAGCTCTGATCTGGATGTGCTGAGTCTGACTTTAATCGATCATCAGAATAATTTGCGCTCTATCTTGCACGACCTGAGCTTTGATCTGAAAGAATTTCCTCAGTTGATGTTTGTCGCAAATGAAGCCGATTTAGGGCTGCCAGCACAGACCAGCAACAAGCCCAGTCTGGGACTGTATTCAGCCGCGCTGCATGCAAAGTTTTTTGCACCCTGCCAAAAAAAACCGCTCAGCGTCGCGCTAGTACCTTTGTTTAGGCAAAAGCGTTTGATAGGTTGTCTCAACCTGGGTAGTTTTCACGCCACGCGTTTCAGCGCCAGCATGGCCACCGATTTTATCGAGCAGATGGGTTTCATCATCGCCACCTGCCTGGAAAACGTGATCAACCATGAACGTCTGACGTATATAGGCCTCACCGATCCGCTCACCAATGTCAGCAATCGACGCAATGTAGAACGCAGGATGCTGGAAGAAATTGCGCGTGCCCGCAGGCAGCAATACAGTATCGCCTGCATGTATCTGGACATCGATTTTTTTAAGCAAGTCAATGATCAATACGGCCATCAAAGCGGCGATGATGTCTTAAAAGAAGTGGCTAGTCGCATCAAGGCTGAGCTACGTTTAAGCGATACCTTGGGACGTTTTGGCGGTGAAGAGTTTGTGGTATTGCTCGTCAATACCGATCTGCAAGCAGCCGCACAGGTGGCAGAAAGAATACGTCTGAGCATCGCCAGCACGCCATTTTTCCTGAGTATGAGCGGGGTCTGTAATAGCACGATTTCTATCGGCATCGCGGCGCTGAGCGCGAGCGACAATCAAGGCGATGCGGACGCGATCGCTGCCGAATTACTATGGAAATCGGATCGCGCCTTGTACGATGCGAAAGAACAAGGACGCAATCGAGTCTGTCTGGCGAAATGAAATTAAGCCGGTTTTTTCGCTTCCGCCTGCAAGCGTTCATACTTGGCGAGTAATTGCTCAGGTGTTTCGCGCCAGGCCGGATTAAACGGTATGCAGTTGACTGGGCAAACTTCCTTGCATTGCGGAACCTCATAATGACCGACGCACTCGGTACATTTATTCGGGTCTATTTCGTAAATTTCCGGGCCCATATAAATCGCTTCATTTGGGCACTCCGGTTCGCATACATCACAATTGATGCAATCGTCGGTAATGAGTAAAGCCATACATCCTCCTGCTACTACTGAATATTTCTGCGGCAACCGCAGGCTAAGTGTCAGCCCGCGCGCAGCACTTATTGTCCTTCTGCGTCAGCCACTTTTTGCTTGAGCCACTTATCCACGGAAGGAAATACAAATTTCGAGACATCGCCACCAAACATGGCAATCTCGCGCACGATCGTGCCTGAGATAAATTGATATTGATCCGACGGCGTCAGAAACAGGGTTTCGACATCCGGCAATAAATAGCGATTCATACCCGCCATCTGAAATTCGTATTCAAAATCAGATACGGCACGCAAACCACGCACAATGACGCGGGCATCGTTCTTGCGCACAAAATCTTTTAGCAAACCAGAAAAGCTTTCCACACGCACGTTTGGATAATGCCCTAAAACTTCATTGGCAATTGTCAGACGCTCGTCCAGTGAAAAGAAGGGTTTCTTATTTTTGCTGTCGGCTACGCCAACCACCAAAGTATCAAACAAGCCCGAGGCGCGACGCACCAAATCTTCATGACCACGTGTCAGCGGATCGAAAGTTCCTGGATATACGGCTGTGACCATCTTTACTCCCTTAATCACTACTCAAATTTGAATATGCACCACGACGAGCGGGCATTATGCCTGATTTTCTGGCAAATCACGCACCAAATTGCTGCGTTGCAGTATGTGAAAATACACAGCACCCGCTTGATCGGCGCGAATAACATTCCACCCAAGCAAGTAATCGGGTACTTCTTGCAGCTTGTCATCGATGAGTAAACTGTGCTCTGCTTCTACGTACAGTAAGCCATTTTGCGTGAGCAAGTGCGCGCAAATAGGTAATATTTTCTGCAGTATACCCAAGCCGAATGGTGGATCCAGGAAAATTACATCCATAGTTTGCTGACGCACGGCCATTCCGGCAGCTACGGTTAAAGCATCGGCACGCAGCAACACGAGCTCATCAGCCGCCAACTTCTGCTTAACTTGCTCCAACTGTTTAAATGCGGGGGTGTGAGATTCGACCATAGTGACTTGGGCGGCACCACGACTGGCAGCCTCGAAACCCAAGGCGCCGCTACCAGCAAACAAATCCAGACAGCGCAAGTCTTGCCAGCCGCCAGGCAATAAAAAATTCAACCAATTAAACACAGTCTCACGCACACGATCCGGCGTAGGACGCAAGCCATCAGCCACAATCACGTTCAGGGGCGTGCGCTTCCAGCGACCAGCGATGATCCTGACTTGATGAGATGGACGACTAGGCACAGGTGTTTTTTTGTTGTTGGTTTTCATAGAGCGAGCAACTAGTTGGAAATGTGAGTCAAAATTACCAACAGGGGTCTGTTAGAATGGCAGCATTCTAACCTGTACTCACTGCAACTAACGAAATCCTCGATGTTTAGCTTTTTTAAGAAAAAACCCAAAGATGAGCCGACTTCTCCCGCAGAAGCGACTCCTGCCCTCAACTTAACGACTGCCGAGCCGCTTGCCGCACCAGCAGCGGCGCTCGACAAACCGTCTTGGTTAAGCCGACTCAAGGCCGGTCTATCCAAAACCTCGTCTAGCCTGACCACTTTGTTTGTCGGTGCAAAAATCGATGACGATTTGTACGATGAACTGGAAACCGCATTATTAATCTCAGACGCAGGCGTTGAAGCGACTCAGTTCTTATTGAATGGCCTCAAGAAAAAAGTCAAAGAAGAAAAGCTGACCGAAGCTGAACAGGTCAAGACCGCATTAAAAATGCTGCTGCTCGAATTACTCAGGCCGCTGCAAAAACCTTTAGAGCTAGGCCGGCATCAGCCGCTGGTAATGATGATCTCGGGTGTCAATGGCGCCGGAAAAACCACCACCATCGGTAAGCTAGCCAAACATTTGCAGAACCATCAACAATCGGTCTTGCTGGCGGCCGGTGACACCTTTCGCGCTGCGGCACGTGAGCAGCTCACGATTTGGGGCGAGAGAAACAATATCACCGTGATTTCCCAGGAATCCGGGGATCCGGCGGCAGTCGCCTTTGATGCGGTAGCATCGGCCAAGGCGCGTGGCACTAACGTCGTGATGGTCGACACCGCAGGCCGCCTACCTACTCAATTACACCTGATGGAAGAGCTTAAAAAAATCAAGCGTGTGATAGGCAAAGGCATGGATGGTGCCCCGCAAGAGATCCTTCTGGTGATCGATGGCAACACCGGGCAAAACGCCCTGGCACAAGTCAAGGCTTTTGATGCGGCGTTGAATTTAACTGGCTTGATCATCACCAAACTCGATGGCACTGCCAAAGGTGGCGTGCTAGCTGCGATTGCGAAAAGCCATCCTATTCCTGTGTATTTTATTGGCATCGGGGAACAGATAGAAGATTTACAAGCCTTTAATGCGCAAGAATTTGTGGATGCCTTATTTGATTAATCGCTTTCATTCAAAATCATGATCGAATTTAAAAACGTTACCAAAGAGTACACGCAAGGTGTATTTGCTTTGCGCGATATTTCACTCACGATTGCCGATGGTGAATTAATTTTTTTAGCCGGCCCCTCTGGCGCGGGGAAATCCAGTCTATTGAAATTGATCGCTGGAGTAGAACGCCCTAGTAGTGGCATCGTCAGCGTGCATGGACAAGATGTCAGTAAACTTAATGCCAGTAGCCTGCCATTTTATCGGCGCAAACTGGGCTTAATACTGCAAGGCCAAGGCTTGCTGTTGGACCGCAGCGTACTGGCCAATGTCATGCTACCTTTGATCGTCGCCGGAGCGGCTAGCAGCGAAGCGGAGATTCGTGCCAGAGCAGCCTTGGAAAAAGTCAACTTATCTGACAAAGCAGAAGCGCGCCCTTTGACACTTTCAGGCGGCGAACAGCAGCGCGTCGCGATTGCACGCGCCATCGTCAATCGCCCGCGTATTATTTTGGCCGACGAGCCTACTGCCTTTCTCGACAAAGACAATGCCAACAAAGTAGTCAACGCGCTCAAAGCATTCCAGAGCGCTGGCGTGACCTGTATTATTTCCAGCCACGATGAGCAATTACTTGAGCAAGCTAGTCGTGTTATCTATCTCAGCAAGGGAGCAATCAGCGACTCTTGGACATCTGCACTAGCCGCCTAGCCGGTTAAGGACACATTATGACTAGCTGGTTACGCCTACACCTTTCCGCGATCACAAGCGCGCTCTCACATTTACGCTCTAGCCCAGGAAATTTTCTCTTTAATACTCTGGTTGTTGCCATCGCGCTCGCACTACCGATAGCCGGTCTGACGCTGATAGAAAATATTCGCCCAGTTTCCGCTCAATTATCCATAGAGCCAGAGATCAGCATTTTTTTACTACCAACAACTCCACGCTCGGAAGCCACCGCACTTTCAATTACGATCAAGAGCATGTTGAAAGCAGCGAATGTTTCAGCCAAACTCAATTTCATTACCAAAGACAAGGCCTTGGCAGCCATGGAAGAAACATCCAGCTTGGCTGAGGTCTTGGCAACCCTAGGGGGTAATCCGCTACCAGACGCGTATGTGTTATCGCTCGCGAATGCGGATGCAGACAAAGTCGATACTCTGGTTGCGCGTTTACAGTTACTACCAAACGTCGATGTCGTACAAGTTGACTCTGCATGGGTGAAACGGCTCGCCGCCCTAGTCCAGGTATTGCAAATGTTTTTGCTATTTTTGGCGATCACCTTAGCCATGGTAGTGGTGGTGGTGATCTTTAACGCGACCCGCCTGCAAGTCATGTCGCATCAGGCAGAGATTTCAATTGCCCGCCTTTTGGGTGCCAGCAATAGTTTTATACACAAACCCTATTACTACACCGGCGCCCTGCTTGGCTTACTGGCAGGTAGCGCAGCCTTAGCGCTAATTGCTTTGGCTTTGCGGCCACTGAACCTGGCAATTGCTGATTTTGCCAAGCTCTACGCTTCTGAATTTCATTTGACACCCTTAGGTATCATCCCCAGCTTATTATTACTGGCGGCCAGTATGTGCTTAGGCTTGTTCGGTGCTTTTTTCTCGGTAAGACGTCAACTTGCACGAATTTCAAACTTTTAGTCCTCAATAAATACTCCGTTTATTTGATCTTTCTCAATAATTTCTGCAACTTTTACCGTGGAATGCGCTCTAACTTCTATAATTCAACAGAGTTAATTGATTAATAAGCAATATAATTTGTTAGCACTTTTTGACACTTTCGATATAAATAGAGGTTATTAGCACTCAAGCTCAGAGAGTGCTAATATATGAAATTGAAGTGATCGCCCTTAGCACTGTTTTATTTATTAATAGCAAGCGACTGGCAGCAAATCTGGAGGAAGAATGACTTATTCATCGACACAAACCATTACGCCGTTTTCGAGCAACACAGCTCTGGCATTGGGTTTTAGCGGCACGCTCGGAAATATTGACGCCTATATTTCTGCGGTAAATCGCCTGCCTATGCTGACGCATGAGCAAGAGATGGATTTAGCCAAACAATTGCGTGAGAATAATGATCTCAATGCCGCGCAACAATTGGTTATGTCACACTTGCGTTTGGTTGTTTCTATCGCGCGTGGATATCTTGGCTACGGCTTGCCACATGCAGACTTGATTCAAGAAGGCAATATCGGTTTGATGAAAGCAGTCAAGCGTTTCGATCCTGATCAGGGGGTGCGTTTAGTCTCGTACGCCATGCATTGGATTAAAGCCGAAATGCATGAGTACATCCTCAAAAATTGGCGCCTAGTTAAGGTAGCGACCACTAAAGCTCAGCGCAAACTGTTCTTTAATCTGCGTAGCCATAAAGAAGGTCTGGACTCTATGTCGCAGGCACAAATCGAATCGCTCGCCAAGAAACTCGACGTCAAGCGCGAAGAAGTCATAGAGATGGAAATGCGTTTGTCTGGTCGCGATATCGCGATGGACTCACAAAGCGATGATGAAGATGATAAATTTGCGCCTATCGCCTATCTGAAGACAGAAGTAGACGAACCGACTCATGTGATAGAAGCGCAGCGCTACGACAAATTGCAAAGCGAAGGTTTGGAAACTGCGCTGTCCAAATTAGATGCGCGTTCACGCCATATCATAGAGTCACGCTGGCTACAGAACGACGATGGTTCCGGTGCGACTTTGCACGAATTGGCTAGCGAATATGGCGTTTCGGCTGAACGTATCCGCCAGATCGAAAGTGCGGCATTAAAGAAAATGAAATCTGCCTTAGCTGCTTACGCATAAGCTAAAAGCATACAAAAAAATGGCGCCAATCTGGCGCCATTTTTTATTGGTTCAGATTTAAATCTGAAGATACTCGCGGTACACTACTTTAATAAAATTTTAAGATCGTGGACGATAGGCTCGGCACCTTGTCCATGCCGCACAAATAATCGAATCCTACCTTCAGGATCAAACACGTAACTGCCAGCAGTATGATCCATAGTGTAAGAGTCGGCTGTCTTGCCAGGTGCTTTTTGATAAAAGACTTTAAAATCCTTGGCTACTTTAGCAGTCGCGGCCGGGTCGCCGTATAAACCCAGAAAACGTGTATCGAAATTTGGTACATAAGCCGCCAGCAAGGCCTGCGTATCGCGCTCAGGATCCACGGTGACGAACAATACCTGCACCTTTTCAGCTAAAGTATCCATTTGCTTCATCACATTCGCCATCTCTACCATGGTGGTTGGGCAGACGTCCGGACACTGCGTATAGCCAAAGAAAATAACGACGGCTTTTCCTTTGAAATCGAGCAAGGTGCGAGTCTTACCGTTGTGGTCAGTCAGCTCGAAATTTTTGGCGTAATCCAAGCCTGTCAGGTCGGTGTTAATAAACTTATCGTTAGAATTCGAACACGAGGTCAAACACAATATGAAAGACAGACAGAACAATCTAAATTGCTTGGGCAAGTGCATCATCATTTTTACAATTTAATATAGTGATCGACCAGCAAGGCCAGAAACAGCAAAGACAAGTAGATGATAGAGAAAGTAAAGGTCTTTCTTGCGAGTATGTCGTCGTAGTGACGGTAGATGCGCCATGCATACCAAAGAAACATAATCCCAAGTATTACCGCACTGATCAGATAAATCAGACCGCTCATATGCACAGCATACGGCAACATCGTAGTGGCAAATAATGCGATGGTATACAGCCAGACATGAAAGCGGGTGAACTCCAGACCATGTGTAATCGGCAGCATAGGCAAGCCAGATTTAGCATAATCATCGCGTCGATACATTGCCAAAGCCCAAAAATGTGGCGGAGTCCAGATAAAGATAATTAGCACCAGCAGCCAAGCTTGCATAGGAACATCGTTGGCAATCGCAGCCCAACCTAATGCAGGAGGCATCGCACCGGAAAGTCCACCGATCACGATATTTTGAGGCGTTGCCGGTTTTAAAACTATGGTGTAAATCAAAGCGTAACCAACAAAAGTGGCGAAGGTTAGCCACATCGTCAGAGGATTGACGAACTGATATAAAACCCACATGCCAGCACCGCCTATCGCACAAGAAAATACCAGAATTTGAGACTCGGTAATTTCTCCGCTGGCACTTGCCCGCCGCGCAGTCCTCGCCATTCGGGAATCAATTTCACGCTCTATCAGACAATTGATAGCGAAAGCTGCTCCAGCCAGCAACCAGATACCAACGGTGGCGGCAAGCATAACGCGCCAGTCTGGAAAATCTGGTGTCGCCAAAAACATTCCAATAATGGCGCAGAAGACGGCGAGCTGCGTAACGCGCGGTTTAGTCAGCGCCATATATTGCGCAAAACGGTTATTAGAAATACTCAAAGTTGTCATGAAAAATCAAGGGGTTGCAGCGTGCCGAACTCGGTAGTTTAACATGCACAGCAAAAGCACGAGCAAAGCCGCTCCAGCATTATGGATTACGGCAATCAACAAAGGCCAGGAAAAAAACACTGTCGAAGCGCCACTTAGCAATTGCAGAAAAATGAGAATAAATAGAGCTTTGGCGAGATTGCTTGCCACACCTATTTTTTTAACTAGATAGGCCAGATAAAGTATCACAAACACGACTAGCCAAGCAAAACTACGGTGTACCCATTGAATTGCAACTAAGGCCGAAAATGGTAAAAATTCTCCACTCGTGGTTTGCCCTAACTGCCGCCATAGGCTAAAAGCGTGCGAAAAATCCAATTCCGGGATCAACTCTCCATTGCAAAGTGGGTAATCATGACAGGCTAAAGCCGCGTAGTTAGTGCTCACCCAACCGCCTAGCGCGATCTGTAAGAACAGCAAAACCAATGCGAAAGTCGCAATGCCAGTCAGATTCTGCTTGGCATACTGAGTAAGAGTATTCGATCCCTCACGCACCCAGGCCCAAGTGAGTAAAGCTAACAATCCCATGCCCAAGAGTAGATGTATAGTGACAATCACAGGTTGCAGTTTAAGCGTTACTGTCCATGCCCCAAAAGCGCCTTGCAGGCAGACAAAGAAAAATAGTCCGGTCGCTAACCAGGGGCTGTGTTTTAACTTACTTCGACGCCACCAAGATATGATCATCTGCGCTACGATAAGCACACCAACACACATGGCCAGATAGCGATGTGTCATTTCTATCCAGGCTTTTTGTACAGTAACGGGACCGTGTGGCATTAAAGCCTGGGCCGACTGTATCGCACTCAAAGACTGCCAAGGGTTCGCCTGTCCATAGCATCCTGGCCAATCGGGGCAACCTAAACCGGAATCGGTTAATCTGGTAAATGCACCAAAAATTATCAAATCCAGAGTCAAAAATAAGGTCACGCCAATTAGTTTTCGATATTTGTCAGCATCATCGGAAACCCAAACCAAAGACAGTGGTAGCAATGCGACTAACAGCGCAGTGATGAGAAGTTGTACCCACATAAATTTAACCTAGCCTAACCTATTGCCGACGCTTTTAATAGTTTAGAAATATCTTTTTTCATTTTTTGAGGATCTGCATCTTTTGGAAAGCGCAGCATCAAATTCCCAAGTGGGTCTATCATAAATATATGCTCATTTACTTGCGTATTATCTTCACTAGGCAGCCATTTTTTTAGCGCATTCGCATCCACTCTAATCATGTGAGTACCATCAAATGTACGCATCAGCACTGTATCGACCGCTTGCGCATCGTTAATCAACCAGACGCGTTCCACGCGATCCATTTCTTTACCCTGCATTAAGCGCAATTGACGCATGTCGAGCATTTTTTTCTCACAGGCCTGTGTGCATGAACCGCTATCAACTTGCAGCATGATCCACTTCCCTTTATATGCATCAAGTTCCTTAGCCTCACCACCCAAAAGAGTCCCACCTAATTGAGGCAGAGGGTAAAGCCGCGGATCGAGTATGGTTCCGTAATTGGTGCGGCCATCGGGCTTGATGACGTAATAAGTCAGGTAGGAAAGCAGCATGGGTGCAGCGCAGACGGCCAAGACTGCGAATAATTTCCAACGACCAGATGAAGTTCTTTTATCTATTTTTTCCACGACGAAATCCTGTTACAACAAAAAAAATGGCTGCCATCAAAGATAGCGCATACCATTGAAAGGCATAGGCACGGTGCTTATCAGCGCCCGCGGAAGGTAGTGGCCAATCGCGCTGCAAGCCATCTACCGAGGCAGAAGTTTGTTCAAGCACGAAATCAAACATTTTTAAACCAGACTGTTGCGCCACGCCTTGCGCTGTCATGTTTTGGGTAATAGCGCCTGGCGTGAAAGCCGTAGCCTGACCCAATTGCATCACTTTATCGATGCCAACTCTCACCACCCCATCGAGTTGGATAGCCCCCGCTGGCGTTTTCAACATGGGCATTTGGGTACGAATATTCGGGTTTCTTGGCTGCCATCCGCGTGCCACCAAAATATGCCTATCACTACCCGCAACTTTAAATGGCATCATCACATAAAAACCTGCCACTCCATGTAGCGGACGATTATCTAAATACAGAGGCCAAGCCGCAACAAACTCGCCACTTACAGATGCGCGTCTAAATGCTAGATCAGCGCTACTAGCACTTAATTCTTGCGCAGTTAAAGGGGCTAAACTGGCACGTGCAATCATAGCAGATGCGATCACCTCTTTCTCTAATGCACGACTAGTTTGCCATTGCCCCAGAGTTATTCCCAATGCGCACAGCGCGACTGTGAGTATCGTAGGAATCAGGCGAAAGCGGAAGGAATATGGCATTACAATAGAGGTTTTCTGTTTAGGCTTAGGGTATGAAAATTCTTGTGGCAATCGCTTTTTTACTTATTTTCATTAGCCTAGGCTCGGCCTTGGTGTATATGATGAAAGACAAAGGTCGAAGCAATCGTACGGTGAAGGCATTGGCCTTTCGCGTGGGATTTTCCATCGCTCTTTTTGCATTGATCTTGATCGCTCATTATTTCGGTTTAATACAGCCAACCGGAATTCGCTAATAGGCTAATAGTATAGCTGACGATATTACCCCAGCAAAATGACATAAGAAAAAGCCGCACTGTGTGCGGCTTTTTCTTCATCTGTGATGTCTACTCAGATCAATCAGAGCCAGTACACAACCACATACAAACCTAGCCAAACCACGTCGACGAAATGCCAATACCAAGCGGCACCTTCGAAAGCGAAGTGATGTTCCGCTGTAAAATCACCTCTTAAGACACGATACAGAACTACCGACAACATAATCGCGCCCATAGTCACATGGAAGCCATGAAACCCGGTCAACATGAAAAAGGTTGAACCGTAAATGCCTGAGGTCAGTTTCAGGTTCAATTCTGAATACGCTTCGATATACTCAAACGCTTGGAAACCCATAAACACCGCGCCTAGCAAGATCGTGGCGAATAACCAAATCGCAGTCTTAGCACGTTGGCCTTCACGCAATGCATGATGAGCGATTGTCAAGGTTACGCCAGAGGTCAACAATAGGGCAGTATTAATTGTTGGGATAGGAAACGGTGTCATTGTTTTAAACGCTTCTATCGTCCCCGCTGGGCCTGTATTACCCCACTGAGCAGCAAAATCGGGCCACAAGACTTTGTGATCCAAATCGGCTAGCCAAGGCATACTGATACTACGCGCATAGAACAAGGCTCCAAAAAAAGCGCCGAAAAACATCACCTCAGAGAAGATAAACCAACTCATACTCCAACGGAAAGAGACGTCTACTCGCGCGCTATATTGACCCGCTTCCGATTCGGAGATTGCGTCACCGAACCATTTGTACAGTACGACTAAAGTAAGAAAAATACCTGCGAAATTGAGGTACATACCCCAAGTAATACCATTGACCCATGCAGATGCGCCAAACATAGTGAGCAATAAGGTGACGCCCCCCAAGATTGGCCATTGAGATGGACCAGGTACAAAATAATAAGGTGCCTTAGCGCTGTGAGAACTCATTTCCATCTCCCGATACAATTTTTAAACTAAATTTCTTTATTTTGCGACGACACTTTTAACGATAATTATCAGTGTCGCAATGAATATTAATGCACCAATTACACCAGCGATGATTACATGGAGCGGATTTAGCTGCGCTGCATCCTGTTCATAATCGCTTTTTTTTCGTATCCCAAGAAATGACCAAAATACCGCTTTGGCCGTTGCTAAGAATGAGGCCTTACGTTTACTTGCCTGCTTCAATTCGTCCATATTTATACGCCGTCTGCAGTGGTTTTAGGTTTCATGCCCACCTCAAAAAATGTATATGACAAAGTGATGGTTTTTACTTCTTTTGGCAAACTTGGGTCTATATAAAACACCACCGGCATTTGCCGCGCTTCATTGGCTTCCAAGGTTTGCTGCTTAAAACAAAAACACTCCATTTTTTTGAAATAAGCTGCCGCCTGTTGCGGCGCATAACTCGGTATGGCCTGTGCTTCCATCTTATAAGATTGCTTATTCACTACCTCGTACACAATTTGCGTCATTTCGCCAGGGTGTACTTTTAAACTCGACACAGTTGGCCGAAAGCGCCAAGGGCCTTGCGTATTTGCATCAAATTCGACGATTACTTCACGCGTTCTATCTATCTGCGAATTAGTTATCTCTTTGATAGAAATATCTTTCGGAGTCAAAATATTAACCCCGGTCAACTCGCAAATTTGCTTGTAAATTGGCACCAAAGCATAGCCAAAACCAAACATCACTACTGCAATCACCAATAGTTTACCCAGCATGGAGAAATTGAGCTTCTTCGTGCCAGACTGCCGTTCTGCCAACTCTTGTTTCGTTTCTTCGGACATTAATTCAGCAAGCCCTTAGCGTAACCAAGTTTGCTTAACAAACACACCAATAAAAAATACCAAGGCGACAGAAAACAACATGAGTGCTGTTCTAAGATTATTTGGTTTTTTTTGATTTTTCATTTTTTACAGGAAGTACGATTCAGATCGTACTTCCTACCTAAAGTTTATTTAACAACAGGCGGTTCTTCGAATGTATGGAAAGGCGCTGGACTTGGTACTGTCCATTCCAATCCTTCTGCACCATCCCAAGGCTTTGCTGGGGCTGCTTTTCCGCCTTTAATGCATGGAATCACGACGGCCAAAAGGAAATACACTTGCATCAAACCGAAACCGAAAGCACCGATCGTAGCGATCATATTGAAATCAGTAAACTGTGCGGGATAGTCTGCATAACGACGCGGCATACCAGCCAAACCCAAAAAGTGCATAGGGAAGAAGGTGATATTAAATAAGATCAAAGAACCCCAGAAATGGATCTTTCCGCGTGTTTCGTTGTACATGAAACCCGTCCACTTTGGACTCCAGTAGTAATAACCGGCGAACAAGGCAAACAAAGAACCCGCTACCAAGACATAATGGAAGTGAGCAACGACATAGTAAGTATCCTGCAATTGGATATCAATCGGTGTTACCGCCAGTATCAGGCCAGTAAAGCCACCCATCGTGAAAACGAAAATAAAACCAACTGCAAACAACATAGGCGTCTCGAAAGTCATAGAGCCTTTCCACATCGTTGCAACCCAGTTAAATACCTTCACACCGGTAGGCACTGAAATCAACATCGTGGCGTACATGAAGAACAATTGCGCAGTCACTGGCATACCAGTAGTGAACATGTGATGAGCCCAAACGATAAACGACAGAATCGCGATCGAAGAGGTTGCATAAACCATGGACGCATAGCCAAACAAAGGCTTACGGGCAAACGCAGGAACGATTTGAGAAACAATACCGAAAGCTGGCAAAATCATGATGTACACCTCTGGATGTCCGAAGAACCAGAAAATATGTTGATACATCACAGGATCGCCACCACCGGCAGCATTAAAGAAGGAAGTACCGAAATGACGGTCAGTCAAAGTCATGGTAATCGCACCGGCCAGCACTGGCATAACAGCGATCAACAAATAAGCTGTAATCAACCATGTCCAGCAAAACATAGGCATCTTCATCAAAGTCATGCCAGGAGCGCGCATGTTCAGGATGGTAGTAATGATGTTGATAGAGCCCATAATGGAAGAAGCACCCATGATATGTATAGCAAAAATCGCCATATCCATACCTGGACCCATTTGCGTCGACAAAGGCGCGTACAAAGTCCAACCAGCAGCCGTAGCACCACCTGGCACCCAGAAGGATGCCATCAGTAGAATCGCTGCAGGAGGCATCAACCAGAATGAAAAGTTATTCATACGGGCGAATGCCATATCGGAGGCACCAATTTGCAGCGGTATCATCCAGTTAGCAAAACCGACGAAGGCTGGCATAATTGCGCCAAAAACCATCACCAAGCCGTGCATAGTAGTCAGTTGATTGAAAAATTCCGGCTGCATGTATTGCAAACCTGGCTGAAACAATTCACTACGTATCAGCAATGCCATAACACCGCCAGCCATCAGCATGGTGAAAGCAAAAATCAAATACAGGTTGCCGATAACTTTATGGTTAGTGGCTAATAAATACCGTCTCCAGCCATGCGGCTCGTCGTGGCTGTGGTCATCGTGACCATGAGAATGATCGTGTGCGTGATCGACTGCTGTGTTGCTCATCTCAATCTCCTGTTCAATTACTTACGTGCAGCCAAAACTTCGGCTGGCTGGACGATATTTTCTGCGGCTTTGTTTGACCAGTTGTTACGGGTGTAGGTAATCACCGCAGCGATTTCTGTGTCGGACAAAGTGGCTTTCCAAGCTGGCATACCGGCTTTACCGTTCAAGAGGATTGCGGTCTGAGCGGCTTTTTCGCCATTCACTACTGCAGAACCATCCAGAGCTGGGAATGCACCTGGAACACCTTTACCATTGGCCTGATGACAGGCGACGCAATTAGCAGCATATACTTTTTCACCGCGCTGTTTTAACTCGTCTACGGTCCAAACTTTACTTGGATCGTCGGCATTGGCCGCCATTTCTTTTTTCTTAGTGTCTACCCATTTTTTGTAGTCAGCATCAGAAACAACATTCACCACGATAGGCATGAAAGCATGTTCTTTTCCACACAATTCTGAACACAGGCCGCGATAAACACCGATTTTATCGACTTTAAACCAAGTATCACGCACAAAACCAGGAATCGCATCTTGTTTAACACCAAAGGCTGGAATCGACCAAGAGTGAATAACATCATTTGCTGTTGTAATCAGGCGTATCTTTTTATTGACTGGCACGAAGACTTCGTTATCGACTTCCATCAAGTAATTGTCGCCGCGTGCTTCAGTTGGTTTCACACCTGGCGCACCGACTTGGGTTCTTGGTGTTTTCAGTGTGGACAGGAAAGAAATACCTTCGCCCTCACCTTTCAGATAGTCGTAACCCCATTTCCACTGCATACCTGTGGTTTTGATGGTGATATCTGCGTTTGAGGTATCTTTCATTGACACCAGAGTCTTGGTCGCTGGCAACGCCATACCGATCACGATGATGAAAGGCACGATCGTCCATAAGATCTCAACTGTGGTACTTTCATGAAAAGTAGCCGCCTTGTGTCCGACTGATTTGCGATGCTTCAATATCGAATAAAACATGACACTGAAAACGGCGACGAAAATCACCAGACAAATCACGAGCATCAAATTATGCAGAGAATAAATTTGTTCAGCGATTTGTGTCGCTGGCGTTTGCAAATTCATCTCTAGAACAGCCGGACCACCCTGGCTATCTTTTACTGCCGCCCACGTTGGCATTCCTGCTGCCATGAGCGAAGCACCCAGCATTAACGACTGTAATCGCTTAGCATGTTTCATGATTTCCCCAAAAACCCTGTTTAAATTTTTTTATTAGAAGCTACGAAATACACACTGGCAACTTCTACAACTGCGAGAGTATAAAGGGAAAAGCCCTCTCGCATCAAGGGAAAATCAAGCAGATTGTGCACATACAGACCATGATCTAAAACAAACCCAAGACAATTTGACTAGCGCAAACTCAGCAAAGTTAGTAAGTCTTGATGCAGATTAAGGCGTTTTTTTCGGAAAATCCAAACGTATGATGCTCTCACCAGTGGCAAGTTTTTTAGCCAGTGGTTTAAAAGCATGCCCATAAATCACTTCGAAAGTCAGCGGTATACGCCCATCTTGATTGCGCATCGCCTCCAAGTTTTGGCACAAAGTACGGTAAGCTTGGCGCCCCATCAGCCCGTGACGACGACTGAGTAGTGGGTTGCCGCCGAGAGCCCTTACGTCAGCAAACAACTTATCCACTGTTGCGTAAGTTAAGGTCAATTTTTCCATATCCATTACTGGGGTGGCGAAACCAGCATTAACCAACATATCGCCAAAATCATGCATATCCACAAACGGCAAGGTGTGCGGTGTCTGATCTATGTTAGCGAAAGCGACGCGCAATTCAGACAAGGTATCTGGACCAAAACAAGAAAACATCAATAAACCATCGGTACGTAAGACTCGACGCCACTCCGCAAACACAACATCAGGCTGCGGGTGCCAATGCAATGCCAAATTCGACCAAACTAAATCGACGCTAGCGGAAGATAGTGGCAACTGGGCAAAGTCAGCACAAATCAAGCTAGGATCTCGCCCGGCTTGCAAGGCACTAGGCAGCCATTTATGCAGCAGTTTATCCAGCGCGCTTTTCGCTGCCGTCTGCTGTTGCACGGCTAAACTCAGCGCTGCTTGCGAGCCGTCTGCGCCTAGTACATGCGTATCGGGAAAACGCCCCTGTAACTGCGAGAGCTCAGCACCATCACCACAACCTGCATCTAAGACCCGCTCTGGCAAGATTTTGACCAAATCGAGTTTGTCGCGCATACGACTGGCAATTTCTCTGCGTAAGAAGTCTGAAGCTTGCATACGTTCAAAGCGAGAAAAAATCTGACGAACACGTTGCAAATCAATGGGAGCGCTAAGCATAAATTGGGCTGAGTTAAACAATGGGTAGGCAAATGCCGGAAAGGCATACAATAATTGAGCAGTTTACACGCTAGTGATCCTTAGTCGCCAGAGAATCCACATGCCATCCTACAAACACTTTTTGCTGCGTGCCGTCAAAACAGGCTTAGCGTCTATCCTGCCGACTAGTTGTCCTTTGTGTGGAACAGTCGGCGATGACTTACTTTGTCCCGAGTGCCATGAGCAATTTTTCAATCAAAAACCAGCGCGCTGCCGCCAATGCGCCATCCCTTTACAAATTCAGGATGCACAGCAACTCTGCGGTGAATGCCTAAGCCAGAAGCCGAGCTTTGACGCCTGCATAGTCGCCTGCGATTACGCTGCGCCGATCGATCAATTGGTCTTGGCACTGAAATTTGGGAGCAAACTAGCCTTAGCAGGCCTATTTGCCGATGTATTGCGTGATGCAATATCGCACGATTCCAAGCTGGCCTTGGCAGACCTACTTTGCCCCGTTCCTTTAGGTTCATTACGCCTGCAAGAGCGCGGATACAATCAATCGCTAGAGATAGCCAAACCACTGGCGGCACATCTAGGGATAGACTTGGCGCCGCTGATGCTGAGCCGCTGTCGGGAAACCGTACAACAAAGTAGCTTACACCCCGACGCCAGGCAAAAAAATGTCCATAAAGCGTTTGCGTTAAACGCCCACTTCATCGATCGCATACAAGGTAAGCACATAGGGATAATCGATGATGTCATGACTACGGGCACTACCCTGAACGAAATTGCTCAACTTTTAAAACGTTTTGGGGCTGCGCAAGTGAGTAATTACGTCTTTGCCAGAACCCCGCGTCACTGAGCACATTCCGGCAACGATCTAGCAGCACTGCCAAAAACCAGCTTATTCTTTACACAGAGAAAGCACTGCTCTAAGCTAACGCAAATCTCAAAAAACCTTCACCACACCAAGGAAATCATTTTGTTTCACGTCGTCTTAGTCGAGCCAGAAATCCCACCGAATACCGGCAATATCATTCGCCTGTGCGCCAACACCGGCGCGCAACTGCATTTAATTGAACCCTTGGGTTTCCCCCTGGACGATAGCAAGATGAAGCGTGCGGGTTTGGATTACCATGATTATGCGACGATGAAAGTGCATAAATCCTGGGACGCATTTTTAGCCTCGGAACAGCCGCCAACAGAGCGTATGTTCGCCATGACCACACATGGCTCCACTAGCTTTTCTAGTTTGGCATTCAAAGCAGGTGATTTTTTCATCTTTGGTGCCGAGACGCGCGGTCTTGCACCTGAAATACGCGATTTTTTCCCTCTAACACAACGCATACGCCTGCCCATGCGCCCCGACAATCGTAGTCTGAATCTATCCAATAGCGTGGCGGTGGTGGTGTATGAAGCTTGGCGCCAAAACGGTTTTATCGGTGGCGCCTAAGCTCAGTTGACGCTGGCTTCCAGCAATTCTAGCAAGCGTAAAAAAAGCATAGTGGAATTCACTATGCTTTTTTAAATAAAATCCAAGCAAGCAATTTTTAGTGCTGCACTCCTGCAGGATGGCACAAAATAAACCTCTCCCTAGCCTGGTTCATGGTCTCGATGACACTGGCGGTATTGAAAGGTTTCACGATATAGCCGCTAGCACCCTTACTGATCGCCTCATTCACCACACTATGATCATCGTTACCTGTCACCATCATGACCAAAGTTTTTGGTAAAGCTTGATGAATTTTTTCCAGCGCCTCTATCCCATTCATGATCGGCATCACGACATCGAGCAATACCATATCAGGCTTAAGCGCAAGACACATCTCAAGCCCAGATTGACCATCGGTCGCCTCACCAACGATGTCGAATTTCTCGCCACGCAGTATGATTTTCAGCAATGAGCGTGTCATATCATAGTCATCGACAATCACCACTCTGATTTTATTTTCCATCGTCGTCGCCTCAATAACAAGTTAAGCCCAACTCCATACCGCTCAATGGCAGCATTCCGCTTGCCCGCACAGCCTAAATATTAACTAAGATTTTTACGCGCTAGCGCAATGCTTGTCAACTGCCATGACTAATTAGTTGCAAAAACACATGCAACCCAGCAATTTTTTGGATTATCACAAATATACTTTCCGTTTCCTCAAAAACAGTAGTATCTTTTCTATACAAGATTCAGTATCGTCAACTTTAAATACCAAATTACAATTGTTATTTTTATCTTTACGCGCTACTTATTCTGCCCTACTATCTAGCTTCCTAAGCCTTTTGAATACTCGTTTCCTAGCACTCGATTCTTACTCTGCATGAAATAACATCCTGATTTTGCGACATCTACTTAGTTTTTTTGCGAGGCGGTTCAATGCAAGTGACAAGGTCCAAATTAGCGTATGGCACATGCTCACGTCAGCTAGGCGCTATCAAACTCGCCTACGCTTTTCCTGCGCTCATTTTGGTATTTTCCGCTGTTCCCGTATTTTCTAAAAAATCACTGCCGGCGATCATCTCATTCTTTGGCATCTTGCTGGTACTGGTAATCTGGACGCGCCTCAATCAAAAAAAAGAGCTTGAAGCGGAAGAGGCGCTGGCCACCGCCGCAGCAAACAAAGCGCACATCAGGCACAGCTATGCACCAGCACAAGCTGTCACCCTGGTTTCAGAACAACTACCAAGCGAATTACTCAACACCGTACTCCCGGTTTGGCAAAATCATGTGCTCACCGTCAAATCACAAACTGAAAATGCAGTTATACAACTGATCAACAGTTTCGGCTCTTTAATCCAGCAATTCGATGAGGCCGGTTTCAGCAGCAAGGCGAGCGGTGAAAATTCCGACAAACATCAAGCCACGATAAATTTAATCAATCTTTGCCAACAAGATTTAGAGCCCGTGATCGCTCATCTAGAGCAGATGATAGACAGTAAAGGCGAGTTGCTCGACGCCATTAAGACCTTGGCGGAATCAGTGGCGGACCTAAAAGACATGGCGCATAGCGTAGGCGTAATTGCGGCGCAGACCAACTTACTGGCAATCAACGCATCGATAGAAGCAGCGCGGGCCGGCGCCCACGGTCGCGGCTTTGCCGTGGTGGCGGGCGAAGTGCGGCGACTTTCACTCATCTCAGGCGAAACTGGCAAGACCATAGGTGAGCGCGTCACCCAGATCAATGAGGTCGTAAAATCGACCCTCAAAACCGCACAAAAAGCCAATGAGCAAGATAGAAAAGTGATGCAACAATCTGGCAAGGTGGTGAAAGAAGTCTTAGGCCATGTGCAAAGCCTGGGTGATGCGGCAGAGGAAATGCGTAGCCGTGGTGAAGTGATACGCAATGACGTAGAAAATCTGCTGGTGACCTTGCAATATCAAGATAGAGTCAGCCAGATACTCGATGTGCTAGATCGCGACATAGGCAAACTACTCAAAACCATGGCAGAGCAAATTCCTATGCCGAGTACCGCAGAATGGATGGCTGATCTGGAAACCTATTACACCATGCACGATCAGCATAGCAGCCACGTACAAGCAAGGGGTACGCCTAGCCAAAGCGCTAGCAAAGACGACGAAATTACGTTTTTTTGAGATCGCTGTCTTAGATTTAAAAAGCCGCAGGCCCAAGGCCCAATACTGGAGCGGTTGGCAGCGCTGGCAGGCTGGAAACCCGCATGGATATTGCGCGAGCGGTGGGGTGCCTGTTTAGTTTTAGTCCCATCGTAATTGCTGATTTTTTCGAATGCCCTACAAAACTACAGCCAGATACCAAGCTGGCACACAGTGCAACATAAAGATTTTGTTTTATTCATTTTAAAACGACACTTAAGGAAGACGATTATGTCCAAGACAGTGATGGTGGTAGATGATTCGGCGTCAGTGAGGCAAGTGGTAGGTTTGGCGCTGCGCGGCGCTGGCTATACCGTGATCGAAGGCGTAGACGGGGTCGATGCCCTGTCCAAACTCAAGGGTCAAAAAATCCATCTGATTATTTCCGATGTCAACATGCCCAATATGGATGGCATAACCTTCGTCACCGAAGTAAAAAAACTGCCCTTATATAAATTTACCCCAGTGATCATGCTCACTACCGAGTCGCAAGAAGGTAAAAAATTACAGGGTCAGGCGGCCGGTGCCCGAGCCTGGGTGGTCAAGCCGTTTCAACCAGCTCAGATGCTGGCCGCGGTTTCAAAATTAATTCTGCCTTAAGCGTAGCCCGCCATGGAAACGCTCACGATAGCCGGTGAATTAACGATCTACACGGCGGCCAGCGAGAAGCAAAACTTGCAGGCTTTTTTAGAAACCGGTGACGATCTTGAACTCAATTTATCGCAAGTCTCAGAAATGGATAGCGCTGGCTTGCAAGTATTGATCGTCTTAAAGCAAGAAGCGGCACGTAGAAATAAAAAATTAAGTTACGCCATGCACAGCAAGGCCGTCTTAGAAGTACTTGAAATGAGCAATATGACCAGCAATTTTGGCGATCAGATTGTTTTGACCTAGTTAGGCTCAGTTAGCCTCCGCAGTTAGTCTCCGCAGTTAGTCTGTTATTCCGTTTTACCTCGTTTTTGTTTCTGTAGTCGAATATCAAATCAGCATAATTTCCGAATGATGTAGTCGTACCTCACGGAGGACGCATGAATTTCGAAGAAGAAATGAAGGCCGCACTAGACACTTTCGTGGTCGAAAGTCGAGAGCTACTGCAAGACATGGAAGACGGACTGCTCGGGCTAGAGCACGACGACAATCCTGCTGATGCCATCGGCGCCATCTTTCGTGCAGCGCACACGATTAAAGGATCCTCCGGCTTATTTGGGCTCGATCATATCGTGCAATTTACCCATGTGGTGGAGAGCGTACTCGATATGCTACGCAACGACGAGATTAGCGTCTGCACCGAGCTGATCGCCGTGCTACTCCCTTGCCGCGACCATATCAGCACTTTGATAGACGGGGTTGCCGCTGGGGCACTACAGGCAACCCCCGAGCAAACCAGCGCCGGAGCGGCCTTGCATGTGCGTTTGCGACGTTTTCTCAATCATGAAGACAGCCCAGCAGGCAGCGGTTCCGAACTAGCCCATCATCATGAAGCAACCGCGACCAAAGCGAGCGGCGGTGGCGCCATCGATAACGGCAATTGGTATCTGTCCTTGCGCTTTGGCCCGGACTGCTTGCGCAATGGCATGGATCCACTGTCTTTCATTCGCTATCTCAGCACCTTGGGCGATGTCGTCAATCTCATCACAATCACCGACAAGCTGCCCCACATAGACAAGATGGATGCCGAGACTTGCTACCTGGGTTTTGAGGTCGTGCTAAAAAGTAGCGCCAACAAAGAGGCGATCGAAAACGTCTTTGAATTTGTGCGTGAAGACAGCGTGATACGGATAGTCCCGCCCAACAGCAAAATGGACGAGTACATCGACATCATCAATGCCCTGCCCGACGATAACGAATTACTAGGCGAGATCTTGATCAAGAGCGGCGTGCTCACTAAACATGAGCTCGACGAATGCCTGCGTCTGCAAGCGAAAAAACACGCCAACAATACTGGCCAAAGCAAAGAAGCACCTATCGGTGAAATTTTAGTCGATCAGGAAATGCTGCAACAACCGATCTTGAATGCAGCTTTAAATAAACAACAGCAGGTTAAAGACACGAAGGCACGTGAAAAACAAAACATCCGGGTCGATGCAGAGCGGCTCGATAAACTGATCGATCTGGTGGGCGAGCTAGTGATAGCCGGCGCCGGTACCAATCTGCGCGCCAGTAAGTCGAACGATATCGCGCTACTCGAATCGACCAGCGAAGTCATGCGCCTGGTAGAAGAAGTACGCGACAGCGCCTTACAACTACGCATGGTGCCGATAGGTACCACCTTTAGCCGCTTTCAGCGCGTGGTCAGAGATGTCAGCATAGAGTTAGGCAAAGACATACTGCTAGAAATCGGCGGCGGCGATACTGAAGTCGACAAATCGGTGGTGGATAAAATTGGCGATCCACTCATGCATCTGGTGCGTAATTCCATGGATCACGGCATAGAAGCGCCGGCCATGCGCGCGGCGCGCGGCAAACCTGCGCAAGGCATTTTACGGCTGAATGCCTACCATGAATCTGGCAGTATCGTGATCGAAGTCAGTGACGATGGCGGCGGGCTCAATCGCGACAAAATCCTCGCCAAAGCGATAGAGCGCGGACTAGTCCCAGCCGGCGCCAGCCTCAGCGACAAAGAAATTTATGCTCTCATTTTTGAGGCAGGCTTTTCTACTGCCGATCAAGTCTCGAATTTATCCGGACGCGGGGTAGGCATGGATGTGGTCAAGCGTAACGTCACCTCCTTGCGCGGCACCATAGAAATCGATAGCGAAATCGGGGTTGGCGCCACCATGCGCATACGCATGCCACTAACGCTGGCCATCATCGATGGCTTTCTGGTCGGGGTTGGCACCTCCTCTTTTGTGGTGCCACTCGACAATGTGATTGAGTGCCTGGAACTCCCCAGAGAATGTGGCGACAACGACTTCATGGACTTGCGTGGCGAGGTACTGCCCTTCATACGGATACGCAATTTATTCGATATAGAGGGCGATTTACCGCGCCGTCAAAACGTGGTGGTAGTCGGTTATGGCGGCAATAAAGCCGGTCTGGTCGTTGATCGTCTGATGGGCGAGTTCCAAACCGTGATTAAGCCACTAGGAAAACTCTTTGTGCATCTACAAGGCATAGGTGGCTCGACCATTTTAGGTAGTGGCGAAGTCGCCTTGATCCTCAGTATTTCCGCCATGTTGCAGCAATATACCAGGCGCGCCCATCAGCAACATCTACAGTTGCCAAGCGCGGCGACCGGATAACAGAGTGAACTTTGCATGATGAGTGGCGTCGCAAACGAAATCACGGTATCCGCGTTCAACAGGAAGAAGCCATGAAACAAGAAACGATACAACTAGTTCAGCAGTCCTGGCAAGAAGTCGCAAAAATTGCGCCGCAGGCGGCTGAACTATTTTATAAAAATCTGTTTGAAGCGGACCCGAGCTTGCAACGCTTATTCAAAGGCGACATGCAGGCGCAGGGTAAAAAATTGATGCAAATGATAGGCGCAGCGGTAGGCAAGCTCAATGACTTAGACAGCCTGGTGCCTATCTTGCAATCTTTAGGAAAACGACATGCTGGATATGGCGTCAAAGACGCGCACTACCAGACCGTTGGCGCGGCTTTGCTCAAGACCCTGGCACAGGGCTTGGGTAGCGCTTTTACCCCCTCGCATAAAGCCGCGTGGACAGAAGTTTATGGCGTCATGGCTAGCGTCATGATGAAGGCATCTAAGGTAAATAATTCACAAGGAAAATGGATCATGAACTTAAATAATTATAAAATCGGTACGCGTCTGTATGTCGCTTTTGGGCTAGTGTTGGCGCTTCTGATTGGCATGAGCCTGTTTAGCCTCCATAAGCTCAAGCAAATCGACGAGGTCACCCAACAAATAGGTGATAAAGACTTCAAAAAGGCGGACTATACCTACCAGGCCATAGTGTTTAGTCGCGCTAACGCTACCCGCGCCACCGAGCTGGTCGCCACCAGCGACAAGGCGCACATTGCCACCGCCAAAGAGAGAATGGCAGACAATCGCGCCAAAGTAAGCGAAGCCTTGGACAAGCTAGAGCCACTACTGTATACGCCCAAGGGCAAAGAGCTGTTTGCGAGCATCAAGAAGGAGCGTGCAGGCTATAAAGACACACTGGATAAAGTTATCAAACTGGTGGATGAGGGCAAACGCGCCGAGGCGGAAGGCCTAGTCTTTGGCGACTTGCGCAAAGAATTCACTGACCTCAACAAATCGCTCGAGGCCATGCTGGAGAGCCAACGAAAACTGGTGATAGACGGCACCGAGGAGGCTGAAAAGTCTGCGGCGAGCACCAATAGACTCACGCTGATTTTGCTCGCTGTTGCTGTATTGATTGCGGGCGCGTTGGCGTATTTGATCACCCGCTCGATTACCACTCCACTAGAGCGTGCTGTGGATATAGCGCGTGGCTTAGGGAGTGGCCGCTTTGATGAAGACTTGGGCACGATAGGCCAAGATGAAGTCGGACAACTACTAGAGGCGCTGGGGCAAACCCAAGGAGCACTGCGCGAAGCCGATGTCGCCGCCAACTTTAATGCCCGTGTGCGCACCGCCTTAGAAGTCGTCTCTAGTAATGTCATGATTGCCGATGCGGGCAACAACGTGATCTTCATGAACGCCTCGGTCAATAGCATGTTATCTGCCGCCGAGAGTGATATCCGTAAAGATTTGCCTAACTTCTCCACGCCTAGGGTGATGGGCAGCAACATTGATATCTTCCATAAAAATCCAGCACATCAACGCGACATGTTGGCCAGATTACGTGATACCTACAAAACTCAAATCACCGTGGGCGGACGTATCTTTGGCCTCATCGCTACACCGATCATGGACAAAGCTGGCGTGCGCCAGGGTACGGTAGTGGAATGGTCAGATAAAACGGCAGAAATCGCCGCCCGTGATGCTGAACTCAAAGCAGCAGCAGAAAATACCCGCATCAAAAACGCGCTCGATAAGTGCAGTACGAATGTCATGATTGCCGACGCCAGCAACCACATCATCTACATGAATGAGACGGTAGCGGCCATGATGCAGGGCAATGAAAACGAGTTACGCAAGAGCTTGCCGAACTTCAATGCGCGCAAACTCATAGGTGAAAACATCGATGTCTTCCACAAAAATCCGGCACATCAACGCGGCATGTTGTCTGCATTGACTTCCACCTACAAGACACAAATTCAGGTAGGAAACTTGGCTTTTGGATTGATTGCAAACCCTATCATCGATGCCGACGGAAAACGAGTTGGTACCGTCGTGGAGTGGGCTGACCGCACTGCTGAAATTGCAGCACGCGAGGCTGAACTGCAAACAGCAGCAGAGAACACCCGCATCAAGATCGCGCTCGATGGCTGCGCCACCAATGTCATGATCGCCGATAACGAGCGCAACATCATCTACGCGAATAAATCCGTAGTCGATATGTTGAGTAATGCCGAAGCCGATTTACGTAAGGTGTTGCCAAATTTCAGCGCCTCACGCTTACTCGGTACGAATATCGATCAATTCCATAAAAACCCTGCGCATCAAAAAAATCTGCTGGCCACTTTTACCAGCAATTACAAAGCGCAAATCGTGGTGGGTGCGCGCACCTTCGCTTTGTCGGCCAATCCTGTCATCAATGGCAGTGGCGAACGTTTAGGGAGCGTGGTGGAATGGCTGGATCGCTCGGCCGAAGTCGCAGTCGAAAAAGAAGTCGCGAATATCGTCGAACAAGCGGTCAATGGCAACTTCACCACCCGTTTGGTAGAACAAGGTAAAACGGGCTTCTTTGCCAAACTCAGCGGCGACATCAACCGTCTGATGGAAACCAGTGATCAGGGTCTCAATGAAGTCTTGCGCGTGCTCGGCGCCCTAGCCAAGGGTGATCTGACCGAAACCATAGAGAAGGATTACCAGGGCACCTTCGGCGCCTTAAAAGAAGCCAGTAACGAAACCGTCGACAAGCTCTCGCAAATCGTCACCGACGTCATCAACGCCACCGATGCCTTATCGAACGCATCCGAGCAAGTCTCGGCCACCTCGCAAGCCTTATCGCAAGCGGCCAGCGAACAAGCCGCCAGCGTAGAAGAAACCAGTGCCAGCATAGAGCAAATGGCAGCGGGGATTAACCAGAATGCCGAGAATGCCAAAGTCACCGATGGCATCGCCGGCAAGGCCTCCAAAGAAGCGATAGAAGGCGGCGACGCCGTCAAACGCACGGTCTCGGCCATGAAAGAGATCGCCTCTAAAATTGGCATCATCGACGACATCGCCTACCAGACCAATATGCTGGCTTTGAATGCGGCAATCGAAGCGGCACGCGCCGGTGAGCACGGCAAAGGCTTTGCGGTGGTGGCTGCAGAAGTGCGCAAACTGGCGGAACGTAGCCAGATTGCCGCCAAAGAAATTGGCGACTTAGCTGGCGGCAGCGTCAAAACAGCGGAACGTGCCGGTGAACTGATCGATGAGATCGTGCCAGGCATAGGCCGCACCTCGGATCTGGTGCAAGAGATTGCTGCGGCATCACAAGAGCAATCGGCCGGGGTCGGGCAAATCAATACCGCCATGAACCAGATGAATCAAATCACCCAGCAAAATGCCTCATCGAGTGAAGAGCTGGCCGCCACCGCAGAAGAAATGACTAGTCAGGCCGAACAATTGATGGAATTGGTAGGCTTCTTTAATCTCGGGCAGCAAGGCAAATCTAGCCGCCAGGGTGGGCACGAAGCCAAGTCTAGCAAACGTCAAAGCGCGCCTAAACACAGTAAGACAGTCGCCAATACCGGTTTCGACGACGCCAAATTTGAACGATTCTAGGAGCGACCATGGCTAGCAACTCAGGATCAATGGCAGCAAAGAAAACCGAAACAGCGTCAGAGCTGGCGGCCAGAGCGCAACTGGAAGCGGCGCAAAATTCTGGCCAATATCTAACCTTCGTCTTGGGCGGTGAGGTGTATGCGCTGGGCATCTTAAACATCAAGGAAATCATTCAATACGGTGATTTAACCGAAGTACCGATGATGCCCTCCTTCATCCGTGGGGTGATTAATTTACGCGGACGGGTAGTGCCGGTAGTCGACCTGGCAGCCCGCTTTGGGCGCGGCGTCACCAGCGTCTCACGCCGCACCAGTATCGTCATCATAGAGATGGCGCAGAGCGAGGAAAACGAAGGCCAGAGCATAGGCGTGATGGTCGATGCGGTCAACGAAGTGGTGGATATCGCCGCTGCCGAGATCGAACCACCGCCGTCTTTCGGTGCAAAAATCCGGCCCGACTTTATCAGCGGCATGGCCAAGCAAGCCGGACGCTTCATCATCGTACTCAACCTCGATAGAGTGCTATCGATCGAAGAGATGGTAGCCCTGGGGCAAACCTTGAGTGGCGCTGAGGTGCCAGCGACAGAGTCTGAGCATGCAAGTTAACAAAGTACGCAGCCTGGCACCGGTGGCGCTACAAAAACAAGAGTTCGAATGGATCTCTAAATTTTTGTATGAACGCACCGGGATTGCCCTCAATGAAGGCAAGCAAGCGCTGGTCATGGGGCGGCTTGATAAGCGCCTAAGGAGCCGCGATCTGACCAGTTATGGCGCGTATTTTGCCTTACTCGGGCGTCCTGGTTATGAGGACGAAACCACCGCCGCCATCGACTTACTGACCACCAACGAAACCTATTTTTTTCGCGAACCCAAGCATTTTGAATTTTTGCAAAAAACGGTATTCCCAGAATATGCACGCCTGCGTGGGATACGGATCTGGAGCGCCGCCAGCTCTAGCGGCGAAGAGGCTTACACCATCGCCATGACCTTAGCCGAGCATTTCCCGGGCGATGGCTGGGAGGTGATAGGCACCGATATTTCTACCCGCGTGTTAGAAAAAGCGCGGCGTGCACTCTACCCTATGTCGGCAGCAGAAAAGATCCCCACATCTTTACTCAGAAAATATTGTTTGCGAGGGCGCGAAGAGTTTGAAGATTTTTTCCTGGTGGATGGTGTATTGCGTAAAAAAGTCCACTTTAGTGTCGCCAATCTGATAGAAAAATTGCCTGATTTGGGATTGTTTGAGGTAATATTTTTACGCAATGTCATGATCTATTTTGATATGGAGACCAAGCAAAAATTGGTGCAAAGACTATACGAGAAACTGCGCCCGGGCGGCTACTTTATTATCAGCCATTCTGAGACTTTGAATGGCATCAACTCTTCACTAAAACTGGTTGGGCCATCAATCTACCGCAAAGAAGCTTAAGCCTAACAAGTAAAGAAAGTTTATGGACGAACCAGGCTTTTATATTGATATTTTCCTGCAACCCGGAGAGTTTTACTTCGGCGACCGGGAAACACGGATACGCACTATCTTAGGCTCCTGCGTATCCATCACATTTTGGCACCCAAAAAAACATATAGGTGGCATGTGTCATTACATGCTGCCCAAGAATAAGAGAGCTGGACACAATGCCCAACTCGATGGCAAATATGCAGAGGACACCATCCATTTATTTATGCATGAAATTAAAAAAGCCCGTACCCATCCACACGATTACGAAGTAAAGATATTTGGTGGTGGCAATCAATTTCCTACCCAGGATAAACGCGTGTTTTCAGTTTCCGACCAAAATGTAGAGGTAGGACGTCATCTACTGGCGCAGCATGGTTTCAAAATTAAATCCGAGCATATGGGAGGCAATGGTCATAGAAATATCATGTTCGACGTCTGGTCTGGTGACGTCTGGGTGAAACACGTAGAAAAGGTAATGACGCCATGAGCGGAAAAATTAAGGTCATGCTGGTCGATGATTCTGCTGTAGTCAGACAGGTACTGGCCGCACTACTGGGAAAAGACGCCGGTATAGAAGTGATCGCTTCGGCGCCCGACCCCATCTTTGCCATGGATAAGATGAATGTGCAGTGGCCTGATGTGATCGTGCTGGATGTAGAAATGCCGCGCATGGATGGCATCACCTTCCTGAAAAAAATTATGTCTATCCGCCCTACTCCGGTGGTGATTTGTTCTACCCTCACTGAGAAAGGTGCCGCCACTTCTATGCAGGCGATGGCGGCTGGCGCGGTAGCGATCGTAACCAAACCCAAAGCGGGCTTGAAGAATTTTTTAGAACTCGACGAAGGCGATATTGTACAGGCCGTGAAAGCCGCTGCTGCTGCGAATATGCGGCACGTAAAATCGATGACCATGGCTGGACTCACCCCGCCAAAAAAACTGAGTATAGATCAGGTCATGCCAGCGAGTGAGGCTAGCCAGACCTCGCTCACTTCGATGGCAATTACGACCGACAAATTGGTGGCAATCGGCACCTCCACTGGCGGCACCCAAGCACTAGAGGTGGTGCTGACGCAGCTCTCGCGTACTGTCCCTGGTATCGTGATTGTGCAACATATGCCGGAAAAATTTACCGCGGCGTTTGCCGATAGGCTCAATAGTATTTGTGACATAGAAGTGCTAGAGGCCAAGAATGGCGATAGGGTTATACCCGGTCGCGCTCTGGTCGCCCCTGGCGGACGGCATATGCAGGTCAAGCGTAGTGGCGCGCAATACCATGTCGAGGTGATCGATGCACCGCCCGTCAATCGGCATAGGCCTTCAGTGGATGTGCTATTTCGCTCGGTCGCCAAATGCGCCGGCCGTAATGTGCTTGGCATCATCATGACAGGCATGGGTGACGATGGCGCACTAGGTATGCGCGAGATGCATGACGCAGGTGCCGAAACCATCGCCCAGGATGAAAAAACTTGCGTGGTATATGGCATGCCTAAAGAAGCCGTCAAACTGGGCGCAATCGACAAGATTACGCCTTTGAGCAATATCGCAGGCTTGATAGAAGCGTATGGCCGTAAGCACGGCTAAAGGCGAACTTTTAAAAAACGATGCGCAATATCCATGCGCCTTGCAGACCAATATCAGGCTGCGAGGCGCATGGATGCTGCGCAGGCGATTTAAATAGTGAGGAAGAAGACGCGCAATACTGTTTCAGGCAGGCGCTAACTACGAATAATCTCCGCCACCGCTTGCTTGAATTTATCTTTGAGATGCGCGTCTTTTTTGATGATGAAATCGGGTTGCTCACCGACTATTTTCAATTGCGTGGTGGTCAGCAAGATGGTCTTGGTCTTGTGACTACGGACGCCGCTTTTTTGCACCGCACTGATCAAGGCCAGGCCGTTCAGTCGCTTGGTTTCCAGACTGGTAATCAAGAGATCAAAATGTTCGCCCAGCATACGTCCAAGTGCAAGGTAGCCATCATTGACCACTTCTATCCGAAATCCCTCAGACCTCAAAACGTCTTTTAACAAGCCCAGCACCAGCTCTGAGGATACGACCAGCAATGCAGAGTGTGCGGTTTTAGTGTTCGCCTGCCGGATGCCTGATAAGGCGCTGTGTATTTCAGAACCCGGTTCTTCCCCATTGAGATACGAGCTATGTGCCTGGCGCAGCAGATCGACATACAACAAGGCTGTTTCTGTAAAATTTTCTTTGAGTAAAGCTGTATTTTCCAGCAAGTGCGAGAGTAGATCCTCAAATGGGTGGCAAACATCGGAAATAACATGCAGGCCGTAAGTGCCGCCACTGCCTTTTAAACTATGTACACGGCGGTAGAGATCGCGACAAGTTTCTAGTTGATAGCCATGTCTTTCCAGCTCTAGCAATAATTGCTCTAGCTCGTCGATATGACTAGGGAAGTCGCTCAAATAATTGGCTCGCAATGCAGAGAGCATTGCCTTTACTTGATCCATTGCACTTTCTCTTTCAACAGAAGCCTTGCAATTCAGCGCCGCAATTCGGTAGTGCAATTATAGGACAGTAATACAAATTTAGCGTTAGCGCCAACACCAGAACGGGATCGCCATTATCTTGCTATCATATTTATATCTAGCAGCAAAAGCAAGCGCTAGAGAGATGCGATTTCATTGTTCACTAGTCTATAAAATTTAGCCCTGATTTTTAGCCATAATTCTTTCTGTTGACGCTTGATTTGCGTAAAATAGTGTGGAAACACAAGTATCCAGAAATGAGTTGGCACAGCTATTCTGGAATTGTAATTCGCATTATTGCTAGGCTCTCGCACCATCGATGTTCCTATTTGTTAGGCTCAGACTTTGAACGCACAGCAGCTGCTCACCATGAATGCCTATAACTCTGCGCTGGCAGTGCGCTTCTCATGAGCGCATCCCCGGCTCGGCCATTTCAGGAAGATACGGCGCAACTACTGGCCTTACTCAATGCGCTGCCTATGTGCGTCTCGTTTTTGGATGCGCAATTTCGCTACCAATTCATCAATCACACCTATCTAAAATGGTTTCAACTCACGCCAGAACAGGTGTTGGGAAAATTATTACCCGAGGTGATAGGAACTGCCGCCTTTGACTTAGTTCGACCTTATGTAGCACAAGCTATGGCTGGGCACAACACCTGTTACCAGGCGCGCATTCCTTATTTATCGGGCGGTGCCAGAGACATCAATGCGCAGTTACTGCCGGTTTTTTCTGAAGCCGGTACGGTGCTTGGTTGCTACGCCATATTGGAAGACATTTCTGAGAAAAAAATTTCCGAACATCTGAATCACGAACAAGAGCAGCGCTGGCAACTCGCGCTGGAAAGCGCCGGGGACGGCGTGTGGGATTGGTATCCGCAAACTGGAATCGAAATTTTCTCTAAACGCCTCAAGGAAATTTATGGTTACGGTGAAGATGAGATCGCCGACTTATCCAATGAATTAGATAGACGCACCCATCCAGATGATCTCTTGCAAATGCGCCTTGATAGGCAGGCGCATTTCGACGGCATCACCCCCATCTACACCAATGAGCACAGGGTGCAATGTAAGGATGGTGCTTGGAAATGGATACTCACCCGTGGCACGGTAATCGTAAGAGATGCCCAGGGCCAGCCTGTCAGAGTGATAGGCACGCATACTGATATTTCAGTGCGCAAGCATGCGGAAGCCGCGCTACGCCAGAGCGAAGAACGCTTGCGTCTGGCGCTGGCCGCCACCCACCAGGGTCTCTACGATTTAGATATACGAAGCGGCATCGCCATAGTCAATCCCGAATATGCCAGCATGCTCGGCTTTGATCACGCCAATTTTCATGAGAGCAATGAGGCATGGAAGGGCCGCATACACCCCGATGATAAAGAGGCGATCACTCTGGCCTATCAAAATTATCTGAATGGAAAATCTGCCGAGTATAGAGTTGAATACCGCCAGAAAAAGAAAAATGGCGAGTATATCTGGATACTCACAGTCGGCGCGATTGTCGAATACGATGCGCAAAACCGCCCCTTGCGCATGCTGGGCACGCATCTCGACATTACCGAGAAAAAGAAATCAGAAGCCCTGATCTGGCGTCAGGCGAATATCGATGCCCTCACAGGTTTGCCGAATCGCCGCATGTTCTACGACAGGTTGGAACACGATATACAAAAAAGCCGGCGCAGCGGTCTGCCGCTGGCGGTGTTTTTTATCGATCTGGATCACTTCAAAGAGGTCAACGACACTTTGGGGCATGCGATAGGCGATGCCTTATTAGTCGAAGCGGCGCAAAGACTACAGGCCTGCGTACGCGCATCCGATACCGTGGCGCGTCTGGGCGGAGATGAGTTCACAGTCTCACTACCAGATCAGCACGACCCCGATCATGTGGAGGCAATCGCCCAGAATATCATCGCCAAAATGGCGCAGCCCTTCCATCTTGGAAATGAAGAAATTTATCTCTCCGCCAGCATAGGTATCACCGTCTACCCAAATGATGCGCAGAATTTGGAAAATTTGCTCAAACATGCGGACCAGGCCATGTATGCGGCCAAGGAAAGCGGGCGTAATCGCTTTAGCTACTTTACCTCGCAACTACAAACCGCCGCGCTGGCACGCATGCGCCTCACCAGCGAGCTACGTACTGCGATCGCCGAGCAACAATTGGAAGTTCATTTTCAAGCCATCGTCAGTCTTGCCAGTGGAACAATAGACAAGGCCGAGGCGCTGATACGTTGGCAGCATCCACAATTGGGCATGATTAGTCCGGTTGAATTTATTCCCATCGCGGAGAGTTGCGGCTTGATTACGCAGATTGGTGATTACGTGTTTCAGCAAGCACTGCTGTGGATAAAAAAATGGCGTAGCCGGTATCAAAGCCAATTTCAAATCAGCATCAATCAGTCGCCCATGGAATTTCAAAGCGATACGACTCGCTATCTGAACTGGGTGCAGCAACTGCATCAACAGGGCTTGCCTGGTCAGGCCATCTGCATAGAAATCACCGAGGGTTTATTGCTCGATGCCAGTACCAAGATCAGCCAAAAACTTGGTCAATTGCGCGATGCAGGTATTCAGGTGGCCTTGGATGATTTTGGCACTGGTTACTCGTCTCTGTCTTATTTGAAAAAATTTAAGATCGATTATTTAAAGATCGATCAGTCCTTCATCCGCAATCTCAGTAGCGATGAAAGCGATCTGGCGCTGTCCGAGGCGATCATCGTGATGGCACATAAACTCGGTTTAAAAGTCGTCGCGGAAGGGGTAGAGTCGGCTAGCCAGAGCGAGATACTGAGCGCCGCCGGTTGCGACTTTGCGCAAGGCTATCTATTCGCCAAGCCTATGCCGGCGGAACAATTTGAGATGCTCTTGCAACAGCAGCAAAAAAATTCTGGACTGAGGCAAAATTGTTCCAACTAGGGCTAACAACGAAGACAGTAGCTTAGTACGACAAAGCGGATACAAGGACGTTGGGACGATTGTGCGTAAGTCCTACTCTTGTGCTCTGACCTTGGCAAGCAACTTACTAGTCGATCTATCATGCTCAAAGCTGATCGCCGCGACTTGGCCACCGTAAGCCAGCACTGCCTGGCCTTCCTGGATGGCGCTCATCTGATAATCGCCGCCCTTGGCGTAAATATCCGGATGCACCGCCAGCACGGCCTGGAGCGCCGTATCTTCGTCAAATTCCAGCACCAGATCGACAGCGGCTAAGGCAGCCAGCACCGCCATCCGGTCGGCACAGGTATTCAGTGGCCTATCGTCGCCCTTGCCCAGACGTTTTACCGAGGCATCGGTATTTACTGCCACCACCAGCGAAGCACCTAGCGCTCTGGCCTGGGCTAAATAGGTGACATGGCCGCGATGTAAAATATCAAACACCCCATTGGTCATGACGATAGGTCTTGGCAAGGCCGCCAACTGTGCAGCTAAAGTAGCCTGCGTACTGAGTTTATTTTCAAAGTGGGGCATGGTGGTTTCTAAATAGTCGAGGTGATCAATCGCTTAGCGTTGTCGACATTTTATGTGAAACTGAGCCCCTTTGCCGTTTATGCCTGACTTAAGTTGAGTAAGCCAAGGCTCGCATGCTGCTTACGGTAAGGCTTAAGCTCTCGCAAAATCCGAAAAGGCAGTTGATGACGGCGAACAGGATTCATCAAGACGACATCTTACAAGCAGCTGCCCGCTCACGCATATTCCATGCGGCTTTCCAGCCTGCATGCCTGCAGAGGCGCATGGAATATGCGCGTTGGGCATGCTAGTTTGTAAGTATGTATTGCTAGCGTGCGTTGCAGCATAGAATTTTATATGTAGGGTGAAAAAGATAGGCTAAGATTAGCGCTTCATTGTTTTAGGAATCATCATGTCCCCTTTTCAGAAGTGCGCTCTCGTCATTGGCTTAGGTTTGTTCGCGACTGCAGGTGGCGCGATGGCGGAGGGTGCCAGTTGCCCCGAGGTGCTCAAACACAGTTTTAATCGTCTGCAGGATGAAACGCCGCAAGATCTCTGTCAGTACGCCGGCAAGGTGGTCTTGGTGGTAAATACCGCCAGCTATTGTGGCTTCACCAGTCAATACGAGGGTTTAGAAAAACTCTACGCGAAATATCAGAGTAAAGGCCTGGTGGTGCTGGGTTTCCCTACCAATGATTTTGGCAAACAAGAACCTGGTAATGATAAGCAAATTGCTGAATTTTGCTTCAATACCTACGGCGTCAAATTCCCTATGTTTTCTAAGTCCTCGGTCAAGGGCAAGGACATCAATCCCCTGTACGCACAACTGATTAAGACCAGTGGCACGACTCCGAAATGGAATTTTTACAAATATCTGATAGATCGTAACGGCAAAGTGGTGGACTCTTACACTAGCGTCACCACACCCGAAGACAAGAGCCTGGTCGCGGATATAGAAAAAGCGCTGGCACAATAAGCCAGACAGATCTCACACTGAAGATCAAAATGGCCTGGCGATGAACCAGGCCGATTATCCAGGCCATTTTACTTTAGGCTTTTTTAAAGGCGGGCAGATATTGCGCCAGGCGTGCGCCCATCTCCGCTCCCAGCGCTTGCAAGCCGCTCAGAGGTCGTATCATGACTTCAAATTCGACGATCTTGCCGTCAGTATCAAGACGTATCATATCGATACCCTTGAGCTGCTTATCACCGACCGTGGCGCTAAATTCCAGCACCACATTGAGACCGTCTTCTGTCGCCAACTCACGGTGATATACAAAATTTTCAAAAACATTGATCACCGTACTTAAGATCAGCACCACCGCCTGCGCACTGGCGTAGGGCTGAAATGCCATCGGTGAGCGAAACACCGCATCGGCATGCACCAAGGCGGGTAAATGACTTAAATCTTTACCTGCGATCATTTGGTGCCAAATCGCCAGCGAGTTGGCAACCTGAGGATGTAATTGCGACATAATTTTCTCCAGATTAAATACTTGCGGCCAGACGTGCGCCCTGATCAATGGCGCGCTTGGCATCGAGTTCGGTAGCTACATCAGCACCACCGATCAGATGCACAGATCTACCGGCATCGATGAGCGCGGCGAGTAAATCGCGTTTAGGATCTTGCCCGGCACACAGAACCACGTTGTCCACAGGAATAGTTTTTTGTTCGCCCGCCACCGTAATATGCAAACCAGCATCATCAATTTTGTCGTAACTAACGCCGGCAATCATTTGCACACGCCGATTTTTTAAGCCCGTTCTGTGGATCCACCCCGTAGTCTTGCCGAGATTGTCGCCAACTTTGGAGGCTTTACGCTGTAACAGAAATATCTGTCGCGCCGGCGCCTCTACTTCGGGCTTGCACAAACCACCTACAGTCTGATAACTGGTATCGACGCCCCATTCGGCGAAGAATTTTTTGCTATCCAGACTAGGGCTAAGGCCGCTATGACTCAGATACTCCGCCACGTCAAAACCTATTCCACCGGCGCCTATGATGGCCACCGTTTTACCGACAGTTTTTTTGTCGCGCAAGACCTCCAGATAGCTCAATACTTTAGGATGATCTATACCCGGGATAGCTGGCACCCGCGGCGTGATACCGGTCGCCAGAATCACTTCATCGTAGACCTCTAAGTCAGCGGCCTGGACCAGCGTATTGAGCTTGACATTCACCTCTAGCAAACTCAATTGCTTGCCAAAATAGCGCAGAGTTTCGTAAAACTCTTCCTTACCCGGCACTTGTTTAGCGATATTGAATTGGCCGCCAATTTCGCTGGCTGCATCAAACAAAGTTACTTGATGGCCACGACTGGCAGCGACGCTAGCAAAGCTGAGGCCGGCCGGACCTGCGCCCACCACAGCGATCCGCTTAGCAGCAGCCAGCGGCGCATACACTAACTCAGTCTCGTGACAGGCGCGCGGATTCACCAGACAAGAAGTCACCTTGCCAGCAAACGTGTGATCCAGACAAGCCTGGTTACAGCCTATGCAAGTGTTAATCTCATCGGCACGGCCTTGCTCTGCCTTACGCATAAACTGCGAGTCTGCAAGCAAAGGTCGCGCCATCGACACCATGTCGCAAAAGCCATCGGCCAGCAATTGCTCAGCCACTTCCGGGGTGTTGATACGATTAGTCGCCACCAAGGGAATCGTGACATGGCCTTTGAGCTTTTGCGTCACCCAGGCGTAGGCCGCGCGCGGTACTTTGGTTGCAATGGTAGGGATGCGTGCCTCATGCCAGCCTATTCCGGTATTGATGATGGTCGCACCCGCTGCTTCCACCGCTTTGGCCAGTTGTATTACTTCATCCAGAGTCGAACCACCTTCCACTAAATCGAGCATAGAGAGGCGATAAATAATGATGAAATTTTCACCAACCTTCTCGCGGGTGCGACGCACGATTTCTAGCGGGAAACGGATGCGATTTTCATACGCGCCGCCCCAGGCATCTTCACGCTGATTGGTGCGCGCCGCGATGAATTCATTGATCAGATAGCCTTCCGAACCCATGATCTCAACGCCATCGTAGCCTGCCGATTGCGCCAGCGCGGCGCAGCGTACGAAATCCTCTATGGTTTGTTCAACTTCTTCTGTACTTAAGGCATGCGGCACAAAGGGATTAATCGGCGCTTGCAGTGCACTTGGTGCGACTAGCGAAGGCTGATACGAATAACGACCGAAATGCAGTATCTGCATGGCGATTTTTCCGCCCTCTTGATGCACCGCAGCCGTGACTATCTTATGATGCTCGGCTTCCGCCTCGGTAGTCAGCATGGCACCACCCTTCATCGGACGTGCGCGCTCGTTTGGCGCGATACCACCGGTGACGATCAAACCGACCCCGCCACGCGCGCGCTCGGCATAGAAGGCGGCCATGCGTTCAAAACCGTTTTCAACTTCCTCCAATCCCACATGCATGGAACCCATTAACAGACGGTTGGGCAAAGTGGTAAATCCCAAATCAAGTGGCTTACTAAGCTGAGGATAGAAGGACATGACGTTTCCTGGTTAGTTAAATGACTTACGGACTTACGGACTTACGGACTTACGCTAAACCGCAACAGCGGCGATGCGCCTAAGTCCTAAGTTAAAACGAAAGTAAAAAATATTATGCAACTGGTTGCATAAAACTATAACGACATTTTTTTAACTATGCAAGCAGTTGCATATAAAATGCGTGAAAACAAACACATTGCATACCCATGTCATTACAACACGCTTTATTGACCTCGTTAATAGAAAAACCCTCATCTGGCTATGAGTTGGCGCGCCGTTTCGACAAATCGATCGGCTATTTCTGGCACGCCAGCCATCAGCAAATTTACCGCGAACTGGCACGTATGGAAGCGCAAGCTTGGGTTATATCTAGGGAGGTGGATGGTGGTCGCGCTGGCAAGCGCTTGTTTGAGGTACTACCCACCGGACAGCAAGAACTACGCCGCTGGGCCAGAGAGCCTAGCGAAGCGCTGCAATTACGCGATGAAATGATGGTCAAGCTCAGGGCGGACGCTAGTCTGGGCCCGCTAGGCTTACCTGAAGAACTGCAGCGCCGCCTGCAATTACACCAGGAAAAACTATGCGCCTACCAGAAAATTGAAGCACGCGATTTTAAACAGCCCAAGCTCAATCGAGAACAGCAAATTCACTACCTGATCTTGAAGGCAGGGATAGCCTTCGAGCAGAGTCAGATCAGCTGGACCCAGGATGCCTTGCAGACCCTGCGCCAGCTAGCGACAGACTAAATCAGTGAAATTTTAAGCGGCAGGTGGTTTCGCGACTTTAGCGGTTTTCTTGGGGGCAGCCTTCGCCTTAGGGGCAGCCTTGGATGCGGTGCCGGCAGTGGTTTTTTGCGCTGGCTTGGGGGTTACTTTGGTGTTTGTTTTAGCCGCCGCTGTTACCGGTACTTGCGCTCCACTATGGGCTGCAGCGGCAGTGCCCATCACACCCGCAGTGGCAGCCTTTGCCATGGCGCTGGCCGCTTGTTCGCCCTCCATCACCTTACTCACTGCTTGCTTAAACTGATCCTGCAGCAAATTCCACATCGTCGCTGGATTGCCAAACCCAGAGTTTGAGCTCGCCTCTGTCGCTGGCTTGCTGGCAGCAGCAGAAGCGCTTGATTTCGGCGCCTCTGGCTTGCTGGCCTCCGGCTTACTTGCTGCAGGTGCTTCTGGTGCTGCAGCCTTCGGTGCTGCGCTCGCGGCATGCATGGGCCAGGTCTGGTTGCTGGTTTTTGTGTCGCTACTAGCGGCCGCGGCGCCAGACTTTGCCTGATTCATTTGCTCGGCAAAACTCTCACCCATGGCTTTTAAGGTAGAGATAGTGGCGCGCTGTACTTCCAGCGCTTGTATCGATCCCTTCAGCATCGTCATATTCACGTTCAGCCAGGATTCGACGGTTTTAAGATCAGTGATTTTTTTATCTAACTCATCGATCGATACGGTTGGTGTCACCATGCCGGGCACATGCATGCCACCCCATAAGTTTTTAACGAAATTCAATGGATCGCTCATCGCGGCCATCGCCGGATTATCAGTATTTGAAAAAGGGGAGGTCATGCTTTTACTCCTAAGAAAAACGCTACGATAGAAAATCAGAATGCCATGAGAGCATGGTGCATCAGCCATGCAATATCGTCAAGCTATCTGAACCCTAGCTGCGCGGCGCCTGCAAATTCAAAGACAAAATTTGACTTACCATCGCAAGCTCAGCGCAGAAGGTTTAAACTAGTGGCATGATTTCAACTAAGCCCGACTCCGCACTAAAGCTCTATCAGCGGCAACTAATGCAAGAACTCAAGCACAAGCGCACTAGCCTGGTTGCCGCCTTGCTGACCATTTTGCTGCACATCATGCTGCTGCAAGCGAGCTCCATCCCGAATTGGCATAACATGCCGGTGCCGCGCATAGAGCAAGTAGTGCAAATCAGCCTAAGTCCGAGTACCCTGCTGGAGGACAGACAGCCCGCGCTAGTTAGCCCGCCGCCAGAACTCAAAGCACAGCAAGACCAGCCCAAGCCACGCCAGCCTAAAATTTCTGAGCCTAAGCTAGCAACGAATAGCGAAGAGTCTCAACAAATCATTCCTGATGCTCCCGCCAATGATTTGCCCCCCAAGCCAGCTGAGCCGCCCGCACAGACATTAGCTGTACCAGAACCCGAGCCGGAACCCAGCCCGGCAGCACCTGCCAGCTACACCTTAGCTTTGCCAGAATCGGTAGAACTGAAGATGGCACTGCTGCGTACCGATCCAGACAGCACGCGTGCACCAATTTATGGGGTAGGCACTATCGATTGGAGCATAGAGGGCGACCGCTACAAATTAAGTATCGAGGCTGGTCTGGACATGCTGTTCACCTCCATTAATCTATACCGACTGACCAGTGAAGGCGGCATTAATAGTTTTGGCCTGGCACCAGAATTGAGTACCGAAGCCAGAAGAACCCGCGCCAAAACCGCGACCCATTTTCATCCAGAAGATAAAACCGTCAGTTTCTCTGCATCCAGTGCCAAACTGGCGATACAAGACGGCGCCCAAGATAAGGCTAGTTTTGTGATGCAATTAGCCAGCATAGGCAAGGGCGACCCTAGTCAATTTTATGCGGGCAGAGAAATCAGCTTGCAGGTAGCGGAGGAAAAAGAACTCAGTGTGTTTGTATTTACCATTTTAGAGAAAGTGGAACTGAGCACAAAACTGGGCACATTTAGCACCTGGCATTTAGTCCGGGCACCGCGCCCAGGCGCCTATAGTTCGCAATTAGAAATCTGGCTAGCCCCCGCTACCGGCTGGTATCCGCTACAAATCCGTAATACCGAGAGCAATGGTATCGTCACGACTCAGAGCGTGATCAAGATCATCCCCAAAAATACCCCTGACCTCTAAAAATGCACAATTCTATCTCCCGCTTACAAGGCTTGTTTCTTATCTTAGGCTTTAGCGCCTATAGCCTGGCTTACGCCGACAGCGCGATCAATCTGCCGCCTTCGGTGGATCTACAGTACGCGATTAAAGCCAGACAAAAAGGCTTGTCGGTCAGCGGCGAAGCCTTGGTGAAATGGCAGCTCACGGAGCAAAAAAATAAGAAGTCCTATACCTTACTGACCGAAACCCGGGTGATGTTGTTTGGCAAAATTCTGGAGGCGAATAGCTACGGCAATATCGATGAATTTGGCGTCGCGCCCGATAAATATGTAGAGAAACGATTCGGTAAAGACGCCACCACCACCAGTTTTGATCGCAGCAAAAAAACCATACAATTTACCGCCTCCAATGACATTTACACTATTAAAGGTGGTGAACAAGATCGCAGTAGCGCCACCTGGCAACTGGTGGCGCTAGCCAGAGCGGCGGGAGATAAATTTATCCCTGGTAGCGAATGGAAAATGTTTGTGGCAGGCCGACGCGATGCCGAAGCCTGGTCGTTCAAGGTAGCAGAGGTCGTTACTTTAAATACTGCACTGGGCGAATTTTCTAGCGTTCACATCATCAAAGCACCGCCACCCGATTCCAAGGACCAGCAACTGGAAATCTGGCTGGCACCCAAACTGGAATGGTATCCGGTGCGCCTGAAGTTTACCGATGCCGACGGTGATACCGTCGACCAGACCCTGAGCAGCATGAATAAGTAAGGATAGTGAAGCGTTAAAGCGCAGCAAGCCACGTCATTTTGACGCTGGTCGTCCGTGTTAGTCCCGTCCAAGCATGCCGCCAACGTGCAATACCTAAAGCGCTTCCAGCCTATACGGGGCTGCACGCCGCAGCTGTATTGCGCTAGTTGGCACAGGAAATTGTTTTACTAAAAGTAATTATTATTGCACTGCAATAGTATTACATGCTATAAATATATTGATGCACTGCAATTATTTCGTTCTTTCGCTCTGCATACTTTTTCACGGCTTTTGGCGGTGAATTTTTTTCAGCTTCCTCACATCCTAAATAATTATGAGTATGTCTCTACATCTAAAGCTGTATGCAGTTGCACTGAGTATCGCACTCCCGCTCGTGGCTCAGGCAGAAATCAAGGTATTAATCGGTCACGACCCAGCTGATGACAATGTTAAACAACAGCAATCCATGCTGGCTTCGCCTACCCCTACACTGACTGCAGCGCTTGGATCACAGATAGTGCTCAAGCAAACCTCAGATCTAACCGATGTCATGCGCGCTTCGCGCACACAGGAAAACGATATCCTGATTGGCCCGCCGCACGTTACTGCATCGGCCATTAGTCATAGTTATGATTTATTGGCGCGCAACAAACAAAATACGCAATTTGTCCTGATCGCACGTAAAGAAATCGACACGCCAGACAAAATGAAGGGCGCACGTCTATACCTGACTCAGCAAGACTCCGCCAGAACTTACCTGGCCAAAGGCTTGCTGACAGAAATGGGTGTGAGCATGAAAAGCTTCCAAAAAGCTACGTTTGGCAAAACCAGCGGTGCCGGTTTGCTGGCGATTTCTTCCAATCTGGCAGACGTCACCATTGCCGAGCAAGAGGAGGCGCAGATTTGGATGAAGAGCAATCCTAACATTGCTAAGATTCTAAAATCTACCCGTACTGTGCCGTCTGGTGCGGCCATGATGGTGCGCAAGGATATGCCCGATAGCGATAGAAAAAAACTTTTGAAATGGCTAGCCTCACCGGATGCCAGCAGCAGTGGTTTTGCGAAGTTTCAGAGCACCAGCAGCGCCGATGAAGAGCAATACCGCTACATTGCATCACTCGGGATTTTGACGCCTGAGAGTATTCCCGGGATTGCCCGTGTAGGTGCAGATCAGGTCGTGAAATTGCTGGCGGCAGGTGCAGTAGCAGTAGACACGCGCGGTGCTAAGGAATATGAACTTGAACATATCAAAGGCGCGGTACACGCCCCCTATCTCGAAAAGAGCCTGAAAGACCGGGAATATGATGGCACACTGGACGACTTTTCAGCCCTCTCCAAACTATCCCTGGACCAGACTTTGATTTTTTATTGCAACGGTCCGGAGTGCTGGAAATCTTACAAGGCCTCGATCGCGGCTCAGGCCAAAGGTGCAAAAAAAATCCATTGGTACCGCGGTGGCATGCCAGAATGGCGTGAAAAATCTTTGCCTGTGGCGCAAAAATCTTAGGCCTGATAGCACGATAAAATTTGCACTGCTTCAACTGAAATTTTTAAAAAAACGGAGCTCACTCTAGGTGAAGCTCCGTTTTTTTATTGATGTAGTAGCGCCTAAGCCTATTTACCCGCCACCTCAGAGACATACTTTGCCAGCAATTTGATGTCGCTCTCGCTGAGTGTGGTGAAGGCCGGCATCTGGCCTATGCCGTTGCGTATGGCTTTCTCTACCTGGGCGGCGTCTGGTCGTAATTCATCGAGTACCGGGCCGATTTCACCGGCGGCGTCGGCGTGTTTGAGACGATGACAGAGCGCGCAGGCCGGTACCGCACTTTCGGTAAACAACTTTTTACCGGCTTCCAATGTATCTTGCGCCAACACTGCTTGTGCGGAAAGTGCTAGGGCTGCCAGCACTAGCTTTTGCATTAATTTATTCAAGTTGATCATTTTTAATTTCCTCACACAACGCTGATTTTTAAGGCGTGGTCACGCCAACTGGTATTGTTATAGCCACCAGTGTTTTCCATACTCACTTCGGACTGGAGATTCCCCAAGACATCGATGGCCCGACTGGCGATGGTGTAATTACCGGGCGCGAGTTTCACGCTCAGTACAAACTGACGCCAGGCATAACGACCCAGATCGGGCCCGACAAATTTGGCCGCCAACCAGGACGCGCCACCATCAATCGACACTTCCACAGCTTTGAGCGCTTGCATACCACCGAAGGCCACGCCCTTGATCAAGCTCATTCCGGCCGGCACAACGCCAGCATCAGGTGCTGGCGAGTTGATCCAGGACTTGGCCGCCATTTCCCACACGGCGGGATGGCTAGGATCGCCCTTTTGCCCCGGCGGCGATAGTCGATAACCGGTCTTCTGTATTGCCGCCTCGGTTTGCGCCAGTGTGAATGCCAGCCGTTTAATGTATTTAACGTTGTTGACACCGGCGTAACCGGGCACGATCAGGCGCAAAGGGCCGCCATGCGCCAACGGGATAGGCGCGCCGTTCATCTCCCATGCCAGCAAGGCGTCACCCATGGCTTTGAGAGGTACCGAACGCTCTACCATGACACTCTTAGGATCCAGACCTTCAGGGATTTTTTCGCCGCCTGTGCCGGTCATGTAGACCATCCCATCCGCTACTCCGCCCAGTGCTGCCACCACATCGCGCACTGGCACGCCGCTCCAGACCACGCAACCGGCCGCCCCAACCGCCCATGCGGTACCGCTGGCCTTAGTCGGAAATAAACCGCGGCCATTGCCTGAACACTGCAATACCATCGCGGTAGTTTCCAGCCCCATGCCCTTGAGTTGTTTCAGATTGAAGTTGCGTGGATTTTTCACGCCTTCGATCTGCACTTCCCAGGCATCCCGGTCGGCGATAATCGAAGCATCCGGTGCCGGTAAATTATTCCGGATATACAGTTGCTCGGCGGGTGTAATCACACTGGTACCAAAGGCGCTGCGCTTGGTTTCCAGGGTGCTGGAAGTGTGCACTATCATGGCCGTCGGATCTTTCCAGGCGACATAGGCGGGCAGGGGTTTTGCTGCAGCCGGAACGACACTGGCGGCGGCTTGCGCCAAGGCGCTTTTGCTGATGCCTGCCATGCCGCCCGCGGCCAGTGCCACGGCACCGCCGGTCAGTAGATGGCGGCGCGAGGGATTACTCGGTTTTAGTTGCTTAGTCATGGTTTCATCTTTTATCGTTATGGTCCAAAAACTTTAAGTGTGGCGCGATCTGCGCTGACTCTTTTAGATCTTTGTGAGTCCATGATCTGATTAGCAAGAGTGTATCGATTATGCAAGTTATCTTGATTTTGGACAAGACTAATTTCTCGCGCTCGACACCATCTGTGGCGCTTGCACTCTGCGCTTGATTGCATAGAATGAAATAGCGCACGCTTACCGCAATGTGCCAACGGCAGGCCTCGGCATTTCGGGGCCTTCTAAAAACCATTTAATCGGAATGCAGCGCAAGGCGCACGAGGATGGTTTTTTAGAAGCACCCTTGCGCCATGAGGTATACGAAAAAAGGGGGAGTATCACTATCAAGTGCTGGATTGCGCACGTAGAATCTGCGCAATGTGTAAAATAATACTTATACTCACCCTCAGTATCCGATTTTACGGGAGCCACAGAACACATGAATACCTGCAACGACCGCGCCCTGGTCTTATTTAGCGGCGGACAAGATTCCACCACCTGCCTGGCCTGGGCTTTGGCGCACTATCAGCACGTCGAAACCATAGGCTTTGATTACGGACAAAGGCATGCGATAGAGCTGACTATGCGCCCTAGCCTGTTGGCCAAGATGCGCGGTTTTTCTGATGACTGGCACGCCAAGCTAGGCGAAGATCACATGCTCGATTTAGGTCTGATCTCGCAACTCTCGCACACCGCGATGACCGAAGAAATAGAAATCACCATGCAAGAAAATGGCTTGCCCAATACCTTCGTGCCGGGTCGCAATCTGATGTTCATGCTGGTGGCAGCGACGCTGGCCTACCGGCGCGGACTCAATGTGCTGGTCGGTGGCATGTGCGAAACCGATTTTTCGGGCTACCCGGATTGCCGCGATGACAGTATGAAGGCCTTACAGGTGGCGCTCAATTTGGGCATGGCGACCCGTCTTAAATTAGAGACCCCGCTCATGTGGATTAATAAAGCGCAAACCTGGAAACTGGCGGAGCAATTAGGCGGCAGCAATCTGGTCGACTTAATACGTAGCGACACCCATACTTGCTATCTGGGCGAACGCGGCACGCTGCATCCCTGGGGTCACGGCTGCGGCACTTGCCCGGCCTGCGCCTTACGCGCCCGGGGTTATCAGGAATATGCAGGAACTTTGTAAGCTTGTTGTTAGTTTCAAGGTCTAGTATTGATCCTAACTATTCCGGTTTGCATGCGACTCTAAGCAGGCATTTTACTTACCCCCACCACAGAAATTCCCTATGCTGATAGCCTTGCTGACCGATCTACATGCCAACCGCGAAGCCGTCAGTGCTTGCTTAGCGCATGCGCAGCAGCAAAATGTCAGCCAGTACGCGTTTCTGGGTGATCTGGTCGGCTATGGTGCCGATCCGGTCTGGGTGCTCGATACCGTGATGGAGTATGCCAGCCGCGGTGCCTATGTCTTGATGGGCAATCATGATATTGCGCTGATACAGGAAGAACGCAAAGGCATGAACCCGATTGCTTTTCAAGTGGTAGAGTGGACCCGCGCCCAGCTCAGCGAAACCCATCTGAACTTCATTCGCAATCTCCCTTATCGCATCGAAATCCAGGAACTCCTGATGGTGCACGCCAATGCCTGGGCACCAGAAAAATGGGAATATGTAGAAGGCACGATGGAAGCCACCCGCAGCATGCATGCAACCAAGGCGCACATCACCTTCTGCGGCCACGTCCATCTGCCCACCTTGTATCACATGACGCTCACTGGCAAGACCGGTGAATTTTTACCGACTCCGGAAAACAGCATTCCGCTCAGCAAGCAAAGACGCTGGCTGGTAATACCGGGCTCAGTAGGACAACCGCGCGATGGCAATCCGGCAGCCTGTTACGCCACCTTTGACAGCGTCACGCTGGAGCTGACCTACTATAGAATTCCTTACGATACCGAGGCAGCAGCCGAAAAAATTATCGCGGCCGGCCTACCAGCCAGCTTAGGCCAACGTCTAATCTCGGGAGACTAAGTTGAGCCCGTCCAGCCATCGCAGCTTACAAGCCGGTATGGAATTTGACGGTTACCGTTTAGAAGAGAAACTTCACACTGGCGGCATGGCGGCGCTGTGGAGTGTTACCGACTTAAAAAACCGTCACCAAACAGAAGGTGACGTTGCACTGCCACCACTGATCATGAAGGTGCCCTTGCTGTTCTCTACCGAAGACCCGACCGCGATCGTGGCCTTTGAAGTGGAACAGATGATCATGCCCAAGCTCAAGGGCCCGCATGTGCCGCGCTACTTTGGCGCGGGTGATTTTGATGCCCAAGCGTATATCGTGATGGAGCAGATTGCCGGGGTTTCGCTACGCAGTCGTTTCGATGCAGCGCCCTTGCCGATAGAAGAAGTGGTCAGCACCGGCATCAAGATCGCCCATGCCTTGCAAGATTTGCATAGACAGCACGTGATCCATCTCGACATCAAGCCCAGTAACATCATGTTCCGCCCTGACGGCAACGCGGTGCTGATCGATTTTGGGCTGTCGCGACATGACAAGCTGCCCGATTTACTCGATGAAGAATTCCGCCTGCCTATGGGTACCGGCCCCTATATCTCCCCCGAGCAAGTCTTGGGGGTGCGCAATGAACCGCGTAGCGACTTGTTTTCGCTCGGAGTCTTGCTGTATCACCTGGCCACTGGCGAGCGCCCTTATGGCCACCCAACCTCGGTGTCAGGATTAAAGAAGCGCCTGTATCGCGATCCGATCCCGCCGCGCAGCCACAATCCTGCCATCCCGAAATGGCTGCAAGAAGTGATCTTGCGCTGCCTGGAGGTAGAGTCTGGCGCACGCTTCGATACCGCGGCCCAACTGGCATTTATGCTGCAAAATCCCGGGCAGATCCAGCTCACCGCACGCGCCGAAAAAATCGCGCAGGATGGCTATCTGGCAGTCATAAAAAGGCGCTTTCATGCAGCAGGTTCTGAGCCTGTTTTGCAGCACAGTGTCTCTGAACAATTATCGCAAGCGCCCATCATCGTGGCCGCGCTCGATCTGACCAATGGCTCCACGGCTTTGGCCGACAAACTGCGTTCCATCACCCGCCGTATGTTGCAAACCGAACCGGGCGCACGCTTGGCCTGCCTGACGATACGCAAAACCAGTCGCATAGGGATGGACGACAGCATCGTGCAGCAAGGGCAAAATGTGCACGTCAAACAATTGGTAGAGCTCAAGCATTGGGCCAGGCCGCTCAATATCAGTCCCGATAAAATCACCTTCCACGTGCTCGAGGCCCACGATCCGGCCGCGGCCATCATCGACTATGCACAAAATAATAATGTCGATCACATCATCATCGGTTCACGCGGCAGCTCTAGCATACGGCGCTATCTGGGCAGTGTCTCGGCACAAGTCGTGGCGGAAGCCGAATGCACCGTCACCGTCGTAAAATCCCACGGAAAATAAATGGGCATAGGCCCAGCGCGCATATCCCATGCGGGTTTGCGGGCATGCCGGCCTGCAGACCGCATGGGCTATGCGTGCTGGCGGTGCCCTTAAAAAAAATACCTCCTGATGCATGGCAGCAGGAGGCTTTTGTTATTTTCTCGCTTAGCTAATCAAGTCTAACGAAACCTGTTTTAGCGCCACTCGACCAGAGAGATTCCGACGCCTAACTTGGTTTGTTTGACGTTGTAATCGATCATACTTTCGCCATAACCAGTAAACAATTGCAAGTAGCCATGCACCCCGCTACCGATCGGAAAAGCCCAGTCGAGCTGTGCTGAGCCACGCGACTCGGCACCGCCCTTAAGACTATGGCGGCCGCGTAAAGTGAACACATGATGTCCCATCACACGCGTGATTAAGAGTTCGCCGCGTCCTAGGTAATTCTCTATGCCAGGATTATCATCATCCGCGGCAGCTTCTTTAATGCGCCACCAGGGACGCAGACTCAGACTCCAGTCGCCTTTTTCCATACCGATTTCAGCAATCACGCGGTTCCAGCTACGCGACAAAGGTTGCGCCCGGCCATTCGATTGATGGGTCAGACTCACGCCAGCGATGCGGCCTTGCCAACCGAAAATTTCATATGGCGTATGAAACACTGCCATCACTTCTGGCTCATAATTAGTTTCGCGGAAAGGTCGCGACAAAGCTGGCGTGTACACCTGCCAACGCGAAGACTGGGTATAACCGGCCCACAGATTGGCATCCAGGCCCAGAGGATTTTCCCACAGCTTGGCTTTCAAACTGATCTGGAATTTCGCTTCCAGCGGATTCAAAGGCGCGCCGGTATTCTTAGAAGTGTGATTCGGCGAAGGCGAACTAGGGTTATTATTAATTTCACTGGTATAGGTCACCGGCAACACATACATGGGTTTATAGGCGCGTGGCAAAAAGCTCCCGGTTGATTTGCTGGAATCGAGCTCCCAACGATCGACCATATTCGAACCTATGCGCTCTTGACGAATTTTTTCGTATTGCGCTTGTTTAGCCGCTGCTTGGCTAGCCTCGCTGGCATTTTTTTCACTCGCCTGATCCGGTGGCAAAATCGCTATCGGAGCAGTCCTGCCGCTGGCCTGGTCATAGCAAGCCAAACGTTCACTGTCCTTGAGGATTTGCGTGCATCCTGTGTCGACTGCCATCGCCTGACTGGAAAGCACCAAGAGTGTTGTGCTACAGAGTAATTTTTTCATTGCGTTTTTTTAGCTAAATTTGCCAGACGGCGATTAAACAAGGATGCGAATTTTCATGGCATTTTATCATCAACATTTTGCTTTTGGGCAAACCTGCGCAAATACAGACGCTCCTGCAACAAGCACTCATAGACATTCCCCAAAAAAATGGCTACAGTGAGTTTTGCGACAACACCCGCAAAAAAACACCATCCCAAACGCGCCGATTAATAAGGCTGAGCAAGTATCGCTGACCAAGTATTACTGAATAAAATTGCTGAATAAAATCGCTGAATAATATCGCTGACTAAGTATCATCAACCACCCGGGGGCAATGATGTCTATACACGCAAGAAAATTCCGTCTCATCACACGCAGCGATTTTGACGGCCTAGTCTGCGCCGTCTTGCTCAAGCATCTAGATCTGATCGACGACATACAGTTCGTTCATCCTAAAGACATGCAAGATGGGAAAATTACCGTCACAGAAAACGATATTTCTACCAATCTACCGTATGTAGAAGGGGTGCATCTAGCCTTCGATCATCATCTATCCGAGACCCTGCGCAATAGTGAAACACGGACCAACCATGTGATACAACCGGATGTGCCATCGGCGGCCAGAGTCGTCTACAACTATTACGGCGGCCTCAAAGCCTTCCCGGCCTCTTGGGATGAGATGATGGCGGCAGTCGACAAAGGCGATTCCGCCCAATTTAACCGTGATGAAGTACTCAATCCGCAGCGCTGGGATTTATTGAATTTTCTGATGGATGCCAGAACCGGCCTGGGGCGTTTCCGCGAATTTAGAATTTCGAATTACAACCTGATGATGGATCTGATTGATTTTTGTAAAAATCACGGCATAGATGAGATCATGCAGATCCCCGATGTCAAAGAAAGGGTCGATCTGTACTTTGAACACGAGGCGAAATGCAAAGAACAAATCCTGCGCTGCGCCACAGTTCACAAAAATCTGGTGGTACTGGATTTACGTAAGGAAGAGATTATTTACGCTGGCAACCGCTTCCTGATCTACGCCATATTCCCAGACACAAATATCTCTATCCACGTGTTGTGGGGTCTGAAAAATCAGAACACCGTCTTTGCTACCGGCAAATCCATACTCAATCGCACATCCAAAACCAATATCGGCCCATTGATGCTGGAATACGGTGGCGGCGGGCACGAAAATGCCGGCACTTGCCAGGTAGAAAATGAGAATGCCGAAACTGTATTGGGCACCCTGATCACACGCATTTGCCTAGATGGCTGAGTTAAAAATTTTAAACTGCCAAATTCAAGCGAGAGGAGGAGGAAACTGTTTTCCCCTCCTGTTATAGATTTAAAATCGAGCACAAATTAACTGACAAAAAAATACCTATAAGTGACATTTATTCTTTGTGAATTTTCAATCTCTGACCTACACTCAACTTTCAGCAAGCAGCGTCACAGAATATAGTTAATACAATTGTGCACTAGTTTGCTCATCTAATAGGAGCCACTATGAAGCATCAATTGCCCCCACTAGGCAGCGCGACCGCGCTCGCCCTGTCCCTCAGTTTAATCGCTTGCGGTAGTGGTTCTAGCTACGATACGCCAAGCGTCACGCCTACACCTAGCGGCATCAGTTACGATACCATTATCAATGACGGTCTCATCAAGGGTGCCATCGCCTGTTTAGACATTAATCTTAATGGAAAATGCGATACCAACGAGCCGACCTCGGCCAAATCGGACGCAAATGGTAAGGCAACTATACTGGTGCCCGTGGGCACAGATGGCACAAAATTTCCTATCCTAGTCGAGATCCCCGCCGATGCAGTAGATGCCGACAATCCCACAGGCACGGTAGGCACGGCTTACACCCTGAGTGCGCCCGCCGGCAAAACTGGCTATATCAGCCCTTTGACGACCATGGTGCAAACCTATCTGCTGCAAAATCCTAGCGCCGGCGTAGATGCTGCGGTGGCAGCGGTCAAAGAACAGCTCAAACTGAGCGGCTCGCCTCTAGACAATATCGTCGGAAAAACGGATGACGACTCGCTGAAAGCGGCTGATGCGGGGCGCGTATTGGTCAAAATAAAACAAGCGCATCTGGACGATTTAAAAACGCTGATGGACAGCGACAGTAGTCTCAGCAAGGCGCAAGTAGAAGCTTTGTTGAATAAACGCTTATTGGAACTGCTCGCGTCTTTGCAGGAAAAACTCAAGAGTGGAAAACTGTCGCTGGCAGATCTGGCAGCTGCAGTAGCGGAGATAAAAGAACTCACACATATCGACAAAGATAGTCTGAAAGATGCTTTGGAAGACGATAAAAATCACAGCGAAGACAAGCTTGATGTGAGCGCACTCACAGCGGGCGCCAGTGTACGCTGGTTCAGTTACGCCAACAGCCTAGGCAAGATCAGTTATTTTGTGCGGCAATTTGTGGTGACCGATGACGATATCAAAGACGCAGCGACCACAGGCAGGTATTTTTATACCGATCAACGCTATCAAATGATAAAGGACATCAAGAAATCTAGCGGTAACGACTGGGGGCGCAGCGAAGTGTATTTTACCGGTACAGCATGGTTTGCATGTCCAGCAGATTTCAAAAATACCGCGACAGTCAGAAATGCCGCGGGTGAAAATTTCTCAACTTACTGCGATGCACTTAAAAGCAAAACAGTACGCACTGTAAAAGATATTAGCGGTAAAAACATTAAAGATGTGATCACTGAAATTAGGAAATTTCCGTACGCAGATGTGAATTATGGCAGCTACAAATTCTGGGGTGCCGATCCAGCAACTGCGGGCTTAGATGTAGCATTCGTCGCTGGCTCCAAGCTGTTTTACCATGTTACAAGCGAGATCGAAAACCCACTATCGTATAGCAGTTTAAGCGAAGATAAAATGCTACTAGGTGCGCCAACCGGTACTCAGGTATTGGCCACTACTTTAGATGACATGATCAGCAGCTACCCACTAAGTGCCTTGACCGATGGCGTGTATATAGGCGGCAGAAATAGCTTGCATTTTAAAACCATAACACTAGGTACTGCCGCCGATCCGATACTCGATACCAGTGGCGGGAAAACCGGCACCGTGAGTTTTTATCCACTCAGTAGATATCGGGTCGCGTTCAATCCAAGCGAAAAACAAGCGCGCATTTATCGTTGCAAAGTGGTAGCCAACGATACTGCAGTCGACAGATATGTCGCAAATAGTAGCTACGGATGTACCAGCGTTAGCGATACCGCCTACAAAATCGAAACCAAGGCAGATGCACGGGTATTAAGTTTCGCCAAAATGCCAGATGAGTTAATCCCGCTGTGGCGCAATGACAGGGTGTATGTAGAGCGTGATAGCAACGTCATGCTAGGAGGCCGCGCCCGTCTCGATTCCAACCGCGAATTGCGCCTGAATGGAGTAGCGATGGATCAGCTACGCGGCATCTTAAATATTAACTAGCACGCATTAATTTGTATCAAAAAAAGCCCAGACCGTATTCAGGTTTGGGCTTTTTAGTTTTGCTATCATTTTTTTTCGCTTAGGCGATCTTCTGGCCCGCCTTCCAGACACCCATGACCACCGGTATCTGTCCATGCATGCGTACCCGGATGAAGTCAGCCTTTAAGCCCAGCGCGATTTCACCTCTATCGTGCAGGCCTATGAGTCGGGCCGGATTGCGGGTTACGGTGGCGATTGCTTGCGGTAGACTAAAACCATCCTGCTGCAACAAAAATGCCGCATGCAATAAACTGGCGGGGACGTAATCAGAAGACAGCACATCGAGCAAACCGGCACGTGCCAAAGTACTAGCGGCCACATTGCCGGAATGCGAGCCGCCACGAACACGATTCGGCGCGCCCATGATAATGCTCCAACCATGCGCACGGGCCGCCTGCGCTGCCGCCAGCGTGGTCGGGAATTCAGCAACACTGACGCCGTCGGCCACGCCCTCACTGACGTGTTCCAGAGTAGTGTCATCATGCGTCGCCAGGCAAATAGGATGAGCGCGCTCGGCACACAGCTGTACCACTCTTTGGCGATTCTCGGCGGCATGTAACTGCTGGCGTTCCCGCATATGCTCTAGCATGGAATCGACTTTCTCTTCACTCCAGCCGCGCTTGCCGCCGACATACACGCGATAATGATGCAGATCAGTCCACTGACGCTGCCCGGGAGTATGGTCCATGAGAGACACCAACTTCACACGCTCATCATGCAAGAATGGCTTAAACATATCGATTAAGTCTGGCTCGGCCAATTCCAAACGCATGTGCAAAAAATGCTCGACGCGCAATAAAGACGCATCGGCGGCCTCTTGCAAACCCTGGGTGCAACTGCTGAGTGTCTGCATACGCACGCTGTTGGCATCCAGATCACCTACCGCAATCGCATCGAGCACGGTGGTGATACCGGCAGCTGCGATCTCGGCATCATGCGCCAAGATAGCGGGCAATACTGGCCAATTCACCTTGGGGCGCGGCATCAAATGTTTTTCGAGATTGTCTGTGTGCAACTCAACCAAACCTGGAAGCAGGTAGTCGCCTTGCCAGTCCTCTATACTTAGATCAGGCGAACTTGCGATGCTGCCAAACTCAGCGATCAGGCCATCTTGCACCATTAGCGATCCATAGGCGAGCGCATCGGCAGTGATAATACGTGCGTTTTTAATAAATAAGTGATTGATGCTTGATTTCATAGACAAACAAAGACAAGATAGAGGAAGTATAACAATTCACAGTATCACACCTTCTTGGCTTTAATCTATCTCGCTAACAATCGCTAACAGAAAATAGTGCAATATTCTTTCCTTTAAGGAAGACTTAAACATGGCACGTTATGCGCTGTATTTTGCACCTGAAACCGGTAGCCAATGGTGGCTGGCAGGTAGTCTATGGTTAGGACGGGATAGCGCCTCTTCGCGCGCGCTGGCACAAGTCCCTATCGCGGGTCTGAGCAAAGAATTGCTCCATCATTACACCCGCGATGCACGTCGCTATGGTTTTCATGCCACCTTAAAAGCACCATTTCGTCTCGCTCAGGGTTATACGCTCGCCGTTTTAGAAGAAAAATTGAGCAGCTTTTGCAGCCAGCAACGCCCTATCATCGTCCCCTCACCGCAAGTCTTATGGATGGGGAGTTTTCTGAGTTTACGCCCGAATTGCGAATGCCCATCGCTCGATGCCCTAGCGATGCGCTGCGTGCGCCAGTTTGCAGAATTGAGTGCACCACTGAATAACACGGAAATGGCCAGACGCAATAGTCAGGCACTCAGTTTGCGCCAGCAAGAATTGATGCAGCGCTGGGGTTATCCGTATACTGAAGAAGAATATCGCTTCCATCTCACCCTCAGCGACACCATGACTTACTGCGATGAGACGCATACCAACATTTTGCGCGATGCCGCGGTCAAACACTTTCAGATCACTGAAAGCATGTGCATCAAGGGCATCGCACTATTTTGTGAAGATGAACCAGGGGCAGACTTCAGATTACTTAAGCGCTATCAATTTCCAGTGTAGACAGCCGCTACAAAATCGCAGCCAGAGTTTTTTCTAAGCCGTTTCCTACCGTCTGCATGAAGGCGCGCACTCGCGCGGTATTGCGTAAATCGGCGTGGGTAAGTATCCAAAGAGGTGTCTGCAAGGCCTCGATAGGCGCGGATAAAGCGACCAGGCCCGGCGTATCAAGCGCGACAAATTCTGGCAATATTGTCAGTCCTAATCCGGCTCTTAGTAATGCCAGCGCACTAGGAAAATGATCGGCACGCGCCACGATAGCACTCAGCGCGACATGCGCATCTATCCACCGATCATAAATTCTGTCCTGCCCATCAAATCCTATCCATGGAAAATCACTAAGTAAACCGGCCATATCAGGCAATGCATGTCCGCGCAGAGCCAGGATACGCGGGTCCTGATGCCAGCCGTAGACCCTTACCCGTATTTGCCCTAGTTGCCGTCCGACTAAAGTATCTGGCACTTCCCTGGTCATACGCAAGGCAATATCGGCCTCTCGCCGTGCCAGATCGACGCGTTCTCGGCTGGCCCTTACTTCCACCACGATTTTTGCGTGTTCAGCATGAAACAAAGCCAAAGCTGACGGCAACAAATGCAGCGCCAATACATGTGCTGTACTAACGCGCAAGTTACCAGTTAGCCGCGTATCGCCGCCCATAATATGTCGTTCAGCCTGCGCCACTAGCGGCTCGCACTGCTCGGCACTTAGTCTTAAGGTTTCGCCAGCGGCAGTGGCTTGGTAGCCACTACGCAGGCGCTCAAACAAACGCACCTGCAAACGTTCTTCGATCACATCAAGCCGACGCAATACCGTGGTATGCGTCACCCTCAAGCTTCTTGCGGCTGCCGAGAGTGAGCCGCTACGCGCCAATGCCAATACATAGCGCAAATCATCCCAATCGATACGGCTAGCATAGGGAATTTTATCGTCAGAAATTTTTACCGACATAGGCTCACTCTAACTGTGCGTTTCCGCAAATAAAAACTGCAAATTACCACATATTCAGTGCAAATATTAACACCTATAATGGCATCTCATCCAACTAAACAAGCCATGCATCATGAATACTCTGCGCACTATATCCGACAAAAACCGCTATCCTTATGGGCTAAGAAGTCTGGCAAGCTACGCCGGACGATGCCTAGCCCGTATCAATGCGCACATCAATTCACAGCCCTTGGCATCGCATCACAGATTAGGAAGTTGGCAAAAATCGCGTTGGAGCAAGCATTAAATAGAGCGCTCAAGTTTTCCACCGTTTACGTTTAGTCGCGCGCCACAATCTATAAGATTATTTGGCGCAAATCCTAGCCGCACACTATTGCCATTCAGGCTAAAAATGTGCACACGCGATTTGCGCTATCACAAACTAAAATTCAGTAATAGCGCTCAAACAGTGCGCATCAAGCGACACTTCTATAAAATGGCGAATTAGTTTGCAGTCGCGCTTAATAACGACACTTTCAAACGTCCGATTCTCTATTGCATTCCCCTATGACACACGCCACCAACACGGAGCCTAGCGCTCAACAAGCCGCTAGCATCGCAACCGCAGCACGCCATATCAGCGATATTTTGAGCTTTGCATTTAAGCATGATGACAGCCACGCTGCCGTGGTGGTGTTCGATACCCGCTGTGAGTTGGCTCTAGCTTTGACTGCGGCATATCGTCGCGCCTTGCCTAAGGCGCAGTTCATAGACTTTGACACCAGCACGCCGGAAGCGGTATTGGCAATGCTGGCTCCGCTAGTCGCCTCCGATCTGGTGGTACTGATACAAAGTACCAATTTTCGTATGGACGCCTTCCGTATCCGGGTCGAGCTGTTCAAGCGTGAGCTCAAGGTCATCGAGCATCCGCATCTAGGGCGTATGCCTGGCGAGCAAGTGTTGTACTACATCGATGCGCTGGCTTACGACCCTGCCTACTACCGAGGCGTCGGCAATGCGCTAAAACAAAAGATCGATGCCGCCAGCCATGGCGTGGTCGATAGCGGAGGTGAGAAGTTAATCTTCGCCTCGCCGTTTGAATCGGCCAAACTGAATATCGGCGACTATAGCGAAATGAAAAACGTCGGCGGTCAGTTCCCTATCGGTGAAGTATTTACCGAAGCCAAAGATCTGCAAGCGGTCAGTGGCCGGGTCCGCATCTTCATCTTCGGCGACACCACTTTTAGCGTTAATCAACCAGCTCAGCCGATCACGCTGGTAGTGGAACAAGGCCAGGTGATAGCAGCACTAGACTCGACACCGGAATTCGATCAGGTACTGGCGAATATTCGCGCCGATGAAGGCGGCGTGGTCTGGGTGCGCGAACTTGGCTTTGGCATGAACCGCTCGTTTACCAAAGACCGCACCGTGAGCGACATCGGCACTTACGAGCGCATGTGCGGCATCCACTTATCGCTGGGCGCCAAACACGGCATCTACGGGAAACCGAATTTTAAACGCGGCGACGGCAAACACCACGTCGACGTCTTCGCCGTCACCGAAACGGTCTTGCTGGACGATGAAGTGGTGTATCGCGATGGTCAGTGGGTGGTCTGATTTGTCGGCACAAACTTTAGTTTGCCTGTGCTGAATCTGATTTAGTGACCAGGGAACTGTTTGCCTCTCTTGCTAGTCGAAGGCGCAGACTACATTTCCACTAAAAAAACGATAGGACCGCATGTTACCCAAACTACTCAGCCTTAGCATCGCATTGGCGTTTTCTAGCAGCTTAGCATTGGCCGCGAATAATCAAAGTACGGCCTCGGTTGTCAGCGCTACTGCTAGTGAATTGACACTAGAGCAGGTCTACCGCGCCAAAAGCTATGCAGGCCAGGCCGCGAGTCAGTTGCACTTTAGCGCAGATGGCCGTTATCTGGCGTATTTGTGGAATCCTTTCGGTGAAAATGGTTCCGACCTTTACCTGCACGACACGCTCACAGGCAGCACGAGCCGCATCACTTCGCCTACCCTCATGAAAAGCTACGATGCCCCAGAGGACTGGCTGCGCTTCGATAAAAAGGCTCTCCAAAAAGAACAAGAAGAAAGCGAGCGGCAAGCCAAGGCCGAAGCCCACGCTGCCTATTTGCGCGGAGAGAAAGTCGATCTGAGTCTCTGGGAAACCGCCGCATTAGCGGGCATCAAACAAGAACTGGCAGATAAAAAAACCAAAGACGCCACCAAAAAAGCCATGCTCGCGGCCGATGCCGCCAAAGAAAAAATCGCCATGGCAGCCTTAGGAAAAACCAATAAAGCCGAGGCCGGCAAAGCGGATGCAGATAAAAAAGACGAGAAAGCCGACAAGAGTTCAGAAGACGATAAGGCCAAGGAAATCTGGGAATTGCGCGACGAACTGAAAAAGAAACTCGTCAAAGAAAGGCTCAAAGCCAGCGATCTCTATCCCGGCGTCGAGAACCTGGCATGGGCAAAAAAGGCCAATGAACTGATCTTCCAATACCGTGGTGATCTATTCCGTCTGCAAGCAGCCACTGGCAAGATAGCGCGCCTAACTCAGACCGATAAAGCTGAACGCCTGATCGGCTATAGCGCCGAAGATCAAGGCTATTTGTACATGGACGACAAGCGCATTTATAGCGCCAATTTTGAGAATGGTGATTTGCGTCAACTCAACCGCGAATTAATCCATCCGGACGACGCCGATAAAAAATACAGCATCAAAGAAACCGTCTTAAGCGAAGACCGGCGCTGGATGGCGATCAGCGCGGAAGCCCCAGACGCGGTGCCAGAAGCTGGCAAACCCGCACCAGCGGCGGAGCGCCAGGTCGAAATCATGAATTACAGCGAACGTTTTGCCAGCGCTAAAAAAGTGCCGCGCGAAGTCTCGGATGACAAACGCAAAGTACTTGCCAGTGCGCTCTACATACGCCGCGTCAGCGAGAATAATGCAGATCCAAAATTGCAAGCTCCGCCTGTGTTTAGCAATGAAGGCGGCGATGTCTGGTTTGAAATGAGTAAAGTAAGCTGGGCCAAGGACGCCAGCCGGTATACCTTTTCAACCTGGGAACGTGAGAAGCAATTGCTGCGCATCTATGTAGGCAAAGCCGATGAAAACCTCAAACCGACGCTAGTGTTTGAGCAACGCGGCGATGTCGGCCACGAGGTGGTCAATGTCATCGCACCGCGCTTTACACCGGATGGCAAGAGCCTCATTGCCATTCTGGATCAGAACGGCTACCGCCAACCCTACCTGATCGATAGCGACGCTAAAGACGGCAAGGGCAAGGCACAAGCTCTACTCAAGGGCAATTTTGAGGCGCATCACATCATAGGTTTTAGCCCAGACAGCAAAACCATGTTGGTGCTGGCCAATCGCGACGATTTTGCCGCCATGAATGCGTATAGCGTCAAGCTAGCCGATGGCAGTATGACGGCGCTTGGTCAGGCTGGCGACTTTCATCGCAACAGCGCGATGGCAGAGAACGGCCAACAATTGGTCAGTGTTGCAGGCCAATGGTCTAAGCGCCCTGAGCTGCAATTAATCAAGCTCGATACGCGTGCCCGCAGTGTGCTGACCGATAGCCACGACCCGCAATGGAAAAATATTGACCTCTTACGCCCCGCCCGGTTTAGCTATGCGAACCGGCACGGTGATGCGATCGAGGCGTATGTCTTCAAACCGGCCAACTGGCAAGCCAGCGATCTGCGCCCTGCGGTGGTGTACACCTACGGTGGCCCGCTCAATGACAGGCATATCGTCGAGACCGACAGTTTTCAAGCGACTGCCTATTTATTCGGCATGTATATGGCGGCCAAACATGGTTATGTGATGGTTGCCGTCGATCCGCGCGGACACTCCAATTACGGGCGAAAATTCAGTGACGCCAACTGGGAACAAGTCGGCAAACCACAAACCGAAGACCTGCAAGACCTGGCCAGTTATATGCAAAAAAATCTAGGCGTCGATGCCCAGCGCATAGGTTTAACAGGATGGAGTTTCGGTGGCTTCCAAACCCAATACACCATGTACACCAGCCCCGACACTTTTGCCGCTGGCATCGCCGGAGCCGGCCCCACCGAATGGGAAAACTATAATAGCTGGTACAGCGGCCGCACCATAGGCAAGACCGAACGCAGCAAACCCACGCTGCGCCGCTACTCCTTATTACCGCTCACCACAGGACTAAAAAAACCACTGATGCTGGTACATGGTATGCAAGATCCGAATGTGCTGTATCAGGATACCGTCAACGTGTATCGTGCCTTATTGGAGAACGGCAAGGAAGGTCTAGTCGATCTGTTCCTAGATCCAGACGGCGAACATGGCCTCGATGGCGTCGTCAAAGCCAAGGGTCGCCACAAGAAATACGAAAGCTTCTTCCTCCAGCATTTGGGCGTTGCCAAGTAAATCGCTAGTGTCAGCAAGTTAGGTAACTGTTCAGCCTGCTATACAAAGCCCTTCTCCCGCTCGCGGGACAAGGGTTGGGGTGAGGGTAGTTCAAATTTGCACAATGTTTGATTTTTCATATTGCTAAGCGCATCAGCTATTTGAAGACAAGCCTTGCTCAATCGTCCTCCCTTGCAGTGCGCATATTCGCATATAAGCGAATATTGCTACACAGGTGGATGGCATGCTATCCAAATTCCCTGTTCCGCCCCCGGCCCTCTCCCGCTAGCGGGCGAGGGAGTTTTCATCGCTGGCTGAACAGTAACAAGTTAGTGTAATAAAAAACACCCCTGCCCGCTCGCGCATATTCCATGCGGCTTTGCGGGCAGGCAGGCTGGCGAGGCGCATGGAATATGCGCGCTGGGCCTTGCATCAAAAAAATCCTGATTGGCCGCAGCCGCTAGATCTACTCATCTCTGGCAAGGGAAGTATCTGGCGCGACAGCTTGCATCGCCAGATCCGGATGCTGCCAGTGCGGTAGTGCGCGCAGACGCGCCAGCCAGCGCTGCAGATGCGGGTAGGCGCTTTCGTCTATCCCGACTTGATCTAACCAAAACAAATACGCAGAACAACTGAGGTCGGCAATACTGGGACCGGACGGCAGCAAGAAATCCTGCGCAGAGACGGCCGCATCCAGCCTGGCCAGATCGGCCAGCACGCGCTGCCGCAGGTAATGCAGAACCTCGGGCGGTTGCGCGCTCCAGCGTAGCGCATAACGCAGATTGGGCAGGCTAAATCCTATGCGATTGCTTTCCCATGAGAGCCATTCAAGCACGCCCTGCCATTCCGTTTCAGCGCCTGCCAGTTTGCCGACGCGCTGCGCCAGATACATCAGAATCGCATTCGACTGGCACATAGCTTGCCCTTGATCGAGCAATACCGGCACCTCGCCAAATTTACTGGCCGCCACAAAGGCCGCCAATCTGTGTGACTGAGGCAGAGCCAGATCTATCCACTGATATGCGTGTGGGCTTGCCGTGAGCAATAAAAACGCACGGATTTTGTAGGAGTGACCGGAGTCGGTACTGCCATAAAGTAGCATGCTTACGCCCTCAAAAAAGATTCACTAAAAAACGCCCTAAATAATTCTATGGCACACTGCGCTCACGCATATCCCATGCGGTTCTGCGGGCAGGCAGGCTGGGAAGGCGCATGGAATATGCGCGTCACAGCAGGCTCATTAAAAACACCGGGCGCCTCAACTGGCCTCAGGTACCGCAAAAGGTACGGTAACATGCTGCCGCGCTGGCCGGCCCTGGCTCGGCATACGAGGCCCACTCCGCCCTTTCTTGATACGGGTTTTGCAGCACCTCTAGCAATTGTTCGAAGGCTTCAAAATCACCTTGCAGCGCGGCATTCAAAGCTTGTTCGACCAGATGATTGCGCGGAATATAGGCAGGATTAACGGCACGCATCGCGCTGGCGCGCTGGGCTAAAGCTTCCGGCACCTGTGCCTGGTTCAGCACACGTTGGCGCCACAGTGGCAACCAGCGATCGAGCTTTGCGCTGTCCTGATACAAAGCGTGCAAGCCGCTAGCAGCTTGGTTAGCTGGTGACGCTAGCAGCTCCGCCAGAGCGCGAAACGCCAGCGTAAAATCGACGTCCTGCCCTTCCATACTCGTCAGAAAATCTTTGGCCAATTCCATATCACCCGGCTGCTCACCTACCCAACCCAGCTTATCCCGCATACCCGTCAACCAATGCGCCTGATAGCGTTGCGGAAAACTATCTAACACCGCAGTCGCTAGCAGCACGGCGCGTTCCGGGTCTGGATCGATCAGCGTCAATAAAGTTTCGGCCAGACGTGCCAGATTCCATTGCGCGATCTGTGGCTGATTGCCATACGCGTAGCGACCTTGTCTGTCGATAGAACTGAATACGGTGTTGGGGTCGTAACTATCCATGAAGGCGCAAGGACCGTAGTCGATAGTCTCGCCCGAGATCGTCATATTGTCAGTATTCATCACGCCGTGAATAAAGCCGACCAGCATCCACTGAGCCAACAAAGCAGCTTGCCGTTCACTGACGGCTTGTAGAAAACTCAAATAGGGATTTTCGTGATCGGCCAATGCGGCATCGTGGCGCGCTATCGCATAGTCGGCCAGTTGACGCAGTGCGATCTCATCATCTTGTGCTGCCACAAACTGAAATGTCCCTACCCGCAGATGACTGCTGGCGACGCGGGTCAGCACCGCACCGGGCAACACGGTTTCGCGTACGACCGCCTCGCCAGTACTGACCACGGCCAGTGCTCTGGTGCTCGGTATGCCCAAGGCATACATGGCTTCACTGATCAAGTACTCACGCAGCATCGGTGCCAGCGTGGCCTTGCCATCACCACCACGCGAGAAGGGGGTAGCTCCAGAACCTTTAAAGGCGATGTCGCGGCGCTGTCCTAGCATATCAATCACTTCGCCCAACAAGAGCGCACGTCCATCCCCCAACTGCCCAGAAAATCGTCCGAACTGATGCCCGGAATACGCCTGCGCCAAAGGCGTGGCGCCAGCCGGAGCCAGATTACCGGAGAAGATCGCGGCACCGAGCTCGCCATCTAAAAGCGCGACATCAAGCCCGAGTTGCGCAGCCAGAGTCTGATTCAATTTGCGCACGTTCGGCTGCGGCACCTGCGCCGCTTGCCACGGTGCGTACAGGCCAGCCAGTTCACGCGCATAGCTGTTATCAAACGCGAAGCCAGCAGTATTGTTAGGGTTGGTATTAGGCATAGGATTAGGCTTTCTCGTGCAACATAAAGGCTGCCGCGCCAGTGGCGATCAAGTCATTTTTCTCATTTTTGAGCGTCATCAGCACATTGGCGATGCGCTTGCCCAGACGCGTCACTTCAGCGCTGGCGGTAAAGCTCTTGCCCAATCCTGGTTGTAAATAATCAATGCGCAGATCGATGGTACTCATGCGTGAAAATTCCTTCAGCTGCGACATCGCATCGTCCTTAGGACTATGCTGCGCCATCTTGAGCAAGATCGCAAAACCAGCCATGCTATCGAGCACCGAGGCGATCACGCCACCATGCAACATGCCCTTGGAAAAATTACCCAACAATTGTTCGCGCATATCGATACTAATCTGCGGATTATCAGGGTCAAAGCTACTCAGCTTAATTCCCAGCAGCTGACAAAATGGGATTTTTTCTTCCATCACATGCTTGAGTAAAGCCTGAAATTCTGGGTTTTGGATAATGTGCTGGGTCATGCCGGGAATATCCTTGCGATCAATGTTGAAAATATGCGTCACTCTAACATTTACTCAACTCTGCCACCTAAGCACTGCAGATTTGGGGCGTATCTGATGAACTTTCTCTCGAATTTTTTCCATATAAATTCCGGTGAGAAACTTCCGTCGCGTGCTATTTTTCATCCGTTGTTTTTTTACTCGCAGCTCTTCAGACTGAAATTTCACTGTGATGACAGTGTGCACAAAGATTATATTTTTCATAGCAAAATAGGCATCAATATATCGTCAATTGATGCGTATTTTTCCACCAAAAGATGTCCTCAGATCAGACGCTTTTCATTGAAAATCGAATAAAGATTCTAAATATATTCTGTAAGAAAAAAAGCAATTCCTTTAATCTTTATTACGTGATGCAGCACTCTTGACCCCATTCAAAAGTACCGTATTACCGGGCCTCGTCTACGCTGAAATAATCAGCTAGCGAGTGCTCCGTTAAGTGTCAACGCACATGTTTCAACGCATATAAAAATAATTTACTCACCACTGGAGATTTAACATGAAACTGTTCAAGAAACTCGCCCTCGCAGCAGCTTTGTCGTCTTTCGCAATGGCGGCATCTGCCATGTCGACTATTGATGATTCCGACCTGAGCCAAGTCAGCGGTCAAGACGGTGTGTCTATCGCGGCTAACCTGAACATCAACATCGGCTCTTTCGTCTACACAGACACTGATGCTACTGGTGGTTCTATCAGCCATAACAACATCTCTATCACTGGTTCTTTGGCTGCGACTATCGACATCATCAACAACGCGACTTTCGTCACTGAAGCGCAAGGTGCTGGCTCAGTATTAGGCGTTATCGGTGGTGCTGGTGCGCCGGCTTTCATGCCAACTGGCGATGTCGTTAAAATCGCGGTTCCTCAAATCACAGTAGCTGCTGGTCATGAGTTGAACATGTCTGTTGCCAGCATCAAGATGGGTCATAGCACTGCGTCTTTCGGCTCTACCGCTTTGAATGACATCAAATTGCAAGGTACTACTGCTTACATCTGGGCGCACTAAGCTGAAAATTGTTTGAACTTCTTTTGTAAAAGAAACGGCAGCGCTCCCCCGCTGCCGTTTCTTTTCGCTCTGCTGCATTCTGTATTTTTCCATGCATGCCTATCACTGCGGTGCGCATCGCTCTCACTGGATTCACATCCTGCCTCGCATCTATTCAAAATAAAAACAGCATACCCAATATACAGGCGGGCTTCCGACCCAAATGGTGGATTAGCTTACGCCTGCAACTGCTATCACGTAGCGTCTATGGAGAAGACCGGCGCTACCGTTACCGTGCGCTGTACAGCGGCGCGACGCTGCTAGTCGAGATCAATTTCAATAAGGGCGGTAAGCTCGATTATTTAGAGATTACGCCTGAGTAGAGTTTGATTGCGCCTCAGTCTATCAAAGCTTTTCTTGTAAAAATTTGAGCAGACGCGGCGCCATTAATCCTGGATAACTATGCGCACTCTTAATCTCGTCCGAGGCCCAGTAATGCGGGGCGCCCGGCAAGACTTGCGACTGCACAGAAAACCCGGAAGTTTGAAGAGCCTTGGCAAAAGCGCCTGACTGACTGGCACTATCGACCCTATCGTCCTTGCTACCCCAGGCCAAAAAGAAGGCGGTCTGATTATTGCCACGCGTGACGTAAGACAGCGGCGAGGCGTCGAAATACACGCGGCGGTTATCGGCTAAGCTGGTGCCGAGAAACATCTGAGCAATATTATCGCTGGCATCATGCACGCTATCGTATTGCCACTGTGCAGCCATATCATAGACCCCATAAATGCCGACGCAGACTTTGACCTTGCTACTGGCTCTGGCGTAAACATCATCGGCATAACTGCCGGAAAATGCTGCTTGATCCGCTGTTAAAGCGGCCAAGGCTGCCAGATGCGCACCAGCCGAATCGCCCATCAGGCCAATACGATTCGGGTCTATCTGCATGCTAGCCCCACGCTCGCGCAAAAATTGCACAGCGGCGCGCACATCATTGAGCGCGGCCGGATACAAATTCTGGTTTGCCTTAGTCAGGCGATAATTGATCGCAAACACGGCATAACCGCGCTGCGCCAGATACGGCCCCCAATACTGGTACAGTTGCGCATCGGCAAACTGCCAATCGCCACCATGTACCGCTACCAGCACAGGATGAGCACCGGCCGCCTTCGGTACATACAAGTCTCCGGTCAGCGCAACGCCATCGTGCGTTCCGTATTGCAGGCTACGGCGCAGATCATAGTTGGCCTCAGGCTGTGCTGCCGACGAGGCCAAAGAAAAGAAAAAAGTGCTAAGGAACAACAAGCCGGCAAATAGTTTCATCACATCCCTCATTATCGAATCCTGAGGTGGATGGACAAGCTAAGCCTATGAAGGTTCACTTATCTTGCGCATGGCAGTAAAAGTACCGCGTGAGCAGCATATTGTGCTCACTCCCCTGTGGTATCAAACGACGGTCTTTTTTATAAGAAATCGCTATCTGAACACGCCCCACCACACCGCCATCAGCGCTGCTAACAACACCAAGGCAACTACTGGTCTAGACTGCTGTATTGCTGCACCATCAGCGAGCTGCTTTTTTCCAGTCAGCATGGCACGTACCAAGTTTTCTTTCTGCAGCACACTGGTCGCCACAACCGCTGCGATATGCAAGACCACGATCGCCATCAGCAGACTCGCCATCACTTCATGGACTTCCGACAACCATTCACCACCGATCTCCTGATAAGTGAGATAGCCGCTCACAACAATGATTATCGTGCTGAATAAGATGGCGATGATCGCCAATGCACCGGCGGGATTATGCCCGACATGCTGTTGTGCCTGTCCGCGCAGATGCGAGAGAAAATAGGCTTTTACCGCGGATGGTCCTTTGACAAACTCAGAGAAGCGGGCATACCGTGTGCCGAGCACACCCCAGATCAGCCTAAAACCTACCAGTAGCCCCATCGAATACCCGAAACTGATATGCCATAATTTCCAAACTTCACTTTCAGCAGTCAACCAGGCGCCGGCAAAACACAGCGCCAGCGACCAATGAAACAAGCGCAGCGGGAGATCCCACACCAGACCGCTGTTTTTTTGTGGCGTAGTCATTTTGGAATCCTGACACTGTCATCATCAAAATCGCCCTTGCTGGCTTGCTGATGGCATGCCATGCAATTGGAGCGGCTCTTGATGGAAGCGCGCAACCACACGTCTTTCTTAATTTCGCGATGTTTGCGGTTGAACCACTCGCTATTGGTGATGCGGTTCTCCGGCGGTACCTCGGCAAATTTCCGTGCGCTAGCGCCATAGGTTTGCAACCATGCAGAGATCTCTTTCAGCGCTTTCGGATCTATGCTGGCGTCACTGCCATAGTGCTTATCGAGCGTGCCCATGATGCTTTGCCAGGATTTAGCTGGCAGTAAGCCGGGCGCATATGCGGTATGGCAACTGGCACATTCCGCCGTATAGGCTTTCGGTATGCTGACCGGCATCCCGACATCGTCGGCCATCGCCATAGGGGCGTAAATAAACAGCGCCAGCACCGAGGCCAGCCCGGATTTAATGAGGCTTGCCGCAACCTGTGTTTGCAAGAGGTTTTTCATGTCAGTTCTGCCTTTACTTAATGGTGAGTAGCCAAGCGATCACATCCGCTTTTTCTTGCGCGCTGCATTCTCTGGAAACCACGTCTTTACAGTTGCGCTTGAACCACTTCTCCGACTTGGCCGCATCGGTAAAGCGATTGAGGTTGGCGGCCGGTGCCAGTGGCTCTATCCGTTTTCCGGTCACAATATGCTCTGTCACCTTGTTCGGTTGCGCGGTATGGCAACTGGCACAGCTCCATTCCTTGCCATGCTTGCTGTTAAAAAATTGTTCGCCACGTGCGACCGATGCTTTTCCAGAAGCAGCCTCATACGCCTTTTGCATGTCGACCGGGCTATCGGCCCAGGCCTGACTAAATGCAAGGTCAAACATCAGTAACAAGAAAGAGAATAAAGTTTTTTTCATGATTACTCCTAGTGTAAAAAAGCGCCGACATCATTGATGGCCACGTCATCATAGTGTGCGCGAATTCTTAAGAGCTTCTTATGCAATGAGGATATCAAGCGATTTAAATTGAAGGTTTCATTGCGAATTATCAAACCTCGGTAGCGCCAGGCCAAAAAGACGTTTGCAGCATCGCGTCTCTGCTGCCACAATTTCCTTCGCGAGACCTCAGGCATTTAGCACAGGATGGTGCGAGTCGCCTATCATTGCGCCATGGCTGTACAAATTTTTAGACTAAGGAAGTGAACAATGTCATTTAATGGCGAACTCGACGAACTCGATGACCTCGATGAGCACGATGAAGAAACCCCTTCCAAACATCTGGCTGCCAAGCGCAGCACTCTGGTCAGCGTCGTCACAAATATCGGTTTGACGATCACCCAGGTCGCCGCCGGGATATTCTCAGGGTCGCAAGGCTTGATCGCTGACGGCATCCATTCTCTCTCGGATCTGGTCGCCGATTTCGTCGTGCTGTTTGCCAATCACCATAGCCAAAAAGGCCCGGACGAAGATCATCACTATGGGCATCAACGGTATGAGAACGCCGCCTCGCTGACCTTAGGTGTACTGTTATTGATAGTTGGTGCCGGCATGTTATGGAGCTCGTTTCGCAAGATGGAGCAGCCCGAGTCTATCCAGCAGGTAAAAGCCATCGCCTTATGGGTGGCGCTAGGCGCACTAGTGGCCAAGGAGTTGCTGTTCCGTTATATGTTGCGCATAGGTGAGCAGGTCAGGTCCAGCATGTTAATTGCCAATGCCTGGCACGCCCGCTCGGATGCGGCGGCGTCGTTAGTGGTGGCGATAGGCATCATCGGCAATCTGATGGGCTATGCCATGCTCGATCCGGTGGCGGCGATGATCGTTGGTTTTATGGTGGCAAAAATGGGCTGGGGATTTTCCTGGGATGCGCTGCACGATTTGATGGATAGGGCGGTCGACCAAAAGAGTTTGGCAAGCATACGCCAGACCATCAGCGACACCCCCGGCGTATTAGGCTGGCATGACCTGAAAACGCGCAAAATGGGCGACTTAATCCTGGTCGATGTGCATCTGGAAATCGATGCCGACATGAGCGTCGCACAGGGTCATGACATCGCACTCGATGCCCGCAAACGCGTCATGCAAAAACATGCGGTGTTAAACCTCATGACCCACGTCGATCCGGTCAAACTGACGAACGCGACGCCAACTTAATTACTCAGAATAATTTTAGAGGCAACCCGCTCACGCATAGTCCATGCGCCTTGGCAGCCTGCATGGCCGGAAAGGCGCATGGGATATGCGCGCTGGCAGAGCGGTGTTTTGGTTTTGCTTTGCGCCTGTTCTGCAATAAATAGTCGTCCCTCGTAGGGATGCAATTGCCGGCGGCGGCTTGATCGATCCAGCGGTCGCCAATCACCACGCGACGATAGAATAAAATAAGCCAGATAAGCCCAAACTAGCACCATCATGGTTTCAACAAAAATCCGCCAATAAACCTATACTCCCCCGTTTTTAGCATCAAATAGACCTATTTGCGCATATACAACGTGCGCACTTAAAAAACACTAGGGGGAGTATGCTGTAAAAGTAGGGAAGACTCACTTCCAAGACTACCAAGCAGCGCAGGCGTGTTGCGGCGCATGAAATGCCTAGGGAGCGCTGTCCTACGCAATCCGCACACCCTAGGCACGACACCTAAAAACACCTTTAGCCCAGGGCGCAGATCCGATATGCCCTACAGCCAGGACATGCCGAAAACCAGCATAAAATATGCGCTAGGTCATAGAAAAATATTCCTGCAGCGCTTAAGCTAGTAAAGTCATAATCGCCTTTGGCAATCGCAATGCCACTAAGCCACTCCACAGCACTAAGCCCTGACCTGTTTTATGTCGCGGCATTCATCTGAGGTAAGCCCAGCAATGAGTCCGAATCTAGCCACTCCAGCGTTACCAAGCGAACCCGACAGCAACAGCGGCCTGAGCGCGCAAGCGGCCGCCGCTCTGCTGGCCAGCGATGGCTACAACGAACTTCCTTCGGCCAAACCGCGCCGTATCTGGCACATTGCTCTGGACGTCATCAAAGAACCCATGCTGTTGCTGTTGATCGCCTGCGGTGCCATCTATCTCTTACTAGGCGACACGCATGAAGCGCTGGTATTACTGGTCTTTGTCTTTGTCATCATCAGCATTAGCTTCTTTCAAGAGCATAAGTCTGAACGTGCCCTAGAGGCGCTGCGCGAGCTTTCCAGTCCGCGCGCATTAGTGCTGCGCGATGGCGTTCAGCAAAGGGTAGCGGGGCGCGAGGTGGTGCGCGGCGACCTTATCTTGTTGTCCGAAGGCGACCGGGTGCCGGCCGATGCTATTTTGCTGTCATGCCTGAATATGACGGTCGATGAATCACTGCTGACCGGAGAATCCATGCCGGTCAATAAAGCCTTGCTAGAGCCCGCCCCGAGCAAGATGGAAGTGGCCGGCGGCGACGACCTGCCGTTTATATTCTCAGGCTCGCTGGTAGTGCAAGGCAAGGGCATGGCACGCGTGATTGCCACTGGCAGTGATAGCGCCATCGGGCGCATAGGCAAAGCTTTGTTTGCGCTGGAACAAGAACCAACCCGGGTCCAACTCGAAACCACCCGCGTGGTCAAATACGTCGCTAGCCTGAGTATCGGTATCGCACTGCTGCTGGCACTCTGGTATGGCTATAGCCGGGGTGACTGGTTAGCGGGCATTCTGGTCGGGATTACCTTTGCGATGGCACTGATACCGGAGGAATTGCCGGTGGTATTGACTTTATTTTTGGGATTGGGGGCGTGGCGGCTATCACAAAAAAATGTCTTGACGCGACGCGTACCCGCCATAGAAACCCTGGGCGCAGCCACCGTCTTATGCGTCGACAAGACGGGCACGCTCACGCAAAACAAGATGGCGGTGGCACAGGTTTTTTGTGGAGATCAATATCATCATCTGGGGCACGCCGACCAACAACTACCGGAAGACTTTCACGAAGTCCTCGAATACGCGATTCTGGCCAGCCACCGCGATCCTTACGACCCTATGGAAGTGGCGATACTCGAGGCTGGTATCGCCACCCTCAAGGATACCGAGCATCTGCATCAGAGCTGGAATCTGGTCAACGAATACCCACTATCGAAAGAATTATTGGCCATGTCGCGGGTCTGGGAATCGAAGGATAATCAACACTATGTGATCGCCACCAAGGGCGCGCCGGAAGCGATTGCCGATCTTTGCCATCTGACAGCCATACAGTGTGCCAAGCTGATGGCAGAGGTAAACACCCTGGCAGCACAAGGTTTGCGTGTGCTAGGGGTCGCCAAGGCCATCTTTAAACCCCGTGATCTACTGGGCGATTTACCGCCTATACAGCATGATTACGATTTTGAACTGGTCGGTTTAATTGGTCTGGCCGACCCGATACGACCCGCGGTACCGGCCGCCATCCGTGAATGCCAGAGCGCCGGCATACGCGTGATCATGATCACCGGTGATTACCCCGCCACCGCCAGCAGCATTGCCAAATTATGTGGTTTGTTATCAGCCGGCGGCATCATGACCGGGACCGAAATGTCGGCACTGAGCGATGTCCAGTTACAGCAAAAAATCCAGAACATCAACATCTTTTGCCGGGTGCAACCAGAGCAAAAATTGCGCTTGGTGAATCTACTGAAATCGAATCAAGAAATCGTCGCCATGACCGGCGATGGTGTCAATGACGCACCGGCCTTAAAGGCTGCGCATATCGGTGTGGCGATGGGTAAACGCGGCAGCGACGTGGCACGCGAATCAGCCGCCCTGGTCTTGCTGGATGATGATTTTTCATCGATCGTGGCGGCGGTCAAACTGGGGCGGCGCATCTTTGATAACCTCAGAAAAACTGTCAGCTTCATCGTCGCCGTGCATATCCCTGTGATAGGCATGTCGTTGATCCCGGTGATGTTGGACTGGCCTATCTTTTTAATGCCTGTGCATATTCTGGTCTTGCAGCTCATCATAGACCCGACCTGTTCTTTGGTGTTTGAGGCAGAAGCGGAAGAAGACGATCTGATGCAGCGCGGGCCGCGCGCCACCGATGCCAGTATTTTTGATCGCACAATCTTGCTCAAAGGCGCGCTACAAGGGCTGGCATTACTGGCGGCGGTATTCGCTACTTACGCCACTTGCCTGCATCTAAAACTGGGCGAGCAGCAAGCACGGGCACTGGGTTTTTGCGTCATGGTGTTAGGCAATATCGGCTTAATTTTCATCAACCGCTCGCTCTCAGCTAGCTTGCGCAAAGCCTTCAGCTTACCCAACCCGGCACTATGGTGGGTCGTTGGCGCTGCCTTGTCAATTTTGAGCGCAGCGCTCTTCGTTCCGGCACTCTCTAGCCTGTTTTATTTTACGCAACCAAGCATGCTCCAGCTTGCGATCAGCATAGCGATCGCCGGCGCCTGCATCGCCAGCATTGCGCTAGTGAAATTTCTTGTCAGCAGTATGCGCACCGCATAAAAAAGGCGTCTGATCTGCCGCATGATTACGTTGTATCGGCTGAAAAAAATGCTAGACTAACTAGCCTTATTAATATCTACTTTTGTACTCACTAACAGAAACATGATTTGCCCACAGCCGAAATTTGGTCTTTTCTGCGATAAGGATGCACATGGAATCTGTAGTCCAAACCCAAGAAAAAAACATGCGCGGATGGCGCCAGCAATTACCCTGGTTGCTGCTACTGAGTTTTTTATGCATCACGGCGCTGGCCTGGAATTACTCCAATCAATATCTGGAGCAGCGCGCGCAAGAGCGCTTTGCCTTCCGGGTACAGAGTGTCAAGGAAGCGGTCGAAGGTCGCTTACTGGCTTATCAGCAAGTCTTGCATGGTGGCGTAGGCCTGTTTCGTGCCAGTGGCACGGTCAGCCGCCAGCAATGGCACGAGTATGTAGAAAATGCAGAAATAGCGCGGCATTATCCCGGTATACAAAATATGGCAGTCAGTCTGCCGGTTCCGGCCGCCCAACTGGCGCAGCATATACAAGAGATACGCGCGCAGGGTTTCCCTGAGTATAAAATATCACCGGCTCTGCCTGAGCGCCCCATGTATCACAGCATCATCTATCCAGAACCCTATATCGCCCGCAATTTGCGTGCTTTTGGTTTTGATATGTATACCAATCCGGTGCGGCGCGCCGCCATGGATAGGGCGATAGATTCGGGCTTGCCCAGTATGTCGGGGATGGTGACGCTAGTGCAAGAAACCCAGACCGATGTGCAACATGGTTTTTTAGTGTATCTGCCTGTGTATCGCAATGACGCCAACCCGCAGACTCCAGAACAAAGACGAGCGGCACTGAAAGTTTTGGTGTTTGGCGCCTTTCGCATGAACGATCTGATGAAGGGGATCTTTGGCAGCAAGGAGAGCGATGTCGATCTGCAAATTTATGATGAGGGACTACAGGATCAGGCGCATAGAATGTATGCCAGTCAAAGCAAGATACCTAAGTCCAACTACAGCGATGATGTCGTGATAGAGACCGGTGGACGAAAATGGTTATTGCATATCACAGCGAAACAGGAATTCATAGAGTCGACGTATTCACCGCAAAGCAGCATCATCGCAATTGCCGGCACGCTCATTTCCTTGAGCCTATTTTATATTTTCTACTCACTGAATAATAGAAATCGCAGAACCCATCAATTGGCAGCAAAAATGGCCGATGATCTATTTGAGAAAGAGGCGCAATTTTCTGGCATCGTGGCCTCCGCTAGCGATGCCATCATCAGTATGAACCTGCAGAGCGAGGTCATCATCTGGAACCCGGCCGCAGAACAAATGACCGGCTATACCCAAGCCGAAATGCTAGGGCGATCGATACGCACTATCGTGCCGCCAGAGCGTTTGGCCGAATCGCAGCTGATCACAGAAAAACTAGCGCGTGGCGAAGTCGTCAAAAATCTGGAAACCGTGTGTATTTGCAAGGATGGCTCGCGTCTCGATGTTTCCATGAATGTCTCACCTATGCATAACAAAAATGGCGAACACTGCGGCAGCTCTAGCGTGGTGACGAATATCAGCCAGCGCAAGCAGATGGAGAAAATCAAGAGCCAGTTTATCTCCACCGTCAGCCATGAGTTACGCACCCCGCTCACCTCGATCCGCGGCTCACTAGGCTTAGTGGTCGCTGGTGCGGTCGGACCGATACCAGAAAAAGCAAAATTATTGGTCGCTTTGGCCGAAAAAAATTGTACGCGTTTAGCCCGCCTCATCGATGATATTTTAGATGTAGAAAAACTCGAATCCGGCAATTATCACTTTAATCTGAAGCGTTTTGATATTTACCCTCTGCTGATCCAGGCAACCCAGGAAAATCAGGCTTACGCCCAGCAATGCGGTACGCGCTTTGAGATGATCAGCGCAGTCGATCAAGTGTTTGTGCAGGCCGATCCCGATAGGCTATTGCAAGTGATCAGCAACTTATTCTCGAATGCGGCGAAATTCTCGCCCGAGAATAAGCCAGTAGAGATTTCGCTGTTACGTCAGGCGAGTCTGGTAAGAGTCGAGATCAGAGACTATGGCAGTGGCATACCAGAAGAATTTAAGAGCAGAATATTTCAAAAATTTGCCCAGGCGGATTCTTCCGACACCCGCAAACTACAAGTTGGCAACACCGGTCTGGGGCTGTCGATTGCCAAAGACATCATAGAACAAATGGGCGGCAGCATAGGCTTCAGCAGCGCCCAAGATCAAGGCACAATCTTCTATTTCGAGATCGCCGACGTCTCGCGGGAAACCGATAGACAGGCAGAGGCGGGCACCAAACAATCGATTTCCCAATGAACTGCGCGGTCTAAACCGATCAATTATTTTGTCTTAAGCTAAAACGCGCAAACATTGACTGCATACTTTGCAGCAAGGACCTGCTCGGATAATCGGCGCGCATGTTTGCTTTAAGTTCGGCATCGCTGCATCCTTGCGCACGAAACAATTGCAAAACATAATTCTGCACGCCCATCTGTGACAAATTCTGCGCCATATCCATGATCTCGTGTTCTGACAAGAGCGAAGGGTGTATCGTGCTACGGCATTCGTAATCGACCCCGCTGGCCAGTATCATTTCGCTACAGGCGCGCGCATGGCGTCCGCTGTCCGCAACGCCCGTGATGGCGGCGTAACGTTCAAAGGGCGCCTTGATGTCAAAGCCTATCCAGTCTACCGAAGGTAAAATTGCTTGTAGCTGGCGCGGGTAAATACAAGCGCTATGCAGGCCTATCGCAAATCCTAACTGCCTCACTTCGGCTATGGCCAGCCCCAAGGCGGCATCAATGCTGGCCTCCCCTCCGCTAAAGACTACCGCATCGATCAAACCTACGCGGTGCTTGAGCAAGAGCAGTATCTCTGACCAACTAATTTTGCTGGCAGAGCGCGCCTGCAAATGCGGATTATGGCAATAGCGGCAGCGCCACGGGCACCCTTGCACGAAAATCACCAGCGCAAACTTACCCGGATAATCGCTAGTGCTGAAGGCGGTGATGCCACCGACCTTCAAGTCACCTGCACTTAGGGTGGAGGACATGTCAGCACTGTTTTTCTATGCTGTTTTCCTCGAAGTAAGTGCGCTCATAGAACTCGCCTTTTTTGCCTGTATTAAACGAACTGACTGGTCTATGGTAGCCCATGACCCGGGTCCAGATTTCGCAGGCCTGGCGTTCAGAGTCATCCAGAACGATGGCTTGTGTGGGTTGGCAGGTAAGAGCTGTAATGTTGTGCATGGTAATTCCTTTTAAAGATAAATCAGGCAGCCAGACGCTGCTTGCGGGCGATCAATTCGGCATCGCATTTGGGACAAAACGCATGGCTTCCACCCAGATAGCCATGCTTAGGGCAAATCGAAAATGTAGGCGTAATCGTGATATACGGCAGCGAGAATCGACTCAAGGCGCGCCGCACTAAATTGCGGCAGGCATCCGCGCTGGTCAAGGGCTCACTCATATACAGATGCAAGACCGTGCCACCGGTATATTTACGCTGCAAATCGTCTTGCAGTTCCAACGCGGCAAACGGATCATCGGTAAAGCCCACGGGCAATTGTGATGAGTTAGTGTAGTAGGGCATATCCTTGGTGCCAGCCTGCAAAATAGCCGGGTAGCGTTTGCGGTCCTCCCTGGCAAAACGATAGGTAGTCCCTTCCGCCGGAGTCGCCTCCAGGTTATACATGTGGCCGGTCTCATCCTGAAATGCCAACATGCGCGCCCTTACATGGTCTAGCAAACGCAGCGCCATCGCATGCCCGACATCGCTGCTGATGTCATATTGACCGGCGCTAAAGTTACGTATCATTTCATTGATACCGTTCACACCCAGCGTAGAAAAATGATTGCGCAAAGTGCCAAGATAGCGTTTGGTGTAGGGAAACAGGCCATTGTCCATATGCCGCTGTATCACTTTTCGTTTAATTTCCAAACTGTTCTTCCCCAGTTCCAGCAACTTGTCGAGCGCCACCAACAGCGCCGCTTCGTCGCCCTGATACAAATAACCCAAGCGTGCACAGTTGATAGTGACCACGCCTAAAGAACCGGTTTGCTCGGCCGAGCCGAACAAACCATTGCCACGTTTAAGTAACTCACGCAGGTCGAGCTGCAAGCGACAGCACATAGAACGTATCATGTTCGGCTTGAGTTCCGAATTGATGAAATTCTGGAAGTAAGGCAAGCCATAGCGTGCCGTCATTTCAAATAACAACTCGGCGTTCGGGCTATGCCAATCAAAATCCTCAGTGATGTTGTAAGTGGGGATAGGAAAAGTAAATACCCGCCCCTTGGCATCGCCTTCCATCATCACTTCGATATAGGCGCGATTGATCATATCCATCTCGGCCTGCAAGTCGCCATAGCTAAACGCCATCGCAACACCTGCAATAACAGGGACTTGTTCACGCAGATCTTGCGGGCATACCCAATCGAAAGTGAGATTGGTAAAGGGCGTTTGGGTACCCCAGCGCGAAGGCACGTTCAGGTTATAAATGAGCTCCTGTATACACTGCTTAAGGCTGCTGTAGTCAAGCTGGTCTTTGCGCACAAAGGCCGCCATATAGGTATCGAAAGAACTGAAGGCCTGAGCGCCAGCCCATTCATTTTGCAGGGTGCCAAGAAAATTCACGATCTGCCCTACCGCGCTGGAAAAATGCTGGGGCGGGCCCGACTCTATCTTACCAGGCACACCATTGAGCCCCTCATTTAACAAAGTTCGCAATGACCAGCCGGCGCAATAACCGGCCAGCATATCGAGATCATGAATATGTAAATCAGCGTCTCTATGGGCTTGCCCGATCTCAGACGGATACACGTGACTGAGCCAGTAATTGGCGATCACTTTTCCGGACACATTAAGTATCAGGCCGCCCAGGGAATAGCCTTGATTGGCGTTGGCATTGATGCGCCAATCCTGCCGGTCAAGGTACTCATTGATAGAGGCTTCCACATCGACCAAGGTCTTACTGTCACGCCGCAATTTTTGATGTTGTTCGCGGTAGATGATATACCCACGCAAGGTCTTGCGGAAACCTGCGGCGAACAAACTAGCCTCCACCATATCCTGAACTTGTTCGATCGCGAGGCAAGGGGATTGCGGCAAATCCGCGATCAGGCTCAGCACTTGCGCCGTCAGTTGACGCGCCCGCGCAAGGTCAAATTCGCCACTGGCAAGCGCTGCGCGCATTATGGCAGATTCAATTTTGCCTGCATCAAAAGGAACCGCGCTACCATCGCGCTTGATCAGCTGCGTATCAATTAAAAAAGTTTGCTGTTTCATTCTTCGCCCATAAAACACAAGATATAGTGTGTTTTATAGATTATCGACTAAATATAGCGTGGTCAATTGTAAAAATGAGTTGATTACAATTCTTTGACGCATATCAATTTCAGACCAAGCAGAGCCGCACGCGGCACAGCGATCCGCCTGAACGCAGAGAAATGAATGTTGAAGTTCGGGGTATTTGAAAAAAAATGAATGACAATGCAGTCCCAAAAAATAGCTTTCGGACCTAGTCTTTGAGGGGGGGTGATAAGCTGGGTAGATAGCGGAGAGATCCAGACCTTGAGGATACAGGATCCACAGAGCGCGTACGCCCTGTCAGCTTCTATTCCGCACCACTTCGCATACTTACTGAGTGCGACTAACTGGCACCGCACAAATCGAGATTATTGTATCTGGCCGCTTCCTGAGCATCTTCTATGGAGCGTCTTAATTTAATTTGTTTGCGCAGTATTTGCGCGTGGAGTTCCTGGTCCATAGGTGCTGCGGTCATTAATTGCTCTAGGTCTGCTGTATTGTGCGTGTGCTGATTGGAACGTCGATACATCATTTACTTTCTAAAAAGTGCAAACAATTATCTTTACCGAACTAAAAAATACAAATTGCAGCTGCTGCGAGGTGCAAAACGCATTTACTTTAGCTTAACTCTTCCCACTTCAATTTATACCAAAGAATTGTGACTATTTCATGTCTGTTACAAAAAAATCACCAATTTGCCACACTCTTGCTTGCCAGTAGTATTCCCCAATCCTATCTTTTTTACAAGTAGCAATTTAAGCCTGCTACTGTCTCTCGCTTGCAGACCAAATAGCCTGCTAGGTATGCCATAATCCTAAGCTCAATTTTGCGCCAGAACTCACTTTAAATTTGCCACATGAAAATTCTCGCGCTCTCCGGCAGCCTGCGGGCTGCCTCGCTCAATTCTGCTTTATTGCGCGTTTTTGCGCGGCTGGCACCTGCTGACATCAGCATCCAGCAGTTCGACGGCATGGCACATTTACCCTTGTTTAATCCGGATCTGGAAAGTCTAAATCTGCCGCCAGTAGCTGCTTTGCGGGAGGCCATACGCAATGCCGATGTCTTGCTCATCGCTAGCCCTGAATACGCACACGGCATCACTGGCGTGATGAAAAATGCGCTGGACTGGATGGTCAGTTGTGAGGTGTTTGTGAATAAGCCGGTAGCGATCTTAAATGCCTCGCCCCGTGCCACGCACGCGGATGCTGCTTTGCGAGAAATCATCACGATGATGTCAGCCGATATCATCGCCGAAGCATCAATTACGCTAGCGATAGTCGGCGCGCGACTCGATGAAGAAGGGATGCTTGCGCACGCCGGAATCGCCGCTCAGGTGCGCGGCGCGCTGGCGACGATGCAAGCGCATCTGGCCTTAGCAATGCCCAGCAAATAGATTAGACAAACAGATTAGGCCGCCAGCGCTTTGGCCAGCAAGGCGTGCAGTTCTGTGAAGGAAGGCTGGCCGACATAGCGCTTGAGGATATTGCCTTGCTTGTCGATCACGTAGGTAGTCGGGGTAAGCTTGACGTCGCCAAAAGCCTGCGCCAATTTACCCTGCACATCGAGCGCCACATGAAAAGGCAGCTTGCGTGTCTCGGCGTAATTGAGGACGTAATTCGGTGGATCATAACTCATCGCCACCGCCACAAATTCCAGACCTTGTGCGTGAAATTTATTATAGGTTTCTACCATCTGCGGCATCTCGGCCACGCAGGTGGAGCATGAGGTGGCCCAAAAATTGACCATCACGACTTTGCCGCGCAAGCTCTCACTGCTGATTTTTTCACCCTTAAGATTGACATAGCTGACCTCTGGCGCGGCCTGCTTAGCAGACAGCGACTGATAAAACAAGATCGCCAAAACGATCAGGAAACCAGCCGCCAACAGAGCGAATAGTAAAAACTTGCGGGGTGCGGTGGGTGTTAGCATGAGAGATCAATACAAGAGGAATGACGACAAAGTGTGTCTATTATACGGTCAAGCACCAGAGAAGATAAATCCTGGCCAGATCGCGTCTGCGACGCGGTAGATTTGAAGTAACTGTTCAGCCTACTAGGAGCACGACAAAAACAACTAAGACCTCTCAACGCTGAGACGCCGAGACGCCGAGGAAAACCGGAGAATTACTTTGCCGTTCTCTGCGCCTCAGCGTCTCTGCGGTGAGGGGTTTTGACTTTCTTAATAGTAGGCTGAACAGTAACGATTTGAAGCAGATTTTAAAATGGCATCGGCCTGTAGCGCATATTCCATGCGGCTTTCCAGCCATGCCGGCCTGTAGGCCGCAAGGGATATGAGCGCTGGCAGGGTGCCCATTTAAAAACCCCGATTCAGCCTCACCATAGTTTCGCTACCGGCAGCACGATACCAGCGAACAGCGCCAAGTCTGGCGAACTGCTGGTTAAGCCCTTACTCACTCCGATATCCATGGTCATGCGCTTGCTTGGACTGTAGCTGAGCGCCAGCAAAATTTGTCCTTGCGCCTTGGTGCCGTTGCGACGCGATCCCGACCATTCGCCGGTGATGCCCCAACGTTCGCTCAGTGCGGAAGAAAAGGATGAAGATAAGCCAGTTTGCAAACGCGAAGTGTCCGGTTCCATCACACCGAGTCGCGTGACATTCAGATTGGCATCCATGTGCAGCGATCCAAAGTCGCGGCTATAAATGCTATTGATCGCATAGTCAGCGCTACCCGAACCTATTGCCTTGGCGGCGCTAGGCAGTTTGCTTGACAACTCCAGCCCGAAGGCGCTCTGCTCATCGACCATGAAAGCACGCTTTAGCACCAGCGTGGTATCGCCATAACCGCGATCAACTTGGCCTACGCCATCGTTGGCGAGCACCAGCAACTCGCCGCCCACTAGCATGCCCCACTCTTGCGAGAACGCCAGTTTTAATTGATACGGCATGCTATGCCTACGCGCCTGATCGCTGCGACTGCTTAAGCCGCCCAACTCCAGCTCCAATTGCCCAGCCAGCGGCAATTGCGCAGGGCTAGAAACCGAAGGTCGATACGGGGTGATCGCGTCTTCGCTGGCAGCGTTATCCGCGGCTAACACTGGCGCCGCCAACAGCACTAAGCTAAGGGAAAATCCTGAAAGTGCGCTACTAATCATGCCGGATTGAAATTTTGAAGTTTGCATTTGATGCTCCTATAATTCGAGAGATTTCGGCACCGAGATAGGCTTGCCCGCCACATGGGTGGTCAGCACAATCGCGGTCGAGGTAGAGCCGTAGGCGTTAAGCTCATTGATGATGCGTTGCAAATGCTCGACATCGGTGGCCAGCACGCGCATCACGGCACCGTCTTCACCGGTGACGGTATAACAGTCTATGATTTCGGGGCAAGCCGCGACATACTCGGCATACGGTCGGCCTTGCTGAGTAGAGATGCGTATCATGGCGGTGATCTGGTAACCCAGCGCCCGGGGATTGATATCGGCACGGTAGCCACGGATCACGCCGGCAGCCTCGAGGCGCTTGATCCGTTCCGAGACTGCGGGCTGGCTCAGATGCACTTTGCGACCTATCTCGGCATGCGAGACACGGGCATCTTGTTGCAACAATTGCAGGATATTTTGATCGAACTGATCGATTTTTTGATTCATAAGCATTTCGCCTCAATTTCAATTCAATTCACGAAAAATACGCTTTATTACCTATCGTATCAGCTTCATTTTACGCCTTAGCCTTGTTACAGTATAGGTTAACAATACCGCTTTCGAGTTCCGGTAAGCGGCAATGAACGAAATAATCCTGAGAATCGAAACGACCATGAGTAATGCCATCAGCCCCGCCCAAATCGCCCAAATCGCGCGTGAATTTGCTACCCCTTGCTGGGCTTATGACGCGCAAGTGGTACGCAGTCAAATCGCCAGATTGCGTCAATTTGACGTGATCCGTTTCGCGCAAAAAGCATCGAGCAATATTCACCTGCTCAAGCTGATGCGCGAAGAAGGCGTGATGGTCGATTCAGTCTCGCTAGGCGAAGTAGAACGGGCGCTGGCGGCTGGCTATGCGCCGAACGCGCAAGTCAATGGGGCGGCGCATGCGCCTATCGTTTTCACCGCCGATCTGCTCGATAAAAACGCCTTGCAGCGCGTGGTTGAACTGAATATCCCGGTCAATTGCGGCTCACCCCAGATGCTAGAGCAACTCGGTTTGGCCCATCCTGGCCACCCGGTCTGGTTACGCATCAACCCGGGTTTCGGGCATGGCCACAGCCGCAAGACCAATACCGGCGGTGAGCAAAGCAAGCACGGCATCTGGCATGAATATTTGCCGCAGGCCTTAGCGCTGATCAAGCAATACGGCTTGCAGTTAGTCGGTCTGCACATGCACATAGGTTCAGGGGTCGATTACGCGCATCTGCAAAGCGTTTGCGATGCCATGTTGGAACAGGTCAAACTATGCGGCAGTGATCTGCAGGCGATCTCCATCGGTGGCGGCCTGTCTATCCCGTATCAGGAAGGCGAAGCGCTAGTCGATACCGAACACTACTTTCAGATCTGGGATCAGGCCCGGCAAAAAATCGAAGCGCATCTGGGTCATAAAATCAGCATGGAGATAGAGCCGGGACGTTTTCTGGTGGCGCAAGCTGGCATCTTGATTTCTGAACTGCGGGCGCAAAAACAAGTCGGCAACAATTTCTTTGCCATGGTCGATGCCGGTTTCAATGATCTGGCGCGTCCCGCCATGTATGGCAGTTACCACCGTATCAGCACCCACGCGCCGGACGGCAGCCCACGCACTAGCACTGCACGTGCCACCGTGGTCGCTGGCCCCCTGTGCGAATCGGGCGATGTGTTCACTCAGGAAGATGGAGGTGTGGTCACCAGCCAAAACTTGCCCGCTTGCGAGATTGGCGATTTATTCGTGTTTCACGATACCGGTGCCTATGGCGCCAGCATGTCGTCCAATTACAACTCACGTCCCTTGATACCGGAGATACTGGTCGATGGTGAGCAGATCAGGCAAATACGCCGCCGTCAGACCGTGCAAGAATTGATCGCTTTGGAGTTGTAATTTTCTAGCAATTTGCAAAAAAATAAGTCATTGTCGTGACATGCAACATGCTATGCTTCTTGAAGTAGCTTCATTATCAACATTGCTTGCGCTCATCTATTATTCTCAGGAGTATAGAAAATGCCTTTGCATCACTTCAAGAAGTATCTTCCGCTGCTGGCTTTGGCCGGTACGCTGCTGAGCAACAGCAGCGTCTTCGCCACCACCTACAGCATCGCGGTGGTACCGCAATACAATGTGGTGCAACTGCATAGCGAGTGGCAACCGCTGCTCGATCGCATCGCGCGCGACACAGGTATCACGCTAGAACTAAGCTTGCAATCATCAATCCCCAAGTTTGAACGCGGCTTACTCAAAGGCGAGCCCGATTTTGCCTATGCCAATCCCTACCATGCGGTGATGGCGAAAAATGCCCAAGGCTACCTGCCTATCGTCAGAGATAGCAAGGCATTGACGGGCATCCTGCTGGTGCGCAAAGACAGCCCGTATAAAAACATCAGCGATTTAAGCGGTAAAGAAATCGGCTTTCCGGCACCGAATGCCTTTGGCGCTTCTTTGTATATGCGCGCCTTGCTGGCAGAAAATAAAATAAAATTCGAGCAGCGCTTTCTCAATACCCACGGCAATGTTTTTCGCAGCATACTCAATGGCAGTGTCGCCGCTGGCGGTGCAGTCAATAATACCTACAACGACGAAAAACCTGAGATCCGTGATCAACTCAGGATTATTTATCAGACACCGGGTTCAGCATCCCATCCTGTGATCGTCCATCCGCGCGTGCCGGAAGCAGTACGTGCGGCGGTAAAGGCTGCGTTTTTAGCGCTGCCAAAAGACCCTGCGGGCTTGGCCTTGCTCAAGGAAGTTCGCTTACCACAACCACTGGCCACCAACTACGAGAGCGACTATTTGCAACTAGAAAAACTCGGCATAGAAAAATTTACGCTGCTTGAAAAAGAATAAAACATGGGTCTAGCAATGAATTGGCGTCGCTATTTACCGCATCGCCTATCTAGCCAATTGCTGCTATTTATCGGCATCGCGGTAACGCTCGCCATACTGTTGGTCTCGACCGTATTTACCTATCAATCAGTGAAACGGGAACGTGCTCAGATCAATGAAAATATCCAGTTTTTGGTCAAAAACATAGAGGCGGTCAGTGCCGCTTTGATACTCAGCAAAGACGTCGAAGCGCTAGAGAGTGTGCTTTTGCTCAACGCAAAATTTCCCTTGGTCGACGGCATCTTAATCGTCGACACTAAGAATCGCGTACTCAGCGAAGTCATCAAAGTAGACGGTTTTCCAGAGCCCTTATTTACTAACAAGACCACCATCCCGCACTTGGCGGAGGAGGCGCTCGATACCGCCACAGGCAAGACCGCCGAAGCGAATTGGAAAAATGATTTTCTACCGCCCGATGTCCAACTAGAAAATTGGTATCCGATTCAGGCTGGCAGTTGGTTGGCCTCTATCCGCATTCGCTATAGCCTGACAGAATTGCATGACAGGACAGCCAGGCAATGGCGGCACACCTTGCTGTATGCCATGACCGCTGCGCTGGCCAATTTCTTTATGTTGGTACTGATGTTACGCACACCCATGCGTGTATTACAGCAAACCACCGCATTTGCCGAACACCTGAGCGAGCATATAGGCGAGCAAACCACCATCTATCATGGCACGCAGGAATTTTACGCCTTGGGCAATGCTCTCAATGTTTTATCGGTACAACTACAGTACCAGCGCCAGACCATGGATGAACAGCTTGCACACACCCAAGCGATACTCGACAATGTCGTCGATGGCATCATCACCATAGACAGCTTGGGTACCATACGCTCATTTAATCAGGCTGCCAGTCGCATCTTTGGTTATGTTGAGGATGAAGTCATCGCCAGGAACATACGCATGCTGATGCCAGAGCCACATCGCAGCGCACATGACGGCTATCTAAAAAATTATGCAGACGGTGGCGCTGCAAAAATTATTGGCATAGGGCGCGAGGTTGAGGGCATGCGTAAGGATGGCAGCCTATTCGCGATGGATTTGGCGGTCTCGCGCGCGCTCGATCACGATGAGCTCATCTACATCGGCATAGTGCGCGACATCAGCGAACGCCATCGTTTGGATAGATTGAAATCGGAATTTGTCTCTACTGTCAGCCATGAATTACGTACACCTTTAACCTCGATTCATGGCTCGCTCAAATTGCTGGAAGGCGGCGTAGCCGGTGCGCTGCCTGACGCCGCCATAAAATTAGTCAGCCTGGCGCAAAAAAATAGCCAGCGTTTGATCTTACTCACCAATGACTTGCTCGACATGGAGAAATTGGCCGCCGGAAAAATGAGCTTGCAATTGAGCCAGGTCGATCTGCTCAGTATCGTGAAGCAATCGATTTTAGACAATGGCGGCTATGGCCTCAATTACCAGGTGCAGTATGTACTAGGCGCGCATCCCCAGTCTTGCCTCGTGATCGCCGACGCCGCCCGTGTGCCGCAGATTTTGGCCAATCTCTTATCAAATGCAGCCAAATTTTCGGGGGACTCACATCAGGTGGATATACGGATTATCCTGCGCGATGGCAAAGCCAGAGTGCAAGTTGAAGATCATGGACCGGGCATTTCCAATGAATTTCAGGGACAGATATTTGGCGCCTTTGCGCAAGACAACAATGGCAATACCCGCCAACAAGGTGGCACCGGATTGGGCTTAAAAATCACTAAATCGCTGGTAATCGCGATGCAGGGTGAGATCGGCTTCGACACCAAAATTGGCAACGGCAGCATCTTCTGGTTTGATCTGCCGCTAGCCACGTCTGAAGCAAAGGAACAGGCGGAAAGGCGCATGGATATTGCGCCTTAGGTTTTTCTGCAAGCTAAATCACTATCTCAGGCAAGCTTGCTGAACGGCTATCGGCGAGCGGTGGATTATCCGCAGCGCGATAGGTAAACACCATAGAAAACTTAGTCTGTGCGGTTTGATTGCAGCCAGCCGCATGAAACAGATTACTGTGAAATAACAGCGCGTCGCCCTGTTTTAAAGGCACCGCAATCGCCTGCTGCAATAGCGCTTGATTCTGTGCCAAATCGGCACGTAAAAACTGCGCTGCATCGAGTTGCTCGGGCTGGATAGTCCAGCGCTGCGAGCCTGGCAGCACCAGTAGACAGCCATTTTCTACGGTCTCATCACGCAAGGCCAGCCATGCCGAAATCAGCTCGGCGCGCTGAAATTGCCAGTAGCGGCTATCCCGGTGCCAGCCGGTAATGCTGGAAAAACGCGGCTGCTTAGTCATGATGCAGTTGTGATGCACTTGCGACAGCGCCGCGCCTTCCCCCAATAGCTGATGCAGGGCCGCGCTTAGCTGCGCACAGCGCGCCCAATCGGCCAGCAAGGGGCTACGCGCCACCGCCTGCAATAAGCGTCTGGCAGTGCGGCCGCCTTCGGCATCGCGTGAAGCGGGTGCGCCCGGATAACGGGTATCGGCCTCGTACTCGATAGGGCCTGCTTCTGCCGCTAATTCTTGCAGCGCCAAGCCAACCACGGCTTCGCAATAGCTGGCATCCGACAAGGCTGGCAAGACCAGGTAACCGTCGGTACTAAACTGCTGTATTTGTTGCGCTGTAAGCATGGCAAAAAGAGTGAATGTGGATGCCTCATTGTGACACGCCCAGGCAACAACGAAACAGATACAGTTCAACAAAAAACGACCATAACAGCATGCCGGCAAAGGCGATGCGAAAGCGCTTGCCCACCAGCGGGCGAAGTGGCAAGATGACCAACAAATACCTTTAGAATAAATCCACAGGAGAACTGCATGGCATCTGGGAAAATCTTGGTAGCGCAGGGTGGCGGCCCCACCGCGGTGATTAACCAGACGCTGGCCGGCGTAGTGCTGGAGGCGCGCCGCTTTCGCCAGGTAGAACGGATCTATGGTGCCCGTCATGGCGTGCGCGGCATCATCGATGAAGACTTCGTCGATCTGACCCAAGAGACCAGCCACAATCTGGAACTAGTCGCCAATACGCCCTCTTCTGCACTCGGCTCTACTCGCGACAAACCAGATGAAAAGTATTGCCAGGAAATTTTTAAAGTCTTGCGCGCCCACCAGATCGAGCATTTTTTCTACATAGGCGGCAACGACTCTTCCGATACGGTGCGCATCGTCAGTCTGGAGGCGCAAAAAGCGGGTTATCCGCTGCGCTGCATCCACATCCCCAAGACCATCGATAACGATCTAGTCGGTAGCGACCATACGCCCGGCTTCCCTTCTGCGGCACGCTTTGTGGCGCAGGCATTTGCCGGTGCCAATCTGGATAACGCCGCCTTGCCTGGTGTGTACGTGGGTGTGGTGATGGGACGGCATGCCGGATTTTTGACGGCGGCCTCGGCGCTGGGAAAAAAATTCCCGGAAGACGGCCCGCATTTAATCTATCTACCTGAGCGCGATTTTTCTATAGAAAAATTTTTGATAGAAGTCAAAGCCGTCTATCTGCGCTATGGCCGCTGCGTGGTTGCCGTATCAGAAGGCATACACGACGCCAGCGGCACGCCCATCCTTAGCCTATTGGCGAAAGACCTGGAGCGCGATGCGCATGGCAATGTGCAACTCTCAGGCACCGGTGCGCTGGCCGATTTACTCTGCGAAGAAATCAAAGCCAAGCTGGGCATCAAACGTGTGCGCGGCGACACCTTTGGCTACTTACAGCGCTCCTTCATCGGTTGTGTCTCGGATGTCGATCAGCGGGAAGCACGCGAAGTAGGCGAAAAAGCGGTGCAATTTGCCATGTGGGGTAAGCACGATGGTTCGGTGGCGATACGGCGTACCGGCTTTTACTCAGTCGATTATGACTTACTGCCTTTAGACGCGGTGGCCGGCAAAACCCGTACCATGGAAGACGAGTTCATCAGCGCCAGCGGCACCGATGTGACTGACGCTTTTCGCATGTATTTACGCCCCTTGCTAGGCTCGGCCATGCCGGATGCTTTCCGTCTGCGCTTTAGTCCGGTGGAGAAAGTTTTGAAGCGCACTTAAGAATCGGCGCTGCTCTGCAAAGCAGCGCAATTTTGTGTAAAATTTTGCATTGTTTCGTATTTACTCTAAGTCTCTCCCATGCAAGGTTCAGCCCATGTCATCACGCCGTAGCGTCTTAAAAAAATCACTGATACTGAGTGCCGCCGGACTATTCATGGGAGTCAGGGCACCCTTAGCACTGGCGCAAAGTGTTGAAGCCAGCGACACGGCTGCCGCCAAACACAAGCCATTGACACCGCCGCCTGATTTGTTTGATTCGCAGGCGCTCGATCTGGATTTTTGGCTGAAGCCGCGCAGCCTCGATCTGATCCGTCCGGCCAGTGGCGAACGGGTACAACTCTTGTACTGGAAAGACGGAGAAATGCTGGACTCCGCCTATCAGCAAGTCTGCCATTTATTGCGCGACGTCAACGGCAAAAAATCCGCCGCCATTGACCCTAAATTACTCGAAACTTTGTGGGCGACCCAGGCCTTCATCGCGCGCTTAGGCATGACCAAGCCCTTAGAAATTTTGTCTGGCTATCGCACCCCGGAATCGAATCAGCGGCTGAGAGAAGAGGGGATACCGGCAGCACGTAAATCCCTGCATCTGGAAGGGCGCGCAGCCGATATCCGCATCGCGCATTTACACGAAGAAGTCTTGGGGGAATTAATCCAGAGTTTCAGGCAAGGCGGCGTCGGTTTCTATTACCGGCCCAGCGCCAAGGGCGGCTGGATCCATACTGATACTGGCCTACAAAGGAAGTGGCAAGGCTAAACCGCAGCTTTTGCAGAATTAGCGTTTTTTGCGGCTACGATCGGCCGAATCGCGCAAGATCGTGAAGTTCCAGTCATGCTGGTTGCTAACACCATCGGCACTGACAATAATCCGAAAATTATCATCCGCGTCTTTCAGTCGCTGGCCCTTGGCGATTAATTTCAAACTCACGTCGGTACGCGCATACACATCGACTTCTACTTCTGAACCACCAATCGCATCCGGCGAGAGAATGGCGGCGATACTCTTGGGGGTAAAATCGACCATATACACCGGCATAGAAAATGCACTCATATTGCCTCCGAGAAGAGTTGATCTGATCGATTCTACTCGCCTCTCCAGCTCATTTGCCAAAAATTTGTGGGAGCTGATTAAAAAATTTTCTGCCCGGCACAAAAAAGGCCACGCTTACGCATGGCCTTTTTCAAATAAACAACAAGCCGCTCGGCTTTAAATCATATTTGGGCATTTACCCAGGCATGAATACGCTGTTCCAAAACATCCAGAGGCAGGGCACCGGCACCTAAGATTTCATCATGGAAAGCGCGCAGATCAAACTTTTTGCCCAGTTTTTGGGTCGCATACTCACGCAGTGCAACGATCTTCAGCTGTCCGATTTTATAACCGAGCGCCTGCCCTGGCCAAACGATGTAGCGATCAGTCTCACTTTGTACATCGACTTCTTCTATGCCGGAATGATCATGGAAAAAGTCCACCACTTGCTGACGGTTCCACTTTTTGTAATGCAGACCGGTGTCGACCACTAAACGTATAGCGCGCAGCATCTCGTCTTGCAAATGGCCGTAATAGCTATACGGCTCCTGATAAAAACCCAGCTCTTCACCTAGACGTTCTGAGTACAGCGCCCAACCTTCGGCATAGGCGTTGTAATTACCTTGCTTGCGAAACTCTGGCAAGCCCTGCAACTCTTGCGCAATGGAAATTTGCATATGATGACCCGGCAAGCCTTCATGCAAGGCCGTGCTCTCTATCGGCAAGGTCAGGCGTTCGGTAAAATCACTGGTGTTGACCATCACGTGACCAGGCCGAGATCCATCTGGCGTGCCGTTATTGTAAGAGGCACCCGCCGCTTCTTTTTCGCTAAATTCGGGTACCGCCATCACGGTCATTTTTGCCTTCGGCAAGCGACCAAACAATTGCGGCAATTTGGCTTCCATCTGCTCGGTGTACTTGGTGTACAGGTCGAGGATTTCCTGACGCGATTTCGGATGCAAATCCGGGTTCTTCAACACGCTGGCGTTAAAACTCTTAAGGTCGGCAAAACCGAGTTTTTGTGCCGTGCCCAACATCAGAGCTTCGATCCGCGCCACTTCGCGCAAACCTAATTGATGAATCTGCTCAGGATCCATATCGGTCGTGGTCGAGGTTTTCACGCGAAATTTATAGCGCTCTGCGCCTTCCGGCAAGGACCAGATACCGACATCCTGACGCCCGTGCGGGGCGTATTCGGTCGCCACAAACCCGGCAAATTTCTTGTAACTAGGCACAACCTGCGTGACCACGGCGGCGCGAATCGCGGCGCTCAGGCTTTGCTTGTCTGCCTCAGAAAAACTGGCGGGGAATTTTTTCAGTGGCTGCGTAAATGGAGAGTCGTCCAGGCTAATGGCGGCGATATCTTCACACTGGCGGGCAATTTTTGTGAGCAAAAATTGCGGTGGCATCAGCTTACTTTTGACGCCATTTTGCATTTGCACCGTGATCTGATCAAACGCCAGCGGCAAGGCTTTTAACCTGGCCAGATAGTCTTGATAATCTTTAAGCGAATTAAACGATAAGCGCGCCACCATTTCCGGTGCTTCCAGATGCAGTCCCGAATTTTGCAGCACTGGCATCTGCCATTCTTTAAATTTGATGCCTTCTACACCGATGGCGAGCTGGCGCACCATCAAGTCTTTATTGAGTTGATCCTGAGTGCTAAAACCTGTGCTGTCGATCGCCATAAAGCGTTTTAAGAAGACCGCTTCGGCGCGGGTCTCTTCATCGATTGCCGCTTGCGAAAAATCGCTGAGCTTATCGTTGTAACGCTGATCACCTATCATCGAGGCGAACTCAGGATTCTTGCGTAGGTTGTATTCCCACTGCTCTTTGAGCAAGGCGTTCAGCGCCTTGAGTTGGGTCTCGACCTTGCTCGCTTTGCTGCTGGCTGCAGTATTCGCAGCCAAGGCTGGTGCGGGTGCCTGGAGCAAGCCCAGGCTGGCAAATAAAACGGCAATACTGGCAGTTTTTTTCAATCTCATCGTCTTGTCTCCTAAATTTTTATCACTATTTTGTGTGCTTAAGCTAAGCGTATCAGTGTTTTTAAAACACCACCGCCAAGCCGCAGGCCCCATGCGGCTTAGCCGGCACACCCTCTGGAAAGCCGCGCCGCTATTGCGTAACAGCGCTATGCTATTTTGTTGGCGCGGCAATCTAGATAACAGATCACTGTCCCGCGCACAACAAGATCTGGATTAGAGAGCAACGCGCCAAATTAGTTCATTGTTGGCCGCTAGCCAGTAATGCCCGCGCGCCACGATAGCACAAGTGCCCGCATGCATAGTTTTCGTAGGGAAATTTCGCATCCTGGGCAATTGTACAAGCTCGCAAAAAGCTAGCATAATGTGTCTATGCTTTATTCATGCTCCTTTTTTTTTGCACTCCTGTCCCCTATTCCTTCTCTGCTAGCTGCCCGCCATGAACAGTCCCGATTTAGAAAATATTAATGTTAGTTCCTTCGATGCCATGCCGACTCCGGTCGATCTGCATGCCCGTTTGCCACTCTCCGAGCGTGCCGCCAGCGTCGTCAATCAAGGCCGCGAAGCCTTGCGCAATATCCTCGACGGCACTGATAAGCGCCTATTCGTGGTGCTTGGCCCTTGCTCCATCCACGACCCGGTCGCCGGTTTAGATTACGCGCGCCGCCTGCTGGCCCTGCAAGAAGAAGTCAAAGACAGCATGCTCCTGGTGATGCGCGTGTATTTTGAAAAACCGCGCACCACCACCGGCTGGAAAGGCTATATCAACGATCCTTACATGGATGATTCTTTCCGCGTCGATCAGGGTATGGAGCTGGCGCGTAAGTTCTTACTCGACGTCTGCGAACTCGGTTTGCCTACTGGCACCGAAGCGCTGGACCCGATCTCGCCGCAATATCTGGGTGATTTAATTGCCTGGACCGCGATCGGTGCGCGCACCACAGAATCGCAAACCCACAGAGAAATGTCGTCCGGTTTATCGACACCGGTAGGTTTTAAAAACGGCACCGACGGCGACATCAGTATCGCGATTAACGCCATCTTATCGGCCTCGCATCCGCATTCGTTTTTGGGCTTAAACGACCAGGGTCGCGTGGCGATCGTACGTACCCGCGGCAATCAATATGGTCACGTGGTGTTGCGCGGCGGCGATGGCCGCCCTAACTACGATACGGTGTCAGTAGCGATGGCCGAACAAGCCATGCAAAAAGCCAAACTGCGCCCAAATATCGTGGTCGATTGCTCGCACGCCAATAGCTATAAAAAGCCCGAGTTGCAACCGCTGGTGATGGCCGATGTCATCAACCAGGTCGTCAACGGCAATAGCTCACTGGTCGGTATCATGATCGAATCGAATCTGGTCGCAGGCAATCAAAAAATCCCAACTGATTTGAGCCAGCTTACTTACGGTTGCTCGGTGACCGACGCTTGCGTCGATTGGGCCACCACAGAAAAAATGCTTAGAGACGCCGCTGCCAGATTGCGCAGCCGCTAATCCGCGTCGCTGCCGGCAGAAAGCCAGTCGGCAGCAATCCTCGCGTTTTCGTTAAAGCTGGCGTGCTGCCAGCTGCATTTTCAAGCCCACCGGCGTCATGGTAAATTTCAGTAACTCACGTGCTGGCTGACCGTCCGGCGTGCTGACGTTTTGTATCTCGAAATTAAGCAGCAAAATCGCCATCGCCATCTTCATTTCCAGCAAGGCCAGATAACGTCCTGGGCAGATACGCGGACCAGCCCCGAACGGCATGGCGATGCGTTTGGCCGAGCTGGAGCTATGCGCCAGCTCGCCCTGCCCCAGCCAGCGCTCGGGCGCAAAGCGATCGGCCTGTGCGATATGCGCATCGCTCACAGAATCGGTGCGCATCAGACAAATCACCATGGTGCCAGCCGGTACCATCACATCGCCGACCACCGTATCTTTATGTGCTTGTTGCGGGATTTGCGGTGCTACCGGTTTTAAGCGCATGGTTTCATGCGCGCAGGCTTCGACGTAATCGAGCTGGCTCAACTGCTCTAGCGTAGGCACGCTACTGCCCACGCAGACGCGCCGTACTTCTGCCGTCGCTAGCGCCAGCGTGGCTGGGTTCAGCCACAGCAGATGGATCATCCAGGCCAGGGTGTTAGCGGTCGTGTCTTCACCGGCCAGTAACATGGTCAAGACGTTGCCGGCCACCTGACTATCGTCAATGCCGCTATCGGGCTGATCAGCCGCGGCGATCATCGCCTCTAATAAATTAGTTGGATGCTGATGCAAGCCAGCATCTGCCTGCATGCGCGCTCTGGCCTGCGCCACAAAGCCATCGACCGCCAGCATCACCTCGCGCACACTTTTTTCTAACTGCTTATCGCTGGCAGAACGCCGTATGCGCCACACCGGGATCACTGCAAAAATCCGGCTAAACAAGGCTGGGAAAATTTTATCCAGATGCTGCTGTATCACATCCTGATCCGATTCCAGCGTATTCACCTCGGCCCCAAAAGCTAAGCCGGCGATGGTATCAACCGTAAAACGCATCAGATCGGCTTGCAGATCGATGGCCTGCCCAGCCGCGGCCGCCTTTTGCCAGCGCCCGCACAGACGCTGCGCCACACCCTGCAAAGCCGGAAAATAATTTTTAACGTGGGCCGGATCAAAGCTAGACAAAACCATGCGACGCTGTCGCTTCCAGACCTCGCCATTGGTGCTAAACACCCCGCCCGGCAGTCCCATCTCATGCCACATCTCTTGCAAGCGATCACTGCGCCCAAAGCCATCCGGTCTATCCCGCAAAATTTTCGCAATCAGTTCATGCTCGCCCACCACCAGCAACTTGCGGCTGCCCATCCTGACCTTAAACAGCGCGCCATACTCACGGCACCATTCTTCAAACTGCAGATGCGCCTGCGGCATATCGATCTGCAAGGCATTGCCAAACAGCGCAACCGCCCGCGGCCCGGGTAAATCCTCATAGCTGCGCAGCGTAACTGGAGCAGCAGGTGCGGTAGTAGCGCTAGGAGCAGCATTAGCCGCAGAGTGCATTTGTGTAGTTTCCATACATGTCTCATGTCTAGGTTTTTTTATGTGCCTGGGGGTCTTGTTATCCCCGCTAGCAAGGCCTCAGTCTAATCCTGAAACCTGACAAATAGATGCTTTAATTGCAAAAAATATTAGAGGAAATCTGCCATTACAACAAGGCCCAACTCAGCGCTATACACAATTGAAGCAAGGCATGCCCCAGCGCGCATATCCCATGCGGGTTTGCGGGCAGGCAGGCCGGAGAGGCGCATGGAATATGCGCCAGCGGGGAGGCATTAATTAAATTTTATTTGAAGGGTAGAACTTGGCTAGGCGAGGATCATTTGCGTGAAGGGCAGTGCGTAAGGTGTACACAGCATCATCTGCCCACCCTAGGCCAGCAACAACACTCAGCTTAAGCCCATCAAACCAAAATTTCGATGCATAGCTATCGGTTCATCTCTGCGTGGGCACAAAAACGTGCCCACCCTACCAGGCTTGGCTAGGCGAGGATCATTTGCGTGAAGGGCAGTGCGTAAGGTGTACACAGCATCATCTGCCCACCCTAGGCCAGCAACAACACTCAGCTTAAGCCCATCAAACCAAAATTTCGATGCATAGCTATCGGTTCATCTCTGCGTGGGCACAAAAACGTGCCCACCCTACCAGGCTGACGAAAAATTGTTCCAGCTAGGCGTGCCGCCGCAGACATTACACCAGTACGGCAAGGCGGATACAACGACGCTGGGGCGGTTTTGCGTAAGTCCTACGCCTATCTTTGCCTTGCTAACTGCGTTACTCTTCGCATTTGAAGCGCTAGTTCACAGGAAAACCATGCTCTGGATCATCACTAAATATCTAATCACGGCCGGTGTGGTGGTGCTCGTTTCTGAGCTGGCCAAACGGAGTGACCGGCTAGGCGGCTTGATCGCGGCGCTGCCTTTGGTGACCATTCTCACCCTGATCTGGCTGCATCTGGAGCATCAGTCCGAGCAGAAGATCGCCAATCATGCCTGGTACACGTTTTGGTATGTGGTGCCGACTTTGCCTATGTTTCTGGTCTTCCCTTGGTTGCTGCCACGTCTGGGATTTTGGCTGACCTTGCTGGCTAGTGCGGTGATCTCTATCGTCAGCTTCGGTCTGTTTGCGCTGATCGCCCGGCGTTTTGGTATTGAACTGTTGTAAGGCTGCGCTGCCGTGCTAACCCGGTAGGTGCGATTAGCAAGGCGTAATCGCACACACGTCGCGGTGCCGTAGCGGTTTTAAAACACGAGCCTGCCACTACGCATATCCCATGCGCTTCTTCAAGCATGCTGGCCTGCGGGGCGCATGGGATATGCGCGGTGGCTTGGTGGTGTTTGTACTTCTGTGGTTGTTGTGCGATTGCTGGCCGGTGGTAGACCGGCGGCTACTCCCTTTTCTTGCTTCGCCAAGAAACCGGTGTGTGTCAAGCTAGTTGTCGCTTTAATGTTTAAAATTAAGCTGCTTTCATATAATCTTTCTCTTGCATCTGAGCTCGTTCAGGATTCAAGTAGACAGTACTGCCTAATGTCCAATCTCTCGTTTCTCCAGACCAGCGTCGAGGATTTTTTTTACGGGCTAGTTGATAGACCTGTGCACGCTGCTGAAGTAACACACTTGCTTGCCCACGATGGCGCTGATCTGGAGTGACGTATTTCAAGCCGCTATGGCAATGTTCTTCGTTATACCATTTGACGAATTCATGTACCCAGAGACGCGCTTCTTCCAAGGTGTCGAATGGCCGTTCTGGCCACTGCGGGCAATACTTCGCAGTACGAAATAATGCTTCGGCGTAGGCGTTATCGTTGCTGACACGTGGTCGGCTAAAAGACGGAACCACACCAAGATCGTACATGGCGGAGAGCATGTTCGCCCCTTTCATAGCCGTGCCATTGTCGGAATGCAGCACCAGTGGTTTGCCGGCTATTTGTTCACGCAAACAACCGCGCCACAACAAGTGACTGGCATGTTCTGACGATTCGTTTTCATGCACTTCATTGACCACCAGCTTACGGCTGTAGATGTCTTTCATCATGTACCAATAAAAGAATCTACCCTTGACCGTGCTTGGTAGCCAGGTGATATCCCAGCACCACACTTGGTTAGGTCCATCTGCTTGATGCGTTGTCAATGGCCGTTTCTGCGGGCTCTTACTTCGCCCCCTTCGCTGTCCTTGATTAGCTGCTTTCATGACGCGGTAAAATGTCGATTCCGATGCCAGATAAATTCCTTTGTCGGCCAACTTGGGAACAATCTGATGCGGCGTCATGCTGGCGTATTCGGCGCAGTTAGCTGCTGCCAACAATGCCTCACGTTCTGCTTGATTGAGCTTATTTGCAGGACACTGATGCATGGTATCAGGCCGCCGATCTTGTGGTGAATGCCGCCACCGCTGTAGGGTGCGCACACTCAACCCCAGCATGTCGCAAGCAAGGTCTTGGCGCGCGCCAGCGGCAACCGCTTCATTAATCAATGTCAGGGCTTCAAGGCGATCTGGGGCTTTGATCATTCGTCCTTTTCCCTCCCCCAGATCGCCTCGGCTTTTTTTCTTAAAACAAGCAGCGCCGCCGACTCTGCCAACTCAGCATCTTTCTTTTTTAAGGCGCGTTCCAGTTCGCCAATGCGTTTTGTCTGTGAGGCATCTGGTTTAGTCTGCACCAATTGTCCATTGGCCTGCTCGCAGGCTAAACGCCATTGCGTCACTTGTTCTGGATAGACGCCTTTGGTTCTGCAATACGCCGATAGCTCTACTTCACTTAGTGCTGCAGCCTCTAGCACGATGCGAAATTTGTCCGTGCTGGACCAGCGATCACTTTGTTTACCATCTCCAGGCACAATTCTTCCTTCCTCACGCGCCACGTTCTGCCAAACACGTAGCGTCACTGTAGTAATTCCCGTGGCCTTTGCTAATTCCACCACTGCTCGGTTTAACGGGGGCATCATTTGTTGAACCGCCCATTCCCTTTGTTCTGCTGTATATCGAATACGTTTCATCTTACCCTGACTTCCGCCCTCCATCTTTTTATCATATTAAGTGAGGCGACATCTATCCTGACATGGAGGGAAACGGAAGCAAAAGAAGGCGACGCAAAGTCGCTGCCCTTCGGGTGCCCGCCTGTGCAAGTCAAAAAATGGGAAATGAAGCAAACTCGCCTGCGGCTCAGACAGCTTCATTTCTAATCCATTTTCTGCCCAGCACAAGCGGCAGCGCCACATGCGGAAAGCGAAGGTCAACACATCCGTAGTGCGACTTGCATTCCTCTGCAAACGCAATTCCAACTCACATCGAGCCACGGCAATCCGGTACTGCTTTTGACGTGGCTTTTTAGTCTGTTTTTGAATTGGCTTTTGAATTGGCTTTTGAATCGAATTCGCATGTGGCGCTGCCAATTGTGCGGGGCGGAAAGTGGATCAGTGCGTAGGGTGGGCACAGCATCATCGTGCCCACGCTTAAGGCCAAGCACCAACACATCAGCTTAAGCCCATCAAACCAAAACCTTCATGCATAGCTGTCGGTTCATCTCTGCGTGGGCACAAAAACGTGCCCACCCTACCAGGCTGAACCACCTGTGTGGCGTTCACAATGGGGATTGTAAGCGATGAGTTCGCCATATCGCTAATAATTTGACATGCGACCATGCATCGTCAAGTGCGGGAAAGTGCTGGTACGGTATTGCGGTATTAAGGTTGGGTATAGCGTTGATGCATTCCATTCTAACTCAACTAGGTAAGGCGTAATCGACTTCATCTATTGCGCCGCATGGTATCTCAACAGGCAGCGCCACTGCCCATATTCCATGCGCCTCTCCAAGCACACTGGCTTGAAAGCCGCATGGGATATGCGCTTTGGCGGCATGCTGTTTTTGGTTTGCTGTGGCCAGGTCGTGTTTTTGCATCTGTCGTTGGTGTGCGATTGCTGGCCGGTGGTAGACCGGCGGCTACTCCCTTTTCTTGCTTCGCCAAGAAACGGAAGCAAAAGAAGGCGACGCAAAGTCGCTGCCCTGCGGGTGCCCGCCTGTGCAAGTCAAAAAATGGGAAATGAAGCAAACTCGCCTGCGGCTCAGACAGCTTCATTTCTAATCCATTTTCTGCCATGCACAAGCGGCAGCGCCACATGCGGAAGGCGAACGTCAAAACATCCGTGGTGCGACTTCCATTCCTCTGCAAACGCAATTCCAACTCACATCGAGCCACGGCAATCCGGTACTGCTTTTGACGTGGCTTTTTAGTCTGTTTTTGAATTGGCTTTTGAATTGGCTTTTGAATCGAATTCGCATGTGGCGCTGCCAATTGTGCGGGGCGGAAAGTGGATCAGAAAGGTTCGTGTCTGAGCCGCAGGCGAGTTTCGAACTTTTCCCATTTTACGACCTGCACAATTGGGCATCCCGCAGGGACAGCGACTTTGCGGCGCCTTTTTTGGCATACCTTTTTTGGCGAAGCAAAAAAGGTATGTAGCCGCCGGTCTACCACCGGCCAGCAATCGCACAACAACGACAGAAGAACATAAAGAACAGAACAACAGCAAACACAGAACAACAGCAAACAAAAACACCACCAAGCCAGCGCACATGTGCTTGAAGAAGCGCATGGGATATGCGCGCTGACGGGGCAACAATTCTAAATCCTAGCTGAATAAAAATGAACGTACAGCTAGCCGAAAATTCAGCTAGCTGTACTTATGTTTTGATTCAAATCCGCGCAATGAACTTAAGCAGTGAGATTTGCGCTCACTGGTGTTGCCTGATTAAATTTTATACCCGCCACCACAGTGCAAATCCCGATCAAGGTTTGCCAATCGGTATTCGAAGTATTCAGGTCGGTTTGTAGTTGCGTCAAATTCATGTTCGACACATCGGTCTCGGCATTGGAGAGATCTGTGATGACTGAGGTCAGATCTTGCTCTAAGGCGCTCCAGGCGCTGGTGATTAAGGCGATTTGCGCACTGGCTGCAGCCGATTGTGTGATCAAGGTATCGAGTTGTCCGCTCAATAGTTTTAAGGCCGCGACTTCTTGCGTCAACACGCCCATATCCGAAATGTGGCCAGTCACTTGTGAGCTCAATACCTTGATCTGATTGTCGGCAACGATCATCATCGTAATGCCTGCCGCGGCACCGACAATACCAAATGCCAGCCCAAAGCCAAACGAAAAAATCGCAATGACGGCACCGGCCCAGAAAGCCACGCCAGCGGCGATGGCCGATGCGGTCAGTACGGTTTGCCAGGTCGAAATTTTTGAGCGCAATTGCGCAACGTGAACCTCAAGCTCAGCAATTTTGCCCTGATCAACGCCTGCCTGCGACATCGCGCTGGTCGATGCGGTTTGCATAATCGTGGCGTCGGCAGTCAGATTATTGGCGAACGTGGTGATCTGTGTCTGCAAACTCACCGCCGCTTGCGAGTAGCCCTTGACGGAAGAACGCATGCTCTGCAGGGTGCTCTTTAATGCCGCGATGGCCTGGGTATTGGTGGGGTCCGCTTGCAGCACGGTAATCAAACTATTGATGGTACTCATACTGCTATTAAAGACGATGCCGTAAGCGACGATATTATTTGGGATGCTAACCAGACTGGTGGCAATCGGATACCAGGCATTGGCATGAATTTGCGCGTCGCTAAATGCGGTCTGGAAACTGCTGTACCAACTAGGCGGCGTGGTGATCACCGGTAAAGTCGTGCCAACGATGCCAGAGACGTAGGCGACCACGTTGTTGCTGGCGTTAAAGGCGTCGGCTAATTGTTGCTCAATCGGGATAGTGCCGCTGACATTGGCGGCAAGCATGTTATTCGACACCAGACGCAAACCTCCGGCACTCATAGGCTGGCTCGCAGGCATAGTTTGAAATGGGGTAAAGCGTTTTGCTTGGCTACTCATGATAATTCTCCTGAAGATTAATGAATCAATCGAATATAAAACGGGTCAATAGCTTCACTACTTTACGTATCGCAATGTCAGTATGGGCACAGCCTAAAGTAGTAAAATAACTACAGCAAATTGCATGCCAATTTAAAAACTTCTCGTCTTCTTGCCAGCCTTATGGCGATCCGGTGCAGGCCCATCTGGGTAGGCTACAAAGAAAAATATATTCACTGTTTGGCCTGACATTTACATGTCAACCGCGCGTATTTACACGCTTGACACGTCAATTGAGCGTAGTGAATGAGGCTAGAGATTGATGACTAGGAAGGACTAGGTGCTGCGATCTTGATGCCGACTTGATCCCGACTTGATCCCGTCTATTACGCCGTATGAAATCTCAAACCAGGCAGCGCCAGCGCGCATATTCCATGCGGCTCTCAAGCCTATATGCTTGAAGAAGCGCATGGAATATGCGCCTTGGCGGGGGTAGTCCGAAGACGCTAGTGCGCAGAAAATGAGGGGCGATGACGCTGTAATCGCACCAGAATTTCCGGGGGAAGCTCAGCGGCTAGTCTGCTCGACTAGGGCCATGCGGCGGCGCAGGCGTTGTGCTTCTTGCTGTTCGCCAGATTTTTCGGCGCGCATGGCTTGCACTGTCAGCCATGCCAATAAGGGGCGGCGCCAGCCTTGGCCGGCGGCACTATCGACCGCCAGCCCGATTAAGGCCGGATCGGCGCGACCGCTGCGCATCAGCACACCCGCCGCGACTAAACGAGCAAACGGATCCTTGATGGCCGCCACCTTGGCCAGCTGCGCGCTGGCCGATGCCGCGTAGGCGCTACGCTGCGCCTCAGGTAAAAGTACGATATCTGAGGGCTGGGCGCTGCCAGCCAGATAGGCGGCATAGGCCAGCTCGGGTGCGGCGGCATCTACTCTGAGCGCTTCAAAACCGGGACAATCCTTAAACATCAGACTAGAGACCTGGCTGGCGCAGCGCATAAGCTCAGCACGCGCCACCAGCGTCGCCTGGCCGGTGCTGGCCAATGCGCTGCGCGCTCTGGCAAACTCCTGATCTGCGACTCTGTCGCTGCCGGACAAATAGGCGGCAACGCTACGCTCCAGACTGGCGGCAGCAGTGAGCTGCCAATCCGGTGTCACTGGGCCACTGGCGCAGGCACTGAGCATCAGAGCCAATACGCTAAGTCCGGCGCTGGCAAAAAATTTGCTTATTTTCATGGTAGTTTGATCTCCGCTTCGCGCTTGAAAGGCCACTTACGATTGATCTCGTTGACCAGTTGTTCTAGCTTGCGTAAATTGCTCTCTAGCTCAGCGCGCAAGGGTCCCAGATCAGTGGTGGCGACTTTGACGTTGGCACCGATGGCCTGTGCCTCTAGCAAAACCGCATCGACTTTTTTCAGACTGACTCTGGCCTCGTTGAGTAAGCCTGTGAGCTGGGCTAAGGCTAGCTGGGCTTCGGGCAAGGCGCCATTTTTTCCAAATACCTGGCTGTCGGTTTTCAGCGCCAGCGTGTCCATGCTGGCCAGCAATTTATTTGCTCTATCTAACATCAGATAGATTTTTTTAGCGTTCTCATCGCTGCCGAGCAAGGCTGCTAGCGCGCCGTCTTTGCCTGCCATTTTTCCACTCAGGCTACTGAGATTACGCAGGCTTAGATCGAGTGCCGAATCGGTGGCGCTGAGTTGATTCAGATTTTGCAGCAACTGCTTGATCGCGCCCATCATCAAGGGAATTTCGGCGGCGGCGTCGCCCACCAGCAAAGTGCGCACCGCACCGTCTTCCAGGGGCGGATCACTCAAGATGCCGCTAAAAGCGCGCAAACGAGTCGCGCCAACCAGACCGCGCTCCATGGTAAAAATGCTGGAGCTACGCAACCAGTGTGCATCTTTTTGCGCCACCGCGACGATGACTCTGGCCTTGCCTTCTTCATTGAGTTCGATGCGGCTGACGCGGCCAATAGGAAAGCCAGAGAAACTCACATCCATGCCCACCAACACACCCTCGGCATCATTGGCCAGCAACACCAAACGCTGGCTAGTCTCAAAAGCGCCGCGCGCATACATCAGGTAAAGCACAGTGGCGGCCACCAGCACCAGCATCAAGACCAGCAACAAGGCGGCTTTAAATTCTACGTGCGCGATAGGTTTGCTCAGCGGGGCACTGCTTGATTCCCTTTTTGGCTCACTGAGTGGTTCAATGAGCGCTTCGTTTTTGCCAATTTCAGAGATGATTTTATCGGTCATATTTTTTAATAATAATTGCCCATCAGTGAGATCACTTCAATTGCCAGCAGCACTGCAAATAAGCGCACCATGGCCACTAGGCCAGTCGCAAAATAAGTACGTCTTTGCGAGGCATCGATCAGCTCTTCATAATATGCCGAAGCCATAGGGATGAAGGCCACAGCCAGACTAAAGAAGAAAATTTTCAGTGCCAGTATCACGGTCACGGCGCTGCTAAAGACCTGGCCGACCACCCGCGTGTAAGCCGGCAAACCCCAGGGCGTAAAACCATACATGGCAAAATAGGTTAACAACAGTGTCATGACGCAACTAAGCGCGCCCAGCATCCAGACGCAAAACACGCCCGCCAGCACGCGCGGAAAAAATTCTTGTTGGAGTGGATCTTGCCCTAGCCTTCGCATCTGAATAAAACGGCCCTGGTTACTCATCTGGGCCAGCTCGGCGCTATCGGGTAAGCTGCAACGCAAGGCCACAAACAAGGCGGCGCTCAGCGGTATCAGTTCTAGCACCAACACCCGCACCACCATTTCTATGGCAAAGCGCGACAGGCCATAACTTAATGCGGTGACGATCACGATACGAATTAAGACCACGCTAATGAGCGCCGACAATACCGTAAACCAGGCTAGATTCAGCACAGTACTGTCGACCAGATGGTGCGCACAGGCATGTCGATTTTTTTTGTTCAGACTAGTTGGCAACAGGCTTAAAATCATTGCGCCAAACAGCAAGATGCTCCACCAACTCGATAAGTAGGCAGAGCAGGCAGTGGCGAGGCGTGTGTGTACAGGCCGGGCGGAGGCTAGCTTCATAAAACTGGCACTGAGCGCACAGCTGGAAAATAATTTCTCATGCCTGGAATTTTACGTGCAATCGCTATCCCAGGTAGCATTCCTGCAGATTTTTTTACTTAGACTTGGATTTGGAGATATGCAATAAGTGCGCATGTACCTTGGCTCGATTTTCGTGATCAGCAGCAACAAGATGTTTCAAGGCACTATCTGGCAGTTTTACATGATGACGTCGCTCATGCGGCACATTGACGACGCGCCAGTCGGACAATTGCATCCAATCCCATAACTCCTCGTCTAGCGGCACCGTCACTTTCATAGTGATGCCGTCCCTAACCAGACAAGCACCGACAGCAGGCACAGAGCCGGCAGGCAAATTTCGGCGCTTCTGTCGTATTCCAAAAAATTTTCTGAGTAAGTCATGCATGTTTTTGCTCCATTTGTTTTTTTATGCAAACATGATTCAGCTAAGGCGATTCGACTTGTATGTACGCCGTTTCATTAGAGCAGTGACGAGGCATGCGATGCTCGTCACTGAACCTCACTGGGATCGGTGATTTGTGTTCAGCGCTGGCGTTTGGAGATTTAAAAATCCAGAATGTCGCTACTAATTTCCACAAAAAAATAAACATCCTTAGCGGAAATGTTGCGCCTAAAGTCAGACCCTTAGCTGCACCCAGTCTAGTCAATACCTTAGAAAATTTAAAGATTTTTTATTTAAAAAACAGCAGGAAAGCCACCGACATTTTTGAATTTTTCTAGCAGGAAAAACCATGCACAATTTGAACACAGGAATAATCCTGCCGGGCGGCAAGCTCTACATGGACACTCTTTTCTATTAGCACTTGAAACTTAGTCATTCCTTACCTACCCTTTGTGAGGCGGAATTTTCCGCACATCAAAAAGAGGCCTCAAATGAAACGCATGAATACCGCTATCAGGTTCACGCTAGGATGCATATTGTGCAGCTTGATGTTGTCCGCTTCCGGACAAGATGCAAAAAGCTATAAAGAAGGCCCAGTCACAGAATTGTCGTATATTAAAATAAAATCCGGAAAATTTGATGACTACATGAAATTTCTCGACACTTCTTACAAAGCCTTGATGGAAGAAAACAAAAAAGCCGGTCTGATACTCGGCTATAAAGTATATGCTGCGCAAGCACGTTCGCCACGCGAAGCCGATCTGATACTGGCGACCACTTACGCGAATATGGCCGCGCTGGATAAAGCCGATGAGGGTGAAGCGGTGGCAGTCAAAGTCTTGGGTAGCTCAGACGCCCAAAACAAGGCGACGATGGCACGCGAAGCGATGCGTGAAGTCTTAGGCAGTGAATTGATACGCGAGCTAATTTTGAAGTAAGCAGGGCTGGCATTTAAAATGATAAGCGCGCTGTCGTGCATTAGTACGCGCCAAGCACAGTAATCGGCATCATGCGCCGATTGCTGTGCTTTTTTTCCAACCCCTATCCCTTTAGTTTTGCAATCTGCCCGCCCGATAATCATTAATTGTCGCCATGATCTCGGCCTGGGTGTTCATCACAAACGGACCGTATTGCACGATAGGCTCGCGCAGTGGCTGGCCAGCAATCAGCAAGACCCGGCTAGCGCCACTAGCGCGCAGTTTGACGCCGTCACTATCGGGCGTATTGCGCAAGATCGCCATGCGCTGTTGCGGCACTAACGTATCCGCAATCTGCACAGCACCGCGATACACGTAGAGAAAGGCATTCATACTGGCCGCCATAGCGTGTGAAAATTCGGCACCGTCCGGCAGATGCAGATCCAGATACAAAGGCTGTGTGGTCTCGCGTTGCATAGCACCGGCCACACCGTGACTAGTACCAGCAATCACACGAACGGTGACGCCCGCCTCAGTGACAAATTCAGGAATGGCCTCATTTTGTATGTCCCGGTACCAGGGCGCACTCATCTTGTCTTTAGCTGGCAGGTTGAGCCACAGCTGGAAGCCTTCCATGCGGCCATCTTCCTGCTCAGGCAATTCAGAATGAATCACCCCACGGCCCGCGCTCATCCATTGCACCCCGCCGTTTTGCAATAAGCCTGAATTACCAGCGCTGTCGTGATGACGCATGCGCCCGGTCAGCATGTAGGTGATGGTTTCAAAACCACGATGTGGATGATCAGGAAAGCCGCCGATATAGTCTTGCGGATCATCAGCACCAAAAGCATCTAACATCAGGTAAGGATCGAGTCGGGTCTGCAAACCCTGTGTCAATACCCGCGTCAACTTGACACCGTCGCCATCCGAAGTGGCCTGGCCTAGCACCAATTGCTCGACCGTGCGCGGCTGTAGTACAGACTCGGCGATCAGGCCGGCCTTGCGCTGAATGTTGAGATGATCTTTCATGCTGTTTTGCTCCTCAATTAAATCTGCTCCCGGCTCGCTTAGCCTAGATTAAGCCGCTATCAATTCCTGTATCTGTTGCGTGGCGGCGGCGAATGCGCTCTGCTCTGCATCGGCACCCATCGCCAAACCTTCGGCATACACGAACTCGACCTCACTGATACCCAAAAAGCCCAGAAAGGTTTTCAGATACGGCGTTTGGGTGTCGCTAGGCATATTGCGATGAACACCCCCGCGTGTCAAAACCACATAAGCCTTTTTACCGGTCAGCAAACCTTCAGGACCATTGGCAGTGTAGCGAAAGGTGACCTGGGCACGCGAGATCGCATCGATCCAATTTTTCAGTTGTACCGGCACCGCAAAGTTATACATGGGCGCAGCCAGCACCAGGGTATCGGCAGCTTGAATTTCGGCGATCAGGGCATCATCCAAAGCGACGCGTGCGGCTTGCGCGGCGTTGCGTTGTTCTGCTGGTGTAAACAGCGCCTGTAAAGCGGCTTCATCAAGCATAGGTTGCGGCGTACGGCCCAAGTCGCGCAGATTTAAACTGGCTTCTGGATTGGCCGCCAGCAAGCGCTGTACTACTTCATTCGCCAAACGGCTGGAATGCGAGGCATCGGCACGTACACTAGAGTTGATTTGTAAGATGTTCATGATGGGGTCTTTTCTATTCGGGTTGGAGTAGTGCTACTTTAGACGTTCCATATCCATTGCAGAAGCCCATAATATGGATATAATTATTCCATCGATGGGATAATGGCGTCCCCGTCTCCCACTCAACTGAGCTAATTAGCCCTATGAACCTCGAAGCCAATGATCTACTGCTGTTTGCCCGCGTCGTCGATGAAGGCAGTTTCAGTCGCGCTGCCGAGCGCCTGGGCTTACCCAAATCGACCTTATCGCGCCGCATCAGCGGGCTAGAGGCACAACTCGGCGAACGCCTGTTATTGCGTACTACCCGCAAACTCAGCGTCACCGATTTTGGTCAGGCGGTGCTCTTGCATGCACATCAACTCACCGCTGAAGTTGAATCCACCATCGCCTTGGCGCAGCACCGTCAACTAGAACCTAGCGGACGCTTGCGGGTCTCAATGCCGAATGATTTTGCCAATGAAGTTTTGGGACAAATGCTGGCCGATTTTATCCTTAAATATCCCGCCATTTCTCTCGAGTTAGATCTATCCGCCAGACGGGTCGATCTGATCGCAGAAAACTTTGATGTGGCAATACGCATGGGCAGTTTGCCGGACGATGCCACACTGGCGGCGCGCCGTCTGGCGGTGTTTTCTACCGGCCTGTTTGCCGCCCCTGGCTACCTGAGTAAACGTGGCATGCCGTATGAACCAGAAGCACTCATGGAGCACGATAGCCTGCGCATACTCACGCGCAGCGGTGAGCCAGCCTTATGGAATCTCAGCCGCACGCCAGATGGTGCAAACGCAGCTGAGCAAAGTTGGCAAGGCTCGCCACCGGTACGCGCCTGCGTCAACTCGCCCGATACGCTGATCCATATGGCGCGCCGTGGCTTGGGCATCGTCATGACGGCAGAACACTTTGTTGCCAAATATGTCGCCGCTGGCGAGTTGCAACAAGTGCTGGGCGACTGGAATATGCCCAGTACCAGCGCCTGGGCGGTGTTCCCCGGACGGCGCTTGATGCCAGCGCGTACCCGCGTGTTTCTGGATGCCTTGCAAGAAGAATTTTCAGAACCACGCTGCCAAAAAATTGTCGCTGAATTAGCTCAGAAAAAAATCAAAAAATGAAAAATCCTATCCTGCTCGATCTGCCCGCCACACTAGAGACAGCGCGCTTACTGCTGCGCACGCCACAGGCTGGCGATGGCGCTATTTTCTTAGCTGCTCTAAGCGCCTCGTTGCCAGAGTTACGTCGCCATCTGGGGTTTTTGCCTTGGGTAAAACCTGATCCTACGGCAGAATCGGCCGAGCTGTACTGCCGCACGACTTACATCGATTACCTACAACGCAAAAATCTGGTGTACTTTATTTTTGAGAAATCCAGCGGCCAGTTGTTAGGTGCGGCAGGACTGTATCGCATAGACTGGACGCTACCCAAAGCGGAAGTCGGCTACTGGAGCAATAGCGCCACCACCGGCCAGGGTTTTATCAGCGAAGCGGTACTGAAATTAATCGATTTCGCCTTTCAGGAACTGGACATGCGCAGACTAGAACTGGTCAGCGATGAAGATAATTTACCCTCGCGCCACCTGGCCGAGCGTTGCCAGTTCGAACTGGAAGGCATACTGCGCAAGGACCGTAAGGCGGAAGATGGAAGCTTAGGCAGCACTTGTATTTATGCGCGGCTGGCACTCTAACGCTGGCATTTTTTATCTCTGGCCTAGGGTTTTGGCCCCACTGATAAAAAACCTAGATCGCCATAATCACTTATTCTGATTTTCCGCCGATAAAGCCTTACGGAATTCTTCCAGCTTAGCCTCATAATCTTCGGCCTGCCCGTAATCGAGAAAATGTCCATAGCGACGATGGCTGGCATGTGCTTTCCTAGCATGCTTGATAGGACAAAAATATTCCTCCGTACGCGCCACGATCTCGCTGACATAGGCCATCAAACCATTCGCGTAGGCGCAGTAAGTACAGTGAAACTTCTCAATGAAGTTCAGATATTCCAGCTGCTGCCTGTCATAAATGATGTAATCAGCGCGCTTTACTTTACTCACTTTATAGATAGGGAAGCAGCTTAATTGATAGAAACTGACGAACAGATCTAGGATCAGCAAGGGGAAAATCATGCTGTAAATAATCGGCCCGGTAATGAGATTTTGCGGACGATTGTTGACTAGCCAGTGAAAAAATCCTTGTTTTAATTGTAGGTGAGTTTGCCGTATGGATTCTTCAAATTCTATGCGCTTACCTTTAATTTGAAACAAGGCTTTAGCTTCCTGTTCTAGCGCTGCCACACGTAGTTCTTCTTCGAGTTCTGCCATACGTTTAAGTAAAGCTAGCACTTTGTCATTCATGGCCTATCCTCAAAAAAATACTGTTTTCACACCTGTGCTGCAAGGACTTCTCTCAGAAAAATTAACGGGCATGCCGCCAGCGCGCATATCCCATGCGGGCTACAGGCCAGGCAGGCTGGGAAGCCGCATGGAATATGCGCGTCCGGCCTGTGCACTGTTGAATTTTTTACGGCGGGCATTTATAGCTTGCGTAATTCCCGCATGCAGCTGACATAGGCGCTTTGTATGCGCTCTTGATCTACGTGGCGGCCGCCCTGTACCACTTGCTTACCGCCGACAAACACGGCGCGTACCAGATTGTCGTTACCGGAAAATATCCAGCTATTGAGTAGCTCAGCAGCAGCCAGATCCTGCAGATTAGGATGGGTGTCGTCCAGGATTAAAAAGTCGGCACGTTTACCGTTGGCCAATTGCCCGACACGCCGGCCACTGGCTTGCGCACCGCCCTGCAAACAGGCTTGCCAGAGAAAATCCCCGACCCGCCTTTGCCCGGAAATTTGTGCGATATTGCGGCCCTGCAGGCGCAGGCGCTGGCCGTATTCCAGCCAGCGTAATTCTTCTATCGGGCTTTGTGAGACGTGGCTGTCGCTGCCTATGCCGAAACGGCCATGCTCAGCGATGTAGGCTGGCAGATCAAAAAATCCGTCGCCGAGATTGCCTTCAGTCGTGGTGCAGATGCCGGCCACCGCACCACTGGCGGCGATCCCTGACACTTCATTTTTTGTCAGGTGGGTGGCATGCACCAGGCACCAGCGGCTATCGACCAGGCCGGTTTCGAGCAGCAGTTCGACTGGCCGTTTGCCAGTGGCGGCCAGGCAGGCATCGACTTCTCTTTGCTGCTCGGCGATGTGGATATGGATAGGACGTCCGGCCGGCAAAGCTGCCACCAGTTCACGGATCTGGGCAAGATTGGCGGCACGCAGCGAATGCGGCGCGACCCCGACTTCAAGCTGGCCGCTGCGGCTACTTTCTAATTGCTGCAGCAACTGCAAAATTTGCGCGACATCGGTGCTAAAGCGCCTTTGGTCGACACGTAGCGGCTGATCCTTGAAATCGGCATGGCTGTACAAGACCGGCAACATACTCATGCCTATTCCGGTATGGCTGGCGGCAGCAATCACCTGCCTGGCGGTCTCGGCCATATCCGGATAAAAACTGCCGTCCGGTGCGCGGTGCAAGTAATGAAATTCGCAGACCGAGGTATAGCCGTGACGCAGACATTCTGAATACAACTGGGCCGCGATGGCCTGCATTTGCGGCGGCGTAATGTGGAGGGCATAGCGATACATCAGGTCGCGCCAGGTCCAGAAACTATCAGGGCCATCCCCTGCGATTTCGCTCATGCCCGCCATCGCGCGCTGGAAGGCATGCGAGTGCAGATTGATCATGCCGGGCAAGACAAATTCGTGCTGCATCTCATGCGTTTGCGGGATCGCGTCCGCCTGCACCACAGTCAAATCACCGCTGGCATCCCAGTTGAGGCGCACATTCTTGGCCCAGCCGTCTGGCAACAAGGCATTTTTTGCAAACAGGCTATTGTGCGGAGTCATACTACCGCTCCCTTGTGTTGCTGCGCCCAGGTGATGCAGGTGGCCAAGAGTTCGCGCAGCAGCGGCTGCACTTGCGCTGCCAGATCGGGACGGTAGCCGTAAGGTGCGGCTTCATCCATGTAAATGCATTGGCTCATTTCCAGTTGCACCGCATGGATATTGCGCTCGGGCTGACCGTAGTTGCGCGTGATATAGCCACCTTTGAAGCGGCCGTTAAACACGTGGCTGTATGGGGCCTTGCTCGCTCTCAGAGTTGCGGACAAGGCTTGCTGCATGCTGATATCGCAGGATTTCTGGTCGGCGGTGCCGAAATTAAGATCCGGCAATTGGCCCTGAAAAAATCGCGGTACGTGGGATGCGATCGAATGCGCATCCCACAACACGGCAACCCCATGCAATGCGCGCAGGCGTTCCAGCTCACTTTGCAATTGCTGGTGATACGGTTGCCAGTACTGCGTGATGCGGCGCTGCACCTCGGCCGCATCTGGGGTTTGTCCAGCCGGGTATAAGGGCTGTTTAGCAAAGGTGTCGAGCGGGCACAGGCCGGTCGTGTCTTGCCCCGGGTAGAGATTACTGTCGTCGGAAGAGCGATTCAGATCGATCACGTAGCGCGAATAATCGGCGTGAATTACCGAGGCACCCAGTTCTTGCGCCATATTGTAGAGCAGCGGCAGATGCCAGTCGGTATCGGCTTTTTCCTGAGCCACGGGCAGTAACTGAGCACTCACTTCCGGCGCGATAACTGTGCCTACGTGCGGCATGGAGATGAGTAAAGGAATATGACCTGTATGAAAATGGAAAGCCTGTGACATGGTTGACACCTATTCGTGAATGCTAAGTTGTTGGCTGAGCCTATCGGCCGCCGCTAAAGTCATCTGGATTAATTCTTGTTGGCGCGGCTGGGCGCGACTGGCAGGAGCCATCAATGAGAGACTAGCCTCGAGTTTGGCATGCTCTGAAAATACCGGAGCGCTGACGCCCCAGACCCCTTGATCAATTTCATTTTCGCTCACCGCATAACGTTGCTGACGTATCAGCTCTAATTGCTGCATCAGCTCAAGTGTATTGAGTTCGCTATCATCGCTTTGCTGCGCCAGTAAGCTGTGTTGCAAATGTGCCGGCAAATAAGCCAGTAAGGCCTTGGCTGAGGCACCGCGCACGCTGGAATTAGCGCGCCCTTTGGCAAATGAACAGCGCAGTGCCTGCGCACTATCTTGCATCGCCAGGCAAATTACCTGGCCATTTAAATACACCATCAAACCGACACTCTCGCCCGATTTTGCAACTAATTGCGCAATCTCGGCATGCGCCTTTTCCATCAGATATGAATGCTGATCAAAGCCCCACGCCAGTTGTACTGCCAACGGCCCCGGTTCATAGGCACCGCTATGCGCATGCTCTTGCACCCACCCCCATTTTTTCAAAGGCGTGAGATGACGGTAAATCGTGCTCAAAGGCAGTTGCGTTTGCGTCGCCAGATCCTTGGCCGACATGGCGCGACCGTGGCGCGCGATACAGGCCAAGACCTGCAATACCCGCTCGCTGGTGGGGATCTCACTGGCATGCGCCGCTAGCGGCTTATCGGTAGTAAACATGGGGGGAGCTTGGATAGCAGAAGCCTACATGCTAGCAGCTCATTCTGAGAATTCAAGTATTGATTCTCATGTAGTGAGAATAACTTGCTATTTTTATGCGGCTAATCGGCCTCACAGAAAACCGCTCGCGCAATATCCATGCGCCTTCCAGACCATTATTAGGCTGTAAGGCGCATGGATATTGCGCGAAGGATTTTAAAAGCTCCCTTTAAAGGTTACTGTTCAGCTCGCTATGAAAAAAGTCAAAACCACTCAACACAGAGACACAGAGATTCACAGAGGAAAGCAAGGCAGTTCTCCGTTTTTCTCTGTGTCTCTGTGCCTCCTTTGAGAGGTTTTGGTTTTTTTTAATAATTTAAGTAGCAGGCTGAACAGTTCCCTTTAAAGTATCAGTTGCGACTTTGCGCCGCCACCGCACAGTGGCGGCTTTCTTGATTCGGATAGCTGGCCTTGATGGCGTCGAAACGCGACTTTTCGTCGACGTTGAGCTTACGCAGCTGATAAGAAAATTTCGCGGTGCTCACTTCGCGCGGCCCAATACGGGCGCTCTTGACACCTTTACTATTGAGGTTGGCCAGATGCGCTTTGGCCGCCTCTTCTGACTTAAACACGCCCAGTGAGATAGCCCAGCGTAAATTGGCTGGCTCTTGCATGACGAAGAAATCGCTAATGCCTATCCTCCGTAATTCCGCAGTCTTTTTATCCGCCCCCTCTTTACTGCCCTGAGGTGGAATGTAGACCATATGGCTGGCCACCTCGCTGACATTGCTGCGCGCCTGCCGCTCGCCTAATGCCAGAGTCTTCAATTTTTCTTCAAAAGTTATGGCTTCCGCAGGTAAAAAATTGCCTACTTCCAGGCAGGCAATGAGCTCTTTGGCTTTATCCTGTGCAGCCTTAGCGCTTTCGCTGGGCGCCTCAGTCAAGGCCAGCACAGCACTGGCAGATAGCAATTGTATTTTGTCGGTATTGTGTTGCTGATTGATGCGTTGCGGCTCATTACTGGCGAACGGCCAGGTCCCCAGATATCCCAAATTAAAGGCCAGTAACAGGCTATTGAGCAGCAACAAGGTCCAGAAAAAAAATCTCAGCATAGTTTTATAGTGAGTGAGTAGACGGCAGGGTCGCGGCGGCTGCGACCGCTAAACCGATTAAAACCAAATTGTCGACATGATGACAGCTTATCCCCAGATGCGGGGTCAGGTAACTGGCTGCACCGCCCGAAATAATACAATCTACCGCTTGCTCCTGGCTAGCATGCAAAGCCTCATGTGCCTGCATGATGGCACCTACTTGGGCATGGATACAGCCACTGACGATGGCCAGTTCGGTATTGTCGGCGAACAGATATTGCAAAGACAGGCTGGCCGCCACCGAGGGCAGTTGTGCGGTATTTTTGGCCAGCGATTGCGCCATCAATTGCAAACCGGGCAGTATCATACCGCCCAGAAAAATCCCATCCGGGCTGACCGCATCGATGGTAGTGGCAGTGCCGCAGGTGGCGACGATCAGGGCGCGTTGCGGATACAGAGTGTGCGCCGCAATCGCCGAAGCAAAACGATCACTACCTAATTGGCTAGGCTGGCGATAGCCATTGCGCAAGCCGGCGCAAGCGCCTGAAGATTGGAAACGCTCGACCATGATACCGGGCGCAGCACGCTGCAAGATAGCGACTAAACTCGCTTGCAAGGCATCGCCTGCCACGTTAGAAACCAAGATTCGGCTAATCGGCTGCGCCGCCCACAGGGTTTCTAACTGAGGCAGTTCTTGATGTCTGACCGAGTCCAATACTTGCCATTGCGGCGCGGTGTTGCCGCTTTGAGCTGCTTGCGGTATCGCCCACTTAATTCTGGTGTTACCGGCATCAATTAATAAGAGCATGCGTGTGTCCTGATGAAATTCTTAGTCATGGTGTAGCGGCGGCGCGTAAAGAGACATCACCCGAAATGACCGGCAGTGTACCCTGCGCGGTCTGCAACAACAAACAACCTTGCGCATCGACCCCAAGTGCCAGACCTTGCTGCACCACCTGGCCTCTATCCAGGATCACCACCTCTTGCTGCGCATAGGCGTGTAGGCGATTCCAGCGATCCGCAAAAGCTGCGAAACCCTGCTGCCGAAATTCTTCCATGGCTGCGGCCAAACTATTAAGTAATTGCGCCACCAACTGATTTCTATCCATTTGCGCCAGCCAGGGTGCGTCCGCCACACTATGGCCTATGTGGGTTTCCAGCGCGTCCGGTACGCTCAGATTCAAGCCGACTCCTATCACTGCCCAACTGCCGCCTTGTCTGGCAGCGGCAGTCTCGATCAAGACGCCCGCCAATTTCTTTTTGTCTTTAAGGATATCGTTGGGCCACTTCAGGCTGACCGGCAAACCCAATGCCAACAGGCATTCTGCTATCGCAACACCGATGGCCAGCGGCAAGCCCAATAAGGCCTGGCTAGTGCCGGGAAAATACCAGGCCAGCGAAAACGTCAGCACGCCGCCGGGTACCGAATGCCAGACCCGGCCAGCGCGACCACGCCCGGCAGTCTGATGCTCGGCAATGCGTAGCACTGGGCCTTGTAACAGCTCCAGACGCGCCATCAGATCGGCATTGGTCGAGCCTGTCTCTGCCACCACCTCAACATCGACCTGCTCGCCGTGCTGCGCACGCAAATACAAAATTCTCTGCGTACTCAAGCGCGCCCGACTCTCGGAATTTTTATGCTGCTCGATTAAACTATCCATAGATATTCAAATTCATTTCATTATTTCTTATGCGCTTAATCGAGTATTCGACAGACCAAAATGCTAAGTCCACACTCAGCCCCGCGCAAGCTAAAGCCACAACTTAGACCTTACCCAAAATTGTTCCCGCCGGACGCACCGACTAAGACTTAGGCTTTACGGCAAGGCGAGTGCAACAACGCTGAGTCCCCGGAATCTAAGTACTAATTAGAAGTTACGCAAAATTGTCCCAGCTAGGCGCACCGCCGAAGTCAGTACTTCAGTACGGCAAGGCCGATACAACGACGCTGGTTCCCCGCTATCTAAGTCCTAATTAGAAGTTACGCAAAATTGTTCCAGCTAGGCGCACCGCCGACGACAGTACGCTAGTACGGCAAGGCGAGTGCAACAACGCTGGGACGATTTTGCGTAGCTCATAAACATATGAAAACGGCACCGGAGACTAGCTGCGGTGCCGTGGTATTACTTCAGTTTTACTTTATCAAATCTCGCCATCAACTACATCGGTAGCGGCAACTTCAGGCATAGGCGCGAAGATTGCTTTTTCAGCTTGCAACAGTGCTGCACGTTCTTCCGCTTCCCAAGTTTCTTTCAACTTGCGAGCGCGGTGGAAAGCCAGACCGGTACCAGCAGGTATCAGACGACCAACGATGACGTTTTCTTTCAAGCCACGCAGACTGTCGCGTTTGCCCATGATCGCAGCTTCCGTCAGAACCCGTGTGGTTTCCTGGAAAGACGCAGCAGAGATAAACGAATCAGTAGACAAGGATGCCTTAGTAATACCCAACAAGATATTTTCATAGGTTGCAGGGATACCGCCAGCAGCGATGACACGGTCGTTTTCGCCGAGCAAATCAGAACGCTCAACTTGTTCGCCCAAGATGTAATTCGCATCGCCTGGTTGAGTCACGATAACGCGACGCAACATCTGACGTACGATCACTTCAATGTGCTTGTCATTGATCTTAACGCCTTGCAAACGGTACACGTCTTGAACTTCGTCAACAATGTAACGTGCCAGCGCTTCGATACCCAACAAACGCAGGATGTCTTGTGGATCAGCAGGACCGTCGACAATCATCTCACCCTTGTTGACGACTTGACCGTCATGCACCAGAACTTGTTTGTCTTTGGTGATCAGGAACTCATGCTTCTCGCCGTCCATGTCGGTGATTTCCAGACGCTGCTTACCTTTGGTTTCTTTACCAAACGCAACCGTACCTGTGACTTCAGCCAACATACCAGCATCTTTAGGCGAACGCGCTTCGAACAACTCGGCAACGCGCGGCAGACCCCCGGTAATATCACGTGTCTTTTGTGATTCAGTCGGGATACGCGCCAGCACTTCACCAACCGTTACTTGCTGACCGTCTTTCACGGTAATCAGCGCACCGACTTGGAAGCCGATCGTTACCGCGTGTTCGGTGCCAGAGATCTTAACTTCTTCGCCTTGCTCGTTGAGCAGTTTAACCTGTGGACGTAAGGTCTTACCTGCAGTACCGCGACGCTTAGCATCGATCGCTACCAGAGTAGACAAACCAGTCACATCATCAACTTGACGAGCAACAGTAACGCCTTCTTCTACGTTCTCAAATTTCACCGTACCGGTGTACTCGGTAATGATAGGACGAGTCAGTGGATCCCAAGTTGCCAGGTTAGTACCGGCTTTGATGACCATACCGTCTTTAACGATCAGCATCGCACCGTAAGGTACTTTATGACGCTCACGCTCACGACCATGATCATCAGTGATCAAGACTTCACCTGAACGGGAAATAACGATCTGTGCACCTTTGCCATTTGTAACATAACGCATGGTTGCAGTGAAACGGATAGTACCGTTAGATTTCGCTTCAACCGACGAGGCAATCGCAGCACGGGATGCAGCACCACCAATATGGAAAGTACGCATCGTCAACTGTGTACCTGGTTCACCGATGGACTGAGCGGCGATAACACCGACTGCCTCACCCGCATTGACCATAGTACCGCGACCCAAGTCACGTCCGTAGCACATTGCGCACAGACCGTAGCGTGTATCACAAGTAAGTGGCGTACGTACTTTGACTTCGTCGACTCCCAGACGTTCGATTTCTTCAACCGCATCTTCATCCAGCAAAGTACCGGCAGCATACAAAGTTGCCTGAGTTTCTGGATTAACGATTTCGTTCGCTGTAACACGACCCAAGATCAATTCACGCAAAGGTACGTTAACTTCACCGCCTTCAACGATCGCCTTCATCGACGCGCCATTCGCTGTGCCGCAATCGTCTTCGATTACAACCAGATCTTGGGTAACGTCAACCAGACGACGTGTCAGGTAACCGGAGTTAGCTGTCTTCAAGGCCGTATCGGCCAGACCTTTACGTGCACCGTGAGTGGAAATAAAGTACTGCAACACGTTCAGACCTTCGCGGAAGTTCGCGGTGATCGGTGTTTCAATAATCGAACCATCCGGTTTCGCCATCAGTCCGCGCATACCTGCTAACTGACGAATCTGCGCTGCAGAACCACGCGCACCGGAATCGGCCATCATGTAAATCGCGTTGAAGGATTCTTGCGTACCGTGAGTACCGTCGCGACGGATAACGTCTTCGACTTTCAATCTATCCATCATGGCTTTACCGACGTCATCACCGGTTTTGCCCCAGATATCGACAACCTTGTTGTAACGCTCGCCGGCAGTAACCAGACCGGAAGCATATTGCTGTTCGATTTGTTTAACTTCGTGTTCAGCAGCTGCCAACAAGGTGACTTTTTGTGGCGGTACCAACATATCATCGATACAGATAGAGATACCAGCACGTGTCGCCAGGCGGAAACCCATCTGCAGCAACTGATCTGCAAAAATAACCGTAGCGCGCAGACCGCACTTACGGAAAGAAGTATCGATCAGCTTAGAAATTTCTTTCTTTTTCAAGGCACGATTAAGTACCGAGAAAGGCAAACCTTTAGGCAGAATTTCAGACAGAATCGCACGACCAACTGTGGTTTCGTAGCGGGTAACTGTTTTGACGAATTCGCCAGTTGCAGCATCTTTTGGATATTCAGTAATACGCACTGTAATGCGCGTCATCAGTTCGACTTCCTTGTTGTCCCAAGCACGAATCGCCTCGGAAACATCAGGGAACATCATGCCCTCGCCCTTACCGTTGATTTTCTCACGGGAAGCGTAGTACAGACCCAACACGATATCCTGGGAAGGAACGATAGACGGTTCGCCGTTAGACGGGAACAGAATATTGTTCGATGCCAGCATCAGTGTACGTGCTTCCATCTGTGCTTCCACAGACAAAGGAACGTGAACCGCCATTTGATCGCCGTCGAAATCGGCATTGAATGCGGCGCAAACCAGTGGATGCAATTGAATCGCCTTACCTTCAATCAGGACTGGCTCAAACGCTTGAATACCCAAACGATGCAGCGTAGGCGCACGGTTCAGCATAATCGGATGTTCGCGGATGACTTCTTCCAAGATATCCCAAACTACAGGCTCTTGAATCTCTACCAGTTTCTTGGCAGCCTTGATGGTCGTTGCCAGACCCATCAATTCAAGTTTATTGAAAATGAAAGGTTTGAACAGTTCCAACGCCATTAATTTTGGCAAACCGCACTGATGTAATTTCAGCTGTGGACCAACCACGATCACTGAACGACCAGAATAATCGACGCGCTTACCCAGCAAGTTTTGACGGAAACGGCCGCCTTTACCTTTGATCATCTCTGCCAGAGATTTCAACGGACGCTTATTCGCACCAGTCATGGCTTTACCGCGACGACCGTTGTCTAACAACGAATCAACCGCTTCTTGCAACATACGCTTTTCGTTGCGTGTGATGATTTCTGGTGCGCGCAATTCCATCAGGCGCTTCAGACGATTGTTACGGTTAATCACGCGACGATACAAATCGTTCAGATCGGAAGTCGCAAAACGACCGCCATCCAAAGGTACCAATGGACGCAACTCTGGCGGCAACACTGGCAACACTTCCATGATCATCCAGTCTGGCTTAATGCCAGAACGTTGGAAAGCTTCCAACACTTTCAGACGCTTGGAGTATTTCTTGATCTTGGCTTCAGACTTAGATTCTTTGAGTTCAGTACGCAGAGTTTCTGCATCACGATCGATATCGATAGAACGCAACAATTCACGGATACCTTCGGCACCCATGAATGCGGTGAATTCATCACCGTGTTCTTCGTATTTGGCAGCGTAATCGTCTTCCGACATGATCTGGCATTTTTTCAGCGGCGTCATACCTGGATCGGTGACTACATAGGCTTCAAAATACAAGACGCGTTCGATATCCCGCAGTGTCATGTCGAGAACCATACCCAAACGGGATGGCAGGGACTTCAAGAACCAGATATGCGCAGTCGGGGAGGCCAACTCGATATGGCCCATGCGCTCACGACGCACTTTTGCCAGAGTAACTTCAACGCCACACTTTTCACAGACTACACCGCGATGCTTCAAGCGTTTGTATTTACCGCACAGGCATTCGTAATCTTTAATTGGGCCAAAAATTTTGGCGCAGAACAAACCATCGCGTTCAGGCTTGAAAGTACGATAGTTGATGGTTTCCGGCTTTTTAACTTCGCCGTAGGACCATGAACGGATTTTTTCTGGTGACGCAAGACCAATTTTGATCGCGTCGAATTGTTCGTTTGGCTGAACTTGCTTGAATAAATCTAGCAGTGCTTTCATGTCTATCACTCCAGTGTAGCGTGAGAAAACGCTTGGTGATTAAGGTATTACCAGGTTTGTTTTCGTATAGACCCTGTTCGCATCAGCGGGAGAGCCCGGTTTTGCAAACGGGTTCCGCTCATACCGGGAACGAAAACTTTCCTAACGGCTATATATACTAATGCCGCCACCAGGCAAAACACCCGGTGGCGGCTTTACTTCGATTACTTTACTATCAGTTACGGTCGAGATCGATATCGATACCCAGAGAACGAATTTCTTTAACCAAAACGTTAAAGGATTCTGGCATACCGGCTTCAATCACGTGATCACCTTTAACCAGATTTTCGTACACTTTAGTACGTCCATTTACGTCATCTGATTTCACGGTCAACATCTCTTGCAAGACATAAGACGCGCCGTATGCTTCCAGTGCCCAAACTTCCATCTCACCGAAACGCTGACCACCGAACTGCGCTTTACCGCCCAATGGTTGTTGCGTAACCAGAGAGTAAGGACCGGTAGAACGTGCATGCATCTTGTCATCAACCAGATGGTGCAATTTCAGAACGTGCATGTAACCGACAGTGACATTACGTTCGAAAGATTCACCAGTACGGCCATCATACAAAGTGACTTGATTCTTCGAAGGCGTCATACCGAGTTGCTTAGCAATTTCATCTGGGTAAGCCAGATCGAGCATGCGGCGAATTTCAGCTTCATCAGCACCATCGAAAACTGGAGTGGCAAATGGCACACCGTTTTTCAAATTGCCTGTCAAAGTCAAAATTTCATCATCAGACAAACCGTCGATATCTTCAACTTTGCCAGATTCGTTATAAATCTGTTTCAGGAAGCCACGTAACTCTTCGATCTTGACTTTGGCTTTCAGCATTTCGCCGATACGTATGCCCAAACCTTTAGCAGCCCAGCCCAAATGTACTTCCAAGACCTGACCAACGTTCATCCGTGAAGGAACACCCAATGGGTTCAGTACGATGTCAGCTGGAGTACCGTCAGCCATGTAAGGCATATCTTCAATCGGAACAATGCGTGAAACCACACCCTTGTTACCGTGACGACCCGCCATTTTGTCACCAGGTTGCAAGCGACGTTTAACAGCCAGGTAAACCTTGACCATTTTTTGTACGCCTGGAGGCAATTCATCGCCTTGCGTCAACTTGGTGCGTTTTTCTTCAAACGCTAGATCAAATTGATGACGCTTCTCAGCGATGGAATCCTTAATGGCTTCCAAAGATTTTGCAGTGTCATCATCGGCAGGACGAATATCGAACCAATGGTATTTATCCAGATCAGCCAGATATTCTTTGGTAACGCTACTACCTTTAGCCAATTTCGCTGGACCACCGTTAGCGACCTTGCCAGTCAACATACGCTCAAGACGCTCAAATGCATCGCCTTCAACAATACGCATCTGATCGTTTAAATCCAGACGATAGCGCTTCAGTTCATCATCAATGATCTGTTGCGCACGCTTGTCACGTTGTATACCTTCACGGGTAAACACTTGAACGTCGATCACAGTACCGACCATGCCGGAAGGCACGCGCAGGGACGTATCTTTAACGTCAGATGCTTTCTCACCGAAAATCGCACGCAGCAGTTTTTCTTCTGGCGTCAGTTGAGTTTCGCCTTTTGGCGTTACCTTACCAACCAGAGTATCACCGGCAGTGACTTCCGCACCGACGTAGACGATACCTGCTTCATCCAGACGAGCTAATTGATTCTCAGCCAGATTCGAGATATCGCGAGTGATTTCTTCGGCACCAAGCTTAGTATCACGCGCAACGACCGACAACTCTTCAATATGAATGGAAGTGTAACGATCATCAGCCACCACTTTTTCGGAGATCAAAATCGAATCTTCGAAGTTATAACCATTCCAAGGCATAAACGCGACCAGCATGTTTTGACCCAAGGCCAATTCACCCAAATCTGTCGATGCACCATCCGCCAAGACGTCACCTTTGGTAACGCGATCACCGATCTTAACGATAGGACGTTGATTGATGTTGGTGTTCTGGTTAGAACGTGTGTACTTAATCAGGTTGTAGATATCAACACCGACTTCGCCTGCCGTCGCTTCCGCATCATTGACGCGAATAACGATACGACCCGCATCGATGTAATCAACTTTACCACCACGCAAAGCTTGTACTGTAGTACCAGAATCGACCGCAACTGTACGTTCGATACCTGTACCGACCAGGGCTTTTTCCGGACGCAAACATGGCACAGCTTGACGCTGCATGTTGGCACCCATCAAAGCACGGTTCGCATCATCGTGTTCTAGGAAAGGAATCAAGGATGCTGCAACCGAGACCACCTGACCTGTCGCAACGTCCATGTACTGTACGCGTTCAGGAGAGACCAAAATGGTTTCACCAGCTTGACGTGCAGACACCAATTCATCTGACAGACTACCGCTATTGTCGATAGACGCATTCGCCTGAGCGATGATGTAGCGACCTTCTTCGATTGCAGACAAATAATCGATCTGGGTCGTGATCTTGCTGTCGACAACCTTGCGGTATGGCGTTTCCAGGAAACCGTATTCGTTCAAACGTGCATACAAAGCCAAAGAGTTGATCAAACCAATGTTTGGTCCCTCTGGTGTCTCAATCGGGCAAACTCGACCGTAGTGAGTTGGATGTACGTCACGCACTTCAAAACCAGCACGTTCACGTGTCAAACCACCAGGTCCCAAAGCAGAAATACGACGCTTATGCGTAATTTCTGACAAAGGATTAGTTTGATCCATAAACTGCGACAACTGTGAAGAACCGAAGAACTCACGAATGGCGGCAGAGATAGGCTTGGAATTGATCAAATCATGCGGCATCAAATTATCCGCTTCAGCTTGACCCAAACGCTCTTTCACTGCGCGCTCTACGCGAACCAGACCGGCACGGAATTGATTCTCAGCCAATTCACCGACGCAACGTACACGACGATTACCTAAGTGATCAATATCATCGACTTCACCGCGACCATTGCGCAACTCAACCAAGATCTTAATCACAGCCAACACGTCTTCATTGGACAAAGTCATCGCGCCAGTCAGTTCATCACGACCAATACGGCGGTTGAACTTCATACGACCGACAGCTGACAAATCGTAACGATCTTCGTTGTAGAACAAGCCGTTAAACAGAGACTCTACTGAATCTTCTGTAGGCGGTTCGCCTGGACGCATCATGCGATAGATAGCGACACGTGCTGCCATCTTATCGGCGGTATCATCAGCGCGCAGAGTCTGAGAAATATACGAACCCTGATCCAAATCATTGGTATACAGAGTTTGAATATCGCTGATTTTTGCATCGCGCAGACGCGCCAACAACTCTTCTGTTAACTCGTCATTCGCATTGGCAACCACTTCGCCAGTTTCTGCGTCAACGATGTTTTTCGCCAAAACGCGACCAAGCAAATAATCTTCAGGAACCGAAATATGCTTGATACCAGCAGCTTCAACTTCACGCACATGCTTGGAGTTGATACGCTTGTCTTTAGCAACGATCACTTTTCCTGTTTTGTCGACGATGTCGAAACGGGCCACTTCACCGCGCAGACGCTCAGCAACAAATTCCATCTCGGCGCCATCGCTGTGCAGATTGAAATTATCAAAAACAAAGAAATTCGCTAAGATCTGTTCATTGCTCATGCCTATAGCACGCAACAATATCGTTACAGGCATCTTACGACGTCTGTCGATACGGAAGAACAAGATATCTTTTGGATCGAATTCAAAATCCAACCACGAACCACGGTAAGGGATAATTCTTGCTGAAAACAGCAATTTACCGGATGAGTGTGTTTTGCCGCGGTCGTGCTCAAAGAACACACCAGGCGAGCGGTGCAACTGAGACACAATAACGCGCTCTGTACCGTTAATCACGAATGAACCAGTCGTCGTCATGAGTGGCAATTCACCCATGTAAACTTCTTGTTCTTTCATTTCTTTAACGACAGGTTTAGTTGGCGATTCTTTATCCAGAATCACCAGACGTACCTTTGCACGTAAAGGTGACGCAAAAGTAAGCCCGCGCAATTGACATTCCTTGACATCAAATGCAGGGTCACCTAAAACGTAGGATAGGAATTCGAGGCGAGCGAACCCATTATGCGACACGATCGGAAATATCGAAGTGAAGGCAGACTGCAAGCCTTCATTTTTGCGTGAAGACGGTGCATTGTCTTGCTGCAAAAAACTATGATATGACTCGAGCTGGGTCGCCAGCAGGAACGGAACGTTGTGAACGTTAGCGCGTTTCGCAAAAGATTTACGAATTCGCTTCTTCTCAGTAAATGAGTAGTGCATGGACACTCCGTGAGTGACAAAAAAGGATGGAGAATTCAGGATTCAAGCAAGAAAATATCATCTGCAAAAATCCACAAACTCTATTTTTACTACATGAAACCTCAAGTCTCAGCCCTTAATTGTTATAACTAAGCTTCAAACCGACTACTGGGCAATTACGACTTTGCCTCAGAAGCAACTAAACAAACCTCAGAACGACAAAGAAGCCAAAGAGGAACCCTCTCTTTGAAGAGGATTCCAATCTTTGACTCTGACGAATCAAGAAGATTCGCCATGCTGTATCAAAATTACTTGATGTCAGCTTTAGCGCCTGCTTCTTCCAGCTTTTTCTTAGCTGCTTCAGCATCTGCTTTGGAAACAGCTTCTTTAACTGTTTTTGGTGCACCATCAACTACGTCTTTAGCCTCTTTCAAGCCCAGACCTGTCAATTCACGTACCGCTTTAATTACGCTAACTTTGTTCGCGCCAACTTCAGTCAACACTACGTTGAATTCAGTTTGCTCTTCAGCAGCAGCAGCTGGACCAGCAGCTGGACCAGCTGACATTGCAGCAGCGGATACGCCAAATTTTTCTTCGAATGCTTTAACCAAGTCGTTCAGATCCATTACGGACATCGCGCCTACGGCTTCCAAGATATCGTCTTTGCTAATTGCCATTTGAAACTCCAATTTATAAATTACATTGATTCGGTATTGACGAAAAAAATCTTATTCTGCTGCAGCTTCAGTTACTTCAGCTGCTACGGCTTCAACAGCCTCGGCAACTGCAACTGGCGCTGAAGGATTTTCAGATTCTTTCTTAGCTGACAGAGCTGCCAGAGCACGTGCGAAGCCAGATACAGGAGCCTGCATCATACCCAACACTTGTGCCAACAGAACTTCACGGCTAGGAATGCTTGCCAATGCGATAACGCCAGCTTTATCCAGCGACTTACCAGCATAGTTACCTGCCTTAACAACTAGTTTGTCATTGCTTTTTGCAAAGTCTTGTATAACTTTAGCAGCAGCAACAGCATCTACCGAGATCGCATAGATCAACGGACCAGTCATTTCAGAACCGAGGCTTGCAAATACAGTGCCTTCAACAGCGCGACGAGCTAATGTATTTTTCAATACACGCAGGTACACACCTTCAGCACGTGCAGCAGCACGTAGTTTCGTCAAGTGACCGACCTGGATGCCACGGTATTCAGCTACGACGATAGTCTGTGCAGTTGCTACTTTTGCAGAGACTTCAGCGACGACGGCTTTTTTGTCATTCAGATTGAGACTCACGGTCAACCTCCAATTATGATAATTAGTCTTCACACCGGGATGATGTGATTTCCTCATATCGTTTCGAACACGGCGTCCGAAGTTAGGAGTTGCACTGGCGGGCCAGTATGTAACTACAAAACTTGATCGGGTACACCATCTGCGTTGGGTGCCTTAGATTACTCTTTAGCAAATTAACTTTGTTTATCAAAAAACATAAACGCCGCCCAACGGTCTTTGACACTCTACCCGACCAAAAAAGTCAGGTAGCCCAAAGATGCGCCGAGCACTGAACTTCAGCACTCGGACTTAATTTTTTACTTATGCAGACAAATTATTGTGGTCTACGCGCACACCAGCACCCATAGTGGATGAGATGGAAATTTTACGCAGATAAACACCCTTGCTGGAAGTTGGTTTTGCTTTATTCAAAGCTTCAACCAGAGCCAACAAGTTAGATTTCAAATCAGCATCAGCGAAGGACTTACGACCTATCGTTGAGTGAATGATACCGGCCTTATCAGTACGATATTGCACTTGACCAGCTTTTGCATTTTTAACTGCAGTAGCAACATCAGGAGTAACAGTACCAACCTTAGGATTTGGCATCAAACCACGTGGACCCAGAATCTGACCCAAAGTACCAACGATACGCATAGTATCTGGAGAAGCGATAACGATATCAAAAGGCATATCGCCAGCTTTGACACGTTCAGCCAAGTCTTCCATACCAACGATATCAGCACCAGCAGCTTTAGCTTCTTCAGCTTTTGCGCCTTGAGCAAATACCGCTACGCGTACAGTCTTACCTGTGCCGGCTGGCAAAACAACTGCGCCACGGACAACTTGATCAGACTTCTTAGGATCAACACCCAGCTGAACTGAAACGTCGATAGATTCGTTGAATTTCGCAGTTGCGCATTCTTTGATCAAAGCGATAGCATTATCAAAGGAGTAAGCCTTCAGACGATCAACTTTAGTTGCAAGCAACTTTGCTTTTTTAGATAACTTAGCCATTACAGTCCCTCTACCGTGATACCCATGGAGCGTGCTGAACCAGCGATAGTACGCACTGCTGCGTCCATATCGGCGGCTGTCAGATCGGCGCGTTTAGCGGTCGCGATCTCTTCAGCTTGCTGACGAGTGATTTTACCAACTTTATCTGTATGAGGTTTCGCTGAACCTTTAGTGATACCAGCTGCTTTTTTGATCATGTAAGTCGCAGGAGGAGTCTTCATCACGAAAGTGAAAGACTTATCCGCAAATGCAGTGATCACAACTGGAATTGGCATACCTGGCTCTACACCTTGAGTCTGCGCGTTAAACGCTTTGCAGAATTCCATGATGTTCAAACCACGTTGACCCAAAGCTGGACCGATTGGTGGGGATGGATTTGCTTTACCAGCTGGAACTTGCAGCTTGATAAAACCAATGATTTTCTTTGCCATGATGGCTCCTTCATTAAATGAGTAATAGCGCCCTCCGAAATAATTTCTTATTTTGAAGGGCTCCTCTTTGTTACGCTTTTACCGGTTTTTACTAAACATCCGCATGGCACCAGGCAGCCGAAATTTTTTACTTAAACCTTCTCAACCTGAGCGAAGTCTACATCGACAGGTGTTGAGCGACCGAAGATTGTAACAGAAACGCGCACTTTTGACTTCTCATAATTCACTTCTTCAACATTTCCATTGAAATCTGCGAATGGACCATCTTTAATGCGAACAACTTCACCCACTTCGTACAAGACTTTTGGTCTTGGCTTCTCAACACCATCTTGCATTTGCTGCAAAATCTTATCAACCTCATGCTGAGGGATAGGCGCTGGCTTATTCGATTTACCACCGATAAAACCAGTTACTTTGCTAGTGTTCTTAACCAAATGCCACGTATCGTCAGTCATTTCCATTTCGACGAATAAGTAACTAGGAAACAATCTGCGCTCGGTAACTGCTTTTTTACCGTTTTTTACTTCTATGACTTCTTCTGTCGGCACCAAAATTTGACCAAACATCTCAGTCATCTCGGCGCGCTCAATGCGCTCAGTCAAGGCGCGCTGCACACTCTTTTCCATACCAGAGTAAGCATGCACTGCATACCATCTTTTTGCACTTTTAGGCACAGAAACCGTAGGCTCTGTACCTTGCAAGTCTTCCTGAATGTTATCGCTCATTATTTTTTCCATCCAAGAAGTACGTCATACAATAAGAAGCCGATTAACTTATCCGCACCCCAAAGAAATATTGCCATCACCAACACAAAACCGAAAACGACCGCAGTAATTTGACCCGCCTCTTTGCGAGCCGGCCATACCACCTTCTTAGTTTCACGAACTGCTTCTTTTGCAAATACAAAAAATTCACGACCAGCATCAGAAGTCGACGCCAAAACCACTGCAATGAGCAAACCAACAACCAGAGCGGCAACGCGCACATAGGAAGCTTGATTCACCAACATATAATAGGCAGCAACACCGGCAACCGCAGCAACGATAGCCAAAACAACTTTGTACTTATCTTGGGAGGTACTGACGGTTTGAATAGGATGGTTAGACATACTTAATTTACTTTCGGTGCCCTGCGACCACGATGGTGGCAGGGGCGGTAGGAATCGAACCTACAACCTTCGGTTTTGGAGACCGACGCTCTGCCAATTGAGCTACACCCCTACGGCTTGGAACTACTAGAATTAATACAGCGACCCGAAGGGGGTCGCCATATTCACTTCACTTACAACAACTACTATTAAGCAGGAATGATCTTAGCAACAACACCAGCACCAACAGTACGACCACCTTCACGAATCGCGAAACGGAGACCCTCTTCCATCGCAATCGGGTTGATCAACTTAACAGTAATAGAGACGTTATCGCCTGGCATCACCATTTCTTTGTCTTTTGGCAACTCGATCGAACCAGTCACATCCGTAGTACGGAAGTAGAACTGTGGACGGTAGTTGTTAAAGAATGGAGTGTGACGACCACCTTCATCTTTAGACAAAACATAGATCTCACCTGTGAAATGATCATGCGGCTTGATCGAACCTGGCTTCGCCAAGACTTGACCACGCTGCACGTCTTCACGCTTAGTACCACGCAACAAGACACCAACGTTATCGCCTGCTTGACCTTGATCCAGTAATTTACGGAACATTTCAACACCAGTACAAGTAGTCACTGCTGTATCGGTGATACCGATGATTTCCAGAGCTTCACCAACTTTAACAATACCGCGTTCGATACGGCCAGTAACCACAGTACCACGACCAGAGATCGAGAATACGTCTTCAACTGGCAACAAGAAGGAACCATCAACAGCACGCTCTGGCGTAGGGATATATGTATCCAAAGCTTCAGCCAATTTCATGATAGCTTGCTCGCCCAAAGGACCAGTGTCGCCTTCTAATGCCAACTTTGCAGAACCTTGAATGATAGGCAAATCATCGCCTGGGAATTCGTATTTAGACAACAACTCACGAACTTCCATTTCAACCAATTCCAACAACTCAGCATCATCAACCATGTCGCATTTGTTCAGGAACACGATGATGTATGGAACACCAACTTGGCGCGCCAACAAGATGTGCTCACGAGTCTGAGGCATAGGACCGTCAGCTGCGGAACAAACAAGAATCGCACCGTCCATCTGAGCAGCACCAGTAATCATGTTTTTAACATAATCAGCATGGCCTGGGCAGTCAACGTGAGCGTAGTGACGCGCTTCTGTTTCGTATTCTACGTGAGCAGTATTAATTGTAATACCGCGCGCTTTTTCTTCTGGTGCCGCATCGATTTGATCGTAAGCCTTAGCTTCGCCGCCAAATTTCTTCGACAATACTGTAGCGATCGCTGCAGTCAATGTAGTTTTACCATGATCCACGTGACCAATTGTGCCGACGTTAACGTGCGGCTTGGTGCGTTCAAACTTACCTTTTGCCATTTTAGACTCCTAATGAATTTATGAGAATATTCAGGCACACGCCCGACAACTTTGGATCAACAACGATTCTTGGTGCTCTTGACGTGGATTGAACACGTGGCCTCTCCCTTACCAAGGGAGTGCTCTACCACTGAGCTACAAGAGCAGATTACTTGCACCAAAAAAAATGCGCAAAATAAATACTGGAGCGGGTGAAGGGAATCGAACCCTCGTCATAAGCTTGGAAGGCTTCAGCTCTACCATTAAGCTACACCCGCACGGCCAACAAACAAAAGCCTTAAATCTTGCCAATGGTGGAGGGGGCTGGATTCGAACCAGCGTACTCAGAGAGAACAGATTTACAGTCTGTCGCCTTTAACCACTCGGCCACCCCTCCATTGGGAATCCAAGAGTATAGGGATACTCAAGGCACTCGTCAAGGCCTTTATGCAATTGGGATATAAAATTTAGAAAATTTTTACAATACGCCAGCGAGCTTGTTCCATGCATCTCGTTTCATGCATTTAAGTCACTGCTACTTTGCGATTCCGCAACAACACATAAAATTATTCTCCCTTTGATTAATTTCCGGTAGCAAAATGGATTCGCTTTATTCGCTTTTCCTTAGTTAACTTAAAGGAGTACATGCAAATGAACAAATTTTCTTTATTCACATTTTCAGCGAGTGCCTTATTGCTGGGGGTTTTAAGTGGCAATACTCTGGCAGCTGGCGAGCGTGGATCGGACGCTGAGGCACAAGAGATGGTCAAGAAAGCCGTTGCACTAGTTAAATCAGCAGGCGCAGACAAAGCCTACAAAGTTTTCACTGAACATCCAGAGGGTGCTTTTAAAGACAGGGATCTGTATGTGTTCGCCTACGATTTTGATGGTAACTGCCTGGCTCAGGGAGCCAATCCCAAGATGATAGGAAAGAATTTGATAGGCATTAAAGACGGCGACGGCAATGCCTTTATTAAGGGCATGATCGATATGGTGAAGGCGAATTCCAAGGGGACTTATGGACCGTATAAATTTACCAACCCCAATAGTCAGGGCTATGAGCTCAAGAAGTCTTACTGTGAACGCGGTGCCGGTGACAGTATGATTTGTGTCGGAACTTACGTCGCCAAATAAACCAGTAAACTTGGATATGAGTTAGGCTGGTCGCAACTCATATCCAAGGCATACAAGCAAGCTTAGTTTCTGGCATGTGCCAACTGATACGCATCGATCCCCTCAAATTTGCCGAGCTCCTGCGACATGACACTAAGGGAAGTGGCTAATTTGCGATTCAGCGCCACTGCCACGAAACGCCATTCGGTCTTGCCATTCGTGGCCGAAATGCAAATAGTACCAGTGGCGATTTCATAGCCGCGCGCCAAGGCGAGCGCGCGTATCGCAGCCTCTTCCACCACGAAGCCGGCCTTAAATTGCATCACGATCGCCACCGCCTGCCTGGACGGCAACCAGGATTCCAACTTCACTACCCAAATCATGCAGGCCGCCGACAAAAATGCCAGTAGGATGGCAGCGGCATAAAATCCGACCCCGACCAAAACCCCGATCGCTGACGAGGCCCATAAAGATGCAGCAGTAGTCAGGCCACTAATACTAAAGCCCTCCTTCATGATAATCCCCGCGCCCAGAAAGCCGATACCCGTGACTATTCCTTGCACGGTGCGCGAGGGATCTAGATTCACGGGAAACGCCGCCCTGCCACCGAACCAAAAATCAGGGTAACCGGTAATCACCACAAGTGCAGTGGATGCCATGCACACCAAGCCGTAAGTGCGCATACCTGCTGCACGGCCATGATAGGAGCGCTCGTAGCCAACCACAAAGCCTAGCAACATCGAACCTGCCAGGTTTAAGAAAATAATGATATTTGCGTTTAATTCTGTGCTGGACCAAAAGGTGGAGACATAAGTCGAAAAGGTCAACATGACGATGCTCCTGAAATTATTTATATAATAAATTCAGTGTAGCAATCCCTTTTCAAAAAGGGTAGAAAATCTGAACCGGGCTGTTAGCGGTACATTTGAATTGACTCAAAACGCCCAGGTCATGGAAAGATACGCCAGCTTGCGCACCGGCAAACTTGCCAGTACCGAATCACTAGCGCCACCGTACCAGCGTACCCCGGCATCCACCCGCAACTGGTCGCCCTGCCAAGCTAAGGATGCGCTGCTCACCACGCCATTATCGGCCGGGGTCCAGAGTACATCCACAGCGGGTTGCCATGCCCCACTTTGCCAACTCCAGCGTGCGAACATATTTTGTCTATGCAAATTGGCTGAGCTAGACAGCAATTGATTTTGTCCCATCAAACTACCAGCCAGTGCCGGTGCCAATCCAACCAGCTTAGGCACAGCCGCCAACAGGTTTTGATTGCGCGTGCTCCAGTCGCGCCACTGTTGCGGCGAAGCTGCACTGCCATCCCACCATGCTTCCAGTATCAGATTATGTTGGTCTTCGTTACTCCAACTAAGGCCGACTAAGGTCTGAGTCAGATTGTTCTGAAGCTCAGTATGCCAGGCCGAACCCCGGACTAACAAGGGCGTCTGGGCTGCCATGCTCAAGGACTCACTATGCCGTAAATAGCGGCTAGAAGCATGCAATTCCAAGGCATCACTGGCCACCCACGCCACTGCCGCGCCAGCACTAGCACCGCTGTCTACGCCGTAGCGGGCAAAGCCATGCAAGTCCACAGTGCCCACGCGGTAATACGCGCGTCCTGCCAAGGCCTGCTCTTCGCCTTTTTCCAATAAGCCACTCGCATTGCGGCTACTAGATGTGGCGGGGTTGACCCACACCAGCGAGGCTGCCAGCGTCGCATCGAAATACTCGGCCATCAGCAAAGGGCGACCGATCGCACTAACCGTGATCAGGCTACGGCGCTTCTCTTGTTGCACCACATCGTTAGGACGAAAGCCATACCCCACATCCCACTCCACAATTTTTTTGCCCGCGCTCAGTTGCCAAGCGCCCTGCCCCCATGCAGCAACCAATTCATTGAGCCAGATATCCGAGCGAGTATTCCCGCTGCCATCACTCTGCCCTTGTACGGTAGCGATGGCATTGATGCCCTTGATGCCGAAATGCAGTTCTGCTTCTAGCACACCAAGTTGCACTGATTCCAGCTCTTGGTCAGCGCGTAATTGGCTGGCCTGCGTTTGCGGACTGGCCGGGTTAACACTCTGCTGGCTCAACAGTGCGCGCACCTGGCCGCTGCCATTGCTAGTTTGCGCCGCGACCTGTGCAGTGAGCAGCGAAGTGAGCACCACCGTGAGCAGCGCCAGCCTGGCCACCAGCGCAGTTTTCTTAAACATCTTCATACGCTACTCTAGACTAGGATTTTTGGCCAAAAACATAGGATTTAGCCATTGCTCGGGGATGCTGCGTGGCTTGCGGCTTAGATAGCGCACTCGGGTCTCTTTGTGGCTACTCAATTGATCCAGCAACACCATCTCACTGACCACCGCCGGCACTTGCGTTTTATCCATCACAAAACTAGCGCGTTTGGCCAGCTTCTCCGATTGCACATACAGATCTGCCTTGATAGGCTCATGCTTAGCTTTGCCTAACCATAAGTCGATATGCTGATACGCCGCCGATTTACGCGTGGCATCCAGGCTTAAACGCAAACAGGTTTGCGTCTGCGCTTGGGTTTGTCCGACTGCAGCGGGCGCTTCGCACGGCTCTTCTGCGACTAATTTACCGGCATAATCCTGCGACCAGCTCATGGTGGCGATATCGCCGATAGAAGCATCACCCAACAATTTTTGCATAGGCGTAATCCGCAAGGGACGCTGACTACCCGGCATTAACATCCAAAAATCATCCCCCAGCATCAACACTTTTTGCCCGGCTTCAGCGGGGCTTTGCATCAGCACCAGAGACTGATGTGTTTTTTGCGAAAACACCATATAGCGCCGCTCTTTTTCCTTGCTGCCATCGCGGTTATAGGTGCTGATCTGGGTTTCTACCTGCATCTCATCACTTGCAAGACGAAACTGATCGGCCGCTTTCAACAAGGCACTCACATCTTCAGCCATGGCCGCAGTACTCAAGGTCGCGCTAGTAAGTAGCGGGACAAATAGCGTAATTTTCAATCGGTCTGTTAATAGTTTTTTCATGATTTTCTCTCTCGATTAATTGTGGGCCAAGGCCACCACGATAGCTTGGCGCATGGTGCGGCGGGCGATCCAGGCTGCCGACAGCATGGATAAAATGATCATCATAAAAATCGTCCCAAAATACAGACCGGCATCAATGCTCACCATCAAAGGGTAACCAGTAGAGCGGCCCGGTGGCGGTGGCATCTGTACCGGGAATACTGTCAATAACAAGGCCACACTCACTGCCAGCAAAGCCCCCAGCAGCGCACCGCTACCGCCCAAAAACATGCCTTCGAAAGAAAAGCTGCGTATCAATTGGCCCGGCAAGGTACCCATGGCACGTAAGCTGCCGATTTCCCGCGTCCGCTCTATGATTGCCATCGCCATCGCATTGGCCACCACAAACACCACAATCAAACTGATGATGAGACCCAAAGCACCGAAGATGCGGTCATACAAATCGCGTACCGATTTATAAAAGAAAGCCTGATCCAACCAGGTCTGCACCGTCATCGCCGGCAGTGCCGCAGCCAGTCTAAGCTGGGCACTATTGGTCGCCTCCATAGAGTTTAAAAACACGCCCAGACTCGATACCCGCTGGCTGTTCAAGAGTTTTTGCGCAGTCTTGATATCGGTGTACACCAGGCGTTTATCCATGTCCGGTATGCCAGTCGAGACCACCCCTTTGACTAACACGTCGAGCGCATTTAAGGCGCCATCAGCAGTGCTGGTCATCAAAGTGAGGCTACTACCCGGCTTGGCCTTTAAACTACGTGCCAGCGCATCGCCCAAAACGATCTCGGCCTGGCTGACATTGCTAGCCAAAATCGCGCCCTCTTTCACGCTTAAAAATGGGCCCTTAACGGCAAACTCGGCATCCGGATCTATCCCCACCGCCATCATGATGGTGGACTTATCGCCATTGCTGATCAAGCCAGTAAACTCGACTCGGGGCAAGACATAACGCACCGCCGGGTCGGCTAAAATCGTGCTTTGCAATTGCGCCGCGTTTGCTATGCCGTGTTGCAAAGGCAGGTCTTCTTCCGCCACGAAATGCGCAGGATTTCCTATCACTAGGTGGCCAGAACTACGCGCCGCAGCCTGTGCCAAACCCTCGTAAGACGAATACGCAAAGCCACCCGCCAGCAATATCGACGCCGTACCCAAGGCCGCCACCAGCACCGTCACCATAGAACGACGACGATTGCGCAGCGCATTGTAAAAAGCAAATTTCAACCAGGTGCTATCAAAAGAAAAGAGTTTCATTGCAGTTTCCCATCGAGTAAGGAAAGAATTCTGTCGCTGCGCCGGGTCAAGCGCTCGTCGTGACTGGCAATCACAAAAGCCGCACCTTCGGCATGCCCGCGTTCACGCATCAAGTCGAGCACTTGATCAGCCGTGTGCGAATCCAGACTGGCAGTCGGTTCGTCAGCGATCACCAGACTAGGACGTTTGATCAGGGCACGCGCGATCGCCACCCTTTGTCTTTGGCCGCCAGAAAGCGCATCTGGCAAATGCTGGGCATGCTCATGCAGACCAACCGCTTTAAGTTGCGCCGCCACCCGTTCACGCCTTTCGTCCAAAGGCACACCGGTCAAAAACAGCGGGTAATCGACGTTCTCAGCCACCGTCATCACAGGCACCAGATTAAAGCTCTGGAAGATAAAACCTATGCTGTCGCGACGCTGCAAAGTGCGCTGAGTTTCGTTCAGATCGGCGATAGACACGCCACCCAACCAGACCTCACCAGAATCAGCGGTATCGATCATGCCGCACAGATTCAAAATGGTACTTTTGCCGCTGCCGGATGGCCCGGTCAGCGCCAATAACTCACCGCGTTGCACCGATAAATCCACGCCTTGCAAAGCGCGCACCAGATGGCTGCCCAGGCGATACGATTTATACACATTTCTCAGTTCCACCACTGCAATCTGATTGCTTACTGCTGGATTGCTGGCGGCCGGATTGCTTACGGCCAGATTGCTGACTGCGTGCATCACGCCACCTCTTTCAACATGGCTTTAGCCGCCGCGCTTTGCGGTGCCTCGCTGTGTATCACGCTTTCAAGAAAACGCCTGGCATCGGCGTTACGCTTTTGTTGCATCGCCAAACCAGCCGCACGCATCCACACCGCACCACGGAAACCGCTGGCAGTTTTTTCAAACTGGGCATCCGTCAAGACTTCGTTCAGCAACTTATTCCCACGTTCCGCCCGATTCATAAAACCCGGCACCGCCAGAAAGGTATTGGCAGCGACAAATTTCACCTCTAGCAAAAACGGCGTCCCCTTGTGCAACAACTTAGGGTCAGCCGCCTGCGCTAGTTGCAGCGCCTTATCCAACATCGCCATACCGTCTTCGGCATAAGACATTTTCTTCCATGGGAACATGGTGGTACCCGCCAACTTAGTAGTCGCGGCGCCGGCATACGCCATCAAAACAGGATGCGCAGGCTCTTTCTTGAGTAAGGCCGTAAAAGCCTCGGCCGCTTTCTCTTCCGCACCAGGCGCGGCGGCAAATTGCTGGAAGGCGCTTTGAAACTCTGGCTCAGAAAATGCCATCGCCTTACTGCCAAAGGCGAAGAACAAGCCCGCGCTGATGGCCAGTTTGAGCAAAACCAAGGCCAACAAGATACTGCCTTTTTTACTAGTGACTGCCGTGAGTGTGATTGCCATGCTGTACTCCCTACATTAAAAGTGCTGAACAAAAGCTCAATAAAATCTGAATAAATGAGCCGACCTGGCAAGAGTAAAGCGCAGGCCAGCACAGCACCACGGCATAGCGACAAACGGTAGGAATAAGGTGTGAAGCACAGCAAAAATAGCGCGAATGGATGACAAATAGGGCATGGCCCAGCCCGCATAGCCAGCGCGGCCTGCAGGCCTAGATGCTTGAAGAAGCGCATGGAATATGCGCGTTGGAAGGGGTGTTTGGTGAGGTTGTAATCGGTGTAAACGCCTGCGGCGATTAGCGGCCTAGTTATTGCGGGTTATGGTCTTGAGCTATGAATTATGCCAACCCAAGCGATCGCCTAGAAAATAAAACACGGGACAAATGGGATTCGCCATTAAGCGCTAATCGTAAGCTTTCGCGTCCTATTATGGTTAGCGGCTGTTCGGCAGCTAATAGCGTCTTCACGTTCATCTGGTTAAACCACGGTTCGGCTACCTCGACAACATAGCGCTCCATTTGTAACGCGCAGTTGTCCCATGAAGCATCAGTGGTATCGTATTCAAGATGTCCTTTAAATCGAAGGGCGGTATCTGTACAGATACCGTTGAGACACACATTCTCACTCGGGTCATTCAAAACTCGAACGCCCGCATGCAGTCGGAACGACGGTCCAAATGTAAACTTGTGAACGTGCAGGAAAAAAATGAGATGGTCACGTTCACGAGCAAACCAAGTCGATCTTCTGGAGTAGCCGCGCGACTCCAAAAGTTTCGCGAATCTGCGTAGAACTTTGGCAGCGTTCGATCGCTCTATTACCTTAGCTGCTTGGTACTCCGATGAAAAGCACACAGCTGCCGCTGAACCAGGTTGAGTATTGTCATCCATATGAAGCATAACTTAAAGGCAACGAGATCGCCGCGACCAGTGGTTGAAAAATAGCGAAGGCGTCATTGGTGATTCTGTGTTGGCCACCATATTAAACGTGTACGGATACTTCAAAGCGATCTCCAAGTTCTAAAAATCCGCGAAACCAATCGGTGGGCGTCGCCGTACCTTGTCCACGACTTGCAAACGACCGGACATACACCCTGCATCGTTCAGGTCGCCATTTATCCCAGTGGATTGAGCACATAATCTGCTCTTCCCCATCCAGAAGTCGAGCAGCAACCAAATCCTCACTATTGAACATGAGCCTTAGCCCTAACGTCGGCCAACGTACATCCAACTGACGCTCAGGCTCCATATAATTTTTTTCGAATTCTTCGAACTCGCGCTGCTCTTCTAGATATACAGAAGAATCAGTTGCCTTGACCTCAATTGGAGGGGATGGTTCATCGCATTGAACGAGAGTAAACGACAGACGATTTCCAACAGAAAGTGGAGTTTCATGAACCCAGTAAACATGTGCGTTACGTTCCTCGGAAAGGTCCTGCAATCCAGCGACATGAAAAGATGTGGGATCGTCGTCGTATAGGCCGCCTGCGAGAATTACCGAAAGCAACGAAGCATTGGCGATACCAGCCTTGCAAACTAATTCATCGTTTCTGTGAACGGCGATACAAATCATAGACGCCTAAAAAATAGCGTTTACCCGCCGCAACGGAACGCAAAAATAAAATCCGCGAGCTGCTTGCGGCGGATAAACCTGATTGAACTGTAGCGCCTGCTTGGCGCTCACACTGGAATTGTAAGCGATGCGTTTGCCGTATTGCTAGTAATTTAACAATCAACTCGGTATTCGCAATCTTGGCGTAGGGCGTCAATCGCCGTAAGCGTAGTGCGCCGCATGGAATTTAAAAACAGGCAGCGCCACCGCGCATATTCCATGCGCTTCTTCAAGCACATAGGCCTGTAGCCCGCATGGGATATGCGTGTTGGCGGTATGCTGTTTTTGGTTTGCGGTTGTTAGGTCGTGTTTGTACTTCTTTCGTTACTATGCGATTGCTGGCCGGTGGTAGACCGGCGGCTACTCCCTTTTCTTGCTTCGCCAAGAAACGGAAACAAAAGAAGGCGACGCAAAGTCGCTGCCCTACGGGTTCCCGCCTGTGCAGGTCAAAAAATGGGAAAAGTTCGAAACTCGCTACGCTCAAACACGAACCTTTCTAATCCATTTTCTGCCCAGCACAAGCGGCAGCGCCACATGCGGAAAGCGAACGTCAAAACATCCGTAGTGCGACTGCCGTCTCTCCACGCAAGCAATGCCCACACACATCGAGCTAAGGCAATCCGCTGCTTTTGACTTGGTTTTTGACTGGTTTTTGACTTGGTTTTTGACTTGGCTTTTGACTTGGCTTTTGACTTGGCTTTTGACTTGGATTTTGACTTGGCTTTTGACTTGGGTTTTGACTTGGGTTTTGACTCTGCTTTTGACTCTGCTTTTGACTCTGCTTTTGACTCTGCTTTTGACTCTGCTTTTGACTCTGCTTTTGACTTTGCTCTTGACTAGAATTCGCATGTGGCGCTGCCAATTGTGCGGGGCGGAAAATGGATCAGAAAGGTTCGTGTCTGAGCCGCAGGCGAGTTTCGAACTTTTCCCATTTTATGTCCTGCACAATTGGGTACCCGCTAGGGCAGCGACTTTGCGTCGCCTTCTTTTGCTTCCGTTTCTTGGCGAAGCAAGAAACGGAAGTAGCCGCCGGTCTACCACCGGCCAGCAATCACACAACAACGACAGAAATATAAACAAGACCAAGCCACAGAAAACCAAAAACAGCATGCCGCCATCACGCATATTCCATGCGCCTTGCAGACCAGTATGCTCGAAGAAGCGCATGGAATATGCGCAGTGGCAGGGTCGTTTTCTAAAATCGCGACGATGCAGCGACACGCGTGCGATTACGCGTAGCTAATCGCACCTACCAAATTTACATCTCTTGGCGAAGTGGTCGTGACTAGTAAGTAGCTACCGGTCTACCACCGGTCGGCAATCGCCCAACAACGACGGAAGTAAACCAGCGCCACCGTCAGCGCGCATATCCCATGCGCCTTGCAGGCCAGTATGCTCGAAGGAGCGCATGGAATATACGTGCTGACAGGTGCAGCTTTTAAAACCACGACATCCCAGAGACATGGCCACGCCGATCACGCCGAGTTCATCGCCCCTACTGCGCTAACTTGCTAGCTTTTGAAAACACCAAAACCGCAAACAGAAGCTCAATCAATCCGCCCAGCCCTGCGGCGACAACGGGCGTTAGCGCTAAGAAGAAGACCAGATTGGCGGCGAGTATCAGGCTCACCCCGATTAGCCAGTAAACTGATTTGCCATACAGACTGGCAAAGACCAGGTAGCGGCTTCCTATCGTTGCCATCATTGCTGGAAAAAATAAGCCTGGCTTTAAAAGAAAAAGACCATAGGCCATCGCGCAGCACAGGATAAGCCAAATTGTCGACGCCATCCCAAGCTGGTTAAGCGCATTGGCTTTGCTGGTCGTCGCGGCTCGTCCTAGCGCCTTGGTCACAATCAGGCTAATCGGATAAATGAACGCACCGCCTATCAGCAGCGTCCATACCGCCTGATTCATCCCGAGCCGGTAACACACCAGTGCGGCTGCCATCCACACCAGGCTAGAGACCAGGATACCCGGGGCGCCGTCATAGTAGGCGTGGCGCATCTCTTGTTGCTGCTGTTCGCTGATGGAAAGTTGCATAAGTTCTCCCTGAGGTCTATTCGATAGGTCCGTCGTCGTGATGGGCGATCGCAAGCGTCTTCGCGCCAGAGCTAGCCCTGATGATGCTAGCTCTGGCGCTGGTTTAAATCGCGGCCGCCGGAACTGGCTTAAACAGATTGATATTGGTGGGCTGGTATCCCAGTTTGGCGTACAGCGCCTGGGCGGTTTTATTATGCCCAAACACATGCAAGGCGATGCCGCTAAGGCCGCGGCTGCGCACTTCTTCCTCTAAGGCGAGGAAGGCACGCGAGGCGTGGCCTTGCCGCTGATGCTCGGGCCATACCTCAACACTGTAGACATAGGCGATTGACGCATTAAACTTATGCCTGACGGCGTACCACAATACGCCCACCGCTTGCGCCTCGGCATTGGTAATCATGAATAAGTGATTGTCCGCCGTGTGCAAACCCAGCGGCAGGAGTTCACTATTCTCCTTGCGCGCCAAGGCCAGCGACTCTGATTCTGCCCACTCGCCAGATACAATTTTGGCAGCGGCATAGTCTTTGATCGATAGCTCGGACCAAGTTGCGTATTCGGTGTCGGACATGGGGCGCAGTACTGGCATAGGGGGATCTCAGTGAGGATTTGTGTTTATTGATTTCGTAGAGTGGCGATTAAATAGCAAACGGCGCGATACGCCTGCGCTGATAGGCAGCCGAATTGTTTGGCCTTATGGTCTTGGCTGAAGCAGCAGCAAAACCGTCAGGTGAAATGCTGAAATTCTCTACGCGTAGCTTGGACATGATGCCTCTCTGATTTGCGAGTGATTGGGAAATTTGGCTGGGGACGCATGACCGTTTAAGGTAAGGGACGTGCCGCGTGCGGCACGTCCCGCTTGACCCCAATGTTAGCCAGCACTTTAGAAACGCGTTGTGCTTCAGCTAATAGCGGAGAACTGTTTTCCATTGTCCAGCTTTCATCACACCAATCACAGCAGTTCCAAAGATTCCCAAGCCACCATTCCTCGTGACTCTGCAATGATTCTGGCTTTGGAACGCCGGCAAGGCCGATGTTGTAAGTGGCATCTAACTTCTCTACTAATTTACAAAAGGTCTGCACTGGCATGCTTCGTGAAAAAAATGCGTCAAGCGCCTTTTTGAAAGCACTCATTGCGAATGGTTCGGCCTCCCACGATTCGAGTTTAAATCCATTTATGTCGCTGGCCATGCTCAAGAGGAGGTCCGTTGCATGCTTATGGTCTGCAACAGTGTATATATCCCAAATTTGAGAATGAGCTTCTCCGGTCTCTTTATTGGCAACGTCGGCCCATGTCCGCAGCTCAGCTAAATCACCAATACCGCACCAAAACTCTGCTGCAAGACGGCTTAAATTCTCACGCCAATTGTTCATGATGGCTAACTAGTTATATCCGTCACCGTGACAGGCGAATCGGACGAGTGACGCATAAAGCCTTAAGAAGAAAATCACGAAACCCTCTAGCAGACTAGCTTTGGAGAGTTTCAATGGATTTTCACTATCGTTAAAAAACCTGAAACGCGTCAGTTTATTTCCTTTCGATTATATCAATCAAATTAATGAAATTGAAATACCCCCCCCGAACGCATTTAACACCAATTAGCCGTAGGGTGCGCCATGCGCACCATTTGAAGCTATACCCACCGAATTTACCTGCTGTTGATCTTGAACCAGCGGTGCGCATGGCGCACCCTACCGATGTGAACTCGGTGTGAGGTCGAGGAGTTCATCTATACCGCCGCTCGCAATCTCAGATACAGGCAAGGCCACCGCGCATATTCCATGCGCTTCTTCAAGCACACTGGCCTGCGAGCCGCATGGGATATGCGTGCTGGCAGGGTCGTCTGTTAAAGCCACTACTTAGCCACTACTGAGCCGTTACCAAACCGCGACAGGTCTGCGATTGTGCCTTGCGCATCGCAGCTAGCCTAACTCAGCATCCCGCCAACATTAACAAAGCCCGGTTTCCAAGACTCATCTGATTTCTCCTGAAACTTTTCCTGTCATGCTCCGGTCTTAATCGGCTGGCAAAATACTATATTTATTTGCGTTTTTTTGGCTCGGCTTTTTGCAGACTTTGCATAGCCCACGCCAATAACAATGGCAGCGTTTTGTTCTGCTGTTGACTTTATCCTTTACCACTTTGTTTCTACGAATTAATCATGAATAAAACTGATCTCTTGCAAAAACGTCGTTCACTCCTGACCGGTGGCGTGCTCGCGGGTCTGGCTGCTGTCACCAGCGCCAGCGAAGCCTTCGCCAAACCGACCAAGACCACAGGTCTGGTCCTCGATCAAGCCAAGTGGAGCAAGCGCAATCACGCCCAATTGCAAGCGCTGATCGAGCGCAATGGCACAACCAGCGCCAGCTACAACGCCAAGCGCCGCCCGTACGCCGTGTTTGACTGGGATAACACCAGCATCATGAACGACACCGAAGAAGCCTTGCTGATGTACCAGATCAACACCTTGTCGTTCAAGCTCAACCCGGCGGAATTTAGCGCCATCATCCGCCAGAACGTACCGGCCGGGCCTTTTGTGGCCGACTTTAAAAATGCCGCTGGAGCCATCGTTGATCTCGAATCGGTTTGCAGCGACCTCGATAGCGACTACCAATTTTTATTCGACAATTCGGATAAATTTAAAGGTAGCAAGAAGCTAGAAGAAATCCGCGAGACCCTGCAGTTTCAGGATTTCCGCGCCAAGCTGTATTTTTTGTATGAAGCCGTCAATGAAACCCATGGCGTTAAAGTCGGCTACCCGTGGGTGATCTACTTCTTCACCAATATGTCGGTGGCCGAAGTGCAAAAACTGGCGGAAGCCTCGAACGATCATAATCTGGGCTTGGGACTGAACAAGACCAAATACACCAGCCCGGCAGCCCTGAGCGGCAAAGCCGGTGTGGTCAGCGTGGCGCATTTTCACGGCATCCGCCTGTGCACCGAGATCGCCAGCCTGATGGATGCGTTCCGCCAGAGTGGCATCGACGTCTACGTCAGCACCGCCTCATTGGAAGACGTGGTCGCGGTATTTGCCACCACGCCTAAATACGGTTACCACGTCAAGCGTGAACACGTCCTCGGCCTGCGCCTGGAAAGCGCCGACGGCGTACTGCAAAACAAATACAAGAAAGACTGGCCATTGAACTGGGGCCCGGGCAAGACCGAAGTCATCAAGCGCGAACTGGTCGCCAGCAAAGGCTACGGCCCGGTATTCGTCGCCGGTGACAGCGATGGCGACTACGACATGCTGCGCGATTTCTCTGACACGCAATTGGGTCTGATCGTGAATCGCCTGAAAAAAGGCAAGATCGGTGATTTATCAAAACTGGCCTCAGAACAACTGAACGAGAAAAAACCCCGCTTCCTGTTGCAAGGCCGTTTTGAAATGACAGGCAACTGGCTACCAGCAGAAACCAGTATCAAGTACGGAAAATCCGCGGAGACTTTGCTGGCTTGATTTACTGAATTGAACTGCTACGGTTGGGAATAAAAAACGGCAAGCTTGATTTAGGCTTGCCGTTTTTTTTCGTTCTTATTTTCTGTCTTTAAATAAGGCACGCGGGCCAAATCCGGTCTTATTTTTATGGTGCTTGATATTGCGTTCCATAAAAGTTGACTGCGCATGGCGCACCCTAAGCTTGCTTTCACTATCAAGTTGATCCCTATGTGCCAAAGTTCGAGTTAACCGGATCGCAGCGAGGGGTTAGACGTTTGGTCAACATCAACTCCCTTGCAGCCGTCGCGAATTGCAATAGCGACGTCGGCCTGACCGACGTTGATCTCGTGACGTACCAAGGGAAATACCTCTGAACTTCGCCACCAGTCTCCATCTCTCTTGTGCAAGCTGACCGTTCCGCCTTCAACGCACCTTGCTTTAACCGCAAACGGTCCTTCGCCTTTGATCACAAAGTCGCCCTTTCGTCGCGCAAGTTCAGTCCGAAGCGTCGTCACAAAAAACGCTGGAGCGCATTCGATCTCGTCCCTAATTACCTCAACAAGACTAAGCGGATCGTAGCTCACCACTTCAAATTCAACCCCTTTGAAGCAATAGTAAAAACCTCGGCCTACTGTCGTCCTTTTCGTAAGCTGAACAATTTGCCGCATTGCTATCTTGGGAGCAGTGCACGCACCCGAAAGTACCTTTCTCTCAAGTGCAGGCCTGAGTTCCATATCGTCGTGTATTGCTGCCAACTCAGCAACATCCTGCTCGCTTGGGCAGGACATGTGATCGTAGGTAAGGAAATGGGCGTCAAACTCAGCGGCTTGCAAAGCGAATGCGGACAGCAATGCGACGATAAGAACAAGGAATTTGAAGACGTGATGACGCATGAGGATGCCTAACGCTGGTATGCCGGGATCGCCGCCACTACCATAATTTTAAATATAATCGTCATTTGCGATTTCCTATCGATCATCCTGTTGGGCATCATTGGCCACACTCACAAATCCATGTCCAGCCTTCATGAAAGAAGCAGACGGCTAACTTACCAGGCACAAGAGAAAAGACCGCATCGTTCCGAATAGCTGCGGCCTGAGCAATGATTGTGCGCCGAGCAGCACCCTTGCCATTGAAATAGACTCCTCGGTCAGAACCAAGCCGGTCAGTAAGTGACTCAGGCCACGCATCGGCACCGGAAATTCGTTTGCAAAACTGCGGGTTTAAGGATTCAGGCAATTTTGCAAGGGCAACCCTGGCCTTCTTGGGATTTTCAACAGTCATGTGCAGCCAACGTTCGGCTCTATCGCCTAGGATGAACGCTCTCGCAAACGCGATGAGATGTGTTTCCTGAACTTCTAGAGAACACTCGTCTGCTTGTGGTTCGATTACTTTCACTATCGAGATGCCCCCTATGATGCCGAACGAATAGCGTATATCCGCCGCACCGGAACACAAAATAAGATCCGCGGACTGCTTGCGGCGGATAAACCTGATTGGATTGAACCGCCTTCGTGGCGGCCGCACGAGCGATTGTAAACGATGCGTTTGCCGCAAAGCTAGTAATTTAACAATCAATCCGGCATTCACTATCTTTGCGTAGGTGTCAATCGCCGCAAGCGCATTGCATCGCATGGAATTTCAAATACAGGCTACGCCAACGCGCATATTCCATGCGCTTCTTCAAGCACACTGGCCTGCGAGCCGCATGGAATATGCGCGCTGGCGGCATGCTGTTTTTGCTTTGCTGTGGCGTGGTCTTGTTTGTATTTCTGTCGCAGCTGGGCGATTGCTGGCCGGTGGTAGACCGGCGGCTACTCCCTTTTCTTGCTTCGCCAAGAAACGGAAGCAAAAGAAGGCGACGCAAAGTCGCTGCCCTGCGGGTACCCGCCTGTGCAGGTCAAAAAATGGGAAATGAAGCAAACTCGCCTGCGGCTCAGACAGCTTCATTTCTAATCCATTTTCTGCCATGCACAAGCGGCAGCGCCACATGCGGAAAGCGAACGTCAAAACATCCGTAGTGCGACTTGCGCGTCTCCGTAAGCCCGCGTAGGTACGATTAGCGCAGTGTAATCGTACGCATGCTGCGCTGAATGAAATTTAAAAACAGGCAGCGCCACTGCGCATATTCCATGCGCCTCTTCAAGCACATAGGTCTGCGAGCCGCATGGGATATGCGTGTGGGCAGAGTCGGTTTTTAAAATCACTGCGGCATAGCGAGGTGCGTGCGATTACGCCTTGCTAATCGCACCTACCGAGCTGGGGTTTTGACTCTGTTTTTGACTCTGTTTTTGACTCTGTTTTTGACTCTGTTTTTGACTCTGTTTTTGACTCTGTTTTTGACTCTGTTTTTGACTCTGTTTTTGACTCTGTTTTTGACTCTTTTTTGACTCTGTTTTTGAATCGAATTCGCATGTGGCGCTGCCAATTGTGCGGGACGGAAAATGGATCAGAAGTGAAGCTGTCTGAGCGCAGCGAGTTTGCTTCATTTCCCATTTTACGACCTGCACAATTGGGTATCCCGCAGGGACAGTGACTTTGCGTCGCCTTCTTTTGCTTACTCTTCTTGGCGAAGCAAGAAAAGTAAGTAGCCGCCGGTCTACCACCGGCCAGCAATCGCACAACAACCACAGAAGTACAAACACCACCAAGCCACCGCGCATATCCCATGCGCCCCGCAGGCCAGCATGCTTGAAGAAGCGCATGGGATATGCGTAGTGGCAGGCTCGTGTTTTAAAACCGCTACGGCACCGCGACGTGTGTGCGATTACGCCTTGCTAATCGCACCTACCGGGTTAGCACGGCAGCCCAGCCTTACAACAATTCAATACCAAAACGCCGGGCGATCAGTGTGAACAGGCCGAAGCTGACGATAGAGATCACCGCACTGGCCAACAAGGTCAGCCAAAATCCCAGACGCGGCAGCAACCAAGGGAAGACCAGAAACATAGGCAAGGTCGGCACCACATACCAAAACGTGTACCAGGCATGATTGGCGATCTTCTGCTCGGACTGGTGTTCCAGATGCAGCCAGATCAGGGTGAGGATGGTCACCAAAGGCAGCGCCGCGATCAGGCCGCCTAGCCGGTCGCTACGTTTGGCCAGCTCAGAAACGAGTACCACTACACCGGCCGTTATTAAATATTTAGTGATGATCCAGAGCATGGTTTTCCTGTGAACTAGCGCTTCAAATGCGAAGAGTAACGCAGTTAGCAAGGCAAAGATAGGCGTAGGACTTACGCAAAACCGCCCCAGCGTCGTTGTATCCGCCTTGCCTTACTGGTGTAATGTCTGCGGCGGCACGCCTAGCTGGAACAATTTTTCGTCAGTCCTAAGGCGATTATTTTATTCTGTTGCGCCGGCATCAAAACAGACCCGATCGCGGCCTTCATGTTTGGCGCGGTACAAGGCATGATCGGTGCGGCTCACAAACGCCTCTATGCTTTCGTCACCGGCTATGGCGCCACCGATACTGAGTGTCACGCGATCGCTAAGCAGAGAGGCCACATGCGGCAAATTGCGTGCTTGTAGTTTGCTTCGTATGCTTTCTGCCAGCAGCACTGCGCCGGCAGCATCCGTGTCGGGCAGTAGTAGGCAAAACTCTTCTCCGCCTATGCGCGCTGCCAGATCGCTACTACGTGAAACCGCACTAGCCAATATCTCGGCAATTTCTTTAAGAATCAGGTCACCGGCGGGATGGCCGTAATGATCGTTATAAAATTTAAAATAGTCGACATCGATAGTGAGCAAAGCCAGCGGTATCCGCTGTCGTTTTTGCCGCGCAAACTCTTGCCTTAATCGGGCATCAAATTCGCGACGATTAGGCAGAGCGGTCAAGGGATCAGTCAAGGACAGCAATTTGAGGCTAGTGACTTGCTGCTCGATCAGCGCCAGCAATTTATTAATGCCAGAGGATAATTGCCCTAATTCGTCGGAGCCAGATAGTTTAATGCGGGTATGCCAGGTGGATTGTTGCTCTAGGGTCGTCAGTTCATTGGTGAGCACGCGCAGGCGGCGGATCAGCAGATGATGTATGAAAAACCCAAGCAAGAGCGCGGTCCCCAGTGCGGTCAAGACAAACAGCTGAGCTACATTTCGGTACAGAAGATTGCCTTGTTTGGTGAGATCACGTGAGACATCCAGCGTCAGGATTCCGACGTTTTGTTTTAACACATCCTGTAACTGGTAGTAGAAGTGGTAAAGGTCTTTTCCGTGCGCGAACATCAGTGACTGACTGCCAATATTCACCGCAGCGCTTGCTGGCTCAGGCCATATTTGCAGGCCTTGCGGCATGCCGCGTTGTTCATGTAATTCGAACTTTAATTGGGTTTGCTCGCGCAACTTGCTTACCAGGGTCTGATCCAGCAAGCGCCCGGCCACCAGGTTACCGACAAACTCACCGCTGCCGTCGTTACGGCTGATGCGCGCACGACAGACTAACATCAGGCCAGCCTGGCTTTGCATCAGTCCACATTGCGGTGTACCACCGTTAGCGTCTGCGCTGAACAGTGCGAAGTAGGGACCGCTACTAAGCTCTGGTAGATTCAGGCTCTGGCCCGACGCCGAGCGAGTTTCAAACAAGAGTAGCTTAGCCTTTGCGTCAACAACCAGCACCATAGAAAAGTGTACCGGTTTCATGGCGTTCACGCCTATATTTTCTTCAGCCCAGACCGGGTCAGGTTTTTGGGCAAATTCGTAGGTCGCATTCCATGCGGCCCAGTCCGCGCTTTGTAAGCTCAGCGCCAGCAGTTCGGCCTGTATGCCTTGTAGCATACGGTTTGAATTCTCTATCATCTCGCGGCGCTCTATGGCATCGTAACTGGCACTCATATTGTGCTCAAGCTGAGCCAGATTGAGTGCGGCCATAAGACCAAAACAGAGAACGAAGGTGAGTAGTAGTTTGAAGCGTATTCCCATACTGTTTCCCGGAAATTGTGCATAAAAACCGAAGTGAGTATCCGCCCTAAGGCTGAGTCAACACTTACCAACAAATATCTTTACGGGCGTCTCTACGAATGCATACCCAATCAAACTAAAACGGAGAGAAATTCTTAAACATGAGCAATTGTATCGCTATGCGCCTAGTGTAATCCAAGCACTGGCGTCATCCGCTGAATTATTGTATAGCGCTCGACCACAGAGCGCTACTTAAACTAGTGAAATGTCACAGGCCACCCAGCCAGCGCGCATACTGCATGCGGCTTAGAGGGGCGATGCCTTGGAGAGGCGCATGGAATATGCGCGTTGGGCCTGTGCTGTTTTAAAAATATTCAGCAGCTACTAAAGGTCTAGCCCTAGGCTTGACCCAGGCGCGCCTGCATGCCGCTAGATAACCAGAGCTGCTGGTCGGCGCCGACTATCATTGCATCGACCTGGTGTAAATGGCTGAGGCGCTGGCGTCCGGCGTCTACGCCTGCCACCATGATGGCAGCACCGAGGCCGTTGATGGCGGCAATATCATGGCTGACTAACGCCAGACCGTGCGGGCCCTGAGTTGGGTAGCCGGTTTTTGGGTCGAGAATATGGTGTAGACGTTTACCTTGATGCATGAAGTAACGTTCATAGTCGCCAGAGGCGGCGACAAAACCCTGATTCAATGCCACCACACCGAGAATTTGTTCAGGCTGGCGCGGATCGCGCAGGCCGACGCGCCATGGGCGTCCGTTTAAATTGCCATTGACCAGCACATCGCCGCCGCCATTGAGCATGGCATTGTGCACCCCGTGTGCCTGCAGGGTTTGCAGGCCGGCCTGCAAAATCGGTAGTTTGGCGATGCCACCTAAATCGAGGCGCATGCCGCGTCTGCTCAGATAGGCGGTGCCGGCTTTGTGATTCAGGATCAGGCCTTGGGAATCCACCAGCGGCAATTGCGCGGCGATCTGTGCTGCGCTGGCTAGTGCTGGATGGGCGGCGTCAAAACTCCAGTCTTTGAAGGCACCGACGCTGGCATCAAAAGCGCCGCCACTGCTACGCGCTGCTTGTTGCGCCATCTGCAGTACCCGCATCATCTCGGGCGGCACTTGCACCGCCTGCAGACCAGCGGCCAGATTGATGGCGTTGAGCACACTGGTGCTGCGGTAGCGGCTCATCATATCGGCCAGCCGCGCCATTTCGCTAAATGCCGCAGCCGCGGCCAAGTCTAGATTGCCGCTGCCCTGCAGTGTCAGATCTAGCCGCGTGCCCATCAAGACTTGGCTGGCCTGATGAATATCCGACTTGGCTTGCACAGTCGGCACCACCAAACCACAAGCGAGCACAGGTAAGGCCATCAACAGGCGACGGCGGCGCGCTTGAAATTGTTTTTCAAACTGCGCATCAGACAAAACAACAGACATACTTTTCCCCAAAGACTAGGTGCCTAACTAGCTACCTGACTAGCGACCTAATTAACGCGACTGATCCACCATGAAATCAACCGTAGCCTTGACATCGGCATCGCTCAAGGTAGTCGAACCACCGCGTGCCGGCATCTGGCCTTTAGCACCAGTGAAGCCTTCCAGCGCATGCTTGTACAGCATATCCATACCTTGGGCGATACGCGGTGCCCAATCAGCTTTGTCGCCCGGTTTTGGCGCGCCAGCCACATTGGCGGCGTGGCACAGCGAGCAGGTTTTGCCGTAAGTGGCTTTGCCAACCAGGTTTTCAGCGGCCGCTGGTGCTGCAGGTGCGGCGGCAACTACCGGAGCCGGTGTTGGAGCGGAAGCCGCAGGAGTCGCTGCGTCTTTTTGGCCGCAGGCACTCAACAGGGCCAAGCTGAAGATACTCAATACCAGAGCGGATGATTTTTTCATGATGTATTCCTTAATTTGCGATGTTTCAAGCCGATCAATTCGGATTTAAGATCGCGATTTTTATGGGTTTATTTTAACTCGCGCGGTAAGCGCAAATCGATGTAAATGGAGTGTCGCACAGCAAAGTCTGCGCTAGCGCAAACCCGAACTAAAAAGCGCGCTATTTCTATTTTTTCTTGACGCCCGTCAATTCATTTTTTTTGCCTATCAACCACCATCCTATCCGTTGTTGTATTCATTCACCATGGCCTAACCGTTACACCGAAAAGACCAGCTAATAAGGATCGCATCATGAGCCAAGACAAAACTGCAAAACCGGAAGTTGCTCCAGCATTAGGCCGCCGCAAATTCCTCAACACCGCAGCGATTGCCAGCATAGGCACTTTAGTTGCCTGTACTGAAAAACCAAGTAGCGCGGGTGCCTCAACAGCAGCGCCAGCTTCAGCACCGGCAGCCGCTGGTGATCACTCGGCCGCGGCCAATGCCACGCACCTGAAACCGGGCGAACTCGACACTTACTACGGTCTGTGGAGCGGCGGTCATACCGGCGACATGCGCGTATTGGGCCTGCCTTCCGGTCGTGAACTGCATCGCATTCCTTGCTTCGTACCGGATGCACTGGTAGGTTGGGGCGTCACCAACGAATCGAAAAAAGTCATGGGCACCAAGCCTGACGGTAGCCTGAAGTACACCGTCGCTGATACGCATCACACCCATGCCTCCTACAAAGACGGTAACTACGATGGTCGCTACGCCTTTATTAACGACAAGATCAACAGCCGTATCGCGCGTATCCGTTTAGATTATTTTGTCTGCGACAAAATCACCGAACTGCCGAATGTGCAGGGTTTCCACGGTATTTTCCCGGATAAATGCGATCCTGTAGATCCAAAAATCAACTACACCACCCGCGTTTTTTGCGGCGGTGAGTTCGCCATTCCTATGCCAAATACGGGTACAGATGATGGTACAAAATACCGCTCTATGTTCACTTGCGTCGATGCCGAAAGCATGGAAGTACGCTGGCAAGTGCTGATCGACGGTAACTGCGATCTGGTTGCTTCTTCGTATGACGGTAAATTGGCCGCCACCAATCAGTACAACACCGAGATGGGTGTGCACTATGAAGACATGATGGCATCAGAACGCGATGCCTGCCTGTTCTTCAACATCGCACGTATTGAAGCGGCAATTAAGGCCGGTAAATTCAAGACTATCGGTGATTCTAAAGTGCCAGTGGTCGATGGTACCCACGAAGGCAATAAAGATCCTAAGACCGCCTTGACGACTTATGTGTCTGTACCAAAAAATCCGCATGGCGTGAACGCCAGCCCAGACGGCAAGTATTTCATTTGCGCTGGTAAATTATCACCAACCACGACGGTCATTGAACTGAACAAGGTCTTGGATTGGTTCGAAGGTAAACTGGAAAAAATCGACGACGCCATCGTGGCTGAAGTTGAACTGGGTCTGGGTCCTTTGCACACTGCATTTGACGGTCGCGGCAATGCCTTTACTACTTTGTTCCTCGACAGCCAAGTGGTGAAATGGAATGTAGACGCAGCGATCAAATTCCACAAAGGCGATAAAGCCTCTAAATATGTGGTGGATCGCCTTGACGTACAGTATCAGCCTGGTCACTTGAATGCATCGCAATCCGAAACGAAAGCTGCCGATGGTAAATACCTGGCGGTAGGTTGTAAGTTCTCTAAAGACCGCTTCTTACCAGTTGGCCCTTTGCATCCTGAGAATGAACAATTCATCGACATCTCTGGCGAAAAAATGATCTTGCTGGCGGATCACCCGGTACGTGGCGAACCGCATGACTTCATCATTTTCAAACGCGATCTGGTTCGTCCTAAGCAAGTATATAACCTGGACGAATTCCCTTTAGCGACCAAAGATCCTAAAGATTCAGGTGTCGTTCGCAATGGTAAAAAAGTGACGGTAAGACTGACTTCTCAAGCGCCAGCCTTCAGCATGCGCGAGTTTAAATTGAAAAAAGGCGACGAAGTCACCTTGATATTGACTAACCTCGACAAGATTGAAGATTTGACGCACGGTTTTGCTATCCCTAAGTACAACGTCAATTTCATCGTCAATCCTCTGGAAACCGCCTCGGTCAGTTTCATCGCTGATAAACCAGGTGTGTACTGGTGCTATTGCACCCACTTCTGCCACGCATTGCATCTGGAAATGCGCACTCGCATGATCGTGGAAGCCTAACCCGGTAGTTGTAGCTCCGGTGCTGCCAGGGATTGCCTGGCAGCACCACACAGGAGGCCCGCATCCCTTGCAGAGCGGGACGACTGTCTAGTAGGAATAAAAATGTATCCAAATAAAAAACCCTTAGCGACCAACGCAGTTCACTGCCTGGTCGCATTTTTTCTGTTGCTGAGCCTCTGTATTTTCAGCAGCGGCCGCGCCTTTGCAGCCAATGGTTCGTATGAGGCCGCCTTGCCCGATGAACTGAAAACCGCCAAGGACATGTGCGCGCTGATCCCCTGTGGCGAGGCGTTTCCCGGTGCTGTGAGTTTTTCCGAACGCATAGGCCAACCACCGTATGTCGAAGCCTATGGCGCGCCCGTAGCGGGCAAAAAGCCCTTGCTCGGTTACGTGATGCTATCGACCGACATCACCGACACGCCGGCCTATTCGGGCAAACCGGTGGTCACATTGATGGGCATGGACCTGAAAGGTCGTTTCGTCGGCATCAAGGTGCTCAAGCATTCAGAACCGATACTGTTGCTGGGCATACCTGAGTCTGCCCTGCTCAATTTTAATAAACAATACATCGGTAAATCGGTGGCCGACAAGGTCGAGGTCGGTCAGTCGCGCCCGGACGAAGGCGTACTGGGTGTGGATGCTATCTCGGGCGCGACCGTCACCGTCATCGTGCAGAACCAGGTCATGATGACGTCTGGCATGGCGATTGCGAGACAAGTGGGCATCGCTGCCCCTACCGTGCGCGAGCCAGCCAAGTATGTCGTCACAGGTCAGCATCTTTCATGGGATCAGTTGGTCAAACAGGGTAGCGTACAGCGTTTGCTGGTCAAGGCCGAACAAGTCGGAATGGAGAAAAACAGTGTGCCGTTTATCGAACTGTGGTTTGGTGATCTTAATCATCCGGATGTCGGCATCAGTCTTTTGGGCGAACATAGCTTCAATAACCTGCACTCGCAGCTGAAAGAAAACGAACATGCGATTTTCATCATCCGCACCGCCGGCATCGAATCTTTCAAGGGTTCTGGCTTTGTACGCGGTGGCATGTATGACCGGATTCAGGTCAAGCAGGATGCCGACTCTTTTACTTTCCGCGATCTCGATTACCTCAATTTGTATGGCATAGAGGCCGCTGGCGCGCCCACCTATAATGAGTCGGCGATCTTCGTGATACGCTCAAAAGCATTTTCTAGCGCTTACCCTTGGAAACTCTCTTTCCTCGGCAACCGGGTCGACCGCGCCACCGGTGCCCGCAGCTTCGCTACCTTCGATACCAAATACTGGTTAGCTAAAGAGCTCTTGCTCGGCGGCCGACCTGCAGTCGAAGAAGCGGCCGCACCGTATGTGCGGATCTGGAAATCCCGTGCAATCGAGATTATTTTGTTCGCTCTGTTACTGGTAGTGGTCACTGTGGTTTACGCTTTGCGCGAGAAACTGACACGCCGCTCTAGCCATAAAAACAAATGGCCGGTGAATGTGTTTAAGTACAGCGCCTGGGCACTGAGCATAGGTTTCGTCGGTTTCGGTGCGATGGCGCAACCGTCTATCACCCAGGTGCTGACCTGGTTCCACTCTTTGCTGTTTCAGTGGACCTGGTCGCTGTTCTTAACTGACCCTTTCATCTTCCTATTCTGGATTTTTATTATCGTCACCGTGTTCCTGTTCGGGCGCGGCCTGTTCTGCGGCTGGATGTGCCCATTTGGCTCACTCTCGGAAGCGATTTACAAAGTCGGTGAAAAAGTCGGGCTGAAACGCTTTCAGGGGCATCTGCCGCGCGCCTTGCATGACAAACTCAAATGGCTCAAATATACGATTTTCTTTGGCTTGCTGACGGTCTCCATGTTCTCCATGGGGCTGGCCGAAAAATTATCTGAAATAGAACCGTTCAAAACCACCTTCCTGGTCGGCATCAGCAACCGCAGCTGGCCGTATGGTTTGTTTGTCTGCGTCTTGCTGGGCATCTCGCTATTCATAGAGCGGCCTTACTGCAAATACATATGCCCGCTGGGCGCGGCCCTGGCGATGCCGAGTACCTTTCGCTGGTTCGGTCTGAAACGCAAACAGGACTGCAATAGCTGCAAGGCCTGCGCGGTCAGTTGCGGTTCACTGGCGATTGATGCGGCTGGCCGTATCGATCACCGCGAATGTCTGCACTGTCTCGACTGCATGGTGCTGTACACCGACGTCAAAGGCTGTCCGCCCTTAGCAAAAGAACGTAAACGGCGTGAGCGCGATGGACTAGAAATCAAAGCGATAGGACGTGACGGCTATTTCATTCCTATCTATCAGATCCCCGCGACTGCGGCCTCCACGGCAGTGCAAGCCGGGCCCGATCCGCGTATGCCTTCCGACATGGTAGTGCCACCGCACAAGGCCTCTAGTAGCGGTCTGAAATGGATATGGCAGGAACTGTTCGATCATCTGTGGCCATGGAGCGCAGAAGGCTGGGCATCGCAAAGAGCCTTGCAAATCGCCGGTTTCGCGCTGGCCATTGCGGCTAGTCTGGCATGGGTATTCACCGCCTTCGGTCAGCTTTCTTCGGCGGCGATTATAGGCTGGTGGTTCGGCTGGAGCGTGTACGAGGTATTGATACGCTTGTCCGGCCGTCGCTATGTGAAAGACGGTCCTTGGTGGCAAGCCAACTACCGATATGCCAGCGTGATGGATATGCTGAGCTACGTCAGTTTTAAGAATTTGCTGATAGGCGCAGGATTATTCCTAAGCTTGAAGGCATTGGGATTATTATCTGTATGAGGACGATCATTCGCGGTTTTCCCTTGCTGCTCTTTCTTGCTATGGCCTTTGTTCAGGCCGCCACCGTACAAGTCCCAGCCGGCAGTTCGCTGCAACAGGCAATCGCCGGCGCCCATGCCGGTGATGTGCTGGAAATCGCACGCGGTCATTATCAGGGTAATTTTTTGATAGACAAGAAGCTGACGCTACGCGGTATCAATCGCCCTACCCTGAGTGCGGCGCAAAAAGGCGACACTATCCGTGTGACTGCCGCCGATGTGGTCATAGAAGGACTGATAGTGCGCGACTCCGGCGACAGCCTGAAAGACCAAAATGCCGGCATCTATCTCTACCCCGGTGCGCACCGCGCCGTGGTCAGACACTGCGATCTGACTTACAACCTGTTCGGTCTGTGGATAGAGAAATCGAATGATGTTTTGATCGAGGGCAATCTGATCACTGGCAAGCGCGAATACAATTCTTCGCAGCGCGGCAATGGCGTGCAACTGTACAACACCAATGGTGCGCGCATCATAGGCAATAACATCAGCTTTGTGCGTGATGCCCTGTATGTCGATGTCTCCCACCATGCCATTTTCAAATCGAACAAATTGCATCACAGCCGTTATGGCAGCCACTACATGAACTCTTACTACAATCTGTGGGAAGACAATGATAGCTACTACAACCGTGGCGGCCTGGCATTGATGGAAGTGCGCAATCAAACCGTCAGAAATAACCGCACCTGGGGTAACTCTGACCACGGCATCATGCTGCGCACCATGCAGGATTCCGTAGTCGAAAATAATGTGATTGCCGGCAATAACCGCGGCCTGTTCATCTATGATGTGGAGTACGTAACGATCAAGAACAATCTGATCGTTGACAACCACGTCGGCGTACATTTGTCGGCAGGCTCTACCCGTAACGAGGTCGAGGGCAATGACTTCATCTCGAATCGCGAACAGATCCGCTATGTCGGTGCCAAAGATGAAAAGTGGGGCGTCAAGAGCGGTAACCACTGGAGTAATTATCTGGGTTGGGACAGAAACGGCGATGGCATAGGCGATGTCGCCTATGAAGCCAATGACATGGTAGATCGACTAAGCTGGCGTTACCCCAGTACCAAACTCTTGCTCGCCAGCCCGGCAGTACAGGCCTTGCGCTTAGTCTCGCAGCAGTTTCCGGTGCTGCGCGTGCCTAGTGTGGTCGATCCCAAGCCGCGTATGCAACCGACTAACAAGCAATGGAATCAGTGGCATGGTAAGCACTACCCGGGTCAATAAGAGTAAAAATAAACCTATGAAAAACACTCACACAACAAGCGCTCCGGCAATCCAGGTACGCGGCGTCAGCAAGCACTACGGTGCCTTGCATGCAGTTGACGCGATCGATCTGACGGTACAGCAAGGCGAAATTTTTGGCTTGATAGGCCATAACGGCGCTGGCAAAAGCACTCTTTTTAAGATGATGCTAGGTCTGGTTACGCCGACTTCAGGCGAGATCCTGATCAACGGCACAGCGGTCAGCGGATCCCAATTTCGCCAGACCCGCCGCCAACTCGGTTATCTGCCAGAGAACGTGGTTTTGTATGACAACCTGAGCGGTCTGGAAACCCTGAAATTTTTTGCCAAACTCAAGGGTGCGCCAACCGACCAATGTGCCCCTATGCTAGAACGAGTGGGACTGGCGCATGCGCACAACCGCCCTTTGCGCGAATACTCCAAAGGTATGCGCCAGCGCCTCGGTTTTGCCCAAGCCTTGCTCGGTGAGCCGCGCGTCTTATTTTTGGATGAACCTACCAATGGTCTCGATCCGCAGGCGATACGCGATTTTTACGCGACGCTGCGCGGCTTGCGCGACAGCGGTGTCACCATCATCATCACCTCACACATCTTGGCCGAACTGCAGGAAAGAGTAGACCGTCTCGCCATTATGTCGGCCGGAAAAATACAGGCACTAGGTAGCGTCGCCCAATTGCGCGAGCAAATGCAAATGCCGCTCACTTTGTCGCTCAAACTGGCAGCAGACGATGTACTACTGGCGCAAGACCTGCTAGCTCATATGGCAGGAGTCGCTTGCACCGTCGTGCCTGATGGTTTGGTCATCAACTGCCCGCGCACCAGCAAGATGGCGGTGCTGCATGCGGTACACAGTCTGGGCAGCAAGTTACTCGATCTGAGCATACAAGAGCCTTCGCTGGAAGACGTATTTTTTGGATTTTCGGATTAAATCAAAATAAAGAACACGCTATGGAATTCTCACAAATTTTTACCCTGGCCGCGAAAGAGTTTCGCGACCGCATCCGCAATCGCTGGGTGCTGGCGGTGGCCCTGGTGTTCACTATTTTTTCGCTGGTCATCACCTATCTGGGCGGAGCACAGCAAGGCCAGATCGGCCTGAAATCGATAGAGTTGACCATTACCAGTCTGGTTAGCCTGGTCATTTACCTGATCCCACTGATCGCTCTCTTGTTGGGTTTTGATGCCATCGTCGGTGAACGCGAACGCGGTTCGCTGGACTTGTTGCTGGCGCTACCGATTACCCGTCTGGAATTATTGCTGGGAAAATACCTGGGCTTAGCAGCCGCGCTAACGCTCTCGACCACAGCGGGGTTTTCGCTGGTGGCGATTTTGCTGTATCAACAATTTAGCTGGCCCGGTCTGTTTCATTATCTCGGATTTATGTTCAGCTCGGTGCTACTGGGTCTGGCGTTTTTGAGTCTGGCGGTATTCATGTCCGTGGTAGCGCGTGAACGCACGCGCGCCTCTGGCCTGGCAATTGCGCTGTGGTTCTTCTTTGTACTGGTGTTTGATCTGCTCTTACTCGGCGCTTTGGTGAGTACCGGCGGTAGCTACGGTGGCGATATCTTTGCCTATGCCTTACTCCTCAATCCGGCTGACGTGTTCCGGATTTTGAATGTTTTTTCCCTAGACGATGTCCGCACCTTGTATGGCCTGTCCAGCATTATTCCGCCTGCGCTGGCCAAACCCTGGATGATGGGCTCGGTGATGCTTACCTGGATAATTGTGCCACTCGCCCTGGCACGCTGGAGATTTAAATCATGATGATGACACGCCGCAGTTTTATTCTATCTGCCATCGCAAGCAGTTTGCTCGCCAGTTCACTTACTGGCTGCAGCCAATCCAATTCCGTCAAAACCCTGACGCCAGTGGAGATAGACACGCACACTACCTGCGATCTGGATGGCATGTTGCTGGCCGATTACGCTGGTCCGAAAGCGCAGATCTTTTATACTGGCAATGACACCCCGACCTTCTTTTGCGACACGGTGGAGTTGTTTCATACGCTGCTGGCACCAGAGCAAGTCAAGGCGATCGCAGCTGTGTACGTGCAAGACATGGGCAAGGCCGACTGGGAGCAGCCACGCAATAACTGGTTCGATGCCAAGACTGGCTTTTATGTACTGGGTAGCAAACGCCACGGATCGATGGGCCCCACTATCGCCAGCTTCGCACAGGAAACGGATGCCAAAAAATTTGCCGCAGAATGGGGCGGTAAACTACTGCGCTACGCTGAGATCAAAGCTGACATGGTCGACCTCTCGGGCGGTGCCTTGCACGACACCAGGATGTAATCATGCCGCATCGTTCAGCCGCGCTACCGTCAGTTGCAAAGCAGCGTTTCAGGCAAGCGAGTTGGTTCGTGCTGACGCTGCTCAGCGCCTCGCTACTCGTCAAACTAGTGCCGTGGCAAACCTCTACTAAGGACGCGAGTCGCTTGGCGGCAATCGGCGAAGTCTGCATAGTCGCACCGCCTACGCCTTATGATCCTGCATCGGGCTTAGGCTTACATGCGCCGCGCGCCGTGCCTCTGGATGCGCGCTGCCCGGTGTGTGGCATGTATCCGGCCCGCAGCCGTGATTGGGCTGCGCAAGTGATATTTACTAATGGTGACGCCCAATTTTTCGACTCGCCGCTAACGCTGTTTATTTACCTGCAAGATGTGGGGCATTACAGCATTGGCCGCCGCGCCAGTGACATCACCGCCAGCTACGTCAGCGATAGCAACGATAGCAGCGTGACTAAAGGTCAATGGATTAAGGCCAGCGAGGCCATCTATGTCAGCGGCTCGACTGCCATGGGACCGATGCGTGCCGGTAATCTACCAGCGTTTTCCAACAAGGCGGCGGCACTGGCTTTTGTCGCGCAACGAGGCGGAGAAATAATCAGCGCCAAAGAGATCAGCCCGCAGCTACTGCAAAGCCTGAACGGTGCACGCCATACGCAAACGCATGCGCATGCCGGATAAAATAAAAAAGCCGCAGTGAGCATCGCTCTCTGCGGCTTGATCTTAAGTCTTAAAAGTTAAGCTTGTGCGGCGCGCTCGCCCTTAAGGGTAAACGCCATAAACAAAATCGCTAACACGCATGATGCGACCAGAATGATGAAGCCGCCATTCCAGCCAAAGCGCTCTACCGTCCAACCCAATAATGCACTAGCCGCTACCGAACCACCGATGTAGCCGAAAAAGCCGGTAAAGCCTGCCGCTGTCCCCGCCGCTTTTTTAGGCGCAAGCTCTAAGGCATGCAAACCGATCAGCATCACCGGACCATAGATTAGGAAACCTATACTGATCAGTGCCGCGATATCAACCACTGGATTGCCGGCAGGATTTAACCAGTAGACCAACAGTGCCACGCCAACTAAGAGCATAAACAAGATGCCGGCCGGTGCACGACGTCCTTGGAATACTTTATCGGACACCCAGCCGCATAATAAAGTCCCTGGGATACCTGCCCACTCATAGAAAAAGTAGGCCCATGAGCTTTTATTGAGGCTGAAACCTTTGACTTCTTTTAAGTAAGTCGGTGCCCAATCGAGTACGCCATAACGTATCAGATACACAAAGACGTTAGCAAAGGCGATGTACCACAGCAGCTTATTATTGAAGACGTATTTGAAGAAAATTTCCTTGCCGCTCAGCTCTTGTTCTTTGCTCTGGTCATAGCCGGCTGGATAATCATTTTTATATTCTTCTATGCTCGGCAAACCGACCGACTGCGGTGTATCACGCATAGTGAAAAAGGCGAAACCTGCTATCAACAATGCGAAGGCCGCCGGTACATAAAAGGCGCTATGCCAGTCATTAAAGAGTGTCATACCCAATAAGAATAAAGGCGCGACCAAACCGCCACCGACGTTGTGCGCGGTATTCCACAAGGCGACGACTTTACCGCGCTCCTTATGCGACCACCAATGCACCATGGTACGCCCGGCTGGCGGCCAACCCATACCTTGCACCCAACCATTAATAAACAATAAGGCGAACATTACGCCAACTGAAGACAGAGCCCAGGAGCTAGTGCCGATGAAAATAGTGAGCAAGGCCGACAACACTAAACCTAGCGCTAGAAACACTCTAGGATTGGAACGATCAGAGATGTTCCCCATCAAAAATTTAGACAGACCGTAGGCAATCGAGACACCCGATAAAGCAAAACCCAATTGAGTTTTGCTGTAACCCATTTCTATCAAGCCTGGCATGGCCAGAGTAAAATTTTTCCTTACCAGGTAATAACCGGCATAGCCGAAAAATATCCCCAGAAAAATCTGCAAACGCATACGTTTATAAGTTGCGTCTATTTTATCCTTCGGTAGTGCCGCTATATGCGGCGAAGGTTTTAACCAATCAAACATTGTTGTCTCCATTAAAAATCATGCCTTTAGCCCTAAAGCATAAGGTCGAAAGTTTTACTATTGTTATCAACTGAAGCACTAATACCAACTGTTAGTGCTTAGCCACTCAGGGATTTTCTGCGATCCAGATTGCGAGTTTTTTCTCTGTGCCCGGCGGTAGATGCAAGCCTAGCTTGCTACGCCGCCACAAAATATCGGTGGCCGTACGCGCCCATTCATATTGCATCAGATAGCGCACTTCGCGTACATACAAGCCGGGCGCGATAGCCTCGCCCATCTCATCGAGGCAAGTGCAAGCATCCAGTAACTGATGAATTTTTGTGCCATAGGCATGCGCATACCTTGCCACCAAGCTGGCTGGCAACCAGGCGTATTGCTGCTGCATGGCGCGTTCAAATTCACCAAATTCGAGCACCGCGCGATTGTCTGGTCCGGTGCCAAAAATATCGCCGCCCGGCAGGCAGGCGTTGGCAGTCCAGGACTTACTGTGATTACCCAGTAAAGGTGCCAGCATATCGACTGCCTCTTCCGCCAACTTGCGGAAGGTGGTGATTTTCCCACCAAACACCGTCAGCATAAGCGCTGCAGACTGATCCAACTCTAAACGATAATCGCGGGTAATTGCCTTGGCATCGGCGGCGCCATCATCGACTAACGGACGCACTCCGGAGTAAGACCAAACCACGTCAGCAGGCAAAATCGGCTGTTTGAAATACAGGCTAGTCAATTCACACAGGTAGTCGATTTCTTCCTGTTGTATCGCCACTTGGTTGATATCGCCGCGATAATCGAGGTCGGTGGTACCGATCAGCGTGAAGTCTTTTTCATACGGAATGGCAAACACGATACGGCCATCCGGATGTTGGAAAATATAGGCATTGTCGTGATCAAACAGACGCTTGACCACGATGTGACTGCCCTTGATCAGACGCAGGGTTTTGCCGGTGGCCTGCGGTACGCAATCTTGCTGGAACTGCGCCGACCAGGAGCCTGTCGCATTCACCAGACTACGCGCTTGGACAACCATCGTATCGCCTGCCGCATTGCGTAATTGGGCCTGCCACTTTCCGTCTTGCTGTATCACCGATACGCAGGTGGTCCGTGTCATTACCGTCGCGCCTTTTTCGACCGCATGCATGGCATTCAAGACCACCAGACGCGCATCATCGACCCAGCCGTCGGAATACATGAAGCCGCGCACCAGACTAGGTTTGAGCGCAACGCCCGCCACATGCTTGCGCAAATCGATGGCATTCGAACCAGGTAATAATTCACGTCTGGCCAGATGGTCATATAAAAACAGGCCGGCGCGCAACATCCAGACTGGTCGCAAGCCTTTCATATGCGGCATCACAAAGCGCAAAGGAGAAATGATGTGCGGTGCCGAGCGCATCAAGACCTCGCGCTCTATCAGGGCTTTTCTGACCAGATTAAATTCGTAATATTCCAAATAACGCAGGCCGCCATGTATCAGCTTGGAAGATGCAGATGAAGTATGCGAGGCCAAATCATCTTTTTCGCACAGAATCACGGACAAGCCGCGTCCGGCCGCATCACGTGCTATGCCAACGCCATTGATGCCGCCACCGACTACCAGCACATCGCATTCCTTTTTTTCTTGAGGAAAATTCATTTTGGCCTTTCTCGCTACTTTCTTATGAGCACTATCGTGTGGTAAATACGCTACTAAGTCTCTAGCTTAGTACAGAGATCCATCTCTGAATGTCGCTGAATACGGTTAAGATGACAGGCGTCTAAGATACGCCAAAAGTCGAAGCATAAGCAACAAATTTATGATTATTTCGATTCGAAAATGTTCGATAATGTTCTTTTTTATTCAAAACAATTCGAATTGCTAACAATTTCTGTGTAATTTCATCATGTTTGAACATTTATGATACTCAATCCCCGTCAACGACAATTACTCGATGTCATCCGTGTATCCGTCACCATTTCGGTCGAAGAACTGGCGCAACAACTGGCAGTCACGCCGCAAACGGTGCGCCGGGATGTCAAGCAAATGGAAGAAGCCAACTTGCTGACTCGCTACCACGGCGGGGTAGCGCTAGCTTCCTCAGTTGAAAATATCGATTACAGCCAGCGCCAGCTCTTGCACAACGAAGCCAAGCGTGGCATCGCGGCGACGGTGGCAGAGCAAGTTCCGGCGGGTTGTTCCTTGATGATTAATATCGGCACCACCACCGAAGAAGTAGCACGCGCGCTCTTGCACCATCAGGGCTTGCATGTGGTGACAAATAACCTGAATGTGGCAGCGATACTGGCCGACAATCCTCAGTGCGAAGTGATCGTGGCCGGTGGCGTGGTGCGCGGGCGTGATCGCGGCATCGTCGGCGAAGCCACGATCGACTTCATCCGTCAGTTCAAGGTCGATATCGGCATCATCGGCATTTCCAGCATCGATGAAGATGGCAGCCTGCGCGACTTTGATATCCGCGAAGTAAAAGTGGCGCAGACCATCATAGAACAATCACGCGAGGTCTGGCTGGTGGCAGATCAGGGAAAATTCGGCCGCAAGGCGCTGGTGCGCATGGCGCATTTATCGCAAATCGATATTTTATTTACCGATGCACCGCCCTCTGCGCTATTCGCCCAAGTACTGGAAGAGGCGCAGGTCAAGGTAGTGCTGACTTCATAGTTTAGCAATCCATACAAAGCACGCGCTGATCGCATAGTGCAAAAATAAAATACCATCCCCGCCAGCGCCCATATTCCATGCGGCTTAGCGGGCAGATGCCTTGTAAACCCGCATGGAATATGCGCACTGGCGCTGCCATTGGTGAGATTGTTTATCATCAAAACCACGCTACATGCGTTCTCCTTCTAAACTTAGAAGAAAATGATCCTTTGCTTTGCTGGCTTTCCTCTTCAAGATGGCGCACTCATTACTTTTCGGAAGAATTCTCATGTCTGATCATCTATCAAAGCAATCCCACTTCAGTAAGACGCCAGCCCGTCGTCGTATCTTGTGGACTATGCTGGTTGCGACTAGCTTGAGCCTGTGCGTATCAGCGCATGCGGCTGGTGATATTCTCAATGCTTCCTACGACGTGACGCGTGAATTATTCAAGGAAATCAATCCCGCTTTCGTGGCCGACTGGAAAAAGAAAAGCGGCGAAAGCATCAGCATCAACCAGTCGCACGGCGGCTCAAGCAAGCAAGCGCGCTCGGTGATCGACGGTATGGAAGCGTCGGTGGTAACCATGAACCAGGCCAATGACATCGATATTCTTGCCGAAAAAGGCCTGGTGCCGGCGGATTGGAATAAAGCGTTTCCTAACGGTGCGGCACCGTTTTATTCCACCATGGTGTTTTTGACGCGCAAGGGTAATCCCAAAAAGCTCACTAGCTGGGAAGACCTCGGCAAGCCCGGCTTAAAAGTCATCGTACCGAATCCCAAAACCTCAGGCAACGGACGCTACACCTATCTGGCAGCATGGGGATCGGTGATCAAGAGCGGCGGCACCGAGGCGCAAGCACGTCTGTTGGTGGATCGCTTGTTTAAAAATGTGCCGGTACTGGACGGCGGCGGGCGCGGTGCCACCACCACCTTTACCCAGCGCGAGATCGGCGACGTTTTGGTGACGTTTGAAAACGAAGTGCAATTGGTGCGTCAGGAATTTGGCGACAACTTTGAAGTGGTGTATCCAAAAATATCGATACTGGCCGAGTCGCCGGTAGCCGTGGTGGATCGCGTGGTGAATAAGCTGGGCAACCGCAAACAGGCGACTGCCTATCTGCAATTTTTGTATTCTGAAGCGGGACAAGAGATAGTCGCAAAACATTTTTTCCGCCCACGTTCGGAACTGGCAGCAAAAAAATATGCGGCTAACTTTAAACCGATTAGCCTGTTCACGGTAGAAGACGTATTCGGCGGCTGGAAGCAAGCGCAAAAACGGCACTTTGATGATGGCGGCGAGTTCGACAAAATCTATCAGAGTAAAAAATAAGGGCTAAATTCAGCGCTTACTTTGCTGCATCAATAGGCTAAGCCTCCGGATTTTTCCGGGGGCTTTTTTTTGCCTCAATCTTTCTTAAGGCTAGCGCGTATAGAAGAAAAACACATATCCAATCCTGAAATGATACCTTCTGTTTTTTTTGCCTGCGACTTATTCTGTCTTCCTGTTATTTAGCTTTTTTACTGAATTTTCACTCAAGGATTACAGATGGATCTCAAAAAATTTACCGCGGTAATTTCTGGTACGGTCGCCACCATAGCGCTGCTGAACCCTATCGCCTATGCCGCCGACATCAGCCTGCTCAATGTCTCGTATGACCCGACCCGCGAGCTGTATCAAGACGTGAATGAGGCTTTTGCCAAACAATGGAAAGCCAAATCCGGCGACACGCTCAAGATCCGGCAATCGCACGGCGGCTCTGGCAAACAGGCGCGAGCGGTGATTGACGGTCTCGATGCCGATGTGGTGACGCTGGCTCTGGCCTACGATACCGATGCAATCGCCGGCCATGGCTTGTTAGACAAGGGATGGCAAAAACGCTTGCCGCACAATGCCTCGCCGTATTCGTCCACCATCGTTTTTCTGGTGCGCAAAGGTAATCCTAAAGCGATCAAGGATTGGAACGACATCGTCAAACCTGGCCTGGCCGTGATTACCCCTAACCCGAAAACTTCAGGCGGTGCGCGCTGGAATCATCTGGCGGCCTGGGGTTATGCCTTAAAACAGCCAGGCGGCAGCGAAGCGAGTGCCAGAGAATTTCTCTCTAAACTGTATAAGAACGTGCCGGTACTCGATTCTGGTGCGCGCGGTGCCACCACCACCTTTGTCGAGCGCGGCATTGGTGATGTCTTGCTGGCCTGGGAGAACGAAGCGCAACTGGCGATCAAAGAGTTAGGCCCCGACAAGGTGGAAATCGTAGTGCCGTCGAGCAGCATTCTGGCCGAGCCTTCGATTGCGCTAGTCGACAAAGTCGTCGATAAGCGCGGCACCCGTAAAGTGGCCGAGGCCTATTTGAATTTCTTGTACACCGATGAGGGCCAGGAAATCATCGCGAAAAACTACTACCGCCCGACCACCGAAAAGGCATCCAAAAAGTACGCGACACAATTCCCCAAGCTCAAGCTATTTACCATAGACGATAGCTTTGGCGGCTGGACCAAGGCACAAAAAGATCACTTTGCCGATGGCGGCGTGTTTGACCAGATTTACCAACCAGGCAAGAGGTAAAACATCATGCAGCACCAAGCTCTGCAAACTTATTTAAATCAGCTGCAACATCATACTCAGACTGAGGGCGCCAGCAATTTTTGGCTCGATGAACAAGGGCGGGCTCGCGGCCGCTACGTCAATGCCTCGCTGACCAGCGCATTTCAAGCGATACGCAGTGGCGACGATAACCAGATCATTGCCTACGAAGCCTATGCCCGCAGCTACTCGGCCGACGAACTCGGCCTGAACGTCTGGAAGCTACTGGACTACGCTGCCAGCGATGATGAATCGGTGGCCCTCGATAGGCTGTGCCGCCTGCTGCATGCGATCAATTTTTTCCGCCAGCCCGAGTCGCAACAGCTAGATCTGTATCTCAGTGTGCATAGCCGTTTGCTGGCGGCTGTTACTGGCAACCATGGAATGGCGTTCCGGCGCGTGCTTGATGCACTGGAACTGCCGCATCAGTCTATAGTGTTGCAATTGCCCTTGATTACGCCTAGCCAGCGCTGGGTGCTAACGCACGTGGCAGAAAACTACAAACGCAACGGTTTTCGGGTTGGTGCCAATGCAGCCAATCTGGCGCAGGCGCTCGATGTGCTGGCGCGCATACGGCCCACCTCCATCAAGCTCGATATCGAGCAAGCCGGTACTGATACTCACCGCTTATCACAATTATTGGAGCAAGCCGAGGCGCAGGACTGCCGCATCATCTTTAAGCGCATAGCGACTGAGAGGGAATTTTCGCAACTACAAAATACCTTGTCGGGCAGTGCCAAACCCTATCAGGTACAGGGATTTCTATTTGATCGCCCCAAAGCCAGCCTGGGGCCGCAGCGCTACGCACGCGCCTATGCGTTTGCCCATGAACAGCTGCTAGCAACTAGCGAGGCACAGGTCGGCGGATAAAGCTTGAGCAATAAGCTCGAAATTCGAGAAAAAATGCGCGAATTGAAGGCTATAGACGAAATTCATCTATCACTATGCCAAAAAATTCGTTTTCCATATAAGCAAACCCTGCGATGATCCGCCATTCATAGTTACATACGTAATAAAGGCTGAGCATGGCATCATTTTTTAACCCGAGTTCGGGAAGCAGACGGCCAGTGCGGCGCGTGATCCCCGGCTTTCATCTGTCGCTGGGCTTCACCCTGTTTTATCTGGGGCTGATCGTCTTAATTCCCTTGTCGGCGGTGTTTCTGAAAACCTTCAGCATGACTTGGGAGGCGTTCTGGACTACCGTCACCTCGGAGCGGGTGATGGCATCGTACCGGCTGACCTTTGGCGCTTCGCTGTTAGCCGCGCTGATCAATGTGGTGTTTGGCGGCATCGTGGCCTGGGTACTGGTGCGCTATAAATTTCCCGGTAAGCGCGTGATTGATGCGCTGGTCGATTTGCCGTTCGCCCTACCCACCGCAGTGGCCGGTATTACGCTGGCGACACTGTATGCGCCGAACGGCTGGCTCGGGCAGTTACTGGCACCGCTGGGTATCAAGGTGGCCTACACCCCGCTAGGTATTTTGGTGGCGCTGATTTTTATCGGCTTGCCGTTTGTGGTGCGTACCGTGCAACCGGTGCTGGAAGAAGCCGAAAAAGAACTGGAAGAAGCGGCCGTTAGCTTAGGTGCCAGCCACTGGCAGACTTTTCGACGGGTCACCCTGCCGACGATACTGCCAGCCCTGATGACCGGTTTTGCACTAGCCTTCGCGCGCGCCACCGGTGAATACGGTTCGGTGATTTTTATCGCCGGCAATATGCCTATGGTGTCCGAGATCACCCCGCTATTCATGATTACCAAACTAGAACAATACGATTACGCCGGAGCGACCGCGATTGCGGTGGTTATGCTGCTGCTGTCGTTTTGCCTGCTTCTGAGCATCAACGCTCTGCAAGCCTGGACCCGCAGCAAGCAAAATGCAGGGAGAGAATAATGACGACGCAAAATTTACCTGCCAAGCCGGGCCGTATCGAGCCGCCCATCACGCCGGCGGCCACGCTAGAACCGCTCTGGGTCAGAGTAATTCTAGTGACGGCGGCACTGGCATTTTTGACGCTATTTTTGTTTGTGCCGCTGGTGGCAGTATTTGCCGAGGCTTTCAAGAAAGGCTGGCAGCTGTATCTGCAAGCCATCATCGAGCCTGACGCCTTGTCGGCGATACGCCTGACCCTGATTACGGCTGCCATTGCTGTGCCACTCAATCTGGTGTTTGGGGTAGCTGCGGCCTGGACCATTGCCAAGTTTGAGTTCCGTGGCAAGAGCATCTTGCTGACACTGATCGATTTGCCGTTTTCGGTTTCGCCAGTGATTTCAGGTTTGATCTATGTGCTGCTGTTTGGGGCGCAGGGCTGGTTTGGCGAATGGCTGCGTGAGCACGATATCAAGATCCTGTTTGCGGTACCCGGCATCGTTCTGGCCACGGTGTTTGTCACGTTCCCGTTTGTTGCCAGAGAACTGATACCGCTGATGCAGGCGCAGGGCAGCGAAGAGGAAGAAGCCGCGTTGGTGCTCGGTGCCAGCGGCTGGCAAACCTTCTGGCATGTGACCTTACCGAACATTAAATGGGGTCTGCTGTATGGCGTGATCTTGTGTAATGCGCGCGCCATGGGTGAGTTTGGTGCGGTCTCGGTGGTGTCCGGACATATCCGCGGCGAGACCAATACCATGCCTTTGCAGGTAGAAATTTTATATAACGAGTACAACTTCACTGCCGCCTTTGCGGTCGCCTCGCTGCTGACGCTCCTGGCCTTATTGACCCTGGTACTCAAATCCATCGTCGAATGGAAAACCAATGAATCACGTCATGAAGCTACGTCTAAGCAGCTTTCCCAAGACATCGCAGGAGAAAAATTATGAGCATCGCAGTCCATCAATTACACAAAAAATTTGGCAACTTTACCGCGCTCGACAATGTCTCGCTCGATTTTGCCGATGGCGAACTGACCGCCTTGCTGGGGCCATCCGGCTGCGGTAAAACTACACTGTTGCGCATCATCGCCGGGCTGGAATTTGCCGACAGCGGTCAGGTCTTGCTTGATGGCGAAGACGCCTCAGCTACCCATGTGCGCGAACGTCAGGTCGGTTTTGTGTTTCAGCACTACGCCTTATTCAAGCACATGACGATTTTTGAAAACATCGCCTTTGGCTTGCGCGTCAAGCCGCGCCATTTGCGCCCGTCCGAAGCACAGATCAAAGAGAAGGTCACACAATTACTCGAACTGGTACAGCTCGATTGGTTGGCTGACCGCTATCCTCCGCAGTTATCCGGCGGCCAGCGCCAGCGTATCGCACTAGCGCGGGCACTAGCGGTAGAGCCGCGCGTGTTGCTGCTGGACGAGCCCTTCGGCGCGCTCGATGCCAAGGTTCGCAAAGAGTTACGCCGCTGGTTACGCCGCTTGCATGACGAATTGCATGTGACCAGTATTTTTGTCACGCACGATCAGGAAGAAGCGCTGGAAGTGGCCGACAAGATCGTGGTCATGAATCATGGCAGGGTAGAGCAGATCGGTGCGCCGGATCAGGTGTACCAGCATCCTGCCACGCCTTTCGTGTACGGCTTTCTGGGCAACGTTAATTTATTCCATGGCCGCGTGCATGAAGGCGTGCTTGATGCCGGCGGCGTGGCGTTCGACGCACCCGGCCATCAAGACACCCGCGACGCCACTGGCACTGGCTATGTCAGACCGCATGAACTGGACGTGGCACGCTACACGCCCGGTGCCGACGGTTTGGCGGTACGTTTGGGACGGGTCCACAGCATCGGTCCGCTGGCGCAACTGGAACTGGTACGCGATGACAACGGTGCGCTGGTCGAAGCGCTGATCTCTAGCGAGCGTTTTGCCCAGCTCGGGCTAAAAGTGGGTGAGAACTTACTGGTCACGCCGAAACGCCTGCACGTATTTGTCGATCAACTTTAAATTCGTCCATCAGAAAACGATACGGAATGCTATGAACTTTCAACAATTACGCTCGATACGGGAAGCCACGCGCCGCCAGTTTAATCTGACCGAAGTAGCCAACGTACTGTTCACCTCGCAACCCGGAGTCAGCCGCCAGATCCGCGAAGTCGAGGAAGAATTGGGCGTCGATATCTTCGAGCGCAACGGTAAGCGTCTGACCGGTCTGACCGAGCCGGGCAAAGGCATCATGCACATCATAGAAAGACTATTGCTAGAAGCAGAAAATCTGAAGCAAGCTGGCGATGAATACTCTGACCAGAACCGGGGCACGCTGACCATCGCCACCACCCATACCCAGGCACGCTATGTGCTGCCCAAGGTGGTGCAACAGTTTCGTCTGGCCTTTCCCAATGTGCGTATCGCCTTGCAGCAAAGTGCGCCCGAACACATCGCCGAGTGGGTCTTGTCCGGCAAGGCCGATATAGGCATCGCGACCGAAGGTTTGTCGCAATTTAAGGATCTGGTGTCCTTTCCCTGCTATGAATGGCATCATGTGATCGTGGTACCCGAGGGCCATCCGCTGCTAGAAAAAGCAGGCCCGCTGAGCCTGCAGGATTTATCTGACTATCCTTTGATTACCTATGATGTCGGGTTTACCGGTCGCGGACATATTGACGACGCCTTCCGTCAGGCTGGCTTGAGCACCGACATCGTTCTCACCGCCATGGATTCTGACGTGATACAACAATATGTGGCCTTAGGTTTAGGGGTCGGCATCGTCGCCTCTATGGCGATAGAAAGCCAGCGCATGCAGGGTTTGGCCACGCTACAGGCCAGCCATTTATTCGCCGCCAATGTGACCAGGCTGGCAGTCAGGCGCGGCACCTATTTGCGCGCCTATAGCCGTGCATTCATCCAAAAATTCGCCCCTGCCCTGAGCACAGAACAAATCCGTCAGGCGCTGTCGGAACTGGAAACAAGCACTGAAAGCACAACTAAAACCGCAGGCTGAGATTGCTGTTCAAGATAAAGCGGTGTGTGCGATAAGCGAGCCGTTTGCGCGCTACCAGAGAATTTTAAGGCATGCCACCAGCGCGCATCGCTTTTACGTAACAGCGATGCGGCTTGCAGGCCATGCAGGCTGAAAATCCGCATGGAATATGCGCAACAGGACTATGTCATTTTAAATTTACGCGACTAAGGCCAAAAAAATTGATTTGGATTTATGCCTGGCGGTGTCATGAAGTGCATAGCCAAATAAAATGCCGCGCCCAGAAGAAGACCTGAAAAAAATATTCAAACCCGTAGGAGTATTTCTTAAAATTGGCTCATTGAATAACTCATATTTTTTGCGAATTCATAAAAGAACTAGCGCTGCTTTTTTATGCCGATCAGGCTAAAAAAATCGTTAGGATCTTTGTCTTGTATATAAAACCTGGCGCCTATTACCCCCACCAGCCACGATATACCAAACACCATGAGTGCAAAGTTACTCGGCGAAAAAATAGTATCGTCCGACCCCAAGGCGAAATCGTCGCGATTTATATAAGCGACTATTAATAGTGAGATTCCATAAGTAAAACTCGTAATTGCCCAGCCTATGTACTGTTGTCGATTCAATTTTTTTAAATGCATACTTTTCCAATTTTCAAACTGACGGCAAAAGAATCACTTGCTTGCGATGACATAGTTCAGTTAATTTTCGTTTGAAAAGTTTGGTATGCAATCGGTCCAAACCAAACGTATTGATCGACCACGCCCCCTTGCAAGAGTACGATTGCATTATTTTTTGCACAGTTTATAAAGATTTTCTGATGCATTCCATTTGGCAATAATCCAAGATCAATCACTTTGTCATGAGGCGGCTCAGAAAATACGTTTTCCGGCATACCGTACAACCATATATCGCGAGTCTCCCGATCAAGAATAGAAATACCATTGACTATAAGATATCCGCCGTCTTCGGTGATCTTGTTTAGAATTTTTCTCTCCAACATTTCACACGTGACTTGTTCGCTTGCTTTTGAAGGAAGAGCCAAAATATTGAAAAAAATAAAAACAAAATTTACTAAGATTTTTTGCATGTATACGCCAATTTTTTAAAAAAATCAGTAGCCGAAACTATAGAATGAGGAAGCGGGTATGTCGCACTTACACCAACATTATGCCCATCGGAAATTAATAACATATTTGGACGCCGTGTAAAAAATCGAAATGGACTGCTCATTATTTATTGAATCCGCCCATTATTAAAACATAAATAATTTTCATTATTGTTATTTGATATGAAAATTTATTAGTCAACATTCTCTAAAAGAAACATTGTGAAATCCCGCGGGAATTACTTCTGTGACAAGCGGGGTTCCACAATTAAGGTCGCGATCAACCAGCGCTTAGGAAATTTTTAGGCATGCCGCCAGCGCATCGCTATGACGTAACAGCGGTGCGGCTTGCAGGCCATGCAGGCTGGAAACCCGCATGGAATATGCGCCACAGGCCTATGTTATTTTGAGATTTTACGAAACGTCTGCGGGCGCAAAAATATTGCCATCACCTTGATAATTCTTGACCCCGCGCAAATCGCAGGCGCATTGCTGCTGGGCTTTAACGCCTGGCTCGCGCTATAATTCGCCTTATGAAACGTTTTTGGAAAAATAAGCTCATCACGATCTGGATCGCCTGTCTGGCGATCTTGGCGAATGCGCTTGTGCCTTCCATTGCCAGTGCCTTGGTAGCGCGGGACGGTAATGCGCCGTCCTGGGCCGAGATTTGCAGTACGCCGATTGCCGGGCTTGCTGCTAAAAAAGTAGGCACTAGTGTCGCATTAAAACTGCCTGGCAAGATCGATACGCATACTGCCAAGCACTGTCCGTTTTGTCTGCCGCACGCCGGCAACTTTGCCTTACCGCCTGCGGCCTTGCCTTGCTGCGCCGTGGCTGCCGGCCATGACGCCTTCCCGCCTCTGTATTATCAAGCGCCGTCCCTGCTGTATTCCTGGGTAACGGCCAATCCGCGTGGCCCGCCACAGTTTTCCTAAGACTCCCTGCAATACTGCCCATAGTTAAGGGCAGAGCGCTCTGCGTGCGATCTGCTCTAGCCTAAGTGCTGAGCTGATCTGCCAGGGGCTGTCGTCACAGGAAAAGTCTTGGCTCACGGCTCTGATGCCGCTACGCTAAGGCGACAAGGCGCAATCATATGGATAAGCTTTATCTCAGCATGCCCGAGCGGGACGATCTGTCCCTGCCTAAGTCCATGCTCAAATCTTCACTGGTAATCGGTGCTCATCTGGCTTTTTTGCTGTGGGCTTTACAGGCTGGTGGTGTGATCAGCCACCAGGCTATGCCCCTGCCGATGAGTGTTATGACGGTGCTGATTGCAGCCCCTAGCCAGGTAGTTGCGCCAGAAAACTTGCCAAAACCGACTGCTCCTGCCTTGCATCAAGCTGCCATCGCCCTGCCTTTGCAGCCTGCCAGCGAGCAGCAAGCGATGCCGGCAGCGCCAGCCTTGATCGCAGCAACCGCCTCTGGAACTACGCCAGCAAGCACGATACCAACCGCCACAGCGGCAGCAGCGGCACAGCCAGCGGAGCAACGTACTGAAGCCAGCTTTGATGCCGCTTACCTGAATAATCCGGCACCTGCCTATCCGCTGATTTCACGCCGTCAGGGTGAATTTGGCAAGGTCTTGTTGCTGGTGCAGGTGACGCCACACGGCACCGCTGCGCAGGTAGAGATCAAGCAAAGCTGCGGTTTTCCGCGACTCGATGAGGCGGCATTGGAAGCGGTACGCAAATGGCATTTTGTGCCAGCACGACTTGGCGACGTCGCCGTCGCGGCCAGCGTGGTGGTGCCGCTGAGCTTCAAGCTCAATAGCTGAATCAACTAAATCAACAAAAACCTTAACTATTCAGTGAATGTAAACACATCAAAACCTCTCAACACAGAGACACGGAGACACAGAGAAGGACTAGGAATTTTTCCGTTTTTCCTCTGTGTCTCTGTGCCTCCTGTGAGAGGTTTTTGGATTTTTTTGATGTTCACCGCCGCTGAGTAGTTCGCAAAATACATAGCCACAATAGGAATCAATTCATGAACTTTAAACACACTCCGCTAGCTTTCGCATTGCTTGCCGCTTTCACTCAAATGGCCTACGCCGCCGAACCGCAAGTCTTGGAAGAAATGGTGGTGTCGGGCTCGCGCAGCGCCACTAAACTATCGGAAACCCCGGTCGCGATTGGTGTGGTCAAGGAAGAAATTTTGAAGCGCGATAAGCCTAAAACTATGGGCGAGGTCATCAACAGGGTCGCCGGGGTGTACTGGAACGATCTCGGCAATGAGCAGCACAGCATGAGCATACGCCAGCCTATCAGCACCAACGCGGTGTATCAGTATCTGGAAGACGGCATTCCTATCCGCCCTTTGGGCGTGTTCAACCATAATTCTTTAAACGAGATGAATCTGGCTGGCAGCGAAAGCGTGGAAGTGGTCAAGGGTGCGGCCTCATCGCTGTACGGCAGCAATGCGGTCGGCGGCGCAGTCAATTTTATGACGGCGCGCCCTTCGGCCACGCCTTACGCCAGCATCAGTGCGCGCTATGACGACACTGCCGGATACAAGCGCGTCGACAGCATCGCCAGCAATACCTGGGGCGATCTTGGCCTGCGTTTTTCCCAATACAGCTCACGCCGCACTGCTGACAACTGGCAGCAATACAGCAAGGGCGATAAAGACTCAGTTTCGCTGCGCGGCGACTTTGCCTTGAGCGACTCGGCGATCTTGCGCGCCACCCTAGTGCATACCGATCTGGATGCGGCCATGACCGGCGGTCTGAATGAAACCGACTACCAAAATACACCGGGAAAAAGCATCAATAGTTTTACCTATCGCAAGGACAAAACTACGCGTGCCAATCTGGCCTGGGAAGCGGAAACCGTCAAGAACGGTCTGACTACCGTCACCCTGTTTTCGCGTAAAAATGACCATGGCCAGATCCCTAGCTACACCCTGGTCGGCTGCAGCGCCAAGGCCAAACTTTGCCAGGGTACAGAAAATAATAGCCATGTCGATTCGTTAGGCCTGGACGCCAAACATCAGCAAGAGTTTGACTGGCTCGCTTCGCGCCTGATCGCCGGTGTGTATCTGGACAAGAGCGACAATCCTTACTACAGCAATAATCTGAGCGTGCTGCGCGACCCCGTCACCGGCATGAATCTGAGCTATAGCAACGCCAATGCCAGTAACCCAAAGGGCGTGCGTAACTACCAGGCCGACATCAACAACACCGCTTTTTTTACTCAATGGGAATTTAGCCCGTTGCCAAAAGCCCGGGTAGTAGTCGGTGCCCGCGCCGACGCCATCAGTTACGATTACACGAATAATCTGTCACCGGCAGGCAGTGCCAATTTTGGCGCGGCGAATGAATCGCGCAGCTTTTCGCATGTCAGCCCTAAGCTAGGCGCCACCTATGCGCTAGGCAAAGACAGCAGCGTCTACAGCAATCTGAGCCAGGGTTTTACCCCGCCCGAAGTGAGCCAGCTGTACGGCAAGACCGGCGTTCCGGATCTGAGCCCTGCGACCTATAACAACTATGAGCTGGGCTTGCGCATGGCGTTTCTGGACGGTGCCTTAAAGCTCGATACAGCGGTTTACCGACTGGACGGACGCGACACCATCGTCAGCTACACCATCGCCCAGGGCAATAGCGAAAACCGCAATGCCGGCCGCACCCGCAGCCAGGGTTTAGAGCTGGGTCTGAACTACGATGCAGGCATGTTCGATGCGCGCCTGGCGACCACGCTGGCTAGCCATAAGTACGAAAAATATCAGGTCTCCGGCAGTATCGATTACAGCGGCAAGCAAATGCCGCAAGCGCCTAGCGATATCACGAGCGCAGAGCTAGGCTACAAACCTGTCAGCGGTGCGCGCATCGCGTTGGAAGTCGTGCATCAAGGTGAGTACTGGATGAACAACGCGAATACCGTGCGTTATGCCGGCCATACCTTGCTCAATTTGCGCGGTAGCTATCTGCTCGCCAAAGGCTGGGAAGTATGGCTGCAAGCGCGCAATCTGGCTGACACGCGCTACGCCGACTCGGCATCCAGCTCATACTCCGGCACCGGTGCTTATGTGCCCGATACGCAGAACTCCTACACGCCAGGCGCACCGCGTAGCGTGATGCTGGGCGTGACGTATGCGTATGGCGGTAAATAATTTTGAAGAAAAATATAAACACTAACGACTCGCTTATGAAAACTTATCTGAGCAACTTAGCACGCTTAACAGGCTGCATGGCAATCGCCGGCTTGATGTTAACGACACTGCCGGCGCTGGCCCATCACAACGCGCCGGCGGTTGCCGACAAAGCCGCCGCCCCCTACTCCGGCAGCGCTTTTGCCCCTGACGGCGCACTGTGGAGTGTGCAACTGAACGCACAGGGCCATCTGGCCCTGCACATCAGTGGGGACAACGGCCGCAGCTGGCTGCCGGAACGCGTACTCGACACTGGTGACGATCACATCAAGACCAGCGGCGAGAGTCCGCCTAAAATCGCCTTCGGTCCGAATGGCATCGTCATCATCATCTATGCGCAACCGCTGGCGAAAAAATTTACCGGCGAGATCCGCATGCTGCGCTCCACCGATGGTGGTGCCCACTTCGCCGCGCCGGTGACCTTGCATCAAGACCGACAGGTGATCAGCCACAGTTATGCCGTGATCGCCTTTGACGCCAAAGGTGCTTTGCATACGGTCTGGATAGATTCGCGCGACAAGGCAGCTGTCACAAACGCCAATGAAGCGGCAGAAAAAACCGGACTAGCCAAGACTGATTACCGCGGCGTATCGCTATATCGCAATGTCTCGTTCGATGGCGGTGCCAGCTTTGGCCCGGATACCAAGCTGTCCGACTATAGTTGCGAATGCTGCCGTATCGCCTTTGCACCGACTGCCAACGGCCAGATCGCGGCGCTGTGGCGGCATCTGACGCTACCGAATATCCGCGATCACGCCTTCACCATTCTGAGCACAGAAACGCCAGCGGCCACGGCTACGCCCTTAGCCGAACCGGTACGTGCCAGCTACGATAACTGGGCGATAGACGGCTGCCCGCACCATGGCCCGGCCCTGACGACTTCCGCTGCCGGTGGCTATCATGCGGTGTGGTTTGGCGACCGGGCTGGCGTGGCGCAGGTGCGCTACGGCAAGCTCGATCAGGCTGGCAATCCAGTCGGCGCTGTGCAGGTACTGCCCGACGCCAAGGCCGAACACGCCGATATTCTCAGTAGCGGCAGCAAGCTGGCCATCGTCTGGCGCAGCTACGATGGCACAAAGATGAACCTGAAAGCCTGGATCTCGGACGACGACGGCCAGCATTTTAAGCTCAGTGAAATCGCCAGCAGCAAACTCGAGAGCGATTATCCGCAACTACTCAGCAAGGGCGGAAAAATCTACGTGATCTGGAACACCACAGGGAAACGCCATGTTGAAATCCTTTAAGTTCTGCGCAGCCTTGCTGCTGCTCGCCAGCACAGTGATTAACGCTCCGGCGCTGGCTGCCGCCAAACAGATAGAAAATTTTGACGCGCACAGTTGGCACCGTTTTCAGAAAGACTTACCGCGCCCGGCGGCAGTAGTGTTTTCCACCACCGATTGCAGCCATTGCCCGGCCATCATCGCCGCGCTTGGCGAGCAACTCAAAAACCGAAAACCTCAGGTGCCTTTAGTGGTGGTGGTAATGGATGGCGAAGACCAGCCGGGCTTGCTGCAAGAACCGCACTACAGCCCGGCCAGCCGCCTGTTCGTGTTCAAAGGCCAGAGCGCAGCACTGCAATATTCTATCAACCCGAGCTGGCGCGGCATCACACCCTACGTCGCTCTGCTGCCGAAAAACGGCGAGACTAAATTAGTGTTGGGCAAGCCATCCGCAGCGGAGCTGGAAAGCTGGCTGAGCAGCGGCCAAAAACACTAAAGTGTAAGGTTTTAGAATGGCATAGCCCCAAGGCGCATATTCCATGCGGGCTGCAGGCCAGGCAGGCTGGAAACCCGCATGGAATATGTGCGAGCGGCCTGCTGTGTGGTAAATTTACCTGAAATTAGCTGACAAGCTAAACAACGAGCGCAGCACCCATCCGCATCAACAATGAAAACGAAAACATCATGAAAAAATTACTCGTCACACCGCTACTAGCCCTCTGTTTCAGCACTGCCGCGCAGGCACAGGTGAGCGTCAAAGACGCCTGGGTCAGAGCCACCGTACCGCAGCAAAAAGTCACAGGTGCCTTCTTGCAAATCACCTCTGTCAAAGAGATGCGCCTGGTAGCGATCAGTTCGCCAGTGGCCGCCAGCGCGGAATTGCACAAGATGGAAATGGACGGCGATGTCATGAAAATGCGCGCCATCGATGAGCTGGCTCTACCTGCCGGAAAAATGCAGGAACTTAAACCAGGCAGCTATCACATCATGCTGATGAATTTGAAAGCGCCAGTCAAAGAAGGCGAGCTGGTGCCACTCACTCTGGTGGTAGAAGGCAAGGACAGAAAACGTGAAAGCATACAAGTACAAGCCATCGCGAAATCCATCAATCAGGCTGCAGCACCAGCCATGCATCACTGATCGCGGGTATTGAGCTTAGTCACTCAGACCTAGCGCTGCTGCTAAAAGCCATGGCTGATGGCCTGGTTCGGCGATCGGCAGCGCACTATTTTTAGTGCGGCAGTCGGCCTTTGTTGAGTTAGAATTACCGCTCGAAGCGGCAAAAAATGTGCTTTTCGCCCCTTCTGCCGCGGCGGCTTTTGTCAGCTCAGCTGAGTCAGCTTAGTTTCGCAAACCAAGTAAAGGGAGTAGGCGAGATGGCGAGATCACTAGTCTCAGACTCCATTCGAACCCGCATTGTGCTCTTGGTTCTGGCGATCGCATTGCCGATTTTAACCATGCTGATTTGGTTTTTTATTTTAGATCTCAGGCACACCCGGGAGCATGCGGATGCAAAAGTCAAACTACTAGCCGACAACACTGCGCAAATTCTGAATGACTATCTGCTAGAACGCGAACGGGTTTTGCTCAGTTTGGCTGCGCGCCCTATGCTCAGAAGTATGGATGCTAAACACTGTGACCCCATCATCTCGGATTACCTCGCACTCAACCCAAGCTACTCCACTTTAGTCGTGCTCGATCTGAACGCACATCCCATCTGTTCGGTCTCGCAGTATCAGCCCAAGACCGACAGCTTAGCGCTTAGCCAGTTTTTTTCGGCTGCGCTGCGCCAGGAAGTTTTCTCCGCCTCAGCTGCGATTTTTGAGCGCGGCAGCGGACGTTGGATAAGCGCCCTGGCGCAACCTATACGCAATCAATCTGGCAGCAAGATAGGCTTACTCAGGCTGGCGCTCGACTTACAAAAACTCAGTGATGATGTGTTCAGATCGGTTCCAAACGAGGCCCTAGTAACGGTCACCGATCAAGACAGACTGATTTTACTGCGTTCGCAGCAAGCCAGCTCCTTCATAGGCAAACCATCAGCAACGTCCGCTGGGCTATCAGTCGATATGCGTGAGGGTTTTGTGTCGATTAAAGGTCTCGATGGTATCAATCGCAGAACGGCATTTGTGACGCTCGCCGGGCTCAACTGGCGGGTCAGCGCGGGGCTGCCAGAACATGAATTATTGGCCGATTTTCGCCGCACTCTTTGGCGCAGCCTTGCGGTCGGCATTGCCACTCTAGGAGTGGCGATCGCTTTGGCCTGGCGTATCGGGATTGCCATCATTCGCCCAATTAGCGAACTGGCCACGACCGTCAACCGAATCAGCAATGGCGACCGCAGCGCGCGCACCAAGCTAGCGGGATCGAGCGAGGTTGCCATGGTCGGACGAGAATTTAATCGCATGTTAGATATCTTTGAACAACAGGCAGTCGCTCTCAAGAGTGGCGAACAAAATCTGGCGATCACTCTGCAATCTATCGGTGACGCCGTGATTGCCACCGACGCCGCGGGCCAGATCACGCGCATGAATCCAACCGCAGAGCGCTTGACCGGCTGGCCGCTGAGTGAAGCGCTAGGACTACCCTTGTCGGAAGTATTTCAAATCATTGATGCGCATACTCGTTTGCCTGGTTTGCCTCCGGTAACTAGAGTCATGCATAGCGGTGCCACCATAGAAATGCCGGAGGATACCGTACTGCTGGCGCGCGATGGGCGGGAATATCACATCGCAGACAGTGCCGCACCGATACGAGACCGCAGCGAGCAAATTGTCGGCGTGGTCTTGGTATTTAGCGATATAACCGAAAGGCATAGGATAGCCGCCGAAAAAATGCTGAGTGTCGCGCAAATGGAACAAGCTTTTGATGCTTCGCCTATAGGCATGGCACTGATCTCATTAGATGGCCATTTCCTTAGAGTCAATCCCGAGCTATGCCAGATGCTGGGCTGGACTGTGGCTGATTTACTGCACTGCAGCATCCAGAGCATCGCCAGTCCGGCAGACCTGGCCACCGACCTGCAATTCATGGCTGACATGGTCGAGGGAAAACGTTCTTCTTTCCAGTTGGAAAAACGCTATTTGCACAAGGACGGGCATGAGGTCTGGGCGCAATTGAATGTCTCCCTGGTGCGAGAGATAAACAGAACGCCTATCCATTTCGTCGCGCAGATACAAAACATCAGCGAACGCAAACAGACCCAGGACGCGCTGCAGGCTTCTTTGGCGGAAAAAGTTGGCTTACTCCATGAAGTGCATCACAGAGTTAAAAATAATTTACAAGTCATCACTAGCCTGTTGCGTCTTGAAAGGGCACGTTGCACTGAAGCTGAAACCCAGACCGTACTCAATGACATCATAGGACGGGTGCGCGCGATGTCCTTGCTGCATGAGTCCCTGTATCGTTCTGGAATTTTCGCCTCGGTCGATCTACGAAATTACCTCAAAGAGTTGTGTAATCAGGCGTTTCGTGCGCTGGCGCCAAAAAATGCAGTAATTCACCTTGAATTAGACTTAGACAGTGTCAAAGTAAGCATGGATCAGGCTAGTCCCTGTGGTTTGCTGGTGAATGAATTACTCTCAAATAGTCTGAAACATGGCTTTCCAGATGGGCGCAATGGTCTAATCAGGATCCGATTGCAGCATCTATCAGGCAGCCAAGAAATTTTGTTGCAAGTGAGCGACAACGGCGTCGGGCTGCCAGCCGATTTCGATATCAAAATGAACTCATCGTTGGGCTTGCAACTGGTAAGTGATTTAACCCGGCAAATTAAAGGCCGTTTAGAGATAGGTCATTCCCAAGAAAACAGGCAAACTGCCTTATTTAGTATAAGCTTTACTGCAGATCTGCCCAATTCTTGAGTTTCCCTTTTTTTCTAAAAACAGACCATGTTGACTGCGGCCATTAAACCCAAAATACTAGTCGTGGAGGACGAAAATATTGTTGCGCGTGACATTGCGCAGCAATTATCAGAACTAGGCTACGATCCCGTAGGCATCACGGATCTCGGTGAACAGGCAATCATATTAACAAAACAACTGCGTCCGGATCTGATCTTAATGGACATACAGTTAGCCGGAGAAATAGACGGCATCAGTGCCGCCCAGGTGATCCGTACTCAATATGGCACGCCCGTGGTGTTTTTAACCGCATTCTCGGCCGATGACACGCTGGCGCGCGCCAAGCTCGTAGAACCATTTGGCTATATCCTCAAGCCCTTTTCTGAGCGTGAACTGCGCACGGTTCTGGAAATGGCGCTGTATCGGTATCAGGCAGAACATCAATTACGCATCAGTACCGCGCTTAACCGCAGTATCCTCGATTCGGTAAAAGCAGAAATTGCAGTGCTCGACAGCGAAGGCGTGATCATCGATGTCAATCAGGCATGGCGCCGATTTAGTCTGAAGAATCGCCCCCCTCATAGTGAACATCTGCAAGACATAGGCTGTCGTTACGAATGCCTAAGCTCGGCCGACTCGAATATGCGCTTTGCAGAAGAAACTGTAAGCCAGGCGCGGGCGGGCATACAGGCGGTATTGGATGGGCGCTTGCCTAGCTTTGAGCTGGAATACGCGGGTGTAGCGGAGCATAGACAATCGTGGTTTAGCCTGAGTGTCACGCCACTAGGCGGACATCGACAAGGCGCCGTCGTTTCACATACCGATGTCAGTGAACGCGTGCTCGCCGAGCTAGAGTTGCGCAAGCTTTCGCAAGTCGTTGAGCAAAGCCCGGAAGCCATCATTATCACCGACATCGAGGGGAAGATCGAATACGTCAACTCTACATTTTTACGCAATTCAGGATATAGTCGCGCCGAAACCCTAGGTAAAAAACCCTGGATGCAAGCACAGCTGTATGCCAGTATGCAGGCCGCAATAGCACGTGGTGCCTCGTGGACCGGCGAATTGCACAACCGCCGTAAGGACGGTAGCAAGTATATCGAACATGCCATAGTAACGCCCTTGCGCCAAGCCGATGGCAGCATCACACATCTGGTTTCCCTACAAGAGGATATTACCTCCAAAAAAAGGTTGGCCGATGAGCTTGAACGACATCGTTTTCATCTGGAAGAACTGGTAGAAAGTCGCACCCGTGAATTGGCAATCGCGCGCCAGCAAGCCGATAGTGCGAATCGCGCCAAGAGCCGCTTTCTAGCAAATATGAGCCACGAAATCCGTACCCCTATGAATGCCATCATAGGCATGAATTTTTTACTCAGGCAGAGTACGCTCACCCCGGATCAAGCTGCCAGACTGGACAAGATCAGTTCGGCCAGTGAGCATTTGATGGCGATCATCGACGACATACTCGATTTGTCCAAAATCGAGGCTGGCCAACTGCAACTTGAGCACACCGATTTTGATCTGCTGGCTGTTATCGATAACGTCCACAGCATCATAGGACAAGCAGCGCGCAACAAGGGCGTCACTATCGTCATAGAAAGCGACATGGTTCCGCGTTTCCTCAAGGGTGACCCGACTCGCCTGCGTCAGTGTCTACTCAACTATGCGAGTAATGCAGTGAAATTTACTGAGCGCGGATCGATTTGCATACAGACCGCATTACTACAAGAAAACGACGACGATCTATTGCTGCGTTTTAGCGTCAAAGATGGCGGTATTGGTATTGCGCCAGACAAAATAGCTAAACTATTTCAACCTTTCGAGCAGGCCGATGCATCGACCACGCGCAAATACGGTGGTACCGGCTTAGGGCTCGCTATCACTAGCCGTCTGGCACAATTGATGGGGGGCTCGGTAGGGGTAGAGAGTAGCCCTGATATCGGCAGCCATTTTTGGTTTACGGCACGTCTGCAACGTAGCCAAAACATCGTTGCGCAAAACTATGTGAATGATCATCTGACCGATGCGCAAACATTGATAACGCAGTTGTATAGCGGACGTCCCATTTTGCTCGTCGAAGACGATATGTTTAACCGCGAAATTGCATTGGAGCTTTTATCCGATACCGGTTTGCTAGTCACCAGCGCCGAAAATGGCTTGGAAGCATTGCAAACCGCGCAGGCGGCTCAGTATGCATTGATTTTGATGGATATGCAGATGCCGGTGATGGATGGTTTGGATGCGACCCGCGCCATTCGTCAACTAGCGGGCTACGCCAATACCCCCATCATCGCGATGACCGCCAATGCATTCAACGAAGATAAAATCGCCTGCACAGAGGCCGGCATGAACGATTTCCTATCCAAACCGGTAGACCCGCCACTCTTGTATTCGGTCATACTAAAATGGCTAAAGCTTAAAAACTAAGCCTATAAAAAAACCAGATACACGCTAGTCTGTGGCAGCACTATTAGTCTATTTTTTCTGCATAAATCGGGCTACACTAACAGTGTAATTTTGGTATTTAAAAATGCGTGCAGAGTACTTTCCCAAATTAGCCGCTATTCGCCACGATGAAATGCAAAACATCCAATTCTAGGAGTCGCCATGAAACCTATAATTCCCCGTTTTCTGATTACTCTCATCTCCGCAAGCATGTTTAATTATGCCTATGCGCTAGAAAAAAGCACAGAAGCCGAAGCCATCGCTTTGATCCAAAAAGCCCAGGAATATCTGAAAAAAAATGGCATGGAAAAATCCATACAAGAATTTAATCGTCTCGACAGTCCGTTTAATAGCCTCAGTGAGATGAACAAAAAAGGCGACCTGTATCTGTTTTCGGTGGACTCCAAAGGCTATCAGGCTATCCATGGAAAAAACCCTAAAATTCCAGGCAAGGTGATGCTCGATATGCGCGACAGCGACGGTGTTTACATCATCAAAGATTTAATCAAAGCCTGCATGGAAAGCAAGGATGGCAAAGGCTGGACCCAGTATCGCTGGCCTAATCCTGTGAGCAAAGAAGTAGAAGTAAAACGCGGCTACATAGAGAAAGTAGCAGGCGTGGATATGTGTCTGGGTACTGGGATTTATAAATAGTTGCTTAAGCACACACCGCATTAGTCAGCAATTTTAAGCACATTAGTTTAGGATTTACACAAAATTGTTCCAGCCAGGCGTAGCGCCGAAGACAGTACTTTTGTATGGCAAGGCGGATACAAGGACGCTGGGGCGGTTTTGCGTAAGTCCTAATTAGAGAAAATCGAAAGATCCCTGCATGCAGCCAGCGGCCACACCTATCCGACCTCGCCTAGTCGGCCAGACTTTTTTACTGCTGGCCAGCATCGCGATTGCCGCCATCATCGCCCAAGCCTGGTGGGCCATCCAGCAAGACCGCCGCATCACGCTAGAATCAGAACACGAAAACGCTTTGATTGCAGTGCGCTTATTAGAAGAGCACGCCACCCTTACCTTGCACGAGGCAGAGCGTAGCCTCGATATACTACTCAATGCCATCCATGAAGAAGCTAGACAAAAACCCATAGACGACGCCCTGATACGTACGGTATTGACCAAGGCTCAGCCGTTTAATCAAGTCATGAAGGCACTGCAATACGTTAACCCGCAAGGAATAGCCTCGGTCAGCACTATCGATTACCCGGCCTATCAGACAGATGCCGATGACAGAACCTATATCCCGTATTTGCTGGCACATCGAGAGGACAGAAAGATCATGCTAGGCCGACCATTTCAGCGTTTTTATGACGCTGAAATGGTGGTGCCTATCGCCCGTAACATTTTCGCGCAAGACGGGCGCTATCTGGGCATCATCAGCACCGACATCAGTGTTGCCTATTTTAGTAGCGTATATGCCAGAGTCGCGAAAGATAGCAAGGCGATGGTGGCCTTGTTTTCTGAGCAGGGTAATGTGATCGTGCGCTTCCCTTTCGAGCTCAAAGCAGCTGGAAAAAACCTCGCTGCCGCTGCAAGCATCAAACCATTCCAACCGCAAGCGCTAGAAGGGCATTTCGAAGATAAGCACTTTCTGGGCGAGGAAAGCGACGCGACTAGGTTCTACACCTTTAGAAAAATTGCTGATTACGGCATCGTCGCTGTGTTCGCACGTGAACGCGACCTGAGCTTGGCCGCATGGCGTCAGCGCAGCGCGGAACGCATGGTGTTTTCGGTGGTCGCAATCTTATTTCTCAGTTTAAGCTTGTTTTTCCTGTGGAAGCATATACGCCGACTCAATCACACCGAAGAATCGCTACGCCTGTCCGAGGCATCCTTACGCGCCAGCGAAAAAAAATTCGTCGATTTATTTGAACAGTCGCCGGTACCTTTGGCCTTAGTCAAATTAAGTGACGGCATCATCGTAGAAATGAACGATAGCTTACTCACTCAATGGGGTTTTAGCAGGCAAGAAGTGATAGGAAAAACCGCCCTGCAATTGAAGGTCTGGGAAACCCCGTCCGAACGCATAGGCTATATCAATAGCTTGCACGCACAAGGTCATGTGCATGAATTAGAAGTGCGTCTCTGCAATAAACGGGGCGAAGTGGCGACTTGTCTTTTGTCCTCCCGAGTGTTTAACTCCGATGGCGTAGCGATGATCATTTTCACGCCGATAGACATCTCGCGCATGCGTGCCATCGAAGATCAAATCCGCCATCTCAATGCCGATCTGGAGGCGAGGGTCAGTGAAAGAACCGAAAGTTTGGAACACGCCAACCAAGATTTAGAGATCGCCCTAAAATCCATGAAGAACATGCAAGCCGAGATGTTTCGCTCAGAAAAAATGGCGGCGCTCGGTTATCTGGTAGCTGGTATCTCGCACGAACTCAATACCCCTATCGGCAATAGCCTGATGGTGGCTAGTACTCTTAAAGAGCATGCCGAAAATCTGGCCAGCGAATTGGGCAGTGGCAAACCGCGTCGCACGATCTTAAATGAGCTGATCGCAGAAACAAAAAAGGGCGCCGATATTTTAGTGCGTAGTCTGGAGCGCGCCGCACAACTGATCATCAGTTTCAAACAAGTCTCAGTCGACCAGTCCAGCAACCACCGACGCGGTTTTGACTTAGGCAAATCATTGGAAGAAGTTTTGCTGACCTTAGAACCTATGTACCGTCGCAGCGCGCACAAGCTCACACGCGATCTGCAAGCGGGCATACAGATGGAAAGCTACCCAGGCGCGCTGGCACAAATTGTGACCAATGCCATCAGCAATGCGCTTAACCATGCCTTTGAAAACCAAGAGCAAGGGCTGATGCAACTGAGTACTTGCCTCATCGATCAGGGTCAAGTCGAAATCATCTTCAGCGATAACGGCTGTGGCATCTCTCCAGAAAATCTGAAGCGCGTCTTCGATCCCTTCTTCACCACCAAACTAGGACAAGGCGGATCGGGACTAGGGATGAACATCGTCTACAACCTGATCACCGAAGTGTTAGGCGGAACAGTTGAATTACACAGCGAACCTGGTAAGGGCACCAGTCTGATCATGCGCCTACCTTTGATTGCCCCGCAACACGAGGACGAATAAGCATCTCTGGTCAGAGTTGCCGGTTTTTTAAAGACCAGCCTGCCAAGGCCCATATTCCATGCGCCTTAGCGAGCAACATGGCCTGTAGCCCGCATGGAATATGCGTCCTGGGCTAGGCACTATTTGAAATCACGCGCTGCGCTTGTTCTGCGCCAGAAGCTTACTCGAACTGTTTTTGAAACTGCTCGAATTGCAGTGTCAGACTGTCTAACTGGCTGCGCAGGCTTTGTACTTCCTGCTCTAAAGCACCGATTCTGTCGCGCTGCGGCGTTGCTCCCGCGCTGGCATTAAAGCTGGCGGCACTCTCGGCTTGCTCTAAGGCTTCTGCTCCGGACAGCAGATGGGCGTAGCGTGCTTCTTTATTGCCAGGCGCGCGCGCCAGTCGGGCGACGAAAGGCGGATACTTATCCATCAAAAAATCCAGACTCGCTTCCAGTGCTTGCACTGTCGCAAATTCGTGCAGGCGACCGGCGCGGCTGCGGATCTCGCCAGCCGTTTGCGGGCCGCGCAGCATCAAGATGGTGAGTGCGGCCAAGCGGTCTTGTTCCAACATCCATTTGATACGCATGCGATGTTCATACTTGACCACACGCGCACCGGCCTGGTTGATGACGCCAACCAGTTTTTTTTGTGCCAGACGATCGAGCACTTCTAGCACTGCGCTTTCTGACAGCGACATCACAGGATCGCGGCTAGTTAGCTGATTACAGCCATTCACCAAGGCATTGAGTGACATAGGATAATTGTCGGGCGTGGTGGCTTCTTTCTCTGCCAGCACAGCCAACACTCTAATTTCGAAGGCATCGAGCAAATTGGCCTGATCACTAGCGCTGAGTGCAACAGCTGTATTTTCCAGTGCTTTTTCAGCGGTATTTTCTGTGTTCATATTGATTCCATAGGAGACGAATGCTGACGGTGACGGCGAGAGCCGGGCGCAGCATAACAGTGAACATAGTGGCATTCTACCCATTTTAGCCCTTGCCCATGCGAATTCCTCAGCGCCGCACACTGGTAGCGCTGCCAAGAATTTATACAGACATATTGGTTCACGACCAGACTAAGCTGATCAATTACTCAAATAAACATAATGTCATAAAATGACAGCTTGTCACAACAAGGATTTTGCGGATACAATTGCAGCAGCCTGTAGCGCTACAAATTTCGCTGAGGTGTATTTTTAAAATTAGACTAGAGAATCAGTTATGACAGCCGACAAAAGATACCAGGAAGCCGCGCTTGCGCTTGCTTACAACCTGGATGATGCAATCAAAATCGGTGGTAATTACACGCCCTTGCTACAAGATGGAAATCACCTGTATGTCAGTGGCCAAGTCCCTAGAGTGGGTGAGGTGGTTTTGATCACAGGCGCAGTGGGCGCTGGCACCTCTTTGGCGCAAGCGCAATTGGGCGCCAAGATTTGTACCCTGCGTGCTTTAACGCTATTGCAACGTACGCTGGGAAGCCTGGAGCGTATCAAGACCATTCCACGCATCACCGTGTATGTGCAGTCGGCAGCAGATTTCACCCAGCAAAGTGAAGTGGCCGATGCGGCTTCTGAGCTCTTGCATTCGATCTTGGGAACGGCAGGCAGGCATAGCCGCAGCGCGGTCGGGGTTTTGCAATTGCCCAAAAATGCCTCGGTTGAAATCGATCTTATCGCCAGTATCGCCTAGTGTTTTAGCTTTTAGCCCTAAGCAAAAAAACCATCAAACTACATCTTGGAGTCAACATGAAATCATTAAAATTCGTATCCGTTCTCGTCAGCCTCGCCCTCATGGCAACCACAGTGCAGGCGCAAGAGAGCGGGACACTGAAGAAGATCAAGGACACAGGAACGATCACCTTGGGAGTCAGGGATTCATCCATCCCCTTTTCATTTCTCGATGACAAGCAAAACTACCAGGGATATTCCATCGATTTATGCCTCAAAGCAGTCACTTCGATACAAAAGCATCTGGGACTAACAAGCTTAAACGTTAAATTAAATCCAGTCACATCGGCCACCCGTATCCCGCTGATGGCGAACGGCACCATCGATTTAGAATGTGGTTCCACCAGCAATAATATGGAGCGGCAAAAGCAGGTGTCCTTTGCACCGACCACCTTCGTCACCGCGACCCGTATCGTGTCGAAAAAAACCTCCCACATCAAGGGCTTGGCAGATTTAAAGGGCAAGACCGTGGTGTGCACTGCGGGCGGCGCAGCGCACAAACAATTAAGCAGCCTAAATCTGGAGCAAGGCTTGGGTATCACGATAGTGGCGGGCAAAGATATTTCTGAGTCCTTCCTGATGGTGGAGACCGGTCGCGCGGTTGCTTTTTTAATGGATGATATTTTATTAGCCTCACTGGTAGCCAATACCAAGTCTCCCGCCGATTATGAGATCAGCAAAGAGGCCTTGTCAGTAGAGCCTTACGGCATCATGATGCGCAAAGACGATCCTGCATTCAAAGCGGTCGTAGATAAAGCCATCAGTACAGTTCTAAGCTCGGGTGATATCAATCGCATTTATAACAAATGGTTCTTGCAAGCGATTCCGCCTAAAGGTATTTCTCTCAATTGGCCTATGTCAGAGCAATTTAAGGCGGTGCTGGCCAAACCCACAGATTCTGGCGAACCTTCGACTTACGCGGCGGTACCAGAAGCGCAAAAAATACTTTTAAAGAAGAAAATATAGACGACATTTTTCGTAAAAAGAATGACTCCACAAAAGGAGTAAAGCAGATTCTCTGGCGGACCTAACTGCACAGCAGGTCCGCCAGCCAGTAGCGCTCACCAGTAGCACTCACAGCTCGGTACTGGCAATTACCTTTATGCGCTTTTTTACAAAGTGCAACATCCCCCCTTAGTCTTAGCGCTTCAGCATTTTATTCGCTGTTTCAAGCAATAATCTCCGGCGCATGCGACACTCTGGTTTGTGAACAAAAAATCATCAGCGCCGTTTGTGTATTGTCTTTTCGAGGATAAACTAATGACCAGCTTTTCAGGGACTTCAGCTCTCAGTATTTTTCCGCCGTCTAATCCTGTTGCACTAGCGTCTATCACAGCCGCGCAAGACGAAATAGCGACCGGTTTACAGGCGCGCAATGCGAGTATTTCACCCAAATATTTTTATGATGGCATAGGCTCACTGCTGTTTGAGGCCATTTGCGAACTGCCTGAGTACTATCCTAGCCGCACTGAAGCCGGTATATTTTCGCGACATATCTCGGAAATGGCGCAGGTTATAGGCAGCGCTAGCACTTTGATCGACCTGGGTGCCGGCAATTGCGCCAAAGCTGCCCGCCTATTTTCTCAACTGCATCCACAACAGTATGTGCCTGTGGATATTTCCGCCGGGCATTTAGAGGATGCGGTGCTGCGCTTGCAACAGCGCTTTCCCCACATAGAAATGACCGCCGTCGCTTTGGATTTTTCTGTACCCTGGCAATTGCCAGATGAGGTACGCGCCGATAAGCGCCTGTTTTTCTATCCTGGTTCATCGATAGGCAATTTTGATACCGAACATGCGCTACATTTTTTACGCCAGTTGCGTGCTGCTTGCAATGCGGATGGCGGCATCTTGATTGGCGTCGATCTGATCAAAGACAGTGCCTTGCTCGATGCGGCCTACGATGATGCACTGGGTGTCACCGCTGCATTTAATCTCAATGCCTTACGCCATATCAATCGGCTACTTGGCAGTGATTTTGAGGTGCGCGATTGGCAGCATCTAGGCTTTTTTAATCCCCAGTTATCACGCGTAGAAATGCACTTGCAGGCCAGACAGGATATCTGCGTGCGCTGGCCCGGCGGCGAGCGCCAGTTTGCCAAGGGCGAGCGAATACACACCGAAAATAGCTACAAATACACAGTCCCAAGCTTTCTGGCATTACTAGAACAGGCCGGTTTTGGCCAAGCCCGTCATTGGTCTGATCCTGCCAACTGGTTTTCTGTGATCCATGCGCGCGCACTCTAAGCGAACGCCTCATTTACCGGTTTAACTCGGAGGAATTTAAATTGGAAATCGCACGCGACATTGAAGTAAGCAAGATACCCGCAGAGACTAGTTTAATTGAGCGCTGGCGGCAGGTAAGAGCGCATTCCATCGCCATTGCCCAGACCTTGTCGGCCGAAGACTGCATGGCGCAATCTATGCCCGATGCCAGCCCGATTAAATGGCATCTGGCGCACACTAGCTGGTTTTTTGAAACCTTTGTGTTAGAAAAGTTAGAAGAATTCGAAAGCGAATTCATCGCTTTTGATCCTGCGTTTCGGGTCTTGTTTAACTCTTACTATAACGGCGTTGGAGAAAAACATCCGAGGCCACAACGCGGTTTACTAACGCGCCCGACTTTGGAGCAAGTACTCGCTTACCGAAAAAACGTCGATCAGCGTATCGCCAGACTATGGCAACAAGTTGTCGCGGCAAACGATACGGCGCAATTACAGCAACTCCAAACGCTGTTAGAACTCGGGCTGCAGCACGAGCAGCAGCACCAGGAATTGATGCTAACTGACATAAAACATTTATTCTGGTGCAATCCGCTGGCACCGGCGATGTTCAGTACGCCGATAGACGAGGCATACAGCAATCCGTCCCTCAGCTCTCACAGCAAGGCACTGCAATGGCAAACTTTCGATGCCCGCTTACTGGAAATTGGTCATCAAGGCGCTGGGTTTTTCTTCGATAATGAAGCCCCACGCCATCGTCAGTTTATCGAGGCTTTTGAGTTAGGCGACAGGCTAGTCAGTAATGGCGAGTACCTGGCCTTTATCGAAGCCGGTGGCTATCAAAATCCGGCACTATGGTTGTCCGAGGGCTGGGATTGGCGACAAAATCAGGCTTTGCAGCACCCACTCTACTGGCAGTTGCAGCAGCAACATTGGCGCGTGTTTACGCTACACGGTTGGCAAGCTTTAGATCTGGCGCAGCCGGTTTGTCATCTATCTTACTTCGAAGCCAGCGCCTTTGCCGTATGGGCGGGGGCGCGCCTTCCCACAGAATTTGAATGGGAATATGCGGCACAGCAGAGACCAGATATTGCAGACTGGTTTGCCCATTGCTGGCAATGGACCAGTAGCAGTTACGCTGCCTATCCTGGCTTTGCGATAGCACCCGGTGCGATAGGCGAATACAACGGCAAGTTCATGGCGAACCAGTACGTACTACGCGGCTCGTCTTGCTTTACGCCCGCAGGGCATAGCCGTCTGACTTACCGCAATTTTTTTCCCGCCACAGCACGCTGGCAAATGAGCGGACTACGTTTGGCCCGTTCGCTTTAATGACACAATTAATTTAGGAGAAAGCACATGCCGACAGCCACTTGGATGGGCAAGCTGATTGCAACAGCTCATGAAAATGAAGTGCAGATAGTGGAAAACAATGTGTATTTCCCTGCGCATTGCGTTAATTTTGAATATCTGCAAGCGAGCCCAACCCATAGCGACTGCGCCTGGAAAGGTCGGGCCAGTTATTACAGTTTGCTGGTGGATGGCCAGCGCAATGAAGATGCCGCCTGGTTTTATCCGGCCCCCAAGGAGGCAGCGAAACAAATCACGGGTTTCATCGCGTTTTGGCGCGGGGTAAAGATCGCACCCTAATTTTAGCCAAAATACAGCGTATCCCTCTGGAGAAATTTTGGGGCTAGGCCTAACAAGAATGCGCCTCACAGCCCGATATTGGTCTGCGAGGCGCATGGAATATGCGCAGACGGTTTTTAGAAGTTCCCTTTTTACGTTTGTGCCAAATCCACCCAGCGCCACATTAACAGCGCAGCAAGCGCGGCACAGCACGCCGAAAAACTAAAAGCAGCGAACGGCGAGACCGTCTGATACAGGTGACCAAACAGGATAGATGCAGGCAGCAGCATGATGCCTGTCGTCATATTGAACCAGCCAAACGCCGCACCTTGCAATCCCTCCGGCGCTAAGTCCGCGACCAGGGCTTTTTCCACGCCCTCGGTAGCGGCTAAAAATAGGCCATAAAAACCAAACAAGGCGTACAGCATGATCCCATGCGAACTCAATGAGCCCATCGCCAAATAAAACAGTGCGTACGCCAGGTAGCCAGCCAACAATAAGCGCAAGCGTCCGTAACGATCTGAGAGCGCCGACAAAGGCGCGGAAAACAGCATGGCGACCAAAGACACCGCGGCCCACAGCAAAGGAATCTGCGCCTGCGCAAGCCCGAGTTCTCTGGCACGCAAGAGCAAGAACATATTCGAGGAATTCCCCAGCGTAAACAGCGCCACCACGATCAGGTAGCGTTTAAACCGCGGCGGCATATTTTTTAGACGGCTATCAAATTTTTTCACCGTGATAGGTTTTTTTTCGGCAGGCTCATCTATCAACAGCGCAAATACCACGCAGAGTAAGGCCGGAACCAGGGTCCACAAAAAAATATCCCGGATTGCCATACCAGCCCCCAACAACAGGGCGGCCAGCAAAGGGCCGATCACCGCGCCGGCATTATCCATGGCGCGGTGCACGCCAAACGCCAGACCTCGACGTTCTGCCGCGACACTATTTGCCAGCAAGGCGTCCCGTGGAGAACTGCGCAAGCCCTTGCCCACCCTATCGGCAAAGCGGATCAGGAGTAAGCCATGCCAGCTCGTCACCAGCACCATCATCGGTCGGGCAAAGGCCGCCAGACTATAACCAAAAAGTATCCATGGTTTAGCGCGCCGGGTCTGGTCCACCACAATGCCCGAGAACAGTTTCAACAAACTGGCAGTGGCCTCGGCGATCCCCTCGATAATCCCCAGCGCGCGCGGGCCCGCCATCAAGACCGAGCTCAGATACAGGGGAATCAATGGATAGACCATTTCCGAAGCGGAGTCATTGACCAGACTAATCAGGCCGATGAGCCAGACCGTGCGCGGTAATTTTTTAAGGGCTGCCAGCATCCGAGTTCCCATTGTTGTAGAACCTACCGCCGAAATGACTGGCCCGTAGCGTCCGCGTCGATTGTCGAGTTAAATTTCATCAGAAGACGTGCAGAATTAATAGATATGAAACGAAAATTGTGACTGGAATGAGTACGCGATATTTTTCGGCAGCGTCACGTAAAACACGGTCATTCGTTTCACCTGTTCGCCAAATCAGGTTAAAAATATCTAGGACACCAAAAAAACCATACCGAAACCCCGCAGATAAAGCGTATATAACGACTATAAGTATCCATACATAAAACATGGGCATTACAAGCACACTCGTAAGTGGAAAAAATATGAAGAATTTAATTGGATATTTCCACGCTAATATCCAAGGAGCTGCTATCGCAGTACCCCCGGCGAATGCAGAAGCCATTACGGCTCCAAATATTCGTTCAATCGTTGATGGTGTTTCGTCGATACGCTTCATTTGAAATTTACCGCAAGGTATTTTGTGGCGGCTCTTTACGATAGGCGTCAAGCTCGCTCAGTTTAACGCCCTCGGGCGCATCGCTGTGCTTGGCATGGCCGATGCGTTGTGATCGGTAGATGCCGGTATGCCCGGAAAACAGGTAGCTCACGATGCAGGCTATCGCTGCAAACATGCCGACCTCCGCACCGAATAATTCCATCGCCATCAGCGTCGAGGCGATAGGCGTATTCGCTGCGCCGGAGAAAACCGCGACGAAGCCTATGCCCGCAAGTAAAGGGAATGGCAGATGGAGTAAAGGTGCCAACACATTGCCCAGAGTCGCACCGATGAAGAACAAGGGTGTTACCTCACCCCCTTTGAAGCCCGAGCCTAAGGACAGCACGGTAAACACTAGCTTGCCCAGAAAATCATAGCCCGCCAGTGGTTGCTGAAAGGCCTCGACGATAGTCGGAATCCCGAGACCAATATAGCGATCCGCACCCAGCAGCCATACCGCGCCGGCGATCACTATACCGCCCAGACAAGGGCGTAGCGGCGCGTAACTGATACGTTTTTTCATCCAGGCGCTGAGCGCATGGGTCGCCTCGGCAAATACCCTGCCAGTAAGACCAAAGATGGCGCCGGCGATCAGCGTGGCGGTCATTGCCCACGCCGTTAGATGGGGCACCAGCGGTATCGCATAATGGGTGTGCTGCACCCCCAGCAACTGGCCAATTTGTTCAGCGACGATGGCCGCCACCATACACGGCAGCAAGGCATCGTAGCGCATGCGTCCTATCGCCAACACTTCCAGCCCAAATATCGCGCCAGCCAAGGGGGTGCCAAATACCGAGGCAAATCCGGCACTGATCCCTGCCATCAAAATAATCCGTCTATCTTCATGTTTTAATTTGAAGATATGGGTAAGTTGGTCGGCCAGCGCCGCCCCCATTTGTACCGCAGTGCCTTCACGCCCGACCGACGCGCCAAATAAATGAGAAATAACGGTACCACCCAATACCAGCGGTGCCATACGTAGTGGGATCACTTTTTTGGGATCATGAATTTCGTCTATGAGCAGATTATTCCCTGCTTCTACTTGCGTGCCAAAACGCAGATAGAGCCAACCCACCACAAAACCAGCTATCGGTAGCAGCCAGATCAATTGTCTATGCGCAGTTCTGGTATTGGTCGCCCAATCCAGGCTAAACAGGAAAAAAGCCGAGGCAGAGCCGGCCAGAACGGCAATCAGGCTCGCCAGAAAAAGCCATCGCGCCAAGTAAAAAAATAAATTGAATAACTCAGTGCGAGTAGAATTTTTCATGCTTCTGTAAGGGAGATATGAACACAAAGCCAGAGGGACATAGTCGGAATCTACAGCCTAGCGCCTGCATAGAACGCAGGCATCATCAAACCAGAAGGCTGTAAAAAAGAAGTGTCTTATTTCTATGAAATTGTAACAGAGAACATTGCATATAAATACAGGACAATAAGCCTTAGCGAGTGCGCCTAACTTCTGAGGACTTAGCACAAACCGCTGCTTCTTCCCCCCGCAATCCAAGCTCATCAATGAGGAAGTTTCGCGCGTGAACTGCTGCTTCTGGCCAACAAACGGTGTAAGATTCAAATAAGCTTTGCGCGCATCTAGTCTTTTTTCATCCTTTTAATATCCACCTGGCTTTGATTTAGGAGTGAGCATGCTCGGCAATACCGACGTCTCTAAAGAAGCACTGTATCGCGCCATGGTGGAGTTGGCGCTCGATGCGCTGCTGGTATTGGAAGGCGCGGTCTTTGTGGACTGTAATTCTAGTGCTGAAAAATTATTTGGCGTCAGCCGCACGCAATTACTGGCCAGTACGCCTCTCGATTTTTCTGCCCCCCAACAGATAGATGGGCGAGACTCAAAAATTGCGGCAAATGAATACATCGCACTGGCGATGCAAGGCCAGACACAGCGGTTTGAATGGCTATCCCGCAAAGCCGACGGCAGTCTATTTATCTCTGAGGTCGGCATCAGTCGCCTCAATGATGATGGCACCGCGGAAACCCGCCGAGTGATACTGGTGGTGCGCGACATCTCCGAGCGTAAACGCATAGAAAACACAACTCGCATACAGAGTGAGCAATTGCAAATTTTGCTGGATAATTTTCCTGGCGGAGTGTCTTTGCTGGATGATAATTTGCGTATCGTCGCCTGGAATAATGCCTTACTCCACATGTTAGATTTACCGGCTGAATTGTTTAGCGCCGGACCGCCGCTAATTCAAGACGTCTTCATAGCCAACATCGCGCGCGGAGAATATACCGAATTCGGCGGCCAAACAGAAGCAGAAACTCTGGCGATTTTGATGGCAGTGGTACAGCGCATGCAGCCCTATCTTTACGAAAGGACCCGCCAGGATGGCACAGTTATCGAGGTACGCGGTGCGCCAATTGCCGGCGGCGGCTTTGTCACTATCTGTACCGATGTCACAGCCAAACGAAAAATAGAAAAAGAATATCAGCGACAATCGGTTTTTTTAAAGGCGGTATTGGCCAATATGCCGCAAGGCTTAAGCGTGTTCGACGAAGAGTTGCGGCTGCAAGTGTGGAACCAGGGCTTTCTCGATGTCTTGAATTATGAATCCTCAGCTATCTATCGCGGCGTTCCCTTCCGTGATCTGCTCGCCATTATGGCGCAACGCGGTGAATACGGCGAAGGAGACATGCAGCAGCAAGTAGAGAGCCGTCTGGCCTTAGCGATGCAGTTTCAAGCACATCAGTTCGAACGTACGCGCCCCAATGGACATACTCATTTAGTGCAGGGAAAACCTATTGATGAAGATGGCAAGATCAAGGGCTTCGTCACCACTTATACCGATATTACCAATCAAAAACAGGTAGAAATGGCGCTCTCTGCGGCGAATCTACAATTAGAAAAAAATGTCGCTGATAAGACCACCGAGTTACGCCATATTCAAGATGATTTAATCAAGAGTGAAAAGCTAGCGGCACTCGGCTCTTTAGTGGCAGGGGTGGCGCATGAACTCAATACACCGATAGGCAATAGCCTGCTAACTTCATCAACATTAAAGGAAAAAAGCCTGACCTTCGGCCGTTTAGTGAACGATGGCCTGGTCCGCAAATCAGATCTGGTCAACTTCGTTGACGACGCCGAGCAGGCAAGCATATTGATAGAGCGTGGCCTGCGCAGCGCCGCTGAGTTGATCAGTAGTTTCAAACAGGTAGCGGTAGATCAGGCCAGTTCTAAGCGGCGCGTATTTCAATTGGAAAAGGTATGCAAGGATGTGATCGCGACCATGGGATCGAAAATCCGCCAGGCCGGTATTCGGGTAGAACTCAACATTCCCATGCAGATAGAACTCGATAGCTACCCGGGGAGCATCGATCAAATCATTTGCAATTTAGTCGACAATGCCCTATTGCACGGACTGCATGGACAAGCCAACGGCAAGATCAGCATTGCGGCGAATATGACTGAGGCAGGCTTGGTGGCTATCAGTGTCAGCGACAATGGAGCAGGTATAGCAGCGGAAAATCTGCTACGTATTTTCGACCCATTTTTTACTACCAAACTAGGTCGTGGCGGCACCGGCTTGGGTCTGAACATCGTCTACAACATCGTCACCAAGCTACTAGGTGGGAAAATTACTGTGCACAGCGAAGCTGGCAAAGGAGTAAATTTTACTTTCACCTTACCAGTCATAGCCCCTGCTACAGACGCTACTTAGCTTGACTGGCCCTCAGCCATTTCAGCCGCACGTGAAGCGAGTACTGCTGCGATCACTTCCTGCGGCGCGATCACACCGTTTTTCCCTCTGAGTACGCCTTTGGAAGTGCCCTCGGCGATCAGTTTGTCGCCGATAGAAAAACGATGTGTCATGAAGAAAAATTTTTCATCCCAATGGGTTAATTCCATGGTCGCCTGAAAGCGTGTGAAGGCAGCTAAAGGCTTGCGGTAAGTCATCGTATGTTCACTCACCATAGGCATCCAGCCGCGCTGCCACATGACCTTGGCCAAACCGCTACGGATAAACATGTCGACCCGGCTTAAGTCGCATAGCGTCAGGTAACGCCCATTATTCACATGCATATTCAAATCAAGATCATTCGGAAAGGTCAATAGTGCCAGCGTACTGGTGGAGGGACCGATCGCCAATCTTGGACGAAAAAATGATGCGATCAATACGTATAAGAGTCTAAAGATAAGATTCATAAAAGTTCCTGGTTTTAGTGATTATTTGTCGATGTTTTGTTGTTGCAGTTGCAGAGTACTGGCCTGCGCAAACCGGCCAATCACAAAGCCAATAAAGGGGCGGTACAGCCATCTAAATACTCTGCCCGGCAAACCCACGCCACGCTCTTCGGCGTGTACCCTGGCTCTGGGATGCGCCATAAAACGATAGCCTACTGGCCGAAACGCCAGCGCGCTATCGAGAAACTCTAAGCCTTGAATATGCTTCACGCTTTTGTAGCCATAATGCGCAGGTGCGACTAGCCTTAACGGCGCACCATGCTCTATCCCTAAGGGTTCACCTTGCAAACGATCTGCCAGTAAAACATCGGCGGCCAGTAGATCCGCCAAAGGCAAGATAGAGCGATAGCCATCCGCGCCATGCATCACCACAAATTGAGTCTGGCGCTGTGAGTCCAATTTAGGCAACACCAGCTTTTGGTAAAACTCAGAGAGGCGCCAACCACTCCATGCCAAATCGGTTTGCGACCAGCTGGTCACACAGTGGAAATCCGAACACTGCTCTACCCGCACTAAGGCGTTTAAGTCATCCTCCAGTAAGAAGGGCGACAGACCATCACCGTACACGCGTATGGCAGCGATCTGTGTCAAGCGCGGCCAGCGTTTAGCGTAAGCTAGTAAACCAAAACGCGGAAAAGATCCCAATACAAATTGGCCGGGTGGTAAAGGCTTTGCGGCTGACTTCATTTAGTATTCCCGAATAACTATAGTGTGGGCAGAGTTCTAACCAAGACATCAAGCAATGCCGCATGCAACTGGTATCGCGCAGAGAATATTTTTCGCCCGGCTTGCCATTTTTTGCAGTATAGTTCAAATATGAACGTTATTGTTCAAATTTGAACTAAATAAATGAAAAAATCAAATCCCCCCAAAACGCTGTCATCACCGCATGGCACACAAGCCTGGCTGTCCACCATCCGCGCCTATAATTTATGTGAAGCCAGTCTCAGTGCACGCTTGGCACTACAAGGCTTGCGGGTAGGCGATCTGGAAGTGCTGGCAACGCTGGCGACCACACCGGGCATCAGTCAGATGGAACTCGCGGCACGCTGCTTTATCACTAAGAGTGCGGTTTCTATGTTGCTCGCGCAGATGGAGGCCGAAGGTCTGGTCAGCCGCGCGATCGACGATGTAGACACCAGGACTAAGCGACTGCTACTCACAGCCTCAGGTAAACAACTAGCGGCGCTCGCAATGCAAACGCAAGCCGAAGTGGTGGAGGTGATGGTGGAGGGGGTGTCCGACAGCGAGATCGCCATCATAGACAGAGTCATGCGTCAGGTCAGTGAACGTCTGGAAAATCTGATCGCCGCAGATAAAAAAATCGCCCTCTTGAAAGCTAAAATTTAAATTTCCAGCACTGAAGGATAGATTCTCCTTCCAATAATCAGCTGCCCCGGCTCTGTTAAAATGCTTAACCACTTTCTTTGAAACTCAGTATGAATCCGCATCCGCTTTCTACTTCCGCGCAGGGCCAGAACAATTTCTCGGTATTGACGCTGACCACACCGGTGGCGATGGGTTATATTCCGCTCGGCATGGTGTTTGGATTTTTATTTGTGCAGGCCGGTGCCGCCTGGTGGCTGGCCGTGCTGACTAGCCTATTCGTGTATGCCGGGGCCGCCCAGTACATGATGATACCTATGCTGGCGGCAGGCTTGCCACTGGCGACCATCGCGCTGGCGACCCTGATCGTGAATCTGAGACATATGTTTTATGGTCTGTCTTTACTGAATAAATTGCCGCAGAAAAAACTCTTGCGCTGGTATATGATTTTTGCCCTGACTGATGAAACCTATTCAGTCCTGACCACTTTACCGGTCGGCACCAGCGACAGGCAGATGGCGCTGCTGGCACTGCTGAATCAATCCTGGTGGGTCTTGGGTACGCTATTAGGCGCGCTCATAGGTGCGCAGGCGCAGATCACTTTGGCGGGTCTCGATTTTGTATTGGCGGCTTTGTTTGCGGTACTCACGGTAGAACAATGGCGCAGCAAGCAGAGCCCGGCGCCCTTGTGGGTGGCGCTGGCGGCCTACGCCGTGGCATATCTGCTGGCGCCCAAACATGCGCTGGTTATTTCCATCGCATTGAGCATCGTAGCTGGCCTATTCTGGCGCGCACCCCGGCCTGCCGCAGCTGCCGCAGCCACCAACGTGCAGGAGCCTAAGCAATGAACGATGCAAACTATGTTTTGGGCGTGATTGCCGCCATGGGATTAGTCACCTTCGCGCTACGTGCCCTACCTTTTGTGGCGGCGCGCTGGTTGAATAAACATCCTGTGGTGCAGCGTTTGGGGCAGTTTTTGCCGCTTGCCATCATGACGCTGTTGCTGGTCCATTCAGCCACCGGATCGGCACTCGAGCACGCGGGTCTGCCTTGGCCGGAACTACTTGCCATTAGCGTGACAGCACTGCTGCAATGGCGTAGTAAGAATGCGCTCTTGAGCATCCTGGTCGGCACCTGCCTGTATGTGCTGATCCGAAATCTAGGGCTACTCTGATATCAAGGGACTCAATACCGACATAAAAAAACCCAAGCGGACTTGGGTTTTTTTATTTTCGATAAATATCGAAGCAGATTTTACAGACGTTCAAAAATAACCGCGATACCCTGACCACCACCTATGCACATAGTCGCTAAGGCATACTTGCCGCCGGTGCGATGCAATTCATAGATCGCCTTAGTCGCAATGAAAGCGCCAGAACAGCCGACTGGATGGCCCAAGGCAATCGCGCCACCATTTGGATTGGTCTTGGCCGGATCTAAGCCCAGCGCCTTGTTCACTGCAATCGCTTGCGCGGCAAAGGCTTCATTGGCTTCGATCACGTCGATCTGATCGAGGCTCAGGCCCGCTTTTTTGAGTGCCAGTTTGGTGGCTGGAATCGGGCCTTCACCCATGATCTCATTCGGTACACCAGAGACCGCGTAGGAAACGATTCTCGCCATCGGTTTTTGGCCAGCCTTAGCTGCCACATCGGCTGCTGCCAACACAAAGAAAGCCGCGCCATCGTTAATGCCTGAGGCATTCCCGGCGGTGACGGTACCGTCCTTTTTAAAGGCCGGTTTCATCTTGGCCAAAGACTCCATCGTGGTATTGGCTTTGCCATGTTCATCGACTTCAAACACCACTTCACCTTTGCGGGTCTGCTGCACGATAGGCACGATTTGCGACTTGAAGCGTCCTTCGGCAATCGCCACTGCAGCACGGCGTTGTGATTCAACTGCGAAAGCATCTTGCTCTTCGCGTGAGATGTCCCACTTGGTAGCCAGGTTTTCTGCCGTGATACCCATGTGGCCAACGCCAAACGGATCGGTCAAGACCGCCACCATCATATCGATCGCCTTGGCGTCGCCCATGCGTGCGCCTGAACGCAAGGCTGGCATCATGTAAGAGCCGCGCGACATCACTTCAACGCCGCCACCGATACCATAATCAAAATCACCGAGCATGATGTTTTGCGCCGCAGTCACGATACCCTGCAGGCCAGAAGAACACAGACGGCTCACTTGCATCGCCACCGAATCCATAGGCAAACCAGCCTGAATAGAGGCCACGCGCGAGACATAGGCATAGCGCGCATCGGTAGGAATGCAGGTACCGACGATGGCGTTACCGATCAAGGCGGCATCCACACCTGAGCGTGCAATCGCTTCTTTCATCACGATACCGGCCAACTCGGCTGGCTCCATCGTCGACAGCGATCCACCGAAAGCACCAATAGCGGAGCGCACTGCGCTCAGAACGACGACATCTTTACTCATGAGACATTCCTTCAAAATGGGATTTACGCAAAATTGCTCTAGTCAGGCTTAAGGCCGCAGCGCGTATTTTAAACCGATAATGCGATATGGCGCGCAGCTATCCCGCTACCGGGCGCGTTTCCTGGTCTGGCCATGCACCTGCCCGCTCACGCATATTCCATGCGCCTCTCAGGGCATGCAGGCTGGAAAGGCGCATGGAATATGCGCAGTGGCGCGGGTGTTTTTAATTTTTCCAGACTTTTTGCGCGGACACACTGCTAAAATAGTCTATCCCCTTAGCCGCACTTAAAAATGACCACAGTCCCGATTACTACTAGCATAGATCTCGATCAACTCTGCATCGGTCTGTACGTGCATCTCGATTTAGCTTGGCTAGAACATTCGTTCGCCCGCAATAGTTTTAAAATTAAGAATCAGGCACAAATCGCGGCACTCCAACAATTAGGGCTGAGCAGCATACGAATTGAAGCGGCGCGTAGCGATTGCCCGCCCCTGGCAAAAAGCATTACTAGCGAGCTCGCGCCACCCAGCACAGAGCTCAGCCCTAGCGCTGAAGAGATCGCTTTAATCGAAAGCAAAAAAAACCGGGTAGAAAAGCTCAATGAAGAACGCGCGGCGATCGCCCGCTGTGAAAAAGAGTTCATCAAGACCGCCGCCGCCTTCAAAAATATCGCCAGCAAACTATTTTCCAGGCCGCAAGATGCCTGCCAGGATGCCGACCATTTAATCGGGCAAATGCAGGCTGCGCTGGTGGACGATATGAGCGTCGCGATCCATGTCATGAATGACAAAGTGGCGGGCGAAGACGCCTACTATCATTCACTCAATGTCTCGGTGTTGGCGATGATTTTGGGTAAAGAATTAGCCCTGCCAGCAGAAGACATTAAAGCCCTGGGCATAGGTTGCCTGTTCCACGACATAGGCAAGATAGAAATCCCGGATCGCATCGTCAATAAGCACAGCGAGCTCAGCCGCGCCGAACAAAACCTGCTGCAACAGCATTGTCAGTATGGCGTGACGATCGCCGAAAAAATGGGGCTCTCGAAAGCCGCCCGCGAGATCATTCTGCAACACCATGAATACGCCGACGGCAGCGGTTATCCGCAGCAACTACGGCTGGAGCGGATCGCGCGTTTGGCACGCATCGCCTGCATCATCAACGCCTACGATAAATTATGCAATCACCCAAATCCAGCCGAGAGTCTGACACCGTATGAAGCGCTGGCGTATATGTTTAAGCAGCAGCGCAAACTATACGACCCCGCCATACTGAATATGTTCATCCGTTGCATGGGCGTGTATCCGCCCGGCACGCTGGTGGAACTAAGCGATGGCACGCCCGGCATGGTAGTCTCGAATAGCGCCGGCATGCCTTTGCGCCCCAGCGTCTTGATCTACGACCCCAGCGTCCCCAAAGACGAAGCCATCATACTCAATCTCAGCGAAGAACCGGAACTGAGCATACGCGCCAGCCTGAAAGCCAAACAATTGCAGCCAGAAGTCTACGCCTACCTCAGCCCGCGCCAGCGCATGAGCTATTTTTTCGAGAGCAGTAAAAGCACTAGCCGCAAAAACTAAACTAGCCGCCCTGCCAACGCGCATATCCCATGCGGCTCGCAGGCCTATGTGCTTGAAGAAGCGCATGGGATATGCGTGTTGGCAGAGGTGCTTAAATTGATGACGATTTGAGGGTTTAGGGGGACTAAGGAATACTGAAATCTTGCGCGTTGACACGCCAATTGAGCGGTGTATTCAAATCCAGATTACCCGCTGCCAGCCATTTACGCGGCCCGTCTTGCACTCGGTCTATATTTCCCTTGTGTGCCTCCTCACTTTCCATAAACGCGACACGTTCGTCCATGAAGGCGGACAGATAGCTAACTTCATTCCCGCCCTGTGCTGGGGTGGGGGATTTTAAGATTGCTCTGGCACGAAATTTTTCCACTTCGTCCATCCCGTGCATAACTGCAGCGTCGTAATAAATGAATTGCCCAAGTGCGCGTAGGCCATCTTTTTTCCCCTCGCTTACCGATGGATTGAAATAGCTGTCATCGCGTTCCTTTATTTGTGCAGCTTGAAAAGCAGGCAGCGCGGCTTCACGTTTCCAGTCCGCCGGAAAATCAGGATCCAGCCTCTCATGTGACTCACTACCATTGACCAGCTCCAGCGCCGGTAAATAAGATGCGAGACCATTACCAGGATATTGGGCTGTGTATTTTTTCACGATAGCTAGCATGTCACCTGTACCAGAACAAAAGCCAATTATCCCGGCAGTGTAGCCACGCTCATCTTTGATGTCTTCTATGTATTCGAACCTGGTACGCCAGAGTAAAGTACTGTTTTCTGCCGCAGCTACAATTTGTTGAGCATGCTCTTTTTTAGTCGCCTCGTTGAGATCGACAGAGTTAGTCCTAAGTTTCCCCGCAAGTGCCTGCGCTTGTTGCGTGCCCTGTTCCGATACCGCCCCGCCGCCACAGGCAAGCAAAGCGCTCGCACTCAATAAGCTTAGGCTCAGGTTAAGAGCGACTTTCCTTAATTTTGTATTCATCAAACTATTCTCCTCTGGATAAATTTTCATCTTTGATTTATAAGATTTTTGATGGGAAATTTATCCCATCAAAATCTATCCTACCTATCCCATACTTGCCAGTCGATCCGGATATCTACTGATGTCTTTAGGTAAATCCACTTGTGAAAATTGAGCGATCGACTTGCACACACTAAGTGAAACAATTCTAGATTACCCATGCCAGCGCGCATATCCCATGCGGCTCGCAGGCCTATGTTGCGAATTCAAGTTCGAAATGCGACGGAATTAGGTGTTAAATTAAATAGTACTTCATGTGGCGTTTTGTAGCCTAAAGTTTTTCTGGGGCGATGATTCAGGCGGTCTTCAATGTGTTGAATGCGCGCCCTGGAAAGTGTCTTCAGACGCATTCTTTTTGGTATGTATTGACGGATCAAACCATTGGTATTTTCATTGCGGGAGCGCTGCCGAGGGCGACCAGGATCGGCAAAGAAGACCGGTAAGCCCATGTCTTTGAAGTGCGCAAATTCACAGCCATTATCTAAGGTCAGTGAAAGGCCGGGTAATCCATTGAGTTCCTTACCAACCGCAGCGGCAACAGTGATGGCCGTCTTTTGCAAGACGGGCGAGATTTTGGTGTACAAGCTTTTGCGTTCGACCAAGGTGAGTAGGCAGTGATGATGTGACTGTCCGCGGATGGTGTCGCCCTCCCAGTGACCGGCAATCTCTCTTGCCAGCGCGTCTTTGGGACGCTGTCGAATACTCTTGCGACCGGCCGGATAGCTAGATTTGGCGGGCTTCCAGACCTTGGCAAGCTGATAGCGACGTAATTTTTTATTCAAAGCACTCTTGGTACGCCGTATCCAGTTGTAGATCGTTTGATGACTGATAGACCAGTTCTCTTCGCTGCCAGCAATGCGCAAACGTGCGCTGATTTCGTCTGGAGACCATTCCTGATTTAATAAATGTCGCACCAGCGGCCAGATTTCTTTCGGTTTGGTTGGATGATTGGCCGCGCTTTTGGCAATACGTTTAAGCGTTCTTTCATTGGACGCGAGGGCGTTGTATTTTTGATTTACTTTGCCTCGCTTGATCTCGCGATAAATGGTTGAACGATCTACTCCAACTACTGTGGCAATCTTGCTTACGCTGGTTTTTGACGCTAGCAGGCGTTCAATTTGCGAGCGCTGTTTAGCTCTGAGGTGAGTAAATTCCATTGCGATTTCCTTGGGTTAAGAACAATACAAAGGTACTCCTGTAACGAGTAAAATCTTTGTATTTCTATCCTTATGCCGTCGCAATTCGAACTTTAATTCGCATATGTGCTTGGAGAGGCGCATGGAATATACGTGAGCGGGCAGGCCACCTTTGGATTTCTAACGTGGATCTGCGTTTCCGATCTTCGCTGTGGCTCTGCTGCTGAGGCACAATCACCGGCATCTTTACCTGCACGCCCTCGCTTATCGGTAAAACTACTTGGCGCACCGGGTAGAAATCTGGATTGCTGATTTTTTTCAAAACTTATACACTGCCTGGCAATCGCGCGTAGGCAGCTGTTAGCGCTCTGTTCCAAGTTCCCCGCGCTCCCCAAGACGCGGGTTTTTTTGTTGGCGCTACTTGGCTGCCGCAGGCATTTCCCGCAAGCGCGGGTTTAGGCTTATCATGCCTTGCTCTGCCCTACTCTGCCTGTTCCGTTTTGAAATTAAGGATATTTAGTGATCAGCCCTTCCCTTGCTTTACGCCGCAGCCAGTTAGCGGTGGCCACGCTGTTTTTGGTTCTGGGTTTTAATTTCAGTAGCTGGGCTTCACGCATCCCCGCTTTAAAAAACCAATTGGCTTTGAGCGCCGCCGAGGTCGGCGTGCTGCTGCTCGCGTGTGGCTTGGGTGCGGTATTTTCTTTTCCTGTCACGACCGTTTTGCTGCAGCGTCTGGGCTCACGCCGCCTGTGTATGCTGACTGGCGCTTTGCTGCCGCTACTACTGCTCAGCCTGGGCTTAGTCCAGAATTTGCAGATTGCGATGCTGGTGATGGCGCTAGAAGGGCTGGTGGTGAGTTGCTTGAATGTGGCAATGAATGCGCAAGGCGTCGCGGTGGAAACGCTGGGGCAGCGCGCCATCATGTCGCGCCTGCATGCGGTATTTAGTCTGGGCGGTTTGCTAGGCGCCTTGTTTGCCTCGGCGATCACTAGTTTTAGCGCTAGCCTGTTGCTGCATTTTGCGCTGTGCGCGGCTTTATTGTGGGCTGCGGTAATACTGGCGCTACCGTATTTGGTCGCAGATACCTTGCGTGCGCCTAACAAAGCGGTTTCTGAGACCAAAAGCGGCTGGCGCATCGCCTGGCCGAACACGCTGGCCTTGTGGTTGGGCGCTATCGTCATGTGCGGCACGGTAGTCGAAAATTCTATGTCAGATTGGTCGGCGCTGTATTTGAAAGAGGTGGTCAGGGTGGCCCCAGAATTAGCCCCCTTGGGCATCGCCTGCGTCTCTGGGGCGATGTTACTGGCACGCTGGTTTGGTGACGGCTGGCGCATGCGCTGGGGCGCGCAGCGCATGCTCACTATCGGTGGCGCATTAGCTGGTAGCGGGCTAGCCATGGCCTTGTTACTCGGCGGCCTGATCCCGGCCTTGCTCGGCTTTGCCCTGGTTGGTTTAGGGATAGCGGCAGTGTCGCCCTGTGTGTACACAGCGGCGGCCAAAAATGGCCCGGTGGCATTGGCATCGGTGACCACCATGGGTTCTATCGGCGGTCTGATGGGACCGCCGATGATCGGCTTTATCGCCCACGCCAGCAGTTTTTCCTGGGGCATGGCAGTGATTGCGCTGGCGGCATGGCTAGTCGCCGCCGGCACCTGCAAAGTACGCTGGGATTAAACCACCGGTTTATATGCGCAAACGGATGCCGGCTTTGGCAATTTTTTTCACCAGCAAAGCCAATACCAATGCAAAACCTAGCGCATACAGCACACCTGGCACGGGCTTATTGAGTATCGCTGGCAAGTTCAACTCCGCTAGCTGCAGCGCAGCACCGAGGATAAATGGGATCAGGTAAGCGATCAAAGGATTCGCGGCCACCGGCGCTAATAAGCGCGGCAAGACGGCGTGCCCAGCTACATCGATCCAGCGATACAGCGCGCAAAAAATCAAGACGCAGATCGCGGCACTGTATAAGACCCAACTCGGTGTCGCATAAATTTTAGAAATCTTATATTCAGGCCGCATCAGGGTAGCGAGCACAGCCAAACCTATGGCAAACACAATGGCAGCGGTAAAGCGTTGCCGATTATTTTTCTGTGCCGCCTGATTAAAAAATATTAACGCAGTAATGCAGCCGCACAAGACCAACGCCGTATGAGAAAAATGGCCAGGTTGGCTAAACAGGGCTGCTAACACAGGCTGCGCTGCGATCTCTGGCACAGCATGCGCAACAAAATAGGCGAGACACAGCGCAAGGCAAACAAACAGTAAAGGCAGGCGGCCACGGCATAGTTGAAAACAAATACAGGCGATCAGATACGCCCAACCGATCAAACCCAGAATACCCCACCATTGCGCAGTCATACCATCTTGCCCTTCAGCGCCGCCGTGATACAGCAGCGCCAGCACCAGCAATATGCCCATGCCCGCCACGCGCCACGGCATACTCAGTGCAGGCCCACCGCTGACACTGCCCCAGATCAAAAACGCTGCCAGATAACTAAGCAAGGCCCAGGCTGCGATTGGTAGCAACATGCTGGCACTGTGATAGCCATCCTCGGCATTGACCATAAACACGCCTATCACGACCAAACCCAAGGCACGTTGCAACACATGGCTTAGCCGCTGCCACCAACTGTCGCCTAAAGTCAGTCTTTGTTGCAAGGCGAAGGGAATCGACATACCGACAATAAATAAGAAAGCCGGGAAAACCGCATCGACAAAACTCATCGCATCGGCGTCGGCTGGCATGTGTTTCATCCAGCTCGGCAAGCCCTGCACGCCGCCCCACTGATTGACGATAATCATGACCAGTACCGTCAAGGCCCGAAACACGTCGATAGAACTGATACGCCCGCTGCGCAGTTGCAGCTTGGCGTGGTTGGATGATGCAACACTCATCGATATATCCTTCAATTTTGATAGCCAGCGCCTCGCGCTGGAAGTGCAAAAGCGCGCTCCTGATAAGGGCGCGCTTTTTAGAGATTTTTTAGCTTACGCCAAAAAAATAATGATAACCCGTTTAGTAATCGACACCAACTCTCACCCCATACACGCGTGGATCATTCCAGGTCGCTTTGACAAAACCGCCGCCGTCAGTTGCGGAATTTTTAGTCATGCTATTGGTCAGATTCAAGACATAGGCTTCCACATGCCAATTCTTAGGCGCGATCAGCTTGATTGAGGCATCGACCTTGGTGAAGGCCGCTTGCGCATCCGAGATATGTGAGTTATCCAGATTACGCAAAGTGAAGTACATCTTGTCTTGCCACTTCATAGAGATCCAGGGAACGATCACATAATTATTCTCAAGCACAAAGTTTTGCGAAAAATTCAAACCGAGAGTGTACTTAGGTGCCAACGGCAAGTGATTGCCAGTGATGTCATAAATCTGACGGCCAGCCAGATTGGCATTGGCGCCAGTGTAAGCCTCGGGACAAGGCGCGGCACCGGTCTCGGCACGTACACCGCAATTCCAGGTATCGCTATACGATGGATAGTCTTTGATCTTACTGTTAATGTAAGAGAAAGATCCGCCCAGGCGTGCGCCCTTCCATGGTTTGTAATCCATCTCCAACTCCAGACCTGGGATATCGACTACGCCTACGTTGGTGGTCTGCCATTTTTCGACGATGGCACAACCAGGCTTATCTGCAGGACAGGGTCCATCAGTAATGATACGACTGGCAAAATAATTGCCCGTCACTTGCATGTCCTTGTATTTGCTATAGAACAGGGTTGCCGCCAGACTCAGGCGATTTTCCAGAAATTTCCCTTTGTAACCTAGCTCTAAGTTGGTGACGGTCTCAGGCTTATACGGAAAGAAGCTGTACTGCGGGCCAACCGGACCGCTGACGCAAGTGTGTTCGCCACAGATATCATCCCTGTCGCCAAATCCTCCCGATTTATAACCGGTCGACAGCGAGATATAGACCATATCGTTAGGAGTAATCTGCGCCATCAGGCCAAGACGATAGGTGAAGTGCTTCCAACTTTCCGAGTGATCGTTTTGCGCCGGTGTTCCATAATTGGCATAAGCGCCGGTTCCTGCCAGCGGCCCCATACCTGTCGTCAAATCAGCAGCGTTATGGGCGCGGAAATTGGCATCGCCTGGCGTGCCAGGCTGATACAGATTATTGTAATACGCAGGATTGGAACCGTCCCAACCGCCGTACACGGTGCCACCTTTGTCAGCTTTGCTATCCCAGCTATAACGGCCCCCGATCGTTGCGGTCCATTTAGGAGCGAACTTCCAATCGGCCTGCGCATATAGAGCCTTGGCATCGATCTGGCGATCAGGCTGCTGATAGTACTGACTGGTAGGGAAGCCAAACGGCGCAGTGACCAATTGCTCTTGCGCGTAATTGATCTGATTTTTTTCGTGCATCCAGAATGCACCTGCCACGTACTGCAGCGTATCAAAATTTTGCTTGAATTGTAGTTCATGCACATCCGACACATACTTAGAATCTAAAGTGCGCGAGGTATTGTCGATGACTGGCCAGATCGCCTGATCACTGGCATCTGCAGCCACCGGCAATTGCGCGGTGACCTGACTGGCCAGCGGGTGATAACCGGCATCATCATCGCTTTGTTGTTTGCGTTGCTGTATCGCATGCGCAAAACCGTACTCTATCTTGCTATTTTTGTTGAGATTCCAGATCACATTGGAACGCAGGGTATCGATAGACATGTCTATCATGCCTGGCACATTGACTTTGGCATCCCATTTGCCACCAGTGCAGGCAAACCGTGTACCTGCGGCTTGATCACAGTCTTTTAAGCTGATGTCACCGGCACCCGAATTTTGAAATTTTTCGTAAGACAGTGTCCACTCCAGATCCTTGCTGACGGCCCAGCGTGCCGACAGGCGGCCAGCCCACTCATCCTTATTATTATAGAAATTGGCCTTATCGACTTTTCTGTTCTGGCGTTGATCTACATCCGGGATGCCATCGGCATGGAAACCGTGATCGGGATTATCCACATCAGTAAAATCCTGAGTTTGATTAATCCAGCCATCGCGTTTCACTTTCATAAAGGTGGCACGTAGCGCCAAACTGTCGTTGACGCCAATATTTTGAACTACATTAATCTGACGTTGATTATAGCTACCGATATCGAGTTCGGTACTGCCATAGCTGCTGCCAAACTCCGGTTTGGCAGGGATAATATTCACGCTGCCGGCAGTCGAATTACGACCAAACAAAGTACCTTGAGGGCCGCGCAAGACTTCGACCTGCTCCAGATCAAACATCAGCGCCATCGCGCCTTGTGGCCTTGGTGAATACAGGCCGCCTACATGTAAGCCAACGGCAGGATCACCGATCTCGGTAAAGTTATTTGAACTCACACCGCGGATTGCCATCTGCACACCTGAATCGGCACCAGTGGAGATTTGTAAATTCGGCACAGATCCCGAGAGTCCACGCACATCGGTAATGCCAGAACGCGTCAGGCTTTCTTGTGTGATAGCGGTCACGGCTACCGGGGTTTGCAACAGAGATGTCGAATGGCGGGTAGCACTCACCTGCACTTCGGCAATTTGTTCTTTATTCGCATCGCTGTTCTTGGCAGCTTCTTGCGTCCAGGCTGGCATGGCAAGCAAGCCACAGGCACTCGCGACAGCGACACTCATCAGTGTTTTTTTTGTCCTCAGATGTAACATTGTCTCTCCTAAACTCTCATTAATTATGCTGGACCTTGGCGCTGTCTTGCAAAATACAGCGCACGCCATTTTTAAATTGCAGCTTTTTTTGATATTCAACTTTTGATACTGATTTTGAAAACTAGTGATGCATCGTTTGCTCAGCTTTAGTGCTAGCAATTTGCCTCAACTCGCAATTTATCTATTGCAGCCCGCAGCGACAATCCAGACTTCTACCCTGATCTATGAGTAAATCTACTTACTTAACACTTATTTTGATGCTTTCGCGAAATTTTTATGCCATAAATTTCGCGCCTGTGGCCGCAAACTCAGAGGGAAATGAGTAAATCTACTTAGACACTAAGGTAGATCTCTGGATTGTCACTAAGCGCGCTGCACTTTAGACTCAGTACCAGCCTCATTGTGGTGTGCACGCATCAAATCAAGCGAGATGCCTGCTACAGACATTACGCAGACATTGCGCAGACATTAATGAGTGCCCTAAAAATAGAATAGACTAGCCACCAAAATGGGCTAAAAAAAACCAGCCAGGAGACAGCATGATTTGCAGCCCTAAGAACATCAAAAAATTAAGTAAACCCGGCAAGCTGAAACTATTTCTGCTTAGCTTAACACTCGCGTTGACAGCGCCAGCGCTGCAAGCAAGCGAACTCAATATCTGGGTCATGGCAACGACCGAACAACAACAGAGCGACATGAAAGAGTTGCTGCGTCCCTACCTGGCGAAAAACCCCAGCCTGCGTGTCAATGTCACGGTTTTGCAATGGGAATCAGCATGGACCAAGATAACGGCAGCGGCAGCTTCTGGCCAGGGGCCGGACTTATTAGAGCTAGGCACCACCTGGGTCGCCGCGATTTCATCCATGGGTGCACTAGAACAAATCAGTGATGCACAACAAGCCAGCGTCGGCGGCGCCAAAGCCTTTTTCCCGGCGGTGTGGAGTTCCACTCACCGTTACGACGAGCAAAAAATCTACGCTATCCCTTGGTATGCAGAGGCGCGCGCTGCGTTTTATCGCACCGATGTGTTTAAAGCTGCCGGCATTAATCCCAGAGATGCCTTTGCTAACTGGGGCAGTTTTAAACAAGCCATGCAAAAAATCAATGGCCAGGTGATCAATGGGAAAAAAATCGCGGCACTCGGCTACCCTGGCAAAAATGATATGAGCGTAGTGCACAATCTGGCGCCATGGATCTGGAATGCTGGTGGTGATTTACTCAGCGCTGACAAGAAAAAATCCACCATCAATTCGCCAGAAGCCTTGCAAGCGATCAATTACTACACCAGCTTTGCGGTCGAAGGTCTGGTACCTATGGCGTCTTTAGAAAAAGATTCGGCACAGATAGATACCGGTTTTTTTAATGGTCAATACGCGGTTATTTTTACCGGGCCGTGGATACTCAAGCCTTTAAGCACGCCAAAATCCAAAGGCGGGCAATTAGAAAGTGTCACCGCAAATAATTTTTCGGTAGCACCCTATCCTGCCGGACTAAAAGGACAGCAAACCTTTTTTGCAGGCTCTGATCTGGCCATCATGAAATCATCCAAGAACAAAGAAGAATCATGGAAGTTACTGAGCTATCTGGTCAGCCGTGAAGCGCAAGTCAATTACACCAAAATGTCATGGATGCTGCCTACCCGCATCGATGCGGCCTATGACCCCTCGTTGATGGCGAACCTACACTACGCCGAATTCGTTGGTCAGATTAAGAATGGTCGCCACTACCCGTCAATCTCGGCCTGGGGCCCGCTGGAGTCTGTCTATCTAAAAAATATAGGCAGCATGTTTGATATCGTGGCCGGTGTCAAAGGCAAATACTCCAATCTCGCCATCAAACAAGCCCTAGATGCGACTGCCAAAGAAGCCAACGAAGTGCTGGCGGAATTGCAGTAGTCACAGCGTCGCAAGCCTAACAAATAAATAGCGCGGCTGCCGTGACTATAGAGTCGCGCACTCGATTTGCCGCAGTGACGCTGCACGACTCACTATCTACCTATTATTTACACTCAAGAGCTACTCGTGCGTAAAAAACCCTTTCATGCCTTTCCGTATCTATTGCTATTGCCCGCAATACTGATGATGCTCGCCGTCAATTTGACGCCTATCTTGCAGGGATTGTATATGTCCCTGTTAAAACTGAATCAATACACCTTGAATCAATTTCTCGACGCCCCCTTCATAGGCCTGGATAACTATCGCCGCATTCTGTTTGAAGGACATAGTCCGATTCGCGCTGGCCTGGGTTTTGCGTTGCGCAATACACTCTTGTACACGCTGGTAGTGTCGATCGCCGCAATCGTGATAGGACTAGCCGTGGCGGTGCTACTCAACCGCGATTTTCCCGCTAAAGGAGTGGCGCGCACCTTGCTGTTATTGCCCTGGATCGTACCGTCTTACGTGGTCGGCAGCTTATGGGGTTTTATGTGGCAGCGCGATGTCGGTATCGTCAATGTGGTGTTAGTCGATTATTTGCATTTATTAGACGAAAAACCATTTTGGCTATTGGGTGCGAATAGTTTTTGGGCCATAGTCATCCCTACCGTATGGCGTGCCTGGCCTGTCATGATGCTGCTATTTTTAGCTGCTTTACAAGCCGTACCGGAAGATCAGTACGAGGCCGCAACGCTTGATGGTGTCAGCAAATGGGGGCAGTTTTGGCACATCACCTTACCGATACTAAAACCGGTGATCGTGATTCAATTCATGTTCCAGTTTATCGACAATGTGTATTCCTACAATATCGTTTCCATGATGTTTGGTGGCGGCTATCCCGGCGAATGGGCCGACCTCTTAATGCCTTTACTAACCCGCCAATCCTTTAGTTATTGGATGTTTGGTCAGGGTGCGGCAGTCTCTTTCATCATGATGACGCTGATGCTGATCTTTGTCGCTGTGTGGATGCGCAGTTTTAAACGGAGTCTGGCCAACGATGAATAAGCGTAAACAAAATTTGTTATTAAATGCCCTCACCTGGGCGGTGGTGTTGCTCAGCCTGCTGCCGATTTTCTGGATGGTGCTGTCCTCTTTGCGCAGTTTTGGCGAAATCACCGAAGGTGCACAACTAAGTTCAGAACAAGCCCTGCATTGGGAGAATTATCGCGACATGTGGCTCAACGTCGATTTTCTGAATTATTTCCTAAACAGTCTGATCGTGTGTGGCTGGACCACTTTGTTTGCCACCATGTTCGCCACCTTTGCCGCCTATGCACTGGCTCGTTTTCGTTTTCGGGGTTCGGATACCGCCAGCATTGCCATTACCGTGACCCAGGTGATACCGGGCATGCTGTTTTTCTTGCCGCTGTATATGTTGTATAAAAATATGGGCGAATCCTGGGGTATTCCCATGCTCAATACTTATCACGGCCAGATATTTTTATATGTTTCCTTGTTTACACCGGCCAGTATCTGGATCATGCGTGGGTTTTTTATGTCCATCCCGCGCGAACTGGAAGACGCAGCCATCATCGATGGTTGCTCACGCTTCGGTGCCTTCGTCAGGATAGTGCTGCCTATCAGCGCCCCTGGCATCATTGCTACCGCCACCTTCATTTTTTTGCTGGCATGGGATGAATTATTTTTTGCCTGGATGCTGACTAGCTCGGCGGAGGTGCAAACCATACCGGTGGGTATCCGTCTGTTTAATGGCCAATTTCAACATCGCTATGACCTCATGATGGCGGCCGCAACGGTTTCTACCTTACCCGTGCTTTTGGCTTTTTTCGCCTGTCAGCGTTTCTTTATCAAAGGGTTGGCGGCCGGTGCAGTCAAGGGTTAGTCCCCGCCACGTCTAAAAATTCACCTATTTTTGTTTGGGAAAATGATGGCTTCAGTCACACTTAAAAACATCAGCAAAAGCTACAACAGCGATGTGCAAGTTATCCAGTCGGTTGATTTAGCGATCGCCGATGGAGAATTTGTGGTCTTTGTCGGCCCCTCAGGTTGCGGCAAATCGACACTATTACGCATGATCGCCGGGCTAGAAGATATCTCTGGCGGTGATATACATATAGGCGAAGTCCTGGCCAATGAGGTACATGCCTCAGAACGCGGAATTGCCATGGTGTTTCAATCGTATGCCCTGTATCCGCATATGAGCGTAGAAAAAAATATGGGCTTTGCCTTAAAAATGGCGGGCATACCTAAGGCAGAAGTGGCGCATAAGGTGAAGCAGGCCGCCGAGATTTTGCAAATGACACATCTGCTGGAGCGTAAACCGAAAGAACTCTCCGGTGGCCAGCGCCAGCGGGTTGCCATAGGCCGCGCCATCGTGCGCGAGCCAAAAGTATTCTTGTTCGACGAGCCACTCTCGAATCTGGACGCTTCTTTGCGCCAGAATATGCGCATAGAACTCTCTAAACTGCATAAAAAACTTGGCACCACCATGATCTACGTGACCCATGATCAGGTCGAGGCGATGACCTTGGCTGATCGTATCGTCTTGTTTAATGCTGGCGTGGTACAACAAGTCGGTAGCCCTTTGGCGCTGTACGACCATCCAGCCAATCTATTTGTCGCCGGTTTTCTGGGTGCCCCAAAAATGAATTTTTTGGACGCGAGTCTAGTCACCGCCAGTGATACGGTGGCGCATCTAAGTCTGGACAACGGCAGTACCGTGATGGCCTTGGTTAATGCCAGTCATGCCGCCGTTGGATCGCAAGTAAAATTAGGAATTCGCCCAGAATACCTGAGACTAGCGGCCGCCGGTGAAAGCGCTGCCATCAAGGCCAACGTCAGCCTGATAGAGCATTTAGGCGATCAAATTTTGGTTTATCTGGAAGTGGCTGGCATCCAAGAAACTCTGTGCATGAAACTATCCGATCGCAATACCACTTTAGCTTATGGCGTTAGCGTAGGCATACATCTAGCGCCCGAACATTGTCTGGTATTTGATCATGCCGGCAACGCTTATCCACGTCTGATACAAAGCACATGAAAATTCTCCACAATCATCTAGGCTATCAAAGTCTAGCGAAAAAAAAGGCCCTGCTGCTTTGCAGTGAAAAAGATCTCAATACACTGTCAGCAATGCAGTTTTCTGTGATCGATGCGGATCTTAGACAGATCGTGTTTCAGGGGCCGTTAACAGCGCTGGGTGCGGTTGCGCAATGGCGTGATTGGCTATTTTTTGAAGCAGACTTTAGCGCCTTACAGCAAAGCGGTAAATTTTCCCTCCTGGTTGACGGAATCAGCCCGCCCCTGATGTCGCAACCATTTGCTATTGCTGAGGCGATTTATGATGGCCAACATATTTCGGATCTGGTGCATTATTTAAAATCACAACGTTGCGGTGGCATGTTCGAGGCGGCCGATTATGCGCGTCCAAAGCTCGGCAGCGCACAACGTGTGGACGTGCACGGTGGTTGGTATGATGCTTCCGGCGACGCCTCTAAATATTTGTCGCATCTGTCCTATGCCAACTTCATGAATCCACAACAAACCCCGCAAGTGGTGTGGAATCTCTTGGATGGCTATGCCCGTATGCCCAGGCAATCAGTCTGGTTAGAAGACCGCATGCTGGATGAAGCACTGCATGGAGCTGATTTTTTGATGCGCATGTTAGACCCCGCTGGCTATTTTTACATGACCGTATTTGATCGCTGGAGCAAAGACGTAGAACAGCGCGACATTTGCAGTTACACCACGCAGCAAGGGCATAAGTTTGACAGCTATCAATCCGGCTATCGTCAAGGTGCCGGCAGCGCGATCGCCGCATTGGCACGTGCCAGCCAGTTACAGCGTGATGGCAGCTATACGCGCGGCGCCTATCTGACTGCAGCCGAACGCGCCTTTGCCCATCTTGAAGTGCATAACACTAGCTATTTGGATGACGGCACAGAAAACATCATTGACGATTATTGCGCGCTGCTGGCAGCCTGTGAATTATTCGCCGCCACCGCAAAATCGGTATACGCCTCGGCAGCCGAGCGGCGTGCGCAGAATTTGCTGAGTCGTCAGAGTGAGGCTGGCTGGTTTTGGGCGAATGATGAAAAAACCCGTAGTTATTTCCATGCGGCCGAAGCTGGTTTACCTTACCTCGCCTTAATGCGCTGGATGGAAGTCGCGCCAGAGTCGGCCATGTTCACGGCCTGCATACACGGCTTGCAAATTGGCCTGCGCCACGAAATTGCGATTAGCCTGCATGCAAGCTCCAACCCCTTCCGTTATCCACGCCAGCATGTGGCGATGCCGGGTCAGGAAGGGCGCAATCAATTCTTTATTCCGCATCAAAATGAAAGCGGCTATTGGTGGCAAGGCGAAAACGCCAGACTGGGCTCGCTGGCATCAGCGTCGAAATTGGCTAGCAAACATCTGGTCGCAGATAAGCAACTGTGCGCAGAACTGGAAGAATATGCCAGCTCTTGTTTGGATTGGATTTTTGGTTTTAACCCTTTCGATGCCTGCATGATGCAAGGTCTCGGGCATAATAATCCTCAGTATGCCAAGGGCTTTTGGAACGCTCCTGGTGGCGTTTGCAATGGCATCACCTCTGGTCAAGACAATGAGGAAGATATCGATTTCCGTATGCCTGAGCAGAGCGAACCTATGCATTCATGGCGTTGGAGTGAGCAATGGATACCGCATGGTGCCTGGTTATTTCACGCACTGGCGCAGCAATTACCGAGTGAGGAGCCGTGATGAATCAGGTAATTGCCTTTGATATCGGCGGCACAAATAGCCGGATCGCCTTATTTGAAGACGGAAAAATAGCCTGGCGTGACGAGGCGCCAACTCCAGCCCAGCTAGGGCCGAATGCGATGTTAGAAACTATGCTGGGTTTGTATGCGCCCATCAGCACGATAGAGGCACCGATAGGCATAGCCTTTGCTGCGCTCATCGTGGGTGAGTGCATACACACCGAGAATGAAAATATTTTGCGTGGATGTAAAAATTTCCCTCTGGCTAGCGCCTTATCAGAAAAAACCACGCATACAGTGTCCCTGATCAACGACGCCCGTGCCGCAGCCTGGGGTGAATATGTTTTTGGCGCAGGGCGCGGCTGCCAACAGTTTCTTTTTGTGACAGTCTCGACCGCAGTTGGTGCTGGCCTAGTGTTAAATGGGCGCCTGCATTTGGCAAGCAATGGCTATGAGGCCGAACTAGGCGAAACCCTCACGGAGAACGGTCAGATGCTGGAAGATCTGGCCTCAGGCAGCGCCTTAGCTAAACTGGCCCTAAAAAATGGCTATGCGAATGCGCAATTATTATGCGATGCTGCCGATGCTGGCGATAGCAAGGCCGAGGCTTTGTATCGTAGCGGCATCCGGGAATTAGCAAAAAAAATAGCCGATTTGGTGGTCATGCTAGGCATACAAAAAGTAGCCGTAGGCGGTGGCCTTGGTTTGCGTGTCGGTTATCTGCAACGCTTAGAAGACGAGATAAAAAAATTCCCGCCCATCTATCAGTGTCAACTAGTCGCAGCTAGCTTGGGGCATGATGCTGGACTATACGGAGCGGCGGCTTACGCTAGCAAGCGCTGACATCGTTTTGGTGCTAGCTAAAATCGACAAGGGAATGTGGCTCATGCCTAAGGCAACAGACTATTTTTTGCGCAATCGCTGGCCGTGGTTAAGCGCCTCGATACTGTTGACCGGATTGCTGTTTGTCTCAACCACCTTGGGCTGGTACTGGTACACCGAACAACGCGCCGCTGCCGCCCGCCAATTATCTCTCGACCTGTTATGGCTGGAACAAAGCATCGCTGAGTCGCTGCAAGGAAATAAAAATATTCTGGCAAACTGGGCCAATGACTTACCGGCGAGCGCCGCTAGCAAGCCAGCATCTACAGCCAAGGCTTTAGAGGAATTTTCTTCGCGTATCGCCGGCATGATGAAAGAAAATCCAGCGCTGCTGTCTATCGACTATCTGGATAAAGACGGCGCCCGTCTAGCTGGTTTCCCCGCTTATACCGAGCGCCCGGAGCGGCTGCCCCCCTTGAGTGACCCCTTGATAGGCAACGCGATACGGCATAGCCGCGATTTGGACCTGAGCGTGTATAGCCAGGTAATCGAACAATATGCGCCACTCTGGGTACTGGTGGTGCCCGTGAAAAACGAGGACGAGCGCACTGGCAGTTTATTGGCAACTTACGATCTGGATCAATTGCTTTCGCAAAAGGTGCCTTGGTGGTTTGTGCAGCGCTACGATCTTAGCCTATTGGATCGCGACAATAAGCAATTATCACCACGTGATGGTAGCCAAGACGGCGGCAACAGCGATACGTATACCGATATTTACAAACTCGCTTTCGGCCCAATGAATAGCGGCCTGTCTTTACGCGCCAGCCCGCATCATCGCGGCCAATCGAAAACGCTGCTGGCCTGGCTGGCAGTGGCGGTAGTATTGCTGGGACTACTGGTGATTTTTTTACTCAGGATTTTACAGCGCTGGTTAAGAGAAAGACAGGCGGTACAACATGCATTAGCCAAGGAGCTTCGATTTCGTGAAGCGATGGAGCATTCCTTAGCCACCGGCCTGCTGGCATTTGATGCCAAGGCTAGCATCATTTACGCCAATCCGGCACTGTGCAAACTGCTGGGATTAGCGCAGCAAAGCTTGTTAGGCTGTAGCGCGCCTTACCCGTTTTGGCCGAGTCTGCAAACAGATAGTGGCGTGCAATGTGAACAGGCGCATCTTGCCATGCTAAATGGCGACAACCCAGCGAATGGGCGCAATCTTCATTTTCTGCACGCCAACGGCAGCTTGCTTTCAGTCAGACTGTTTGCCTCGCCCCTGGTGGATGGCGACGGTCATCCTAGCGGCTGGATGGCATCCCTGTATGACATCACGGCCGAACAGTTGGCCGCGAATATGGCGCGCGAACGAGATGAATTATTACAGCGCAGTTCACGCCTGGCCAGCCTGGCCGAGTTCGCTTCAGGCATAGCACATGAACTAAATCAGCCGCTGGCAGCAATCGCCAATTACTCGGCTGCCGCCGATTGTTTTCTCGATAGCGAGCCGCCCGCCAAGCATAAAGTGCAGGAAGCGGTGCGCCGCATTGGCGAAGAATCGCGCCGCGCCGGGCAAATCGTACATAGCATGCGCAGCTTCATACAAAGACGCAGCAACAGCCATACCCGCCATAATCTATGCGACTTGCTGAGCGAACCTATGGCCTTGCTCGAGCCTCTGTTACAAAGAAACCAGAGTAAAATTTCTATACAACTCAGTGAGACCAGCATCTTGATCGAGTGTGATGCCGTAATGCTAGAACAAGTGCTGTTTAATCTACTGCGCAATGCGATAGAAGCCGTAGCGGTACAAGCCTTAGCCACACTGCCCCCAGCGCAACCTGCGCAGCCAATCTTGCTGCGTATCGAGCGCGAACTAGGCAATGTGATCGTGAGTGTCATCGATCATGGCCCCGGTATAGCCGACGCGGACAAATTGTTTCAAGCCTTCTACACCACCAAGACTGAGGGTATGGGTTTGGGCCTGGCGATTTGCCGCACTGTGATAGAGAGCCACGGTGGGCGCTTGTGGGCGGAACCTACTCCAGGTGGCGGTGCCAGTTTTAAGTTCAGGCTAGCTATCAGTACGGCTGATTTTGATGAAAAATGTGAGCAAGAAAATTAAAAGCATCAAATTGTCATTAAAATTGGGCTAAATTCTAGCCTGTTCTAAACTAAGGCTGTCGCGCTAAAGCGCTAAATTGCTATCAACCATAAGCTTGCAAGACTATGAATTCAGCTTCTATCATCACCACGCCACACATCGCCATCATTGATGATGACATGAGTGTGCGTAGCTCCACCGCCATGCTCTTGGAGACACGCGCATGGCGTTTTAGCGAATTTGAACGAGCCAGCGATTTTCTAGAACTCGCCTGTCCGGCAGAGTTTAATTGCTTACTAGTCGATATCCGCATTCCCGGCATGAGTGGCCTAGAATTATTTGAAGAGCTGAACCGACGCAATCGCACCCAGCCCGAATATTTGCCACCCGTGTTATTTCTCAGCGGCCATGGCGATATCCCGCTAGTGGTACGCGCCTTAAAGCAAGGAGCCGCCGATTTTTTAGAAAAACCGGTGGACCATCGCACTTTACTCGACGCCATCGCCAAGGCCATCGCTACGGATCAACTGGCACGCGCCAGCTATCAGGCGCAAGCCGGATTAAGTACACAGATCGCCGAGCTGACAGTGCGCGAGCGCGAGGTCTTAAGTGAAATCGTGCAAGGTTATCTCAGCAAACAAATCGCCGCGCATTTAAATATCAGCACCAAAACGGTAGAAACCCACCGACTGCATATCTGCCAAAAATTTAAGGTACACACCAGCATGGAACTAGTCGCCAAATTACGCGACATCCCGCCCAGCCTGTGGCAGTCAATTTGAGTATCCTATGCAAACATAAGCGAAAATGGCATAGGCCCACTGCGCATATTCCATGCGGCCTACAGGCAAGATAGGCTGGGAAGCCGCATAGAATATGCGCCTCAGGCTAGGTGCCCGATTTTCCCTAAGGCCAGCTTGTTGTATAGTGGCAAACACCACACAATTAAATGACGTAATTATCATGTTAAAAATTCTCGGTAAATCATCCTCTATCAATGTGCGCAAAGTTCTGTGGACTTGTGCTGAGATCGGCATTCCTTATCAGCTTGAACAATGGGGATCCGGCGCGCAAGCGACCGATACGGCATATTTTCTAGGGCTTAATCCAAATGGCATGGTTCCGGTAATACAGGACGAGGGCGCGACTCTATGGGAATCCAATACCATTTGCCGCTATCTGGCGAGCAAACATCAGCGCACCGATTTGCTGCCTACCAAGCCAATTGACAGAGCGCAAGTGGAGAAGTGGATGGATTGGCAGGCCACTGAGCTGAATAACTCGTGGCGCTATGCCTTCATGGCGTTAGTGCGGCTTAGCCCTACGCACGCAGACCCAGTGGCCTTAAGCGCTGGTATCGCGCAATGGACGCATCATATGAGATTACTCGATGCGCAGTTGGCCAGCACTGCTGCCTATGTCAATGGTGCTGAGTTTACACTGGCCGATATCGTACTGGGCTTATCGGTACACCGTTGGATGGCAGCGCCACTAGAGCACCCGGTCTTGCCCGCCGTGCAGGCCTACTATGAACTGCTGAGCCAGCGTGAGGCTTATCTGCTGCATGGTAGAAATGGTCTAGCTTAGCAAGCTTAGCGAACTTAGACTGGCACTCACTAGACTGCGTTTTGAATGAGGCTTAATCTAATCAGGTCGAACATAAATTCACCGCGCATTTTTCAGAATTTCGCCTTCTAAGCTGGCAGCTCCGCTGCTTACTAACTCGTTGGCCAGTTGCTCAATAAGTAGTTCGATAGGTATCGCTAGCTGCGCTGCCGCGGCTGCCATTAATCGACTGGCGCGTAGTTGCTGCTGTATCTCTTGCAAGGAAAATTGCTGTCGATCCAGTAGTAAAAAAGCGATCAAAACCTTCAGGGCATTGCGCGCATTTCTGCAGCTATCGGCCGATAAATAAGCGAGCCTGCTGTGTGCCCGGTCTAGAGCTGCGGTGACATCAGTGAAGGGCGCACCGTGCCCGGGTATGACTAGGCGTAGATCTAATTCTGAAATCAATTGCAATACCGCTGCCTGCTCGGCAAAACCAGATTCGCCTTCCAGCTCAGGAAAAATCACACCGAAGCCATGCTCCCACAAGGCATCTGCAGAAATCAAGATCCCCTCAAATTCACAATACAACATCATAGAGTGCGGGTCATGCCCAGGCGCAGCCAGTACCTGCCAGTCTAAATTTGCCAGCCTGAAGGTATCGCCGGGTGAGATGCAGCCATCCTGACGGAAGCGCTCACAGCGCTGCCCGGTGGCCGCAAAACTGAGCAATTGCTGATCCCACTCTTTAACGGCCGCTAGCTCAGCGATCGGGACTAGGGTGCGACATGCATAAACGCTTTGCAGCAAAGCATTGCCGCCGCAGTGGTCCGAATGCAGATGGGTGTTAATCAGGGTCGATAGTTCTCGTCCCTTTAGCGCGGCTTGCAGCAGCGCCAAGGTTTGTTCCGCATGAGTCTGATAACCGCTATCGACCAGTGTCGCGCTAGCCTCGTCGATCAACAGGATGTTGTTGGACGACAGCCAGCCACGTTCAAACACATGCATGCCAGCTGGTAGGCTGATCGACGGACTATTGCTCATGGCTGTTTAAGCGCTGACAAACATGCGCTGCTTGATCTCTCGCCATACTGCACGCTTACTGTCGGCGCTGGCGGTGCTCCAGGCGGTAAGTTCAGGAATCGAGCGAAAACAACCAGAGCACCACTTGCGCTCTTCGTCCATTTTGCAAATTCCTATGCAGGGCGATGGTACTTCGCTAGCACTCATCGCTAGCGGGCTATCGGGATCGTATTCGTACAAGATACTCATGCTAAAACTTTCACGTCTTGCTGTGGTTCAAAATTTTGTGCAATATCGGCCAGTGTTGCACCTGTCATAGCCAGCAATTGATCTGGACTTAGCTGAAAAACTGCATGTGGATGTCCTGCCGCCGCCCACAAGCTGGCGTATTGCATGAGATCTCTATCGATCAGCATCACGGTTTTTTCTACATGCCCGATAGGACAAACACCACCAATGGCATAACCTATCTTTTGCTTTACAAATTTGGCATCCGCCTTAGCCAGTGGCCCAACGATGGCAGCTACTTTTTGTTCATCGACGCGATTAATCCCGCTCGCCATCACCATCACGGCAGCATTGTCGGACAGACGGCGAAACACAATAGCTTTGGCGATTTCGGCAACGCGACAACCCAAGCCTGCGGCTGCCTCCGCCGAGGTCTTGCCAGTTTCCGGCAATAGGACGATAGGGTGAGGATGCTGCATGGAGTGCAACAAGTCAGCGACACGCTGGGCACTCTCGGGAAGAAGTTGATGATTAGTCATAATAGGCATGGGAAATGATCGCCATTTATAACACAGCGGCTTATCCCTTGCTGAGAGGGGGCATAGCTCAGGGATTAAGCGGCCAGTGCAACTTTACCGCCCCAGCTTTCTAATAAGGCTCTATGCTGAGCCGGAACATCAAAATATTTCATTCCTGAACGGTATTCGTCGCCACTCAATAAGGCATACAAGCAAGTTGCCTTACACACGACCTGGGTGCGTAGTGAGGCATCTCTTTGATCAGGAACTTCCATCATCATTTGATAAGTCTGACCATCTTTCAATAAGCGTGGAGACTGTAGTTGTATCCCGCCGCCAGAAAAATTGATTACTTTTGCCGCAACAATATTGCCTTCCGAAACCAAAATTGCTGCGCGCCATGAGACATTTGAACGGGGTTTAGAACGGTAATCACTCATAGACAAAATACAATCGCAAAATTATTTATAGAAACCATGCGATTGTATCAATTTTTCCTTGTTTCAACTTAACTAGATCAACTTTTTGTGCGTGCCAACCACTCCAGCACACCAGAACCCGCTAGTTTTCCCGTAGCGAAACAGGCGTTGAGCAGATAACCACCGGTAGGCGCTTCCCAATCCATCATTTCTCCCGCCACAAATACACCAGGTACAGCCTTGAGCATGAGGTTTTGATCCAAACTGGTAAAACGTACACCGCCGGCAGTACTGATCGCTTCGGCAATCGGGCGAGTGGCGTGCACTGTGATCGGTAAGGCCTTAATCATCGCTGCCAGCGTGTTGGGATCGGGCATTTGTTGCTTCGTCAAACACTCGTGTAGCAATGCGGCCTTAACGCCAGAAATACCTACGCGGCTTTGCAAATGGCTAGACAGTGAACGCGATCCGCGTGGATGACTCACTTCCGCCAAGATGCGTTCGGCATCACGTCCAGGCGCCAGATCGAGTGTAAAAGTGGCGCTGCCATGTAGATTAATCGTTTCGCGCAAGCGTCGTGAAAAAGCGTATATCAAACTACCTTCCACGCCATGGGCGCTGAGCACCATCTCGCCTTGACGTGTCTCGCTCAGTCCCTCTGGATCGGTGAAACTTAGCGCCACCGATTTGATGTGAGCACCAGAAAATTTGTCTTTCAAATGTGCACTCCAAGTGGCCTCGAAGCCGCAATTTGCACTCTGCAAAGTCGCGATATCAAGCGTTTTTTCCTGTAGGTATGTTACCCAGGCCGCATCCGATCCTAATTGTGGCCAACTGGCACCGCCCAAGGCCAGCACTGTGGCTTGCGGATAAAGCGTAATTTCACCCTCGCGGTTAGCCAGGCGTAATCCGCCATCTTCGCTCCATCCCAACCAGCGATGACGAACATGCAAGCGCACGCCGTCGCTGCGCAGTCTATGCAGCCAGGCACGCAACAAAGGCGCAGCCTTCATCTCGGTAGGAAAAACACGACCCGAACTACCGACAAAGGTATCGATGCCCAAGCCATGCACCCAAGCGCGCAGCGCCGTTGGTGGTAATTGTTCTAGCGCCGCCTGCAATTGAGCCTGCGCCTGAGGTGGGCCATACCGAGTACAAAATGTGTCAAACGCTTCGCTATGGGTAATATTCATACCGCCGACCCCAGCCTGTAAAAATTTCCGTCCCAAGGAAGGCATGGCATCGTAAACATCGACCTGCACACCCGCACTACTGAGTACCTCGGCGGCCATTAGCCCAGCGGGGCCGCCACCAATGATAGCAACTTGCGGTGTGAAAGAGTCTGACATAGAAAGGAAATTTAATTTATGAAGGCGCTCATTTTAAGCCCTATGCTTGGTTTCTACCTAAGCAAGGCAGACTATCAACATGCTGAAATTTTTACTGCGCTACGCGCTTGCTCACTTATTTCAGATGGATTTCAAAGCAAACACCTGTCAGTCCTGATTCCACAAAAATCTCACCCCCGTGAGCCAGAATAATTGAACGTGTGATCGATAAGCCCAGGCCGGCGCCTTCACCATTACTGTGGCGCGAAGGATCGGCACGGTAAAAACGATCAAAAATATGGCTGATGTGCTCAGCAGGAATAGCTTCTCCCTGGTTGCGAATTCGAATAATGGTCTGTTGCTCTTTCTGATCGATAGAAAATTGTATATCGCCAGCAATGGGGGAATGGCGGATCGCATTCGATAAAAGATTAGCCAGAGCCCTGCGCAACATCAGTTTGTCGCCATGATAGTGACCCGTCCCCACCAATGAGAGCCGCAATTGTCGTTCCTCCGCCAGAGCATCGAAAAAATCGAATAATTTTTCTATCTCTTTGGCCAGATCAACCGCTTCTCGATTCAGCACGATCAAGCCATTTTCGGCCTGTGCCAAGAACAACATATCAGCGATCATGCGCGCCAGACGCTCATATTCTTCTACATTTGAAGCCAATACTTCACGGTATTCTTCCTCGCTGCGGGTACGCGACAACGCGACCTGGGTTTGCGTCATCAAATTGCTGATAGGGGTACGTAACTCATGCGCCAAATCGGTAGAGAAATCTTTTAACCGTTGAAACGAGTCCTCTAAGCGCGCCAGCATATTGTTCAGGCTTTCTGCCAAGTCCGCCAGTTCTACGGGTATCGCCTCCAAGCCTAGCCGGTAATTGAGACTATCCGCAGTCACCCCGGCAGCCCCCTGACGGATTGCCTGTAGTGGAGCCAAACCATGTTTTACTATCGCCCAGCCAAGTATACTCACCACTAAGGCGGCGATACCGACAGCCAGCCAAAGCGTCTTTCTGAAGGAAGCCATGAAATGTTCATGGTGGCTAATATCCACGGCGAGCGCGACCAGCAAGGGAGTGCTACCTGCGATGCCGGAAGGCAGCAAGGCCGAAATGCCGCGCATAGGAATACGCTCAGAGGAAACTGTTTGCTGCCAAGTTACCGGCATGGGATGTTTTTTGACTAGTCGTCTATCCAATAAACTCGCGGGAAATTGCGCATCATGGCTAGCAAAGAGAGTACTGCCGTCCGGCTGCAAAATCACCACCGACAAGCCATGGTGACCAACCAGGGAATCGTTGAGCAGGCCCGCCAAGTTATCCAGACCTGAGCTATCCTGGGTTTTATCCAGTAGATGCGCGACCAAGTCTAATTTTCCGCTCATCAACTCCATATCTTGCTCTATAAAATGCTCTTCCTCTGAGGCTCCAACCAATACACCTAGCATCAGTAACACGGTGGTAGAGAGGCAAGCGAAGAGTATAGTCAGGCGTAGAGTAAGGGAAATTTTGCGAAATTTTTGTACGTTTTTAATCATTATTTGGTGAGCGTCTGGATACTTGGTGGCTTAATAAATAAACGTATAGGACTTACTTAGGTTTCCGTGATGACCAATGCAGATGCACGATGCGCCACTGCTCATCAATTTTTTGCAAGACGGTGGTTTCTGTGCCTAGAATGGTGACATTCTTGCCTTTTATTTTGACCTTGGTTTCAGTCTCCTCCAAGATAAAGCTGAAATTCCCATCTTTTCTCTCAGTGTGTTGCCTAACCTTGCGGCTTGAGGCTTTGGCGAAGGCTATATCTTCAGGCAAATGATGTGCTGCATACTCAGCGCGAGATCGTTCTACATAACCTGACTCATAGATAGTGATCTCTGGTGATAATAATTCGTTTACTTTGGCAAGATCACCGCTAGGCATTGCGCGATAAAATTCGCTGACTACTTCGCTAGCTTCATTGGCGCTAGCGAGGCCGCTGAAGAGCCAAAAAACTAAGCATAAATAAGGCTTATACATCTTTTTTCACCCTCAATAAAAAATTTCTAGACTAAGCGAATGCCGTTTTTACACTAGCCTTAGTCCAGCTCATTCATCGTTTTCGTCGAAAACATAACCCATGCCTCTGACGGTACGTATCAATTTGCGTTCGAAGTCGTCATCGACTTTTGCGCGTAAGCGGCGCACCGCTACTTCTATGACATTGCTATCGCTATCAAAATTCATGTCCCAAATCTGCGAAGCAATCAAGGAGCGTGGCAAAACTTCGCCCCGTCGTCGCAAGAGTAATTCAAGCAAGGCGAATTCTTTGGCGGTGAGGTCTATGCGTTTTCCAGCCCGAGTGACACGGCGTTTGAGCAAATCTAACTCCAGATCGGCCACGCGTATTTGCTCCAGTTCCAGAGTACGGTTGCCACGCCGCAAGACGGTTTTTACTCGTGCCAATAGTTCTGAAAAAGCAAAGGGTTTCACCAGATAATCGTCGGCTCCTAGTTCCAGGCCCTTTACCCTATCCTCAACCTGATCGCGCGCAGTCAGGAATAGAACTGGCGTTTCGCAAGCGGCTGCGCGCATCCCCGCCAACACCTGCCAGCCATTTAATTTAGGCAGCATGACATCTAAAATCGCCAAAGCATAGTCGCCACTCTTAGCTAAATGGAGGCCGTCCACCCCATCGCGCGCTAAATCGACAACAAAGCCGGCCTCAAGTAGTCCTTGTTTCAGGTATTCGCCGGTTTTAAGCTCATCTTCAACCACCAGAATTTTCATAGATTTTCCAAAAAATCGATGGGCTCGATTATGCGCCCGACACGAGCAAGCTAGCACAAGATTACAAGAATGTAATCTTGGTGTCATCTTGTCGTTTGTACGCCCTCTTCATAATGAGCAGCATCGTCGCCCAATCAAGTTTGTCATGAAACCACTCAGTCTTTTACTATTTTTTTATAAGCACAAACCCAGTCTGGCAAGTATTTCGCTCAGCCTAGGTCTCAGCTTCTCCGCCATGAATGTGTATGCGGCGACAGTCGCGCCGGATCTGCGTGGCGCCAGCGAGCTGGCATGGAAACTACATCCTGAAGCGGCTGCATTGGACGCCCGCGATACACAAGCGCGGGCCGCACAAGAACTTGCCGACAATTGGACACCGGAGCCAGCTGCGATCAGCGTCAGTAGTCGTAACGACCGACTGAACAGCAATCTAGGTCAGCAAGAATATGAAGTTGAATTGGCCACGCCCTTATGGTTGCCGGGGCAAAGAGCCGCCCGCAGCGCGGAAGCGAGTGCCAGGATCGATGAAGCCAAGAATAAACGTGCGGCATTGCGCTGGGAAGTTGCTGGCAATGTACGTGAAGTCTGGTGGACTTTGGCAACAGCGCGCAATCTGCATCAACTTGCCACGCGTCGCCTGGAGACTGCCAGCGCACTCGATATCGACATACAAAGACGCTATCAACTTGGTGATGTTTCGCGCATAGACAGTAATTTGGCGCGCACAGAAGTGCATGTGGCACAGGCTGAGCTGATAGAAACAGAAATGACTTTATCGCAGAGCGAACAAGCATTCACGCTACTGACCGGTGCCACCGCACCAGTCATTATGAGTCAAGAGCAACTGACAAACTTATCGAATCAGCGTAGTTTAGCCGACACACCTTTGTCGCACCCCTTGCTGGCCAGAGCGGCCAGCGCTGTCAGCAGCGCGTTGGCGCGTGCCAAAGTGGCAGAGCAAGCGCAGCGAGCAGCCCCTGAGTTGGCCCTAAGAATGCAACGCGAACGCGCTGGCGCCGAGCAGCCTTACGCCAATAGTGTAGGAATACGCTTAAAAATCCCATTTTCATCCGGTGCGCAAACGCGCGAACTGAGTGCTGCCGCCCGTGCTGAAAGCCTACAAGCGGAAGCCGAAATGTGGCAAGTCAAAACCAAAGTACAACTCGATCTTGAGCAACTGTACAGGCTTGAGCGTTCACAACAGCGCCAACTTGAGATTGCACAACAAAGCCATGAACTGTCGATAGACAATTTAAAGCTGGCAGAAAAGGCTTTTAAACTCGGCGAAACCGACTTGAGCAGCTTATTACGTCTACGCAGCACTGCCTTTGGTGCTGAAGCTTTACTTGAGCGTCAGCGCCTGGCAAATGCCGCGCTCATATCACGCCTGAATCAGGCATTAGGAGTTTTACCTTGAGACATTTTTTTGCGATTTATTTGATGAGCGTGTCGCTGTCGGTGTATGCGCACGGCGGTGAAGATCATAGCATTGCCGCGCCCGCATTAAGCCTTAGTGTGGCGCCCAAGGCAGTTGCTGCCACCGAAGAATTTGAAATAGTAGCGGTCCTCAACGCAAAAAAACTGTCTATCTACCTGGACAATTTCAGTAGCAATGAACCGGTACTCAAGGCAAAAGTAGAAATCGAAGGTGCTGGGCTTAAAGCGTATGCGAAAGAAGCCAGCCCAGGCGTGTATGTGGTGGATATGCCTATGCCGGCACCCGGTAAGTATCCACTCACGATGACGCTAGAGTCTGGCGAGATCAGCGACTTGGTATCGCTCAGTCTGGAGATTGCAGCGCCAGCCAAGAGTGTCGGCCACGATAGCGACTGGCAAACCAACGCGGCGTGGCTCAGCAGCGCTTTACTGCCATTGGCGGGCTTAGGCATTTTTGTCGCTCGTCGCCGTAAAAAAATTCAGGAAATATAAACATGCCAAAGATTCGACTCACATCACTGCTAGCCTTCATTGCTGTCATCAGCATGTCGCTGGCAACAGAAAAACTCTACGCACACGGAGACGATGATCATAGTAAAGATCAGAAAAAAACTGAGACTAAGGCGACTACTGCGGCCGCGAACGGTGTAAGTGCCAGCTTTACCGCCCCACAAAGACTGACCGACGGCAGTCTATTTATCCCGAAAGCTTTGCAACACCAACTAGGTCTACGCACGCAAGTAGTCAGCCTCGCGACACTAGCAGCCAGCATAGAACTCAATGGCAAGGTGATCGCCGATCCGGATAGCGGTGGGCGGGTGCAGGCGACGTTTTCTGGCAGCATAATGCCGACCGCAAAAGGAATGCCGGTCTTAGGAAGAAAAGTCGTCAAAGGTGAGCTACTTGCGTATCTGCAGCCTGTGGGCAGCGCGATCGAGCGCGGCAATCAACAAGCCCAACAAGCTGAGTTGGAAGCGCAACTGAGCATAGCCAATCGCAAACTATTGCGCTATGAACAGCTAGAAGGTGCAGTGCCGCAAAAAGAAATCGAAGCGGCTCGCATAGAACGCGATGCTTACAAAAAGCGCCGCGACTTTATCGCCGCCAGTATCAACGGCAAAGTAGAGTTGTTGGCGCCCGCCAGCGGTGTCATCAGTGCCAGCAATGTAGTGGCAGGCCAAATCGTCGATGCCAGGGAAATACTATTTGAAATCGTCGATACCAAACGGCTGGCGGTGGAGGCGCTCGCCTACGACATGCGGATTGCGCAAAGCTTGATCTCGGCCACTGGGCTGGCGGAATCAACCGCTTTAAACTTGAAATTTATCGGTAGCGGCGCCCAGCTAAAGGAACAAGCCCTAGCCTTGTTGTTTCGCATCAGCGATACCAATGCCATGGTGGCGGTTGGTCAGCCAGTCAAAGTCATCGTGGCAACCTCCCAAGCTGTCAAAGGTATAGCCCTGCCACGTGCGGCGCTGATGAAAAATGCTTCAGGCGAAAGCATAGTCTGGGTGCATAGTGAGGCCGAGCGCTTTGTCGCGCGGCGGGTACGCCAACAATCGCTGGATGCCAGCCGCATCACGGTTATCGATGGTGTACACGAAGGAGATCGCGTCGTGATCGCCGCTGCCAGTCTGCTATCCGAGGTGCGTTGAAATGTTTGATTTCATTATTTATAGCAGTCTCAGGCAACGCCTATTGGTCTTGGGCATTGCGCTTTTCCTGATCATCTATGGCGTATTTACAGTACGCCAAATGCCTGTGGACGTGTTTCCTGATCTGAATAAACCGACCGTGACACTGATGACAGAAACCGGTGGCATGGCGCCGGAAGAAGTCGAGCAATTGGTCACGTTTCCGATAGAGGCGAGCATGAACGGTATGCCGGGTGTCAGCCGCGTGCGCTCGGTATCCGGGGTTGGATTGTCCATCGTCTACGTAGAATTTGAATGGAATTCGGATATCTATCGCAACCGCCAGCAAATCTCCGAACGTCTCAATTTGCTACGCGAAGCACTGCCACCGGGTATCGTGCCACAGCTAGGTCCGATTTCTTCCATCATGGGCGAGATACTGTTGATCGCCTTGCCCGCTGATCCAGACAAAGTCAGTCCTATGGCGGTTCGTGAATATGCCGACTGGGTGGTACGACCAAGACTGTTGAACATCCCTGGCGTGGCACAAGTGATCGCGATCGGCGGCGAGGTGCGCCAGTATCGGGTCGAACTGCGCCCAGAACAATTGCAAAGGCTTGGGGTAGAACGGGAGAAACTGGACGCGGCATTACGTGATTTTGGCGCCAACACCAGTGGTGGTTTCCTAGAGGCTCAGGGACGTGAATATCTGATACGTCAGATAGGTCGCAGTTCACGCATAGAAGATTTACAAAATCTGGTGGTGACGGTGAAAAACGGCCAGCCTATACTCTTAAAGCAGCTGGCAAACATACGGATCGCCGCCGCCATCAAGCGTGGTGACGCCAGTTATAACGGCAAGCCTGCAGTCGTTTTGTCAGTGCAAAAACAACCTACAGGCGACAGCATCAAAATTACGCGTGAGGTCGAAAAAGCCATCGCCGAGTTGGATAAGGGACGCCCAAAGGACATGGAGAAACCAGCCTTTCTATTTAAACAGGCCGATTTCATTGAGCATTCAGTCAATAACGTGGCCGAGGCCTTGCGTGACGGCGGCATCTTGGTCGCGGTGATCTTATTTTTGTTCTTGCTCAATGTACGCACCACCCTCATTTCCCTGATGGCGATACCTTTATCATTGCTGGCTACCGCCTTGGTCTTTCGTTATTTTGGCTTATCCATCAATACCATGACACTGGGAGGATTGGCGATTGCCATTGGTGAACTGGTGGATGATGCCGTGGTTGGCGTAGAAAACGTCTTGCGTAGACTAACGCTGAATCGTCAGCTTGAACAACCTCGTCCGGTGCTTGAAGTGATCGCCAAAGCCACGCTGGAAGTGCGCTCGGCCATATTGTACGCCACCGTCATCATCGTGTTGGTGTTTGTGCCACTGTTTGTCTTGCCCGGTATTGAGGGCCGCTTGTTCACACCGCTGGGCTTGGCTTACATAGTCTCTATCCTGGCCAGTATGATCGTTTCGGTGACGGTGACGCCAGTGATGGCATATTACCTGCTGCCGCAGATGAAGCAATTACACAGCGGCGATAGCCCGCTGGTGGTGTGGCTGAAACGTTGGGACAGCCGCTTGCTGCAGTGGTCATTTCCGCACGCACGGCGCTTATTTACCGCTGCGGTACTGCTGGTGGTGCTGGTTGGCGCCAGCGTGCCTTTCTTTCCTCGTGCATTTTTACCGCCTTTCAATGAGGGCACGCTGACGATAGGTATCTTACTTAATCCTGGCACCTCGCTAACGGAATCTAATCGTATCGGCACGCTGGCGGAACAATTGGTGGCGCAAGTACCCGAGGTGATTCATCTAGGTCGGCGCACAGGACGTGCCGAACTCGATGAACATGCCGAAGGTGTACATTCGACCGAAATGGATGTGGACCTGAGAGCCTCACAGCGTAGCCGTGAAGAAATCATCAGCGACATCCGTCAACGCCTGGCAAGCTTACCGGCGGTATCCAATGTGGGGCAACCCATCTCGCATAGACTCGACCATTTGCTATCCGGCGTCCGAGCACAGATTGCCCTCAAAGTTTATGGCGACGATCTTGATACCCTGCGCGGTCTGGCGACTGATTTGCGCGACCGTCTGGCAAAAATACCCGGTGTGACCGACCTGCAAATTGAGAAGCAGGTATTGATACCGCAAGTAAAAATTCGCCTGGACTATGAACAGGCTGCGCTATATGGCGTTGCGCCCGGAAATCTGCTGCGCAGTTTAGAGCAAATGATAGAGGGCGAGCGCATCACCCAGATCATCGAAGGCAATCGACGCTTTGATCTGCTGCTACGCTTACCTGAACAAGCGCGCAGTGCGCAAGCCTTGGCCGATTTACTGATAGAAACTCCGAACGGCTACGTGCCGCTTTCCAAGGTGGCAAAAATTGAGGAAGGCGAGGGGCCAAATCAAGTCAGTCGTGAGAATTCGCGTCGCCGTATCGTGTTATCAGCCAATACTGACGGACGCGATATGTCGAAAGTGATCACCGATATCCGTGCCGAATTGGCCGCCAAGCCTTTGCCGCAAGGCTATTTCAGCGCGCTGGAAGGACAATTTCAAGCACAGGAACAATCTGCTCGTTTGATCGCCTTGCTGACACTGATTTCCTTAGTCATGATTTTTATGGTCTTGTACAGCCGTTATCGCTCCATGGCACTGAGCTTCATCATCATGGGCAATATTCCGCTGGCACTGGTCGGTAGCGTCATCGCGCTGTGGATCTCGGGGCAAGCACTATCGGTTGCCGCACTGGTAGGTTTTATCACCTTGACCGGTATTGCAACCCGTAACGGCATACTCAAGATCAGCCATTACATCAATCTATGTGCCTTCGAAGGCGAGACATTCGGACAAAAAATGATAGTGCGTGGCTCATTGGAGCGCTTGACGCCAGTGTTAATGACCGCCCTGGTTGCCGCGTTTGCCTTGCTGCCGCTACTGATGGCGGCCGATGCTCCGGGTAAAGAAGTACTGCATCCGGTAGCCGTCGTGATTTTTGGCGGCTTGATCAGCTCTACCTTGTTAGATACTTTAATCACACCATTGATGTTCTGGCTCTGGGGTGAAAAACCTCTGCGACAATTATTAGCCAGCCGTAGTAACGAGAGTTTTTAATTTTGTATATATTTCACAAATCGACACGAATAATTAAAATTTTATTAAAAGGATAGGACATGACTTCATTTACAAAATCAATGCTCAAATTAATTCGCAATTCTGCTATCGCGATGACGCTGGCAACTGGCGTTTCCCCCGCACTAGCGCACGACGATGCTTATCTCGATACACTTAAATCTGAAAATGGCGGCCAGCTCAGGATGGCCGGAATTTATCACTTTGAATTGGTTATGGTCAAAGATAGTAAAAACACGAAAGACAATCAACTTATGGTTTACGTGACCGATCATGCAGGCACAAAAATTCCTAGCGCAGGGGCGAGCGCGACTGCCACTATCTTGAATGGCAAAGTCAAAACCACGGCCACCCTGGTCGCCGATGGCGACAATCGATTGAAAGGGATGGCAAAATATGCGTCTGACGCCAATATCAAAGTAGTGCTAGCAGTCAGCATGCCAGGCAAGAGTGTAGAGCAGGCGCGCTTTACCCCATTTGCTGCGGCTAAGGACGAACACAAACATTGAGCGCTTGTTTTTCTTGTTTAAATGTAGACGTGAAAATTTTTGATACTTAGAGATGAGTAGAAGATTGCATTCGCTATTTCCTACTCTAAAATGAAGTAAGGATCCCGAATTGTAGAGCGCATCATGAACGCTTTCCGGCTTCAATTTTTTACTTGTTTTCTCTTACTGCTCAGCTGCACTGGATGCAGTTCGCTGTTGCCGCACTCCACACAAACCAGTGAACTTCCCTGGAGTAGCTACCAACAAGCACAACAAGTCTTTGACAGCATTACCCCAGAAAAAACGACTTTGGACGAATTGCATCGTTTAGGAATACATCCGGAACACACCCCAAATGTATCTTTGCTCAATCACACCGATGTCATGCGCAGATTGGCGATCACCGCCAATCTAGATTTACAGTTCTTACCGCCACAAGTGCAAAAATGCATAGCCTCGCATCACAGTTGCCATGCCTATGAGATCGAGCAAAAGCATCTCGATCATCAGAGACATGGCAATTTCTGGATGGATTTTTTAAACTTCCGGCGTCAGACCAATACGCTAGGCTGGCAATTTGATGCTTTGATCATTATGCAAGATGACTTGGTGGTCTACAAACTATGGAGTGGAAAACCAAATATCCTGCTGCAAGAAGAAGAGCGTAGCCCTTTAGGCCCCTTACAAGGTATAGGAACGACACAATGGCGGCGGTAATGCTGTAGCTTGAAAAAAAAGCGCACCATGTGAACGGTGCGCTTTTTTTATTCGTAACTAGAAAAACCTATTTCATCCAAATTTTTTGATACTGCCCGCGGAAATCATTGGCCGGATCAAATACATTTTTTGGCCCGCCATCATAGGCGATATTTTGATTCGTCACTAAATGGACTGGCGTCACATAACCACTAGGCTGGGTGCCGGAGAGCGCCCGGTTCATTTCATCGACCAATTGCCAGCCGTGCATAAACAGCGGCTCTGGTACTGTACCGATTTGCAGGGAGTTGCTACGTATCCGTTTATAGGCAGTATTTGAACCATCGCCAGCAGATAGACCTTGCACCTTATTCGTCGTGATCAGGGCTGCGATTTCTGGTTTTTCCATCAAATCAAAATAGATGTCATTGATGCCGATCGCATGCGTCCACTTGGCGCCATGGCGTTTCGCTAAAGACTCAACGACTTGATGCATTTTCTTGTAGGCTTCTGCAACAGGTACGTCTTCTACACTCAACAAACGGCAACTCTCGCATTGTTTAATGACTTCGACGATCGCATTTGATTTGGCGGTTGAATAAGGATTGGAGGAATCGGTAAACACCACAATGCCGGCCTTGCTATTGGACTCGATCACACCGTACAGTGCCGCGATTTGTGCCGCTTCTTTTGGATTACTCGTGATATTCGTGAATAGGCCATCGACTGCACCTGGCTTAATACTGGCATGCCAGCCTATGACAGGTACTTTCGCGGCTGCAGCAGCAGCTAAACCCTTAGCTTGGCTAACCGCATCAACGCCTGCCAGAATAATGCCATTAGGCTTCATCTCCAAAGCCTGGCTGACTATCGCCGCACCCTGATTGCATCGGCCACGACAATCGATAAATAAGACTTCCCATCCAGCACCAGCAGTTGCCTCCTTGATGCCGTTAAAAATTCCGTAAATGCCTGCATCGCTCATGTCGGAGGCGATATACACCAATTTCTTATTTTTCTGTAATTTGGGACCCTCGACTGGACCTTCCCAGCGCGTCTTGACTGCTGCTGCCTTGGCCACTTTGGCATTGGCACGACTGAGGAATTGCATAGAATTCTCTTGAGCAATCGCGCTACCGACTAAACTAGACAAAAATACCAACACTGATATGCACTTACCTGTAATAGCAGTCATGATTCCGGTTCTTCAGAGTGAAAATTTAGCGTATTGCACAAAAATGCTGCAGATACCCCCTAAGAATATGTAACTTTTTTTACATATTCGAAATGATTATCACCGAAAATTGCCATATGAAAATTAAAGTTTCACACTCCACCTCTAATCAAAGAATATAATTCGATATACAGAGCAAGCAATCGAGTAAAAAATAGTTTATTTAATAAAAAACCATGGAATATTCTGTTTTAAGTGGCAAACTTGCGACAGGACCGTATTTTATTTGACTATTGCCAACTCAGCTCACCACTACCGTGCTGTTCTATGCTGCGCTTAGCAGGCTTGCCGTAAATAGTGGTATTTCCGCTGCCCATCGCTTTTACTTTAATCTCTTGTTCGGCGAACACCTGGACATTCGATGAGCCGTAAGAAAAAATACCCACTTGCTGCGCCTTTAGCCCCTTAGCATCCAGATCACCAGAACCGGATAATTTAGCGTTGAAGGTTTTAACCTGCCCTTGTATGCGCGCATCGCCTGAGCCTTGCTGATTAAGATCCAGAGTATTTCCCTTATTCAGCACTAAGATCAAATCACCACTGCCGCTAGAACGCGCCCATAGTTGCTGGTATTCGCCATCAAAACTCAGATTTCCAGAAGCATTGCTAGAGAGTTCCAGGCGAGTGCCGCGAAACCCCTTGACCATGGCGTCACCGCTGCCCTGCATCTGCAGTTTTTCCAAAGCTGGCAAGCTCAGCTCTAGCAGCAAGGGTTGGCGAATCGAGATCACGATACCGCGGGTGCCCAAATACAGGGTATTTCCTTCGACTTTAGAGGTGACATGCGCCAGCATAGCGGCATCGCCCTTGACCGTCATTTGTGGCGTTGCAGCCTGATTGAGCTGCAGATTGATGGCTCCGCTAACGATCACATTCACCACTTCTGCCGTGATGGGGCGGCTTTCGCTACTCACCACGACATTGGTATTGGGCGCTGCCGCATGAGCGCGCATGAACAGTGCACTTGCGGCGATCAATATAATCGCCAAAACCAGCATGGCCAGACCGCAACGAATGATGTTTTTCATATCTGTCTCCTAAAAATGAGGGAAGGTCCTTGTCACTAAGCCGTTTTCGGCAACTGTAATAAGGAGAGATTCCAGCGTAGATAATTTTTGAACCCTATCAGGCTGATCCTGGTCATGAGTAAGCACAGCATCCATAAACTGATGCCCGCCAACAGCCAAGCTATGCCATGCAGTAATTGCGCCTGATTGAGGTGGTTACCAACGCTGACATGCAGCACTGAATTTTCCTGATTTTCTTGCTCATTTTTGCTCGTGTCTTCCGTGAAATTGGCTGCATCAGGTTCAAGATTGAGCTCATCAACAATAATTCCTGCCGATGAGATATCCACTTTGACGCTGTTTCTGCGGTGAATATCGAGCTCAGCCAACTCTTCAAATTGAGCTATATTCCGGGGTGTGGCAAGCTCAAAATTAATTTGCGGCGTGCCGGCTAGACTAGCCGCCGTAATGACAATCCCAGCCACATACATGGCGAATGCGCTTAGATAAGCAGAAAACAAGATCACGCTATACAAGATGGCCGGTATCAACATCAAAAAATTGAACAGCAGTACGCCCATCAATGCCACCAAAAGACCGGCAAGATTAGTCGGGTGGATATTCTCTTTAAGACCTTGATAGCGCAGTGCCGCGCGTTTTTGCGCTGCCACCAGATGTGCTGGCGGCAAACTCGCTGCGATCTCATGCTCATCACGCCCAGCTACCATGGCATCGACGAATTTAGCTTCATATGACCACAGCGTATCTTCGATCACCGCGGCCGGCAGACCGTTCAACTCTTGTTTGAGCGTATTCATATATTCAGTTTTAGTCATCTTGTTCCCCGATTGCCTCGCTGCGATGCCCTATGTATCGCATGCAGACACTGTAATTTTTTACTCAGCAGGAAACCAGCGCCACGAGACAATACGTAATTTAATGGGGATGGATGGCAAAAACGAGGGATGAACGAGCGCCTGGCGCTGCAGGCTAAATCCTTAATTGGTCAACGCTGAGTTGATGCTGGGTGCTGCCTGCGGTGCCATCAGCGGCAAGACTATATGGATGCGGGTTCCGTGCTCTAATTCGCTCGATATATCGATACTGCCACCGAGCACCTCAGTGACCAGGTTATACACAATATTCATCCCCAAGCCAGATCCGCCCTGACCCAGTTTGGTGGTGAAGAAGGGATCGAAGACTTTTTTCAGATTGGCTTCTGAGATTCCCACGCCATTGTCTGCAAAATCGAGAGTGACCATGTCGCCTAAAGTGCGCGCCGCAGTCAGACGCATGCTGCCATGGCTAAGTCCCTCAAAGCCATGGGTGATGGCATTGGCGATCAAGTTTGTCATTACCTGGCCCAGCGCCCCCGGAAAACTATCCATCATAATCCCTGGCTCCAGAGTAGTTTCCATCTGAAACGGGGTTTTTTGATACAGCGGTGCGTTGGCTAAAATGACCTCGCTCAGCATCAGCTGTAAATCGAAGGTACGCCGCATGTCGCTAGACTGATCTACCGCCACATGCTTGAAACTAAGGATTAACTCAGCGGCACGGCTCAGGGAGCGCAATAAAATATCGGTGCCAAACGCCATTTGCTCAAGAAAATGATCGAAAGAGCCGCGTCTTAATTTTCCATTCGAAACCTCACCTTGTAATCTTTGCGTCTCATATTGCATGGTACTAGCGAGCGTCACACTATTACCTATCGGGGTATTGAGTTCGTGCGCAATACCCGCCACCAGTGAACCTAGAGAAGCCAGTTTTTCCGAGCGGATTAACTCCGACTGCATTTTTTTGAGTGATGCCAAAGCATCTTCCAACTCGGTATTCGACTGCGCCAGACTGAGCGTGCGCGCAGCCACTCTTTGCTCCAGTTGTGCATTGAGCTCTTGCATTTGCTGCTCAATTTCACGTTGATGGCTGATATCTTGTATCGACATAATAAACATCTGCTCGGCCCCATGACCAGCGTCGTAGATGCGTGCCGACAACAAGCAAACCATTCTAAGGCCATCAATGCGCCTTAACTCTGCCTCAAACAGATCGACCGATCCGTGCAGACTAAGCTGAGTACGAAACAATTTTCTTTGCTCTGCATCCACCCATAAAGCCGCATCAATTTGCATTGAAGAAGTGCTCCCTGAATGCCGCGGATAGCCAAATAAATCAAGGCAGGCATCATTGCGTGCGTCGATACGTCGGTGCTGCAGACTGACGAGTGACAAGGCCACCGGGGAGCGTTGAAAAACTTCAGAAAACTTCAGTTGCGTATTGCGTAATGAGGCTTCGGAAATGCGCAATTTGCGTATCTGACTGCGTAAGATCCAACTCATCAGACAAAATAACAGCAGTACCGAAGCGGTAAACAAGGCGCGCCGCTCTAGACGTAAATGGTAGTAGACCAAGATACTGTCAAAATCCCTGCCATACAGCATGGTCAAAGGGAAACCCTGCACTTTGTGGTAAGTGTAGAGGCGGGAAAACTCATCGTCCAACAAGGAGTCATCCTCAAAATCACCTTCTTCCGGCATCTGCCCCAAGCGCTGCATCACTGGATAAGCAGAAATATCTCTATCGACGTAGCGCGCTTCAAACGGTGAGCGCACGATCACATAGCCCTCATCGGCGATCAGCGAGAGCATGGCATTGCTTTGTTTGGCGACCTTGGCGTATACGTTGGCAAAATACGCGAGCCGGATATCGGTACTGATGATGCCTATCTGGGTATGCTCAGCATCATACATATTGCGCGCCAGGGGCAGCACTAACTGGCTATCGTAACTGCTTTGATACGGCCGCCCTAACACGGCCTGGGTATGCTCGGGATGACTGAGAAGAAACTGCACATGCTTGCGCTCTTTAACCAGCACTTGATGGGTGGGATAATCGACCGAGGAGATATAGCTACTCCCAGACAAATCGATGTATTGCAGCGCCTTGATGAAACGACTGTCTTGCTGTGTATAAGCTTGCAAGACCTGGCGTATGCCGGCGTCGTCCAAGGCCTTGCTAGACATGGCATTGGCCACAGTATCGAGCATCTGCACACCGTCTTGCATGGTTTGAGCCGCGTGCTCTTCGAGAATACGGGCTGCCACCAAACCATTGGCGCGCTCAGAGGCCAGGGTCTGCTGTTTGTCTTGGGAGACATTCCACCAGAACTGCGCCAGGATGACGATAACGATCAGGCAAAAAAAGCCCAAGAGTATATGGCCGGCATCCAAGCGACGGACGGTGCGGCTGTCAGGCATGCGATAAGCTCCCTTCGGTACACTTAGCTAAACATTTCGTAAAAATCACACAAAGCCCGCCTAGCGAGGGCCAGCCTAAGCAATTGCGTGCCCGTCTTATGTCTCTGCTCTAGGGATGGTAAGCATCTCTAAAGAACGATTTAAATATATACCCCCACCCAGTACTTTTACACTGCGCAATAGATATGTGGGCAAACGGCTGTAAATATTAAAAATAAAGTGGAGTATAGGTAAAAATCGCCGCAATCGTCACAGCCGCCAAATCCGAATGTACGGAAGCTCTGGGCCACTTCATCACTTGACCCGCCCTTCTCGCCATGCCTGCAGTAGCTTCTCATAAGCAATGGTCTCACCTTTAGGTTTTTCATTGGCGATTTTCTTCCAGGGCGCACCTTTATCCGATAAATACTTGGCCGGGTTAGCCAGCGGATTGAGTTTAGGCGCGCATAGGCGCATGCCTGAGGCTTGCAGATCGAGCATAATTTGATCCATTTGTAATGCCAAATTATCCATCGCCGCTTGGGGTGTTTTTTCTCCAGCCAATGCCAGCGCGACATTTTTCCACCACAGCGCCGCCATGCGCGGGTAATGCGGTACATTGGTACCGGTCGGTGTCCACGCCACCCTTGCCGGGCTACGGTAAAACTCGATCAAGCCGCCGAATTCATCCGCATGTTCGGTGAAATAAGGGTGACGAATATCCGAGTTACGGATGAAGGTCAGGCCGACGATGGATTTTTTGAGTGACACGGTTTTTGAAGTGAGGAATTGCCCGTACAACCAGGCCGCCGCCATTTGTGTCGGTGGGGTACTCTTTAGATAAGTCCACGCGCCCACGTCTTGATAGCCGTTTTGCATACCCTCTTTCCAGTAAGGCCCATGCGGTGACGGTGCCATACGCCATTTGGGCTTGCCATTGCTGTCCACTGCCGCCAGACCAGCTTTGGTTGCGCTGGCCGTAAAGGCGCTATACCAAAAAATTTGCTGCGCAATCTGACCTTGCGCCGGCACCGGGCCTGCCTCACTAAAGTTCATTTGTAAGGCACTCGGAGGTGCGTATAACTTCATCCAGTCTAAATATTTACTCAGTGCGAACACCGCGGCCGGAGAATTGGTAGCCCCGCCGCGCGCCACCGAAGCACCGACCGGTGTGCATTTATCGGCGGCAATACGGATGCCCCATTCATCGACCGGCAAGCCATTCGGTATCCCCTTGTCGGCCGCGCCCGCCATCGACAACCAGGCATCGGTAAAACGCCAGCCTAAAGAGGGGTCTTTTTTGCCGTAATCCATGTGTCCATAGACTTTTTTTCCATCGATCTGTTTGACATCATTGGTAAAAAAATCGGCAATATCTTCGTAGGCAGACCAGTTTTGCGGCACTCCCAGCGGGTAGCCATATTTGGCCAAAAAACGCGCCTTAAAATCGGCACGCTCAAACCAATCGGCGCGGAACCAATATAAATTGGCGAATTGCTGATCGGGTAATTGATACAATTTCCCATCAGGTGCGGTGGTAAAACTGAGACCGATAAAATCCTTCAAATCTAGGCCGGGATTGGTAAACTCTTTGCCTACACCTTGCATGTAGTCGCTCAAAATCACCGTTTGTCCGTAGCGATAATGGGTACCGATCAAATCGGAATCACTGATCCAGCCATCATAGGGCGATTTACCGGTTTGCAGTGCGTTCTGCAATTGCTCGACCAGATCACCTTCCTGTATCAGATCATGCTTGACTTTAATCCCGGTAATTTCTTCGAAGGCCAGTGCCAGCACACGGGATTCGTAGTCATGCGTATCGAGAGTCTCGGATACCACATGTATCTGTTTAACTCCCTGCTTGCGTAATTTATCTGCGGCGCTGATAAACCACTTCAGTTCTTCGATCTGCTGTTTTTTATTCAGCGATGAAGCTTGGAATTCGGTATTCACCCAACGCTCAGCCGCAGGCATATCAGCCCACGCCGCATTGGTGCATAGGGTAAAAATTAAGCTCAAACCTAAGTTCAAACCTAAGCTCAGATTCAAGCAGACGCATACAGTGCTGCGTCGCGTGAGCCGAGCGAGAAAAAAACTCGCGTTCAGTCTTATTTTCATTTTATTGTGATCTAAAAATTCTAGCAAGCTTGGCAAAACTTGCGGCCCGCTTCGACCTGGATTTTTCAGGCTTTTTCTATGCGGTTACGTCCATTTTGTTTGGCTCGATAAAGCGCACCATCTGCCCGCGTCATCATGCTTTTCAGATCGTCACTGGCTTGCACATGGGTAATCCCAAAACTCGCTGTGACATGTAAATTCGGTGCCAGCACATTCCAGTCGTAGCTTTGTATGGCTTTGCGTAGGCGTTCGCACACATCGATAGAACGGCTACCGCGCGCACGATCAAGTACCAAGGCAAATTCTTCGCCACCGATACGTGCAGCCATATCGCCAGAGCGCAGACAAGATCGAAACAACTTACCAAAATGGCGCAGCACTTCATCGCCTATCAGATGCGAAAATGTATCATTAACACGTTTAAAGTAATCAATATCGATCAGGGCGAAAGTAATAATACCAATATGCGTGACCGCCAATTTTTCCAGATGCTCATCCAGCGCGCGGCGATTGGGTAAGCCGGTCAGGCTATCCTCTCTGACTTGCACATTTAAGCTGCGGTTATAGTTTTCTAATTGATTGACTCGGGACTTATGACTTTCACTCTCCCTTTGCAGTTTTTCTAAATCGAGCTTGGCCGCAAAAATTTGCGCGCTAATTTGCGCGCGTTGATCACGCGACTTTAAAGTCACCAAGTGAAACTCTTTATGAACGCCTAAGGCAGCAGCGAAATCCCCGACCGCTTCGTGTGCGGTCGATAGTATCCTTAAGAGATCTGCCAGATGCGGGTAATTCCCCAGTTGCAGCGCCAATTCATAAGCCTTGCTAAGTCGGCTTATAGCTGGGATGGATAGCTTAAGCTGCAATTCCAGGGCGCCCAAACGTACCTGTATATCCAATTCTTCTTTAATAAAACCATGCCCCGCCAACTTGCTCATGCCTAGTTCTAGCTCTTCCAATGCCACCGCAAACATACCGCGCACTTCCATGGCATGCGCTAGCGTTTCTATGGCAAGTAACTGGAAGCGGAATAATTTGCACTCTTCAGCCAAGGCCAAGGCTTGACGACCATAGGAAACCGCCAGATCTAGACTTTGGATCTCGGGCTCCAGCCCATTATCTCTAGAAAATTCATAGAAAATCGTGAGCGCATCTGACCAATTATTGAGCGCACGTGCTAAACCAATTTGGTCGGCATTATTTCTACACAGCGTGGCGGCTTCGGCATAAATCGTTAGACTACGTTCAAATTGTTGGGTGGCGGCAAAGATCAGGCCCAAGGTCATCAGGACTTGGGCGAACATGCATTTATCATCCAGACTGCGCCCTAGTTCGATAGCCATTTCACAATATTGCAAGGCCGTGTGGGTGTCGCCAAAAGTAATGAAGCTGCGTGCTAAGCCATGCAGTACGTTTACCTTCAAATATAGGTCGCCAGATTCTTCGGCATAAGCTAATGCGGTTTCAAAATCGCGTATGCCAATAGGATCGTGTAGGGCGATCCTACAATTTCCCAATTTACAGTAAAGATCCCCCAAGACGGCCGCATCGTTTATCAGTTTTGCGCGCTTGATCAATGCTAGCAAACGCTCGCTAGCCTCCAAAGGTTGGCTATCGATTAAGGTATCCACTTGCGTGATTGAGTGAGTCCAGTCGATTTCGCTGCTCATAGTAGAAAGAGGTATTTAAGGATGCGGGCGGCCGCTGAAGTCAATTTATGAGTCCAATTGGCGCCCGGCATCATAGGTTCGCAACCAGGTTAGTTGCAAGACTCTGGCGTCGCTACTGGCTCTATGCCTGGCAATGCCCAATTCTTTCAAGACGTTTTCTTTGGTCACATGCCAATTGGATTTTTGTTGTTCGGTGATAATTTCGCGCAGATCCGCTAATTTAAAACGTGGCACCATATTGGCAGCGTCAAATAAGCGCGCCATCCAGACGTAATCCTGACCCCAGCCGTCGGTGTACACGGTGTAGCCCTTAAGTAAAAAATTGAGTTGCTCGGCCACGTAGACGGCAGATTTGCCACGTTCGACTAATATTTCGCGGGGAATATGATGGATTCTGGCGGCCTCATGATCCCAGTGATGCCAATCATCTTGCGGCCGTATCAATGCGCACCAGCCCTCACCGTGACGCCCTGAAAATCCGACTTCTATGGGATAACTACCTTTGCCAAAGCCTGAGGCTTCGAAATCAATAATGATAGGCACAGTCATCATCACAAACCTCAAGGCGTTGGATTAGGGGGAAGGCTCTCGAGTTTCCATTGTGCCTTATTTCCCCAACAATGCAAGTTGTAATCAGTTCGTTGTGGGGGTAAGGCCAAGCGATAGTCTGGAAAGCAAACAGAGCGTTGCAAATTCGTGAAAAACGCCTGGTGAGCGGATACAAAAAAGAAGGGCGCCAAATTTGGGCGCCCTATCCGAATACCTCTTCTTCATTTTCACGGAAACACAGGTATGTGAGGCTCCATTCCACCAAAATTAACTTCAGGGTGCCGTTGCAAGATCAATTCTTCGATCTCAGCAACGCGACGCAAGGGTAAATCAATAATTAATAAAACCTGACCGGCTTTGATCGCATCTCGAAATGGTGCCAGTCTGGAACTAGGAATTGCTGCAGCTGCCATACCCGACGCCCAAGATCCAAAAATCGCCCCGCATAAAGCAGCAACTAATAATGCGGCGACCCGTAACTCCATGCCTTCGGGCGGGAACATCATTAATAGGGCACCAGCGATCATTCCAGAAACTGCCCCGATGATAGAGCCGATTCCTATCCCATGAATAATATCGGTTTGCTGAAGAAAATTTGCCTCCGGCATATCGGCTGGCAGTGTTCCTTCTTTGGCACAAAAATGCATGTGTCGCTCTTCTACACGTGCCAGCAATAACTCATCCAACATCGCTCTGGCGTGGGGAATATCCGGCAGCATGAAATACAATCTCCGTCTCATGATGAACTCCATGGTTAATCACGTACCCGAGAGGCCGTGCAATTAACCATGGTGACCGGTACGAAGTCAGAAGATAGACTACGGATATCATTATTCTAGACTTGAAATAACGATAAAGTATGCAAAACCTAGTCTTTAAATTGTAGTGAATTTCCACAAAAAATCAATGTCAGCTAGCGCTAGTGAACAGTAAATTTTTAAAGAAAATACGCTAGCGTAAAACTAGTTCAGTAAGGCATCGGGGCTCACATACGCATAACCTAGCGCTTCCGCCACCGCTTGGTAGGTAAGCTTACCCTGGCAAACATTGAGACCATTTTTGAGGTGCGCATCTTCACGCATGGCAGCTTGCCAACCTTTATCGGCAAGCGCCACCGCATGTCCTATGGTGGCATTATTGAGCGCAAAGGTCGAAGTACGCGCGACTGCTCCAGGCATATTGGCGACGCAGTAATGCACTACGCCATCGAGGATAAAAGTGGGTTCAGCGTGAGTTGTGGCATGGGAGGTTGCAAAACATCCACCTTGGTCAATCGCAACATCAACCACCACGGCTCCCTTTTTCATTCTTGAAATTAAATCCCGGCTCACCAATTTTGGCGCTGCAGCACCAGGTACCAAAACACCGCCTATCACCAAATCAGCCGACAATACCGATTCCTCTATCGATTGTACGTTTGAGTACAAGGTGCTGATACGATTGCCATAAATGAGATCAAGTTGCCGCAACCTATCGACACTTTTATCGAGTATGGTTACTCTTGCTCCAGCACCGATCGCCATTTGCATGGCATTACTTCCCACCACCCCGGCACCGATAATCACCACGTGACCTGGAGCAACCCCTGGCACGCCGCCCAATAGCAAGCCCATACCACCTTTGGATTTTTCTAAATGCGCAGCGCCAGCCTGAATAGCCATGCGTCCCGCGACTTCACTCATAGGTGCCAACAGGGGCAAGCCACCGTTACTGCCAGTAATAGTTTCGTAAGCGATACAAACTGCTCCCGATTTGACTAAAGCAGCGGTTTGTTCAGGATCCGGTGCCAGATGTAAGTAAGTGTAGAGAATTTGCCCGTCCCTAAGCATGGCGCACTCAGCCGGTTGCGGCTCTTTGACTTTTACGATCATTTCTGAGCGGGCAAAAATTTCTTGCGCAGTGTCGAGCAAAATTGCACCAGCTGCCACATATTGAGCATCAGATAAACCGATTTCGGCACCAGCATTTTTCTGCACCAATACCTGATGTCCGCGTGTGCTCAATTCGCGCACACTAGAAGGGGTTAATCCAACACGATATTCATGGTTTTTCACTTCCTTTGGCAGGCCAACTATCATTTCAATCTCCTTTTTTGCCAAGAAAAATGCACTCGGCTTATTGTTCAATTCAAAATAAATGCAACTTTCACTACACCAAGGATGAAACCCATTTCAATTTGCCACGATTTCGTCCCAAAAATCTATGAAATTACTCTCAAAATTACAAACAAGAAAAGTTAAAATTATGCGCTCATGGGGTACATAATTCGACCAGACTGCCATCCGGGCAACGCAGGTAAGAGACTATTTGCCCCCAAGGTTTTTCGACTGGCGGCGCAAGTTCAACGGCCCCGGCATGTAAGGCCTGGGCATGCGCAAACCTTACATCATCGGTAACAAAAGCAACTTCCATCCCTAATGGTTTGCTCGTTTCATGGGCGGCAAGGTGGCCAGCAGGAAAATTCATTTCGCCCATGGCGTGTGCCGCAAACGCGAGGGTAGTCGCACCTGTTTCTAGCTCCCCATACATCCCCGATTCGTGCAGAAAGCGAGGAGAAAAACCAAAAGCATTCTCAAAAAATGCGAGTGAAGCGGCGACGTCCGGCACATAGATAATGGTGTAGGCAAATTTCATAAAAATTCTATTCCTTACTTTTGTATTTTTTCAATCAAAACAGTGGCCCTAACCTGATCCAGACTAATTGCCCCCTTGACCGTAGGTGATGGCTCCAGTGCTTGCAAACTAAATCGAAAGCCGTTAAAGCTAGCGCCACCTGGTAAATCTTTAGGTGCCGGGGTAGCAATCACTAATGTCACTGATGGCTCGCCAGTTTGCGTCAACAAAATCGTCACCGTTGCCTGCCCAGCCCACATGCATTGCACACCAGGTGGACAGCGTGAATCTTTAAAATCTAATAGACGTAAACTTAAGGACTCTTGAGCTAGTCGCAGAGTGCTCGCTGCCTGAAGTGTTAGTACATATGAGGACGCGACAGCATCTGGCAATGCGAGCGAGTTCTGTGCATGGGCGTCCCCGCCTCCGCCGGTATCCTGGGCGATCATTGCTGCACATAATAGAAATGACTGTATTCGGAACATAGAAAATTCCTCTTAAAAATATCTGCTTATCGCACGCATTTTACATGTAAAAAAATATACTAAATTAATATTTATCGAGCGAGCATTAAGGAAAAACATATATTTATTCTGGTAAAAATCGATGTCTCTACTATGCTAAGGTAAGACAAACATTGTGTTTGTGAAATAAAAAAGGGGGCACCATGTTCACACAACAAACTAGTTGGCAGGCTATTACTTTTTCTGTGTTGCTTTGTGTTTCTGTAGCAACTGCAGCAGAAGATCACGGTAGTGCGGCAGAGGCCAAGGCGATGGTACAAAAAACCATTGCTGCAATGAAAAAAAATGGCATTGAAAATACTATCACTGAAATCAATAAGCGCGATGGACAATACAAGGAGAAAGATCTATATACAGTGGTGTATAGCATCACGGGCCAGAATCTAGCGCATATCAACCCCAAGATGGTCGGCAAGGACATGATGGAATTGACCGACGTTGATGGAAAGCACTTTATCAAAGAACGCATAGAACTAGCGAAAAAAAGTGGCAACGCCTGGCAAGATTACAAGTTCCTCAATCCTGTCTCGAAACAGATAGAACAAAAGTCCATGTATATAGAAAAATATGAAAACGTGATCGTCGGCTGCGGCATCTATAAGTGATTTTTTGTCGGGAATCGTACGATACTGCTCCAGATAACATGTGCCAGCACGCGGTGAGAACCTGGCAAATCATTGATACTAGTTAGACGACAGTTGAAATACGCCAAGAACAGCGGGCGCAGGCCAAGCAACGAGCAATGTCTTTTTCTGTTCTGTGCACACGGGCAATTTTGTCATATTATGGTTGAATATTTTTTCTAGTATGGATAGACATTCACAGTTCCAAAGTATCTTTTTAATTAAGCACTAGATTCCAGATTTTATCCTGCTCAATTTCTGCTACTGTTATTATCAAAATGCATCATTTGTTGCTATTTTCTTGCCTTTAGCCACATCTGATTATGATCAATTTTTGTCGGAGAATCTGTATGAACTTACGTAATCTGCGTATAGGAACGCGCCTCGCGGTAGGCTTTGGCGTCATTCTCACGATGCTCATTGTGTTGCTAGCAGCAGATAGTTTTTTTAGCGCTAACAATCGCCGTCAGATGATTGCAGGACTCGAACTCTCAAATACTAAATCTGCGCTCGCGGCCAACATGAAAAGCAGTCTACTCGAAGGTGGCATTGCCTTGCGTAATATTGGCCTACAAAGCGACGTAGGTGAAATCGATAAGCTCAAACTGATCTCCAAAACTCATCGCGCCCGCTTTGTTGAAGCACGCGACAAACTAATCGCTAGCGGTGTCTCAGAACAAGAAAAAACTCTGATCGCGAGCATTAACCAACTTGACGCTGAAACTGAGGCCCCGAATAAAGAGGCCTATAAAATGATATTGGAATTTAATAGCGAGGAAGCCGTCAAAGTTATCGCCACAAAAATTGACCCATTGCAGCAAAAAGCCGTACTAGAAATTAATAAGCTAGTTGAACTACAAGCGAAATCAGCGCAGGATTTAGCCGCAGACACCGAGCTACGCGGCAAACATTTAACTATGATCTTGTTTTCAATTTGTGCGGTTATGTTGCTCATAGGAGCAGCGTTTTCAGTCTTCATGACACGCAGCATCACGACGCCTCTACGCGATGCGCTGGGGATCGCACAACGCGTGGCGGCAGGTGAGTTGGCATTTCACGAAGGCGCCAATGGCTCAGATGAAATCAGCGAATTAATCAATGCTCTAAAAGAGATGAACGATAACTTGCATCGCATCGTCAGTGAGGTCAGAGTTGGAACAGACGCGATCGCCACAGCTTCAGGCGAAATTTCTGCGGGCAACTCAGATTTATCCTCGCGCACCGAGACTCAGGCGGGTGCTCTGGAAGAAACCGCTAGTTCCATGGAAGAAATTACCGCCACTGTTAAACACAATGCCGACAATGCCAGACAAGCCAATACTTTGGTCATATCTGCCTCTGATTTTGCCGTGAAAGGAGGTCGCGAAGTTGGTCAGGTAGTACATACCATGAATTCAATCAAGGATAGTTCACGAAAAATTGTCGATATTATTTCGGTGATTGATGGGATTGCTTTTCAAACGAATATTCTGGCCTTGAATGCAGCGGTTGAGGCGGCTCGAGCTGGAGAACAAGGCCGCGGCTTTGCGGTGGTCGCCTCCGAGGTGCGTAATTTAGCTCAACGTAGCGCCAGCGCAGCGAAAGAAATCAAGACCTTGATCGGCGACTCGGTAGAAAAAGTCGATGCGGGCGCAAAAATGGTGGATGCTGCCGGTAAGACCATGGAAGATATTGTCAGTTCGGTCAAACATGTAGCCGACATCATGAGTGAAATCACTGCGGCTGGGCAAGAGCAAAGCGCCGGAATAGAAGAGGTTAATCGGGCGATCACCCAAATGGATGAAATGACCCAGCAAAATGCGGCATTGGTCGAGCAAGCCGCCGCCGCCGCCGAAAGCATGGAGGAGCAAGCCGCGGCTTTGGCTAGAACAGTTTCCGCCTTTAAACTTGAGCAGAACGCTGGCGTAGCCAGACTTGTGCGTCCAGCTAAATCCATCGCCGCTAGCGAAATGGCCAAAGATGATTCTTCACTGATTGCGCGAGCTGGTCGTTTAATGCATATAATGAAATCAGATAACTGAATATCGGGCTGGTGATGTTGTTGCAAAGGTTCAATTAGGTCTTTAAGCTAGAAAGAGGACGTCAACATGAATCGCGGTCAGGCACTCAAGCACATCATAGAACAAATCAGGCAGGGCGAACTCGTCTTCCCGACCAACGTCAACGCCTCAATTAAAATTCAAGAAGCTTTAGATGACCCTGATTGCGGCATAGAAACCGCAGCAAATTTGGTGATCACAGAACCCTTACTGGCGGCGAGATTGGTGGCGATCGCCAATTCTGTTGCATATTCCCGATTTGGTGGTGGTGTGACCAATGTGAAAACAGCAGTCACTATCCTGGGTTTTACGACCCTGCGTTCTATCGTTATTTCCGTGGTGATTCGACAGCTAAGTCTGGCCATCACAGACCCTCAACTACGTATCAAAGCCAATCAATTATGGGAACACTCGGCAAACGTAGCAGCATTGGCGCATGTCATTGCAAAAAAAATCAGCCATGTCGATTATGAAACCGCTATGTTTGCAGGCATCGTCCATGAAGTGGCAGGCTTCTATTTACTATCTCGAGCGCACGAGTTCCCCACGCTACTCGACACAGCGAATAACGGATCAGATAATACTGAGGAAATTGAAGAGTCATCTGAGGCGATCATAGGTCGAGCCGTACTTAAAAAATTGATGGTGCCAGCAGTCGTTATCAAAGCAGTAGAAAATTTATGGAATGGTTTGCTAGTACTACCAGCAGAGTCACTTGGCGATATCTTGATGGTCGCTAATGACCTTGCCAGCGTAGTTTCTCCTTTGGACACGAGAACACAAGCAGTGATAGACCAAAGCACATCTGAAATTGATTTTTTCGTTGGCGATACTACTTTAAATGAGATTACGGCGGAGTCAAACGAAGAGGTACGTTCACTCACCGCCGCATTGCTCATGTAACACGGACTGTATACGGCTAGGCTAATAGTGGGGAGGTCGCTCATCAAGCGTTACGCCCCTTTGATTGGCGGACACCGCTAATTCACGCATACGCGTTGCTAGAGCCAAACACAGGGCTTCGAGTTCCGAAATTTTTTCCTGCTGTCTATACACCAAGGTGTTAAGCGTATCCAATAAATCGTCTTGCCGCGTAATTTTAATTTCCAGGTCTATCAAACGTTCTTCTGTAGTCATATATTTATTTTCTGCCGATATCGGCCAAAACTAACATCTCTGTATTTGCATTATTGCCGGAATATTAGGCCAGGAATTTTAACTCAAGTAAGCGAATTCCCTAGATGCTCATTTCTTACTTCTAAACCGACGTAAAAACTGATCGACCCAACTTCCTATCAATACGGGAAAAGGTATGCGTTCATCGTTGAACCAAGCGGCTAAAAGTTTATTCTCTAACTGTAGTCGGTGGTGAACTTCGTCGACGTTCACAACATAGGGTGTGACCGGTCCATAGTAGTCAGTTTGTGGCCCAATCGGCAGGAACTCAAATCCGATTTTCCCTAGCGAGCGGGCAACCGAATTTTCCATCGCTGCATACCACCAACGTATTCCATGTTCTTTACTGTAACGATACATTTCTCTATACAAACCTAGCAAAAGCATAGGGCTATCACCATCGCGTTTACGTCCTCCGTGATGCGGTTTTATCGCCGATACTTTTCCTTTCTCACGAAATTCACGAGTTACACCTTGCATGGAATCACCTTGCCTACGTCGATGGCTTTTCTTTACGATCAATCGCGACACTTCACCTGTCATATCTCTGGGGGGCATAAGATAGGTATCAAACACTGCACAGTGATTTTCAAACGGATAGTTTTGCTCGGAGCTCGGTTGCACCAACCGAACAGTAGCAATGATAGTGTCATCTAAAGTGAAAGCTGCGAAATGCGTAGAGCAATCATCATACTCATCGCTTTCCTGTTCATTTTTAAAATCATCGATCGCAAGAAATTGACACTCCAGACAGTACACTTCATATCGAAGCCGGAATATATTCTCTAACAACACTGACGTCAGATTTCCGCGCAACTCCTTTTTAAACTTAAAATAAGGAGTAAGTAAATCTCGCTTTCCTAGCAACACGTTTATCCACATAAGACCACCTTACTAAAAGTGTGATTAGACCATTCCAGCTATGATTTTTGAATGGGGAATTGCGGGGTTACAATTTTTTACTAGTGAGAAAAAACGGAGGGGAAACGATATTTCGTAAAAACGGATGTGTGGTTTTTTGATAGAGGTTGATCACTTTTTGAACGTAATCTATAGTTTCTTGATAAGGCGGGACACCATGATATTTTTCAACCGTGCGCTCTCCCGAATTATAGGCGGCAGCAACCAGCGATACGTTACCGCGAAAAAAAGCTAACAACCACCGCAAATAGGCCAAACCGCCTTTAATATTTTGTTCTGGATTAAATGCGTCTTTAACACCGAAACGCTCAGCGGTATCGGGCATCAGTTGCATTAGACCTTGGGCATTTTTTGAGGAGACTGCGCGCTCATTAAAATGCGATTCAACAGAAATTATCGCCATTGCCAGAGCAGGATCTATCGCATAACGCGGAGCCAATCTACTGACCAATTCACTTACTTTACCTTGAGGGTATTCATATTTTGAAATTGCCTTGTGGTTGGTAGTTGGAACTATCTCTTCGAAAAAAAGACAGGAGGGGAGTGCATTGACGTCATTTCGCTCAATACCTCGAATCAACTCCATAGATTGGCGATGACCCTGCTCGGCAGCAAGTTGAAATAATTGCTGCGCTGCTTGATCGTTACGAGCGAGTCCGCGGGCATTTGCATACATCCACGCCAAAGCATATTGCGCTTCGGGCCAGCCTGCTTTCGCGGCCTGACAATACAAATCGAATGCCCTTTGATAGTCTCTGGAAACGCCTTCTGCATTTTCGTATCGGCGTGCTAATTCAGTTAACTCTTCAGATGAATTCTGTACATTAGACTCTTGGAACGCCCAAACTTCTAACAGAAAAAACTGTTGCGCGACAAAAAACCATATCCACGAATTGCGCTTTATGCAGTGAAAAAAAATATCCATTTTATATATCCCATTACATAAAACAGCTAATTCGCACCGACTCAATTACATTTTAAGTTCTAGTCCTGTGCTTGGTTTTTCTTCTTCTTTAACAGACGCTCGCTTAAAAACTTTACGCCCCAAATGATATGCCAATAATTGAAATGGCATACGTATCCAATGTGAGCGCACATACAATACAAATCTTGCTACCCAAATTTTCAAGGTGAAAGTGCTTTGGTGTACTGGCTCTAAGGCTCGTTGGTAGCAATTATCCATTAACAAAAGCGTCAGAAAAGCTGGCGAGCCTATTTTAGCGGCAGCTTGAACCTCTGATGGGATAGGTGTTTCCAATATCATCTCAGAATATCGCAGCGCATAAAATAATGGTCGCGTCAAACCCAACTCTATCGCCCTCGGTACTAATTGCGGCCAAAAGCAAGGATCACCAGAAAATTGTCGGAATAGACTGTCCAAATCGAATAAATCTCTCAGGCCTTTTTCAAAATCACCTTCATGAAATAAATGCGTAGCACTGTGCAGCAACATGTCAGTGGCTTGAAAAACATATAAATTTGTCTGTCCTGGCAATATCGTTTTTGATTCAAAGAGCGCATCGGTCTTGATCTTTACACGCGCTGTTTCAGGCAAAATGGTGTGATGAACATCGATAGTCGTGCCACGTATGATATGACGCATTGGGGGTAATTCATGCATCCACTGACGATAATAACGTTGATCATACTCATCGTGATGCCCTCCTTGCCATCCGTGTATCATCAACTCGCTTTCTACATGACCTAATTTACTTTTAGGAACCAAAATATCGACATCTGAAAAAGTACGACCACATGCGACATTTAGCCCAGCCATGACATAAGCAGCGCCCTTTAATAATATGATTTTAGTTTCTGTTTCAATTAATGCAAGTCGAATACACTCAACTTCCCAACGCAGGGCTATTTCCTGTCGATTCGCCATCTGCAATGCCGAGGATAAATGAAAACGCACAGCTTCAGGAACGCGCTCGAGCAAGCCATCTTGCTCCAGTCTATGCGCTAAACGGCCCAAAAGATTTGCACTTCTACCTTGACGTATTAACAGATCCCAATCGAGCATAGTTAAGTCGTGCAACATCTGAGGATGCAATAAGACAGACGTAATCAAATTTCGCTGGCGCTCCATTTTCTATCTCTCAAGCAAATCTGAAAACAAGCGGTTCGCATCGTCCAAATTGCTATAGGAAAATCGATAGCATTGCGACCGTTCCACTAAATCGCCAATTGCATCAAAACCTCGTCGCCCCTGAATATCGTAATTGAACGATTGCTCAGCTATCAACATAAAGGTATGTGCACGACTACAGGATGTTAACTCGGCATCTGCACCATCTAAATACTTGGGCAGAATGATCCACCCTGGCATAACTGCTTCTGCTGCACGAGTAACACTATTGGCGGGCGGGCGGACTAGAGCAACGGTCCCTTTGGTGGTATCTGACATGGACGTCGTGAGTACGGCATCTGGTGCGTACTGCTGAATGATCTCGATAGAGCGATTTTTTAAATTAATTGGCCGCGCCATACCGTAAATTTTACCTGAGCTCATATCGTAGAGCGCTAGCTCATCAGAAAGCAAACGCCAACCGCGCATTACTAGACCGGCGCATAAGGTGCTTTTTCCTGATCCTGGTGGCGCGGGCAAGACTATGGCCTTCCCGGCTTTCTCAATCACTGCCGCATGAATGATAAGAAATTGATGACTATGCGCCGCAATACACCAGTTAAGTCCCCACTCCAACATTGCAGGTGCTTGCTCAACCGGTAACGCTGTGAAAGATGGGCGTCCGTCAAAAAAGAATCGAGCTTGGGGTTTTACCCAGCGTCGAAATCCAGCTTCAAATTTTATTTCGACGTGAAAATCAGCAAATGCATCCTTCGAAACCAGCTCAAAGTCAGCATACATTAGGGCGATATTTTCAATAAGTGCTGGCACATTTGTTTTAATGCGGGTGACAAATGGACCCAAGGGCAACAACAGTTCGCCGCGTTTTAATAAAACTGCGAGCTCTGGATGAGTAAGAGTAGATACTTTCAAGCGGGGATCTCGACAATAAGCCCGACATCATGCATATCTCGCAAAACTGTAGGGATGAGATCAAAGATTGATACGTGATCCTCCGGTGCATACAAGGAGGTAAGTTGTAAGTTTATGGATGCAATGTTGTGCGGCTCGTCTCTCAATAAAGACAAGATTGCGAGACCAAGCGGCTCGATCAAATGAGTATCGCCTGATCTAGCATCATACACAACAGCGGTCTCATCGTCCTCCCATACTCGAATACAAAGCTGAGCTGGAGAAGCGAGTGACCACAAAGGGGAAAGTGGTGGATTTTTTTTTATAATATGCGACAAGAACTAACGTGCCATATAGTTATCATATAGAAATTTTTTGATTTTTGCAGCATCCCATGTCTGACCGGATCCTGCAGGGCTATAACTGCCCGTAGCCATTTGTTGCAACGCACTAGAAGGCAGACACTTTTCCATTTGATTTTTGAGCAAAGGAGAAAGTATCAAATAATTGAGCTGCGCAACTATCGTTGATTTTTGCAGATCTGACCCGGACGTTAGCACCGATTTAACGGTCGCAGAAGGACTCGCTCCGGCCACTTTTAAACCAGCCACAGCAGCTTGCAATTCAGCAATAGTACATAAAGTGTAATCGAAAGAAGTTTTCGTAGTCTTATTGCTAGGCGCGTTGTTTTTCAGCGTCGTGTATTTTGTTCTCAAGGCAGTCCAAGGAGGACTCGCATTCCCAGTTGAGCTTCTTGCGGTGTTATTGCACCAATTTGAAATATACCATGTCTCATCTGGGTAAGACTGATGGCCTGCATTGGTAGCCAAACTAGTTTTTGGATTCAAAATTTCTGAACCCCATGCCGAAGGGCTTTTGCAATGCCAGGCAAGCGCAGGTTTACTGACCAAGGTGGCGACTATAGGGGCGGCAGTCGTACCCAACTTGATTAATCTGCGTCTGGAGCTTGAGGCAACAGCCATGGCAGGAGCAACCAGCGTATCCGCTGCATTATTGCTTGCCTCTGTTTGTTTTTCAATTTCACTCATGAACTCACCTCAAATATATATGCAGACCAGTAAAACGCAAAATAGTCCTTTATTGCAGCATTGGAGTAAACTGTATCATGAATTTCTGCCAATATTATGCAGAGATTATTTTGATATCAGAAAAATATTCCGGCCTTTACAAATATAAATAAAAGCAATATTTATGCCAAACTCATAAGTCTTTGATTTATATATAATTTAATTATTTTCAATAGAAATAATTTGGCTAATGTAAAAAATATCGACACGCTATTTTAAAAAAAATGCTTTTTTTTATCCTACAAAATAAAAAAAACACCGTTCCACGTCAAAATACGTACATTATTAACCCAAGTTTATTATGTCACTAATATCAAGTAACTGGCTTACCTTAGATTAGACCCAAAACACGCCCCCATCAAACCTAACGAATCTATGAATTCTATTGATACAGTAAAACGCATCCTTATCGATGTACTTAATCTTGGTATAACTGGGCAGGCTATGAACGCAGAATCCCATTTATTAGGTGCCTACGCAGAGCTAGACTCAATCGCAGTAATCAGTCTCATTAGCCGACTTGAAGAGCACTTTGGATTTGATGTTGAGGATGATGAAATCAATGGGCAGGTGTTTGAAACACTAGGTACGCTCAGCACTTTTGTTGATAGTAAGCTCATTTAATGGCTATTGTGTTGATCGAATCATTTTTCCTAGAGACCAATTTAGGCAAACGATTTTGTGTCTACCATAGTATGGAAAATGCGAAAACAGCGCGCAGGGCAATTCTATTGGTGCCGCCGTTTGCAGAAGAGATGAATAAGTCTAGGCACATGCTAAGCACCTTGGCGCGCACTTTGGCATCACATGGATACGCTGTATTGCTAGTCGATTTGGATGGTTGTGGCGATAGTCATGGCGAGTTGCGAGACAGCAGTTGGGAAAGTTGGCGGCAAGACTTGGCTGCTGCCTATATGTACCTGAGCCAACGTACACAGTTACCCATCAGTTTATTAGGTCTGCGTTTAGGCGCATTACTTGCCTTAGATTTTTTAAAAATCGATAAATATCCGATTGACCAGCTCGTCCTATGGCAACCCGCAATTAACGGTCGCCAATTACTTAATCAATTTTTAAGGCTACGTTTAGCCAGTGATATGCTGAGCGGAAAACAGGACATGACTAGCGGCACTCAGGCGATCCGCAACGCGCTTTTGGCTGGCGAAGTGATAGAAATTGGCGGATATGAACTCCCCCCCCAATTGGCTGCAGCTATTGATGCGCAAAAAATTGCTGACTATTTACCTTTGGAATTTCGTGTAGATTGGCTAGAGCTTCAGCCCACTGCTGGAGTGGAAATTTCACCAGCAAAGAAACAAGTCATCGATTCATGGGCTCAGCAAAAAGTTGAAGTACGTCTAATACAAATTCCTGGCGCTGAATTTTGGGCAAGCCAAGAGATAGAAAACAATCCGGAACTTATCGCGAGTACGGTGCAAGTGTTCTTGCAAGGGGACCGATAAATGCAATACGAGGATATTGCACTTACTTTTTATTGTCAGGGCGCAAGACTCACTGGCATACTCAGCAAGCCACAACAAGCCATCAGACGTGGCGTACTATTCGTCGTCGGTGGACCACAATATAGAATTGGCAGCCATAGGCAATTTACCTTGTTGGCAAGGCAATTGGCTGGACAAGGTATTCCCGTCCTGCGCTTTGATTATCGGGGTATGGGCGATAGTGAGGGGATGCAGCGAGACTTTACCCAAATCGATGAAGATATACGCGCTGCACTTGATTGTTTTTTTCAGCAAGAACAACAATTGCAGGAGGTCGTGTTATGGGGCTTATGCGATGCTGCTACCGCTTCGCTGCATTATTCTCATCAAGATCCGCGCGTTAGTGGTGTGGTCTTAGTCAATCCCTGGGTTAGAACCGAGCAAGGAATGGCCAAAGCCTACCTCAAACATTACTACCTGCAACGTTTACTTGAATTCTCATTTTGGAAGAAAATGGTAACTGGCCAATTTAATCCAATTTCAGCATTGGGCTCTCTAGGACATCAAGTGCTAAAGCTAGTGGCCAATCGGAAAAATGTGGAAATCGATACGCCAAGCAAACAAGAATCAGGCGCCCCCCTCCCAAATAAATTGCTACAAGATTTACGGCAATTTAAGGGAAGAGTGTTGTGTATTCTCTGCACCAATGATCTCACTGCACAAGAATTTTCTGATTTAAGTAGTTCCTCCCCCGAATGGAAGAAACTGATGTCGGCGGCACGCGTAACTTGCCTAACATTGGAAGCTGCCAACCATACGTTTTCGCAACGCAATTGGCGCGAGAAAATTGGCGCATGGACTATCGCTTGGTGCAAATCTGAGTAGATTCAGATTCCGCTCTAGCAACTGGTGAGTTTAGTAGAATTCAATGGACATAAAGCGCGACACCGATTTTCTAAGCAGGCTCGGCTATAATAGCCGGCTTAAAAAAGGGGAAGAATTACCGTTTGAGTAATTGATCAAAAATCTAAAGCTCCTGGTAGATTCATCCATTTCAGTAACGGTTCACTCATTTATTATTACCATGATAAAAAAAACACCTATCGCCTTAGCATTACTGCTTGCTATTGGTACTGCTACGCTTGCCCTAACGTCGAGTTTAGCCATGGCAGAAACCCCGCCAGCCGCGACCGCCAAGCAGGAATCAGTACGTGCAGAAATGGGAAAGCCATTTGCTGAAATTCAAACCTTAATCACGAACAAAGACTACCCTCAAGCATTAAGTAAACTCGAAGCAATTGAGGCCTTTGAAAAGAAAACGCCTTACGAGCTATTCGCGATTGCCCGCATGCGTGCCGTAATCGCTTCTAGCATGGGCGACAATGAGATGCTGGCCAAGGCTTTTGACAGCATGATTAATAGTGATTTTATTACTGCCGCTGATAAAATTAAGTATACCGAAGGCATGGCTGGCACGTTTTACAACGAAAAAAAGTATGAGCAATCCAAGCAATGGACTATGCGTGCCTTAGCCTTGAATAAGGACAGTGTCGCGATGCGTGACCTGTTGGCGCGCACCATGTACTTACAGAATGATTTTGCAGCTGCGATTTCAGAACTGAATAAACAATTGCAGGAAGACGCGCTGGCCAATCGCGTGCCAACTCACGAAAAACTGCATTTGCTAATCAGCTGCTATTTAAAACTGAAAGATAATGTGGGCTATGCCTCGGTACTTGAGCGCATGGTTGAATATTATCCGAAGAAAGAATATTGGGGCGATCTGCTGTATAGACTGCCAAACAAGCCAGGATTTTCTGATCGCCTGCGTCTAGATTGGTATCGTCTGATGCTGACAACCGATAATATGGAAGAAGCTGCACAATACGTAGAAATGACAGAACTGGCGTTGCTAGCGGGCTTACCAACTGAAGCAAAGAAAATCACCGATGCTGGCTACGCGGCGAATATGCTGGGTGTGGGTAAAGATGCTGCAAAACATAAGCAAATGCGCGACAAAGTGAACAAGCAAGCAACGGACGATGCTAAAACGCTGGATGCAGGTGAAACCGCGGCTAAGGCGGCGAAAAATGGTATCGGCATGGTGAATATGGGCTACAACTATGTGACACTAGGGCAAGCAGAAAAAGGCATAGAGTTGATTGAGCAAGGAATAGCAAAAGGTGGCTTGAAGGCGCCAGAAGAAGCCAAACTTCACTTAGGTATGGCGTATCTGCAAGCAGGAAACAGAGCGAAGGCCACTGAAGTGATGAAGAGTCTTAAAGCGACTGATGGCAGCGCCGATTTAGGAAAATTATGGCTATTCGTCCGTAAAGAGTAAGTCATATTTGATCTATACAATGAAGGGGCGCTACATGCGCTCCTTTTTTCTTGATGCTAGCGTAAAAAAGACGACAAGTTTTACCTAGAATGCCAAGCTGTGCCATTGACGACTTTGGCCGTTGCCAATCCGATTTTCATTTTTCGGCTATCCTTGCGTGAAATTGTCCACACTCTTCGTGGCAAAAATCGCAAACCACTGAGGATTCCCCTTGAACAAACCAGTAAGCGACCTATTAAAACGCCGACTCGCACTACTAGCCAGCCCAGCCCATCGTCCGTTGCTATCTAAAGGCCTGCGCGGCATAGAACGCGAGACCTTGCGTGTGAATGGTGACGGGAGATTGAATACTACGGCGCATCCACGTGCGCTCGGTTCTGCGCTAACCAATCCATTGATCACCACGGATTACTCAGAATCCTTGCTAGAATTTATAACGCCCGCCGAGCCAGATATCGCGATAGCGCTGGAAAAATTGGATGCAATTCATCGATTTGCCTATACGGAATTGGGCGAGCAGATGCTATGGAGCCAATCCATGCCTTGTCGTTTGCCGCCAGAAGCGGAGATACCTATCGCCTGGTATGGCACTTCGCACATAGGCATGATCAAACATGTGTACCGACGTGGGCTGGCGCTACGTTATGGCAAGAGCATGCAATGTATCGCCGGCATCCATTACAACTACTCATTATCCGAAGATCTGTGGAAGTTATTACAAATAGAAGAGAAAATTTCTGGTGAAGCGCAAGATTTTCAGTCAGAGAGTTATGTCGCTCTGATCCGTAATTTTCATCGTTATAGCTGGCTATTGATGTATTTGTTTGGTGCCTCACCTGCCTTATCGACAGAATTTCTGCGTGGCCGCCCGCACCAACTCGATAGCATGTCTGACGACACCCTGTATCTGCCCTACGCGACCAGTCTGCGTATGAGTGACTTGGGCTATCAAAATAATGCTCAAGATGGTTTGGTGCCGCCGTATAACACCTTACTCGAGTACATGAGTAGCTTGTCACGCGCAGTGCGCCAGGCCTACCCGCCTTACGAAGCGCTGGGAACTAAAAAAAATGGCGATTGGGTGCAAATTAATACGAATGTGCTGCAAATAGAAAACGAATTTTATGCCACGATACGACCAAAACGCGTAATACGTAGCGGTGAACGCCCGGTAGAAGCACTTTGTAGTCGTGGTGTGCAATACATAGAAGTGCGTTGCATGGATGTCGATCCCTTCGAGCCCTTAGGCATTAGCCTGGAAACCTCTCGTTTTCTTGATGTCTTCCTGTTGTTTTGTGCGTTGAATGATAGCCCTTTAACGAGTAATGCTGAAGGCCATGAAAACACCGAAAATTTTGCGTTAACGGTCAAACAGGGGCGGCGTCCTGGATTAGCATTACGACGGGGCGGAGACGAAATTAGTCTGCAAGCCTGGGGTTTAGAATTACTAGAACAACTCGCACCGGTTGCCACCTTATTGGACCAGCAGCGCGGCGACAGCGTGCATGCGAATAGCATGCAAAGACAAATTGAAAAATTGCGTGATCCTGAACAAACGCCATCCGCACATGTAGTGGAAGCGATACGCGCTGAAGGAGGCTCGTACGCAAATTTTGCACTCAAACAAAGCAAGCAGCTGGCGGATCAATTCAGAGCGCGCCCCCCAAGTGCACAAGAAGCGGATTACTTCCACACTTTGGCGCAAACTTCTCTGCTAGAACAAGAGAATATGGAGGCCTCACAAATCGGTGATTTCGATCAATTCATCAGCGATTATCGCTCCCGCACTTCCAGTCAAATCTGTTGCGACAAATAAAATGCTAAATTTTATTTAGTCTTGAATGACAGGCGCTAAAAAATAAAAGGTCCTGCGTGGACCTTTTATCTTTTTTTATTCATTATTTCTCGGTAGCGTTTTAAAGTTTCATCATATTGCGCATTAATACGCACTAACTCCGCTTCATACGCATCATTGATGCCTTTAGTCTTTTTGATCGAACGCTCCATTTCGCTGGCCCTATGTTGAAGAGCTGAAACTTCAGTTGCGGATCTTTTTGTATTATTTTGCTGCTCTGCTTGCAGTTGCGCCAAAATTTGAGTCACCATGCTCATCTGTTCTTTACCTAAACGTATGCGTTCGCGTAACTCATCCAGCGAGCGATTACGCATCAACTCTATATCTTTTTCGCTGCTGTAATGGGCTTGTAAATAACGTTCTTCTTTTTGCTTAAGCTCTTCCAAACGCGCATCATTTTTTTGTTTTTCTTGTTCTATTTGCGCCTTGCGTTTTTCCTCTTCTGTCGGCGGAGCAGGAATTTCTCTTTGAAACTGGCCGTTATTCCTCATCACTTTGACTGCACGTTCTGCACATTCTGGAATCGGCCGATCCGAAGTAATAAGGCGGCCGCTCGCATCTTTGCAGCTATACAATTCTGCGTGTACAAAAGAGGGATTTAAGGCAAAAAACGCGCCGAAAATTGATACGATACTTGCTACTGTTAGCTTCATTTTTTTGTTTACCCTCCTCATCGATAAGGAACTCTGATTGAAAAATAATATCTGCCTATGCGTTATTGAGAAAAAGGCATAAAGGAAATTTTACTACGCAGAATGTTTCATATTACCCGATCGTTACTCTCAATAATAGTGTAATTAACACCAAGGAATCGCCAGGCTATAGAGATACGCAATCGCAGCGAGAGCATACTCTTTAAATATATTAAACGGTCAGCTTCATTTTTGTTTCAAATAGCGGCAATTTGCAATTATTTATGTATTTTTTTTCCTTAAATATGCTTTCCTATTTGGAAATTTGTGTGTTTCAGGGTTATGCTAACGCCCATGAAATCTGACCTGCATCTTGCCTCATTATCCAATCCCGTGCTGATCCCTAAAGGTCGTATTGGCAGGTTTGTCTATGAATCAGAAATCGGACATGGCTCAGTTGGTATCGTGTACCTGTTTCGTGACCCGCTGATAGGACGCCAGGTAGCAATTAAAGTTCTTAATCCTCAACTGTCGATAGATCAACGGCAGTTATTTGAAAAACACTTTATTCAAGAAGCCAGAGCCGCCGGCCGTCTCAATCATCCAAACATTGTGACGGTGTATGACGCTGACAAAACTGAGGATTTATTGTTTATCGTCATGGAGCGTTTGGAGGGAAAAGAATTAAGTGACATGCTCAAAAGCGGGCATCAGTTCAGTTATCGACATATTGCCGATCTGGTTGGCCGTATCGCCAATGCCCTCGATTACGCACATGAGCATGGCGTGATCCATCGTGATATCAAACCTGCTAATATTTTCATTACCGAGAAGGGTGCTCCCAAAGTACTCGATTTCGGGATTGCCAGTGCCTCTCGTCAATTGGCCGATGCCGATTCCACGCTTGATTACGATGATATGCTGGAGCGGCGCCTGCTAGGCACGCCTAACTACATGTCACCGGAGCAGGCCAAAAGCATAGAGGTAGACGCGCGTACCGATATTTTTTCGCTGGGTGTGGTGCTCTACCAACTGCTGTGCGGCCAGTTGCCATTCAAAGGCAAAGATATCCCAGAATTGCTGCGTGCGATTATTCATGAGCCAGCTATTCCACCGCAAGAAATCAAGCCCGACGTACCTTTGCGGCTGGCACGCATCGCCGCCAAGGCTTTGGCAAAAAAACCGGAAGACCGTTATCAGAGTGCTGCGGAAATGGCGCGTGATCTTAACCGTTATCTGGAAAAAGAAAGAACCGAGCGCATCATTGCGCGCATACAACAATCCGATCTTATTAGACCCGGCTCAGAAAATGCGGGATTGGCGCAAGAACGACATGCCAAATCGCCAAACAAGCTGAGCCAACGTCAAATCTCCTATCTAGGCGCCGCAGCGCTAGTGCTGGGATCTGTGCTCTGGGTCGCACTGAAAGCCCCTAAACAGCCGGCTGAAATAATCCAAGCCGCAGTGCCGGTCATAGAGCAAACGGCGAGTGCCGTGAACGTAAGCGAGCCACCGCCAGAATTGGCAAAATTACCTGAGCCGGTCGCGCCTGAAGCTGCCAGTATCCCCGTCGCTCAAGAGCTGCCGGAAAACAAAACAAGTGCCGCGCAAGCCAAAACCGCTGCCGCCTTGCTGGCCAAGCAAAACAAAGCCAAGTTGGCTGCCACGGTGAGCAAACCCGAGGCAATAGTGGCCAGTATTGGGACGGTCTCGATTGCAGTCTCGCCTTGGGGTGAAGTCTATGTAGACGGACAAAATAAGGGCGTAGCACCACCACTGAATAAATTGAGTCTGCCAGTAGGCAAACACAAAATTGAAATAAAGAATGGAGACGATAATTATGCGGTCACTATCGACGTCAACACTGAAAAAGAAATCAAAGTTGTCCATCATTTCTAAAACATGCACGGCTGTTCTGCTTAGCTCGCTATCGATATTACTCACTGGCTGTGTCGCGCCAGAAGCACAAATCGGTCTGAGCGACTTATCCGCCCGTCCAGCAGAAAAAGCATTATTAGCCGGAATTCGCTCATATGAAGAGGCGCAATATGCCGAAGCTGAAAAGTCTTTGAGTGCATCCTTGGCAGCTGGTTTTACCGTCCCCAAAGACGCGGCGCTGGCGCACAAATACCTAGCCTTTATTTACTGTACCAGTTCGCGTTTAGAAGAATGCAAACGCGCCTTTACTGCAGCGCGCGCAGTCGATCCCAGTTTTGTCTTAAGTAAAAAAGAAGTCGGCCATCCGCAATGGGGTCCGGTGTATAAACAGACGCTGGGAAACTAGCTTCAGCCTTGTTTACGCCAGACACTTGCCAGCCAAGGCTGCTGCTCTAGCGGCAGGCCAGGCGGACGGTAGTAATGCGCTAGCTCAATAAAACCAGCGGCCTGCATATACTCACGCCAGGTTGCCAAATCATAATAGACGCCATAGCGCTCACGATTCCAGCCTTCCTGATTATTCCCGCGTGGATTTGAGCTAAATAGCACACCATCTGGCTTGAGACTGGCGTGTAATTGCCCTAATACTTTCGGCAATGATAGGCTGGGAATGTGAAACAAAGACGCATTGGCAAACATCCCATCAAAGTAAGTATCCGGCAGCTTCAAGTTTAAAAAATCCTGTTGCCAGACTTCGCAGCCGCTATACGCGCGTGCCATTTCCACAAAGCGCGCACTGCCTTCCAAACCTATCGCAACATGCCCCAACTCTGTGAAGGTTTTCAGATCACGCCCTGGGCCGCAACCAACATCGAGGATGCGCAATGGCGCTGCGCTTTGTATCTGCTCTAACAAGGCAGTTATATTCTGCCGCACGTCATGCTCACGCGTACCAATAAAAAAATCTTCGGCATTCTGATCGTAGTGCGCCAGAGTGCGCTCGCTCAATTGACTTAACTCTTGTTCGTTCAATTTCATGCTCTAAGGCTTTCGTGTTGAGTGCGACCGCAATTTTTTTGAAATGAGGTCAAACCAAGCAGGGTCAATGTTTGATCAGCGAAAAATTTAGTGCACGCTCATCTTGCCAAAAAGATTCAATACCATCACCCCGCAGACGATCAGCGCAATGCCGATGACCGAGGCCAAATCCAAAGCTTGCCCGTACAGATACCAGCCCGCCAGCGAGACCAGTACCACACCGACTCCAGACCAAATCGCGTAAGTGACGCCTACCGGTATCACCTTAAGCGTGAGCGACAAGCAGTAAAAAGAAATCGAATAGCCCACTGCCACCAATAAGGAGGGCAGTAAGCGCGTGAAGCCCTCGGAGGCTTTGAGCGCCGAAGTAGCAATGACTTCGGCAATGATAGCGATAGAAAGTATTAACCAGTTCATACCCATCCTTTTTGTTGGTCTGACATAGATTCTACCCGCGAACCGCGTGCGGGGAGTCGCTGCCAGCGAATTAACACCCAGCAGCGAGCGCAGGCAGTGCGCGCTAGAAAAATTTCGTGATTATTCAGGTCGCTATATAAGCCCTTCTCCTGTTTGCGGGTTGGGATGAGGGTGGTTCAAATTGAGCGCAATGTTTGATTTTTCATACTGTTAGCGCATCAGCTATTTGAAAGCAAACGTTGCGCAACCACCCTCACCCCGACCCTCTCCCGCTAGCGGGAGAGGGCGTTTTCCTAGCGACCTGAACAGTTACAAAATTTCAGAAAAATTTTATCCCCCTGCCGGACACGCATATTCCATGCGGGTCTGCAGCCATGCCGGCCTGCAGAGCGCATGGAATATGCGCGTTGGCGGCATGCCATTTTAAATATTTAATCCTGAAGTGCGAGGATACGCGCAGTATGGGTATAGCTGACGAAACTGGCGTCGCGTACGAAGCCGATCAGGGTGATGCCGGCATCGGCGGCGATCTTGATCGCCAGACTGGTCGGCGCCGAGATCGTCGCCAACACCGGCATACCGGCGCGCGCGGCTTTTTGTACCAGTTCATAACTGGCGCGGCTGCTCATCATGACAAAGCCCGCTGGCCGCGCTTGCCCAGATTGCTGTTCGGTGATGGCCATGGCACCAATCAGCTTATCCATGGCGTTGTGCCGCCCGACATCTTCACGCAGCATCAGAATATTGCCGTCGAGATCAGCCCAGGCGGCAGCATGCATGGCACCGGTCAGGGCATTAATGGTCTGGAATTGCGGCATTGCGGCGAAGGCCTTGAGCAAAGCCGTCGCACTCAAGCGTGTCGACAGATCGAGCGCGGCAGGTGCCGGCAGAGCCGCTTCGAAGGCCTTCAGACTTTCTATGCCGCAGATACCGCAGCCGCTGGAGCCGGCCAGCAAGCGCCGTTTTTCTTTTAAGCGGACAAAACATACTGCGGCGATCGTCAGGCGCAATTCCACGCCTTGCCCAGCCGCAGCCGCGGCATTGCCGATGATTTCTATGTCGTAGATTTGCCGACAGCTATCGACGATTGCTTCCGACAAACTAAAACCGATGGCAAAGTCTTCCAGCGCCAGCGGACTGGCCATCATCACGGCATGCGAAATGCCGTTATACACCAAGGCCACCGGCACTTCTTCAGCGACCGTGTCAATCACCGCTGGGCCTGCGCCACTCACAGTATGCCTGCGTACCTGAACCGGCTGAGTTGCGCCAACTGCGGACTCAAATTCAGACTCAACTTCAGGCTCAACCCGAGCTAGACTGGCTCGCCCCTTATCGGTCAATTGTAGTAGCTCGCGCTCGCCCAGCTGCAGCCTTTGCAGCAAACCCAGACCAGCGACGCCCGCGATGATATCCTCACTTAAAGCCGCCACGCAGCGCAATAGGCTGCTCATGCGCACACCGAGACGTTTGCACAAACGTGCCATAGAAACCGGCTCGCTGTGGGCAGCCAATTCGTTTAACAAGGCTTGCATCAGCAGTTGCGGGCTGCGCTCTGCTTTGGACGATGAACCGGCCAGGCTGAACGAATCGGCAGACGAGGAATCAACTACCGGAATGCTTACCGTGCCAGCTAGTTTCACTGGCTGCTTCGCTTCTTGATTCGCTTCTTGATTCGCTTCTTGCTTCACTTCTTGATTCACGTTCAAACTCCCGAACCTGCTGCGACATGTGGCGTGATCAGCACCGGTATCGACTTGGAACTGGGAGTACGGGCAAAATCTGCAAAGCTCGACAAAGGCACCAGATTATTCGTCTCCGGGAAATAGGCCGCCAGACAGGCGCGCGGTATATTGTAGGCGACCAGCATGAAACGTTTCGCAATGCGTTCTACGCCATCGTCACTTAGACTTTGTAAATCGACCCAGTCTCCAGCCTGCATACCGAGTTGCGCAATGTCATCGGCATGGATGAACAGCACGCGGCGCTCACCAAACACGCCACGATAACGGTCGTTCATGCCGTAGATGGTGGTGTTGTACTGATCGTGCGAACGCATCGTCGCCAGGTTAAATACTGGCTGTTGCTGGCTCAGTCTGGCGCGGTGTATCGGCAGATCGACAGGTACTGCATGCGCGAAAAAATTCGCTTTCTTGCTGCCCGTTTCCCATACGCGCTCGGCCGCACGATTGCGTAAATGAAAACCGCCCGGCACTTTCACGCGTTGATTAAAATCGGCGAAGTCTTCAAACACGGCGGCGATTTTATCGCGGATGCGATCATAGTCGGCCAGTAGCCACAGCCACGGTGTCTTGCTGCGCTGCTGCAAGGTCGCCACGGCCAGGCGCGCCACGATGGCGGGCTCTGATAATAGATCATCAGAAGCGGGCGCGTTGATGCCGGATGACAGATGCACCATGCTCATAGAATCTTCGACACTGACTGCCTGCGGCCCACTTTCCTGCATATCGATCTCGGTGCGGCCCAGGCAAGGCAAAATCAAGGCTTCGCGTCCATGCACCAAATGACTGCGATTAAATTTGGTAGCGACATGCACAGTCAAGGCGCAATTGCGCAAGGCACGATGGGTGACCTCGGTGTCCGGCGTGGCGGTGGCAAAATTGCCGCCCATCGCAAAAAACACTTTATCCTTATGTGCCAGCATCGCCTCGATCGCTGCGATGGTGTCGTAACCAGGTTCACGCGGTGGGCTGAAATCGAACACTGCGCCCAGTTTATCCAAAAACGCTGGCCGCGGTTTTTCATAAATCCCCATGGTGCGGTCACCCTGCACATTGCTATGTCCGCGTACCGGACAAGGCCCGGCTCCGGGGCGCCCAATATTGCCACGCAACAGCAAGAGATTGATGATCATCTGTATGGTCGCGACCGAATGCTTGTGCTGGGTAATGCCCATACCCCAGCAGGCAATCACGCTCTTGGCGTTCAAATAGATCTGCGCCGCGCGTATAATCTGGGCGCGGCTCAGGCCAGATTCGATTTCGATCACGGCCCAGGATTCGCTCAGCACATTAATCATAAAGGCATCAAAATTAGCCGTGTGATCCGCAATAAACTCAAGATCGATCAGACGCGGTTTAGCCTCCGCCTGCGCCTGCGAGTCAGCCTCCAACACATATTTGATCATGCCTTTGACGGCGGCCAGATCGCCGCCTATCTTGAGCTGAAAATAGTCGGACGAGATAGGGGTAGAGCCACCGCTAAGCATTTCGATAGGGCTTTGCGGATTCTGAAATTTTTCCAGACCGCGTTCACGCAGCGGATTAAACGACACGATGGCAGCGCCGCGCTTGGAGGCCGAGCGTAATTCGCCCAACATACGCGGATGATTGGTGCCCGGATTTTGGCCGAAAATAAAGATCGCATCGGTCACATGAAAATCGGCTAATTGCACCGTACCCTTGCCCACGCCGACTGCCTCGCGCATGCCAAAACCGGAAGGTTCGTGGCACATATTCGAGCAATCCGGAAAATTGTTCGTGCCGAACTCGCGCACAAATAATTGGTACAAGAAAGCCGCTTCGTTACTGGTACGGCCCGAGGTATAAAAGATCGCGTCGTTAGGCGAGGCCAGTGCATTGAGGCGACTGGCAATCAAAGTAAAAGCGGCATCCCAAGAGACTGCCTGATAGCTGTCACTAGCGGCGTCGTATTGCATAGGCTGAGTCAGCCGCCCCATGCCTTCAAGTTCCTGATCGCTGCGCAGAGTGAGCTGCGCCAGGGTCTGTGCCGAAATCAGGGCCGGCGTAGCGCGCCTGGCGGTTGATTCAGCAGCCACCGCCTTGGCACCGTTTTCGCAAAATTCAAAGGTCGAAGTATGATCCTGATCCGGCCAGGCACAGCCGGGACAATCGAAACCATCTGGCTGATTCGCCGACAACAGGGTGCGTGCGCCTTTGGCCGGTATGCCCTGCTCAAAAATATGCTGCGCAACGCTCTTCAAACCACCCCAACCACCAGCCGGACGCTGATATAACTTTACAGTTTTTTTTGTCATGTTTGTCTAGTAAATCGTCTCGCAATATGCACGAATAAGCCAAGGAAAAAACTCAAATGCATGGCGCAGAAAAAAAGATCGTCTCAAAATGCAGACGATCTTTTTAAAGCGTCATACCGTTTAACTAATGTACTTCACGTTGCCGTGAATAATACTACTTAAACAAAACTACCGCTTTTTGCAGCGTGATCCAGATCCCCAGAGCCATAGGAATACCAACCGCCAGCCAGGCCAGATACACGGTAGCCGGATTGCCGGCAAGCGCGCCAACCACCGGTGCATCGGCACTGGTATTGAGCGAATTAGTGAGCGAACTAGCGACCACTTTATCGTGCGCCAGTTGACGTTCAGCAGCCAATTCTTCATCCGTCATAAACACCGATGGAGCGACTGGGCGTATCAAGAGATTGCAGATAAAACCGAGCAAGAGTAAGCCTGCCAGGATGTACATGGTGACGTCGTAGGCCTGGGCTTTTGGTACGCCATTGGCAATCTGGTATTCGCGGATATAGCCGATCAAGACGGGTCCCAGGACACCGGCAGTAGCCCATGCGGTCAACAGACGACCGTGGATGGCACCGACCATTTGCGAACCAAACATATCGGCCAGGTAAGCTGGCACCGTAGCAAAACCGCCGCCGTACATAGACAAGATGATGCAGAAAGCCAGTACAAACAAGGCCAGATTATTCGCGTGAGCAGCACCAGGAATCGATGCGTACAACACAAAACCCAACACAAAAAACACCGCGTAAGTCGCTTTGCGACCTATGTAATCAGAGCAGGATGCCCAGAAGAAGCGACCACCGATATTAAACAGCGACAGCAAACCGGTAAAACCAGCGGCGATGGTAGCGATCTGTTTCTTTTGATCCGAGTTCAAATCATTAAACGAGATATCCAGACCGATCAGTTTGCCGGCAAACACTTCCTGCAGCAAAGGCGAGGCCATCCCGAGGATGCCGATACCGGCCGAGACATTCAGACACAAGACCGCCCAGATCAGCCAGAACTGCTTGGTTTTCCAGGCCTTGTTCACATGCACGTGCTTAGAGGTAATCATGGCGTTACTAGTTTGTGCAGCTGGCGGGGTCCAACCCTTAGGTGTCCAGCCAGTGGCTGGCACACGGTAACCAAAGGCACCGGCCATCATGAAGACGAAATAGATCGCCGCCATAGTCAGGAATGTCTCCCAGACACCAACCGAGGTCGGCGTTGCAAAATGGCGCATCAGCCAATCGGCCATAGGCGCACCTATCATCGCGCCGCCGCCAAAACCCATGATCGCCATACCGGTCGCCATACCGCGCTTATCCGGAAACCATTTAATCAGGGTCGAGACTGGCGAAATATAGCCCAGCCCAAGCCCGATACCACCGATTACTCCGGCTGACAGCCAGAGTATCCAAGCCTGATGGGTATACACGCCAAAGGCCGACAACACCAAGCCACCGCACCAGCACAGCGCCGATACCACACCGGCTTTGCGCGGACCGGCATGCTCTAGCCAGCTACCGAATAAGGCAGCCGAACCACCCAGAAAAATGAAAAACAAGGTGTACATCCACTGCAGGGTAGAGATTTTCCAGTCGCAATTACTGGCAAACAGCTCGGCAAAGATACTCATCTCTTTGGCGCATGCGACAGGCTTATCTATGCCTATGGCTTTCGATAAAGGCAACCAGAATACCGAGAAGCCGTAAGCCATCCCTATACATAAGTGGATGGCGAGTGCGGCTGGTGGTACCAGCCATCGATTAAATCCTTCGCCAGCGACTGTGCGCTCTTTGGCGAGTAGTGAAAACTGCGTTTGTGACATGGGCATAGACCTTGTTATGTTTGATAAGGAAGCGCTGGTTTGAGTGAACATTCCATCCATCTATTTTTTCAATGACTTGGTATTCCTGGCTCAGGAATTAAGGCTTGATTTAAATCAATTGAAAAATAGCAATCACATTGTGTTATATAAAATACTTTGAGACAACAAAAATTAATAAATATTTGTTTCCCTCTAACAAATGTTCTCTCATCTCAGTCTTGATAGGATCGGCAATGAACTAAGCACATGCCAGACTTGATTTCGCCTATTTTTTTACTAAATTAAGCGCATGCAGGCATTGCAGAAGCACAGTCAGTTTAGGAGCAAATAGTGTTAAAGAGTGCTAGTCAAACGGCAAAAAAACAGCGCATACTCGAACTGAGCGGGTATTTTTTCAGGTATATGGTTTCCCTACGATGTCTATTTACGGCAATAGAGGTAAGCAATGCGAAGAATCAAAACCGTAGATTTCACTCACCTTGCGACGCTGTTGACATTGCTGATATGCCTGTCTGGCAACAGCATTGCTGGCTGTACCCGCGTGATCAATGTCCCGGTGGCGGCCACAGGCTTAAGCGTGACAACTGGTGAAGATGGCGTCAGTGGTGTCTACCCTGAGTTACTCCGTAGCATGTCGGAAAAAAATGGCTGCAGCTTTAATTTCTCTGTAGTACCAAGAGCCCGGCTAGAGCTGATGTTCGAGAACGGCACTGCCGATCTGATGTTTCCGGCCAAAAAAACCGTGCAACGCGATCAGCATGGCATCTTCATTCCCTTAATTATCAACCGTGCCAAGCTGATGTCGATAGATTCAAAATGGCCAGAGCTACGCAGCGCGCAAGATCTGATCGATAGAAAATCTTTACGACTGGTGGTGGTACGTGGCTACGATTATGGTCCTGGCTATATGGCTTTAATCAACGAATTAAGTAAGCAAAAACGTTTGCTCACTGAGGCCGACCCGACCTCGGTGGCGCGCATACTCAAAGCCGGCGGTGCCGATCTGACCATTATGACGCCGTATATTTTAGTCGGCGCCATGAGCGGCGATGCACGCATCGAGGACCTGATTCCTAAAATACGTTACGAGAGCATCGATGAACTGCCTTGGGGCGACAGCGGCATGTATCTATCTAAAGCTGCTTTGAGCGAGGCCGACAAAACGACGCTCACAACCTTGCTAGAACAGGCTGCCAAGTCTGGCCAGGTCTGGAAAAGCTTCCAGCATTACTATCCCGATAATATGCTCAAAGAGAGTATGCGACCGCTGATACCTCTGCAAAAATAGCTTGCGCAAAAAAACCGATCGGGCCTGTATTACAAGGACACACTTCTTTTCTATGCATAAGAAAATTCTTATTTTGAGCTTGCTGCTTCCTTTGATCAGTGCGGCCAATTGTTCACGCCTGATCAATGTACCGGTATCGCCGACTGGCTTAAGCGTCACAACGAGTGGTGATGAGATCGGCGGTATTTATCCGGACATACTACGTCAGCTGGAAAAAACTGAGGATTGTCGTTTTCAACTTTCAGTGGTACCAAGGGCGCGGCAGGAAGTGATGTTTAAAATGGGCAAGGCTGACTTGCTTATCCCTGCCAGTAAGACTCCGCAGCGGGACGAATATGGCATCTTTATCCCCTTGGTACGCAATCGCGCCACCTTAATTTCATACAATTCAAATCGTCCCACCATCAGCTCTTTTCAAGACTTACTCGATAGCCCTGAATTACGATTAGTCTTGGTGCGAGGTTTCGATTACGGTGTGCGCTATCAAAATTTAATCATAGAAATGAGCAAACGCGAAAGACTCATACTAGAACCAGATCCCTTGTCGGTGGCGCGCACCTTAAAAACCAACAATACTTTTCTGAGCATCATGGCGCCTTCGATTTTTTACGGCGCGCTCATTGGCGATAATCGGGTGGCAGACATGCTGGATAAACTGAGATACGAAGCATTGAACGAATTACCATGGGGTGAAAGTGGCGTCTATATTTCGAAAATTTCTCTGACTGAAGCGGACCGCAAAAAATTGCGGACAGTATTAGAATCTTCCGTGAATTCAGATCTGGCGTGGAAAGGATTTCAACGCGCGTATCCCTCAGAAGTACTGAAAGAAAGCATACGATCGCTGCGCTCTACAGAAAAATAGCGCCCAGACAAGCACAATACGAGCGATAAGAGCAACACATCACGGCACATCCACCCGCGTCTCAAACTTGCTGCGCAAGGTAGAAAAAAAACTCCGCACATTGCGGATATTCGATTGCGTCGCAAACAGTCTATGCGCCAGTGCATGGTAGGCCGGCATATCCGCTACCTGTATCACCAACACAAAGTCTGGCCCCGGTGAGACCCGGTAACATTGCTGCACCGCGCTTTCATGCGCCACCAGTTGTTCAAACTCGGTCTGCCTCTCACTGGCTTGATGATCGAGCGTAATCTCAACGATCGCGGTCAGGCTGGGCCCGATTTTTTCGGCAGCCAAGATCGCCACCTGACGTGCGATCACGCCTTCATCGATCAAACGATTAACCCTACGCAAACAAGTCGGCGGCGAGGCATGCACCAGCGCCGCCAGGGCGTGATTAGTGAGGGCGGCATCCTGCTGCAACTGCTGCAATATTCTCTTATCCAAATCGTCGAGTAGCATCACGGTTCCTATAACTGCTGCTAAATTTGTAAAAATTGAAACACAGATGTAATAATTATGAAATTTAATCTAAATATTTATCTATATTTGAAATAATTAATCATATCAAGTTAGTCGTAGAATATTCAGTCATATACAAGCAAATATTGACAGGAAATTTTACACCATCTGCATTAGCATGATGCTACTTGTTTAAATTTATTCATTTCACTAGAGATAAGCGCAATACAGTTTCAGCCAGGCATCACTGCCAGGCGTATTGCCTTAACCCTGACACGGAGAATTACCTATGTGTGGCATCGTCGGCGCAGTAGCACAACGCAATATCACTCCCATCTTGCTAGAGGGTTTAAAACGTCTGGAATACCGCGGCTATGATTCTTGCGGAGTCGCTCTGCACGTGGACGGCAAACTGCAACGCTCACGCAGCACCGCGCGCGTCTCTGAGTTGCAGGCGCAGGTAGCTGAAACCGGCCTGGCCGGATTTACCGGCATCGCGCACACCCGCTGGGCCACCCACGGCGTACCGTCTTCCGCTAATGCCCATCCCCATTTTTCACGCGATCGCATCGCCCTGGTACATAACGGCATCATAGAAAACCATGAAGAGCTGCGCGCCGAATTATCCGCATTAGGCTACATCTTCGAAAGCCAGACCGATACCGAAGTGATCGCCCATCTGGTCGATCACCTGTACAGCGGCGACTTGTTCGAGACCGTACAACAAGCCGTCAAACGCCTCACCGGTGCTTTTGCGATTGCCGTGTTTTGCCAGGACGAACCGCACCGCGTAGTCGGTGCCAGACTCGGTTCGCCGCTGATCGTCGGTCTCGGTCAGGGTGAAAACTTCTTAGCTTCCGACGCAATGGCCTTAGCCGGCACCACCGACCAGATCATTTATCTGGAAGAAGGCGACGTCGTCGATCTGCAATTGCAACGCGTCTGGATCGTCGACGCCGATGGCAAGCAAGTCCAGCGCGAAGCGCGCACCGTGCACGCCCACACTGGCGCAGCCGAACTCGGCCCGTATCGCCACTACATGCAAAAAGAAATCTTCGAGCAGCCACGTGCCCTCGGCGATACGCTGGAAGGCGTCACCGCCATCATGCCTGAGCTGTTTGGCGACAAAGCCTTTGGCGTTTTCAAGCAAATCGACAATGTACTGATCCTCGCTTGCGGCACCAGTTACTACGCCGGCATGACCGCCAAATATTGGATAGAATCCATCGCCAAAATCCCGGTCAACGTCGAGATCGCCAGCGAATACCGCTACCGCGACAGCGTCCCGAATCCAAGTAGCCTAGTCGTCACCATCTCACAAAGCGGCGAAACTGCCGACACCCTGGCCGCCTTAAAACACGCCCGCAGTCTGGGTATGCCGCACAGCCTGACCATCTGCAATGTATCCACCAGCGCCATGGTGCGCGAATGCGAGTTGGCCTACATTACACGCGCCGGTGTCGAAGTCGGCGTGGCATCCACCAAAGCCTTTACCACGCAATTGGCAGCCCTGTTCTTGCTGGCATTAACTCTGGCACAAAGCAAAGGCCGCCTCAGCGACGAGCAAGAAGCCGAACACATCAAAGCCCTGCGCCATTTGCCGGTAGCGATCAGCGCGGTGCTGGCCTTAGAGCCGCAAATCATCGCCTGGTCAGAAGAATTTGCCCGCAAAGAAAACGCCCTGTTCTTAGGACGCGGCATGCATTACCCGATTGCCCTGGAAGGCGCGCTCAAGCTCAAAGAGATTTCCTACATCCACGCCGAAGCCTACCCGGCTGGTGAACTGAAACACGGCCCGCTGGCCTTAGTCACCAAAGAAATGCCGGTAGTCACCGTCGCGCCAAAAGACGGCCTGATAGAAAAACTTAAATCGAATATGCAAGAAGTGCGCGCACGCGGCGGCGAACTCTACGTCTTCGCCGATGCCGATTCACGCATCACGCCTAGCGAAGGCGTGCACGTGATACGCCTGCCAGAACACTACGGCATGCTGTCACCGATCTTGCACACAGTACCTTTGCAATTGCTGGCCTACCACACGGCACTGGCACGCGGCACGGATGTGGATAAGCCACGCAACCTGGCAAAAAGTGTGACGGTCGAGTAAGACGTTTTAAGAAAATTTTTGATTTTTTTAAATAGCACCACCCCGCTCACGCATATTCTATGCGGGTTTGCAGCCATGCTGGCCTGCAGCCCGCATGGAATATGCGCGCTGGCAGGGGGTCGTTTTTGAATTTTATATTTGCAGTAGAATCGCAATAAGCCTGATTTAAATTACGCATATTGCCGGCTTAATGTGAATTGAAATGCTGGGCTGATAAAACTCTAGCCCAGCCTACGAGCTACGTCTTGCGCTTTGAGTTAAAACTCGGAATACGTCAACGCAAGACCTACCCTTACAACTCCCGACCTACCCGGTTACTCCAGATCGTAATGCCTTCTTGAATGAAATCGAGATGCGCGCGGGTGAGTTTGCGACCGGCAATCTCATAAGACTGGCTACCGAGTACGGCAACTTCTGCCGCCAGATAAGCATCCAGCGGTGCCTGTGCCTGCGCTTGCGCGAGTGTGATTCCTGCCATGTGAACTTCTCCTTGTATGGGAGAAGTATAAGAAATTGCCTTGTCTCAAAATAAGGAGAAATCAGACGACCTGAATTGCGGTATTTAATTAAAAACAAGTGCTGTTAGTAATATTTCTATTCAGATATCGAATAAATTGCTAATATGTAAAATTGTTTCAATTTGTTACTTATAGCTAGCTTTTAGTAGCAAGAAGCAGAGCTGGCACGACATGCTTACAAATGCCGTTCTAGCTAGGCGTATGGGAAAGACTGTCATGATTGACCATCCGCAGCGCCTTTGTAGAACGATCTAATTACACATTACCTCAGAAGGTTTTTCAAAATGAACGAAGAAAAAATATATTTCGAATATGAGGACGTCAAAGTTACAAATGCACGTTTTATTTCAGGAAGCCAAACGTTTGCAATGAGCAACGTGACATCAGTGAAAGCGTTTGAAAAGAAACCAAGCAGACTGGGTGGTATTTTGGTTTTACTGGTGGGATTACTATGCCTAGGTGCGCAAGCATTTATTGGAGTTTTAATTATGCTCGCTGCGGGTTTTTTTCTATACAAGCAAAAGACAGTCTTTCACGTCATGCTAGCTACAGCCAGCGGCGAAAGCAGCGCGCTTGTAACGTATCAACGAGATTACCTAAACAAAGTTGTTGCTGCGCTTAACGAGGCAATAGTTCGCCGCGGTTAATAATAAAACCTCTACAAAAAAACCTTAGGGTCAGTTTTATCATTCATTGATACATTTTCATTTCAATATTTTGGAATGTTAGAACATCATTTTTAAAAAAATAAGAAATTGAAATAAATATGGGCTATTACGGACGACGACGAAGCTATCGGAGTTGGAGATCAAGAAGCAGAGGGTCTTCCTCAACCCCTTCAAAATACTCTATGCTATCTGCACTATTCGGAAGTGCGGTATCGGAAATTAAACAAGCATTTTTGATTATTGACGACGAAGCTATAGACGAACTATTTTCGGACTATGGTTCAATTTATGGGGATTCTGCTGAGAGATACGCGAGAAAAACATATCCTAAATGGAAAGATCAAACAACAAAACTTTCCGGACAGACAATGGAGCGCCTTGTCGAACTAGTCCCTCCATATCTAGATTCAACACAACGTTTTTCAATTTTACAAAAAGTCCTACGACATCACAAAAAATTTACTGGAACTAAAACAATAAGGATTAATGTTAAGGCGCCATCACAAGGCTTTTCGGAGTTAGAGGAAACGTTAGAGTCAATGTCTCATGATCATATGTTGGTTCACCTGCCAGCACATGTAATGAGCGCAGCAAAATGGTTATTTGACGACGATATTACTTCAGCTAGAGCAATGCTGGCTGAAGCTGAGAGTTTAGAGAATGACATGATTCGGGCTACCGCAAAACGAGAAATTGCGTTACTACAGAAAACGATTTCAACTGGACAGGTTCAAGCAGCGACATACTCTGTTGACATGCCTGCAGGACGATTAAATGTCATAGCCTATAGCCCTTCAAAATGCTTTGTTGCCACAGTCTGTTTTGGCCAAAATGCGCCAGAAACAAAGATATTGCGAAGTTGGCGAGATCAATTTCTGATTGAGCAAAAATGGGGAAGACACTTCGTGGTCTGGTATTACAACAATGGCGAAAATTTTGCCAAAATCACCTCTCGCCATCCAGTTTTAATTAGCCTGGCAAAAATTGGAATAAATATTCTTGTAAAAGCAATTAAATATAGAGCTAATCGGATTGTTAAATGAGTGATAAAAATGAATTCCCCGTGCAAGAAAAAAACAATGGAGCAGTTCAATTACATGGGAATGGCTTACGAGCAGGGTCTTTAATAGAGCAATCGCTTAGCAGATTAACTGAGAGCCAATCTACCGATTTAATGCAAAAGGCGGGTGAAGAAGCATTGCGATTAGAAGTTAAAAATCGAGAACAAAATATGGATTATGTTCTCGGAAAAAAAGTCGCAGAAGATCATATTGAAACTTTCGAGATGCTCGAAAAAAGAGGTCGAACAACAAGACAAACAGTAAGGTCTGATTTTAAAACAGGTGCAGGGAACATGCACATTGAAAGTAAGTCAGGAGCAACTTGTTTTGTCGCCTCTGCAGCATATGAAAACCCAAACCATCCCGATGTCATATTTCTACGAATATTTAGAGATAACGTTTTAAATCGATCTCCGGCCGGAAGAAAATTTATTAACTGGTACTGGAAAAATGGCCCAAAACTTGCAAAATTCGTTGAGAAATCAATTTTTCTCAGAGTGACTTCCAAAAACACAATAAAACTAATTGTGCTCTTTTTAAAAAAATACTTATAAGGCCGTAACCCGCAATAAGTAGTCAATAGCCGCAGGCGTATTGCGCCGCATGGTATTGTTCACCTACAACATACGTCGCAATGGATAGAACCGATTACGCCCTGCAATTACTCGCTTATCACACGGCCTTGGCACATGGGACGGATGTAGCTAAGCCACGCAATTTAGGAATAAGCGTGACAGTCGAGTCAACGGGCATTTTTGTTTTTTTTAAATAGCACCACCCCGCTCACGCATATTCTATGCGGGTTTGCAGCCATGCCGGCCTGCAGGCCGCATGGAATATGCGCAGTGGCAGTGGGTCGTTTTTGATTTTTTATTTGCAAGGGAATCGCAATGAGCCCGATTTGAATTTCTCATATTGCCGGCTCAATATGAATTGAAATGCTGGGCTGATAAAACTTTAGCCCAGCCTACCAGCTAAGTTAAATTTACTCGAATGCCGAAGTCTGCATGCGCACAACATGCATCTGTAAGTGCCTTGATCGCGCCTTTAAAAAATAGTCGGGGCTTATCAATTCCCGAGGTCGTCTATTTTTTCTCTGGGCTGGTCGCCAGTAGTTGCGGATGATCGCGCAGTAACTGCGCTTGCATTGCTTCTATACGTTTTATTTTTTCTTCCACTTTGCTGATGTCGGCCGCTGCGATACCCACTTCGCGGGCGCGCGCGACATCGGCTTTGAGACGCGGCACTTCTGTCTGTGCTGCGTCTATAAAGGAAGAATACAGGCGCATATTTTGGCGCGCCTCGTATTGCTGATAGGCTTTAGGGTCGGCCAATTCGTCGGCGCTGGGTAGCGTTGGTTCTGCGGTGTTATGGATCACAGGCGGGCTGCGCGGATCGCCGTTTCTGGTATCGAGCAAACTCTGGGTAGCCGACATTTCGCTGCCGGTAGGCAGCAAGGCTACCCGCTGCACTGCTGCTGGTTCTTGCTGTTGCAGGGGAAGATCGCGGGCTTTACTGTCGGCTATGCTACTCGCTGGCGCTTGCACCGGGCTGATTTGCCTGACGTTTTCCGGCGCATTGTCGGCTTCCGTCCATTGCCATACCAGCAGTGCTGCGACTATCACCGCGCTGCTGACGATCAGGATTTTTGTGCTGCGTTGCATGGGCTTTTTCTATGAATTTTTCTACTGGTTTTTTCTACGAATTTTGCTCTCGCCAGTCATTGATCTATGCGTCGCTTATCCCAGGCTCTGGCGGTTGATTTCTATCTTCGCATTTTTTAGTAATTGCTGGCGCAAGTTACTGATCTGGCGCAGCGCTTTTTCTTGCGCCAGCGCGCGTGCAGCCTGATAGCGTACGGTTTCTGATTTGGGGTCTTGATAGCCTTCCTTGCGCTGTTCAACCAATACAATTTCCCAGTATGCCTGCTCTTTAGGACCAACCGCGGCACGAAACGGTGGCGAGACCTTACCCACGTCCTGCATAAAGGCCAGCTCTTCTAGCCAGCTCATTTTTGAACGATGCATAATCAGACCCAGATCGCCGCCTTGCGCTGCATCGGCGGCCTTAGAATACTGATGCGCCAGTTGGCTAAAGTCTGCGCCTTTGGCGGCAGCATCAATCACGCTTCTGGCACTGGCTTCGTCGGCGCTACGGATGTGGCGCGCCTTAACCGAAACGATGCGTTTAAATTCTTCCTTATGCGACTGAAAATAGCTTTGCACTTCGGCCGCTGTAACTTGTGCTGCCAAGCGATTGAGGAGCTGGCTTTCGGAATCAATGTCGGCGCCTACGCCGTGCAAATTCATCAGGGCGCGTACTTCGATTTGCTCGGACAAGGCCAGCCGCAAGTCGGCCACGGCATCGGCACCAAAGCGCTGATTGGCCCATTGCTGCAGATACAGATTGCCTAGCAATAACATCGCCTGCTGCTGCATGTAATCATGGTTACGGTTAAAAAACTCCACCCGCCCCTGTACATTCTGGCGCACGAAAATATCGTAAAGACTGATACTGCTAGCTGTGGCCAGACTGCTGCGCAAGACCATCTGACGTTTGGCAGCGCTCAATTGGGACGGAGTTAACTGGTAGTCGAGCAAGACCTTGTCGCTGGGCCCGAACACCAGATCAAGTTGATCCGTCGCGAGTTTTCCGCGCTCTAGCACCAGGCTATTGAGGTTGCCTCCCGCCAGAGTTTTGATGCTTGCCTCAATCGTATCGCGGTACACGGTGCGCAAAGTACCGCTAAGCTGATCGTCGAGTGCCACTTCGGCGGCAAAGCCGACCCGATTGGCGCTGGCGGGTGTCGTATATTCGGCAAAGTCGCGGCGCGCAGTCTGCGCCAGCAAGCGATTCGCCAGCAAGGATTCGAGCACCACGGCGCGCGAAGTTTTTGGATCAGATAACTGCGCCATGTAAGCCATCACGTCCAGGGTAAACCTATGCACGGCAACGCCATTGACGCGCGCCGCCAGGCTTGGTTCATGCAAGGCCGTGGCGGTTTGCGCCAAAGAAAAAGAGGGGTAGGCGCACAGGCCAAGCACCGTCATTAAGAACAACAAGCCTTGCCGGAAAAACTGTAGCAAGTGATGTTGAAAAAAATGTCGAAACAACTGTCGAAACAATTGCCGAAACAAATGTCGAAATAACGGGGCCTGCATGCCTATCCTTTTCATCTTAGTTGGACAGACGTTCGGCGGCGCGATTCAAAACGTGCACGACCATCGCAATCGCGTGCGGTACCACCTGCTTGCCTACCCGTACCCTGTCGTTTTGATCGGTCGACGACAAGACTATGCCGCCCACGCGATACGAGTAAGTACCACCTTCAGTCAGCAAGGGACGGATGTCGGTAGCATTGGCTGCCAGCGGATTAAAGTCTGCCAGCGCGGCGTTCACCAGACTGGCGTCATTCAAATTTTGGCTATAGTAATAATCGTTGACCCATTGCTCCCAACCTGAGTGGTTTTTGGCCGAAGTAGTCCAGGTGTGATGCGGTTGCAATAAATCGGTGGAGTGCATCACAAAGCCCAGACTCTGCAGACTTGGCTTGGCCAAAAATTGCTGAAACCAGTACTGCGCCAGATTGTCGATAGGCTGAAATGGGGCTTTTTCAAAATCAGCATATTGATTAACATTAGAGTTGCCGCCGTGACGATAGTGCGCCTCGGTGATGCCATAGGTATTGTATTTGCTGCTGTCGCCGAACCAGCCCTTGAGCCCGCCTGCACCATCATCCAGGTAATCACCGACCAACCAGGCAGCGGCCAGATTATCGATGTCGCCGGCCACGGTCAGCTTGGCATAGTTGTAGCCGCCAAAAGGATTGCCATGCACGTCTGGTCCTGCGGTATGGTTTTGAAAATGCCAGTATGACGTGTACTTGACGATGCTTTGCGCTGCGCCCCAGACTGGTGCCAACTGGCAATTACCAGTGGTGGCGCCGCAGATATAGGTGTCGGCGAAATCATCGACATCGTAGGCGCCCTGCCCCATGGCGGTGGCAAATTGCTCTACCGTGTAACCGGCGCGTGCCAGACCTGCCGCCAACTTGGTGTAGTTGGTTTTGTCAGGGTTGTTTTTCATGAAGCTGACGGCATCCATCGCTATGCGACGATGGGTCTCTTGCTGAAAAGCTAAAGCGGGAAGAGCGATACAAAATGCAGATGCGAGTACTGTCAATCTTAGTGCTGATTTCATGGGGAGGTCCTTGAAATAGTGGAAGATGAATCGTCGTTTGCTAGTGCTGTGTACGAAATTTTTCGTCAGGTATTGAAACACGATTGATGATTTTTTAGGCAGCAAGGATATAGAGTGTCACATCTAATTTTTTCACTACTGTCGTCATCGGCTAGACATAAATAGCTGCTATTACTGACGACTCGACCTATCACTTCGAACCCGCTCAATATGGAACAAAACGGAACAATGCGGCTCAGCAGGGTGCGGCCAATGTAATCCGAAAACTGCCCTGAGCGGACATGATCTGCTGCGATGCAAGCACCAAAATTGAAATCGTTATTCGAAGTGGAAGCATGCCTCACCTACGACCGACCCCGCAATGGATAGCACCGATAGAGCCCTGCAATTACTCGCGTATCACACCGCCTTGGCGCGTGGGACGGATGTAGCTAAGCCACGCAATTTAGCAATAAGCCTGACGGTCGAGTCAACGGGCGTTTTTGAATTTCTTAAATAACACCACCCCGCTCACGCATATTCTATGCGGGTTTGCAGCCATGCCGGCCTGCAGTCCGCATGGAATATGCGCGCTGGCAGTGGGTCGTTTTTGATTTTTTATTTGCTAGGGAATCGCAATAAGATCGATTTAAATTTTTCATATTGCCGGCTCAATGTGAATTGAAATGCTGGGCTGATAAAACTCTAGCCCAGCCTACGGGCTTTTAACAGACAGCGCTACAATTGCTCAAGTTCTTAATGCGACATCAGTTTACTAGACAAACTGTTCGTGTAATATGCTTTGTTGCAGCGCTGCTAGATGCAAGACTTACTGACGGCGTGAAACCGATCACCTGATGCTTTCTTCTCTGAACACAGGCAAGCAAGTTGCCACTCTAAACGTCGAATATATGTCTGTTAACGATAACCTTGACCCGCCACTGAAGCGCACAGCAGTGCGGATAGCTGCTTGCATTGTACTTACCGCGCTGTTTTGCGGTCTGCTGATGGGCGCGCTCATGTACAGCGCTCCACATAACGCTTTCATTGTAGCGATGGGAGATATCTTCGTGACTGGTGGTTTCCCCACATTCGAAGGACCTGGCGGCGCGTGGCTTGCGCTCGCCGCAGGCCTGATGTGGGGATTATGCTTCATTCTCGCTGGCGCATTCCCGTATACAGCCTGGTTGATTTACCGGGCAAACAATGATTACAAAGATAGCGTAATGAAACAAAAAATGGAAACTTATTACGGAGCCTCTGCACTCAAACAGTCGAGTAAGCGCGCCGAGTAATGATGCAAGCGTGTGCCATCAGGATTTGGTGGGGCGACATTTTTCTGAACATCGCGGTGGATCAAGTAGAAGGCCGGGCTAAGGTTTTATCAGCCTGGCACTTACACGAGCCAGGACTCTAGATAGAATAGTCGCGGGCGGATTGCACTCCACCCTACACTGGCTGACGCGGCCTTAAATACCAGCAGCAAGCAATAGTTAGCATTGTTCTAAAAGATCACAAAGATCACAAAGATTACAGAGACGGCAAAAATATTTTTAATTTTCGATCAACAATGATTGCAGCACAACCAGGGCAACTAGCATGATCATACTTATTGCAGGACTCATTCTTTTTCTCGGCGTCCACTCTATCCGTATCTTCGCTGACGGCTGGCGCTCGACACAGATGCAACGCATGGGGGCCATGCCCTGGAAAGGCCTGTACGCTAGTTTGTCTGCGACAGGTTTCTTATTGATTATTTGGGGTTTCGGGCTGGCGCGGTCTAGCCCGCTGATTTTATGGACGCCGCCAAGCTGGGGCCGCCATCTGGCAGCGGCGCTGATGCTATTGGCCTTTCTATTTTTGGTTGCCGCCTATGTGCCAGGAAATCGCCTCAAGACGATGCTCGGCCACCCTATGCTGGTCGCGACTAAGACCTGGGCCTTCGCCCATTTGCTGACGAATGGGACGCTCGCTGACCTGGTACTTTTTGGATCGTTTCTGATCTGGGCGATTGCCGATTTTGCGGTATCACGCCGCCGTGACCGCTTAGCAGGCATCAGCTATCCGGCGCTCGGCATCGGCCGCGATGTGCTGGTCATCGTCATCGCGCTGGCGGCCTTTATATGGTTTTCCCTTTACGGTCACGCATGGCTGATTGGGGTGCGGCCATTCGCCTGACGGTTTTTTAAGCGCGACTGTCTAGTGAGGTAAGGATATTTAAAAAATCAGCACCGCTATCGCGCATATTCCATGCGGGTTTGCAGCCATGCCGGCCTGCAGGCCGCGTGGAATATGCGTGCTGGCGTGCTTGGTTTTTAGAATTTTTATCCTGCGGCTCAGTGGTATTTTTGACGGTCTGCGGCTACGTTGCTAGTCTCAAGCAACCGGCTCAATCACAACCTGTACCGCCGTGCTGCAAAAACGCGAAATCCCGTATTCGATGGGGACCGCATCTTCATCGACGTAGACAGTTTCAACATACAGTATCGGCAAGGCGCTGGGCTGACCGAGTTGCTGAGCCACTTCCTTACTCGGCATACGCGCCGTGACCCGGCTCATGCGACGTTGAAATTGTAAAATGCCAAATTGTTCTAAGGCGAGATGGGTGATGCCGTTTTTGGCATACAGTTCGGCTAGTCCGGCGAAGCGCGGTAATGGAAAATACTGGGTACACACGCCGATCACCTTGTCATCGACCACGTCTAGCGTCTCTACGCACAGCACGCTGGCTTGCGCTGGCAGATCGAGTAATTGGCGTAGCTCTGCACTTGCCAGTAGCGTCGACCAATGCAGCACCTGACTAACGCCAACCCGGCGCGCATTGGCGACACTGTGCGCCAGGCGGGTACGACGGCCGACTTGATAATCGATCAGGTCTTCCCGCACAAAGGTGCCTTTACCGTGCTGCACATCGACCATGCCGCGCTCTACCAGCGCTTTGATCGCTTGTCGCACCGTGTGCCGGTTAACGTTGAAGCGTTCGGCTAAAGCGGTTTCATTGGGTAAGCGATGATGTAAATGGCCGGCCAGAATATCGGCACTAAGCGCCTCTTCAATTTGCCGCCAGACGCTCACGCCTGCACTACGGATGATGTTATTTTGATTCATGCGCAATTCTGACATAGCTTAAGGAAAAAGATTGCGCCGCGCCAGCGCAAATGCAATGCTCATGCCGATACCGCTAGTGATAGCCACCGCCTGCACCGATTCTGCCACCTGTAAAACTTCATAAGGACGGGGGCCACTGGCATACACACCTTGCCAGCGCTCTCTCACCTCTAAAGGTTTTTGCAAGAGATCTTGCGCCAGCTGGAGGATGATCGTATCAATCTCAGCCTGATTGAATGGCGACACCGATTCAGCCACGGCATGCGAGTCACCGATGATCAGATCCCCGCTATCCCCGACTTGTTGCACGATCAAATGGATACCGTGTGTCAGTAGCGCAGGATGGCTTTGTGCCACTTCGCGCCGCAATGCCGCCAGGCGATCGGCGAGCGCCGGGCACTCAGTAAAAGCGCCATAATGCAGCGTCGATAAGCCTGTCATGAGAGTCGGGCCTAGGCTTATCCCCGGGTTGACGACCCGCTGCATTTGCAAGGCACACTGACGAATACCTAGCGCAGCAAATTGACTAGGATACAAAGTCTTGAAATCATGCCCAGAACACACAACCACTTCATCCGCCGCGTCTACCCCGCGACTAGTCTGTATGCGCGGCAAATCTATGCGGTTCACTTGCACCCCGTACTGGAAAATGACACCGTGGCGTACCGCTAACCAATCCGCCAACATGGCGATGGCCTGACGTGCGTCTAGCGCAATTTCGCTGCCACTGAATAATCCGCCTAGGCCATGCGCATGCTGTGCGGCGACGCCTGCTGGCCCCAGCAGTTTGCTACCGTAGTAACTGCCTCGCTCATGCTGAAAAGCCTCCAGCACGTCCAACTCTGTGCGGCTGCGTGCCACCACCAGGCTACCCTGTGCCTTGTGCCAGCATCCGCTTTCTGTCAAAAATTCCAGCCACATGCTGCGGCTTTGTTGCGCCAGTTCGAACAAGTCGCCACTGGGCTGCCCTAGCACCAACCCCAGCCCGAAATTACGCACCGAGGCACCGCTAGCGCGATCCTCACGCTCATACACCGTGACCGTATCACCGCGCAGGCTAGCGGCCCAGGCATGCGCTAGCCCGACGATGCCAGCGCCGACAATGGCGACTCTATGTTTGCACTGATTCAAGGTCGATCGCCTTGCGCCATACGCGCTTCGATCAGATCGATGACGGCGGGTAGATCGGCGATACTATCGATCACATAATGCGCACCGGCGCGTGCCAGTCGATTAGCGGCGGCATTGCGTCTTGCGGCCGTTTGATCTGCCGATAATTGATCCATCTCGGCCAAAGTCAATCCGTTTTCATTGCCGGACAGCGACAAGCCTACGGTCCACATGCCAGCGGCCAGACCTTCTTCTATGCCGGGCAGCGTGTCATCAACCTTAACGCAAGCGCGTACATCACCGATACCGAGTTCGATTAGATTGGCCAGCGCCATCCAGGGCCCAGGGCGGCCACCCGCTTTCAGATCATCAGTGGCCACCGCATGCGCTACCGTCAGACCTTGCGAGGCCGCGTGCGCCAGCAGTTTATCCATCACCACGCGCGGATAACCTGAACAGGAACCAATAGCGATATCGCGTGCTTTCAGTTGCGCCAGGACCGCTAATGTGCCGGGTATCAGATCGGAATACGCAGCGACGCGCTCGATTTGTAAGGGCAGGAAAGCGGCATACAGGGCATCGACGTCGGCGTCGCTCATGGCACGGCCATAACGCTGCTGCCAACGCTGGGCTACCCCACTTTGCTTGCCGAGTGCCTGGATGTGATCCCATTTGGCCAGCCCCATAGGAATGCGGGCTTCGTCCAAGCTTACCGTGACTTCGAAGCCGGCGAAGGCGTCGATCAGAACCTGAGTCGGTGCAAAGGAACCGTAGTCCACCAGGGTGCCAGCCCAGTCGAAAATAACGGCACGTACCGGGCCTTGGTAGTTGCGTTGGTAGCGATAGTTTGTCGTGTTGAGAGTCATGTTGGTAAGCGATAAAATAAAAAGTATTAAAGACAGATATCCATTTTTTTCAAGGCATGCGCGATCGCATCGAGCGCGATCTGCATTTCGGCCTGGCCTAGCGCACCGATACAGCCGATTCTAAAAGTCTCGGCCGAAGTCAATTTACCCGGATAAAGGATCACGCCCCGCTCTTTGGTCAATTGGTAAAACTCACTGAAATTCCAGTTCGGATGCGCCGGTGCATGCACCGTCACGATGATAGGAGCCTGCAACTCTTCAGGTAAAAAACTCTGTAATCCCTGCTCTTGCAAACCTTGAATCAGGGTCTGGCAATTGGCGCTGTAGCGCGCCAATCGCGCAACTCTGCCGCCTTCTGCATCAAACTGATCGAGCGCCACCATCAAGGCGGCCATCACATGCGTCGGTGGTGTGTAGCGCCATTGCCCAGTCTGTTCCATATACCGCCATTGTTGATACAGATCGAGCGACAGCGAATGTGCCTGGCCGCTGGCCTGTTCCAGCGCAGCAGTTTTGCAAAGTACAAAACCCATACCCGGCACACCTTCCAGGCACTTGTTGCTGGAGGCGATCACGGCATCAAAGTCTAAGTTGTTGGCCGATAAAGGCAGCGCTCCGAAAGCACTCATGGCATCAATGATCAATTTTTTACCAGCTGCCGCGACCACTTCAGAAATGGCAGTGATAGGATTGAGTATGCCTGTGCTGGTTTCGCAATAGACCACGGCGACATGCGTGATCTGCGGGTCGCTGACTAAAGCTTCGGCGACCCTGGCAGGATCGACCGCTGCGGTTTCGCCGAAATCCAATACGCTGACCTGGCGCCCGATTATTTCTGTGAGCTGGGCGATGCGTTTGCCATAGGCACCATTGACCAGACAGAGCAATTTTCCATCGCGCGGCATCAGAGTACCGATTGCTGCTTCCACCGCAAAGGTGCCTGAACCTTGCAAAGGCACGCAAGTATAGTGCTCGCCACCATCGATGAGCGCCACTAAGCGCTGACGTAAGGAGGCGGTCAGGGCATTAAAATTACTGTCCCATGAACCCCAATCGTGCAACATGGCGGTCTTGGTTGCCAGGCTGGTAGTGAGTGGACCGGGAGTAAGCAGTAGGGCATCACGCATGCTAAACCTTTAAAAAAATAGTTGTGGAATGAGAATTTAATGTTTACCGGCGAAGTTGCGACAAGTTGCGCCAAGCCTGGCCTTTATGACTGAGCCACCAGCCAGCGCCATTCATCAGTAGCGTGACCAGCAATGAACTGATGACGATCAGGGTTGCCATAGCGGCCGCGGCCGCGGTATCGCCAGCATCATCCATATTCAGGATCGCCAGCGCGGCAAGTACCGTATCTGGGGTGTACAAAAAAATGACACAGCTGACCGTCGTCATACTGGAAATGAACAAATAACGCGCCACGTCCAACACGGCGGGCAGGCTCATTGGTAAGCTCACACGCACAAACGTGTGCCACCAGGGGCGCTGCAAACTGCGCGCGACTGCCTCAATTTCGCCATCAAGCTGGCGCAATGAAGTGCTAAGTGTTAGATGGGCAGTGGTATAGAAATGGGCAATCGTGGCAAGCACCATCAAGCTCATGCTTCCATACAAAAAATGCAGAGGATTGCCAGGCGCGTTGAAAAACAGCACATAGCCTAGCCCAAGTACCAAACCTGGCACCGCCATCGGCAACAAGGCCAGGCTGCGTATGGTCGCCACCATGCTGCCTGGCACTGGTAGTTTTTCAACTAAATAGGCGCTGACAAAAATAGCTGCTGTACCAAATATTGTCACCAGCATGGCCATGCGCATACTGTTATAGAAGGCTTGCCAGCCACCGCCATCCAATTGATCGAAATCGAAATGCGACCAGGTAAAGCTCATGTCGTAAGGCCACATTTTTATAAATGCGGCGACACAGCCTACCCCGAGTAAAGCCAAGAGAAACACCGACACCAGCAAGCACAGCAGCGCTAAAATCCCATCACGCATACGATTTTCGCGCGGCTGATACACCACGGAGCGACCACTCATTTGGCCGCTACGATGGCGCGACAACCAGCGTTCAACCATAAAACTCAATACCGCCGGCAACAGCAATAAGACCCCGATGACCGCGCCTTTACTAAAATTTTGCTGACCGATGACCTGTTTATAGGCCTCTAGCGACAAGACATTCATCTGTCCACCGATGACTTTCGGGATGCCGAAATCGGTAACCACCAGCGTAAACACCACCATCGCGGCGGACACCAGCCCATAACGGGCATTGGGCAGCGTCACCGTGATAAAACGACGAAATTTACTGGCACCGAGTGTTTCTGCCGCCTCATACAAGCGGCTGTCACTGACACTCAACGCCGCCGTTAATATCAACAAAGCATGCGGAAACGTATAAAAAACTTCGCCTAACACGATACCGATAGGGCCATAAATTGTAGCGCCCGCCATCCAACTTTTTAACAAGCCCTGGTTACCAAACAAATACACCAGAGAAATCGCTGGCATTAAAGAAGGTGCCAGCATCGGTGCCAAGGCAATCAATCTAAAGACCTTGCGTCCAGCCATGCGGCTACGCGTCAAGGCGAAGGCGAAAGCCAGTGCCAACGGCAGCACTATGGCCAGCGTCGCCAGCCCCAATGCAATGCTATTGCCAGCCGCGACCCGCAGTCTTGGTTCGGCCAGTAGCGCCGCCCAATTCGCCAGTCCTATGTAGGCACCATCGCGCGCTTGCGTGCTCATACTGAACATGCTTAACAAGGGCGCAGCGATGAAGATCAGCATCAGTAAAGCGAGACCCGCAAGCAGCCAGACGGCGAGCTTTTCGTCAGCACTGCGGAACGCCGACAAACGCGGTCTGGACGATAAAATCGTAGTGATGGCAGCCATCCTCATGAGGCCACCGCAAACACACGGACTTTGTGTGCAGGAAGGCTGACAGGAACCCGGCGCCCCGGTTCTAGTGTGGCGTAGCCGGCATCATTTGGCCCGACATCGGCAAAGATAGACATGGCACGATCCACGCATAGCGATAAGCTGGCGCGTCTTAGTCCGCCATGAAAATCAACCCGGTCGACGATCGCCATCATGGAGTCTGTTCCAGCATGCCAATGGGTTTCGATTTTTACGTCTTCCGGACGGCAAAATAGACTGGCTTTATCCGCACCGGGCGGCAGCTCTACTTTGATAGGCAGGCCAGCCAGAGTAGCCACGCCATGCGCCGAACGGCATAGCGGCAACCAGTTGGCACGCCCGACGAAATCAGCGACAAAATGCGAAGCCGGATCGCGATAGATTTGCTCCGGACTACCAATCTGCTCAATCTGCCCCTTACTCATGACCACCACGGTATCGGCAATACTCATCGCCTCATCCTGATCATGCGTGACCATAATCGTGGTCACACCGAGCTTTTGTTGTAAGCGACGCAGCTCTTGACGTAGTCGTTCACGTACTTTTGCATCCAGGGCGGATAGCGGCTCGTCCAGCAGCAACAGGCTAGGCGAAGTGGCCAGCGCGCGGGCTAAGGCAACCCTTTGTTGCTGACCGCCAGAGAGCTCAGCCGGATAGCGATTTTCTATGCCATTTAAGTCTATCAAATCAAGTAATTCATTGACCCTCTGGGTCTTGTGGCTACGACTCTGACGTAATGCATAACCTATATTCTGGGCCACCGTTAAATTCGGGAATAGCGCATAGGATTGAAACACGATGCCGTAATTACGCTTGGCGGGCGGCAGATTGCCGATCTCACTGCTGCCCATAAACAAGCTACCGGAGTCCTGCACCTCCAGCCCTGCAATGATACGCAGCAGAGTGGTCTTGCCGCAGCCGGAAGGTCCTAGCAGGCAAACGAATTCGCCTTTCCGGATATTCAGATTGATATCGTGCAGCGCCTTAAATGCACCGAAATGCTTGCTGATATTCGAGATGCGCAGCCAACTGTCTGGCGCATCGTTGGGCGATAGTGCGTGATCCATATTCATGTGGCAGCGGTCTTTTCTATCAAGCTATTTAGTCGGTTCAGGTAATGCGTCAAAGGGGGAACCACCAGGCCGCATACCTTGGCGGCGTCGTCGCAGCGTCGCAATGCTATGGCTAACCCGGCTTGTGGTTGAGCGATAAAGGCGCAGGCTTGACTGTCATCCATGACCCCACCCTGCAGCGCCAGGCTCAGCTGCGATGCCTCGGATAGCTCAGCCAGGTAGCCAGGCTGGTGGTGACACAAGTAGCGCTTGGCATCCACATGCAGGCGTATCGTCTCAATCACCGCTGGCGGTAGTAGTCCACGCAAGTAAGGCACAACTCTGAACTGATGCAGGTCATCCTTACCCTCAGCCAGCTCATCATCGCTTTGCTGAAACAGCATGTGGCCAAGATCGTGCAAGAGACAGGCGATCACTAAGTTGTCGTCACCGCCAGCTTGCTCCGCCAGCCAGGCCGCCTGCAGTGCATGTTCGGTCTGGGTAATCGCTTCGCCGCCGTAAAGCTGCGTCCCCGCTTGTTCAAACAGCGCGACGATTTGATCGCTAGAAAGACGCTTAGTCATATTGATTTCAAAAAGATAGGACTTACGCAAAACCGCCCCAGCGTCGTTGTATCCGCCTTGCCGTACTAAAGTACTGTCTTCGGCGGTACGCCTAGCCGGAGCAATTTTGCGTAACTCCTAAGGAAAATAATGCGTCCGGAAAAATAGACCGGACGCCATTCTTAAAGCTTACTTAGGTTCGGATTTGCCGTCGTAACGTTTGTTCCACTCGGCTAAAATGCGGTCGCGGTTATTCGCCGACCATTTCAGATCCTGCTTGATTAGCAGTTGTTCGTAGTTAGCTGGAATAAGTGGATTATGTTTGGCAATGCCTGGGTAGGCCACGATGGCAAAA